>NZ_LT907978.1:1955000-3155000 GCF_900209925.1 Anaerobutyricum hallii | reverse complement strand
TTCTCTTCATCTTTGATTGTACCGATCATATTGGCGATCAGGGTCATTTCGTTTTTAAGAAAATATTCCCGGTTAATCTTAAGGGAATCAATGATTTTCTCTAAAGCGAACGATGGACTGGAAGGAAAAACACGACCTAAAGTACTGCCGGTCGTTTCATAAACTTTTTTATCGAGGTTATACAGCCGGGAGGCTATATTCCTTTCCTGTTCGTCCGTTTTTTTCATAGTATACCTCCTCTTTGCTACATATATATAGTAATTATACTATACTACATTTTATAAAAAAATTACAGTTTAACTATGTAAAAAGTTAAAAATGACCAGTATGCTACTGCGTTGCATGACGCGCATCTTGCAGTAGGAATGACGAGGTATTTTTGAATAATAAATTAAAAGAAAGGAAAGACTTATGAGAACAAAAAAAAGAAAGATACTGTGGATGATGTTTTTTGCATTTGCTTTTTGTGCTGCATTTCAGAGTCATTGTGTAAAAGCAGAGGCAAAGGTAGTAAAGCGGGATGTGACACCAAGAGAACCGTCATCTAGTGATCTTCAGGTAGTGCGAAAGGTTACAAAGCTTGCATCAAAAAGGTGGGTCCAGTCGTTTACGATGGATTCGAAATATTATTATTATATACAGATGACAAAGCCTTACAGTGGAAATCTGCGGATCACCAGAGTGAAATACAGAGGACTGGGACGCTATACGAGAGATCATATGGATTTAAAAAGATTTGGACATGCAACGAATCTGGATTGTTCTACGGTGAATGGAAGAACCTGGTTATGGACAGGCAGTGATTGTAAAAAGGGAAGTGATGTATCTAGAGCAATCTCAGGATTTCCGTATCGGAAAAACACAACACTTCGAAAACATGGAGCAATCCGATATAAGATTCCAGATATAAGAATTGGCAAGTATATGACAAATGTTTATCCGGCAATTAATGAAGATAATACGCAGATGGCGGTACGTTATACATATAATAACAGACAGTATTTTCAGATTTACAATCTGATTGACGGGAAGTTTATTAATCCGAGAGGTCCTGTAAAGAGATTTAGTCTTGATGCTACTTATGGGGATTTTCAGGGATTTGATCTGTATGGAAGTTCTGTTTATACAATAGACGGAAGTCCAAGAAGGTCTTTTTTGAAAGCATATAATCGGGAATATAACTGTTCCGCAGTATATCATCCGACAAGAATTCGAAGATATGATTTTGATTCAGGATCCAGCAGAAGAGTAGTGATTCGCGGGGCAAAAAGGCTTTCCTACAGAGAACCGGAAGGGATAAAAGTTGTCTATGGCAGAAGCATTTATATCATGTATATATCTAATACATTAACCAATCAGTCCTGTAACATATACAAAGTAAAAAGATGGATATAAAAATGATGAAAACAGAGTCAAAAAACAGTAGCAATTCAGCGAGGTTTGCGATAAAATAGAAACGGGATTTTCTAATTAAAAGTAATTAGAATACATATCTAAAAATAATTAAAAATAATTATAAGAAAGGATTGCTACATTATGACAATTCGAGAGATTTATAAGAACAGTGAACAATTTTTAAATAAAGAGGTGAAGCTTGGCGGATGGATTCGAAGCATTCGTGGTTCAAAACATTTTGGATTTTTAGTACTTCATGATGGAACGTTTTTCAAGCCGATTCAGGTTGTATATGAAGAAAAACTTGCCAACTTCCAGGAAATTTCTAAAATGAATGTGGGAGCTGCAGTGATCGTAGAAGGAATTCTTGTTCCTACGCCACAGGCAAAGCAGCCGTTTGAGATTCAGGCAACATCTGTTACTTTAGAAGGCGCTTCTGCACCAGATTATCCACTTCAGAAAAAGCGTCACAGCTTAGAATATTTAAGAACAATTTCTCATCTTCGTCCAAGAACGAATACGTTTCAGGCAGTATTTCGCATCCGTTCTATGGCGGCTTATGCGATTCACCAGTTTTTCCAGGAGAGAGGCTTTGTTTATGTGCATACACCACTTATAACAGCAAGTGACTGTGAGGGTGCAGGAGAGATGTTCCAGGTGACAACACTTGACCTGAATAATATTCCAAAGGATAAAGAAGACAAGGTTGATTTTACACAGGACTTTTTTGGCAAGCCAACGAATCTGACAGTAAGTGGACAGCTTAATGCAGAAACATTTGCACAGGCATTCCGCAATACGTATACTTTTGGACCTACATTTCGTGCAGAGAATTCTAATACTGCCCGTCATGCGGCAGAATTCTGGATGATTGAGCCGGAAATGGCATTTGCAGATTTAAAAGATGATATGGAAGTAGCGGAATCCATGCTTAAATATGTTATTTCCTATGTTATGGAGAATGCTCCGGAAGAGATGGATTTCCTGAACCAGTTTGTTGATAAAGGATTAAAAGACAGACTGAATCATGTGCTGAACGCAGAATTTGGACATGTAACCTATACAGAGGCTGTAGAGATTCTTGAGAAACATAACGATGAATTTGAATATAAAGTATCATGGGGAACCGATCTTCAGACAGAACATGAGAGATACCTTACAGAAGAGGTGTTTAAACGTCCTGTATTTGTGACTGATTATCCAAAGGAGATCAAGGCATTTTATATGAAGCTGAATCAGGATGGCAAGACGGTAGCGGCAATGGATTGTCTTGTACCGGGTATTGGAGAAATCATTGGAGGAAGCCAGAGAGAAGATGATTATGATCTGCTTAGAAAACGTATGGAAGAAGTTGGATTAGATGAAGAGAACTATCAGTTCTACTTAGATCTTCGTAAGTATGGCTCCACACATCATTCTGGATTCGGACTTGGATTTGAAAGATGTGTTATGTATCTGACCGGAATTTCTAATATCAGAGATGCGATACCATTCCCAAGAACAGTGAATAATTGCGAATTGTAATTTGCCGCAGGTAAAGTAGACGCCATCTGGAAATATAGATTCTTTTATTTCCAGATGGCTGTGCTTTGGCTGGAGAAGCAAAATCAGAATTCATGTTGTAGGATTTGGATATCATTCATAAGAGTATAGCTTTCCATGAAATGAAATATTAAGGATTGACACGCAAACTGTTATTATATTGAATTGATTTGTAGGATTGAAATACACAGAACCCACATCTCCTGTAATCTATAAAAATGCGCCTTAGAGCAAGTTCAAGTTGCGGATGAGCAGCTTGGACGCAGTGAAATGAAGCATTTTTATAGATTACAGGAGATGTGGGTTCGTCTGTTTATTTCTTCAACCTTACAAATTTTCGTGCAAGAATTTATCTCAAAGAACTAGATAAAGCAGTTTGTAAAATAGGTAAATTGTTATATAATGGTGACAGGATGGCGTTAAAGACCGGAAGAGAAATGCTGGTCTTGTCATAGCACGTGAAAAGATAATTCCAAAGGGGGTACTTTTATGCCAAAGTGGCTTGATTTAAATGAAGTGGATGATGATGAGATTCTTTTGAAAAAGAATCGAATGAGCAGAAGTCTTGTTCTTGACACACCGGAAGTATCAGAAGTGGCAGATGCGGCTGAGGAGGATTTCCTTGATACGATGGAACCGGCGAAGAAGAGTATGACGATCTTTTTTATGATTGACGTGTCCGGCAGTATGAAAGGAACGAAGATTGGTTCTTTGAACAGTACGATGGAGGAATTATTGCCTTCATTGATTGGTGTTGGTGAGGCTTCTACAGATGTGAAGATCGCGATCATGAAGTTTTCTACAGATGTAGAGTGGGTGACATCAGAACCGGTGAAGATTGAGGAATATCAGTACTGGAATCGTCTGGAAGCAGACGGTCTTACATTTATGGGAGATGCATTTTTGGAGCTTTCTAAGAAGCTTTCACGCAGTACATTTTTAAGTTCTCCTTCCCTTTCTTTTGCGCCGGTTATATTCTTGTTATCCGACGGTTCTCCGAATGATGACTGGAAGAAAGGGCTTGATACATTAAAACAGAATAAATGGTTTCAGCATGGGTTAAAGATTGCGCTTGGTATCGGTTCTAAGGTAAATATGGATGTACTTCGTGCATTTACCGGGAACGATGAGCTTGCTGTTCAGGCAAAGAATGCAGATCAGCTTAGGGAATTGATTAAGCTTTTAGCAGTCACTTCTTCTCAGATTGGAAGCCGCAGTCTTGCTTTAGTTGATTCGAATGGAAGACAGCCAGCAGAAGAGGCTGTGGCACAGGCGAAGCAGCAGGTTCTTGTGGAAGAGATTCGTACAGGAGCAAAGGATATTCTTGGTGAAGCAGTGGATCTTGGTGCTGTGAATTACGATGAAGGATGGTAGAACATAGATGAGAGAGTTAAAGATTGGAGAGAGAATTCCAATAGAGGCAGGCGGCGAGGCCGTTGTCTCAAGAGAACTTGGACGAGGCGGGCAGGGTATTGTTTATCTTGTGCGTTATAATGGCAGAGAATATGCGCTTAAATGGTATTTTATCAGTCGGATAAAGAACCCGGAAGCATTTCGTAATAATCTTCGTAAGAACATTGAAGATGGTGCGCCGGAAGGCGGAAAGCAGTTTATCTGGCCGTTATTTCTGACAGAAACGAAGAAGAACGGAGCTTTTGGTTACCTGATGCGTCTTGCACCATCAGGCTATGAGTCTTTTACAGATATTTATAATGGATATCGCTGGGAAAAGCCTCGTGTAAAAGGACAGCCGGCAAGAAAGATCAAGGTGAAGTTTGCTTCTCTTGATGTGATGCTCACAGCAGCGATCAACATTGTTAAGGCATTCCGGGCACTGCACCTTGCGGGTAAGAGTTACCAGGATTTAAACGATGGCGGATTTTTTATTGATACGAAAACAGGGGATGTTTTAGTTTGTGACTGTGATAACGTAGCAGCAGATGGAGATAACTTTGGAATCGGAGGGATGCCTGGTTTTATGGCACCGGAAGTTGTGCGCGGTATTGCAAAGCCAGATGTGCTGACAGACAGATACTCATTGGCAGTTGTTTTATTTAAATTATTTTTCCGCGGAGACCCGTTAGAAGGAAGCAAAGTATTGCAGTGTGTTGTTATGACAGAGGAGAATGATCTGATCCATTACGGAAAAGATCCGGTATTTATTTATGATCCGAGCAATGCATCAAATCGTCCGGTGAACGGTGTCCATGATAACGTGATCAAGTTATGGAAGATTTACCCTGACTTTATCAGAGAGGCATTTACATTATCCTTTACGTATGGAATTCAGGAACCGAATGCCAGAATTATTGAAAAGAGCTGGATTCAGATGCTCATTCAGTTAAAGCTTGATATTATTCACTGTAGCTGTGGAAAGACGGCATTTTCTTCTTCTTTTGAAAAGACAGGGGAGCATACACTGCGTTGCCGTAATTGTGGAAGTACCATTTATACAATGGGAGTAAAAGATTATGAACTTCCGTTGAATCTTGGTGCAAAGCTCTATAAATGTCTGACGACGAAGAATAGTGATGACTTTGAATCGGTAACAGGAATGGTGATTGAGAATCGTTTAAAGAAGGGGCTGTTCGGTATTAAAAATATGTCAGATGATGTCTGGAAGGCAAAGTTTCCGGATAATTCCATCAGAGAAGTTGCACCGGGCAAGGGCGTACCGATCTGGACGGGCTTAGAGATTGATTTTGGAGATAATCTGATCGCAAAGATTCTCCTGTAGGTAGGAGGATAGGATGAGTGCATTTAATAAAAATGGCTGGGTTTCTCTTGCAGAAATATGTGACGAAAGACAGCTTGTAACAGACGTAGAAACCGGAAAAAAGGTTTTAAGAGCAGCATATTTTTCTTCAATGAATGCAATGATAGAAGGAGCATATCAATTTGCCCGTTTTTTTGAAGAGCTGCATCAAAACGGTAAGGTTTACTGCAGTATTTCTCCGGAAGCATTTTATTTTAATCTGAAAAGTGGAGCATTTCATTTTGAAGGGGAAGAGCTTCTTGGCGAAGCCTATGTGCAGGCTCCTGATGCCGAAAAGACAGACTTTACGGAGTTCCTTGCTCCTGAGTTAGTGGAATCCCTTGCAGAAGAACCAGAAGAGCAGGAAAGCCCTGAAGATGTTGAAACATTCAGAGAATGTTATTCTTTTGAGACAGACCGTTATTTTATGGCGGTATATTTATTTGAATATTTCTTCCATACAGGTTCTCCATTTGAAGGGAAAAAGATGGTGAACCGCTGTTTCCTTTCTCCGGAGGAAAAGGAACTGTTCCGGGCAAAAGAAGGACGTTTTTGCATGGAACCGGGTGAGGAGGAGAATATTCCGGTTAAGGGAATTCAAGATAAATTGATTCAATACTGGAATGAATATCCAGAGATTTTACAAAAGATGTTCCAGAAAGCATTTCTCGATGGCGGAAGACTAAGAGAACTTCGACCGACAGAGGTGGACTGGAAGCAGCTTCTTGTAAGAATGGCGATGGATTATAAGTCCTGCCATTGCGGATTTCATGGATTTTCTTATAGATTACTGCAAAAAGAGAACGGAACATTAGCCTGTCCGAAGTGTGGAAAGATATATTATCCATTAACGAACGGGTTAGACCGGATTCTTCTTGCAGAAGGGGAGAAGCTTTATGAGTGTCAGACCGGCCGGAATCCGATGGATAAAGATACGGTCACAGGTCTGATCGTGGAGAATCGCCAGAAAAAAGGCCTGTATGGTATTAAAAATGTAAGTCAGGGTGTCTGGAGAGGATTTTATCCTGACGGGAAATTAAAAGATATTCCAAATGGACAGGGAATTCCTATCTGGAATGGAATGTCTGTCCGATTTGAATTGGGTGAAGAATGGAATCTTAGTCTGGTACAGCAGACGGAGGAGAGAAAGGAAGATGAGGATGAGCAGACAGTTTGAAGAACAGAGTATAGAGGCAATTGATCCGTTAGAGACTATGCCACCTGCCAAGAAAAGTATGGTCATTTTTTTCCTGGTAGATACTTCAAAAAGTATGGAAGGTTCAAAGCTGGAATCTTTAAATCGTGTTATGGGAGATATCTTACCGGAATTGATCGGTGTCGGTGAGGCAGGAACCGATGTAAAAGTTGCTGTAATGTCGTTTTCTTCCGGTTGTGAATGGATTACACCGGAACCAGTATTAATTGAAGAATATCAGAGATGGGAGAATCTTTCTGCAGATGGAGTAACCGATTTGGGAGATGCCTGTGAAGAGCTTTGTCAGAAGCTTTCAAGAAACAGTTTCTTAAGAGCACCTTCCCTTTCCTATGCACCGGTTATCTTCCTGATGACCGACGGATATCCGACAGATAACTACAAAAAAGGTTTTGAAATGTTAAAGAAAAACCGCTGGTTTCAGTATGGTTTAAAGATTGCACTGGCAATTGGTTCCAATGTCGATCTTGATGTACTCCGAGAATTTACAGATGATGAAGAATTAGTACTTCAGGCATGCGGTGCAGAAATGCTGAAAAAGCTTGTTCGTGAAATCGCGGTTACTTCTTCTAAAATCGGAAGCACGAGTATGACACTTACCGATGCGACCGGTGAGCGTTCTCTTGCAGAAGTAGCGGGAGCAAAGAAGGAACAGATGATAGAAGCTGTACAGGAAATGAAACAGGATATCATGGGAGTAGACGATCTTACCGATCTTGGCGATATGGATATTGAATTTGATGAGGGATGGTAGAATGTTTCAGGGAGTACATTCTACAGTAATCGGAGACAGCCATATTAGAAAGGGCATTGTCTGTCAGGACAGTTCAGGAACCGTAGTTACCGATCAGTTTGCCATAGCCGTAGTAGCAGATGGACATGGCAGTGCCAAGCATTTCCGCAGTGATGTGGGTTCGAGGATTGCTGTAAAGATTACGACAAAGTTATTAAAAAATTATATGAACCGTTCTGATTTTAAAGAACAGTTTTTCAAACATCCGGAATTTATTCTGGCCCAGATGGAAAAACAGATTTTAATGAAGTGGAGAGAAGCGGTAGAGGAATATCATTTAGAAAACCCACTCACAAAGGAAGAAGAAAGCAAGATTCCCGAAAAGGCAAAAGGCAGACTAAGAACAGCCGTTATTTACGGAAGTACCGTACTGGCAACAGTTTTGACAAAAGACTTTTCTTACGGAATGATTCTCGGTGACGGAGGGTTTGTCGTACTCGGAGAGAATGACGAATTATTTATCCCGATCGAGGATAAAAATTCCCACGCAAACTATACATCTTCCCTCTGTAATACCGATGCAATACATTTTTTTGAACACTGGTATACAACAGAAAAAGTAAAGGCATTATTTGTATCCACAGATGGACTGTTTAAATCATTTGCAAGCGAAGAAGACTTTTTAAAATATCATGGATTACTTTCCCATATGTTTCATGATACCGAAAAAATGAAAAAGAGTTTAAAACGGAATTTTGAAAAGAGAACGAGAGAAGGCAGCGGAGACGATATTTCCATTGCTTTCGTTTATCAGGAAGGAGAGACAGTGCAATGAAGAAAGAGGCAAGCGTAATTCTGGCAAAATGTGCACAGGATAAGCTTTACGGAATTCGAATTGAAAAAAGAGATAATGACTGGGTTCGTACATGGGCCTTTAAATTAAAAGAAGAAACTGCAGAAAAAGAAGGCTTCGATAAAATCAACTTTACCGGAAGCTTTTACACAGACGAAGAATACCCAGGCTGCCCTTACTGTGGAGCAAAGAAGTGTTTTGTCTGCGGAAACTGCGGAAAAGTAAGTTGCTATGACGGCTCCGATAAAGTTGTGTGTAACTGGTGTGGTTCAAACGGAACAGCAGCAGACGACGATGGAAAGCTCGATGTTTCTGGAGGCGGCTTCTAAAATACTAATTTGTAGATTTCGTGTAGACGAAAAAAGAAATAATACCATATCCCAGATGCGGCTTCGGAGCGTGTTTAAAATGCTCATTCGCATCTTAAACACGCTCCGAAGCCGCATCTGGGATATGGTATTATTTCTTTTTTCTGACTATCTAAATCTATGGTTTAACAACATGGAATGTGCCAGAAGGCTATGATTTTTAATCGGAGAACTGTTTCACCATGAGAAAATATTCTTCTCTGGAAATTTTTATTCCAGTGACTGCCTGGTTTTGATAACAAATAGTAAATTAGTAATTTCTAACCATAGACTTCTGGGCAATCCCCTTATTCCCATCCAAGCTTTAAATACTAATTTCCATCTGGAGCCAAATAGCAGAAAAGCAAAAATTTGATATAGAAGAAAATGTGATGTCGGAGCCAGTAAAAATGCCGGTCAGGCATTTTCTACGCCGCGACTATCTTCACATTTTCTTCTATATCAAATTTCTGCTTTTCGTCTCTTTAGTCCATCAAATTAGTATTTGGGAATTGTATTTTCTGTAGTTGTTTGTTATAATTTAGCATAAATATAGGTATATCAATATACCTCAGAAGTGTACTCTTTATATTGTAAGTGAGGGGTATATGCTTCTGAAAATTTGTTGGGAGACTTAAATTATGAAAGAGACAATGAAAGACATTATTTTGAATGCATCCGTTCAGATGACGGAAAGTTGCCATAAAACAGATTTTATCGTATCAAGGGGGGAACGATGTCTTCCTGATCGTTCTTGTATTATTCGTATTTTAAAGGATTTAAAGAGGATAATGTTCCCTGGTTATTTTGGAGAGGAGAATATTGCGTTGATTTCTCCGCAGTATTTTATCGGTGACCGTCTGACAGATATTTATGGTAAGTTAAAACCGCAGATTGAGATTTCTTTGTATTATAGAGATTATGAAAAGTATACAGAGGAAGAGATCAGTGAGCGGGCAGAAGAAGTCTGTGAGGAATTTTTTAAGAGGCTTCCACATGTACAGCAGATGCTTTTAAAAGATGTGCAGGCTGGATTTGACGGTGACCCTGCTGCAAAGAGCAGAGAGGACGTTGTGATTTCTTATCCGGGGCTGTTTGCTATTTTTGTTTATAGAATCGCTCATGAGCTGTATACACAGGATGTGCCATTCCTTCCTCGAATTATGACGGAATATGCACATAGCCGTACAGGAATTGATATTAACTCTGGCGCACAGATTGGGGAATATTTCTTTATTGACCATGGAACTGGTGTTGTAATTGGTGAGACAACAGAGATTGGTAATAATGTGAAGTTATATCAGGGAGTAACTTTAGGTGCACTTTCTACAAGAAGTGGACAGAAGTTAAAGGGTAAGAAGAGACATCCGACGATCAAAGATAACGTTACGGTATATTCTGGAGCCAGTATTCTTGGTGGAGAGACAGAAATCGGTGAGGGTGTTATCGTAGCAGGTGGAGCATTTGTAACGAAGTCTGTTCCGGCACATACAAAGGTAATCGTAAAGAATCCGGAAATCAAGATTAAAGATTCTGATAAGAAGATTGAGCTTCAGACAACGGAGAACAAGGAAGGAATCTGGGAGATTTAAGCAAAGTTCGCCGAAGTTTTAGCTTGCAGATGTTTATGGTATTCGCTTATAGAAGTGACTTTAGATGAGAAGACGTTCACTTCTATAGGCGGTGGGGAATGAAAGGAGTATCATATATAATATGAATAAAAAGTTTGTTGTTCACGCAAGAGTACTAAAAGCTATGTCGGATGAAAATCGACTGCGGATTCTTGAATTACTTCGTGAAAGGGAATATAATGCCAGCGAACTTTTAGATGAGATGGACTTTGGACAGTCTACTTTGTCGCATCATATGAGAATTTTATTGCAGGCAGGAGCGGTAAAGGCTCGAAAGAATGGCAAGTGGACATATTACAGTCTGAATAAAGAAATATTCTCTACGGTTGCGGAGTGGATCGCGGAGTACGGAGAATAAGAATTTTGAATTTTTTTAGACTTTTTTATGCATTTTGTATTGACAAAATTTACTTTATAAAGTAAAATATTAGACGTTGTAGCAATACAATGAATGCCCAGATAGCTCAGTTGGTAGAGCAGAGGACTGAAAATCCTCGTGTCACTGGTTCGATTCCGGTTCTGGGCATTTTTTTATTGCCTTTTTTTGAGAAATAGACGAAGCTCGATAATAGATAATATATATATAAACTGTTCCATATCACTGCACTCTTAACGCTCAGCCGCATTAAGAGCTTGCTCTAAAGTCACAGTTTATATATATATTATCTATTATCGAGCTTCTGTTTTTCTAAGACAGGCAATAAAGAATGCCAGAAGGAATCAAATTTAATATTATTCATAATATGAGTCACAGCAATTGGGGTTAATCTTCACAGCATCTAGCTTGTAAAGTGGCAAACATGGAATGTTCAATACACAGAAAATCTGAAAATCCCCATATATCACAAATGCGCCTTAGAGCAAGTTCAAATTGCGGTTGAGCAGTTTGGACGCAGTGATACGAAGCATTTGTGATATATGGGGATTTTCAGGTTTTCGTCTGTTCCCAATGCCACATTTTTTCCCACCTCACAGACAAACATTTTGCTTTTTTTATTCATAATATTAGGCTATAATAATTATGAGAAAGTTTGTCTATAGAGTTAAATAATAATCAGAAAAAATGTAGATAAATATAGATTCGGATAGAAGATTATTGGGGGAATTATATGATTAAGATTACGAAGGAAAATATTATTCCATATTTAAAAGAGCATTTGCCGGATTTTGATGATTCTCTCCCTGTGAATATTAGTATGGTTGGAGAGGGAACAGAGGAAGAAGACGGAGATGGCTATGTGAATTACATTTACAGAGTGCAGACACCGAAGGAATCTCTGGTATTGAAGCAGGGAACGGATATCAGCAGAGTAAGCCAGCAGGAGATCGCAACGTACCGTAATCGGTTAGAGTACAACAGTATGCGTATTTTTTATGCGATCACACCAGAGTATGTGCCGTATCTTAAGTTTCAGGATAGAGAGAATAATATCTTTGTGATGGAAGATGTTTCGGATTTAAAAGTTGTCCGTTTTCAGTTGAATAAGAACAAGATGTTCCCGGAGCTTGGCCGTCAGTGCGGTGAGTTTATGGCAAAGACCGAATTCTGTACATCAGAGTATTATCTGTCTCGTGAGAAGTATCGTGGACTGCAGAAGCATTTTGAGAATACAGAGCTTCGAAAGATTATGGAAGACCAGATGTTTTTAGACTGCTTTGGCTGTGATGTTGATTATTCGTTAGGGAATAACTTTGCAGATTTTGCAAATCAGTTCAGTAAAGATTCCAGATACCGCACAGAGCTTTATAAGCTCCGCCGTAAGTTTATGAGCCATGCAGATGGATTGATTCATGCCGATTTGCATACATCAAATATTTTAGCTTCACGAGATAAGATGAAGGTCATTGATATGGAGTTCGCTTTTATGGGACCATTTGGTTACGACCTCGGCTATCTGGTTGGCAACCTCATTTCCCAGTACTGTGCAGCCTGCTTTAAACGCTTCCCGTCCGAGCAGAGCAGAAAGCAGTTTAAGGTATATCTGTTAGCAACGATTCAGTCATTAATCGAAACATATATGAAGACATTTACTTTATGCTGGGAAAGAAGTGTGAAGGAAAGATACCGCGGACAGCAGGGACTTTTACAGAGCATTTTACAGGAAGTTATGGTGGACATGCCGGGATATGCCAGCATGGTGAACTGGTTCCGCTCTGTAAGTGATATACCATATCCGGATTTTGATGTGATTGAGAACAAAGATGCCAAACGTAATGCAACGGTACTGTCACTCATGATAGACTGGGGAATTATGTTTGGAAGATATAAGTATCAAAGTGCAGACGATTTGATCGAAACAATTATAGGAATTGAAGAAGAGTTTAGAAAGTCATTGTAAGAGATAGGTTGAATCAATTTTGACCAGAGAATTTTTTATACAGTTTAGAGCGTGTTTGAAAAATCATTCCTACAACCTGCACGCCTTAATTTACGGTATATTTTGCCTTCATTCAGTTGCCGTAGCCCGCTACGCCGCCTTCATTCAGGCGAAATCTCCCGCAAATTGCGATGCACATCTTGCAGAAAGCATTTTTCAAATACGCTCTAGAAGAAGTCGGTTATATAGCTGGCTTCTTTTTTTATCTCAGTCGAGAAGACTCCCACCTCTTTCAGGTGGTGAGTGACTGCTCGACTTGAATGAAAAAAATAATCATTAACCGGAAGTGGTTTGTTTTGAAAAACTGGATAAATAGATGTATTATAAAAAAGTAATAATGCCCTAAAGAAAGCAAAAAATTAAAACGAAAAGAGGTCTATTATGAAAAAAATAGTAGGAATGATTATGGCAGTGACAATAGCGTTGTCATTAAATGCTTGTACTTTTACAGACCAGTCAGAAACAAGTGATATGGTTGATGAGTCTGTTTCTGTTGACCAGGGAGGACAGGTCATAAGAGTTGATATCCCTAACGGAGATGGTACATTCACTACGTTAGAAGGAGAAAAAGCACAAAAATGGTATGATAAAGCAGGTGAAGAAGATCAACAGGAAGCTGCCGAAGAAGCTTCAACGCAATCAATAGAAGATGTTAAATAATACATCTAGATATAAAGGAGCAAGGTAATGAAAAAGAAGACATTTTTAGTATTTATTTTATTTTTAACATGGCTTAATTATTTACTATCTTATGAATATGTAAAAATTATGATGGATACGGCGGATGGTTCTAAAGTTAGTAATACAATAGTGTTGTTGATCTTTCCTATAATGTGGAATTATGGAGCAGCTATTATAAAAATTATTAGTTCTATCGCAGTGATTATCATCACCTTGATATATCAAACTAATGAATATGTTGATATAAGAAAAATTTGTTATTCGTCCGATGATTCGCTGATATGGAAGATTGTAAGTATTTTGTTTTATATTGCGATAGTATTGTTTGTTGCGTATATGCTATGGTCAAATGTTAAATATAGTTTCTTTGGTATAACATGGTTCTTATCAAGTATCCTGTTGGCAAGTTCTTATTTTATATGGATTAAAAATTTATCCTTTCGTTCATAGGATGGCTAATTACTATTAAGTAGAAAAAACGGAGATGTTGCAGTATATTATTATAATGCAACATCTCCAAATTTAATTCTAGTATAAATTAGTTGAGTAAAAAGACAACAAAAAAAGCACGAGACGGGATTCGAACCCGCGACCCTCGCCTTGGCAAGGCGATACTCCACCACTGAGCCACTCGTGCATAAAACTTAAATGAATTATTCAACTATATTTAGTATATCATATATTTTCTAATTGTCAAGAACTATTTGAAATGTTTTAACAACTTTGAAAAAATAAAAGCGGGTGATGGGAATCGAACCCACGTATCTAGCTTGGAAGGCTAGTGTTCTACCATTGAACTACACCCGCATGTGATGTGCTGTCTCACAACGAAATTTATTCTAGCACAGTTTTTTTGAAAATGCAAGGGCTTTTTTTGAAATTGTTCAGAAGATTATAGCTTTATAGAAAACTAAAGTTCATTAATTCACTTTTCTAAGTTTTTAACAGACTTGCCAGATTGGGAGTTTGTAGTTAGGAGGTTTAAGAATGGACAGCCCCCTTATCCTCTGTAATATACAAAAATGCGCCTTAGAGCAAGTTCAAGCTGCGGTTAAGCAGTTTGGACACAGTGATACGAAGCATTTTGTATATTACAGAGGATAAGGGCGTCAGTTTAGCCATTTAAACAACATTCCCCTATTAAAAACGCTCATCTCATGTTATACTGAAAACGTTCGAATGAAAATCAGCCTGCGGAGTACATTTCCGTAGGTTTTTTACTCAGACAGAGCCGGGAGTTCTGTTTGAATCCCATATTGAATAAAAGAACCTGCCTGGCAGGATATATCTTAGTCGAGAAGACTTCCACCTCTTTCAGGTGGTGCGCCAAGTCTCGCGGTGGCTCGACTTGAATTTTGTTGGAAGGAGTATGTAATGCGCTTTTTATTATGCGGAATTAATGCAAAGTATATCCACTCCAATCTGGCGATCTTCAGCCTGAAAACATATGCTGACAGGAAGAAGATTCCGGGAGCGGAGATTCTTTTAAAAGAATATACGATCAATAATTATGTAGAGGATATTTTACAGGATTTATATGAGGCGAAGGCCGATGTGATTATTTTCTCCTGTTATATCTGGAATATTTCTTTTGTAAGAGAGTTAGCAGCAGAGCTTAAGAAGGTAAGCCCTGCTGTAAAAATATGGGCTGGGGGTCCGGAAGTTTCTTATGCGGCGAATAAATTTTTAGAGCAGAATCCAGCGTTTGATCTTATTATGCAGGGAGAGGGAGAAGAAGTTTTTTCTGAACTGATTCGTTTCGCGCTAGAAGACAAACATTTCGTAGGAGAAGAGAATATCAACTCAATGAATTTTATAGATATGATAAAACTTCAGAAGTTACAGGGAATCGCCGTTCGGGATTTTTCCGAAAAATCAGCTTTGGAAATTGGCGAGAGCAGTATGGAGAGTAAATCGAAAATCATCAATACAGGTTTTGCTGCTTTGATGAATATGGATACGATTCCTTTTGTATATGAAGATTTTCATCTGTTTGAGCATAAGATTTTATATTACGAGACAAGCAGGGGATGTCCGTTTCGTTGCAGTTACTGCCTTTCTTCTGTGGATAAGACGGTGCGGTTCCGTTCATTGGAGCTTGTGAAAAAGGAGCTGGATGCATTTCTTGAGGCAAAGGTTCCGCAGGTGAAGTTTGTTGACAGGACATTTAACTGTAATCGGCAAAGAGCGATTGATATTTGGAGTTATCTGGTGGAACATGATAATGGTATTACGAATTTTCATTTTGAGATTTCTTCGGATCTGCTTGGAGAGGAAGAGCTGGAACTTTTTGCAAAGATGCGGCCGGGTCTGATTCAGCTTGAAATCGGAGTGCAGTCTACGAATGGGGAGACGGTTGATGCGATCCATCGGCATATGGACTTAGACAAGCTTTTTCATTATGTGGACAGAGTACATAAACTGGGAAATATTCACCAGCATTTGGATTTGATCGCGGGGCTTCCCTATGAAGATTATGAGAGCTTTGGAAAGTCTTTTAATGATTTGTATGCACATAAACCAGATCAGCTTCAGCTAGGATTCCTTAAAGTTCTGAAGGGGACAGTGATGGAAGAGGAAGTTAAAAAATACGATATTATCTATAGAAATCAGTCTCCGTATGAGGTGCTTGGCACAAAATGGCTTTCTTATGACGAGATTATTTTATTAAAAGGTGTGGAGGAACTGGTAGAGCTTTATTATAATAGCGGGCAGTATGCGCTGACATTGAAGTATGCCGTACCATTTTTTGAAAGTCCGTTCCGTTTTTATGAAATGTTCTCAGCATCTTATCGGAAAAAAGGTTACCATAAATTGAATCATAATCGTCTGGAAAAATATAATATTCTTCGTGAATTCTTAAGAGAACATATGCAGGAAGTCAGATGGAATATTTTAGATGAGATTATGCTGTATGATATGTATCTTCGAGAAAATGTAAAAGGCAGACCGGCATGGGCGAAAGATACCGCAAAGTACAAGAAAGAATGGAAAATGCTGTATAGAGAACAGGGAGAAAAACTTTTCCCGGAAGAAGTACAGGCAGGCACATATGATTCAAAAAAAGCAGCGAATCAGAGTCATATTGAACTATTTGAAATTGATATAAAGCAATTTGAGGAGAATGGAACGATTGTAGAAAAGAAAGTATGTTGTTTGTTTGATTATAATAAAAGAAATCCGTTAAATCGTGCTGCAAGGACTGTGGAATGGAATGTTTCGCCCCAAAAGGGTAAAATCTAATAAAATACATACTTGAATGTAAGACAGAAATGGCTTAGAATGTAACTATTCGACATTGAAGATGTTTTTTACTGTATAGAAAGTACAGAAATATGATTTAGAAGAGAGGAATATATTATGAAGTCAAATGGTACAAAGAGAAGGCAGAGAATCGCTACGATTGTAGTAGCAATAGTAGTAATCGCAATGGTAATCACTACAGTAGCGCCGATGATGATGTAGGCAATGTGTATTTTGGCAGGGATATGACCAGAATTTTTATGCAGTTGTAAAGTTGTTTTGTCTATATTGTGAGAATACAATAGATAAGTTTTAGAAAGAAAGTGAAAAGGTGTGAGATGAAGAAAAGAATAGGGGTTATTGTGCTTGTATTACTCCTTCTTCTTTTGGCAGGCGCCGGAGCGGGATTTTATTATTACTATTCTAAGTATATTAATATTGACGCGATTTATCCGGGAGTAACGATTCAGGGGATGTCTGTTGGCGGAATGACGCAGGAGGAAGCGAAGGCAAAGGTACAGGAGTACGTAGATCAAGTATCACAGGAAACAGTGACATTACAGGTAAGGAAGAAGGAGACCGCATTTCCTCTTTCAGATATAGGCTTGAAGTGTACAAACATGGATGCGGTAGAGGAAGCATATAATCTTGGGAAGACAGGTAATGTTTTTAAGAGAGTGATGGAAGTCAGGGAGCTTGAGAAGAAAGGAACCGACTTTCCACTTACATTTTCTGTAGATAAAGAAGAAACAAAGAAGGTTGTCGCAAAGAAGGCAAAGAAGTTTCTTGCAAAGAAGAAGGATGCGACAATTAAGCGTGTAGATGGTAAGTTTGTTATTACAAAACATGTACATGGTATTGCTATCGATTTTGATGCGAATGCAGAGAAGCTTGCAGAAGTTTTTGATAACAAGGACTGGGATCATAAGTCCGTTGTATTTCCGATGGACTATACTTTAGATAAGGCAAAGCACACAAAGAAGGAGCTTTCTGCAATTAAGGATGTACTTGGCACATATACAACATCCTATGCCGGATCTGCTTCCGGAAGATGTGCGAATGTAGAGAATGGAGCAAGCCTCATCAATGGAACCGTATTATATCCGGGAGAATCCTTCTCTGTATACTCTAAAGTTGCACCATTTACAGCAGCTAACGGATATCATCTTGCGGGTTCTTATTCAAATGGGCAGACAGTTCAGACCTATGGTGGTGGAATCTGTCAGGTTTCAACGACTCTTTATAATGCAGTTCTTAGAGCAGAGTTAAATGTAACAGAGCGTTTAAATCATTCTATGACGGTTCATTATGTTCCTTTATCTGCCGATGCGGCAATTTCCGGAACAGATAAGGATTTAAAGTTTACTAATAATTTAGATCATCCGATCTATATTCAGGGAACCGCAGGTGGAAGCAGTATTACATTTACTATTTATGGTAAGGAATATCGTGCTTCAAACCGTAAAGTAGAATACGTATCACAGACCCTTTCTGTAAGAGGTCCTTCCGAAAAAGTGATTAAAGATAATACGATGGAAGAAGGAAAGCGTGTTGTGGAATCTAATGGACGTACCGGTTATACAGCAAGACTGTGGAAAGTTGTATACATAGACGGCAAAGAGACAAAGAGAACACAGGTGAATTCCAGTTCTTACATGTCAACGCCATCTGTTGTTCGTGTTGGAACAAAGAAAAAAGAAGTTCCAAAGCCAACGACAGAAACTGGAAAGGAAACAACAAAGGCAGAGGATAAAGCCAAAGCCGATGTGGAGCAGCCAAACGGTAATTAATGAAGAGTAATGAATGAAAAATAGATAAAACGGAGCAGGTGTATGCCTGCTCTGTGCGGGAGATATTATGCGGATAGGAAAAGTAAAAGAGAGTATTTTAAAACGCTCGGTACTAAGACAGTTGCATAATCACAGTGAAGAAGGCTCTCCGGCATCCGGTGAGGATGCCGGGGTTCTTTTTATGCCGGAATTTTCAGAGGATGCCGGTGTAGCATTATCGGTGAATCCGATAGAAGGCTGGACATTTGCGGCAAAGAGAGCTGTTTATGGCGCTGTAAATAGTATGCTGGCAGCCGGAGCAAAAATCAGGGCAATTTCACTTAGCGTTCTTATGCCACAAGATACAGAGGAAAAACAGTTAAAATCTTTAATGAAGGAGATTGATGCACTTTGTACACAGGAAGACATTCTGGTAATTTCAGGACATACAGCAGTGTCTCCTTTTGTAAGCACTCTTATTTTATCTGTGACAGCAATGGGAATTCAAAAGAAAGAAGAGGAAGCTCGGGCAGAATATACAGATTTAGATCTGGTTATTGCAGGAACTATCGGAAGAGAGGGAGCAGCAATGATCGCAACGGAGCATGCGAATCGTTTGGAAGAAAGATATGCGCCATCTTATATTGAAACGGCAAAGCATTTATTTGATGACGGTTCGATGTCCGCAGTATCTGACATTTTACAGGAAAGAGAAGTTATTTCTATACATGATGTAAGAGAAGGTGGTATTTTTGCCGCACTGTGGGAAACGGCAGCCGCAAAGAACGTTGGTCTTTCTGTTGATTTAAAAAATATACCGATCAGACAACATACAATCGAAGTATGTGAATATTTTAATTTAAATCCATATATGCTTCGGTCCGGTGGAACCTTGCTTCTTGCCTGTGCAAATGGAGCTAGATTAGTAGAACAGTTTCAGAAAGCTGGCATAGAATCGGCAGTGATCGGTCAGACAACATCAGGAAATGACCGCCTGATCCACTACGATGAAGAGGCTCGTTTTTTAGAGCCCCCGAAAATGGATGAATATTATAAAGTATAATTATTGTAATATAAATAGGCATTGCCAACGATGTAATAGTAACGATATCATATTGATAGTGACAAAATATAAAGGAGAGTAGCAGATGCGTAATGAGATTTTAAAAATGCTGGAAAATAACAGCAGAATAGACTTGCATGATCTGGCAATCATGCTTGGAACCGATGAGAGTATGGTGTTAGAAGAAATCGAAAAAATGGAGAATGAGGGCATTATCTGCGGTTATCCTACACTGATTAACTGGGATAAAACAGATACAGAAAAAGTAACCGCATTTATCGAAGTTCGTGTTACCCCACAAAGAGGACAGGGCTTTGAAAAACTTGCAGAAAGAATTACGAACTATCCGGAAGTAAAGTCAATATATCTTATGTCCGGAGCATTTGATTTTGCAATCTTTTTAGAAGGAAAAACATTAAAAGAAGTATCCATGTTTGTATCAACGAAGCTTTCAACATTAGAGGCAGTTGCCGGTACGGCAACACATTTTGTTCTGAAAAAGTATAAAGATCATGGAATGATTCTTATTGATAAAGAGCCAGCTAACAGAATGAAGGTGACACCATGAGAAATCCCTTATCTGATAAAGTAGTGGAAATGAAACCATCGGGAATCCGCAAATTTTTTGATCTGGTACAGGAAATGCCCAATGCGATTTCTCTTGGGGTAGGTGAGCCGGATTTTGACACACCATGGCATATTCGTGAGGAAGGCATCTATTCTTTGGAAAAAGGACGCACTTTTTATACATCGAATGCCGGACTGTTAGAACTTCGAAAAGCAATCGCACACTACATGTATCGTAAATATGATTTAGAATATGACCCTGTACATGAAATCGTAGTAACAGTCGGCGGAAGTGAAGGAATTGACCTTGCACTCCGCGCAATGATTAATCCGGGAGATGAAGTTATTTTACCGGAGCCGGCGTTCGTATCCTATCTTCCTTGCATTAAGCTGGCAGATGGAGTTCCGGTCACGATTAATTTAAAAGAAGAGAATCAATTTAAATTACAGCCCGAAGAATTACTTGCCGCGATTACAGATAAAACAAAGATTTTAATTTTATCTTATCCGAATAATCCAACAGGTGCAATTATGACTCGCGAAGACTTAGAGCCAATCGCCGAAATTATAAAAGAAAAAGATCTGTATGTCATTTCCGATGAGATTTATGCAGAACTTACCTACGGACAAGATCACTGTTCTATCGCTTCACTTCCGGGAATGAGAGACAGAACGATTATCATCAATGGATTCAGTAAGTCATTTGCTATGACCGGATGGAGAATGGGATTTGCTACAGGTCCGGAACTGATCATGCAGCAAATATTAAAAATTCATCAGTTTGCGATCATGGCAGCACCGACAACAAGTCAGTATGCCGCAATCGAGGCAATGACAAACGGAGAAGAAGACGTACAGATTATGCGGAATGCATATAATCAACGCCGCCGATTTGTATTAGAACTTTTCTCAGAAATGGGGCTAAAATGTTTTGAACCGGAAGGCGCATTTTATCTGTTCCCATGCATCAAAGAATTTGGAATGAGCTCCGATGAATTTGCAAACCGTTTCTTACACGAAGAAGAAGTAGCAGTCATTCCAGGAACCGCCTTTGGTGACTGCGGAGAAGGGTTCCTTAGAATCTCTTATGCGTATTCCATCGAAGAATTAAAAGAAGCATTAGGACGTTTAGCAAACTTTGTTGAAAGACTACGTAAAGAGAAAAACCTGTAATAGTAGTAAATAAAGAAATATCGAGGAATAATTATGGTAAACATTGTATTACATGAGCCGGAAATGCCGGCAAACACCGGAAATATCGGAAGAACCTGCGTAGCAACCGGAAGCGTTCTTCACCTGATCGAGCCACTTGGCTTCAAAATCAACGACAAAATGCTCAAACGTGCCGGACTTGATTACTGGGATAAATTAGATGTCCGCACCTATGTAAACTTTGAAGACTTTCTTGCGAAAAATCCCGGAGCAAAAATTTACATGGCAACAACAAAGTCAAAACAGACATACACAGATGTAGAATACGAAGACGGCTGCTACATCATGTTCGGAAAAGAAAGTGCCGGAATCCCGGAAGAAATCTTACTCGAACATAAAGAAACCGCTGTTCGTATCCCGATGCTCGATCATATCCGCTCACTGAATCTTGGAAACTCTGTAGCAATCGTTCTGTATGAAGCATTAAGACAGCAGGGATTCAAAGAACTCGAGCTCGAAGGACAGCTCCACAAATATGAATGGTAAATACTAATTTGTAGATTTCGTGTAGACGAAAAAAGAAATAATACCATATCCCATCTGCTCTATAGTCGCTGTGTTTAAAATGCTTATTCGCATCTTAAACACGCTCCGAAGCCGCATCTGGGATAGGGCAGTATTTCTTTTTTCTGTCTAATCTAAATCTACAGTTTGGCAATATGGAATGCACCAGAAGACTACAACTTTCCGAGAAATTAAATTCTAAAGGGTTGACATTCAAATTTTTGGTTTTCATCCCTTTAGTCCATCAAATTAGTACTTTTGTTTAAGAAAAAGGGGATTGCCCAGAAGAGGATATATTCCTGCTGAATTGTATGGAGTCTTCTAAAGAAAAAAGAATGGTCATAAGTTTGATTTTGTTCCGTTGCGCTAAGCATTCCATTCTGCCCAGAAAAACAGGAACTTGGGAAAAACGAATCCCAAGTTCCTATGGTCAGAATTCCACAGCGCAAAGTCACAAAATGCAATACTTATAACCATTCTTTTTTCTTTACCATAGTTTTCCTACAATTCAGCATAAAATTTTGTTTCAGCGGCTGTCTGATTTTGATAACAAATAGCAAATTAATTATTTTTGTTGGAAAGAGAAGGGGATTCTCTAGAAGATTATGTGAGCTAACCAGAGAAAAATTCTCCATGAGGTAGGAGTAGGTAAATATAATTTTTATACAATCGAATAAGAAAGTATCTTCTTCTAGAGATATTCATTCTAATGAAAACCATAGCCTTCTGGGCAATCCCCATTCTCACCAACTGTAGATTTGGATAGTCAGAAAAAAGAAATAATACCATATCCCAGATGCGGCTTCGGAGCGTGTTTAAGATGCGAATGAGCATTTTAAACACAGCGATTACAGAGCAGATGGGATATGGTATTATTTCTTTTTTCGTCTATACGAAATCTACAAATTAGTATTTATTTAAAGGTTACGATTGTTACCCCCGCATCTCCTTCGCCGAATTCTGCGAGTTTATAGGATTTGACAAATTTGAGCTTACGGAGATATTCGTGGATTCCTTTTCGTAAAGCGCCGGTTCCCTTTCCATGAACAACGCGGACGGAAGTAAGGCCGGCAATCATGGCATCATCAAGATATTTTTCAAGACGGGCAATTGCCTCGTCCACAGTATTTCCGAGAAGGTTAATTTCTGGATTGATGGTTGCCGCTTTATTAATGCTGTAGCGGTCTTTTGGCTGATGCTGTGGTTTTGGTGCTTTTTCAGGGGCGAGGAGTTCTAAGTTTTTATAGTTTACTACCGAACTTAGGAAGCCCATCTGGATTATAAGGTCCCCATCTTTGTTGGCGGCTTCTTTTACGGTTCCGTTTAGAGAAAGTGTAGTTACAAATACGGAATCGCCTACTTTAAAGTCAGAAGGATCGGAGATAGTGGAAGATTTCTTTGCTTTGTAAGCAAGTTTTTTATCAAGCTTACTCATGCGGCCTCGAAGGTCACTTCTTTGTGCTTCCATTTTCTTCATGTTGTTCTGCTTTGGATGCTGTCCCCATGCGTGGTATTTGCGGATGGATTCATCGGCAACTTCCTTGGCTTCTTCGAGAATATTTCGAGCTTCCTCACGAGCGTCCCGGAGCATTTTGTCTCGTTTTTCTTTGATATCATCCTGTTTTTCTTTCAGGCTGTTTTTTAAGTTTTCGATTTCCTGTTTTGTCTTGTAAAGTTCAGACTGCTCTTTTTCGATTTCCGCTTTATTTTTCTCTAATTCAGAGAGCATATTTTCAAAGTCGATAGCCGTAGCATCAATCTGGGAGCGGGCCTGCTCGATGATATAGTCCGGAAGACCGAGGCGTTCACTGATGGAGAACGCATTACTTTTTCCAGGAATACCGATTAAGAGGCGGTAAGTTGGAGAAAGTGTTTCAAGGTCGAATTCACAACAGGCATTTTCGACGCCTTCTGTATCCATTGCGTACATTTTAAGCTCCGCATAATGCGTTGTTGCAACAGTACGAATCTTACCTGTATGTAGATCATCTAAGATGGCAATCGCAAGTGCCGCACCTTCTGTCGGGTCGGTTCCGCCACATAACTCATCGAGTAAGACGAGAGAATTGGGGTCAGCTTCGTTTAAAATGTGGACAAGGTTCGTCATATGAGAAGAAAATGTGGATAAGTTCATCTCAATACTCTGTTCATCGCCAATATCAGCAAAAATATCGGAAAATACAGCAAGGCGGGAACCCTGAAATGCCGGAATATGAAGACCGGCCTGTCCCATGAGCTGGAAAAGACCAACTGTTTTTAAAGAAACCGTTTTACCACCGGTGTTTGGTCCGGTAAGAAGGAGCATATTGAAATCTTCTCCAATATAAATATGAATCGGAACTACTTTTTTCGGATCAAGCAGAGGATGTCTGCCCTGTTTGATATCTACAATGCCGTCGGTATTAAAGATCGGTTCTGTTCCCTGATATTCTTTTGCATATTTTGCTTTGGCAAAAATAAAGTCAAGCTTTGTGAGAATCTTCTGATTCTCTTCTAATTCCCGGCTGCAGGAAGCGGCCTGGGCGCTTAAAGACTGCAGAATCTTTTCGATTTCCATTTTTTCTTTAATATCTAATTCTTTTAAATGGTTATTTAACTGTACGACAGCCATCGGTTCGATGAAAAGTGTGGAACCGGATGAGGACTGATCATGAATCATACCAGGAAATGCATTGCGGTATTCTGTTTTTACGGGAACACAGTAACGGCCGTTACGGACAGTAATCAATGCATCCTGAAGCATAGTTTTATTATTTTGTGAGTTGATAACGGAAGTCAGCTTATTGTGAATGGAAATATTTGTCTGCTTGATTTCCCGCCGGATATCTTTTAATGCGGAAGAAGCATCATCACTGATTTCATCTTCTGATAGGATGCACTGGGTAATTCGCTGATACAGGAATTCGAGCGGGTCAAGTTCTCCAAAATAACTGTTTAAAGAGTCATAAGCCAGCACTTCATCTTCGGTATCTCCGTATTCGACTGCCTGTGCCGTAATAGAAAGAAGACGGGCAATCTCAAGAAGTTCCTTTTGATTGAGTGTGGAATCAATTTCTAGTAGCCTTAAATGTGGGCGGATATCGGAAAGTCCCTGAAAAGAAAGATAACCCGTCTTATAAAGCCGGGTTAATGCATCCTTTGTTTCTGTCTGTGCGGATAAGATTTCTTCGTAGTCAGAAGAGGGAAGCAAATCTTTGCAAAGCTTCTTTCCCATTGTGGAAGAAGCAAAAGTTTCCAGCTTTTTAATTATTTTATCATATTCTAATGTGATAAATGCCTTTGTATTCATAAATAAAATCCTCTCAGATAAGTTAAATGTACTCTTACAAAATCAAGCAAAAAAAGATTCCGAGAGTACATGTTAAGATTTTCATATATTCATTATCTGTTGATACAGTATCGTATATGAGATTATTAATAGCGTGCCCGGAATCGGGTTTCTTTTGCTGCATTTACGGAAGGAATATCTGAGATATCCAGTCTGTCAATGCGGATAAAACCATTCCCACCTGGCCGATCAGAGGATAACTCCTGTAAAAAGAGGTCCACGCGGTGTTCAAGTCCCTGCACTTCCATCTCTACTGTACCGTCATAAAGATTGCGAACCCATCCGGTTACATTATATTTTTTTGCGAAACCGGTTACTGTAAATCGAAGACCAACGCCTTGTACGCGGCCATGTGCAATAATATGTTTTCTGATCATAGTGCGTTTCTACAGTCCGATAATGTGCCGGACTATTCCTTTCTTTAATTTAGTAAATTTAAGATAAAAAATAATGTAAAAGTAATTGTGACACGAAACATTCGATTTGTCAATCAAGATGGGGGAGAAAGCTTTTGAAAAAGCGGAAAATTCTGCAAAATAGACGATTTTCTTGGTTGTCAGCATATGAAATTTACGCTATAATATGTGAAGTAATTAATGAGAAAGCTAGAAAGGAAACGTATATGCGTTATATTAATGAACTCAGAGAAGGAGATAATGTCTCTGATGTATACCTTTGTAAAGTAAAGAATATTGCAAAAACAAAAGCAGGAAAGACTTATTATTCCATGATCTTACAGGATAAAACCGGTGTAATAGATACAAAGATCTGGGATTTGAATAATGGAATTGATAATTTTGAGCAGATGGATTACATTCGTGTTGAGGGGAATATCACAAGTTTTCAGGGTAGCCTTCAGTTGAATGTAAGAAGACTCCGTAAAGCCAGAGAAGGCGAGTTTGCCATGGAAGATTATATTCCTTGCTCTAGCAAGAGTATCGATGGCATGTTTAAAGAGCTATCTAATTATGTGAATCATGTACAGAATATTTATTTAAGACAGCTCTTAGTTGCCTTTTTCGGAGATAAAGAGTTTGCTGCGAAGTTCAAAGCACATTCAGCAGCAAAGAGAGTGCATCATGGATTTATGGGTGGATTATTAGAGCATACACTGAGTGTAACGAAGCTGTGTGATTTCTACTGTACCCAATATCCGATCCTGAATAAAGATTTACTTATTACAGCAGCAATCTGTCATGATATTGGAAAGATTGATGAGCTTTCTAATTTCCCGGAGAACGATTATACAGATGTTGGACAGTTAGTTGGACATATTGTTATGGGAACGATGATGCTCGATGAAAAGATCAGAGAAATTCATGGATTCCCACCAAAGCTGGCGAATGAATTAAAGCACTGTATTCTTGCACATCATGGTGAATTAGAATACGGTTCCCCGAAAAAACCTGCCTTAATCGAGGCGCTGGCTCTTAACTTTGCAGATAATACCGATGCGAAGATGGAGACATTTATTGAAGCACTTGCCGAAGAAAGCCGTCAGAGTGGCGAATGGAAAGGCTACAATAAATTATTTGAAACGAATATCAGACCGACAAGTCATTTAGGAGAAAAGGATTGAATGAGAAAGTGAAATCAGAGAAGAATTTGAACTTGAAAAAGAATCAGGAAGTTTCACTTACAATCGAAGATTTTACAAAGGAAGGGGAAGGTCTTGGGAAGTACCAGGGCTTTCCCCTCTTTGTTAAGGATACGGTAATCGGTGACGAAGTGAAAGTTTCCATAACAAAGTTAAAAAAGAATTACGGATATGCCCGTCTTGTGGAGATTATAAAGTCATCAGAAGACAGAGTGACCCCTCTGTGCCCTGTTGCAAGACAGTGTGGCGGTTGTAAATTACAACAGATTTCTTATGACAAACAGCTCCACTTTAAGAAAGGGCTTGTAGAAGGCTGTCTTACCCGTATAGGCGGTTTTGAAAAAGAAGATATAGAACAGAAGATGGAGCCGGTATATGGGATGGAAGAACCTTGGCATTACCGCAATAAAGCACAGTTTCCTGTAGGATATGATAAAGAAGGGAATCTTGTCGCTGGATTTTATGCGGGAAGAACCCATTCCATTGTGGCAAATACCGATTGTGCGATTCAGGCAAAAGTAACTCATCCAATCGTTGAAAAAGTACTTGCATATATGAGGGAGAATAAGATCTCTGCCTATGATGAAAAGAATCATAGCGGATTGATCCGTCATATTTTAACACGAGTAGGATTTACCACAGGAGAGATCATGGTATGCCTTATCATGAATGGAACCGCAAAACAGTTAAAGAATATCAATAAACTTGTCGATAAACTAAAAGAAATCGAGGGTATGACAAGTATTATCGTAAATACAAATACAGATAAGACAAATAAAATTTTAGGATTACATTGTGAAACAGTCTGGGGTCAGGATTATATTGAAGATTATATCGGCGATATTAAATATCAGATCGGACCACTTTCTTTTTATCAGGTGAATCCACAGCAGACAAAAGTACTTTATTCAAAAGCATTAGAGTATGCGGACTTAAAAGGCCAAGAACTAGTCTGGGACTTATACTGCGGAATCGGAACAATCTCTCTATTCCTTGCACAAAAAGCTAAACAGGTCTATGGTGTCGAAATCATAAAAGAAGCGATTGATGATGCAAGACGTAATGCCACACTGAATCATATGGATAATGTTGAATTTTTCGTTGGAAAGGCAGAAGAAATTGTTCCTGCCCAGTATGAAAAAACAGGAATCCATCCAGATGTTATTGTAGTAGATCCACCGCGAAAAGGCTGCGATGCTGCCCTTTTAAATACGATGTTAGATATGGCACCGGAACGTATCGTGTACGTGAGCTGTGATCCGGCAACATTGGCAAGAGATTTAAAGATACTATGTGAGGAAAAATACACTTTAGAGAAAGTAGCCGTCGTAGATCAGTTTAGTCATTCTGTGCATGTTGAGAGTGTTTGTGCTTTGAAGCGAGTGGATAAATAATTTTGACATACCATGATGTTGGGGACAAAAGGTATCATACCATATCATAAGTTCTGAAATAACAAGACGAAAAATGAGCAGGGAGGCACAATCAACCTATGAAGTCAATTAAGAGATACGAGACAATTATCAATGAAGCACTGCGTTCAGTACTTGAATACGATACTCCCGAGGGACAAATTAATGAATTTATCAGTTTTTTTGGAAAACACATCGGAGCTGACAGAATTTATATTTTTGAAGATGACGTAGAAAGTCATGTTACAAATAATACATATGAATGGTGTGCCGAAGGAGTCCAACCACAGATTGATGATCTTCAGGGCGTAAACATGGAAGTTATTGACTGGTGGTATGATAGCTTTAATGAAGGAAAAAGTGTAATTATTTCTGATGTTGAGGAACTAAAGGGAGTGCATCAGGTATCTTATAATATGCTATGTTATCAGAAGGTACATAATGTAGTTGTCAGTCCGTTACGTCACAAGGGACAGATACGGGGATTTTTCGGTGTGGATAATCCACCAGAAGGAGATTATACTGCTTTGACCCTGTTTTTGGATATGATTGGTACGATGCTTATATCCTTTTTAAAAATAAGAAATACATTTCAAAAAGAGCAATATAACGCAAGTATGAGCAGCTACTCAGCACTTTCTGAGATTTATTTATGTATGCATTTAATTAATATAAAAACAGGAAAGTATGAGGAGATAAAAAATGCAAAACATGTAGAAAAAGAATGTGAAGAACTTGATCAGGAGAATTTTTCAAAAAGAATATATACAGTTATGAAATACTTCTGTACAGAAATGTATTTATCAAGCGTACTGGAGTTTGTGGACTTATCAACATTAGATAGACGATTAATGGAAACAAACACAATCGTTCATGAATTTATAGGTACAGTTTCCGGATGGTGTAGGGAGCGTTTTATCAAGGTAGACAGCGATGAAAAAGGTCGTCCGTGGCACGTTCTTTACTGTGTGGAGGTTATTGATGAACAGAAACGCCGTGAGAAAAAGCTACTGTATCTTTCAGAAACGGACTCCATGACAGGAATTAATAACCGAGGAAGCGGAGAGAGAAAGATTAAGGAATTTCTTGAGAAAAAGAAAGGCGGTCTTTTATGTCTTCTAGATTGTGATAAATTTAAAAAAATTAATGACACATATGGACATACAGTAGGAGATACTGTTTTAATCCAGCTTGCATCGGCACTTCAGAGAGCCTGTCGTGAGAATGATATTGTTATGAGACTCGGAGGGGATGAATTTGCGATGTATCTTCCGGGAATATCAGATAAAGAACAATCAGAATCATTCTTCAAACGTTTATTTATACAGATAGATAAGATTTTCATACCGGAAATGCAGGGAGAGAAAGTTAATGTAAGTCTCGGGGCTTCCTTATGTTTAGATGATGATAGGGCAACCTTTGATAAATTATATCATGAGGCAGATGCAGCAATGTATGAAAGTAAGAAAATCTTGGGAAATCATGCAATAATATATCTTGATTTGGATTAGATAGAAGACCGGGGGAAGCTCCGGAAGTATAATCGTAGAGTAGTCCGGAAGTATTTTCAGTTTTAAATTTTTAATTTGGTTCTATCATTGGGAAGAGGAAATAACAAGGAAAGGCTTATCATTGTGTCGGAACATATATCAGGAAATTTATTGTGTGAAGAGTCAATATATTTCAGTAAAAGGACAGCAATTTTCATATATCTTCTATTTAAATTGGTATTAGATTAGTGTTATAATAAAGAAAATATGACTATTCAGAAACAACTTGCAGAATTTTATTTGCGAGGTACGTGGCTATTCTGAACAGTTACAGTTTATTATAACCAGAAAACCAAAGTATACATATTGGGAAAGGGGTAGAAAAGACATGATAGATAACAAGAGACAGGAGCTGATTCATAGTCAGGTAATGGAGATTCTTAAAGAGAATCAGCTGGCATTTTCTAACGTTGCCCGTCCAAAGCCAACAAAAGCTTCTACAGCAACTTCTGCATCATGGTCTAAAGATTTAGCGCCAAAAGCTTCCGCAGCAACACAGGGAGCATGGGACAGCACGAATACACCTGGCGGTGTTTCTTCCTTAGCAAAGGAAAAGTGGAACGTGCAGGAAATCGCAGCACTTGTAACAAAAGCATTAGAGTCTAATAATGTAAAGGTTGCATTCTCTAATAAACCAATTCCGGCGCCAACAACAATCTCAAGTTCTACACAGCCAGCATGGAAGAAAGAGGAAGAAGCTCCTCGTAAACCAGCAGCAGGAACGCAGGGAGCATGGGATACAACAGATACACCAGGTGGACTTTCTTCTGAGACAAAGAAAGTATGGAACCTGGATGCAATCGCAGCTTTAGTAAGAAAAGAATTAACAGAGAATCTGGAATTCTATAACAAACCATTACCAAAGCCAACAACAGTATCAAGCTCTACACAGCCAGCATGGAAAGATGACAGTGAGGAGTATAAACCAAAAGAATCTGCATCTGCTCAGGGAATCTGGGAGAGAGGCAATAAGATTTCTGCATCTACTCAGCCAGCATGGAAGGTAGATGAGATTGCTGCATTAGTAACAAAGGCATTACAGAATAAATAATAATAAATAATAAACGTTTTGTGAGAATGTACAGTGATTCTTAGACGAATTGGTCAGTTTATACTGATAAGAATCCTGTATCAGTCTCCTGTGCGTTTACTATGGATGGGTGTCTTAAAATAGAAAACCAGAAACTTTATATAAAGTTTCTGGTTTTTGTCTGCTTTCGCACAACAATTTGTATTGTAGAAAGGATTAAGAATTATGCGAAGTAAAATGTCACTTAAGGAATGGCTTCCGCTTTTCGGGATTACTGTTTCTGCATTTATATTTAACACATCAGAGTTTATGCCGATTGGTTTGTTGACAGATATTGCTGACAGCTTTCATATTACAGAAGCACATGCAGGGGTACTGATCACAGTATATTCATGGATTGTTATGTTACTGTCTCTGCCGTTGATGCTTTTGTTGAATAAAATTGATTTTAAAAGACTTTTGTTAGGAACAATTGCACTCTTTGGAATCTTCCAGATGCTGTCCGCTTTTTCTGCTTCGTATGGAATGTTAATGGTATCACGTATCGGTGTAGCGTGTACGCATTCTGTATTCTGGTCGATTGCATCACCGGCGGCAGTCAGTGTTGTATCAGAAAAGTTTCGCTCACTTGCACTTAGTATGGTAGTAACTGGAACCTCAATTGCGATGATTCTTGGACTTCCGTTAGGAAGGGTTATAGGACTTCATATGGGCTGGAATATGGCATTTTTCTGTGTGGGAGTAATTGCATTTATCACAACAGCATATATGATTTTTGTATTCCCAAAGGTGCCGGGAGGCGAGTCATTCTCTATTAAGCAAATGCCGGAAATATTGAAAAATAAAACATTGATGGGAATTTTTCTTGTCACATTTTTATTTGCCACATCGTATTATACGGGATACAGTTATATTGAACCGTTCTTACAGAAGGTGGCAGGTCTTTCTGCTAACTGGGTTACGACAACACTTACTATATTCGGGGCAGCAGGTCTTTTGGGAAGTTTTTTATTTTCTCATTACTATGACAAGAATAAATATCTTTTTATAAGACTGGTCATGATCAGTGTAGCAGCAGCCTTACTTTTATTGTATCCGGTATCAAAAGCACATATGGCGGTTGTTTTATTATGTGCATTTTGGGGTATGGCTGTTATGGCATTTAATGTAACCTTTCAGTCAGAAATTATTACTTATGCACCGGTAGCGGCTTCTTCTGTAGCAATGGCAATCTATTCAGGAATCTATAATCTTGGAATCGGAAGCGGAACATGGATTGGAGGAAGTATCTGCACACATCTGTCCATTTCCTATATCGGAATGATTGGTGGCGTGATAGCGGTAGTGGCAGCGGTGATATGCATATTTGTTGTGATAAAATATATGAAGGAATTTGATAGGGCAGATTGATTTTAAAGCGGGTATTTATACTCGCTTTTTTTCTTAAGATAGAAAATTTATGAGAAGTAAAAGGACGTAATCTGAAATATGTAACAAAAATAAAAGATGTACTTGCGAAAATGACGATTTTATACGATAATAGGTACTGTTTGACTATAAAAGCTACAGGTAATTACTGTAGTGCAGGTGATAAAATCTGTTGAAAAAATGTAAGGAGAACAACATGAGTAGAATAGATGAAATAAAAAAACGACGTACCTTTGCGATTATTTCGCATCCGGATGCCGGTAAGACCACATTAACAGAGAAATTCCTTTTATATGGAGGAGCGATCAACCAGGCTGGTTCCGTTAAGGGAAAAGCAACCGCAAAACATGCGGTATCTGACTGGATGGATATTGAGAAAGAAAGAGGTATTTCCGTAACTTCTTCCGTATTACAGTTTGAGTATGGCGGATGCTGCATCAATATTTTGGATACACCGGGACATCAGGATTTCTCTGAAGATACGTATCGTACATTAATGGCAGCCGATTCCGCTGTTATGGTAATCGATGCATCGAAAGGTGTGGAGGCACAGACAAGAAAGCTTTTTAAAGTTTGTGCCATGCGCCATATTCCGGTATTTACTTTTATTAATAAAATGGATCGTGAGGCAAGAGATATTTTTGACCTCTTAGATGAAATCGAAAAAGAACTTGGAATCCCAACTTGTCCGGTAAACTGGCCAATCGGTTCCGGTAAACAGTTCGCAGGCGTTTACGACAGAAAAAGCCAGAAAATCGATTTATTTGAAGACACAATGAAGGGTACAAAGATGGGAACGATGAAAGAAATCGCCCTCGATGACCCGGAAATCAGTAACTATGTTACAGACGAAGCAAGAGAAGTATTAGAGGAAGAAATTGAGCTTTTAGATGGGGCCAGTGCAGAATTTGATCAGGAATTAGTTGATGCCGGAGAACTCTCTCCAGTATTCTTTGGTTCTGCCCTCATGAACTTTGGCGTAGAGAATTTCTTAAATTACTTCCTGAAAATGACTTCCTCCCCACTGCCAAGAACTTCTGATCAGGGAACAATCGACCCAATTGAGGAAAAAGATTTTTCTGCATTTGTATTTAAGATTCAGGCAAATATGAATAAAGCTCACCGTGACCGAATCGCTTTTATGAGAATCTGTTCCGGAGAATTCGAAGCAGGAATGGATGCTTTCCATGTACAGGGAGACAAAAAGGTACGTCTTTCCCAGCCGCAGCAGATGATGGCAAGTGAGAGAAAGATGATTGATAAAGCCTATGCCGGAGACATTATCGGAATCTTTGACCCAGGCATTTTCTCTATCGGAGATACCATCACAACTTCACCGAAGAAGTTTGCCTATGAAGGAATCCCAACCTTTGCACCGGAACATTTTGCAAGAGTGCGCCAGGTAAACACAATGAAGCGTAAACAGTTCATTAAGGGAATCAATGAAATTGCACAGGAAGGTGCCATCCAGATTTTCCAGGAATTTAATACTGGAATGGAAGAAGTTATCGTAGGTGTAGTAGGAACACTGCAGTTTGATGTATTAAATTATCGTCTGCAGCATGAATACAATGTAGAAATCCGCCTTGAAAAACTTCCATATGAATATATCCGCTGGATTGAAAACACAGAGATTGACCTTGAAAACCTTCGCGGAACATCGGATATGAAGAAGATTAAGGACTTAAAGGGACGCCCACTGTTACTGTTTATTAATAGCTGGAGTGTGGGAATGACCTTAGAAAGAAACGAAGGACTAGTACTCTCTGAATTCGGAAAAGCATAAAATAACTATTTGATTCATTAAGAAGAAAACAAACGAAAAAAGAAATACTGCCATATCCCATCTGCTCTGTAGTCGCTGTGTTTAAGATGCTTATTTGCATCTTAGACACGCTCCGAAGCCGCATCTGGGATATGGAAGTATTTCTTTTTTCTGTGTTTTGGCTCCAGAAGGAATGAATGCAATAGTCTTTGGAGAGAGATGGGGAAGGGGACAGAAGGTTGTGGCTTATTCTGATGCTGGCATGCTGATAAGATGATATCGCCGGCTATCATTGTATACGATAAATTCACTACTATATTGTGGCAATATATCATCTTTTTCTTCTGGATGATATACCTTTCGAGCAAGTAGTAGACTTCTGACCTCTCCTCCTTATCCCCAAAAAACTATTGTATTCATTCCTTCTGGAGCCAACAAACAGAAAATAAAAAGAATAAACCATTGCAAATGTAATGTGAGAACAGGTAAATAAAATTCCATGACAAAGATGTCTTCCGAACAAGCAGTAGACTTATGACCTCTCCCCCTTAATTTCTCCCAAAAACTATTGAATTCATTCACGTGGAGCCAACAAACAGAAAATAAAAATAATAGACCATTGCAAATATAATGTGAGAGCAAGTAAAAATGCCGAAAAGGCATTTTCTACGCAGTGATATCTTTATATTTGCAATGGTCTATTATTTTTATTTTCGTCTATTCCCTAATGAATTAAATAGCAAGAATTTTCTTTGCGTTCTCCACTCGTTCTTTTGTTGGTGGTTCAATTCCTTCTAAAGGATAATCTAGTCCAAGTTCTTTCCATTTATAAATACCCATCGTATGATAAGGTAGGATTTCCACCTTTTCTACGTTATTAAGAGAGTGAATGAAATCGGCTAATCTCGTTAAATATTCATCTTTGTCGCTTCGTTCTGGTACAAGGACATGGCGAATCCAAATCGTTTTTTTAATATCGGAAAGATAGCGAATCATATCAAGAATATTTTCGTTACTGCGGCCAGTTAAAACTTTGTGGCATTCGGTATTGATGTGTTTGATATCTACTAGTAACAAGTCAGTGTATTTCATCAGTTCCTGAAATTTAGAAAAGAAAGGTTCCTCTCTTGTAAATGGTCCTCCGGCTGTATCAATAACGGTGTGGATTCCTTTTTCTTTTGCCTTTTTAAAAAATTCTAACAAAAAATCAATCTGTAATAAAGGTTCACCGCCACTTACAGTAATACCACCACCATTTTTCCAGTAAGGACGATAACGGAGAGCCTGATTTAACAGTTCATCTGCACTTTTCCAGACAGCTCCGGTTTCCTCTGTCATCTTCCATGTATCTGGATTGTGGCAGAATTGGCAACGCAAAGGACAACCCTGTAAAAAAATAATAAAACGAACTCCCGGCCCATCGACAGAACCAAAACTCTCCGTAGAATGAACAAGAGCCATCGCATTTTTATCACTCATAAATAACACCTCATAATATTTTCATTATAATTTCTATTTCTATTACAGTGTAAAAATAAATTATCAAGGAGAAAGCAGGTAGCAGCACATGGACAGGTGCATATCAAATATTAAAATATCCTAATGAAGAAAAAAGAGAATACTTTTATCATTCCGTACTATGGAATTTTGACCGTAGCTGCTTCGAACTACTTTCTTCGAAGCGGCTGTTTTATCGGGCAAAATGGAATGTTCAGTACGGTGCATAAAAGTCTCTCTTTTTTCTTCATCAGGATAGGAGCTAACTAGGCTATGCACCTTTCAAGCACAACATCCTGCTTTCGGTATAAATTATTTTTACTACATTCTATCGTGGCATGTTCTGGAAATGACATCTAACTGCTGTTCTTTTGTCAGTGAGATGAATTTAACAGCATAGCCGGAAACACGAATTGTGAAGTTTGCGTATTCTTCTTTTTCCGGATGTTCCATGGCATCAATCAGTTTCTCAACACCAAATACGTTTACATTTAAGTGGTGGGCTCCCTGTGAGAAGTAGCCATCCATAACATTTACTAAGTTACCAATACGTTCTTCTTCGGAATGTCCAAGTGCATCGGGGTTGATTGTCTGTGTATTGGAAATACCATCTAATGCCCATTCGTAAGGAAGTTTTGCTACAGAGTTTAAGGAGGCTAAGAGACCGTTTTGTTCTGCACCATAACTTGGGTTTGCGCCTGGAGCAAGTGGTTCTCCGGCTTTTCTTCCATCTGGAAGGGAACCGGTTGCTTTACCATATACTACGTTAGAAGTAATGGTAAGGATGGATGTTGTAGGTTCAGAATCGCGATAAGTATGGAATTTCTCCAGTTTCTTCATGAATGTCTGAAGTAACCATACAGCGATATCATCTGCGCGGTCATCATCATTTCCGTATTTAGGGAAATCGCCAGTTGTCTCATAATCAACAACAAGACCTTCTTCATTGCGGACCGTTTTTACTTTGGCATATTTGATCGCACTTAAGGAGTCTACTACATGTGAGAATCCTGCAATACCGGTAGCAAAAGTACGACGTACATTTGTATCGATTAAGGCCATTAGTGCATATTCATAGTAATATTTGTCATGCATGTACTGGATGAGATTCAATGTATTTACATACAAACCTGCTAACCAGTCCATCATGATATCGTATTTATGCATTACTTCATCATAAACAAGATATTCGGAAGTAATTGGTTTATATTCCGGTCCAACCTGCTGGCCGGTCTTTTCATCCACACCACCATTGATTGCGTAAAGAAGACATTTGGCAAGGTTAGCGCGGGCGCCGAAGAACTGCATTTCCTTACCAGTCTGTGTAGCAGAAACACAGCAGCAGATGGAGTAATCATCGCCCCATACCGGACGCATTACATCATCATTTTCATACTGGATAGAACTTGTTGTAATAGAAATATGAGCGGCATAATTTCTGAATGCTTTTGGAAGACGCTCAGAGTAAAGTACAGTGAGGTTTGGTTCTGGAGCAGGTCCCATATTTTCTAATGTATGAAGGAAACGGTAGTCTGTCTTTGTAACCATAGAACGACCATCCTGACCAAGACCACCGACTTCAAGTGTAGCCCATACAGGATCGCCAGAGAAGAGCTGATTGTAGGATGGGATACGTCCAAACTTAACCATACGGAACTTCATAGTCATATGGTCAATTAATTCCTGTGCTTCTTTCTCTGTAAGGATGCCCTTATCCATATCACGTTTGATATAAATATCAAGGAAAGTAGCGATACGTCCGATACTCATAGCAGCACCGTTCTGTGTTTTAATTGCTGCAAGATAACCAAAGTATGTCCACTGAACAGCTTCTTTTGCATTAGAAGCAGGCTCAGAAATATCATAACCATAGCTTTCTGCCATAACTTTCATATCTTTTAATGCTTTAATCTGCATGGAGATTTCTTCTCTTAAGCGGATTACATCATCTGTCATCGTTCCATCGCCACAGTTTGCGAAATCTTTTTGCTTGTCTTCAACTAATAAATCAATACCATAAAGAGCAACACGACGGTAATCGCCAACGATACGTCCACGTCCGTACGTATCTGGAAGACCGGTAATGATTTTGTTGTGACGAGCTTTCTTCATCTCAGGTGTATAAGAATCAAATACTGCCTGATTATGTGTTTTATGATAATCTGTAAAAATTTTATGCAGTTCTGGATTTGGTGTGTAACCATAAGTTGTACAGGCTTCTTCCGCAGTACGGATACCACCAAATGGCATAAAGGCACGTTTTAAAGGTTTATCTGTCTGAAGACCTACGATCTGTTCTTTTTCTTTTAAAGCTTCAGAAATATAGCCTGGTTTGTGTGAAGTAAGGCTTGATACAATCTCGGTATCCATATCAAGAACGCCACCTTTGTCACGCTCAGCCTTCTGCAATTTCTGCAGTTCGTCCCACAGCGTATTTGTAGCTTCTGTAGGTCCCTCCAGGAAAGAAGCATCTCCATCATATGGAGTGTAGTTATCCTGGATAAACTCTCTTAAATTAACTTCTTCTCTCCAGATACGTCCGTTAAATCCCTGCCATTGTTCTTTTTGTAACATCTTAGTTGACCTCCCTGTTTGTAAAAAATTCTTAAGTCAAGGCTTTGAAATATGTTTGCTAAAAAATCAAAAAAGTGTCAGATGATTTCTTAAATAATTAGTCTAAACTTATTCAAGTTATAATCATCTAACAACATTATTAGCATGATTTTTGATAATCGTCAAACAAATTTTTGATATTATGTGTTCTTTTTTCTGAACATATACACTAAAAATGTTCTTAGAGCCCTTAAAATCAAGGGATTTAAGCTGTTGATAAAAAAATATCAAATCGTACAAATATACGGATATTGATACAATATCAACAAGAAAATATCAAAAATTTCACCTGGCTTAATTATGATTTAAAGTTATTTCTTCTCGGGGATATCGGATAGAATATTCATCCTGTCAGAGTAAATTCAAGTCGAGCCGCCGCGAGACTTGGCGCGTGATTCTGGTCAGCGTAAGCTGACATATTCTTTACAGAATCACTGCGCATCCTCGCGGAGCGTTTATCTCAGTCGGAGATTGGACTCCCACTGAGACAAATTTGCTGTCACTCACCACCTAAAAGAGGTGGGAGTCTTCTCGACTGAGATAAAAAAAGCCGATATCCAGACAAGAATTGCCCAGACGGTCGGCTAAATAAGAATCTCATACTTCATGTGGTTCATTCCACTTACTTCCGTCAGTCGTATAAGTAACCTAACTATAACCAAAAGCCAATCAAATGTCAAGGGGTAACTATTTAATTCATTTGGGGAAAACAGACGAAAATAAAAAGAATAGACGATAACAAATGTAAAGATATCGCTGCGTAGAAAATGCCTGTTCGGCATTTTTACTTGCTCTCACATTACATTTGTTATCGTCTATTCTTTTTATTTTCTGTGTTTTGGCTCCAGAAGGAATGAATGGAATAGTCTTTGGAGGAGAGAAAGAGGGGGAGAAATCAGAAGTTTACTGCTTGCTCGGAAGGTATCTCTGTCAGGGAATTTTATTAATCTGTTTCCACATTACATTTGTTATAGTCTATTATTTTTTATTTTCTGTGTTTTGGCTCCAGAAGGAATGAATGCAATAGTCTTTGGAGGAGAGAAAGAGGGGGAGAAATCAGAAGTCTACTGCTTGCTCGGAAGGATATATAGTCAGAAGTCTATTTTCTCTCTTTAATGAGTAGTAAAAATGAAAGAGATTGTCATTTTCCAGAATATTAAAGAAATCGCCTTTATATTTATAGTACACAATGATAGTTGGTGATATCATTGTATCATCATTGACAATATCAGAATAAGCCACAACCTTCTGTCCCCTTCCCCATTTCTTTCCCAAAGACTATTGCATTCATTCCTTCTGGAGCCAAAACACAGAAAAAAGAAATAATGCCATATCCCAGATGCGGCTTCGGAGCACGTTTAAGATGCGGATGAGCATCTTAAACACAGCGACTACAGAGCAGATGGGATATGGCATTATTTCTTTTTTCGTTTGTTTTCCCCTAATGAATTAAAGAGTAAACCCTTCTTGCCATATCGTGGAATATCCATATGAGACTCATTCCGATGGCAAGTCCTAATGCACATTGGACGGTTTTAGAACCATATATTGCGGCATACTGCCATTGCCTTTGAACAGCATAGCTCATCGTGTAGTAGAGAGAACCGCCGGGAATCAAAACAACAACAGAGATGATAAGAAAAAGTGTGGTGGGAGCTTTTCTTATTTTTGCAATGACTTCGGAGTAAATCGCAGCAAAGGCGCTTGCAAATAGTGAGGAAATAAAAATATCGAACCCCCAGGTATTAGCAATAACATAAATAACCCAAGTCAGTACGCCACCTAAAGCTGCAGGAAAAATGTGTCTAAACTGCAAATGAAACAGGAATCCGAATCCGGCAGCTCCGATAAAAGCCGCAAAGAACTGAAGTATCATAATACACCTCCCACAAACCAGATAGCGCACATGAATCCACAGGCAAGAGCGCCAGCCCATAGAAGAGATTCTACGAGTCGCATTATACCGGAAATCGTATCTCCGATTAAAATATCCCGTATAGAATTGGTCATAAGAATACCGGGAATCAACAGCATAATATCTCCGATCATAACTTTATCTACATGAATTACCGGAAAAAAGAAGGCAGTAATACAAATGCCGGTACCGATAAAGAGGGAACAGAAAAATTGAAGAATAAAGGTATTACTGCATATAGAATTTAAATGCCTTTGTAAAAAACAAAGGAGAAAAGCAAAGATAACAGCAATAGCCCCATCTAAGATCGTTCCACCGAAAAAGACAGAGAACCCGCCGGCACCAAGCATACTTCCCAGATAAATAGTATAAGGTGCAGGTTTTATTTTTGAAATTTTGTTTATTTCATCTTTCAAATCTGTTAAAGAAAGGGGGGCGGCACAGCATTGTCTGCTTAATGCATTTGCCTGTTCTAATTTAAAAAAATCTGTGCCGGCAGGGGTGGTAATCCTGCGAGTTTGTGTATATTCTTCTCCCTCAGGAAATACCATTGTAACAACAATACTTGATGTAATTGCAAAAACATTCATCTGACTGGCACCGTAGGCATGTCCCATTCGATTAAGCGTTTCCTCCACACGACTGACTTCGGCGCCATTGGTCAGCATAATTTCAGCCAGATTTAATAATTCATGTAAAATAGCATTCGGTGAGCTCAATGAAATTCTCCTTTCAACAAAATATGATATAGTATATCACAAATTTAAAGTACTATTGGAATCTTTTTAATCAGAGAACTATTTCACCATAAGAAAACAGCAGAGGAAGTCAACAGGAAAAACGGAATTCCTTATATAAATATCAGTTTCTTGAAATTTGATTTTCTGGAAAGTCATATCTTTCTGGAAAATCTTCATTCCCACCAATTGTAGATTTAGTATTTGAAAAGCTTTTCAATTGTTTCTAATGGATTTTCTGTTGGGTCATAAGAAAATTCTTGGCAGAAGTTTTTCTGTTCAGGTGATAATTCAGTGTTACTAAAGTCAAGTGTCAGTAATTGCTCCAGGTCTTTCAAATACATAGATGGATAAAATTTCTTTATAAAATTACCAAATATTTTTGGAAGATATTCCAAATAATAAATAGGCTTTTTGGTGATTGAGAAGTTTCCGGCATGTTTGCTGCTGTTTGTAATCAACATATCGGAAAGGTACATCATATCATTAAGCGAAATTTTATTTTTAATATAACCAAATTTAGAAGAATATTGGTATGGTAACTGGTAGGATAGTTCTACAAGATCCCAGTTATTTGTAATTACAAACCAGTCATCGTCTATATAATCCATGATTTTTTTTAGGTTAAAATTATCAAAAAGGTTTACAGGTTCTGAACCATCTTCGGGTTCGGGTTTTTGTCCAACTAAAAGTATGGATAGTATTTTTTTACCTTTTGCTTGCGGAAAATAGAATTCCAATTGTTTTTTTACAGTAGTTCTTTTCTCTTCTTGAAGAATATCCCAGGAAATAGGTAGAGGAATATCATCTAAAAAGGTAACATTATCTTCCCATTCATAAAAAGAGTGGAAAAGTTTAGCTGTAAATGGAGAGCCGGGCATTACATGTGTACAGCGTATGAATGTCTGTTTCTTTGGTTGGTCAGGATTATCATGGTATTTCATAAAAATATTAAATTGATAATCAAAAGGTGTTGCTAAGAGCAAACGGCGCTCTCTTTCGGAAGCACTAGGTATTTTGATTGGAATAGAAGGATCCATACAAATGATATTTTGGGCTTCAGTACAAAAAGTTCGGCGTGCATCTTCCATTTTAGTATTGATTAGAGGAATCTTTGTTGCTGTTTTGTTGAGATAGTATTCAAATTCCACTTCTGGAAGAGCAGTCATGAGATTGTCTTTTACAAGCTGCAGATCAGTGTTTAGTCCACGTCCACGGGTACTTACAAATGAAATAGTTTTTTTACTCATTTTACTTTCCCTCCATGTATGAATTAATCAGGTTTGCAATTCTTTCACAACTATGTCCATCGCAGGCAGACATATATTTTTCAACAAAAGAATTCATCTTATTTGTAAGAATATGTTTTTCAGGATGTGTTAAATAGTCTGTCAGTTCTTCTTGATTTGTATATACATCTCCAGGCAGATCTTCTGGATAATTAAGATAAAATCCTCGGTCATAGGTTGGCAGATCATAGCAGAAGAATGCGATAGGTTTACGAAGTAGTGCATATTCAAATATAACAGAAGAATAATCAGTGATTAGCATATCTGAAATAAGCATATAATCATTTGTTGAAAAATCTCTCATTACGCGTATGTTTTTGTATTTTTTTGGAAGAATATCGTTCTTCATTACCGGATGTGGGCAGATTAAAAGTACTTGATTAGGAAGTAAATCTTTTGAAAGACGATCAAAATCAAGTTCAGGATGGAATTCACTTCTATCACATCCAACATCTCGGAAAGTAGGCGCATAAACAAGAACAGATTTTCCAATCAAACTAGGATGCCGGAAATAGATTTTTCGTTTTGTTTTAGTAATCAGATGTTTGTTAAAGTAATCATCTGTTCGTGGGCAGCCTAATGCTTTTACTTTATTATAATTTACATCAAATGCATCCGCATAGATAGAACGTAAATTTTCTCCACTTACACATACAAGATTATACTGTGCATGTGTGGCTCTGTCTTCAGGTAAAGAAAGATTTGTTCCGCGCTGTCCAAACTTTTTAAATGCACCGCAAGCATGCCATAGCTGAATAACTCGCTGTTCCGGGCGTAAAGGGAAATATCTTAAATATTTTACATAGTCATCTGTTACGATTACCTTACTGGTAAGGATTTCCTCAGTCATTTCAAGGGCTGTTTGAGGATTATGTGGTAAACGTTTTGCACAGATTGTCTTTTTACCTTTGATAAAGGGATATAGAGCCTTTGCATTTCCTTCAAGATGCCCATCTGCACGGGGAGAAACAAATAAAACCTGATTTTTCAGTGGCTTTTTCTGGAAAGAAGCTGCCTTTTTATTCCATGCTTGTTCTTCTTCCGTCTCATCAGAGAGAAGACGGAATTTCATGCCAGATTCTGCCGGAGAGTAGAGTATTTCAGCGCTATTTAATGTAATTGTTTTATCTTTTAAGTATTCTTTAATAAAAGATAGAGTTTTATCTGTTGCAATGTAATCAATAAAAGTTTCTTTTTTATTATTGTAAAGAAGCAAACCATCTAAGCGGTATGCGTAACTGCCTTTTGTATAACATAATTTTATCAATTCTGGAAGCTCTTCGCTAAAATCTAAATGGAGACTTCTTACAAAATCAACACAGAAGAATTTGTTAGCTAATGTAGCATCCATAAAGAGGGAAAAATTATATTTCATTCCATTTTTTAAAGATGTAGAGGCGATTTTACTGAAAAGCAATGGCTGTGGATTATCATATTCTTTATGATAAATTCCCTCACTGATGAAATCATACTGCTGCTTCATAAGCTGCCGATAAGCCAGGCGGAAAGAACCAACGGCATAAGTGATTTCAGCATCACAAAAAGTAATATATGGTGTCTGAGCATTATTCAAAGCAGTAGCAAATAATTCTTTTTTAGAATTACTATCTTCAAAGAAAAGATTATCTTGTAACAACCCTTCTTTTTCGATATCAGCTTTCATAGAAACAGGTACAACTATTTTCATAAATATGAGATTCTGTTTTATTAGTGAATCTAAAGACTTCATAAAGTTGTCTTTATTTGTTTTATCACCATAGAGTACTGCAGTAAAAAATGCGTTTTTAAGAACGTCCTCTTTAGATGACTTAATATCATATAAAGAAAATTCTGGGAAAGAGAGACTGAGGGTAGAAATTACTTTCATATCCAGAATCTTTAATTTGTTATTTATTTCATCCACAAGTAACTGAATTGTGTTTGAATCTAAGGACCAGAACTGAATATAAAACTGGTTCAGCATAATCTGTAGCTGCTTTTGAATAATTGTATTCAAGTAGTTATGAATATCTGGATTCTGTTCTCGTGCATCATCAATAGAACTGTACTCAGGATAATCCCTTAAAAAGCTTTCTTCTGCAGAATGAAGAATCATCTGATGAGCAGTAATGTAATCTTTGATTTTACTTGGTGAGATAGAGGCCGTAATAGAATCCATATCATCATATCTTCGATAATGGAAGATAATATAATCCAATCCAACAATTTTTGAGCAGCGATATAAAAACTGAGTAAGAAAAGCGCCATCTTCTGAGTAAGAAATTGGTGGTAAGCGAAGATGATGTTTTTCGATAAGACTTCTTCTGAAAAGTTTATTAGACAGAGAGAAAGTCCATAAAATATCGGTGTTATACTTATCAATTTCTTCTAATTCAATTAAATTATCGAGATTATGGATTTCTATAGTTGTATGTCGGTTAAAAATATCGTATTTTCCGATTAATAAATCAGAATGTTTTTCAGAAATCGTATCATACATAGTGGATAAAGCCTCGGGTTCTAGAAGATCGTCCGCATCAAAAAAGAAGACATATTCTCCCTGTGCAATATCTAGTCCTGCATTTCTTGCGGAAGAAGGACCGCCATTTTCTTTATCAATAATAATTAAATTAGGGTAATTCTTTTTATAAGAATTCAATATAGACAAGGTATTGTCAGAAGAACCGTCATTAATTACGATAACTTCATATTCGGAATTATCCATTGTCTGTAAAAAAATGCTGTCCATTGTTTCAGACAGGTATTCTTCTGCATTATATGCAGCAATAATAACTGATATTTTTTTCATATCTATTCATCCTTTTTCCTAATAAGTGGTTGTGTAATTGTAAAAAATATATATTTACAAAACATGAATATATTTTTTTATTATATACTATTTATTATATTATGACAATATTGTGGAGAAATTTAGTAATAATATGTTTGGAATATCGTAAGTTAAGAGATGTTTTTTTACGTTGATAAACGATATATTTAGTGATAATATATGTAAAGCGACTTTTAGAAAGAGAGGGAAATATGCTATTTAAAGAAAAAAAATTTATAAAGTTTACTGTAATAATAGTTACATTATGTATGTTGTTTTTAGGAGAGACAGTATCTGCAAATGCAAAAGTAGATAAAAGAAAGGATTTATCAGAAATAAAAACAATAAAAATAGTAAATAAGAAAAAAGTTTTGTATACAAATACATGGTATACCTTAAAAGTAAAAACGAATAAGAAAAAAATTTCTAAGAATATAATCTGGAAGTCAAGTAATCCTTCTGTTGCAAAAATTTCTACAAAAGGAAAAATAACTGCAAGAAAAACAGGAACTACCAGAATAACTGCAATAGAAGAAAAAAGTAATATTCATACTTCATACACTGTTCAGGTGAAAAAATCCAAAGGATTAAAAAAAATTAAGATAATTTCCAAAAAGAAAAAGCTATTAGAAGGAGAGTCTGTAAAGCTGCGTTTGAAAAGAATTCCTGCAAATACAACTTATAAAGACGTAAAATGGATATCCAGTAATAAAAATATTGCAACAGTATCTGAAAAAGGTGTTGTACAGGCTAAGAAAGCAGGAGTTGTCACTATCAGAGCAAAAGAACCTTTTACGAAGAAAACATCAAAGATTAAATTAAAGATTAAAGAACAGCATATTCCAGTGACAGGAATTTGGTGGAAGTCCAAAATAACGTCTATGGAAGTTGGAGAAAAGATTAAATTAAATGCACAGATAGAACCATGGAATGCAACAAATAAAAAGATTATTTATTCCTCGAGTGATAAAACAAAAGTATCAATTGATACAAACAGGGGGGTGCTTACAGCTCTTCGTCCAACGGAATACGTAGAAGTAAGAGCAACTAGTGTTGATGGAAAGTATAGAGCAACATATCAATTGAAGATTACAAAAAGTAAAGGTTATCTTACAAAACAAAGTCTTGATAAGTTAAATCTTACGAATGTAACAAAGCTTATGATTGTTGCACATCCGGACGATGAAACTTTGTGGGGAGGATCCCATTTGATTGATTCGGATTATCTGGTAGTCTGTATGTCAAATGGCTGGTATAAAAAAAGAAGTTCTGATTTTGAAAGGGTAATGAACCAGACAGGTGACCCACATATTATTTTAGATTATCCAGATATAAGAAAAGATTGGGTTACAAATGGTCAATATGCATATGAAATGGACTTATATTCTACGTGTAAAAATGCGATGCAGGAGGATATAGAACTTTTATTAAATTATAAGAAATGGGATGAAGTTATTACACATAATCCAGATGGTGAATATGGGAAGTTACATCACCAAATGGTAAGCGATATGGTTACAAAAGTATTTCAAAAAAGCCTTAAAGGTAAATCGAAGCTGTATTACTTTGGTCATTATTATAAAAAAGGGGAACAAATTCCGGGCAATAAAATCAGTGAGGAAAACCTTCAAATAAAAGAAAGATTGGTTAATGAATACCAGCCAACAGCAAAAGGAGCAATAGAAGCATTTGGACATATGATACCTTATGAAAACTGGGTATTAGCAGAGGATTGGAAGTAATATGAATACAAAAGGAATAAATTTTAAAGATATAGCTAAATATGCAATATGTTTTGTAACGATGTTTGCATTGAGCTGGCTGTTCCCCTATACAGGTGATGACTGGGCATGGGGAAGTCAGATTGGACTGGATAGACTGCATACATGGTTTGATAATTACAGTGGAAGATATGTTGGAAATTTGATTGTTCTGGCATTGACTCGTTCTAATCTGTTGAAATCACTAGCAATGGCTGTTGCTATAACTGGAATTATACTTTTACTGGAAAGACTAATTAAAGAAAGATGGTCTTTTTATGTAAGTATTGTTTTATTAATATGTTTACCCAAGGCAGTTTTGAGACAGGCAGTGGTATGGACAGCAGGATTTTCTAATTATGTGACCTCGATCTTTTTTACGCTGATTTATATTGTTTATATTTATTGGATATTTGATGAAAAACCAAATCGAAATAAGCTGCGCCAAAGAATATTACCGTGTATTCCGCTGGTTGCGTTGGGAATGATTAATACATTAATTGTGGAAAATGTCACTCTTTATAACGTAGTGCTGGGGATAGCCATAATTATATATGTGCTATTCCGATATCATAAAGTATTGATTCAGCATGTATGTTACTTTGCAGGCACTATTTGTGGAACAGCATATATGTTCTCTAATTCAGTATATCATTCGATTTCTAGCAATGCAGATGGTTATCGTAGTGTGGCAAAAGGCGGAATTATATCACAGGCATTAAAGAATTATTTTGATGTTATTTATAAAGAATATTTTATGAATAATATTGTTTTAAACTTATTTATTCTGTGTGTATGCTATGTTATCTATGTGAATTATAAAAAGCAGAGTGTAGAAAGTAAAAATAAATTAGGTAAAGTGTTAGCAGTTTGCTTAGGAATAATGACTTGTTATAATGCATGGAGCCTTTTTTCTTATATTGGTCTTGGTACAGTGACAAAACAAACTTTATTAATTGTTATTGAGGGAAGCGCAACAGTGGCAGCGGGTATATCATTAATTATTTTTGCTTTAATTATGGCAATTCATTATACAAATTTTTGGAGAATTTTATTTGTTGCATGTAGTGTACTTTGTATGGCAGCTCCATTATTTGCTGTAAATCCAATTGGAAGCCGCTGTTTCTTTCCATCCTACGTATTATTTGTTCTGTTTGCAGAAGAATTATGTAGAATTGTGGCAGATAATTTTATAATAGTAATAAATGAGAAGATTCTTAAGCGTGTAGCAGTAACGATTGTTGGGGTAGGAATGGTATTTTATTTGTGTATCTTTGCATCAGTATATCGAGCAGACCACCAAAGAATCTCTTACATAAGGGATAAAGTGTCAGCCGGTGAAAAAAAGATTGAAATATTACATCTTCCATATGAATCTTATATATGGACTCCCACACCAAATAAAGGGGAAATATGGGAGAAAAGATATAAATTGTTTTATGACATTCCACAGAATGTTACGCTGAACTCTGTTTGGGTATATAGTAAATAAAAATAAGGTCACCGCATTGATCTTCGTGTGGTGACCTTATTTTTATTTAAATAGTTTTGATAATTTACAAAAAGATTTTGTAGAAGATTTTTTTTGATTTTCCGCAGTAAAGCGATTTTTAGCTTTGTGTGTTGTAAAGGTAGTTAAATAAGCATATCGCTCTTCAGAATTAGAAGCATCTGTAAGTTTTTGATCGATTTGTGAAAATGCAATAAATTCTTTAGGATCATAGTGATATGTATAGGCATCGGTTTTGCAGACATTATTTTCAGCGGTCTGATTATCAATCCAAGAATGGACACATTTATCAGTCCAAAAGATATTCTCGGCAATTTTTCTAGATGGATTACCAGCCCATGAAGTGTTAGAGGGTATTTCTTTTCCACTGACAACACTTAATGCACCAATAATACTTCCAGAATGTATTTGTGTTCCTTTTAAAATCATGGCAGATTGCCCTATCCAGACATGATCACCAAGATAAATGCTTTTTGTAGGATTTATACGTTTTTTGCTATCTGTATGATAAATTAAATGAGGATCAGCAATACGCATCCAAATACCAAAGGAGAATAATCCATCATCTCCAATGAAGATATGTTTCTGTTCCGAGAGAATGGCAGAAAGTTTTCCATTAAAATAATTATTTTGACCTACATAAAAAGCAGAATTATTATAAGTAACAACATCTAATTTGTATAAATGCTTATTTCGGCATAGATAGATAACAGAATTATTTCCATTAAATGTCAAAATAGAATTTGTGAGATGTACATGCTCATCACAGTACAGAATATTATTTTTTCCATTAAAAATAATAGAAGAGTTATCTAGTGTAGGTAATGTGCCAATGAAGCGGTTATTTTGAGGAAGATCATTTAGTAAGCTTGGGTCAGTAATTTTTAACATAATTCCTCCTGTTTATATGGTAGTTTCTTGAGAAAATAAATTTTTCAATGAAGAGAAAGGATTTTGTGTAGTATTGTAGGCAAACTCCTGACAAAAGCGACTTTCTTCTTCGGATAATTCCGTCTGGTCATAGTCAAGTGTCATTAATTCTCCTGCTGTTTCTAGATATAGATCTGGATAATATTGTTTCATGTATCTTCCAAAATGCTTTTTTCCGTAATTTAGATAATACACTGGTTTGTTTTCAGAGGCAAAGGTACAAGCATGTTTACTGCTGTTTGTGACCAACATATCTGAGAAATAAAGCAGATTATCAAAACCGAATACACCCTTCATATATCCAAAACATTTTGCATACGAAAAAGGAAGTTTGCCAGACATTTCAAGAAGATTGATATTATTGGTAAGTAAAAACCAGTTATCTCCGATTTCATTCAGAAATTTTTTTAAGTCTAAATCGGAAAAGAGTTCTGTCATTTCCTCTGGAGCAGTTTGATTTACTGTAAGAATAGTCAGTATTTTTTTCCCCTTTGCTTCTGGATAAAGGTATTCTAAGTTGTTTCGTACATTTGCTTTTGTTTCTTTGGATGTGATATCCCAGGCAAGAGGGAGACACATACCGTCTAGAAAAGTAGCATTTTCAAATTCATAAAAGTTTTTAAGAAAATTACTGAAAAAAGGAGAACCCGGGAGTACATGAGTACAGCGAAAGAAGGTCTTCTTATGTGCTAATTCAGGGTCTTCTGTAAACTTTAAGTATTCATTAAAAAGATAATCATAAGGGACTAAAGTTAAAAGTCGTCGTTCTTCCGGTAAAGCAGGAGAAAGTTTCACTGGAATAGAAGGATCCATACAGATAATATTTCTGGTGTTATCACAGAAGGAGAGACGGGCCCTTTCTAACTGTTTGTTGGCGGCAGGAACTTTCGTAGCGGTGTTTTTCAGATAGTATTCAAAAGTTATGTCAGAAAGGTTCAATGCCAGATAGTCCTGTATTAATTTTAAATCGATATTCATTGCCCTGCCACGTGTGCTAAGAAATGAAATGGTAGCTCTACTCATACTAGTTCTCCTCCATATAAGAATTAATTAATGCTGCAATTCGTTTGCAACTGTGACCATCACAGGCAGACATATATTTTTGCATAAAAGCAGTATATTTGTCTGTCAGAACTTGCTTTTCAGGACTTCTGAGATATTCTGTAAGCTCTTCCTGTGTTTTGAATATATCTCCTGGCAAATCATCTGGATACTTCAGATAAAAATCTCTGTCATATCTTAAAAGGTCATAGCAGAAGAATGCGATTGGTTTGCCTAGTAAAGCATACTCAAAAATGACAGAAGAATAGTCTGTAATCAGCATATCAGAAATCAACATATAATCATTTGTAGAAAAATCTCTTACTTCCAATATATTATGATATTTGTGTGGCAAAATAGGAGCATCCATTACCGGGTGAGGGCAAATTAATAAAACTTGATTTGGAAGCAGAGACTTTGAAAGTAAGTCAAAATCAATTTCCGGATGAAATTCATTTCGATTACCGTCGGTGTCCCTAAATGTAGGGGCATAGACGAGTACAGATTTAAAAAGCAACTTTGGATGCTTTAAATAAATCTGTCGTTTTTTCTTCGAAATCAGTTTTTTATTAAAATAATAATCTGTTCTTGGTACACCTAGAGCCTGTACTTTCTGATAATTAACATCAAAGGCATCCGCATAAATGGAACGTATTTGTTCACCACTGACAGATACAAGATTATACTGTGCATGGGTAGCAATATCTGTAGGAACAGGGATATTAGTTCCACGCTGACCAAACTTCTTAAATGCACCGCAGGCATGCCAGAGCTGAATGACACGTTGTTCTGGACGAAGAGGAAAATATCTTAGATACTTGACATAATCATCAGTTACAATTACTTTGCTTGTAAGAATTGCTTCGGACATTGCAAGAGCAGCGTCATTATCGTGTGGTAACTTGTGTGCACAGATTTCTTTTTCACCTTTGATATAAGGGTAAAGAGCAAGTGCATTTCCCTCAAGTTCGCCATCGGAGCGAACAGAAACAAAGGCAACTTTATTTTGTAGTTTTTTCTTTTTTAGCTTTTCCACTTCTTTTGCCCATGGCTGTTCCGCTTCCGTTTCTGGAATTGGACGAAACTTTTCTCCGGACTCTAAAGGATTATAAAGTAATTCAGGGCTATTTAAAGTCACAGATTTTGCTTTAAAATATTCTTTTAACAGAGAAAGAGATTTTTCTGTTTCTGTATATTTCAGGAAAGATTCCTCTGTGCCATTGTAAATGACAAGTTCATCAAAATTATAAAGGTAATATCCAGTATGGTAACATTTGTCCAGAAAGTCTATAATATCAAGGTTGAAATTGATATTCTGATTTCTTAAAAATGAAACAGAGAAGAACTTATTAGCTAAAGTTGCTTCCATTCCAAGACATAACGTATCATATTGATTAGAAGCCAAGAAGTCTGCGGTAATATGACTGTAGATTAATGGCTGCAAACTGCCATAATTTTTGTGATAGATAGCTTCTGTAACAAAGTCCATATATAATCTGCTGAATAATTTGTTCACACGGCGGAACGCACCTGTAGAATATACGATTTTCTCATCACAAAAAACAATGTGAGAAGTTGTTGCTTCATCTAACGCTTTATTAAAAAGGTTCTTTTTGGAATTACAATCTGTGAAAATAATATTTTTCTGTAATAATTTCTTAGTCTGAATAACAACTTTCATAGAAGAAGGAACAATAATCTTGATAAATACCATATTCTGTTCCGTTAAAGATTTCAGACAGGATAGGAAGTTCTCCTTCGTGCTGTCATCACCATAGAGAACGGCTGTCAGGCTGGCGAATTTTAATACTTCTTCAGAATCGGCACTTAAAGCAGTTAATGGCAATTCTGGAAGAGCGGCTCTTAGTTCACAGAAACTCTTCATATCTAATAAGTTTAATTTATCATTAATCTGGGCAAGAAGGAACTGGGCAGTAGAAGAATCTAAAGTCCAGAACTTGGCATAAAAACGATTTAATAAAATAAGCAGTTCTTTATGAATGATTGTGTTTAAATAATCACTGATTTCCTCATTATCTGCCATAGCATCCTCGATTGTTGTATACACAGGGAAGTCTCGCAAAAAACTTTCCTTTGCACAATCAAGAATCATTTCATGTGCAGTAAGATAGTCCCTGATTTTTGATTTAGAAACGGAAGCTGTAATGGACTGTGCGTCTTCTTCATTATATCTTCTGTAATGGAAGATTACCTGATTAAGACCGGTAATCTTAGAAGAGAGATACAAAAACTGAACAAGAAAAGCTCCATCCTCTGAATAAGAAATATCCGGAAAACGTAACGTATATTTCTCAATTAATTCCCGTTTGAATAACTTGTTTGATAAAGAAAAGGTCCATAGAATGTCGGTATTATATTTATCAATATCATCAAGAGTAACTAGATTATCAAGTGTGTGAACGGCAGAAAGCTTATAAGTGTTCAACACATCATAGGTTCCGATAACTAAGTCTGCGCTTTTAGTCACTGCTTTGGTAAACATAGCCTCAAGAGCATTATTGATAAGAAGATCATCTGCGTCAAAAAAATAAATATATTCGCCTTTTGCAACAGTAAGTCCGGCATTACGGGCAGAAGCAGGTCCACCATTCTCTTGGTTGATAACAGTTATATTTGAATGTGATTTTTTGTATTTCTGTAAAATGTCTGCTGTGTGATCGGAAGAACCATCATTAACGATAATAATATCATAATCAGAGTCGGGCATGGTTTGTGAAACTACGCTGTCTAATGTTTCTGTAAGATACTTTTCCGCGTTATATGCAGGTATGATTACAGATATTTTTAAATCTTTTTTCATAGTATACTTCCTTTTAAATAAATTGTTGTAGAGTCTGATTTGAATATAACATAGTTTGATTGTGGTGACAAGAAAGGATAAGAAAGGATATAGTATGGAAAACTAATGAATAGACAGAGTATTACAGATGTAGATTTATATAAGAATTGACAGGAGAATATTATAGATGTAGAATTTAAAAAATGAAAAAATGATAACAGAGGAGAAAATATGAAAAATAAAGTAAAGAAGATATTTTTAATGATTTTGTTATGTAAAGGTGTAGTTTTTTAGAAAAAAGGAAGGAAAAAATGAAAAAATACGACTATTTAATTGTTGGAGCAGGTCTTTTTGGAGCTGTTTTTGCATGCGAAATGACGAAAACAGGGAAAAAATGTCTTGTAATTGATAAAAGAGACCATATAGCAGGTAATATTTACTGTGAGAATATAGAAGGAATTAATGTACATAAATATGGTGCACATATTTTTCATACGTCAAATAAAGAAGTATGGGATTATGTGAATCAGTTTGCAGAGTTTAATAATTATATTAATTCTCCGGTAGCAAGATATAAAGATGAATTGTATAACTTGCCATTTAATATGAACACATTCAGTAAGATGTTTCATATTGTAACTCCGGCTGAAGCAAGAGCAAAGATTCAGGCAGAGATTGAGGAGTTAGGTATTACAGAGCCTAAGAACTTAGAAGAACAGGCTCTTTCTCTGGTTGGACGTTCTGTATATGAAAAGCTGATAAAGGGGTATACCGAGAAACAGTGGGGAAGAGACTGTAAGGAACTTCCTGCATTTATTATTAAGCGTCTTCCTCTTCGTTTTATATATGATAATAATTATTTTAATGACCGTTTTCAGGGAATTCCTATGGGTGGATATACGGCTATTGTAGAGAAAATGTTAGAAGGTTCTGATATTTTGCTGAATACAGATTATTATGAGTTTAGAAAAGAGAATCCAGATATTGCTGCTAAAACAGTATACACGGGAATGCTTGACCAGTATTTTGATTACAAATATGGCGTATTAGAATATAGAAGTGTTCGCTTTGAAACAGAGAAGCTGGATATGGAGAACTATCAGGGTAATGCAGTAGTAAATTATACTGAGCGTGAAGTTCCATATACCCGTATTATTGAACATAAACATTTTGAATATGGAACACAGCCAGTTACGGTAATTTCCAGAGAATATCCAAGCGAATGGAAACTGGGAGAGGAGCCTTATTATCCAGTGAATAATGATAAAAATGAAGAAGTGGCCCAAAAATATCGTGAGTTAGCAGATAAAGAGGAAACGGTGATTTTTGGAGGTCGTCTCGGAGAATACAGATATTATGATATGGATAAAGTAATTGAAGTAGCATTAAAGGTAGTAGAACGGGAAAAAGGCAATTTAAAATAATCTTTTCCTCTTGATTTCCTAACCATTTTAAGTATAATAAGTAGTATAAAGAAGTAATTAATATCACAGGGGTTATCAAAGAAGGTATATTTGTTTGTAACAAGTATGCCTTCTTTTTTCTTTTTTGGAATTAGAATATAATCAGAAGGGGTAATTAAAGGGGTAATTTTTACTTTTTATATGCGATTTATATATGATGAAGTGGTATGAGGGATTAGTACATAGAGAGGTGAGATGTATGAATACTTTACAGACAAATGACTGGCTGATTTTGAATTCTATTATTTATGAGATTTATACAACGGCGGATTTCGATCAGATGAGAAGGAAGTTTTTAGAGCAGATGAAGATGCTTGTGGATTTTGACAGTGCAGATTTTTATCTGGCAGCTTCTGGGGAGGAATACCATCTTAAAGCTCCGGTTACATATCATTGTGATGAGGATTTATCGGAGGTTTATGACAGTATTGACTACAGTAGAGGGATTATGTACAGTGGGAAGAGTATCGTATATCGTGAGACAGATATTATTTCTGATGATATGAGAGTGAAAACGGAGTATTATCAGAAGGTATATAAGCCGAATAACTGGCATTATTCTTTGCAGATGATCATGGCAAAAGAGAAGAAGTTTCTTGGAGTGGTAACGATGTACCGCAATATTGGGAAGAATGATTTTAGTCATGATGAAGTATTTTTGGTGGACACGTTGAAGGATCATATGGCGTACAGATTATGGCAGCAGAAACAAAGTCGTATGCAGTTTGGGGAGAAGCTTACGGTGTCGGCAGCGACGGAGAAGTTTGGGCTTACAAAGCAGGAACATAATATTTTGCATCTGTTAATGGAAGGAAAGGATAACAGTTTTATCTGCGATTATTTATCTATTAGTATCAATACGTTAAAGAAGCATATTTTAAATATCTATCGGAAGCTGGGAATCCGTAACAGGGTACAGCTGTTTAAGAAGATAAGGGAAAAGGAATAAAAGTAAATTTATTACGTTATTTGTGAGTACATATTTAAAAAAATAATTAAAAAGTAGTAAGAAAATGGTTAAATGGGTGACTTGTATTAAATATCTTAATGGAGTATAGTCACAAGTATCAAAAGCAAGGGAGCTGTATGTGATAGATACAGCTTCCTTTTTTTATTTATTTTTTTATTATGGTATGAATAAAGGAGGATATAGCATATGAAGGAATTAGTTATGATTATTCGACCGGAGAAGTTAGAAGATATTAAGCATATTTTAGATGATGTGAATTGTGGAGGTATGACGTTATCAACGGTTATGGGATGTGGAACCCAGAAAGGTGTGGCAGATAGTGAGGGCGCTGTGAATGAGATTAAGGGATTTAAGACGACGATTAATCTGCTGCCAAAGATTCGTATAGAAGTTGTTGTGGAAGATAAGGCAGTGGAACCGATTATTATGGCGGTTAGGGAAAAATGTGCAACCGATCATGTTGGTGATGGTAAGATTTTTATTCGCAATATTGAAGAGGCGGTGCGACTTCGAACAGGTGAGAGAGGTCTGAAGGCTTTATAGTTTGAAATTTAGATAGATTTAGAAGAGGTGAGTACAGTGGGTGCTATCGTAGAAATTGAAGGTGTTAATAAGATATATGGAACAAATCATGTAGTGAAGGATTTAAATTTGACGGTGGAAGAGGGAGAATTCCTTACACTGTTAGGCTCTTCTGGATGTGGAAAGACAACAACGCTTCGAATGATTGCAGGTTTTGAGGAACCGACAAGCGGAAGTATTAAAGTGGAGGGAGAGGCAATTGGTGATAAGGAGCCGTTTGAAAGGAATGTAAATACAGTTTTTCAGAGTTATGCGTTGTTCCCTCATAAAACGATCTATGATAATGTTGCGTATGGTTTAAAGATGAAAAAGGTGCCGAAAGCAGAGATTAAAAAGCGGGTGACAGAGATGTTAGCTCTTGTGCAGCTGGAAGGATTTGAAAAAAGATATCCAAGCCAGTTGTCAGGTGGTCAGAAGCAGAGGGTCGCGATTGCAAGGGCTTTGATTAACCGGCCGAGGGTTCTTCTTTTGGATGAACCGCTTGGAGCGCTTGATCTTAAGTTAAGGAAGCAGATGCAGCTTGAGTTGAAGAGATTGCAGCGAAAGTTAAATATTACATTTATTTATGTTACGCATGATCAGGAAGAGGCTCTTACGATGAGTGATCGTATTGCAATCATGCATGATGGGGTGCTTGATCAGCTTGGTACGCCTTCTGAAATCTATGAGAATCCGAAAACAAGATTTGTTGCTACCTTTATCGGAGAGACTAATACGTTTGATGGATGTATCCGCAGTATAGATGGGGAGCATGTATCTGTTATGATTGAAAATGGTAATATCTGTGGATGTGGAAAAGGCTTTGCGTTAAATGAATATATTACGGTATCGGTACGACCGGAAAAGATGAAATATTCAGAGACACCGATTGATGGATTTACGATTAAGGCAATTGTGAAAGATTATGTTTATGTTGGTTCTGTTATTAAATGTATTGTTTCTCTTCCAAATGGAAATGAAATAAAAATAGAGAGGCTTTCTGGAGAAGAACTTCCGAAACCGGGAAGTAGGGTTTACATTTACTGGGAAGAAAAAGATGCCGTTTTGATTCATAATCAGGATCAGTTGATTTTCCAGGCAGTAGATAGTATCCCGTTAGGTTAGGAGGCATGTTTTATGGCAAAAAAGAAATCAAAACATGAATGGCGGGCTAATAGTTTTCCTGCAGCGATCATGGTTGGACCGGTTAGTTTATGGATGGTGCTATTGGTTGCGATTCCGTTAATTTATGTTGGAGTGATGAGCTTTTGTTCGATTGATCAGTATTATAATGTAACTTTTCAGTTTACTCTGGAAAATTATACAAGGCTGATGAATGCGGATTACATAAAAATATATGTGCAGTCTCTTGTCATTGCATTTTTTACGACATTACTTTGTGTGCTTGTTGCCTATCCGTTTTCCTGGCTTATTGCAAGAACAAAGAGTAAGAAGAAAAAGCTTTTGTATATGCTTGTTATTATTCCATTTTGGACGAATTCTCTGATTCGTATTTATGGATGGAGAACATTTCTTGGAACAAATGGCTGGTTAAATACCGCCTTACAGACAATGCATTTTACAGATGGACCGGTTGATTTTCTTTTTAAACAGGGAACAACGGTGTTAGGTATGGTATATTGTCTGTTTCCATTTATGGTTCTTCCGCTGTATACAGCAATTGAAAAATTAGACGGAAATCTTCTGGAAGCATCAGCAGATCTGGGTGCGAAACGAATAGCCACTTTTTTTGAAGTAGTGTTGCCGCTTACTTCAAGTGGAATCTTTTCCGGATGTATCATGGTATTTATCCCATGTCTTGGATTCTTCTTTGTATCTGATATTCTCGGTGGAGGAAATGCGGATGTAATCGGTAACCTGATAGAGAGACAGTTCCAGAGTGGAAATAACTGGCCGCTTGGTTCAGCGCTCTCGATTATATTAATTTTAATTACGCTCCTGCTCGTAAAGATTTACCAGAAAATGGGCGGAGATATGGAAAGTCTGGGGGGTTGATGAATGAAGAAAAGACAGAAAGCAAAAATGAGAAAAGCAGGAAGTATTGTCTTTTGTGCAGCGGTATATATTTTCCTGTTCCTTCCGATTTCCGTTATCGTAGTCAACTCTATGAATGCGACAACAACAAAGCCGTATCTTTCATGGAAAGGTTTTACCTTTGACTGGTACATTAAATTATTTGATAACGATGCTTTATTAAGTTCCTTTGGAAATACGATGATAATCGCACTGACAAGTACAATTCTTGCAACGATTGTCGGAACGCTTGGGGCAATCGGAATGTACAAATATAAGTTTAAAGGGAAAAGCCTGATTGACGGATTGCTATATATTCCGGTAGTTATTCCGGAAATCGTAATGGGTATTTCGCTGCTGACAATATTTTCAAAAACAAATGTACCAAGAGGAATGCTTACGCTGATACTGGCGCATGTAACATTTTCCATACCATATGTTATTTTCAACGTCCGGGCGAGACTTTCCGGCTATGACAGTTCGATTGAAGAGGCGAGTCTTGATCTTGGAGCGAATCGAATCCGGACATTTTTTGAAATTACCTTACCTGTACTGGCTCCGGGAATTGCCGGTGGAGCGTTACTTGCATTTACCCTTTCTATTGATGATGTTATCATCAGCTATTTTGTAAATGGGCAGACAAAGACGTATCCACTAAAAGTAATGGAGAGTATCAAGAGTGGTGTATCGCCGGATGTCAATGCATTATCTACTTTGATTTTAATCGGTACAATCGTTCTTGTAGTATTGACACAGACAGACATATTGAAGCGCAAAAAAGTGTAAAGCAGTATGGGATATCATAGTAACTGTAATAAATGTATTAAATTAAAAACCTAAAAAGAAAAGAGGAAAGCTTATGAAGAAAAAAATGTTAGGTCTTATAGTGATTACAGCGATGTTAGTGACGATGCTTGCCGGATGTGGTTCGAAATCTTCCGAAGGGAAAAATGGAGAATTAAATATTTTTATCTGGACAGAATATGTGCCAGATTCTGTAATCGAAAAGTTTGAAAAAGAAACGGGAATCAAGGTAAATGTTTCTACCTATTCTTCAAATGAAGATATGCTTGCAAAAGTAAAGTCAGAGTCAGAAGGAACGTATGATATTGTGCAGCCTAGTGATTACATGGTAGAGCAGATGGCTTCTCAGGGAATGTTAGAGGAACTGAAGACAGATGAGCTTAAAAATCTTTCGAATATTGGAGAGTCTTATTTAAATCCTTCTTATGATCCTGGTAATAAATATTCTGTTCCTTATCAGGGTGGTGTTGCAGGAATTGCAGTGAATACAAGTAAAGTGAAAAAAGATATTACAAGTTATGATGACTTATTTGATTCTTCTTTGAAAAATTCTATTGTGGCATTGGATGATTATCGTGCTGTAATCGGTATGACTGCAAGAAGTATGGGATATGGCATGAATGAAACAGATCCTGCCGTATTATCTAAAATTCAGGATAAGTTATTAACATTGAAAAATAACGTGAAATTATATGATTCAGATAGTCCAAAGTCCGCATTGATTTCCGGAGATTGTACGGTTGGTTATGTATGGAGTGCAGAAATTGCACTGGCAATGGAAGAAAATCCGGATATCAAAGTAGTATATCCGACAGAAGGAGCTTATCTCTTTATGGATAACTGGGCAATTCCAAAAGGAGCTAAAAATTATGATAATGCAGTGAAGTTTATTGATTTTATGTTAGATGCAGAAAATGCCCAGATGGTATTAGAAGAGTTCCCATACCTTTCCCCAAATACAAAAGCAGTGGAGGCAATGGGTGAAGATTACTCAAAGAACGAAGCAAAGAATCCGCCTGCAGAAGTTATTAAGAAAGGTGAATATGTCAAGAATCTTGATGCAGATACATTAAAGATTTATGATGAAATGTGGACAAAACTGAAACAGTAAAAGAACAATAATAAAGCAATAACAAAACAAGAAGCGAAACGTAACAAGAAACGTAATCGGTATAATGACGATGTGATATCAAGATATAACACTAAGACGTAATACCAATATGTAATACCAAATAGAAGGGCAGGTAAGGCGTATGAGTATAGATTTTCTGTATCTGAACGAAAAAGATATGATAGCGGCAGGAGTAATGGATGTAGCCGGATGCGTAGAAGCCATGAGAGAGACTATGTCTCTCTTTGGAAAAAAAGATTTTCTTTTAGGAGGGCCGAAAGCGGATGAGCATGGTCTCCAGATTAACTTTCCGGCAACATCAGATATAGAAGGCTTTCCGTTAGATGACGGACCAGACAGAAGATTTAATGCAATGCCTGCCTACCTTGGAGGAAAATACCATATTGCCGGACAGAAATTTTATGGGTCCAATAATCATAATCTGCAAAAAGGCCTGCCTCGTTCTATTTTGATGGTAACCTTAAATGATGTCGATACCGGTGCTCCGCTTGCGTATATGAGTGCCAATCTGTTAAGTGCGATGCGTACCGGAGCGATGCCTGCGATGGCAGCATCTTATCTGGCAAGAAAAGATTCAAAAGTGCTTTCTTTGATTGGTCCCGGTGTGATTAATAAATGTGCTTTTCAATGTTATATGGAGGTTCTCCCGGAAATTGATACTTTGAAAATCAGGGGAAGTTCTGTGCATTCAAAATCTGCATTACATATGAAAAAGTTTGCGGAAGAGAACTATCCTCAGATTAAAAATATCATTATCTGTGATTCTTTAGAAGAAGCCTGCCGCGACAGTGATGTAGTGAGTGAGGCAATGTCTGTTACAAAGCAGGATATGGAAGAATTTAAACTAGAATGGTTTAAAAAAGGTGCTGCTGTTTTTTCTATGGGAAGTTTTCTCGTTCGTGACCATGAAAGCTATCTTGGGACTACAATGGTAGCAGATAACTATGGTATGTATGAAAAATATTTAAAGAACTTTATTGCAAGAGGCCCGGTAGACGAACTTGGGCGCAAACGGGAATGGTCTATCATGGGAATTGACTTTGTCTATCTTGTAAATGAGAAGAAAACAGAACGAAAAAAGGTTTTAAATCTTTGCGATATTGTAAATGGTATCTCAGACGGCAGAACGTCCGATGACGAAATTGTTATGTGTAGTATCGGAGGAATGCCGATCGAAGATCTGGCCTGGGGATATGAATGTTATAAAAAAGCAGAAGAAAAAGGCATAGGAACAAAGTTAAATCTTTGGGATGAACCATACTATATTTAATACTTCTTTTGGAGTATCTCTAATTAAAAATTACCAGAAAGATAGTAGTTCAAGCTACTTGTGAAGTTTTTTTAAAAGTAGTAAATTAGCAATATCAAAAGCAACGGAGCAATTGATTATCAGTTCCGTTGCTTTTTTATGTTTTACAGGCAGATGTGCAGTAGAAGTAGGTTATGCGTTGCATGACGCACATCCCGGGCAAGAATGTGGAACATTCTTGAAGAATATGAAAAAGTTCAGATAAGATGGGAGGAATAGATATGAGTTATCCAGCGATTGATTTCCTGTTTTTAAATGAGGAAGATATGATAAAAGCAGGCGTAAAGGACATGGCAGGCTGCATTGATGCGATGGAAGAAGTTGTGAAGTGTCTGAATAAAGGAGATTACGTGATGGGTGGTGAGAATCATAATTCTCATGGATGTCAGGTTTCTTTTCCAAAAACATCACCGTTTCCTAATATGCCAAAAGATGAGGGAGACGATAGAAGATTTATGGCAATGCCGGCATATATCGGAGGCCCGTTTGATCTGATGGGAATGAAATGGTACGGTTCTAATATGGCAAACAAAATGCTTGGCCTTCCTCGTTCTATCTTGATGGTAATGTTGAATGACAAAGATACAGGGGCTCCACTTTGTTTAATGAGTGCAAATTTATTAAGTGCGATGCGTACCGGAGCGATTCCGGGAGTTGGAACAAAGTATCTGGTAAATAAAGGTGCAAAGGTATGTGGTATCTGTGGACCAGGTGTTATGGGAAAGACAAGTCTTGCAGCATTTGTTGCGACATGTCCGGATCTAGAAGTTTTAAAAGTAAAAGGCAGAGGAAAGCCTTCACTTGATAAATTTATCGCCCATGTGAAAGAAAAGTATCCGCAGTTTAAAGAGATTAAAGTAGTTGATACGGTAGAAGAACTGGTAAGAGATACCGATGTGATTTCTTTTGCAAATACAAGTGGAACGGATCCTTCTACCTATCCTTATGTAAAAGGAGAATGGATTAAAAAGGGAGCGGTTTTAGTCGGAGTCAGTGCATTTGATATAGATGATGATTTCCTAAGTGAGAAATGTAAGCTTGTTGTAGACAATATGCAGCTCTATGAGGCCTGGGCAGAGGAATTCCCTTATCCGTCATTTGGAGCGAACAATATCATTGGATCTAAGTTTACCGATTTGATTCATGATGGAAAAATTAAAAAAGAAGATATTTATGATCTGGGAGATATTATTCATGGTGACAGACAGGGAAGGGAAACAGAAGATCAGATTATTGTTTATTCTGTTGGCGGAATGCCGGTAGAAGATGTTGCCTGGGGTAAGATTTGTTATGAAAAAGCAAAAGAATTAGGACTTGGAGTAAATCTTCATTTATGGGATCAGCCAGATTTGTATTAGCGAAAGGAAGAGTTTTATGAGTACAAGAATTGTAGAGCATCCAGTTTTGGGAAAAACAGAAAAGGGAAGAAAGGTTACTTTTACATATAATGGAAAAGAATTAGAAGGATATGAGGGAGAGCCGGTAGCGGCTGCATTAAAGGCTGCGGGCGTGATGGTCCATCGGTATACAAAAAAGCAGCACAAACCAAGAGGTATCTTTTGTGCAATCGGAAGATGTACAGACTGTGTTATGGTCGTAGATGGAAAGCCGAATATAAGGACCTGTGTGACACCGCTGACAGAGGGAATGAAAGTAGAAACACAGTACGGTGTCAGTGCAAAGCCTTTTGATGAACAGTAAAAGACGTATAAAAGTAATGAACAGTGCAAGAAAACTTAAATAATAAATTAATAAATAGTGGGAAGAAAAGACAGGAAAAGCAAGTAAGCGAAATCTAAACGAAAGAATAATTCAGAGGGAAACAGGAAAGGGAGCGAGTCTTATGAAACTGAAACGGTATGATCTGATTGTTGTAGGGGCAGGACCTTCCGGTTTATCTGCAGCAATTGAAGCAGCAAAAAGAGGTCTTGAAGTAGTTGTATTTGATGAAAATGAAAAACCTGGTGGACAGTTATTTAAACAGATTCATAAATTTTTTGGTTCAAAGGAACATAAAGCAAAAATCAGAGGATTTAATATAGGAAAGCAGTTATTAGAAGAAGCAAATGCGGCAGGTGTAAAAGTTGTATTAAATGCAACAGTAATTGGACTTTATATGGATAAAGAGATCGTTGTAAAGATTGGTGAGGCAATTCACCATTACAAAGGGGATGCGATTATTGTTGCGACAGGCGCAGCAGAAAACATGGTTACATTTGACGGATGGACACTTCCGGGCGTAATCGGTGCTGGTGCAGCGCAGACAATGATGAATCTTCATGGTATTAAACCGGGAGAAAAAGTGTTGATGCTTGGCTCTGGAAATGTAGGATTGGTTGTAAGTTTTCAGCTTCTGCAGGCAGGCTGTGAAGTAGTAGCATTAGTAGATGCAGCGCCGAGAGTTGGTGGATACGGTGTCCATGCAGCAAAAGTTGCGAGAACTGGCGTACCATTTTATTTATCTCATACGATTAAAAAGGCAGAAGGGGAAGATCATGTAACGGGAGTAACGATCGCAGAAGTAGATCATACGTTCCAGTTTATTCCGGGAACAGAAAAACACTTTGATGTAGATACCATTTGCCTTGCCGTTGGTCTTTCTCCGATGTCACAGCTTTTAAAAATGGCAGGCTGTAAGATGGAAGATAATCCAAAGAGAGGTGGACAGGTTCCTCTTATTGATGAACTTGGAGAGACATCGGTAGATGGAGTGTTTGTAGCGGGAGATGTATCCGGAATCGAAGAAGCAAGTTCTGCTATGATCGAAGGAAGAATTTCCGGCGTGGCAGCAGCTTATTATCTTGGATTTATTGAAAAAGAGGAACTAGATACAGAAGTAAAGAAAAATACAGATGCACTTGAAAATCTCCGTCAGGGAATGTTTGCTCCAAAGAACAGAGGAAAGATTCTTGAGAAAACAGAAGAGGGAATCGATATTTCCATGAATCTTTTGAAAAAAGGCTATTTATCAGATGACGAGATTGAAAAATATCCGGGTATTACCCATAAAATAGGAATTCACCCAGTAATGGAATGTTCGCAGAATATCCCATGTAATCCATGTCAGGATGCCTGTCCGAAGCATTGTATTAAGATCGGAGAGAATATTACTTCTCTTCCGGCAGTAGATGAAACGAAGGAATGTATCGGCTGTGGAATGTGTGTGGCATCTTGTTCCGGTCAGGCTATTTTCTTAATTGATGAAAATCTCGATGAGGATTTTGCCTCCGTTACACTGCCATATGAATTCCTTCCTCTTCCGGAAAAAGGAACAAAGGGTCATGGACTGGGACGTAATGGTGAAGAAATCTGTGAAGCAGAGGTTATTGATGTGAAAACAGCGAAGGCATTTGACCATACAAATCTTCTGACAATCAAAGTGCCGAAAGAATATGTGATGAAAGCAAGATTTTTTAAGGCATAGAAAGGTGCGGTGACATAGATGAACAGTGTAAATGACAGATCAAGAGATATAGGAGAATTTATTCCGGCACCGGATGATGACAGAATCATATGCCGATGTGAGGAAATTACAAAAGGAGAAATCAGAAAAGCCGTCCATGACGGAATGTTTACTTTAACAGAAATCAGAAGATATTTGAGAACGGGCATGGGACTTTGCCAGGGACAGACTTGTTCTAAACTTGTAAAATCTATTGTGGCCAGAGAATTAAAAGTATCTCCGGCAGAGTTAGAACCGGCAACATCAAGAGTTCCGATGCGTCCGATCGAGATGCATATTTTTGCGAATGAAGAAAAGGAGGCTGGTCAGGATGAAGAATAATCATGCAGATGTCATTATTATTGGTGGGGGAATCATTGGATGTGCAACAGCGTATTATCTTTCAAAGGCAGGAAGCTCCGTTATTGTATTAGAAGGAAGCGACCACATCGGAAACGGAGGCTCTAGCCGTAACGGAGGCGGTGTACGTCAGTCCGGACGTGATCCAAGAGAATTGCCGCTTGTTATGTATGGAATTAAAAATTTATGGCCAACTCTTTCAGAAGAATTAGAAGTAGATTGTGAATATCATCAGGATGGTAATCTCCGGCTTGGGAAAAATGAAGAGCATGCAAAAATCTTAACGAATCTTGCCAATAAGGCAAGAGCATGTGGCCTGGATGTCCGTATGATTGATGGAGACGAAGTGAGAAGAATCAATCCGTATCTTTCAGAAGAAGTTACGGTAGCAAGCTGGTGCCCGACAGATGGACATGCGAATCCACTGACAACAACACTTGGTTTTTATAAGATGGCAAGACGGCTTGGTGCACATTTCATTACAGGAGAAAAGGTAGTTGCGCTCAAAAAAATAAAAGGGCATGTTCGTCAGGTAGTCACACCAAATAATGTATATGAAGGTGATCAGGTCTTTGTGGCAGCAGGACTTGCAAGCCGGCAGATTGCCGGAACGGTTGGAATTGATATTCCAATGACTTCTTCATTAATTGAGGCACTCGTCACAGAAGCAGAACCACATATGTTTGATCAGATGCTTGGAACGGCAGAAGCGGATTTCTACGGACATCAGACGAAACATGGCTCCTTCGTATTTGGTGGTTCTTCCGGATTAGAGCCATTTCGCAAAGACAATGGAACACCAATTACGAGCAGTATCACAGCGCCTTGTATCTGTCGTGGTATCATAAAGTATTTCCCAGATCTTGCGGATGCGAAGATTGTCCGTACATGGGCCGGCTGGAGCGATAAGAGTGCGGATGGTGTACCGGTTCTTGGAACAGTGGAAGAAGTTCCCGGTTTAGTGCTTGCCTGTGGATTTACCGGACATGGCTTTGGTATCGCACCGGCAGTAGGAGATCAGCTTGCCAAATTAATGTTGACAGGAAAGACAGATATCGATATTTCCGCCTTACATTATAATCGATTTAAGGCAAAAATCTGATCAAAATCCTATGTAAAAACATATATGTATTTAATTTGAATTTTAGGATTTTGAAGTTTAAGAATTTAAATTTTAGGATTTTGAATTTTAAGTATAGAAAGGAACTTTATATATGAATAATTTTAATTTTTGTGTTCCAACCGATATTCGTTTTGGAAAAGGACAGATTGCCTGCCTTCCAGAAGAATTAAAAAAATACGGGAAAAGAATTTTAATGGTCTACGGTGGTGGAAGCATTAAAAGAACCGGACTTTATGATACAATTTTAGACTTATTGAAAGAGTTCGAAATATATGAATTATCAGGAATCGAGCCAAATCCCAAGCTTGATTCGGTAAGAAAAGGTGCAGCTATCTGTAAAGAGAAGAACATCGATGTGATCCTTGCGGTTGGTGGAGGAAGTTCAATCGATGCTTCAAAACATATTGCCTGTGCGGCATATTATGAGGGAGATGCGTGGGATTTAATGCTTGACCGGAGTAAGATGACAAAGGCACTCCCTATCGCAGTTGTTCTTACGATGGCAGCTACTGGTTCAGAAATGAATCCGGGAGCCGTTATTACAAATGAAGAGACAAACGAAAAAATCGAAATTGCCGGTCCTATCCTGTATCCAACTATTTCAATCTGTGACCCTACTTATTTATATACGCTTCCGGCAAAACAGACCGCAGCAGGAACTGCCGACATTCTATCTCATGCCATGGAACAGTATTTCCAGCCAACCGATGATGCGTATCTGACAGACCGTATTTCAGAAAGTCTGATGAAGACAGTGATTCATTATGGACCGATCGCGCTAAAAGAACCGGAAAATTATGAAGCGAGAGCCAATCTTATGTGGGCAAGCTCCTTAGGCCTTAATCATATCCTTACTGTCGGAAAGGGCGGCGCCTGGTCCTGTCATCCGATAGAGCATGAACTGTCTGCCTACTATGATATTACACATGGGGAAGGGCTTGCCATCGTAACGCCTGCATGGATGAAAGCAGTTCTTTGTGATGCAACAGTAGAGAGATTTGCAATGTTTGGAAGAAATGTCTGGGACCTTACAGAAGGAGATGCCAGAGAAATTGCTGAAAAAGCGATTGAAAAAACAGCAGAATTTTTCAAGAGTCTTGGACTTCCTTCTACGTTAAAGGAAGTAGGAATCAACGCAGAAAAATTTGAAGAAATGGCAGAAGAGGCCGTAAGAACAAGCGGGATTTCCACTAGATCATACTATCATTTGAATAAAGAGGATATTGTAAAGATTTATGAATCCTGTGCAGAATAAAGAGGAATCCATATGAGAAAAGTTACGACAGCAGTTACACAGATGGCTTGTTCCTGGGACAGGGAAAAAACACTGAATACAGCAGAACATTTAGTAAGAAGTGCTGCCGAAAAAGGTGCGAATATCGTTTTATTACAGGAGCTTTTTGAAACACCATATTTTTGTCAGAGTCATAACTTTGCATATTTTAATCTGGCAAAGACAGTGGAAGAAAATACAGCCATAAATCAGTTTAAAATACTTGCGAAAAAGCTTGGCATCGTAATACCGGTCAGCTTTTATGAAAAAAATGGAAATACAGCATTTAATAGTATAGCGGTAATTGATGCGACTGGAGAAATTCTTGGCGTGTATCGAAAAACGCATATTCCAGATGGAATGCCTTATGCAGAAAAATTTTATTTTACACCGGGAGATACAGGTTTTAAAGTATGGGATACTGCGTATGGAAAAATCGGCGTAGGAATCTGCTGGGATCAGTGGTTCCCGGAGGCAGCAAGAGCGATGGCACTCCTTGGTGCCGAAATGCTTTTTTATCCGACAGCGATAGGTTCAGAACCGACACTGAATATTGATTCAAAACCACATTGGCAAAGATGTATGCAGGGACATGCAGCAGCAAATATTATGCCGGTACATGCTTCGAACCGGATTGGCACAGAAACAGAGAAAAATGCGTTTGGAAATTCATCTATGACGTTTTATGGCTCTTCTTTTATTACAGATGAAACAGGAGCCATCGTAGAAGAGGCAGACAGAGAGACAGAAGGTGTATTAACACATACCTTTGATTTAGACGAGATTGCACAGAGAAGAAGAGAATGGGGCGTTTTTCGTGACAGAAGACCAGAAATGTATCATATATTAACTACACATGGCAGATAAATACTTCTAAATGTACTCTCGGAGTCTTTCTTGCAAAATCAAGCACAAAAAGATTCCGAGAGTACATTTCTAATAGAATGGAGGAAATATATGGCAAAAAGAATTACAGATTCTACTCCAAAACAGGATGGTTTCCGAATGCCCGGCGAATTTGAAAAGCAGGAGAGAATTTTTATGCTGTGGCCGGAGAGAACAGATAACTGGAGAGATGGAGCAAAACCGGTACAAGGAGCTTATGCAGCAGTAGCGGAAGCAATTGCAGAATTTGAATCGATTACAATGTTTGTGTCAGACAGACAGTATGAAAACTGTAGAGCGACACTTTCAGATAAAATTACCGTACTTGAAATGTCATCAAATGATGCATGGATCAGAGATTGCGGACCAACATTTTTGGTCAATGCCAAAGGAGAACGACGGGCCTGCGACTGGAAATTTAATGCGTGGGGCGGACTTTATGATGGACTTTACTTCCCATGGGATAAGGATGACAGAGTGGCAGAAAAAGTTTGTGAATTGACAGAAACAGATTCTTACAGAACAGAAGACTTTGTCTTAGAAGGCGGTTCCTTTCATGTAGATGGAGAAGGAACAATATTAACGACAGAAATGTGTCTGTTAAGTCCGGGAAGAAACCCTCATTTAAAAAAAGAAGAAATTGAAGAAAAATTAAAACAATATCTTGGTGGAGAAAAAGTGTTATGGGTGAAGGATGGAATTGACCCGGAAGAAACGAACGGGCATATTGATGATGTCGCATGTTTCATAAAACCGGGGGAAGTTGCCTGTATTTACACAGAAGATACAACACATCCTTTTTATAAAACAGCGAAGGCAGCCTATGAGTTTCTATGCCAGGCAGCCGATGCAAAGGGAAGAAAATTAAAAGTGCATAAGCTTTGTTGTCCGTCAGTTCCGGTTGCGATAGGCAAAGATTTTCACATTGACCGGACAAGAGATGCGAAAGAACGTCTGGAAGGAGAATTATGTATAGCATCTTATGCCAACTTCCTTATTGTAAATGGAGGAGTTATCGTTCCTCAATATGGAGATGAAAATGATGGATTAGCATTACAGCAAATTCAGGAAATGTTCCCGGAAAGAAAAGTAGTAGGAGTGTATACAAAAGAAATCGTATATGGTGGAGGAAATATCCACTGTATTACGCAGCAGCTACCTGCGATATAAATTTTATCAATGTGTTTTGTAAAAGGTCTTTATTCTGACAAAAATCTATGTTATAAGTAGTTCTGAGTCATCTCACATCTGATACATTACAGAGGAAAGGAATGAAGAATACATATGTTAATGTTAAGAAGAAAAAGTAAACTTTTTCTGACGGTGTTGCTGACCTGCCTTCTGCTGGGCAATACATTTGGCAGTGTGGCGGTAAATGCTGCAGAAGCTTCTGACGCTCAGACAGAACAGACAACAGCCAATACAGATGAGTACAAGGCATTTTGGTTTTCCTATTATGATTATACTGCTTACAGAGCAAAGTATAAAAAGAGAAATGCCACAACATTTAAAAAGTATTTTACACAGGCAGTAAAAAAGGGAAAAAGCCTTGGAATGAACTGTATAATCGTTCATGTCCGCCCATTTGGGGATGCGATGTATAAGTCGAAATATTTTCCATGGTCAAAGTGTATTTCCGGTAAACAGGGAAAGAATCCAGGATATGATCCATTAAAAATTATGACACAGGTAGCACATGCAAACGGAATGAAAATTGAAGCATGGATCAATCCATATCGTGTAGCATCCGGTTCCACGAATTATAAGAAGCTTTCTACAAAGAATCCAGCAAGAAAGTGGCATAATAAGAAAAAGACACGCCGTAATGTTTTAGCTTATAAAGGAAGCCTGTATTACAATCCGGCGAAAGCTCAGGTAAGAAACCTGATCGTAAACGGAGTAAAAGAAATCGTAGAGAATTACGATGTTGATGGAATACATATGGATGATTATTTTTATCCGGCTTTCAGCTCATCAAATGTAAACTCTGCTTTTGATGCAAAAGAATACAGAGCTTCTACAATGGCAAAAGAAAAGGAAAATATCGTAAGCTTTAGAAGAGAACAGGTAAATATGCTGGTAAAGTCGATTCACAGTGCAGTAAAATCTATTGATCCAAGTGTGACATTTGGAATCAGCCCGGCAGGAAATATTGATAATCTCACAAGCAGATATTCATATTATGTTGATATCAACAAGTGGCTCAATTCTTCTGATTATGTAGATTATATCTGCCCACAGATTTACTGGGGATTCAAGCATCCGTATGCGAAGTTTGATAGAGTAACTAATCGATGGATGAATGCGGCAAAAAGTAAAAAAGTAAAGGTATATATAGGAATTGCCGTATACCGCGCAGGCCATAATATCGGAGCAGGTTCTGCAGAACGAAGAGAGTGGCGATCCGATGCAAATATACTTAAAAAACAGGTACAGTATGCGAGAAAGAAAGGCTGCGATGGATTTGCTTTCTTTGATTATCAGGATCTGAAAAGTAAGAAAAGCGCCAAGGCAGTAAAACAACTGAAGAAAGTATTGAAATATTAAATTGAAATATTAATCTAACTCTATAGCAGTGATTCATGTATAAAATGCAGAATCACTGCCATATTTTTATATGAAAAATTGATTATTGAGAAAAAATCTCAAATAAATTATTGACTTCTAATGAATATTAGAGCATACTAACTAGATAAGAGTGTATAAAATAAAAGTAAGGTTTAACAAACGTACAAAAGAAAGAGGTTATTATGTTACCATTAACGATGGCAAGTCAGGGAGAACCGGTGATAATTAAAAAGATTGGTGGAAAACAGGAGACAAAGAAATTCTTAGAGACATTAGGATTTGTTGTTGGTGGAACAATTACAGTTGTTTCTGAGATTAATGGCAATATGATCGTGAATGTGAAGGATTCTAGAGTTGCCATTGGAAAAGATATGGCGAATAAAATTATGGTCTAGATTCTATCTGATTTAAAACCTGAATAAGATAATAATACAGTGCTTATTGAGAATAAATAATGCCAGGCGAGGGTAAGTGAGAAAAAATCTCATTTGTGAATATTTTACTTGTAATTTCTCCTCGGTTGGCTTATTATTGCGTGAAAAGAAAAGTAACGCTACATAAGATTATATTATCAGGAGGTCATAGATATGTTTGAATGTTTAACTAAAATTAACTGGAAAAAAGTAGGTTTATTTGCATCAGGTACTTTATTTGGAACAGCAGGTATTAAAGCTTTAGCAAGTGATGATGCTAAGAAGCTTTACACTAACTGTACAGCAGCTGTTTTAAGAGCAAAAGAAACGGTTATGAATACAGTTACAACTGTTCAGGAAAATGCAGAAGATATTTACGAAGGTGCAAAGCAGATTAACGAAGAGCGTGCAGAAGCAAAAGCTGCAGCAGAATTTGCAGAAGAAGCAGAAGCGGAAGAAGAAACAGAAGAAGAAACAACAGAAGAAGTTGGGGCAGAAGCAGTAGAGGAAGCTGCAGAATAGTTTTAACAATTTGGATGAAGAGTTAGATAAAGAGACTGCAGAATAGAGGCGGTCTCTTTTTTTAACAGTTGATGTGATAAACAGACAAACAGATAAATGAAGAGGTGAATATTTTGAAGTTTCAGATAAAACATGAGATAAAAGGAAGAATACGTTTTCATGTAGTTCAGAAGAAACAGATGACCTGTGAGCAGGCAGATATTCTGTTATATTATCTGGAAAATATGGAAGGCGTGGAATCTGTAAAAGTTTATGACAGAACAGCAGATGCAGTTGTTTGTTATAAAGCGGATGCGGATGGCCTTGTACGAAGAAATATTATTAAAGGAATACAAAAATTTGTTTATGAAAAGGTTGAAGTGCCGGATGGCATTATTGAAAACTCCGGAAGAAATCTGAATCGTGAATTTCAGGAAAAAATGATCGGACAGATTATGGCACATTATGCAAGAAAGATTTTATTACCGGCACCGTTTCGTGCAGTGTATACAGGGGTAAAATCTATTGGATATATATGGAAAGGAATTCGGACCCTTGCACAGCGTAAGTTAGAAGTACCGGTACTTGATGCGACAGCAATCGGAGTATCTATTCTTCGAGGCAATTATGATACAGCAAGCTCCGTCATGTTCCTTCTTGGAATTGGAGAGCTGCTAGAAGACTGGACACATAAGAAATCCGTAGGTGATCTCGCAAGAATTATGTCACTGAATGTAGAAAAGGTATGGCTAAAGACAGAGGATGGAGAAGTTCTCGTGCCATATTCACAGATTAAACAGGGTGACAGCATTGTCGTACACATGGGAAATGTTATTCCGTTTGATGGCATTGTAAGTGCCGGGGAGGCAATGGTTAACCAAGCTTCTCTCACCGGGGAATCCATGCCGGTGAGAAAGGCAGATCAGGCATCTGTTTATGCCGGAACAGTTGTAGAAGAAGGAGAAATCACTGTTGAAGTAAAAGCAGTCGGTGGAAGTGGACGCTACGACAAGATAGTTACAATGATCGAAGATTCACAGAAATTAAAATCAGGTCTTGAGGGCAAGGCAGAACATTTGGCAGATAAACTCGTACCATATACTTTAGCAGGAACTGGACTTGTATATTTGGCTACGAGAAATGCAACAAAGGCAATCGCCGTTCTTATGGTTGATTTCTCCTGTGCGTTAAAACTTGCCATGCCAATCTCTGTATTGTCCGCGATACGTGAAGCAAGCCAGCATAACGTAACTGTAAAAGGCGGTAAATATATGGAAGCCGTTGCAGAGGCAGATACGATCGTGTTCGATAAGACGGGAACGTTAACAAAAGCAGAGCCAACAGTGGCAGAAGTTGTCCCATTTGGAGAAAATAATGCAGATGAAATGCTTCGTATGGCAGCATGTATGGAAGAACATTTTCCACATTCCATGGCAAAAGCAGTTGTAGATGCGGCATTAAAGAAAGAACTTGATCATGAAGAAATGCACTCAAAAGTGCAGTATGTTGTAGCACATGGAATTTCCACAACAATCGAAGGAAAAACAGCCATAATCGGAAGCTATCATTTTGTATTTGAAGATGAAAACTGCAAGATTCCAGAAGGAGAAGAAGCAAAATTTGAAGCACTTCCAGAAGAATACTCTCATTTATATCTTGCATTAGAAGGCACACTTGCTGCCGTCATCTGCATCGAAGACCCTCTACGTGAGGAAGCAGCAGATGTCATTAAAAAGCTGAAAAAAGCAGGAATCACAAAAGTTGTTATGATGACCGGAGACAGCGAGAGAACCGCTGCCGCCATCGCAAAACGTGTTGGCGTTGATGAATATTATTCAGAAGTACTTCCAGAAGATAAGGCAAACTTTATTACGAAAGAAAAAGAAAAAGGAAGAAAGGTCATGATGATTGGAGATGGAATCAACGATTCCCCGGCTCTTTCTGCCGCAAGCGTAGGAATTGCTGTCAGTGATGGTGCTGAAATCGCAAAAGAAATCGCAGACATCACGATCAGCGCAGAAAGCTTATATGAAGTTGTCGTCTTAAAACAGCTCAGTAATGCGTTATTAAAACGAATTCACACAAACTATCGTTCTATCGTAGCAATCAACTCCAGCCTGATCGTATTAGGAGTCGCAGGAGTATTAGCACCAGCAACATCCGCACTGTGCCACAACGTATCAACACTGTTAATTAGCTTAAAAAGCATGAAGAATTTGCTTCCTTAATTTAGGGAAAACAGACGAAAAAAAGAATCCCCTACAATAGCAATTGTAAAGATATCGCTGCGTAGAAAATGCCTCCCCGGCATTTTTACTTGCTCTCACATTACATTTGCTATTGTAGGGGATTCTTTTTTTCTGTCTTATGCCCCTTGTCTTACCTAATATTACTCATTTATTATTCATATGAAGCCAATAAACAGAAAATAAAAAAATTAGACCCTTGCAGCGATATCTTTACAGTTGCAATGGTCTAATTTTTTTATTTTCGTTAGTTTAATGCATGAAATAAATAGTTATAGAGAAAAGTATATCAATAAAGCTATTGACTTATGGGTCAAAGTTAGGTATTATAAATGCAAGTTAGTAATAACTAACAAAGCAAAAAACAAGGAGGCACCATGAGACAGGAAGTATTTGAGATTGTACAGAAAATGGATAAAGATAATATCAGAACACAGATGGCCCTGCAGTGTGCGCCGCTGATTACTGGACTTAAGGTGGCGAATCTTTTGATTATACCATCAAAGAACGAGAAATATGTTGGAGCAATTCTTGACGGAACGGATATTTCTTATATAAGATTGGCAAAGTCAGAATGTAAGACAACATTTTTTCTGTACAGAGAAGAAAGGCTGACTGCCTGGCTTATGCGGGCAGAGAACAGAGTTCTTCTTAATGAGGCGGGATACAGCGGAATTATCTTATCAGATATTCTTCAAACAATTCAGATGCGATATGAAGCTTACGTGCAGAAAGGGAAAGCTTTTCCCCATGAGATTGGTGTTCTGTTAGGTTATCCTGCAGAAGATGTCAAAGGATTTGTGGTGAATGAGGGGAAAAATTATCTCTATTCTGGTTACTGGAAAGTTTATGGAGACCTGTCAGAAGCAAAGCAATTGTTTTACAAATTTGACCGGGCGAAGGAAGCGTTAATTGAACTGGTATCAAAAGGTATCGGAATAAGAAATGTAATCGAGAGCTGCAGCAGTAATTTACTGCTGGATGGCGCGGCTTAAAGTTCCTTGTAAGACCCTTTCGATGATGGAAACATCGTGGTGAATCACAGTAATAATTTTCAGGAGGAAGCAGCAATGAGCAAGATAAGTGTAGTGTACTGGTCTCAGACAGGTAACACACAAGCTATGGCAGAAGCTGTCGGAGCCGGAATTACAAAAGCTGGTAAAGAAGCAGATGTAGTAGAAGTCTCAGGCGCATCTATGGAAGACTTAAAAGCAGCAAAGGTATTTGCTCTTGGATGTCCTGCAATGGGTGCTGAAGTACTCGAAGAGATGGAGATGGAACCGTTTGTGGAAGAAGTAGAAGGCTTCGCACAGGGAAAAACCATCGCACTTTTTGGTTCCTATGGCTGGGGCGACGGTCAGTGGATGAGAGACTGGGAAGAAAGAATGACAGCAGCAGGTGCAACCGTATTAAATGGTGAAGGCCTTATCTGCCAGGAAACTCCAGATGATGACGCGATCAAACAGTGTGAAGAACTGGGAGAACAGCTGGCTCAGAACGCATAAGAAAGCGTATCATTCAAAGAAATACTCGTAGTAACTCATAGTAAAAAATAGTAACAAGCAATTATAGTAATCGCATAGTAACGCATATAAAAAACTCATAATAACGCAGTAAAGTAATTTATATTAAAAAGTAACGTATATCAATAAGTAATTACACATTTAAAAAATACCTCTAATTTAATGAAATACCCTTTCTAAAATTTATTAGATATCAGGGTCAAAAGGTCAAAAGTCGTCTTGCAAGCAAGCTTGTATCGGCTTTCTGATCTTTTGACCCTGATATTATTTATCTCAGTCGAGAAGACTCCCACCTCTTTCAGGTGGCTCGACTTGAATGTACTTCAATAAGAAATATCGTTCGAATTCCCTAAGAGAGTTTTGCATAACTTAATTTATTTGGCTTATAATATGATGATACCGGGGTTAAAATGTCAGAAAGCCGGTGCAAGTTTGTTTGCAAGAGTGCAAAGCACGTAGCAATCTGGTATCAAAGGGACTAAAATATAAATGAAGGGGGAAAGTGTGATGAAATATATGTTGAATCGGGAAATGCTTGTGGATTATGAGGAAGTTCTTGTAGAAGAAGAAAAAAGCCAGGCGACGATAGAAAAATATATGCGTGATGTCAGAAAGTTTTTTCAATATGTTGAAGAAACAGAAAGTCAGGGAAATATCACGAAGGAGATTGTTCTTTCGTACAAGAGAAGTTTGATAGAAAAGTACGCACCGGTCAGTGTAAATTCGATGTTAGCATCACTCAATCATTTTTTTAAAATAAATAATTGGTATGAATGTATTGTAAAATCTTTAAAAATACAGCGGAGAACTTTTCGGGATAGAGAAAGGGAACTGACAAAGCAAGAATATTATCAATTACTTCAAGCAGCACAAAGGAAAGGAAAATATCGATTATACTGCATTCTTCAAACGATATGTGGAAGTGGAATCCGAGTCAGTGAATTGAAATATATTACAGTAAGAGCAGTTGAAAGAAAAAGAGCAGTTATATTTATGAAAAATAAAACAAGAACGATATTATTACCGTCAAAGCTTTGTTGTTTATTAAAAGAGTATTGTAGAAAAGAAAAAATAACTTCCGGAACTATTTTTATCACGAAGAGAGGAAAACCATTAGATAGAAGTAATATTTTTCATGAAATGAAAAAATTATGTGAAGCGGCAGGGGTAGAAAAAGAAAAAGTATTTCCGCATAATTTAAGACATTTATTCGCTTACACCTATTATAAAGCAGAAAAAGATGTTGTGCATCTGGCTGATATTCTCGGTCATTCAAGAGTTGATACCACGAGAATCTACACGATGGGAAGTGGAGAAGAGGAAATGAGGCAATTATCTACGCTAGGTTTAATTGTGCAGTGCGGTTAAAAAAAAATAAAAATAAAAAAACCACATAATACTTATTATGCGGTAAAAACTATCATATATATTTGTACTACTTGTTTACATATTATATCATATATTAAAAAAAAAGCAATCTCTTTGTAATAAAAAATTGTATACAGATAAAAAAAGACATTAAAAAGATAGCTAACGAAAATAGAAAATCGGTAGCTTATTTTTTAATGTCTTTTTTTACAAGAACATGATTTCTTTACCACATAATAAGTATTATGTGGTGAAGAACGTGTAAAGAAGGTACTGCATGACAGCAAATATCATATGTTTTTCTCAAAATGCAACGTGTTCTGTTATTTTCGAGAAGACATTTGATAGAGACAGACCGTATAAGTTTCTGAGATATACATCTGTCGATAAATATCTGATATTTTTCAGAATTTAAAGCAACTTTCCCCGCTACGGCTGGAAAATATCTGATAGAGGCAGGCAGTATACATCCCCAAAGTATATGCCTGCCCTTTTTGTATATGTACATAGGAAAGTAATTAACAAAGGAAATATAAATCTGATTCCCGACCATTATGCCGGGGAAAGTAAGGAGGTTAAGTATGAAACATAATCATTCATCTGGGAAGTACAGATTATTAAAGAGGATCGTCATGATGTGCATGGCGTTGATACTTGTCTGTAGTGTATCTATTTCAACATTTGCGGTGGACCGCATGAGTCAGGTTGAAAGTGGGACAACGCAATCTGTACAAAAGACAGACAATCAAAACGGTGAGACCGCTACGACCAGACAGAAATCGTCGGAAGCAGAAACTAAAACGAAACAGGAAAATACTAAAAAGTCAGATTCTGAATCGAAAACCAAGGAAAACAAGGATAGTTCAGAAGAAAAACAAAGTGATTCCAAAGATGTGAATGACAAAGGTGCGAAAGAAAACAGCACACAAAAAGAAGAAAAAGAGAAAAAAGAAAAATCTGAGAAGGATACTTCAAAAGAAGAGAAATATACAAAAGAAGAAACAGACGCAGATAAAAAAACAACAGACACAACAGATGCATCCGAAGCCACAACAAAAACAGCGGAAGAAGAAAAGACAGAATCCGCAGAAGAAAAGACAACGGAAACTGCTACAGAAAAGACAACCGAAAGTAAAAACGGTGAGGAAGAAACAAGCGAGAAAAAGGCTGAAGAAGAAACACAGGCAGCAGATGCAAAGCGCCAGAAAATTCAGGTGGCAAATATTACTGGACCTAAGGAAGTACAGGTTGGGAAGACGATTACGTTAACAGGAACAACAGGACTTGACACTAGTAATCATAAGTGGACTAGCAGTGATACAAATACTGCAACTATAGACGGTAATAATAATAAACCAACGGTAACAGTTAGGGGAATAACTACAGGTACAGTAACGATTAAACATAGCTATAAGTTATCACACTGGTGGGGTTCTTCAGAAACAAAAGAGGAGTCATACACTGTTAACGTGGTTAAAGCATCGAATGAAATAGCAGCAATTTACTTTCTTGCAACACCAGATGGAGTGCCATCAAGTAATGATATTAAATATTGGGCTCCGGAATCTGATACGAGTACCTTGTTTGGAAAGATTAATACAACAGGTGCCACATGGGAAGAAAATAAAAATATTACAAATAATGTAAGTTCCTATGTTGTGTCCTGGCCGGATGGTAGTACAGCAACTAACTGGGTAATAAACAAGGATGCAGATAACTTTAATTATATTTTAGACAATATATGGACAGCTTATAAATCAACAATTGAAAAGCAACTAAAGGTAACTGGTTTAAGCAAGACTGATGTAACGCAGATTACATTAACGCCATTTAAAATTTCAAAGGACAATAGTCCTACTGTAAATCAGAATTATCATATTGACTGTACGATTGATGTTAAATGTAAAAATGTTTTTACTGCAAAGTTCTGGGTAAAAGATCCAAATAGTGATTATAAACTAGTTGATGCGAAAAATTATGTAACAGAAAGTAAGGTTGCTAAAACAGAAAAAGCAACAATTGGTTCTACAAAACCTGTCAATGGTGTTACCTATGTCCTTGATGGCTGGTATCCAGAGAATGAGGCTGGTGGAGCTTATGACAGTACAAAAAAAATTGCAGATACTAGCTGGAGTTATAGCCCATCAGGTGCTGAACTGGCAGATGGTACAGTTAACTTTTACGCACACTATAGCCCAAAGACTACATCCATTATACTGAAAAAATTGGTGACTGGAAGTATGGGTGATAAACAAAAAGAGTTTACGTTTAATATTTCTGTAGAAAAGGACAATAAAAGTGTGTTATTTAAAGTTGGTAATGAGGATAAAAAAGGTTCTGCAACAGTGAACTTAGCAAATAATGATGAAAAGATTTTAACAGAAATTCCTGTTGGAGCAAATGTCACTATTACAGAAAATGATTATTCAGGAAGCAGATATACAACTTCTTACACAGTTGATGATGAAACTGTAACAAATAGAAAGGCTAGCATAGCAAGTATACAAGCAAAAGAGGATGTAAGTGCACATCAGGTTGTATTTACAAATAATAAAGAAGCTATTCCGGATACAGGAATTGCATCAGATGTTCTTCCATTTATTACATTATTTGCCCTTAGTATCGCAGGAATAATAGGTTTCTTGCTTTATAGCTATAAAAAACGCTTTGTTTAAAAGGTGACAGCGATGGCAGAAAGACATAAAAGAAAAACCAGATCAAATAGAGGACGTAAAGCAAAAGAAGCTTTATCTCCAAGAGAAAATGATTCTACTACAGAGGGAATAAATCAGGAACATAAGGAAATAATCAAATGGTTTCAAACAGTGAAGTTCCGAAGGATGATGTTTGGCGGTGTAGATGAGAATGATGTCTGGAAGAAGCTTGAAGAGTTGAACCGACTTTATGAATCTGCGATTCGAGCGGAGCGGGAAAGATATAACATTTTGTTGGAAGACCATGATAAAACGTATGGAAACCTGATTTATCAATATAAACAAGAGCTGATAGAACATGATGGTATTACAGAACCGGCAGAGATGGACAATACAGAAAGTGAGATGCCACAAGAAATCAGGAATGAGGTGCGGAGGTGATGCGGGCTGCAAACAATAGAAGCTGTTCTCAGATAATCCGCAAAAGAAGAAGAGAAGCAGAAACCAGAAATGGTTACATACAGTTGTTTATACGAATCGTATTAGTAATTGTGTGCGGCGGATTATTATTTACACAGGGATTTTTAATTACAAGGGCACCGGATAATGGAATGTTTTCGGCAGTCAAAGGCGGTGACTTGCTCATAGGGTTTCGTTTACAGAGAACTTTCCTGAAAAATGATGTTGTTGTATACAAAGTAAATGGGAAAGAACAGGTAGGAAGAATACTTGGTCAGGAAACAGACGTCATTACATTAGACGACAGTGGAGAGCTGCTTGTTAATGGAACACCACAGACTGGAGAAATCGCATTTCCTACTTATGCAAAAAAAGGAATAAAAAAATATCCGTATAGAGTACCAAAAGGCTGTGTCTTCATACTGGGAGATTACAGAACACAGGCAAAAGACAGCCGTGATTATGGTCCGATTAAGAAGGAAAATGTGAAGGCCAAAGTGATTACAGTACTACGCAGACGAGAACTATAGTGTGTTTGCAAACGTACCGTAAACATGAAATGAATACTATTGAATAAACTACCGCAAGGGGTTTAGAAATAACAAATTTACTTATTATATTAAGGAGGAAACATTATGAAAAGAGTAAAACGATTATTTGCATGCTTATTAGCACTGACAATGATGCTTGGATTAAGCGCAACAGCATTTGCAGAGCAGGCAACAGAAAAAGTTCAGACACCTGAAAATGGAGGAACAGTTACATTTAGCAAAATGTATACATTAGTTGGAGAAGGAACCTCACCTGCAGAAACATTTGCGTTTACTGTTGAAAAAGCAGAAGTAAAAGATGGTGGTGTGGATGCAGAGGATCAGGGTATACCAACTGTAAGACCTGTTACTTATAATCAGGGAGAAGCAACAAAAGAAGGTACTAACAAAGATGTTACAGTACAATTACCAACTTATACAAGTGTAGGTGTATATTCCTATACGATTAAAGAAACAGCAGGTACAACAGCAGGTGTTACTTATGCTAGCGCATCAGTTACAATGAAAGTTACTGTTGTTGACAATAATGGTACTTTTGAGATTGCAGCAGTTAGCTTTACAAAAGGTACAAAGAAACTTGCCAATGGTGAAGCAGCATTCAATAATACTTATACAGCTAACAAACTTAGTATTAGTAAAACAGTAGCAGGTAATCTTGGTGATAAGTCTAAATATTTCGATTTCAAAGTAACATTAACAGGAGAAAATGGAAAAACATACTCTCTTCCAGCTACAATAACAGGTGGTTCCGTTGGAAGTGAAAAACAGGCTGAAGTTATAATCAGTGGAACAACAACATTCAAATTAAAACATCTTGATACAATCGCAATTGAGAACTTGACAGCAGGTGTTACTTATAAAGTAGAAGAAACAACTCCTTCAGATTATACAAAGGATGCAACGGGTGATGAAGGTACTATGAATGCAGAAGCCAAAACAGCAGCATTTACAAATACTAAAAATGGTGATATCGACACTGGCGTTTATTTAGACAACCTTCCATACATCTTAGTATTCGCAGGTGTATTAGCAATCGCAGTTGTATTTGCTGTAAGAAGACGCAGATTTGAAGACTAATTAAGTAATACTGGTATTAATAAAAGATAAAAGAAGCATTTTAACAAAGATATGCTGTGAAAGGAGGTGGCTGCATGGATGTTTCAAGAATATTTTTAAAAGCAGCCAACTCTCTTCTCAGCGCAGTGATTATTTTATTTCTTGTCATTGCGGGAGCCTATTCCGGATATGCATTGTGGGATAATATGCAGGTGTATGCTGCTGTAGATGACATACAGTCACAATTGTTGAAATATAAACCGACACCAGGTGAGGACAACGGACCGACGTTTGAGGAGCTTCGTGCGATCAATCCGGATGTATGTGCCTGGATTACGTTAGACGGAACAAAGGTTGATTATCCAATCCTTCAGGGAGAAGATAATCTTACTTACATCAACAAAGATGTATATGGTAATTTTGCTCTGTCAGGAAGTATATTTCTTGATGTTAATTGTGACAGGGCATTTCAGGAGAAATATGCGCTGTTGTATGGACATCATATGGCAGAACATAAAATGTTTGGTGATCTTGATTTATACGAGAAGCAGAAATTCTTTGATAAGAACCGGACAGGAACGCTAGTCCTTCCAGATCGTTCTTATAAGCTTGAGATTTTTGCATGTATTAAAACTTCTGCAAATGAGGACAATATTTTTATTCCTCAAAAATGGCAGGAAAACACAGACGGTCTGCTGAAATTTACAGAAAAGAATGCAATGTATATTCATCAGGATACAATGAAAAAAATAGGAACTTCGAAAAATTATTCACAGATTCTTGCCATGTCAACCTGTTCGTCAGATTATACAGATGCAAGAACCGTTATTCTGGCGGTAATGAAGCCTTATTCGCCGGAGAAGTAAGGAGGAGATGAAAACGAATACAAGAAAAATTCCGGCAGTGCTATTGCTTGTAGTTTTATGTCTGGCAGTTTTTCCAATTTCTACTTTTGCAGCAGGTGCTGTTGAAGTGCAAATTCCTGTCAGCATACAAACCTCAGGTGAGACACCTTCTCCGGAGGAAGATTATACGGTTGTGCTTCAGGCAGTAGATGATGCACCGATGCCGTCAGAAAGTGTATTGAAGATCAGTGGAAGTGATAAAGCAACTTTTCCACCAATTCAGTATACAACTCCCGGTATTTACTGCTACACAATAAAACAAAATTCTGGTACAAATGAACGTGGACATTATGATCAGACAGTTTATTATGTAAGAGTTACTGTAACGAACGGAGAAAACGGTGATTTAGAAACAGTGATAGCCGCACATATCACTGGTGAAATGACAGATGCAAAACGAGATATTCTGTTTAAGAATTATTATGAACCTGTAGAATCACCAACAGAAAGTACAACAGAAACAAGAAGCACAACGGAAACGAGAAGTACTACAGAAACAAAACCTGAAACAAAACCAGGTAATAGTAAACATATAACTAAGACAAAGAAAAGCAAAAATAAAGTGAAAACAGGCGATAACACGAATGTTGCCTTGTTTACCATTTTATTTATTGCATCAGGAGTAGGATTATTGCTTATTGCAATCTCACGTTACAGAGCAAAGTATCAGAAATAAATAATATAAAATAAAACAGAGATTATTTTCTTGTATTTGGAAAATAGTCTCTGTTTTTTTGTAATTATTTTTTGAGAAGAGCTTTTTTATAAATAATATAAGATATGATCGCTGTAATCGCTTCGGTAATCCAGAAGGAGTGCCATACGCCAGACACACCAAAGAATTGGCTTAGCATGAATGCTAACGGCACGATGATTATGAGATAACGAAGTAAGGAAACGGCAAGAGATTCATTTCCTTTACCGAGTCCCTCCAAAGCTCCACTTGATACAACAGATACGGAAGAGACGATAAAACCGCAGGAAATAATTCGAAGAGCGGAGGCACCGGCTGTGATCGTGGAAGGCTGCGTGGTGAACATTTTCATAAAGGTTTCAGGAGTGAACATGAAAAGTGCGGTTCCGACAGCCATGATTCCAAAGGCAATCATGAGCGCCAGATTGTAAATCTTATTTACCCGTTTATATTCTTTTGCTCCGTAATTATATCCGATGATCGGACGCATCCCCTGAATCATTCCATTGACAGACAAATATAAGAAGGTCTGCAATTTATAATAGATTCCCAAGATTGTAACTCCTGTTTCTGAGATGGATGCAAGGATAGCATTTAAAGCAGAGATAAGCAAAGATGGCAGTGCCATATTTAATGCTGCAGGAATTCCTACTCCATAGAGACGGGCACAGATTTTCTTTTCTGGGCGAAGCAGGTTTCTATGTATTTTTACAGGTGGCTTTTTTATAATATAAAATAAAATGTAAATCAGCAGGGTGGAACATTGTCCGATTCCGGTTGCGATAGCAGCTCCTTCAATTCCAAGTCGAGGGAAAGGACCAAGACCGAAAATGAGAATCGGGTCAAGTATAATATTTAGAATACATCCGCAGAGCATACTGAGCATGCTGACAACCATCATCCCCATCGCCTGAAAGTATTTTTCGAAAGTGATTTCCGCATGGATAATAATTGAAAAAAGAAGAACGATATTGGAATAACGTAACCCTAACGATAAAATATTTTCATTGTGAGTAAATAGTTTTAAAAATGAAGGCATAATGAGGATGCCTGTGATACTTAAAAGGATTCCGTGAACAATGGAGAGGAAGAATCCCTGTGAAGCAGCTTTGTGCGCATGAAGCTGGTCTCCGGCACCGAGACAAAAAGCAATCATAACATTGATTCCGATGCCGAAACCGACCGCAACAGAGTTGACAAAATTTTGTATTGGAAATACAAGAGAAAGTGCGGTCATGGCATCTTCGCTGATCTGTGCAACGAAAATACTGTCGATAATGTTGTAAAGAGAATTTACCAGCATGGATAAAATCATTGGTGCTGCCATAAAAAGTAAAAGCGGTAGAATCGGTTTTTCTTTCATATAAGTCTGATCCATATAAAGTATCCTTTCTTTTTTATTTTTCTGTTATGCTATTCTTTAATAAATGACTATCAGTGATGGAGATTTTGTTATACTATTACCATAATAAAAAAGGCTATAGGGTCTGTACTGTTTAAATCAGAAACAGAAAAACCTATAGCCTTCATTATAATAATTCCGTAAAATAATCCACTCATCTGTAGTATTATGATATAGAATAATATAGACAATATATTTTTAACTACACTATTATAAAGGGTTTATGGTGCATGTGTCAAGTGTTTGGCAGCTTACAAAGGCGAAAACAAGTTTTGCTTGCTATTTCTAAATTCCTAGTATATTATTAGGAATTAGGAGGTGGAGAGGTATGATGGTTTCATCGAAAGGTCGTTATGCACTTCGGGTAATGATTTATTTAGCTCAGAATGACAGAGAAGAATTAATTCCGTTGAAGGAGATTGCGGAGAGTCAGAATATATCTATGAAGTATCTTGAAATGATCGTAAGCCTTCTTCATAAAGGAGGCATGCTTATAAGTGGTCGTGGCAAGAAAGGCGGGTATCGTCTGGCGAGAAAGTCTTCAGAGTATACGATAGGCTCTATTTTAAAGTTGACAGAGAAGACTTTGGCACCGGTGAATTGTCTCGAAGGAGGCAAGGTGACCTGCGAGAAAGCAGGATATTGTATTACGCTCCCAATGTGGCAGAAGCTGGATGGTATTATTGATGACTATTTAGAGACAGTGACTTTGGAAGATTTACTGGAGGGTCGGGTATAATCCGATTCTTCAGTATTTTTTAGTATACACGTTCGTGTATAAAATAAAAAACATGAATAGAAATATCTTTTTTGTAAAATCCTATTGACAGGATAGGAATTTAAAGATATAATCCCTATAAAACAGATAGGATTTAGAAAGAAGAGGGTGAATTTATGTATATTTATGCAGATAATGCAGGAACTACAAAGATGAGTCCTGTTGCGATAGATGCGATGACAAAGTGCATGAATGAGGTTTTTGGAAACCCATCCAGCCTGCATTCTACGGGACAGCGTGCTGCTGAAGTACTTCAGAAAGCAAGAGAGGACGTTGCAGAAGCTTTAGGAGCAGATTTTAATGAGATTTATTTTACTTCCGGCGGAAGTGAAGCAGATAACCAGGCAATCCGTTCAGCAGCTCTTTTTGGAGCGAAGAAGGGAAAGAAGCATCTTATCTCCACGAAGATTGAACATCATGCGGTTCTTCATACTCTTAAGAAGTTAGAGAGAGAAGGCTTTGAAGTCACATTATTAGATGTTGGAGCAGATGGAATTGTTGATCCTGCAGATGTGGAGAAGGCAATTCGTGAAGATACAGCATTAGTTACTATTATGTATGCGAACAATGAGATTGGTACATTACAGCCAATTGATGAAATCGCAAAGATTTGTAAAGAGAAAAAAGTAACATTCCATACAGATGCAGTGCAGGCAGTTGGACACGTTCCAGTGAACGTACATGCACAGAATATTGATATGTTGTCTTTATCCGGACATAAGTTCCATGGCCCAAAGGGAACCGGTGTTCTTTATGTCAGAAAAGGTGTTCCACTGTTTAACTTGATCGAAGGTGGCGCACAGGAAAGAGGACGAAGAGCCGGTACAGAGAATATTCCAGCTATCGTTGGTATGGCGGCAGCATTAAAAGAAGCTGTTGCAAATATGGACGAGAACATGGTTAAGATAGCAGCAATGAGAGACCGTCTGATTGAGGGACTTTCTACTATTGAACATTCTCGTTTAAACGGTGATGCAAAGAAAAGACTTCCGGGTAACGTAAACTTCTGTTTTGAAGGAATTGAGGGAGAATCTCTTTTATTATTACTCGATGAAAAAGGAATCGAGGCATCTTCAGGAAGTGCCTGCACATCAGGTTCTCTTGATCCAAGCCACGTATTATTAGCAATCGGACTGCCTCATGAAGTGGCACATGGTTCACTTCGTCTTACATTATGTGAAGAGAATACACCGGAACAGATCGAATATATCATTAAAGAAGTACCAGGAATCGTTTCTTATTTAAGAGACATTTCACCAATCTGGGAAGAGCTTGAGAAGGGAGAGAAGAAACATGTTATATAGTGAAAAAGTAATGGATCATTTCCGCAATCCAAGAAACTTAGGAAAGATGGACGATGCAGATGGCATCGGAGAAGTAGGTAATGCAAAGTGTGGTGACATCATGAAGATGTACATTAAAGTAAAAGACGGAATTATTGAAGATGTAAAGTTTAACACATTTGGATGTGGTTCTGCTATCGCCAGCAGTTCTATGGCAACAGAAATGATTAAAGGAAAATCTATTGATGATGCCTTAGAATTATCTAATAAAGCAGTAGTTGAGGCGCTTGATGGACTGCCAACACATAAGATTCACTGTTCTGTATTAGCAGAAGAAGCTGTAAAAGCAGCAGTAAAAGACTACTATGATAAGAACGGAATTGCGTACGATAAAGAAAAATTTGCACCAGGCTCCTGTCCAACATGTGGAGAGTAATTGATTTAGTAGTTTATTGGTAGCTTAATAAAAAGAAAAAGACTTATAGCTGTATTTGTGACTTTCGTCGTGATGGTTTGGATATCTGCTTATGCACTTGCATACAAACCTTGCTTCGAGGTCATAAATACGCTTATAAGTCTTTTTTTATTTCAGGGCTGTTTTTCATTCGTCTTGCCATTTTCACCATTGTCGCAATAAATCCCAAGGATGAGGGAATTATCCCATAAAATAAATTGACATATCACGGAACTATTTGTATAATAACAAGTGTGTTAACTTATTTTATTCTTATTATGAAACTTACAATAAAATGGAGGAGGAATGAAAGAAGTTTTTCCTGATAGCATGATCGTGTAAGATATCAGGAGAGCGAATGACATGGGTTATTTGTAAAGTTACAGCAAAGCAGGAGAACATTAGGCAATAAGGAGGAAGCCATGAATAAATTAGAACTTCAGAAAGTGGCAAATGAAGTGAGAAAAGGAATTATCACAGGTGTTCATGCAGCAAAAGCAGGACATCCGGGTGGTTCTTTATCCGCAGCAGATCTTTTTACATATTTATACTTTGAGGAGATGAATGTAGATCCGAAGAATCCTCAGGATCCGGACAGAGACCGTTTCGTATTATCAAAAGGCCACACAGCGCCAGGTTTATACGCAGCGTTAGCTAATAAGGGATATTTCCCAGTAGAAGACTTACTTACATTAAGACATATCGGTTCCCACCTTCAGGGACATCCATGTATGCAGCACACTCCAGGACTTGATATGTCCTCAGGTTCTCTTGGACAGGGAATCTCCGCTGCAGTTGGAATGGCTCTTTCAGCGAAGTTAAGAGAGAAATCTTATCGTGTTTACACACTTCTTGGAGACGGTGAAATCCAGGAAGGACAGGTTTGGGAAGCTGCAATGTTTGCAGGAGCAAGACATCTTGATAACTTAGTAGTGATCGTAGATAACAACGGATTACAGATTGATGGTAAAGTTGAAGATGTATGTTCTCCATATCCGATCGATAAGAAGTTTGAAGCATTTAACTTCCACGTAATTAATGTAGCAGATGGTAATGATTTTGATCTGTTAGATGCAGCATTTAAAGAAGCAAGAGAAGTAAAGGGAATGCCTGTAGCAATCATTATGAAGACTGTAAAGGGTAAAGGAGTTTCCTTTATGGAGAATCAGGCATCCTGGCATGGTACTGCACCAAACGATGAACAGTATGCTGTAGCCATGGAAGATTTAAAGAAAGTGGAGGAAGCATTATGTCAGAAGTAAAGAAGATCGCTACCAGAGAAAGCTATGGAAATGCGTTAATTGAATTAGGAAAAGAACACGAGAACCTTGTAGTTTTAGATGCGGACCTTGCAGCTGCTACAAAGACAGGAATGTTTAAAAAAGTTTTCCCGGAACGTCATATTGACTGCGGTATCGCAGAATGTAATATGGTAGGAATCGCAGCAGGTCTTGCAACAACAGGAATGGTTCCTTTCGCAAGTACATTTGCCATGTTCGCAGCAGGACGTGCATTTGAGCAGATTCGTAACTCTGTTGGATATCCACATCTCAACGTAAAGATTGGCGCAACGCATGCCGGTATTTCCGTTGGTGAAGACGGAGCAACACATCAGTGTAACGAAGATATCGCATTAATGCGTACAATCCCTGGAATGACAATCATTAATCCTTCCGATGATGTAGAAGCAAAGGCAGCAGTACGTGCCGCTTATGAATTAGACGGACCTGTATATTTAAGATTTGGTCGTCTTGCTGTACCAGTAATCAACGACAACGATGATTATAAATTTGAGATCGGTAAAGGAGTTGTATTAAGAGAAGGTAAAGATGTTACAATCGTAGCAACAGGTCTTTGCGTAAGCTCTGCATTAGAAGTAGCAGACATGCTTGCTGAAGATGGCGTTGAAGCAAAAGTAATCAACATCCATACGATCAAACCAATTGATGCAGACCTCCTTGTAGAAGCAGCCAAAGAAACAGGTAAAGTTGTTACAGTAGAAGAACATTCCGTAATCGGTGGACTTGGCGGAGCAGTATGTGAAGTACTTTCCGAAAAATATCCGGTACCTGTTAAGAGAATTGGTGTGAACGATGTTTACGGAGAATCCGGTCCTGCAGTGAAGCTTATTGAGAAATACGGCTTAGACGGCAAGGGCGTATATGCTTCTGTAAAAGAATTTGTTAAATAACTATTTGATTCTTTGAGAGGAAACAGACGAAAAAAGAAACAATACCATATCCCATCTGCTCTGTAGTCGCTGTATTTAAGATGCTCATCCGCATCTTAAATACGCTCCGAAGCCGCATCTGGGATATGGTATTGTTTCTTTTTTCTGTGTTTTGGCTCCAGAAGGAATGAATGTAATAGTATTTGGTGGAGGGAGATGGGGAAGGGGACAGAGAGTTGTGGCTTATTCTAATATTATTTCCACTATGCTGAAGTATTTTCAAAGTTTACTGATGATCAGATAATATCGTAGACGCTCAATGCACATAATGCTTTTGCCATTATATTGTCGCAATATATCGTATTTCCCAAAACATATGTCATGTGTTGCATGATGCACATCTTGTAGCAAGATAAAACGAAAGGTGACTACTTTAATTTTTTGAAAAATGAAAATCCCCCTTTATTATTACTGTTAATTAAAGAGAGCACCTAATCTTCTGGACGATATACCTTCTGAGTAAGCAGTAGACTTCTGATTTCTCCCCCCTTATCCCTCCTAAAAACTATTGCATTCATTCCTTCTGGAGCCAAAACACAGAAAAAAGAAATACTGCCCTATCGCAGATGCGGCTTGGGAGCGTGTTTAAGATGCGGATGAGCATCTTAAACACAGCGACTACAGAGCAGATGGGATAGGGCAGTATTTCTTTTTTCGTTTGTTTCCCTCTTAATGAATAGCAAATTAATCTAATAAATGTCCTTCTTTGTAGGAACATTCTAAGTAACTTGGATTTTGGTAGTATAAATCTGTGTTGAAGTTAGAGATTTCGTCGCTTATAAAAGAAGAAAAAATACGAATAAGTTCATCAACTTCTTTTCCTTTTTCAGCACAATCTTCTATCATGATACTGTATAATTTACCTATATCCATAAAATTTGGAACGGTATATTTACAGGTGGAAATAGTATCAAAATCACCTTCTGGAATATTATAAAATTCTATAAGTTCCTCACTTACCTGCTCAAAACTTAAACAATGATTTACTTCGGCATCGTATAATTGTTTTTCGATTCCTTTTTTATCGAGCAAACTGACAATAGTTCCTCGTTTATTATTTGTTTTGCGAGCGATATATTCTATTAAAGAGCATACATAAAAGTAATCATTTTGTTCTTTTGGGGTCATAAATGATTTCACTCCTTTCGAAAGTCAGACAGTCTAATGCAGAAAGCGTGTGGAAACTTATTTGATGTGTAGGATATTTGAATTCCGCTAATACCCAAAACTGCTTACGTGTGATTCTTCCAGACAAATAATCATTTACATAGTTCCAGATGGTGTCATTTGCCATGGGACCTTCTACGATATCAAAAGAATGAATTTTTCCATTTCTGCATTTTGCTATAAAATCTAACCAGTCATCTGATAATTCAGGGAATTTTAAAATGTTTAAATTTTCATTTGGTTCATAATTATAATAATTTATTATAGGTTCTCCTGGACCTCGATTGGCCCATCGTATTGCCTGCCTTAAATTATTAGTACAATAAAATCCCCAGGAAAAGTCTTTCGTATATCGTGCTTTTCGAATTTCAGGAAACTGTACGATTTCTTTACTAGCGTGATATAATATCATATAAAACAGTCCTTTCTAAAAGAGTATACATTCAGTTTATCATAAAAGAGAATGTAGAGGAAGTAATCAATGATTACATAATCAAAATTAGAGAAGGACATCTACTATAATCATACGAGGAGATATATGACATGGACAAAATAAAGATAAAAGCAATAGACGGAGATTTTTCTGTATGTAAAGTAAAAGATTACTCAAAAGTAAATCTTGATACCGAATTTTGCTTTACAGGGAGAACAAACGAAGAAAAATCGTTAGTCTGTTTAACAAAAGATGTACCAGAGAATACAATAGAAAGAGAAGACGGGTGGAAAGCATTTCGCATAGAAGGAATTCTCGATTTTTCCCTAATAGGAATCCTCTCCAAAATCTCAGCACTTCTCGCAGAAAATGCAATAGGAATCTTCGCAATCTCTACCTATAATACAGACTATATCCTCATCAAAGAAGAGAATTACACTAAAGCGAAGAAGTTTTTAATTCAGTAGCTGTCTGTTTACTTACTTTTTCTACTATGCTGACTTTTTTCAAGTTTCACTGATGATAAGATGATACTGCAAGCTATTGCTGTACATGATATAATGGTCTCATAAATTAAGACACTTTTTCGGACAGTTTTTAATGAATCTGATATACTTAAACCAGTATGAAAGAAAGGATCCATTATCATGTCCAGACAAAGAAGAAATTTTAATGCCAAATTCAAATCAGACCTTGTAATTGAGCTGCTTAAGGGTGAGAAAGATCTCAATACCCTTGCAACTGAAAATAACATCCAACCAAATCTGCTCCGCAACTGGAAAAAAGAGTTCTTGAACAATGCTTCGGTTGTGTTCGACGACAAGCGTGAGGAAAACCTCAAAGAAAAGCTTGCCGAAGAGCGTAAGGAGAAAGCGGAGTATGCCAAAAAGGTTGGTCAGTTAACCATGCAGGTTGACTGGCTCAAAAAAAAATCTGAAGAAATTTGTGGACCTGACTACGAGAGTAAGTTTAGTCCAAAACCTTTTGACGACTAAGGAAATTCCGGCTTCTGTTGGCGCCAGGTTGCTTGACATCAACCGTACAAGCATTTATTACAAGGGTGCCCCTATTTCAGATGAGGAACTGGCCTGCAAAGAGATCATTGATCATCTCCATACAGATAATCCCACTTGGGGCGCAAGACAAATGTCTGCACAGTTAAAAACCCGTGGTTACCAGGTTGGACGCCGCAAGGCAAGACGCTACATGAATGAGATGGATATTTACCCGATTTATCCAAAGATGAATCTTTCCAAGCGAATGCAGCAGGCGAAAGTATGTCCATATCTTCTTCGTAATGCGGTCATAGACAAACCAAATCAGGCATGGTCTATTGACATTACATATATTCCGATCAAGCGCGGATTTCTGTATCTGACAGCCGTGATCGACTGGTATAGCCGTTGTATTGTCGGCTGGGAAGTGGATGACACACTTGATACCAGAATGGTTATCAGTGCCCTGAAAAAAGCTTTCAAAGTGGCAAAACCTCAGATCTTGAATTCAGATCAGGGTTGTCAGTTTACAAGTCAGCAATACATTGACTTTGTAAAGGAAAACGGTATCCGCCAGAGTATGGATGGAAAAAGCCGCTGGGCAGACAACATCATGATTGAGCGCTGGTTCCGCAGCTTCAAGTATGAGGAAGCCTATCTGACACAGTACAACAACATCAGGGAAGCAAGGGCTGCTATCAGACAGTATATCCACACCTACAACTTTGAGCGACGCCATTCTGCACTTGATTACCAAACACCGGCTGAATGCTACTATCCGGCAATGTTGATGCCATATGTAGCTTAGCATATATTGGATCTGGGGAGTGCTCCACTGTTCTCTCCATGTTCCTTGTAACTTGTCCACCATATCAGTTCATTATAAAAATCTTAGATTTTTGTCTTGACAACTGAGCCACTATATGATGCACATCTCGTAGCAAGAGCCTTCTGACCTCTCCCCTTCTCCCTCCCAAAGACTATTGCGTTCATTCCTTCTGGAGCCAAAACACAGAAAAAAGAAATACTGCCCTATCCCAGATGCGGCTTGGGAGCGTGTTTAAGATGCGGATGAGCATCTTAAACACAGCGACTACAGAGCAGATGGGATAGGGCAGTATTTCTTTTTTCGTCTGTTTCCCCCTAATGAATCAAATAGTAATCACTTCTCCATTTTGTCAAATTAAAAAAGTTGCTGAAATTCGGTGCTTTTTTACTGCTATTTTATACATATTATATGGAAGTATTTTTGTGTCTATGTTTAACTGGCGAAAAAAATGGAAAAAATCAAAAATAAGAGAAAAAAATTAGTTGACATAGCTTGACAGATGTGCTATGATAATAAACTGATTCACAATGGGTCTGTATGCCTATTGGAAAGTAACCAGAAGATTTTACATTATGATTATTCAAGGGGTGAAAACATCGATGGAAAAGAATAGACTGCGTCCAACGCGAATTCCGGGAAGCAAAAACATCAGAATGAGCTATGCCAGACAAAAAGATGTTCTCGATATGCCGAATCTTATAGAAGTCCAGAAAGATTCCTACAAGTGGTTCCTTACAGATGGATTGAAAGAGGTTTTTGAGGACATTTCGCCTATCACGGATTACAGCGGACAGCTCAGCCTGGAGTTTGTGGACTTTCAGCTTTGTAGAGAGGATAGAAAGTATTCAATCGAGGAGTGTAAAGAACGTGATGCAACATATGCAGCTCCTTTAAAAGTGAAAGTTCGTCTCCATAATAAGGAAACAGATGATTTTAAACAGCACGACATTTTTATGGGTGATCTGCCATTGATGACGGAAACAGGTACTTTCGTAATTAATGGTGCGGAACGTGTTATCGTCAGTCAGTTAGTTCGTTCTCCAGGTATTTACTATGCGATCAGCCACGACAAGATTGGTAAGAAGTTATATTCTTGTACCGTAATTCCTAACCGTGGTGCATGGCTGGAATACGAGACAGACTCCAACGATGTATTTTATGTTCGTGTTGACCGTACAAGAAAGGTTCCTGTTACTGTACTTGTCAGAGCTCTTGGCATTGGAACCAATGCCGAAATTAAGGAATTATTCGGAGAAGAGCCTAAGATTTTAAAAACTCTTGAGAAGGATACAGCAACAAACTATCAGGAAGGTCTTAAGAAGTTATACGAGAAGATTCGTCCGGGCGAACCTTTATCTGTTGACAGTGCAGAGAGTCTGATCAACAGTATGTTCTTCGATGCAAGACGTTATGATCTTGCGAAGGTAGGACGTTATAAATTTAATAAGAAGTTAATGTTCCGCAACCGTATTGCAGGACATAGACTGGCACAGGATGTTCTTGATCCTTCTACAGGCGAGATCATTTTTGAGGCAGGTGTAAGACTTACAAAAGAACAGGCTGACACGATCCAGAACGCAGCAGTTCCATATGTATATGTAGAGACAGAAGAGAAAGAAGTAAAAGTCCTTTCCAGCATGATGGTAGATATCACAAGTTTTGTTGATGTTGATCCTCAGGAAGTGGGCGTTACTGAACTTGTATATTACCCAGCCCTTGAAAAAATCTTAGAAGAATATGATGATATAGATGAAATTAAAGCACAGATTCGCAAGAATATTAATGAGTTGATTCCAAAGCATATCACAAGAGAGGATATTTTAGCTTCTATTAACTACAATATCCATCTGGAATATGGTGTTGGTAATGACGATGATATTGACCACTTAGGTAACCGTCGTATCCGTGCTGTTGGTGAGTTGTTACAGAACCAGTACAGAATCGGTTTATCCCGTCTGGAAAGAGTTGTCAGAGAGCGTATGACAACGCAGGATATTGAGTCCATTTCTCCACAGACATTAATTAATATCAAGCCGGTTACTGCTGCTGTAAAGGAATTCTTTGGAAGTTCTCAGTTATCTCAGTTCATGGATCAGCATAACCCATTATCTGAGCTTACACATAAGAGACGTCTTTCCGCATTAGGTCCTGGTGGTCTTTCCAGAGATCGTGCCGGATTCGAGGTTCGAGATGTACACTATTCCCACTACGGAAGAATGTGTCCTGTAGAGACTCCCGAAGGTCCTAACATCGGTCTGATCAACTCTCTTGCAACTTATGCAAGAATTAATGAATATGGTTTTGTAGAAGCTCCTTACCGTAAGGTAGATAAGAGTGATCCACAGAATCCTGTAGTAACAGATGAGGTTGTATACCTTACTGCTGATGAAGAAGATAACTACACAGTAGCACAGGCCAACGAACCGTTAGATGAAGAAGGACATTTCATTCATACAAACGTTTCCGGTCGTTACAGAGAGGAAACATCTGAATTTAGAAAGTCAAGAATTGACTTAATGGACGTATCTCCGAAGATGGTATTCTCCGTAGCTACATCTATGATTCCTTTCCTTGAGAACGATGATGCGAACCGAGCTCTGATGGGATCAAACATGCAGCGTCAGGCCGTACCTCTGTTAAAGACAGAAGTTCCTGTTGTTGGTACTGGTATGGAAGCAAAGGCTGCACGTGACTCAGGTGTATGTATTATCGCACATCATGCAGGTACTGTTGAGTATTCTACAAGTAAAGAGATTATTGTAAAGAGAGAAGACGGAATTCGTGATACGTATCACGTAATCAAGTTCTCCCGAAGCAACCAGGGTAACTGTATGAATCAGAGACCAATCGTAAATAAGGGAGACCATGTTGAGGCAGGAGATATCCTTGCAGATGGTGCTTCTACATGTGGCGGCGAGATGGCTCTTGGTAAGAACCCTCTGATCGGATTTATGACTTGGGAAGGTTATAACTACGAGGATGCCGTACTGTTAAGTGAACGTCTTGTACAGAATGATGTATATACATCTGTTCATATCGAAGAATATGAGGCAGAGGCAAGAGATACAAAGCTTGGTCAGGAAGAGATCACAAGAGATCTTGCAGGACTGAGTGAAGATGTATTAAAAGATCTGGATGAGAATGGTATCATCCGTATCGGTGCAGAAGTTCATGCCGGAGATATTCTGGTAGGTAAGGTTACTCCTAAGGGAGAGACAGAACTTACTGCAGAAGAAAGACTTCTTCGTGCTATTTTCGGTGAAAAAGCAAGAGAAGTTCGTGACACTTCCCTTCGTGTTCCACATGGCGCTTATGGTGTTGTTATGGACACAAAGGTATTTACAAGAGAGAATGGCGATGAGCTTCCTCCGACAGTTAACAAGTCTGTGCGTGTTTACATTGCACAGAAGCGTAAGATTTCTGTTGGTGATAAGATGGCCGGTCGTCATGGTAACAAGGGTGTAGTTTCCCGTGTACTTCCAGTAGAGGATATGCCATTCCTTCCGAATGGTCGTCCACTTGATATCGTACTGAACCCATTAGGTGTACCTTCCCGAATGAACATCGGACAGGTCTTAGAGCTTCATTTAAGTCTTGCATCTAAGGTGCTTGGATTTAATGTAGCAACACCGGTATTTAATGGTGCAGACGAGAACGATATTATGGATACTCTTGAGATGGCTAATGATTATGCCAATAAGACATGGGAAGAATTTGAAGAACGCTGGGGTGACAAGGTTAACGATGATATTATGAAATATCTCTGGGATAACCGTGACCACAGAGAAGAATGGAAGGGTGTTCCAATCGACCGTACCGGTAAGGTTCAGCTTCGTGACGGACGTACCGGACAGGAATTTGATTCACCAGTTTCCATCGGATTCATGCATTATCTGAAGCTGCATCACTTAGTAGATGATAAGATTCATGCACGTTCTACTGGTCCTTACTCACTGGTAACACAGCAGCCACTGGGTGGTAAAGCACAGTTCGGTGGACAGCGTTTCGGAGAGATGGAGGTTTGGGCTCTTGAGGCTTATGGTGCTTCCTATACTCTTCAGGAAATCTTAACTGTGAAGTCTGATGATGTAGTAGGTCGTGTTAAGACATATGAAGCGATTATCAAAGGTGAGAATATTCCTGAACCTGGTATTCCGGAATCCTTTAAGGTACTTCTTAAAGAGTTCCAGTCCCTCGCTCTTGACGTTCGTGTCTTAAAAGAAGATATGACAGAGATTGAGCTTCAGGAAGGCAGTGAAACAATTAATGAATCCCTTACTTCAGTGATTGAGAGCAGTCCGGATGATAATAATTATAAGGATGAGAGCAATCTTGGAGAGTATGGCTACAAAGAAAGTACTCTGGAAGAAGAAACCGGACAGGTGGATGCACAGCCAGAGTTTGCAGGAATGCCTTTCGGTGATTCCGATTTGTAAGATAGTTTGGAAGGAGTAACCTATGTCTGATATGAATAACCAAACAGTTGAACAGCCGGTTAATTTTGACGCCATTAAGATCGGACTTGCGTCTCCGGAACTGATTCGTCAGTGGTCTCATGGTGAGGTAAAAAAGCCGGAAACCATTAACTACCGTACTTTAAAGCCGGAAAAAGATGGTCTGTTCTGCGAAAGAATTTTCGGACCAAGCAAGGACTGGGAATGTCACTGTGGTAAATATAAAAAGATCCGCTATAAAGGCGTTGTCTGTGATAAATGTGGAGTAGAAGTTACAAAGGCCAGTGTAAGAAGAGAGAGAATGGGACATATCGAGCTTGCAGCTCCGGTATCCCATATCTGGTACTTCAAGGGAATCCCTAGCCGTATGGGATTAATCCTTGATATGTCTCCAAAGGCACTTGAAAAAGTATTATACTTTGCTTCCTTTGTAGTTCTTGATCCAGGAACAACAAACTTAAGCAAGAAGGATGTTATCTCTGATGCAGAGTACCGTCGTGTTACAGAGGAGTACAGAGATTCTGAAGAAGGTCTTGGAAGCTTCCGCGTAGGAATGGGTGCTGAGGCAATCAAAGAACTTCTTGGAGAGATTGATCTTGAAGCAGAAGCAGAAGAACTTAAGAAGAGTCTTAAGAACGCCAGTGGACAGAAAAAAGCTAGAAATATTAAGAGATTAGAAGTTGTAGAAGCGTTCCGTCTGTCCGGAAACTCTCCGGAATGGATGGTACTTGACGCTGTTCCGGTTATCCCTCCGGATATCCGTCCAATGGTTCAGTTAGATGGTGGACGTTTTGCAACATCTGATTTAAATGATTTATATAGAAGAATCATCAACCGTAATAACCGTCTTAAGAGATTGTTAGAACTTGGCGCTCCGGATATCATTATCCGTAATGAAAAGCGTATGCTCCAGGAAGCGGTAGATGCGTTAATTGATAACGGTCGTCGTGGCCGTCCTGTAACAGGACCAGGAAACAGAGCATTAAAATCTCTTTCCGATATGTTAAAGGGTAAACAGGGCCGTTTCCGTCAGAACCTTCTTGGTAAGCGTGTTGACTACTCAGGACGTTCTGTAATCGTAGTAGGACCGGAACTGAAGATTTATCAGTGTGGTCTTCCAAAAGAGATGGCGATCGAGCTGTTTAAACCATTTGTTATGAAAGAACTTGTAGCAAACGGTCTTGCTCACAATATTAAGTCTGCTAAGAAGATGGTAGAGAAGTTACAGCCTGAAGTTTGGGATGTACTTGAAGATGTTATTAAAGAACATCCGGTTATGTTAAACCGTGCCCCTACCTTACATCGTCTTGGTATTCAGGCATTCGAACCAACATTAGTAGAAGGTAAAGCAATCAAGCTGCATCCATTAGTATGTACAGCCTTCAATGCCGACTTCGATGGTGACCAGATGGCTGTCCATCTGCCACTTTCTCAGGAAGCACAGGCGGAGTGTCGTTTCCTTTTACTTTCTCCTAATAACTTGCTGAAACCATCAGATGGTGCGCCAGTAGCGGTTCCTTCACAGGATATGGTCCTTGGTATTTACTACCTGACTATGGAAAAAGAAGGAGCAAAAGGCGAAGGTAAGTGCTTTAAATCTGAAAATGAAGCATATCTTGCTTATGAGAACAAGGTAATCACTCTTCATTCCAGAATTAAAGTAAAGAGAAGAGGAATGAGACCGGACGGAACAATGGGAAGCCGTATTGTAGATTGTACAATGGGACGTCTTCTTTTCAACGAAATCATCCTTCAGGATTTAGGTTTTGTTGATCGTTCGGATCCAGATAACTTCTTAAAGTTAGAAGTTGATTTCCAGTGTGGTAAGAAACAGTTAAAACAGATCCTTGACCGTTGTATCAGCGTACATGGTACAACGAAGACAGCAGAGGTTCTTGATAATATTAAAGCTCTTGGATATAAATATTCTACAATCGGTGCGCTGAGTGTATCTATTTCAGATATGACAGTACCAAAAGAAAAAGCAGATATCCTTGCAGCAGCTCAGAAACAGGTTGAGTACATTACAAAACAGTACAGACGTGGTTTCATGACAGAAGAAGAACGTTATAAAGCAGTAGTACAGACATGGTTCGCTGCCGATAACGAACTTACAGATAAACTGATCAGTGGTCTTGATAAGTACAATAACATCTTCATGATGGCTGACTCCGGTGCCCGTGGTTCTAACCAGCAGATCAAGCAGCTTGCAGGTATGCGTGGATTGATGGCCGATACATCCGGACGTACGATCGAGCTCCCTATCAAGTCAAACTTCCGTGAAGGTCTTGACGTACTGGAGTACTTTATTTCTGCACATGGTGCCAGAAAGGGACTTTCTGATACAGCGCTTCGTACAGCCGATTCCGGTTACCTGACAAGACGTCTTGTAGACGTATCACAGGAACTGATCATCCGCGAGCAGGATTGCTGTGAAGGAACAAACAAGATTCCAAGCATGTATGTAGAAGCAATCATGGATGGAAAAGAAACAATCGAAACATTAGAAGACCGTATCAGCGGACGTTATGCAGCAGAAGATTATAAAGATGCAGAAGGCAACCTTATCGTTGAAGCTAACTGCATGATCACTCCAAAGCGTGCAAAAGCAATCGTTAATGCCGGATATGAAAAGGTTAAGATCAGAACAATGTTAACCTGTAAGTCCCATAACGGTGCATGTTCTAAATGTTACGGTGCCAACCTTGCAACTGGTCAGGCAGTACAGGTTGGAGAGGCAGTCGGAATTATTGCTGCCCAGTCCATCGGTGAACCTGGTACACAGCTTACCATGCGTACATTCCATGCCGGTGGTGTAGCCGGTGATGATATCACACAGGGTCTTCCTCGTGTCGAGGAGCTTTTTGAAGCACGTAAGCCAAAGGGTCTTGCAATTATCAGTGAGATCGCCGGTCGTGCAGATGTAAAAGAAACAAAAGAAAAACGTGAGATCACTATTGTGAATGAAGATAGTGGAGAAACAAGAAGCTATATCATTCCATATGGTTCCCGTATTAAAGTTCTCGACGGCACTTACTTAGAGGCCGGTGCTGAACTGACAGAAGGTTCTGTAAATCCTCACGATATCTTAAGAATCAAAGGCGCAGAAGCAGTACAGGATTACATGATGCGAGAAGTACAGCGTGTATACCGTCTGCAGGGTGTAGATATCAATGATAAACATATCGAGATCATTGTTCGCCAGATGCTTAAGAAAGTTCGTATTGAAGAAGCTGGAGACAGCAAGTATCTTCCAGGAGCACTCATCGATATTCTTGAATTAGAAGATGAGAATGAGAGACTTCTTGCAGAAGGAAAAGAAATTGCAACAGCAGAGCAGACACTTCTTGGTATCACAAAAGCTTCTCTTGCAACAAGCTCTTTCTTATCAGCCGCATCCTTCCAGGAAACAACAAAGGTTCTTACCGATGCAGCTATCAAAGGAAAGATCGATCCACTGATCGGTCTGAAGGAGAACGTACTTTTAGGAAAGCTTATCCCAGCAGGAACAGGCTTAAAGAAGTATCGTAACCTTCACCTCAATACAGGAAAAGTAGTAAATGAAATCGAAGAAGTAGATGAATTTGACTACGATGCGGATTACCCTTCCATGGAAGAAGTGCAAAATCAGAAGTCAGATGATAATGCAATAATTTTAGAACCTGAAAACCTGTAATCTGGTTCAGAAATTAAAAAGATAAAAATAAAAAGCAGATATGCTACAGATGTTTCGTATCATTATATGAAAGGATGCATCTGTTGCATATCTGTTTTTTTATCGCCGTTGAGAAGAATTCCAGGTTTTTGTCAGTTACAACAAAATAAAAAAATTCTCTTGACAAAAAGTTTTTTTAAAGATATAATCTCTAATTGTGTGCAGATGTATAACTATGCCCACATGAGGGTATAATCAAGATGACTTGTCATATTGGTTTAGCCCAGAGAAGAAACTATTAGCAACCACATTAGAAAATATGCATGGAGGTGAATTTCAGAATGCCTACTTTTAACCAGTTAGTTAGAAAAGGAAGACAGTCTGTAGCAAAGAAATCCACGGCACCTGCTCTTCAGAAAGGATTTAACTCCTTAAAGAAAAGACCAACAGATGCCAGCTCACCACAGAAACGTGGAGTATGTACAGCCGTTAAGACAGCAACTCCTAAGAAGCCTAACTCAGCGCTTCGTAAGATTGCCAGAGTACGTCTTTCCAACGGTATCGAAGTAACAAGCTATATCCCAGGTGAAGGACATAACCTTCAGGAACATAGTGTTGTTCTTATCCGTGGAGGAAGAGTAAAGGATTTACCAGGTACAAGATATCATATCGTACGTGGTACTCTTGATACAGCAGGCGTAGCAAACAGACGCCAGGCTCGTTCCAAATACGGTGCTAAGAAACCTAAGAAATAAATATCAGTGAGAATGCCGGAATAGCAATATTTTCTCTGTTGGTTGCAGGCAATATATTGACTTGTCCGAGCATGAACAACGGAAACAGAAGTTTCCATGAGTACCGATGATTTAATATTTCATTTCCTCATGGAAATGAAGAAATGAAAATCACATTTAATTAAGGAGGGAAGAACCGTGCCACGTAAAGGACATATCGCAAAAAGGGATGTATTACCAGATCCTATTTACAATAACAAAGTGGTAACAAAGCTTATCAATAACATCATGTTAGACGGTAAGAAAGGTGTTGCACAGAAAATCGTTTACGGTGCTTTCGACCGCATTGCGGAAGAAACAGGAAAAGATGCCTTAGAAGTATTTACAGAGGCTATGAATAACATTATGCCAGCTCTGGAAGTTAAGGCTAGACGTATCGGTGGTGCTACTTATCAGGTACCTATCGACGTAAGACCAGACAGACGTCAGGCATTAGCTCTTCGTTGGATCACTCTTTACTCTCGTAAGAGAAGTGAAAAGACTATGGAAGAGCGTCTTGCAAAAGAACTTATGGATGCAGCGAACAACACTGGTGCATCTGTAAAGAAAAAAGAAGATATGCACAAAATGGCAGAAGCAAACAAAGCTTTCGCACATTACAGATTCTAATAAGTTATTTACACAGGATGTGCTGCATAGATTATGCAGCCATCCGGATACATTTTATAGGAGGAAAAAACCTTGGCTGGAAGAGAATATCCACTTGAGAGAACCAGAAATATTGGTATTATGGCCCACATTGATGCTGGTAAGACAACATTAACAGAGCGTATCCTTTATTACACTGGTGTAAATTACAAGATTGGTGATACTCATGAAGGTACTGCTACCATGGACTGGATGGAACAGGAGCAGGAAAGAGGTATCACAATCACTTCCGCTGCCACAACATGTCACTGGACTCTGGAAGAGAATTGTAAACCTAAAAAAGGTGCTTTAGAGCATCGTATCAATATTATTGATACCCCAGGACACGTTGACTTTACAGTAGAGGTAGAAAGATCTCTTCGTGTATTGGACAGCGCTGTTGGTGTCTTCTGTGCAAAGGGCGGTGTTGAACCACAGTCCGAAAATGTATGGCGTCAGGCAGACACCTATAATGTACCACGTATGGCATTCATCAATAAGATGGATATCATGGGTGCTGATTTCTACGGTGCAGTAGATCAGATTAAAACAAGATTAGGTAAAAACGCGATTCCTATTCAGCTTCCTATCGGTAAGGAAGATGACTTCAAGGGAATTATCGACTTAATGGAAATGAAAGCCTACATCTACAACGATGAGAAGGGTGAAGACATTGACATTATTGATATTCCAGAAGATATGAAGGATGATGCTGAATTATATCACACAGATATGGTTGAAAAAATCTGTGAAGCAGATGATGATTTAATGATGGCTTACCTTGATGGAGAAGAGCCAAGCGTTGAAGACTTAAAGAGAGTTCTTCGTGAAGGAACATGTAACTGTACAATGGTTCCTGTTTGCTGTGGTACAGCTTACAGAAACAAAGGTGTTCAGAAGCTTCTTGACGCTATCATCGAATATCTGCCAGCTCCTACAGATGTAGAAGCTATCAAAGGTCAGGACTTAGAAGGTAATGAAGTAGAAGTTCCTGCTTCTGATGATGCTCCATTTGCAGCTTTAGCATTCAAGATCATGACAGACCCATTCGTTGGAAAGCTTGCTTTCTTCCGCGTATATGCAGGAACAATGAATTCCGGTTCTTACATTTTAAATGCTACAAAGGGCAAAAAGGAGCGTGTTGGACGTATCCTTCAGATGCATGCCAACAAACGTCAGGAATTAGATAAAGTATACTCAGGAGATATCGCAGCAGCAGTTGGATTTAAGTTTACTACTACTGGTGATACAATCTGTGATGAACAGCATCCAGTAATTCTTGAGTCTATGGAATTCCCAGATCCAGTTATCGAGCTCGCTATCGAGCCTAAGACAAAAGCTGGACAGGGCAAGATGGCAGAAGCCCTTGCAAAACTTGCAGAAGAAGATCCTACTTTCCGCGCTCATACAGATCAGGAAACAGGACAGACAATCATCGCTGGTATGGGTGAGCTTCACCTTGAGATCATCGTTGACCGTCTCCTTCGTGAGTTCAAAGTAGAAGCTAACGTTGGTGCTCCACAGGTAGCATACAAAGAATCCTTCACAAAAGCAGTTGATATCGATTCTAAGTACGCTAAACAGTCCGGTGGACGTGGTCAGTACGGACACTGTAAAGTTCGTTTCGAGCCTATGGACGTTAACGGAGAAGAAACATTCAAATTCGATTCCGAAGTTGTTGGTGGTGCTATTCCTAAAGAATACATCCCTGCAGTTGGTGCTGGTATCGAAGAGGCATCCAAAGCTGGTATTCTTGGTGGATTCCCTGTTGTTGGTGTACACGCTACAGTATACGACGGATCTTACCATGAAGTCGATTCTTCTGAAATGGCATTTAAGGTAGCGGGTTCCTTAGCATTCAAGGATGCTATGAAGAAAGCAGATCCTGCATTACTTGAGCCTATCATGAAGGTTGACGTAACAATGCCTGAAGAATACATGGGTGACGTTATCGGTGATATCAACTCCCGTCGTGGACGTATCGAAGGTATGGAAGATGTAGGTGGCGGACGTATCGTTCATGGTTTCGTACCATTATCTGAAATGTTCGGATATTCTACAGATTTACGTTCTAGAACTCAGGGACGTGGTAACTACTCCATGTTCTTTGATCACTATGAAAAAGTTCCTAAGAACGTACAGGAAAAGATTCTGGATGCTCATTTAGCAGCTCAGAACAAATAATTTCATAGATAAAGATTATCTGCAAAGTTTTACTTGCAAATAATGTTAAAATGAAATATAATTACAGCAGGTGCGGCTTTATAGTCGCAGTCTGGCTGTAATTTGGAATCGTCTGGTCGATTCTTTGCCGGACGAGAATATTTAAAATTATAAAGACAGCCTATCAGGCGTAATTTTAAGGAGGAAATTCAAATGGCTAAAGCTAAGTTTGAGAGAACTAAACCACATTGTAATATTGGTACCATCGGACACGTTGACCATGGTAAAACAACTTTAACAGCTGCTATCACAAAAGTATTAGCTGAAAGAGTAGAAGGAAACGAAAAAGTAGATTTCGAAAACATCGATAAAGCTCCAGAAGAAAGAGAACGTGGTATCACAATCTCTACAGCTCACGTTGAGTACGAAACAGAGAAGAGACATTACGCACACGTTGACTGTCCAGGTCATGCCGATTATGTAAAGAACATGATCACTGGTGCTGCTCAGATGGATGGAGCTATCCTTGTAGTAGCTGCTACTGATGGTGTTATGGCTCAGACTAAAGAGCACATCTTATTATCCCGTCAGGTAGGTGTACCTTACATCGTAGTATTCATGAACAAATGTGATATGGTAGACGATGAAGAGTTACTTGAGTTAGTAGACATGGAAATCCGTGAATTATTAAACGAGTACGACTTCCCAGGAGATGACACTCCAATCATCCAGGGTTCAGCTCTTATGGCTCTTGAAGATCCTAACGGAGAATGGGGAGATAAGATCATGGAACTTATGGACGCTGTTGATACATGGATTCCTAACCCAGAACGTGACACAGATAAGCCTTTCTTAATGCCTATCGAGGACATCTTCTCTATCACAGGTCGTGGTACTGTTGCAACTGGTAGAGTAGAGCGTGGTGCATTACACGTATCTGATGAAGTAGAAATCGTTGGTATCACAGACGAAACACGTAAAGTTGTTGTAACTGGTGTTGAAATGTTCCGTAAATTACTTGACGAAGCTCAGGCTGGTGACAACATCGGAGCTCTTCTTCGTGGTGTTCAGAGAGACGAAATTCAGCGTGGACAGGTATTAGCTCAGCCAGGTAGCGTAACATGCCATCATAAGTTCACAGCTCAGGTTTACGTTTTAACAAAAGATGAAGGTGGACGTCATACTCCTTTCTTCAACAACTACAGACCTCAGTTCTACTTCCGTACAACTGACGTAACAGGTGTTATCACTCTTCCAGAAGGAACAGAGATGTGCATGCCTGGTGATAACGTAGAAATGACAATCGACATGATCCATCCAGTAGCTATGGAGCAGGGTCTTACATTCGCTATCCGTGAAGGTGGACGTACTGTAGGATCAGGACGTGTTGCTTCTATCATCGAGTAATCACGAACTTATATAATTAGCAACTGAATAATACTAGATTTTATATATATCGTACCGCAAGGTACTTGTGTTCAAGCGTAAGATTCACCCCAGAAACCAATGTTTCTGGGGTTTTTCTGTTATCTAGAAAAATAGGAATTTGCTGGGGACGTCCGTTTACTCCCTCGGCAAATTCCTATTTGAAGTTATAATTGCTGTATGATAAAATTATTGTAAAACACATATTTCTAAGAGGAGAAAATATAAGAAGGAGAAACACTATGTTATTTGATGGATTTGATGTGCTATTTAACATCGCCTTCGCACTAATATTTTGTAGCGTTTTTATTATATTAGCATATGGCATTATCACAAGTATTACCACATGGAATAAAAATAATCACTCTCCAAGGCTCAATGTATCAGCCAGGGTAGTTGCCAAACGAACAGAGGTCTCTCATCATCAACATCCTAATAATGGGGACATGAGCGGCTCTCATGGATATAGCACTACCTCATCCACTTCCTATTATGTAACTTTCGAGGTGGACAGCGGTGACAGAATAGAATTCTCTATGAGTGGTTCTGAGTATGGAATGCTAATAGAAGGAGATGCTGGAACATTAAATTTTCAAGGGACAAGATATTTTGGATTTGAGCGCAAATAGAGACATAAGAGCTATTAAAAATAAGTAGTTTCTAACAGAATTATTTAATACCGTGTATAGCGAATTGGCAGTTCCAAAATTCAACAAGAAAAATAAATGAAGGGAAATGATGTTTTTAATCATCGTCTCAATTATACTTTTTACTTATGCAGTAATAGTCTTTAACACAGGAGGAGATAAAAAAATAATATGAAAACGAAGACAGATTACAAGTCTATTTTGATAGAAATAAATATCCTTACCATCGCAATTGCTATTATAGCTGTTGCTGTTTACTTTTTCCTGGTTCCGAGTCATACGTCGATTAGTAGTATGTCAGGTCTGGGTATTGTTCTTTCAAATTTTGTTCCGCTGCCATTATCAGCGATTACGATGATTCTTAATGTAGTTTTATTAATTATTGGATTTTTTACCTGTGGAAAGGAATTCGGGCTTAAAACAGTTTACACGAGTGTTATGCTGCCGGTGTTTCTGGGTATATTTGAGAATATTTTTCCCAACACCGGTTCTATAACGAATAGTCAGGAGCTGGATGTTCTTTGCTACATTCTGGTGGTCAGTGTGGGCCTGAGTATTTTATTCAACCGGAATGCTTCTTCTGGGGGATTAGATATTGTAGCTAAAATTATGAATAAATATTTTCATATGGAGCTGGGGAAAGCGATGTCTTTGTCAGGGATGTGTGTGGCACTTTCGGCGGCGCTGGTTTATGATAAGAAGACTGTAGTACTTAGTGTATTGGGAACTTATTTTAATGGTATTGTTTTGGATCATTTTATTTTTGATCATAATATCAAACGACGGGTCTGTATTATTACAAAAAAGGAAGAGGAATTGCGGCAGTTTATTGTTCGTGATCTGCACAGTGGGGCAACTATTTACGAAGCGATTGGTGCTTATAATATGGAAAAAAGAAATGAGATCATTACCATTGTAGACAAAGGGGAATATCAGAAATTGATGAAGTATATCAATCAGGAAGATCCAGAGGCATTTATTACAGTATATACAGTATCGGATATGCGGTATTTGCCTAAGAAGTAGAAGAATTGAGCATTGAGGGAAAAGGGTGTTGTTGTAGTAATCTACGGATATATAAGGAGGTGATTTTTGATGAAACTTACATGGAGTGATGCGAGTGTTTTTGCATTTGTGTGGGCTTGTGCATTAGGGTATATTGTTGCAAGCCGCATACTGGAGTGGAATTTTGAACGATTTTTGCCAAGTAACTGGTATTTTGTGGTGAAAAAAAGATTGGCACAACCAGAAGCGAAGTCTTTGAGAACGGAGAAAGTACCGAAAAAGATATCGAATGTTCTGGAGGAGCTACTTACTTTGATGCAAACCGGTAATTTGCAAAAGAGTACGGTAAGAATGGATCGGACTTTTCAGGAAAAAGTAATGCATGAAATAAAGCTACTTGAAGGAAGAGGTTTATCAAGGCAACTACATTTTACGAATGTGAAGTTATCAGAAGGAAATGCCAAAAAGAGAGACTTCCGGCATTGGAGTGATTCAGGACGTGAATGGAGGGAAGTTATCGTAGAAGCCGCTGTTTCTGATAAATATTTACATAGAGACAGTGGTAAGGTAATTCATGAATCGATTTATCCGCATGGGTCGATATTGCTTCGGCAGTCCCGCCATATTCGTCACAATGAAGTGGGAGAGAAAGACAGGCAGAAGGAGCAGAGATTTTATTCAAAGTATTCGGAAATATTTTGTCCAAGCTGTGGGGCGCAGATACAGTTAAAAGGTGATGAGACAAACTGTCCTTATTGTGGAGGGTTTATTCAGAGTAATTTCTATGACTGGCAAATCGAAGATTTTATGATTTATCAGACACCAGATCCGAATATGGATAATCTAAAGTATACCAGTGCAACGATTTTACTCTCGTTTTTACCGACATTTCCTTGCGTTTATTTGATTACGAATATGTATATTGCAATTGGTGTTGCGATGACACTTACAATTATACTGAGTCTGAGTCTTCTTTGGATCAGAGCAAGGAAAATTGATGAGCTGGAGAATCTTGAGAAAGAGATCGTTCGTTACGATGAAGGCTGGTTGATAAGTAATATCAATGAAGCGTTGTACAAAACACTTCTTACCCCAGAGCTGCTTTCTTACAGTGTTGATAATATAAAGCTAAAAGGCGTGGAAAATACGTCTGATAAGACGACGATTTCTGTGGAAGCGATGTTGAAGCAGACCGTTCTTCAAAATAATAAGCATATCGTGACGAAAAGTGAAAAGCATAACTGGAAGCTTTGCCGATCTCGTTATCCGAATCGAATCAAGTCCAAAGGCCAGGCCGTTGTGATGGAAAAGGAATGTCCAAGCTGTGGGGCTAACTATATTCCGGATAATAACGGTTGTTGTTCTTATTGTGGTTATAGTCTGCAAGTTGATAACGCCAAATGGAAATTGCTGTAATAAGTTTTTGTATATATGCAAATTTCTGTTCAGATCCACCTGTGCCCCTTTTTTATTCACCCTGGCAACGAACTATTTGATTTATTAGAGGAAAACAGACGAAAAAAGAAATATTGCCATATCCCATCTGCTCTGTAGTCGCTGTGCTTAAGATGCTTATCCGCATCTTAGACATGCTCCGAAGCCGCATCTGGGATATGGTATTATTTCTTTTTTCTGTGTTTTGGCTTCGGAAGGAATGAAAGCAATAGTCTTTGGGAGGGAGATGAGGGAGAAATCAGAAGACTACTGCTTGCTCGGAAGATGTATCGTCAGAAGATTATTTTCTCGCTCTTAACGAGCAGTAAAGAGAAAGGACATTGTCATTTTCCAAAAAATTGGAGGAGTCCCCTTTAGATTCATTGTATACTCTAATTCAAGAATACCTCGGTATTCTTGCTACGAGATGTGCATCATGTACGCACGACATACGTTGAGACAAACGATATATCGCGACAATATAATGATAAATTTATCATGTATAGTGATAGAGCTTGCGGTATTATTTTATCATCATTGACAGCATCGCGGAGACAATATCAGAATAAGCCACGACCTTCTGACCTCTCCCCCTTAATCCCTCCCAAAAACTATTGAATTCATTCACGTGGAGCCAAAATACAGAAAATAAAAAGAATAGACCATAGTAAATGTAATGTGAGAGCAAGTAAAAATGCCGAACAGGCATTTTCTACGCAGTGATATCTTTACATTTACTATGGTCTATTCTTTTTATTTTCGTCTGTTCCCTAATGAATTAAATAGTAATAGCAGCAATCGCTGCACCAATTGCTCCGGCATAGCGTCCGTCAGTATCGGTTAATACATCTGTTTTTAAAGATTCTCCGAGCGATTTTTTAAGATAAGAGTAATCGCATAATCCACCGGTAAGACAAATGCATTCTTCCTGTCCGTTTGTAAGTCTTGTTGCCTGTGATACAACTTTTTGTACGATAGAGTCGATAACGGCAAAGGCAATGTTTTCTCTTGATTCTCCACGTCCGATCAAACTGATTACCTCAGATTCAGCGAACACAGTACACATGGAGCTGATAGAAGTTCCGTTGCCTTTTGCAGCAAGCTCACACAGATCTTGTGGGGTTAGAGATAATGTATTTGCCATGACTTCAAGGAATCGGCCTGTTCCGGCGGAACATTTATCGTTCATGAGGAAGTCGGTGACCATACCGTTTTCAATGCGAATAATTTTCGTATCCTGTCCCCCGATGTCAATGAGGAGCATATTTTCATTTTTATGAATATAGCAGGCTCCTTTTGCATGGCAGGTAATTTCTGTGACGCATTTTGCAGCATAAGGGACGGATACACGTCCATATCCGGTTGCGACAACAACGGATTTTTCTGGAAGAATTCCCTTTTCCATGAGCGTTTCCTGTATTTGCTTTGCAGTATCTACACTACTCCAGCCAGTTGGCTGTAAAAAACGGTGGAGAATTTCTTTTTCATGATTCATGACAACTGTTTTCGCACAGGTGGAGCCGATATCAATTCCAATAAAATATTTGTTCATAATAAGTATCCTGAATATTTTTTCTTTTAAATGCTAATAAATTAAATTTCTAAAATATGTGTAGAAGCCCACTCGATTCCTTCTTTTGTGAGTGCCTCTATTAAAATAGTTTCATCTTCTGGAGCGGCTTTCCAGGCAAAGCCACAGCCGGCGGTAATTTCGCGTGGAACAGGAATTAATCGTCCGGGAAGACCATTTTTTGCACAGAGTTTATCGGTTGCCATTGCCTGTGTAGTTGCGTCAAATGCGATGATGAATGCAGGCTTTTTCTTTCTAAGCATAGGTAAAACTCCTTTATTTAAGGCTGCACGATTAAGTCGGCTTGTGTCATTTTTTCAGCGATCACATACATGTTTGTTATCTCACCGACCTGAAGCTTATCAGTAAGTCCATAGAAGTTTAAACAGGTTCCGCAGGTGAGGATTTCAACACCCTGGGCTTCTAAAGATTTTAAATCTTCAATAGAGGCAGATTCTTCGCAAGTGATATATGCACCGCTATTATAGAAAAGGATAGTAGAAGGAAGAGTATCTTGCTGGCTTAAGGCATAGATAAATCCCTTTAATAAAGCTTTTCCAAGTTCCTCTTCGCCGTTTCCCATCTGATTTGAGCGGATAACTACGACCGTATTTTTTTTATTTAACGGAGTAATCGGACAGTTCTCTTCTTCTATTGTTGCCACAGCACTATTCGCGGCAATTTGTGCAGCTTCTGCATTTATAGTCATTGTAACTTTAAATTCATTATCAGCAACTTTTTCAGAATGTACATCGTATCCTTTCTGGTTTGCCATCTTTGTAAGATTCTGTACGGCAATTTCATTATCAACAAGTGTCTCCACTGTCCCTCCACCCTGTAATTCGCGGATGGCATTCTTAGTTTTTACTACTGGGATTGGGCAGGCATCGCCCATTGCATTTACTTTAATCATGATTGTTCCTCCATTTTGTATATCAGATGTAAGATGACTCCCACCTTTGTAGGTGGCGAGCAATAAATCAGTATCAGTGGGGGAGTCAATCCCCCCATCTGATATAGCCTCCGGCAGGATTGCAGAGATGCGCAGAAGAAGTATGTCATGCATTGCATGACGCGCATCTCGCAGCAAGAATGCCGGGGCATTCTTGAATTAATTTGTGACTAAAATTTCTGGTTCTGTTTTTTCCAAAACTTCTCCAACAATTTCTGCTGGTAATCCGGCATCTTTTAACTTGTCAAGAAGAGCAGGCGCGTCTTCTTTTGCAAGAGAAATGAGCAGACCACCGGATGTCTGTGGGTCAAAAAGAATTTCTTCCATTGCAAATGAAACATCTTCAAACTGGACAAATGGCCCAGTAAAGTTACGGTTTCTTTGTCCGGCGGCGGTTAAAAGAAATTCATCAGCGTGCCGTAAGGCCTCTTCAAAAACAGGAACCTGTCCGGCATAAATGTGGCAGGAAAGCTGTCCATCCATCATTTCATGAAGGTGACCTAGAAAACTAAAACCAGTAACATCTGTGCAGGCATGGATTTCGAAATTCCTGCAACACTCTGCGGCGTACTTGTTCAAGGTTGTCATGGAGTCTGTTACGGCTTCCATTGCCTCAGAAGAGGCCTCGCCAACTCGGTTAGCTGTACAGATGATGCCGACACCAAGACGCTTCGTAAGAATCAGTGCATCGCCCGGTTTCACCCCGTTATTCGTATAGATTTTATTTGGATTCACAAGACCAGTAACCGATAAGCCGTATTTTACATCGGAATCAGCGATAGAATGGCCACCTGCCAGTGTTCCCCCTGCTTCAATAACCTTTTCAGCACCACCACGCATAATTTCACCTAAAATGTTCAAATCCATTTTTTCAGGAAAACAGACAATATTTAAGGCGGTCTTTACTTCACCGCCCATTGCGTAAATATCACTTAATGCATTCGTAGCAGCAATTTTCCCAAAAGTGTAAGGGTCATCGACCATCGGTGGAAAGAAATCAAGAGTTTGTACAAAAGCAATATCATCGGAAACTTTATACACAGCGGCATCATCTTTGCTGTCATAACCGACAAGAAGATTCTCATCTTCCGGTCCCTGCGGCAGCTTCGATAATATACGACTTAAAATACCGGCACCAAGTTTAGCGGTACATCCTCCTCCCTTGCAAAATAGTTTTTCTTTTTCCATAATAGGCAACCTCCTTTTATGTGGGATGTACTCTCAGTGCTTTTTATGTATGTGCTTGTTACCACTGAAAAATACTTTTATGGTTCCTCTTCAATGTAATTTCAGAACTTTTCATATATTTCCTTTTGTAACCGATTTTGCGAGTACATTTTGGGTAAAATTTCCCAACATAATGTAATTTATTCTAAAATTAGTTTAATAGATATTGTACAGAAAGTAAAGTTCATTATTTCGATAATATAGATATGATTATTGATAAAAACGATAGATATGGTAAAATGTATTTATCTCAGTCGAGAAGACTCCCACCTCTTTCAGGTGGTGAGTGACAGCAAATTTGTCTCAGTGGGAGTCCAATTTCTGACTGAGATAAACGCTCCGCGAGGATGCGCAGTGATTCTGTAAAGAATATGTCAGCTTACGCTGACCAGAATCACGCGCCAAGTCTCGCGGCTGCTCGACTTGAATCTGGAGTGTTTTCGACCAGAGTATTTTAAACTTACCGGAAAGGAAAGTGAGAAAATGGATATACATCAATTGCAGATTTTTGCAAATGTTGCAGAATGTAAAGGTTTTTTGGCAGCATCGAAGAAAATGCATCTATCGCAATCTACAGTTAGTACACATGTGTCAGCCTTAGAGCATGAGCTTGGGAAAAAGCTGATTCGACGTACAGCAAGAAATTTTGAATTGACAGAAGATGGGGTAAAACTTTATAAGTATGCAGTAGACATTTTACTTTTACATCGGAAAGCAATAATGGAAGTTGGGGGGAATGGAAGTGAGTTTCTTCGGATTGGTACATCTTCTGTTCCGGCACAGTGGTTTGTTCCTACAATATTGAGTGGATTTTTAAAGAAAAATGTAAATACGCAGGTGGAGATGACGAGTGCGGATAGTTTAGATATTATTCATCGGGTAAAAGAGGGAAGTCTCGATATTGGATTTGTTGGGACAAAGGTAGAAAAGCAGTGCAAGTACATTCCACTGATAAAAGACCATTTGGTTTTGGCAGCACCAAATACAAAGGAGTATCAGAAGATTTTTGCCGGAGAAAGTGATTCTGGGGAGAGCGATTTAAGACAGATTTTAGAAGCACCATTTTTAGCAAGAAGACAGTACTCTGGAACGATGAAAGAGGCACTCGGCAGCTTGAAATATTTTGGAATAGAAGAAGAAGACTTAAATATTATTGCAACCTTTGATAGTGCAGAGATGCTAAGAGATTGTGTGGAAGCTGGAATGGGAATTTCGATTTTGTCATATCAAATGATAAGAGAATTACATGAGTCTGGAAAGATATTGATTTATAGATTGCCGGAAAAGGAATTTTGCAGGGAATTATATCTTATCTATAAAAATGAATCTTTTCTTCCAGAAATAGTGAAAAAGTTTATTCATTATACAGAGAAGTGTTTTAGAGAAGAGTTTTAAGGAGAAAAAATGTACCGAATTTTAATTGTCGAAGATGATTCTACGATTGCTTCGAATGTGGCAGCACATCTGGAGCGGTGGGATTATGAGACTAAACAGATAGAAGATTTTAAATGCGTGATGGAAGCATTTCAGCAGTTTGATCCGCAGCTTGTTATTTTAGATATTGGTTTGCCGTTCTATAACGGATTTTACTGGTGCCAGGAAATCCGGAAAATATCGAGTGTTCCAATTCTGTTTTTATCCTCTATGAATGATAATATGAACATAGTGATGGCAATGAATATGGGCGGCGATGAATTTATCGAGAAGCCATTTGATCTAAATGTACTAACAGCCAAGGTACAGGCATTACTACGCCGGGCCTACTCCTTTCAAGGAAATGTCAATGTGTTAGAGCATGAAGGTATGCTCCTTAATTTAAATGACGCTTCTCTTTCTTATAAGGGGGAGAAAATATCTCTTACAAAAAATGAATTTCGTATTTTGCAGATGCTTATGGAAAATTCAGGAAAGATTATAGCACGAGATGATATTATTGCAAGACTTTGGGAAAGTGATGCCTTTATTGATGATAATACTCTGACAGTTAATGTAGCAAGGCTCCGTAAAAAGTTAGAAAATGTAGGTATGGAAAGACGAATTAAGACGAAAAAAGGAATTGGGTATTATTTGGATAAATAGAGGAAAGAAAGAGAAATGATCAAAGAAAGTATTTTTTCATTTTTGAAAATCCGCAAAGTGCTAATTATTATATTTACAGGAATCGTTGTGATATTTGGAATACTATTTTATTTATATGATATTCCTTTTGATGCGATTATCTATGGATGCGAATTGTCTTTTGTGTGGTGTGCAGTATGTCTGTTTATTGATTTTTACAAATATTATAAACGGCATAAGTTATTACATATCAACAGGGAGCAGTTTTTTGACGATGCAGAACAACTCCCAGAGCATATGGATATTATTGAATATGATTATCAGGAACTTGCAAAGGAATTATATCAGGCAAAGCAGGAGCTTATTTCTAAGAATCGAATTGCAAAAAAAGAGCTGCTTGATTATTATGGCATGTGGGTTCATCAGATCAAAACACCGATTGCTGCATTGGATATTTTATTACAGAATACCGAACGGATGTTATATCAGATCGATGAGAAAGAGATGATGCAGAAGGCAATATCTGTTTCTGATATGAAGATGGAACTTTTCAAGATTGAACAATATGTAGAGATGGCATTAAATTATCTTCGGGTAGAAGATATATCTTCTGATTTAGTGTTTAAAAAGCATGAACTAGATGATATGGTGCGTCAGGTTATCCGAAAATACGCAAAGATTTTCATATCTAAAAAGATAAAAATAGATTTTAAACCGACAAAAGCTTGTATAGTAACAGATGAAAAATGGTTTATTTTTGTACTCGAGCAAATCATATCGAATGCCTTGAAATATATAAAGAAGGGACAGATTTTTATTTATATGAAAGAAAAATCTCTTGTAATCAAAGATACAGGAATCGGAATTCCGGCAGAAGATCTGCCTCGAATTTTTGAAAAAGGCTTTACCGGATATAATGGCAGAGAGAACAAGAAGTCTACCGGAATCGGTCTGTATTTATGTAAAAATATTATGGATAAATTGCAGTGGAATATTACAGTAGATTCAGAGGTGGGAAGCGGAACAAAGATATATCTTACAAAAATGTAAGGTAAGAACAGAAAGTGTTAGGTACTTCGATGGAAGCAGCGGCACTTTCTTTTTATAATAAACCTGTAAGCTTAGAGCATTTTTCAAACACGCTCTGGAGAAGAAGAAAGGCAGGGAATTATAATGGTATTATTAGATGTAAAAAATGTTCGTAAAGTATATACAACACGTTTTGGCGGAAATCAGGTGGAAGCATTAAAAGATGTAAACTTTTCTGTGGAGCAGGGCGAATATGTAGCAATTATGGGGGAATCTGGTTCAGGAAAAAGTACACTTCTTAATATTTTAGCGGCACTCGATAGGCCGACGGAAGGAAAGGTATTTTTAAAAGAAAAAGATTTAAGTAAAGTAAAAGAAAAAGAGATGGCGGCATTCCGCAGGAATAATCTGGGATTTGTATTTCAGGACTTTAATCTTTTAGATACTTTTTCTTTAAAGGATAATATTTTTCTTCCTCTTGTACTTTCCGGAACATCTCATAAAGAAATGGAAAGAAGACTTCTTCCACTTGCAGATAAACTTGGTATCAAAAACTTGCTGGAGAAGTATCCCTATGAAGTTTCGGGAGGACAAAAGCAAAGAGCTGCCGTTGCAAGAGCAGTTATCACACAGCCACAGCTTCTGCTGGCGGACGAGCCGACTGGAGCCCTGGATTCTAAGGCAGCAAAAGAACTGTTGCGTTTATTTACCCATTTAAATCAGGATGGACAGACCATCCTTATGGTAACACATAGTGTAAAAGCGGCAAGCACAGCAGGGCGGGTTTTATTTATTAAAGACGGCAAAGTATTTCATCAGATTTACAAAGGAAACCTCAGCGAGACACAGATGTATCAGAAGATTTCTGATACAATGACTGCAATTACAGCGGGAGGTGAGGATGATGAATAGTAAAATTTATGGAAAGCTTGCAGTAACGAATTTAAAAAATAATAGGAAAAGTTATATTCCATATATTTTAGCATCTGCATTTTCTGTGATGATGTATTTTACTATGGATAATCTGTACCGAAATCGTTCTCTAGTAGAAAAAGGTAGTCCGCTTGCGATTATGTTGTCTTATGCAGCAGCGGTAATTCTTATTTTTTCGATTATCTTTTTGTTTTATATCAATAGTTTTTTAATTAAACGCCGGAAAAAGGAATTGGGAATATATAATATTCTGGGAATGGGAAAAGGACATCTTGGCAAAATGCTTTTTCTTGAATCTGTAATAACAACGGTGGCAAGTATCATTGGTGGTATTTTAGCAGGCATTCTTTTGGGCAAACTCGTGTATCTTATATTATTGAAAATACTGCATATGGGTGGAAAGATAGAGTATAGAATCTCACTGGCATCTATTGGAATGACAACGATTTTTTTTGGCGCAATTTTTATTTTGATCTTTCTGTATAACCTTTTACAGATGAAGCTTTCAAATCCAATCGAACTGCTGCGTGGAGGAAATACGGGAGAACGAGAGCCAAAGACAAAATGGATTATGACGATAATCGGAATCCTCTGTTTAGCAGGAGGTTATTCTATCGCACTTATAACAAAAGAACCGATGGCGGCATTAGGAAAGTTCTTCATTGCAGTTATACTTGTTATTATAGGGACGTATGCCCTGTTTATGGCAGGAAGTATTGCATTTTTAAAAATGCTCCGAAACAAAAAAAGCTATTATTATAAGACGAGACATTTTACAGCCGTATCAGGCATGATCTACCGAATGAAACAGAATGCGGTAGGTCTTGCAAACATCTGCATATTAAGCACAATGGTTCTTGTGATGGTTTCTATGACAGTATCCTTATATGGGGGATTGAATGATGTGATTGTGACCCGTTTTCCATATGAGGCACAAATCACAAGTTCAGGAATCAATCAAAAAGAAGAAGGACAGATAGAAGAAATTATAAAGAATATGACAAAGAAAAATCACACAGTGCCAACTTCACAGATACGTTTTCATGTAGGGCGATTTACAACAGTATATAATAACAAAACGAAGAAGCTTGATATGATGGCAGCGGGGGATTATAGCAATTCAAATGCTGTAGATTTAGTCATGATTCCACTTTCTGATTACAATCAAACAGAAGGGAAGAATGTAAAACTGAAAGAAAATGAAGTTCTTCTTTATCATAGAAATCATAAAAGAACTCATAAAAAAAGTGATACAGAAGCCCTAAAAAATAAGAAAGTCATTCAGTTAAATAGCATCTCATATAAAGTAGTCGATGAATTAGACAGACTAGCAATAGCAAAAGCTGATACAACTAGTTTCATAGATGGATGGTATGTAGTAGTCAAAGACAGCAGTATCATCACATCCTATTTAAAAGATATTTACGAGAATAGTAATATATATGATGGACTGAAAGAATATTATGGGAAAATACAGTACAGTTACAGTTTTAATTTAAACGGAAGCAGAGCAAATCGTGCAAAAACAGAAAAAAGTATTCAGAAACAGCTTCAGAAAAAATTTGCGAATTGTTCCATTGAAAGTAGAGAATTAAGCAGAGAAAGTTTTTATGAACTTTACGGTGGGTTTCTCTTCATCGGTATCTTCCTCGGAATCATATTCCTGATGGCAACGACACTCATCATCTACTACAAACAGATATCTGAAGGGTATGATGACAGAGAACGCTACCAGATCATGCAGAAAGTCGGAATGAGCAAAAAAGAAGTCAGACAGTCCATAAGAAGCCAGGTGCTACTCGTCTTCTTCCTGCCACTGATTATGGCGGTCATTCATCTGGCATTTGCTTTTAAAATTATCACAAAGCTACTCAGTGTGTTAAACCTTACGAATATATCATTATTTTTCATGTATACAGTAGGAACAGTAGCGGTATTTGCAGTAATCTATGCGATAATTTATAGCATAACAGCAAGAGAATATTACAAAATACTAATTTGATGGGGACCCAGACGCCGCTTTAATAGAAGATATTGAGCTGAATTGTATGGAGTCTTCTAAAGAAAAAAGAATGGTTATAAGTTAGATTTTGTTCCGTTGCGCTAGGCATTCCATTCTGCCCAGAAAAACAGGAACTTGGGAAAAACGAGTCCCAAGTTCCTATGGTCAGAATTCCATAGCGCAAAGTCACAAAATGCAATACTTATAACCATTCTTTTTTCTTTACCATAGTTTCCTTACAATTCAGCATAAAATTTTGTTTTAGCGGCTGTCTGTTTTTGGAAGTAAATAGCAAATTGGTGATTTGTGTTGGAAAGAGAAGGGGATTATCCAGAAGATTATGAGAGTTAACCAGAGAAAAATTCGCCAGAAGAGAAATTTCTTCTTACAGAATTGTAAGGATATTATAGTGAAAGAAAACGAATTAAGTAGAAGGCGTGGATTTCACTGTTATTTTCTTATGGATAAATAGTTCTTACGGTTTTGCTGAAAAAAGTAGTGGATGTAGTAAAGTAATGCTATACTATAAATAGTTATGAAGAATAAAAAGGAAGGTGCGGGGATATGAACACACATTCATCGGGGTATTACAGTATTGACGAAGAGTATACGATTATTGGTTTTAATGATACAGCAAAGGAGATTTATCCAAATCTTCAGAAAGGGATAAAGTGCTATAAGGCATTGATGGGACTGGACTCGCCCTGTCCACCCTGTCCGGTAATGAATAAGATTTACGGACCGAGAACATATCTTGATCCTATTCGAAAGATTTATGAAACTGTTGATGCTGTAGAGCTGAAGCTTTCAGATGAAAAAGTAGGACATGCAATGGTATTTAGTACGGTTGCGGAAGGAGAACGTCTGGCAAGCGCTATTCCTACAGGGGAGAAGGCTCTTAGGTTAGTGGGAGCGATTAATCTTCTGGCATCAGACTATATAGCTGTTTATGGAGTGAGCAGGCAGACAGGAGCCGTTTCTGTGTACCGTTCTCAGTATCAGTTAGAATGGGATGAAAAAAGTATAGATTATAGAGATACAGATGACAGGATGCAATATGATATCTTACGGGAAGCTTTTATAAAAAAATATGTACACCCGGATGAACAGGCATATATGTTTGAGCAGACAGAACTTTCGGTGGTGCAGAAACGACTTTCTCAGACATCTGGTTTTAAATTACATTGCAGAATAAAAACAACCCAGACACACTATTATTATTTAATGATAGCCAGAGATGGGGAAGTAGAGAGTTATGAAGATTTTGTCATTGCACTGGTATGTGAAGATGATGATGTAAGTGCTCGAAAGATTTATGAGAAGCAGTTAAATTTGCTCATTGCATCTATTACAGATGCAGCAGGATATTTTCATATGGATGTGACTGCAGATAAAATATTAAATGTTGGAGGAACTTCTCAGATTGCTTATATGATCGATCAACAATTGTCAATTGATGAGTTTATTGCAGGTACAGCAAAATATATTCCTTCGTTAAAAGACCGTCAGGATTTTATTGCAGCTTATTGCCGGGAATCAATGCTTCGCAGTTATCAGTCCGGTCAAGTAGAGATTGTCCGGGTATCACGTTGTTACTATGATGATGATGTAGCAAGAATTTCCCGATATGCAGCGCATCTTTTTGTAAATCCTGCTAATGATCATCTAGAAGCTGTATTATATGGAAAAGATGTTACAGCAGTCCAGGAAGCCTATGAGACCCAGGTCAGCATTGTTAAGACATTAAGTAGTAATTACCTGAATGTTTATTTAATCCACTCGCGGGAAAAAACACTGTCCATTATTAAGCAGGAAGATTATACAGTATCCGAATCTGATAGAAAAAATGAAAATGTATATGCCTATGAGGCATTTTTTGATAAATATATTAATGAATGTGTCTACGCAGAAGATCGTTTGATGATGCAGGAGGCACTGCAATTTGACAATGTAATGGAGACCCTTTCCGGGGAAAAAGAATATAAAGGAAATTACCGTATTGTCAAAGAAGGCAAAATACAGTATTATCAGTTCCGGTTTATCAGAGATGAAGAATCAGGGATCATCGTTCTTGGATTTTTAAATGTAGATGATGTTGTTGCAAAAGAAATTCACCAGAAGAGATTACTTCAGGAAGCTTTAAGTACAGCAAAACAGGCCAACGCAGCAAAGTCAAACTTTCTTTCACGAATGTCTCATGACATGCGCACGCCATTAAATGGTATTATCGGTCTTTTAGAAATTGATAAAAAACATGAAGAGGATATAACGTTTTTAAAGAGAAATCGCGAGAAGGCAAATATTGCTGCGAATCATCTTTTATCGTTGATTAATGATGTTCTTGATATGTCTAAAATAGAAGAAGGGGAACTGGTATTGTCCCATGAACCGTTTAATGTTATTGAACAGGGGCAAGAGATTATGACGATTATTGGTATGCAGGCACAAGAACAGGGACTTACTACAGTAATGGAGGTCGAGCCGGAAGTTTATGAGAATCCTTATATTTATGGAAGTCCATTACATTTAATCCGGGCAATGATGAATATCTACAGCAACTGTATAAAGTATAATAAAGAGAATGGAGAGATTCGAACCCATGTCAGACTTCTTCATTCAGATGAAAAAATACTTACATATCAGTGGACGATCAGCGATACAGGAATTGGTATCAGTGAAGACTATCTAAATAGGATATTTGAACCGTTTACACAGGAAGGAACAGATGCAAGAAGTGTTTATCAGGGAACCGGTCTGGGAATGAGTATTGCAAAAGCATTATTTGAACAGATGGGAGGAAGTATTGAGGTTTTCAGTAAGCTGGGAGAAGGAAGCACCTTCGTTATCACACTTCCTTTTGAACGGGCACGGGAGTTAAAGACAACGGTTATAGAAAAAACAGAAAGAGAATCTATTCAAGATATAAAAATTCTTCTTGCAGAAGATAATGAACTAAATCAGGAAGTTGCAAGAATTCTTTTAGAAGAAGAAGGAGCCAAAGTCTTTTGTGTAAATAATGGGCAAAAAGCAGTAGAAGCATTTTCTACACATCCTGCGGGCAGCTATGATCTTATCCTGATGGATATTATGATGCCGGTTATGGGAGGCTACGAAGCAACAAGGCAGATTCGCCGGCTAGACAGAACAGATGCTCAATCCATTCCCATCATAGCATTAACAGCAAATGCATTTGCAGAAGATATTCAGCATGCAATGGATGCAGGAATGAATGCCCATGCTGCTAAACCATTAAATATAAAAACAATAAAAAAAATAATTATAAACCAATTAAAATAATAAACTTCTGATTTGTAGATTTGGTGTAGACGAAAAAAGAAAAAATACCATATCCCATCTGCTCTGTAGTCGCTGTATTTAAGATGCTCGCCCGCATCTTAAATACGCTCCGAAGCCGCATCTGGGATATGGTATTTTTTCTTTTTTCTGACTACTTTAAATCCACAGTTGATGAAAATGGGGAATCAAATACTAATTTGAGGGACTAAAGAGACGAAACCTAGAAACGGTATATAGAATAAAATGTGAAGATAGTCGCGGCGTAGAAAATGCCTGACCGGCATTTTTACTTGCTCCGACATCACATTTTATTCTATATACCGTTTCTGGGTTTCTGTTTATTGGAACTAGATGAAATCAGGATTTTGTGTGGAGAAAATAAGGAGTTTTCCCAGAAATCTGTGGCTTTTATTTGGGATGAAAATCTCCAGAAGGAAGCACATTCCTGTTGAATTGCATTCAAATTTCAAGTGTAGACAACATACGATAATTTGAATGTCAATCCTTTAGAATTTAATTTCCTGGAAAGTCATATCCTTCTGGTACATTCCACGTTGCCCAACTGTAGATTTAGATAGCCAGAAAAAAGAAAAAAATAATACATCCCAGATGCGGCTTGGGAGCGTGTTTAAGATGCGGATGAGCATCTTAAACACAGTGACTACAGAGCAGATGGGATGTATTATTTTTTTCTTTTTTCGTCTATACCAAATCTACAAATCAGTAGTTCTTGATTTTGTAGGATAGGTGTGTTAGAATGTATACAAACAAATATTCGGAACATATGTTTATAAAGAGGTGATAATATGACAGAAACAGAGATTTCTCTGGAGAGAAAGTTAAAGATTTTAGCAGATGCGGCGAAGTATGATGTTGCGTGTACTTCGAGTGGGTCAAGTCGAAGAGGGAAGAAGGGGCATCTTGGGAATACGGTATCTGCGGGTATCTGTCATACATTTTCTTCAGATGGGCGCTGTGTTTCGCTCTTAAAGATTCTTTTTAGTAATGATTGTGTTTTTGACTGCAAGTATTGTCCGAGTCGTGCTGCGAACGAGAAGGAAAGAGCAACATTTACCCCGGAAGAGATTTGCAGACTTGTGGTGGAGTTTTATCGTCGGAATTATATTGAGGGGCTGTTTTTAAGTTCTGCGGTGGTGAAGAGTCCGGCATATACGATGGAGCGAATGTACGAGGCGATTTATATGCTTCGGAATAAGTATCATTTTAATGGTTATATTCACGTGAAGGCGATACCGGGAGCACCGGATGATATGATATATGCACTTGGATTTTTAGTAGACAGAATGAGTGTGAATCTGGAGTTACCTACTGCAGAAGGCTTGAAGAGACTGGCACCGAATAAGAAGCCAAAGAATTTGATTCGACCGATTCAGCAGATTCAGAGAGGAATACAGACGCAGAGAGTAGCACTTGGTAAGGATAGCCGAATGGAGCGGGCGAAGGGAAATCAATATTTGTCGAATAGCATATTTAATGAGAAGAATGTTTCCGGTATTCATGGGAAGTCCGTTGTTTCCCTCATGGAAGGTACACAGAAAAATGAAACCAATATGGAGAATAATATAGGGAATAATAAAGATAATTTGCAAGATAAAGATTTTTTACCGTCTAATTTTTTACAGAATATAGGAATGAGAACACAATCCCGCTTTGTTCCGGCGGGACAGAGTACCCAGATGATTATAGGGGCATCAGGTGAGAGTGATTTTCATTTGTTATCATTGACACAGCAGCTATACCAGCAGTATGACATGAAGAGGGTTTTTTATTCAGCGTATGTGCCATTGAATGATGATCCGGAACTTCCAGAAATTGGAACTGCACCACCTCTTTTACGGGAACATCGTTTATATCAGGCAGACTGGCTGCTTCGGTACTATGGATTTCAGGCGGATGAGCTCCTAAGTTCGGACCGGCCGAATTTTAATACATTTATAGATCCGAAGTGCGACTGGGCATTGCGACATCTAGAATACTTTCCTGTAGAGATTAATCAGGCAAGCTATGAACAGCTGCTTCGTGTTCCGGGAATAGGGAATAAGTCCGCAGGGCGAATTGTCAGGACAAGAAGACAGGCGGCACTTGATTTTGAAGATATCAAGAAGATGGGAGTGGTATTAAAGCGGGCAGTTTATTTTATAACCTGCAGAGGTAAGATGAAGTATCATACACCGATAGAAGAAGACTTTATTACCCGCCAGCTTATTGGGACGAATCAGAAAGATAACTGGAAGATAGAGCACCCAACAACATACAGACAGCTATCTTTATTTGATGATTTTAATTTGACGTGAACTCCCCAGCACCTAAAGAAAGCAGAAATGATATGGTAATTTTTACATGTAAAGATAGATTTGATGATATGATGACCTGTATTTACGAAGCGTGGGCATCCCATCTTGGACATAATAATATAAAGTTAAGAACAGAGCCGATTGGAACAATGGAACTTTTTTGTGAATACCGTCATGTGGAGGCAGATAAAGAGAAAACAGAGAGTGTGATAAGAACGATTCAACAAAAGATTTCCTTTCGTGCATATCAGATGGTATATCATGCAGCGATGGCAGCGGATGAAGAGGAGAAGCTTGATAGCATCTATCGTTTTTTAATATTGGGATTCCATTATGGAAGGCAGATTCTAGATTCACTACAGAATCCGATCGTAATGAAAATATTTGAGCTAGAACGAAAAGCAAGTAATGAAGCACATATATTTCGGGAATGTATTCGGTTTACCGAGATGAATCATCACATACTTGTGGGGATAATTTCTCCCAAATGTGATGTTATTACCCTACTTGCACCAAATTTTGTGGATAGATTACCTTCTGAAGACTGGATGATCATAGATGATAACAGAAGAATAGCAGTGGTACATCCGGCAGATCAGCCATATTATCTGACATCTCTTTCCGAAGAAGAAATGTCAGAATTCCTGGCAAGAGAATCTGCAGCAAAGGATACTGATAGTATGACTGCACTGTGGAAAACATTCTTTCAGACGATTGGGATTAAAGAACGTAAGAATCCCGTATGTCAGCGCAATCTTATACCGCTCTGGTATAGAAAGCACATGTCAGAAATGCAGGATTAATCCTGAAAGAACCAGGTTTCTAACGAAAAATTGTTCCAAAGTTTTCCTGATCGTAAATTTTAAGTAATTCCTGTACACCCTCTTTTACTTCATCACGAGTGAAGTCTGCTGCTTCAAGTTCAGCATCAGCCATACGGTTTAGATCATAATAGAAGAACAAACCGACTTTTAATATGTCCGGATTAATTGGATTAGCATATTCATAGAGAATATCTTCTGCATCATTAATATTGCCATCGTTGATCATCTGCTTTAACTTAGGATAGAGCGTATTTTCCTGAAGAAGACCTTTTTCAGCATCAAGCCAGCATCCCGGTTTGATTCCATAGGCAATTTTAAGATAAGTTTCTATTAATTCATTTGTTAAGCGTAAGTCAAAATCATCACGAAGCATGTTGTAAAACCTCCTGTTTTTCATAATGTACTCATAGACTCTTCTCACAAAAGTAAGGATGTGAAGAATCCCAAAGTACATAGCATCATTAAACTTTATAATTATACACTAGAGTTCGCGGAAATTTCAATATTTATCTTATAGCAATCAAGTAAAATCCTATAAAAGTTCAGAATTATAAAAATGATTTTGATCTATGTATTTTGGCATAGAATCAAAATCATTTTTTTGTTATAATATCCTTGCCAAAACAGGAGGAAAAATAAAATGGTAAAAATAGATTTAATTACAGGATTCTTAGGTTCAGGTAAGACCACATTTATAAAAAAATATGCAAAGTATCTTATAGATCAGGGATTAAATATCGGTATATTAGAGAATGATTTTGGGGCAGTAAATGTCGATATGATGTTACTTCAGGACATTGCAGGAGAAAAATGTACATTGGAAATGGTAGCAGGTGGATGTGATAAAGATTGTCATAGAAGAAGATTTCGCACCAAACTCATTGCAATGGGAATGTGCGGATATGACAGAGTGTTGATCGAGCCGTCCGGAATTTTCGATATGGACGAATTCTTCGATGCCCTTCATGAATCTCCGCTTGACAGATGGTATGAAATAGGAAATGTAATTACAGTCGTAGATGCAATGCTTGAAGAGAATCTCTCAGAAGACGCAGAATTCATCCTTGCATCGGAAGTAGCCAATGCAGGCATTGTTTTATTAAGTAAGGCGCAGGAGGCGGCAGAGACCGATATAGAGCGCACAAAAGCACACCTTAATAAAGCAATGGAATCTGTCCATTGCGACCGCCGATTTGAAAAAGAAATCTTTGCCAAAGACTGGAATAAACTTTCTGATGCAGATTTTAAAAGAATTCAGTCAGCAGGCTGTGTTGGTGCAGATTATGAGAAAAAAGACATTGCAGAAGAAGATGCATTTCAGTCATTATATTTTATGAATTTAACTATGCCGGTAGCGAAACTTGAAGAAAAAGTAAAACAAATATTTAACGACAAAGAATGTGGGAATATCTTCCGAATAAAAGGATTTATGCAGTCAAAACCAGATCAGTGGATCGAACTTAATGCCACACATCAAAATATTACTATACAACCGATAAAAAAAGGACAGGAAATCTTCATAGTAATAGGAGAAAAACTAAACAAAGAAAAGATAAATACTTATTTGTAGATTTCTTTTTTCTGTCTAATCTAAATCTACAGTTTGGCAACATGGAATGCACCAGAAGACTACAACTTTCCGAGAAATTAAATTCTAAAGGGTTGACATTCAAATTTCTGGTTTTCATCCCTTTAGTCTATCAAATTAGTACTTTTGTTTGAGAAAAAAGGGGATTGTCCAGAAGGGGTATCTTCTTGCTGAATTGTACTCAGTCTTCTAAAGAAAAAAAGAATGGTTATAAGTTAGATTTTGTTCCATTGCGCTAAGCATTCCATTCTGCCCAGAAAAACAGGAACTTGGGAAAAACGAATCCCAAGTTCCTATGGTCAGAATTCCATAGCGCAAAGTCACAAAATGCAATACTTATAACAATTCTTTTTTCTTTATCATAGTCTTCTTACAATTCAGCATAAAGTTTTGTTTCAGCGACTGTCTGGTTTTGATAACAAATAGCAAATTAGTGAATGCTCCGGCGTTTTTATCCCACTCGTTAAAGAAAATAATCTTCGGGATGATAGAGCTTCCGAGAAAGCAGTAATCTTCTGATTTCTCCCCCATCTCTCCAAAGACTATTGCATTCATTCCATGTGAAGCCAAAACGCAGAAAAAAGAAATAATACCATATCCCAGATGCGGCTTCGGAGCGTGTTTAAGATGCGAACGAGCATTTTAAACACAGCGACTACAGAGCAGATGGGATATGGTATTATTTCTTTTTTCGTCTACACGAAATCTACAAATAGTATTTAATCAGCTACTACCTGAACTTTTAACATATTTGTTGTTCCAGAGCGTCCGATTGGTACACCGGAAGTGATAACAGTAACGTCACCGTTTTCAAGGAGACCTTCTTTTTTACATGCATTGATTGCACGTTCAAAGAGTACGAATACTTCCCATTCCTCTCCAAGAAGGATAGGCTGTACACCCCAGGATAAGTTTAACTGACGGCAGACTTTTTCGTCCATAGCACATCCGATAATATCACAACCAGGGCGGTATTTTGCAATCATTCTTGCAGAGAAACCAGTTTTGGTTACAGTGATGATTGCTTTGGCATCAAGGTCATAAGCTGTGCTGCATGTAGCATGGCAGATGGCATCTGTGATACCAGGATTTGTGTATTTAGCCATATCATCAAAACGTTTACGATAATTAATGGCTTCTTCTGTACGCTTCGCAATTTTAGCCATCATCTGAACAGCTTCTACAGGATAAGCACCTGCTGCTGTTTCTCCGGAAAGCATGATAGCGCTTGTTCCATCATAGATCGCATTTGCAACGTCTGTAGTCTCTGCACGAGTAGGGCGAGGATTTTTCATCATAGAATCGAGCATCTGTGTAGCTGTGATAACTACTTTACCAGCTGCGATTACTTTTTTGATAATCATCTTCTGGATAATAGGAACTTCTTCTTCCGGAATCTCTACGCCCATGTCACCACGAGCAACCATGATACCTTCGCAGGCATCAATGATAGAATCGATATTATCAACACCCTGAGAGTTTTCGATTTTAGCGATAATACGGATATCTTCTCCGCCGTTTGCTTTTAAGAATGCTTTCATTTCTTTGATATCATCTGCAGTTCTTGTGAAAGAAGCAGCAACGAAGTCAACATCCTGTTTGATACCAAATAAAAGGTCTTCTTTATCTTTTTCACTCATAAATGGGATAGAAAGTTCTACACCAGGGATATTTACTCCCTTTCTGTTAGAAATCGTTCCGCCATTCTCTACTTTACAGTGGATATCTTGCCCCTTGATAGCCACTACCTTTAATCCAACCAGTCCATCATCGATTAAGATATTAGAACCAACATGGATATCTTTGTGTAAATCTTTATGTGTGACACTGACGATGTCTTTTGTTCCTTCTACATCTCTTGTAGTCAGGCAGAAATCCTGGCCCATTTCAAGAGTAACTCGTTCCTCTTTAAATGTCTTTAAACGGATTTCTGGTCCTTTTGTATCTAAAAGGCATGCAACCGGAAGGTGATGCTTTGTGCGTAAGGCTTTTACTTTATCTATTCTTTTCTTCTGATTCTCGTAAGTATCATGAGAAAAATTAAGGCGGGCAACATTCATTCCGGAAAGCATTAACTGTTCCAGAACATTCCCCTTATCTGTTGCCGGTCCAAGGGTACAAATAATCTTGGTTTTTCGCATAGTAATAAATCCTCCTATTTCCGTAGTTTAAAATTAGCATTACCATTCTATTTTAATAATTTCAATTAATTTGTCAACGGGTATTTGAAGGTATTTACGAGAAAAGAATGTAAAATATCCTTAATATACCCGGATGAGACTGGAAATACTGTTAACGATGGAAAGTCTTTTCAAAATATTAAGAGCATCGGAAAAATAGAGTTCTTTTACTTTGTCGGTAATAATAACCAGTTCGGCGATTCCGTTTTGGCGTGATTTCTGAATAATCTGGGCAATACTTACCTGGCTTGTGCCAAATACACTTGTAATGTTTGCGAGGACACCTGGGCGGTCAGCAACCTGCATACGAAGGAAGAAACGGGAGTAAGTATCCTGGATATTTTTAATCGGAAGTTCCTTATAGCAAGAGCATACATGAAGATTTGAATGTTTTTCAATAATATGTCTTGCAACGGTACATAAATCTCCAGTTACTGCGCTGGCAGTTGGACGTTTGCCGGCCCCACGACCGTAGTACATTGTATCATCAGAAGCAGTTCCATGAACAAATACCGCATTAAAAGAATCATTTACTGTAGCAAGAGGATGCTCTTGTGGGATGAGAATCGGAAGAACTTTTACTTCGATACCATTCTCATCTTTTCTGGCAATACCGACAAGCTTAATTACTGAATTAAATTCTTTTGCATAGAAAATATCCTTTGCAGTAATGTTTCTAATTCCTTCGATATAGACATCAGAAAATGTAACACGTGAATGGAAGGCAATCGAAGCCATAATAGCAATCTTACGTCCGGCATCAAGACCATCTACATCAGCAGTAGGATCTGCTTCTGCATAACCAAGATCGGTTGCTTCTTTTAAGGCTTCATCATAACTCATGCCACTCTGTGTCATGCGGGTAAGAATATAATTTGTTGTACCGTTTACAATCCCCATGATTTCAGTAATATTTTCACTGGACATACTCTGTTTTAATACTTGAATGATTGGAACACATCCGGCAACAGCAGCTTCAAACTTAAAATCACAGCCATATTTTTCCGCTGTATCTAAAAGTTCATGACCATGCTCAGCAATTAAATCTTTATTGGCGGTTACGACTTGTTTTCCTGCCTTCATCGCTTCAAGAAGATAGGACTTTGCAGGTTCGATTCCACCCATTACTTCTATAATAATAGAGATGCTGTCATCAGCGATGATCTCTTCCCAGCTATCAGTAAGAAGATCAGATGGGATTCCCGCTCTTTCTTTAGAAGCATCACGAACAAGAATTTTTGCAATCTCGATCTGTGCGCCACAGATATGTGGAAAATCTTCCTGACGCTCTTTTACGAGTTCATATACGCCGCTTCCGACAGTACCGGCACCTAATAAAGCGGCTTTCACAATTTTATTCTGAACTGATTCCATAAATTACCTCCAAATAAAAAATCAATAAATAAGGTTGTGTACCATTTTAACAGAGTCCTGTCAAATACACAACCTTTGATTTGTTAAAGGAGCCGGACGCCTGTTGGAAGATAAATAAAGCATATTTGTGGCTTTAGTCGCGGCGGTTTAAATGTTCGCTTACGCGCTCGCATCCAAACCTTGCTCCGAGGCCACAAATATGCTTTATTTATCTTCCAACAGGCTGACTTTGGCAGAATTTAGTGAATCAAATCAAAGGAAGGAGGATTTGAGGAGAAAATGGAGGGAGACAGATGGTTTTCGTCTGTTTAGCCCCCCAAAAAATTACTAGAGCATTTTTCAAGCACGCTCTAGTTACTCTGATAATCCAAAGAGTTTTAAATCTTCTTCCACACTTCCAATCCCAGCGATACCAAAGTTATCCACTAATACCTTCGTAACATTTGGGGATAAGAACGCAGGGAGTGTCGGTCCGAGGTGGATATTTTTTACTCCAAGGTAGAGAAGGGCAAGTAAAACGATGACTGCCTTTTGCTCATACCAGGAAATATTGTAGATGATTGGAAGTTCATTAATATCCTCAAGTCCAAATACTTCTTTTAATTTGAGGGCAATAACGGCGAGGGAGTAGGAGTCGTTGCACTGTCCGGCATCAAGTACTCGTGGAATACCGCCAATATCACCTAAATTCAACTTATTGTATTTGTATTTTGCACAGCCTGCGGTGAGAATTACCGTATCTTTTGGTAATGCTTTTGCAAAATCTGTGTAGTAATTTCGTGATTTCATGCGGCCGTCACAGCCTGCCATAACGACAAACTTCCTAATTGCACCGGATTTTACAGCGGTAACAATATCATCGGCGAGGGCAAGTACCTGATTATGGGCAAAGCCGCCTATAATTTCTCCACGTTCGATTTCTTCTGGTGGTGCACAGTGTTTTGCCTGCTCAATAATTGCGGAGAAGTCTTTTTCTTCCCCAATTTCACCAGAAATGTGTTTACAACCTGGATAACCGGCTGCTCCGGTTGTGTATAATCTGTCTTTGTAGCTGTCCTTTGGTGGAACGATGCAGTTTGTTGTCATGAGAATCGGGCCGTGGAAGCTTTCAAATTCCTCTTTCTGTTTCCACCATGCATTTCCGTAGTTGCCGACGAAGTTTGGATATTTTTTGAAAGCGGGATAATAGTGTGCAGGAAGCATTTCAGAATGAGTATATACATCCACACCGCTTCCCTGTGCCTGTTTGAGTAACATTTCAAGGTCACGAAGGTCATGACCGGAAACAAGGATGCCTGGACGGGTGCCAACACCGATGTTTACCTTTGTGATTTCTGGATTTCCGTAGGTGGAAGTATTGGCATTGTCAAGGAGAGCCATACCGTCCACACCGTATTTACCAGTTTCTAAAGTAAGAGCGATTAAATCATCAGCAGATAAACTGTCATCGAGAGTTGCGGCAAGGGCACGCTGCATAAATGCATCAATTTCCTCATTATCCTGTAAAAGAACATTTGCATGCTTGGAGTAAGCGGAAAGTCCTTTTAATCCGTAAGTAATCAGTTCACGAAGACTTCGGATGTCCTCATTTTCTGTAGAAAGAACGCCGACAGCTGCAGCTTTTGTATCAAATTCCTCCACGGAGCCGTTCCAGAGAGCTGCTTCTGGGAGTGCATCTATATTTGTTAGTTTAGAAAGGAGCAAATCTTTTTCGGAAAGTGTTTCCTGAATCCGGGCGATAATTGCTTCTTTGCTAAAGTTGGCATTGGTGATTGTAGTAAATAAATTCAGTGTAATCATGTGATTGACTGCTGGCTGAATCGCTACTCCTTCCTGTCTTAAAGTAGTAGTTACCGCAGAAATTCCTTTTGTAGCATAGACCAATAAATCCTGCATGGCAGCGACATCGGGCTGTTTTCCACAGACTCCAACACGAGTACATCCACTGCATCCGGCAGTTTCCTGACACTGATAACAAAACATTTGGTTTTCCATAAAATTTAATCTCCTTTTTCTTCTACAAAATTCCTTTATGAAGGAAATACAACAGTGAGAAGCCACTTAAAGTCTTCTTTTGCGTAAACAGAATGAGGTTTTTTCGCTGGCATAACGAGGGTATCTCCTGCCTGTAAAATATATTCTTTGCCATCAACAGTGAACTGACCGGTTCCTTCAAGAACGAGAACCATTGCATCACCAGTAGAATCATGTGTAGCGATTTCTTCATCTTTGGAAAATGCGAAAAGTGTCACACTTACATGGTCATTCTGTGCTAATGTTTTGCTGACAATCTGTCCTTTATCGGCAGAAACCTGGTCAGCAAGATGTAAAACTTCTTCATGTGAAATATTTTTGATATAAGCCATTGTTATCCTCCTTTAATTGACTTTCTATACGCAGTATAATATAGTTGATTTAATAAATATGTTGTTTTGACAACAAACGGGGAGAAAATTATGGATTTTTATAAATTATCAAAAACAGTGCTTTTCCAGGGGGCAACGCCGGAAGAAACAGAGCAGATGTTGTCCTGCTTAAAGGCGGGCAAACGCAAATATAAAAAGGAAGAAATGATTTACCGGGCTGGTGAAGTCGTATCCTGTGTCGGCGTTGTTTTATCAGGAAGTGTTTTAATAGAAAATGATGATATTTGGGGAAATCGCAGCGTGTTAGAGCGGGCAGGTGAAGGAGAAATCTTTGCAGAAACCTATGCCAGTATCCCAGACCAGAAAATGATAGTCAATGTCATTGCTGCAGAAGATACAGAAATTTTATTTTTAAATGTGGGAAAAATGCTTCACATCTGCTCTAATTCCTGCATTTTCCATAATAAACTCATAGAAAATCTTTTACAGGTTTCCGCACAGAAAAATCTCGCCCTGTCCCGAAGAATTTTTAACACTTCCTCCAAATCTATCCGGGGAAGACTGTTATCCTATTTATCTAATCAGGCAGTATTATGTAACAGTAAAGAATTTGATATACCATTTAACCGCCAGCAGCTTGCAGACTACTTAAGCGTAGACCGTTCCGCCCTCTCAAAAGAACTTGGTAAAATGTCCAAAGAAGGATTGGTTTATGTGAAAAAGAATCATTTTCGTCTATTATCTGTGCAGGAATTATTTGAAGGAGAGTCTTAGAATTTGTTTGAAGAATCAATAAGTAATCTGTACTCTCCCTGATTTGTGGGATATTTTACTTTATTCAGTTGACGTAGTCCGTGATGAACTACTACTGTTTTGGTGAAAGTTTCCATGAATATAATACACATTTTATAGAAAGTATTTTCTAAATCCACTTCACCTTTTGAGTAAAAATGAATGTCTGGAAAAATGTTTTATAGAACATCTGTTAAGTGATAGAAAAAATATTTTGTTTAAATTGTCTACACATTTTTAAAATGTTTTTAAAAATTAATAAAAAAATCCTTTAAAAATAAAAATGTTTGTGAATCTTTTTTCTGACAGCAGTGCTATAATTGCAGCGTAACAAAGAAGAGGTTATTTAAAAAGAATAACCGTGAAAAATACTTATCAGACCTGATAAAGTAGGGCCTCTAAGCATCAGACATTTTGGAGGAAAAGATAAATGAATACTTTAAGTGCTGAAAAAAGAGATATGCAAATCAAGGCAAAAAAGCTTAGAAGGGAAGGATTTGTTACAGGCAATGTGTTCGGTAAGAACATGGAAGGCTCCATGCCGCTGAAAATTGAGAAAAAAGAGGCAGAAAGAATCTTAAGAACCTGTAATAAGGGAAGTCAGTTAAAACTCACTGTTGATGGAGAGACAATGCCAGTCTTATTAAAAGAGATTGACTATAATCCAATGAAACATGAGATTGTGGAGATGGATTTCCAGGCATTAGTAAAGGGTGAGAAAGTACATTCTGTAGCAGAGGTTGTACTTTTAAATCACGATAAGGTAAAATCTGGTGTTGTAGAATTATTATTAGAAGAAATCAGTTATGAAGCATTACCGGAGGATCTGGTTGAAAAAGTTGAGATTGACTTAACTGGTAAACAGGCTGGTGATACAATCAGAGTTGCAGATTTACCAATTGCAACTACAGAAGGCATTCATCTGAAAACGAATCCGGAGGAAACTGTTGTACAGGTAACAGAAGTACACAATGAAGTTCCGGAAGATGAAGAAACAGAAACGGAAGAAGAATAGAAAACAGACGAAAATAAAAAGAATAGACCATCGCAAATGTAAAGATATCACTGCGTAGAAAATGCCTGTTCGGCATTTTTACTTGCTCTCACATTACATTTGCGATGGTCTATTCTTTTTATTTTCTGTTTGTTGGTACCACATGGAATGAATGAAATAGTCTTTGGTGAGAGAAGGGGGAGAGGTCAGAAGACTATTGCATTCCTTCCTTCTGGAGCCAAAACACAGAAAAAAGAAACCATACCATATCCCAGATGCGGCTTCGGAGCGTGTTTAAGATGCGGATGAGCATCTTAAACACAGCGACTACAGAGCAGATGGGATATGGTATGGTTTCTTTTTTCGTCTGTTCTCTCTCAATGAATCAAATAGTAATATACCTTTCCGTTTTCTTTTGTTTTTGTTATCATTTCCTGACGTTCCATGTAAGGAAGGAGCGAGTCAAGAAACTGAGTGGGATTGGTGACACCGATGCGTTGTTTGCTAAAAGGCTGTTGAGCGGTGAGCCCCTGTATACAGTCGGCGAGTTCTTTTTTTGTCATCTTCCCATTACGTTTTAGTTCTTTTTTTATTTTACTGATTCCTTTTGAGGTCAATAGGTTATTTAAATCTTGTTTCTGGTGCAGAGAACGCCATAATCCCCAGCCGTAGATTAACATGGTAGCTATGGCAAAGAGTAAAATATAAGGGAGATACTGTAACAGATTTTTCAGTAATTCCATAGTATGATCCTTTCATATTTATTCAATCGTAAATCTGTGTTATACATATTACTGGCTATTTCTAGCAAGTTTTTATGTTTGAATTGCTCTTTTTTTCGGAATAAGTGATTAAATGATGATCTTTTAATATTTCTAAGAACTTAATGAGACGGGACAGGGACTTTTCCATGTTAGGGAACTTTTGATCGAGTTCTTTTGAAAGTGTGTAAATATCCTTTTTGTCATCGATGATGCCCCAGACAAAGCTTCCGTAATCATCAAGATCGATGGAACTTACTTTTGGGCGGTGAAAAAATTTCTGAGCAATCTTATTAAAGAAACCTTCCCAGCGGATAAAAACAGTGATAGTTCCTTTTTCGTTTGTTTCATATTCTATATCAGGGTTTTTGACAGGAATATAGTCAAGATAGTTTTTATCTATTTTCTGTTTAGTCATAGAGAATCCTTTCTATAAATTAAATTATATAAATTAAATTATACAGTGATATTAGGATTAAAAGGTATTTTGCTCCCAGCATGACGTCGCGAATTACTCCACAGCGAATGCTACTCCCATAATTCTGAAACAATTTATATTTTATAACGATTTGGTATTAAAATCAAATGTATATTTCAAGTCGAGCAGCCGCGAGACTTGGCGCGTGATTCAATAATTTTGGCAGTGAAAGAGGTTCTCTCACTGCCAGAAATTAAATATGTTTTGTAATTTAATTGTTAATTAGTTTTGTTGTTCTTTTTTACACATAAGAAGTATAAATAAGCAAGTAAAATGATGAAAATAACTAAGCTGGCAATCTGTGGAAGGGCAACAGGGGAAACAAACTTAGAGTCAACTTTTGCTACCGCACAAATAGCAAGGATAACTCCCATGAGTCCCTCTCCGGCAATCAGACCGGAAGTAAATAATGTTCCACGTTCGATGCAAGCTTTCTTTTCTTTTTCTTCGCTTTCATTCGCTGCTTTACGGCGTTCAAGAATCCAACGGACAACCCCACCTGCCATAATACCAGCACTCAGTGAGAATGGAAGGTACATACCAACGGCAAATGGAAGTACTGGAATACCAAGAATCTCAACAACGATAGCGATAAATACACCAACAAGGATCAATGCCCATGGAAGTTCTGCATTCATGATACCTTCAACGAGCATCTTCATCATAGTAGCCTGTGGAGCAGGAATCTCGTTAGAACCGAATCCCCATGCAGCATTTAACAGATATAAAACATATCCGATTGCAGCGGAGGAAGCGATAACACCAACCATTTCACCAATCTGCTGAAGTTTAGGTGTAGCACCTACGATGAAACCTGTCTTTAAATCCTGTGAAGTATCGCCGGAAATAGCAGCAACGATACAGATAATACTACCGATACAGATGGAACCGATCATACCTGTAGTTCCTGTAGTTCCTGTAGCTTTTAAAATTAAAGTAGAAATAATTAAAGTAGCGATTGCCATACCGGAAACTGGGTTGTTAGAAGAACCGATTAATCCAACCATACGGGCGGAAACAGTTGCAAAGAAGAATCCGAATATAACAACGAGAACTGCACCGAGGAAACTTACAGGGAAAATTGGAAGTAACCAGATGGTAACAGCGATAACAGCGATAATACCAAGAATGATCGGCATTGGTAAGTCGCGCTGTGTACGGGAAGCATCAGCAGTAGCTCGGTTTTTAGCCATGCTGCCCATTGCCTGTTTAAATGTACGGACAATGAGTGGAGAAGTCTTGATTAAGCTCATGATACCACCAGCTGCAACAGCACCGGCACCAATGTACTTGATATAAGTTCCCCATAATGATCCTGGAGCAAGAGTAGAAATTACTTCACTTCCAGGGAAGATTGTAGCATCTTTACCGAATAATGCGATCATAGGCATGAGTACAAACCAGCTTAAAGTACCACCTGCGAACATATATTTTGAAATCTGAGGTCCACAGATGTAACCAACGCCGGCAAGAGCAGGAAGAACCTGAATACCTACGGAAGAACCGGCATATGCCTGAATATCATAACCAATTTCACTAGGGAAAAGTTTAACTCCATCAGCGATGAATTTGTAAATAGCAGCGATACCAAGACCGGAGAATACGATACCAGCTTTGTTACCACCTTCTTCTCCGGCAAGGAGAACCTCTGCACAAGCAGTTCCTTCAGGGAAAGGAAGAACACCATGTTCTTCAACGATAAGAGCCTGACGAAGTGGAACCATGAAACAGACACCAAGGATACCACCAACAAGTGCAACTAAAAAGATAGTTAAAATACTAGGAGAATCAATCTTACCTTCTTTTGCCCATAAGAATAAAGCAGGGAGAGTAAAGATTGCTCCGGCAGCAACAGACTCACCGGCTGAACCGATTGTCTGAACAAGGTTGTTTTCCAAGATAGAATTCTTACGAAGAATGATACGAATAATACCCATGGAAAGTACGGCTGCAGGAATAGATGCGGAAACGGTCATACCAACTCGAAGTCCAAGATATGCGTTAGCAGCACCAAAAATAACTGCAAGTAAAATACCAAGAATTAAGGCTGTGACTGTAAATTCCGGAACTACCTGGTCCGCAGGAATATACGGTTTAAAATCGTTTTTGTTTTCCTTCATTACGTTTATCCTTTCTTTTTTACAATTTCCTTACAAAAACATAACAATTATAACATTTATATAAAATGAAATAAAGGTAAAAAAATGCACTTTTTTTGCGTATTATGGCACTTTATAGTGATAAAAAATTACTATAAAGTAGTATAAAACAGTTATATAATTGGGCAATCTACCTATTTTGCAGTATTTTTATAGTATGCCCTAAATAAAAAAATAAAAAAGTACTTACGCAAAAAAAATTTTTATGCTATAATACCGACTCGTATCAAGAAAATATCATAAAAATATTTTGGTCTAATTGGAAACGCACAATATTTTGAAAAAATATTGATAACGAACAACACATCCTATTTTTATACTATTTCATCGAAAAGTAAATTTTCGGTAGACAGAATAAAAGGAGGCGGCTGATTATGCCAAAAACAAAGTTACAGAACGTTATTTTCACCCTCATCATGGCTTTTGTCATGGTCTATGCTATGGTTTGTTACAACATTTCTATTGATAAGGGAGGTATGAGCAACCAGATTTTCTTACTCGCATTTTATGAGATGCCGATTATGTGGCCTGCAGCATTTATTTTAGAATTTTTTGTTGTAGAGAAATTATCTAAATTTCTTGCATTTCGTATTGTATCCCCAACAGATAAACCGATTTTTATCATACTGGCAATTTCATCAATGATTGTTTGTCTGATGTGTCCGGCAATGAGTTTTATTGCAACGGTATTATTTAAACATCCGGGAAAAGAAATTATAGCTGTCTGGTTACAGACAACTGCAATGAACTTCCCAATGGCACTGTGCTGGCAGATTTTCTTTGCAGGACCATTGGTGAGAAATGTATTTGGAAAGTTTGTTAAATAGATCTTTTCTTCTTCTCTTTACATTGCCTCAAGAATCTTCTATATTATATGGTAAGTTTTATAGAAAGGAAGGCATACGATTTATGAAAATTTCTTTATTTCCTACATTAAAGAATTATAAAAAAGAATATTTTGGAAAAGATCTTACAGCTGGAATCATGATTGCGGCTGTTTCTATTCCTATTTCTATGGGGTATGCGGAAGTATCAGGTCTGCCAGCAGTTTTTGGACTGTATGGCTCTGTACTTCCTATTTTATTTTTTGCACTTTTTTCCACTTCTCCTCAGTTTATTTTTGGAGTGGATGCGGCACCGGCGGCCATCGCGGGAGCAGCGCTTGCAAGTCTTGGAATTGAGAGTGGGAGTGTGGATGCACTCCGGTATATTCCAGTTATTGCACTATTCGTTGGTTTATGGCTGCTTTTATTTTATTTTTTGAAAGCAGGTAAGCTCGTTACATTTATTTCTACTCCAGTTATGGGAGGGTTTATCAGCGGAATCGCGTTGACAATTATCTTGATGCAGATTCCAAAGATTATGGGAGGTAAATCCGGTTCTGGTGAACTTCCAGAACTGTTAAAACATTTGTATGAGACAGCATTGCATATAAATTGGGTATCGGTCGGATTAGGTGTCGGAGCGCTGGCAATATTGATTATTTCTAAAAAAGTAATGCCGAAGTTTCCGATGGCAGTTGTGATCATGGCTCTTGGAATGGTTTCTACATTGGTATTTCATGTGGATCATTATGGAGTGGCTTTACTATCGAAAGTAGAGCCAGGACTTCCTAAATTTATTATACCGTCTGTATTTCATGTAGACCTTAAGCATGCAGCAGGTCGTGGCTTGATGATTGCTGTTGTTGTTATGGCAGAAACTTTACTTTCCGAGAATAATTTTGCTTCGAAAAATGGTTATAAAATAGATGATAATAAAGAAATCCTTGCCTGTGCGGCAGGAAATATTATTTCTGCTTTTACAGGAAGCTGTCCGGTAAATGGAAGTATTTCAAGAACATCAATGAATGAACAGTTTGGAGGAAGGACGCAGGCTGTCTCTATTACAGCAGCAATTTCTATGGTAATGGTTCTTTTATTTGCAGCAGGGTTTATAGGATACTTGCCGGTTCCGGTATTGACGGCAATTGTGATCTCTGCATTAATGAATGTTGTAGAATGGCATTTGGCAGTTCGTTTATTTAAAGTAAGTCGAAAAGAATTTTATATTTTTGTAGCAGCCTGCATGGCAGTACTTTTTCTTGGAACAATTTACGGAGTAATTATAGGAATCATTCTATCCTTTGTGGCAGTTGTTATTCGGGAAACGAATCCGACAAGAGCATTTCTTGGAGGTATTCCAGGAAGAGATGGTTTTTATGATTTAGATAAAAATCATTATGCACATCCGATTGAACACACGATGATCTATCGTTTTAATGCAACCCTTTTCTTCGCAAATAGTAAATTATTTCAGGAAGATATCGAAAATAATTTAAAAGAAGACATAAAAACCGTAATCGTAGATGCCGGAACAATTACAAGTATTGATATAACAGCAGCGGATACGATTCTTATGTTAAAACAAAACTTAGAGAAAAAAGGAATTGCATTTTACATTACAGAACATATGCAGGCACTTAATACACAGTTTCGAAATCTTGGAATGGGTGGATTAATAGAAGAAGGGTGTATCAGAAGAACGATTACGGCAGCGCTTCTTGATTCAGGATTACAAAAACCATTTCCACTGGAAGGTATTCCGGCAAATCTGCAGGAAAGCTTAGAAGAATTGCGGGAACATGCAGGAAAACTGCCTGTTCATAAGCATAATACAGAAAAAATAGAAAAATTAAAAAAAGCACTGTGGCTACATACATTACCTGCCGAAGAAGAAAATACACTCGAAGAGTTTGCATGGGCATTTGGTGAAGATACAGTAAATGAAATCGAAAAAAGAGTACATCGGGTAATAGCGAATCTGCATCATTGGCCGGAAATCAAAGAAATTTCGGAAAAAGGTCTTTCAAAACAAATGCAGGCATGGCACAATCTCGGTGCTATTGATGAGGATGAGGTTCTTCGAAGAATGGAACTTCATTTAGATGAACTTTCCGCAAATCTAGAAGAGGATAAAAATAAACAGCTTATATTCCAGATGATCGAAAAACGTCGTCATCATTTGGAGATAGAATTAAAACAAGAAAATCCAGAGATATGGGAAAAGTTAGTAGAAAGCAGAGAGAATTTAGAACGAAGACTGCAAAAACAGAATCCGGAAGCTGCAGGAAAATTACATGAATTAGAGAAAAAATTGCTAATTTGATTGGAAGAACAGACGAAAAGCAGAAATTTTATATCAAATAGAATGTGAAGATAGTCGCTTCATAGAAAATGCCTGTTCGGCATTTTTATTTGCTCCGACATCACATTTTATTTGATATAAAATTTCTGCTTTTCTGCTAGCTGGCTCCAGGTGGAAATTAGTATTTGCGGTTTGGGAGAAAGAAGGAGATACTGTAACTTCTACATTGCAAAAGGATGTACATGGACTGTAACAATTAAAGGAACAGATGGAACGGTATATGTACAAGGAAATAGTGAATATACAATAACCGTATCTTCTTATTCTACGAAAGCAGATATGTCCGGTGCGACAGAAAGTACAGCATGGAAGGATTATGAAGTAAGTAAGCCATCTGAATTATAGGATATTTCTTTGAATCTGGCATCATATAAAAAGTAAATTTTAAATTAAACGAATAACGCACAAACAAAATAAACTATATAAACAGTAATTATATTAAAAAAACAGCATGAAAAGAAGAAAAAGAATGTTTAAGAAAAATTAATAACATTCTTTTTCTTTTTAGTTGTATAATAGAAATGTTAAAGGTGGTATAATGGTTAATAATTACAGAAAGAATAGTAGAGAATTCAAGTCGAGCAGCCACTCACCACCTGAAAGAGGTGGGAGTCTTCTCGACTGAGATAAATTTCAGGAGGATAGATCGATGTCAGATTCTATATGGAGGAGTATTGACACAGCAGAAAAATCTGATTATGGAAAGATGGAATGCATGGAAATGACCGATGTAGCGATTGTTGGCGGAGGTTTATGCGGTATACTATGTGCCTGGTTTTTAAAAGATGCAGGAGTAGACTGTATTCTTTTAGATAAAGATCGAATCGCTGAAGGAACAGGGAAAGATGCGATGGCACAGGTAACTTCTCAACATGGTCTGATCTATAGTAAGTTATTAGAACGAGATGGTGAGGAGAAGGCCAGGATGTATTTTCAGGCGAATGAACAGGCAATACAGAAGTATCGGGAACTTTCTGAACAGATTGATTGTGATTTTGAAGAAACGAGTTCTTATGTTTATTCTAAGAATGATAGAGAAAAGATTGAAAAAGAGATTGATGCAGTAGATCGAATTGGCGGGAAGGCAGATTTTTGTGAGACAACAGAATTGCCCTTTGATATATCAGGAGCAGTACGTTTTCCGGGACAGGCCAAGCTAAATCCGGTAAAATTGTTGAATGGTCTTGTAAAAGAACTGGAAAAGCATCAGAATATACATATATATGAAGGTGTAGAGATTGATGACTGGTTCAGGCATGTTATATGGTGTGGAATACACGTTACGGTAGCAGATCATATTATTTGCACAACACATATTCCATTTTATGAGAAGCTTGGCAAGTATAACAGAAAGCTGCATATGGAAGAGTCCTGTATTCTGGCACTGGGGAATGCACAGAAGATGAATGGGATGTATACAGATGAAGCGCAGGGAGGACTCTCTTTTCGAAGTTATGGGGATTTACTTTTAATGACAGGAGGAATGTACAAGCCAGAAAGTGACAGGGAGGCTCATGAATGGGAGAAACTAAGGGAGGCAGCAGCAATGTACTATCCTGAAGCAAAAGAGAAGGCGAGCTGGAAAGTACAGGATTGTTTCAGTTTAGATGGTATACCATATATCGGATCTTATGCTTCTGAAAGAAAAACACCGGGTCTGTATGTGGCAACAGGATTTAATGGTTGGGGAATGACTTCTGCGATGACTGCCGCCATGCTTTTAACGGAAATAATTTTGAAAGATAAGTTTGTAGAAGCGAAAGAGGCTGTCAATTATTCATGGAAAGAAGTGTTTTCTACAGAGCGAAAGATTTTACTTCCACAGTATTTTTCTAATATAAAGGATACGATTTCAGACAGATTTTCATTCAGACCTCAAAAGTATAAAAAATAAAACATTGACAAATATTTTTAATAGTGCTACCATACACTCGAAACAACGAAAAGCGATGAAGGAAAAGAGTAATATATTAGAATTATACAGAGAGAGTAACGAGTGCTGAGAGTTATTTATGAGGAAATATATGAAAACCATTCCTGAGCTGCGATGCGAAAAGAAGTATTTTTTGAGATGGGTAAGACATTTTGGGATATTTCACAAGTGTTGCCGTATGCCCGCGTTAAGGGATAGGATTTAATCATAGAATCTGAAGTGAAATAATAAGGTGGAACCGTGTATTTACTGCACCCTTAGATTATAGTCATATTGTAATCTATGGGTGCTTTTTTAATTTACAGAAAATTACTCCTGACTTTGAAGGCTAATGTCTTAAAATGCCTGGAGCAAATAAAAAAGAAAGGTCCCAGTCAGATTCGTTCTTATTTTGGAGGTAATGAAATGAAAGTTCTGGAAAAAAATGGACAGGTAATCGAAGGTGATTTTGACAACAAAGAGGTAAAGGAAGCATTTTGGCATACAAGCGCTCATGTGCTGGCACAGGCAGTAAAGAGATTATATCCGGATACAAAGTGTGCGATCGGACCAGCAATTGACAACGGATTTTATTATGATTTTGACTTTTCTTTTTCATTTACAGAAGAGAATCTTGCGGCAATTGAAAAAGAGATGAAAAAGATTGTAAAACAGTCCCTTCCACTGGAAGTTTTTGAAGTGAAAAAAGAAGAAGCTCTTTCCTATATGAAAGAAAGACAGGAAGATTATAAGGTGGAGATGATCGAAGAACTTCCTGAAGATGAGACGATTACATTTTATAAGCAGGGAGATTATGAGGAATTTTGTGCGGGTCCTCACGTATCAAACACCTGTGTTATTAAAGCAATTAAGCTTCTTTCTACAGCAGGTGCATATTGGCGTGGTGATGAGAAAAATAAGATGCTTACAAGGATTTATGGAATTTCTTTTCCAAAAGCATCAGAATTGCAGGATTATCTGCATATGCTTGAGGAAGCGAAAAAGAGAGACCATAGAAAGCTTGGAAAAGAACTTGGCTTATTTACAATTATGGAGGAAGGTCCGGGATTTCCATTTTTCTTACCAAAGGGAATGGTATTGAAAAATACATTAATTGATTACTGGAGAAAGATTCATACAAGAGAAGAGTATCAGGAAATCTCTACACCAATTCTTTTAAACAGACAGCTTTGGGAGACATCCGGACACTGGGATCATTACCGGGAAAATATGTACACAACAGTAATTGACGACATGGATTTTGCTGTAAAACCAATGAACTGTCCAGGTGGAATGCTTGTTTATAAGATGGAGCCTCGTTCTTACAAAGAACTTCCACTTCGTCTTGGGGAACTTGGCCTTGTGCACCGTCACGAAAAGTCCGGACAGCTTCATGGACTGATGCGTGTAAGATGCTTTACACAGGACGATGCCCATATCTTTATGACAGAGGCGCAGATTGAAAATGAAATCCAGAAAGTCGTAAAATTGATTGATGAAGTATATAAGAAATTTGGATTTACTTATCATGTAGAATTATCCACTCGTCCAGATGATAGCATGGGAACAGAAGAAGAGTGGGAAGTAGCAACAAATGCATTGGAAAATGCAATCAAAGCCATGAATATTCCTTACGAAGTAAATGAGGGAGACGGCGCATTCTATGGTCCAAAACTTGACTTCCATTTACAGGATTCTATCGGAAGAACATGGCAGTGCGGAACAATCCAGCTTGACTTCCAGCTTCCACAGAGATTTGAGGCAGAATATATTGGAGCAGACGGAGAAAAACATCGTCCAATCATGATTCACCGTGTTGTATTTGGTTCTATTGAGCGATTTATCGGAATCTTAATTGAACATTATGCAGGAAAGTTCCCAACATGGTTAGCACCGGTACAGGCAAAAGTTCTTCCTGTATCCGACAAATTTGCAGAGTATGCTAAGAAAGTTTCTGCGGAGCTGAAGGCAAAAGGGGTTCGTGTTGAAATGGATGACAGGGATGAGAAACTTGGTTACAAGATCAGACAGGCACAGCTTCAGAAGGTACCATATATGCTGATCGTTGGAGAAAAAGAACAGAATGAAGGAACGGTATCTGTTCGAAAGAGAGATGTAGCAGATCAAAATGACAGTCCGGAATTAGGTGCAATGTCTGTAGAAGAATTTGCCGAGATCATCGAAAAAGAAATTTAAATAGAGCGAATAAACAGCAAAAAGAATTCCAGCTTATAATCTTTATTATAAGCTGGAATTTTTTTGTCTGTTTCCATTAATGAATTAAATTGAGAAGTTGTTAACAAATGTAAAAAACAAATGACAATGAGAAAGGATTATGGTATGATAAAAAATACAATAATAGTTTACATTGTACTATCATTAGAATTCTATAAGGAGGGGAACAGCATGGGGAAAAAAGGAATGGAGCAGAATGAAGTAAGAAAATATTTGCTGATTATAGGTACCTTTCTTATTTTTATGATAGGTTGTCTTTTGTTTTTTTTATCCTGGCTTCAGAAGGATGTGGAAATAAATAGTCAGAAGAATGTTGCTACGAATGTGGAAAGGCAAAGTTATCATTTAAACTCGATTATAGATATTCAATTTAGTTATCTATCCGGTATGGCTACTTATGTAGGGGAAAGAGAGAATATATTTTCAGGAGAAAATAAGAGACTGATTCAGAGTATTGTAAAAGAACAGGATTTAGATCTCCTTGCACTTATTGATGCAGATGGGAATGCCTGTTACAGTAATGGAGCAAAAAAGTTGGTGAAAACCAGAAAGTACTTTAAAGAAGCGATGGAAGGAAAGCGAGTAATGAGTTCTCCTGTGGAAAGTATGGTCGATGGAAAAACGAAGGTAATACTTGCAGTACCTATTTACAAAGAGGGAGAAGTCATAGGGGTTCTGGGGGCTTCTTATAACGTTGGCGCATTAAATCAGATGCTATTTAACGATATTTATGATGGAGTAGGTTTTTCTATGATCATAGACTCTTCCGGAAGAATTATTTCCTGTGATAGTGGAAAGGCGTATCGAAATATCAATATTAGCGATAATGTATATGATTTTTATGTAACAAATAAAGAAGTTTCTAAAAAGGATATGGCAGAGACAAAAAGAAATATAAAGAACCAGAAAGCTGGAATTCTTGTACTTAAGGAGGGGAAAAAAGTAAGGTATCTTGCCTATGATACACTTGGAATTAATGACTGGATGCTTTGTTATGTGGTTCCTCAGAGTAAAGCACAGGAAGATTATCAGTTTGTTCAAGACAGACAAGTTATTTTGGTTTTTGTTATAGGTGGAGGAATGATTGCATTTCTGCTCATTATCTTATACAGAGAGTCTCAGAAGCAAAAATATATGAAGGAACTTGCAAGTATTGATGGTCTGACGCAGCTTTATAATAAGGTTGGGACGGAGAATTTAGTTACAGAATGGCTTGATAGTAAAGAGAGTAAATCCGGAGGGGTTCTGCTTATGCTGGATGTTGATCATTTTAAGCAGATTAATGATAATTTTGGACATGCGGTAGGCGACAGAGTTTTATATAAAGTGGGGCATCTTTTAAAAAGTTCTTTTAGAGAGAATGATATCATAGGAAGAGTAGGCGGCGATGAATTCCTCATATTTATGAAAGGTGTAACTTCCGAAGAGTTTGTGACTCATCGAATGGAAAGTCTCATACAGTATTTTCATGAACTTCCAGTAGCGGAAATAAAAGATCATAGGTTAACCTGCAGTATCGGAGTAGCTTTTATGCCAAAAGATGGTATAACATTTAACAGCTTGTATCGAAATGCAGACGAGGCACTGTACAGGACAAAAAGAAACAATCGTGATGGATTTAGTATCTATCATAAAGTATAAAAATAAAGAATATATGTACTTTACACAAATTCAAAGAAACAATCTATAGATTTTTTGGAATTTTTAATGGAATAAAGAAAGAATCTATGATATTATGTTGCATGTAGTGCGTAATGAGCGTGGCAGCATGTAAGGTGACAAAATTTGATAAATTTAAGGAAGGAAGTGCACAGAATGCCCCCTTTTGCCAAAAGAGAAATTAAAAATTCTTTTATAAAGTTACTAACAGAAAGACCGATTTCCCAGATTACAGTGAAAGATATTGTAGAGGACTGTGGTGTGAATCGAAATTCATTTTATTATCATTTTCAGGATATCCCTTCTTTATTAGAAGAGATTATTGTGGAGATGACAGCGAAGGTGATAGAGAATTTGCCGGAGGAATCTACTTTTGAAGAGAAAGTCACTGCAGCCTTGAAAGAAATCAATTTAAATAAGAGAATGATTTATCATATTTATGGTTCATCTAACAGAGAATTTTATGAGAAACAGCTCATGAAGATTTGTGAGCATGTGACACGTACTTATATTCGTTCCAGGGAGTATTCGGAAAGAGTAGATTCAAAGGATTTGGAATTTGTGATAAGTTATTTAAAATGTGAGTTGTTTGGCCAGCTTATTGACTGGCTTAATCACGATATGTCATATGATATTGTGGAACATTCTCGTATACTTTGCCGAATGTTTGCAGGAAGTATGCGTATGGTATGTCAAAAATATAAAATAATATAAATTAATATGAAGAGATTTGCAAAGAGTAATTGCAATCTTAAAAATAACATGCTACAATGTACTATATTTCGAGAAATACGATGAGGTAAGAGAATAGCAGAGAAGATTTCGAGGGAGAAGTCCATCTGGGCTTCTCTGTTTTTATGTAATCGGAGAAGGAGTATACAAAGCTTATAATAATGGGGCATGAAAGATATCTTCGGATGAGTTGCAAATTAATCGTAAATCATAAGATGATTTCGTGTGTATACTATACAGCAGCGATGCATTTTCTCTACTTTCTTAGTTCGGAAGTGTTTTTCCCAACAATACAAATTATATAGAGAGGAAGAAGTATTATGAAGAAAAAGATCATTAGTATGTTTTTAGCAGCAGCAATGGTATTAAGTCTTGCTGCTTGCGGAAGTTCAAACACAGCAAAGTCAGAAGGTTCTACTGATGCAGGAAAAAAGACTTTAAAAGTAGCAATGGAGTGTGGATACGCACCATATAACTGGACACAGTCTGATGATTCTAACGGAGCAGTTCCTATTAAAGACAGTTCTGACTATGCGTATGGTTATGATGTTATGATGGCAAAGAAGATTGCCGATGAATTAGGATATGACTTACAGATTGTAAAGCTTGACTGGGATTCCTTAATTCCTGCTGTACAGTCCGGACAGGTTGACTGCGTTATCGCTGGTCAGTCCATCACATCAGAAAGACTGCAGATGGCAGACTTTACAGAACCATATTATTATGCATCCATCGTTACACTTGTAAAGAAGGGAAGCAAGTATGAGAATGCAAAGGGTGTGGCAGACCTTGCAGGTGCTACATGTACTTCTCAGCTTGGAACAATCTGGTATGATAAGTGCCTTCCACAGATTAAAGATGCCAACATTCAGGCAGCACAGGAATCTGCACCAGCTATGTTAGTTGCATTAAACAGTGGAAGAACAGACGTTGTTGTAACAGATATGCCTACAGGAAAGGCAGCATTAGTTGCTTACCCTGACTTTAAATTACTTGACTTCTCAGGAAGTGACGATAATTTTAAAGTATCTGATGAAGACATCAACATTGGTATTTCTGTAAAGAAGGGTAATACAGAATTAGTTGACAGCATCAATAGTGTTCTTTCTAAGATGACAAAAGATGACTACAACAAGATGATGGATGAGGCTATTTCTGTACAGCCTTTATCTAAATAGTAGTCTGGAGGAGAATAGGTCATGAATTTGGCTGATATGAATTTTGGGCAGAGAATTGCTTATCTGCTGCAGCAGTATGGAACATCTTATTTAAAAGGTGCAGGTACTACATTAGTTATAGCAATTATTGCTACAATAATCGGATGTATTATTGGTTTGGCAATTGGTATTGTGCAGACAATACCGGAAGATAAGAAGAGAGACAGTCTGCCAAAAAGAATTATTTTAAAGCTTGTAAAAATTATTTTAAAAATTTATGTAGAAGTATTTCGTGGAACACCTATGATTGTACAGGCCGTATTTATTTATTACGGTGCATCCCAGTTATTTAATATTCAGATGGGAATGTGGCAGTCTGCATTTATCATCGTATCTATTAATACAGGTGCTTATATGGCAGAATCTGTCCGTGGCGGTATCATCTCTATTGATCCGGGACAGATGGAAGGTGCGAAAGCAATCGGTATGAACCATTTTCAGGCAATGACAAATGTTATTCTTCCGCAGGCTTTCCGTAATATTCTTCCGCAGATTGGAAATAACCTTATTATCAATATCAAAGATACCTCTGTATTATCCGTTATTGGTATTACCGAATTATTCTTTGTGCATAAGAGTGTTGCAGGTGCATTATATACTTACTTTGAATCCGCAACGATTGTAATGATCATCTATTTGATCATGACGCTGATTTCTTCAAGATTATTAAATCTGTGGGAGAGAGCGTTAGATGGTAATGACAGCTACGAGGTAGTTGACAACATGGACATTGGAACACAGTTAGGTTCTAAAAAAGCAACAAGGGAGGGAAGATAAATGAGTGAGAATAATAAAATACTTGAAATTTCCCACCTTGTAAAAAGCTTTGGTAACCATGAAGTATTACGAGACATTGACTTTAGTGTAGAAAAGGGAGATGTTATCTCTATTATTGGTGCTTCCGGTTCTGGAAAGTCCACCATGCTTCGCTGTGTCAATCTTTTAGAAACTCCAACGGGAGGCAATATTTACTACCATGGAAAAGATATCACAGATCCTAAAATGGACGTATGTACGTATCGTGAAAAAGTAGGAATGGTATTCCAGAGCTTTAATCTGTTCGCAAACTTAACCGTACTTGAAAACTGTATGGTCGGTCCGATCAAGGTAGCAAAGAAGAGTAAGGAAGAAGCGAAAGAGCTTGCGATGAAGTTCTTACAGAAAGTAGGAATGGACCCTTACATCAATGCAAAGCCAAAACAGTTATCCGGTGGTCAGAAGCAGCGAGTTGCCATTGCAAGAGCTTTAGCAATGGAACCGGAAGTTCTTTTATTTGATGAACCAACATCTGCACTTGACCCACAGATGGTAGGAGAAGTATTAAATGTCATGACTGCACTTGCAAAAGAAGGTATGACAATGATCATCGTTACCCACGAAATGGCATTCGCCAGAGACATCTCCAGTCATGTAATCTTCATGGCAGACGGAGTGATTGAAGAAGAGGGAACAAGCGATGACATCTTCAAAACACCACAAAAAGAAAAAACAAAAGAATTCCTGAGTCGCTTCAGAAATCTTTAAAATACTGATTTGTAGATTTAGTACAGACGAAAAAAGAAAAAATAATACATCCCATCTGCTCTGTAGTCGCTGTGTTTAAGATGCTCATCCGCATCTTAAACACGCTCCCAAGCCGCATCTGGGATGTATTATTTTTTTCTTTTTTCTGGCTATCTAAATCTGCAGTTGGAGAGAATGGAAATTAGTATTTGAATCTTGGATGGGAATAAGGGGCTTGCCCAGAAGTCTATGGTTTTCACTGCTATTTTCTAATGGCGAAATAGTTCTTTGATTAAAAATCATAATTTTCTGGAGAATCCCCTCGTTTTTTGAGGCAAAATGGAGCGTTTAGCGTAACCAAGAAAAATCAAACTTATACAAATTCTCTTTTTTACCATATTTCTCTTGCAATTCAGCAAAAAGTTCTATTACAGCGGCTGTCTAACCTCATTCTACAAATCAGTCAAAAAACAAGGGGATTTTCCAAAAGTCTACGCTTTCTATTCAGATGGAAACTTCCAGAAAAAATGTGTCAATCATTTAGACTTTAATCCCCCGAGAATCCATAACCTTCTGGAGAATCCCCATTCTCGCCAACTATGGATTTAAAATAGTCAGAAAAAAGAAATAATATCTTATCCCAGATGCGGCTTGGGAGCGTATTTAAGATGCGGACGAGCATCTTAAATACAGCGACTATAGAGAAGATGGGATAGGGTATTATTTCTTTTTTCGTCTATACTAAATCTATAAATCAGAATTGTATATCCAGTCCTGAACGGTTTCTATAGAGAGATTTACCGCTTGCGCAATCTGTTCAACCGACATTCCCATTTCAAGAAGAGAAAGGGTAGTTTCTTTTTTAGCTTTTAGTTTCCCGGATTGTTCTCCTCGCAAAAATCCAGACTGTTCTCCTTCATTATAGATTTCTTCTAATTCCTGACACATTGTTTTCACTCCTTCCTCTGTTTCCTTTAGTTGATGTACTCTAGTTGCAAGAATATTATTATACATTTTGCCTGCTTCTTTGCAATGTAAGTCATGCATTAAGCGGCCTAATTCGGTATCGTCCTGTTTTTTCGAGTTTACATATAAAATATGTTGACCATCTTGAAATATATCTTCGGTTTCTTTGATTCTTCTTTGTATGTGGCTGATCGGTCGGTTGTATCCAAGGACATCGTTTTTAGTGATAAAAATGACATACGTTTCCGGCAGGCTGTCAAAAAGATCACCTGGATTTAGGAGATTCATATCCAGTAGACCGCAGTGGTATCTGGCTCTTTTTGGAGAAGCACCATCGTTTTCACCCTGAATCTCAACATTAAAAAAATTATTCTCTACATCTTTTGCCACGCAGTCTAAAATAGCGGAACGCCCTTGGAGATTTTTATAATCTTTCTGTAAGGTCTGGTCAATTACTTTTAGTTCCTTTTTGTTCATGATAACCTGAAGAATATATTCGGTACATGAGATTTCCTTTAATACATTCCGCATAAAGATGTCATTCATTATCGTAAAGTGTTTTATCTTTTCTTTATATCTTTCGTAGCGTTCTTCTAAGCTTTCTGGCTGTAAGATTATGGAATCTGTCATTTGCGCTACCTCCAATTATGATATATCAATGATTATTACATGACTATTATATACATAATTTTACATAAAAGTCAATGAGTATTTGAAAATGTGTCAATCATTTAGACTTTAATTCCCCGAGAATCCATAACCTTCTGGAGAATCCCCATTCTCACCAACTGTGGATTTAAAATAGTCAGAAAAAAGAAATAATACCCTATCCCAGATGCGGCTTGGGAGCGTGTTTAAGATGCGGATGAGCATCTTAAATACAGCGACTACAGAGCAGATGGGATAGGGTATTATTTCTTTTTTCGTCTATATTAAATCTACAATATAATAGCACTTACTTGCTTCTATATCAATCATGGAGTATACTGACTTTACTTAAACACAGGAGGAAAATAAAAATTATGATAAAAATGGTTATGACAGATATTGATGGAACATTGATTAAAGATGGGACTTTGCGAATCAATCCGGAATATTATGAGGTGATTGAAAAGCTTGTTGAAAAAGGAATCGTATTTGTGGTTGCTTCAGGAAGACATATGATTAGCATAAAAGAGGTGTTTGCACCTGTTATGGATAAATTATGGATTGCATCTCAGAATGGTAATGTAGTATCTCATAATGGGAAGTCGAAAATTATGAAGCCGATTCCGCAGGAATGGGGAAAAGAATTATGGGAACAGTTATCGAAATTTGATCAGCTAGAAGGACTTTTGAATACACCAACGAATACATATTGTCCTTTTGAGGGAACGCCAATGCATAAGTTATTAATAGATGGATATCATTATGATACGATTGGAACGGGAGGATGGAGTAATGTTCCACAAGAAGATTTCAGTATGATGACGATGTATCATCCGGAAAACATAGATCAGATTTGTGAGAAATATATAAAAGATAAATGGGAAGGAAAACTAGAGTTTTTAAATTCGGGTAAGTATTGGATTGATGCTGTCAGGCCGGGAGCAAATAAAGGAACGGCAATGAGGAGTATTTGTGAGGAGCTGGGGATTTCACGTGAAGAAACGATTGCTTTTGGGGATAATATCAATGATATTGCGATGCTTGAATATGCGGGGAAGGGATATGCGGTTGATACTGCAAGAAAAGAAACGAAAGAAGCAGCAGATGAAATTATACCAGGATATGCAGAAGATGGAGTGTTGAAGGTATTAAAAACTTTTTTGTCTTGAACATATGGGGGAGAAACCTCGGCGTTGCCACTTAATGTATTGAATCATAGAATTTTTTATTTGTTTTGCTAATAAAATCATAGAATTTTTAATGTGAATCTAAAAATATTCTATCGTTTCTTGTTAAAAAATCGTTTATACTGGCAATATCAACAAAAACCGAGGAGGGTAATAATAATGAGAAAGAAAATTGTAGCAATGATGATGGCAGCAGCTTTAGTAGTTTCTACAGCAGCATGCGGCAGCAGTGGGGGAGATACTAAAGGAGAGGCTAACACAGGAAGTGAAGCAGCAGCAACTTCCGAAGTAGCTAACAAGGATAAACCACTCGTATGGTTTAACCGTCAGCCTTCTAACAGTTCTACAGGTGAACTTGACAAGACAGCTCTTAACTTTAACAAAGATACTTACTATGTAGGTTTCGATGCTAACCAGGGTGCTGAAGTTCAGGGTCAGATGGTTAAAGAGTATATCGAGAAAAACATTGATAAAGTTGACCGTAATGGTGACGGAGTTATCGGTTATGTTTTAGCAATCGGTGATATCGGACATAACGATTCTATCGCTCGTACAAGAGGTGTTCGTAAAGCTCTTGGTACAGGTGTTGAAAAAGACGGAGAACTTAACAGTGCTCCTACAGGAACAAACACAGATGGAAAAGCTGCAGAGGTTAAAGACGGAGAAGTTGAAGTTAATGGTAAGAAATATGTAATCAGAGAGCTTGCTTCTCAGGAAATGAAAAACTCCGCAGGTGCTACATGGGATGCAGCAACAGCTGGTAACGCAATCGGAACATGGGCTTCTTCTTTCGGAGATTCTATCGATTTAGTTGTATCTAACAACGATGGAATGGGAATGTCAATGTTTAACGCTTGGTCAAAAGATAACAAAGTTCCTACATTTGGATACGATGCTAACAGTGATGCAGTAGCAGCTATCGCAGAAGGTTACGGCGGAACAGTCAGCCAGCATGCCGATGTTCAGGCTTACCTTACACTCAGAGTACTTCGTAACGCACTTGATGGTGTTGACGTAGATACAGGTATCGGAACAGCTGATGAAGCTGGAAACGTACTTAGTGAAGATGTATATAAATATAACGAAGAAGACAGATCTTACTATGCATTAAACGCAGCAGTTACAGCAGATAACTATAAAGATTTCACAGATTCTACAGTTGTTTGGGAACCAGTATCTAATCAGTTAGATTCTTCCAAACATGCAACAAAGAAAGTATGGCTTAATATCTACAATGCTTCTGATAACTTCTTAAGCTCAACATATCAGCCACTTTTACAGAAATATGATGATCTTTTAAATCTTGATGTAGAGTACATCGGTGGTGACGGACAGACAGAATCTAACGTTACAAACCGTCTTGGAAACCCAAGCCAGTACGATGCATTTGCAATCAACATGGTTAAGACAGATAACGCAGCTTCTTACACAGCTATTTTAAATCAGTAGTTTCTAACTATTTAGAGCGTACAGATTTTCAATTTCAGATGTTTCAGATTATGTAGTTGAACATACTTGCATATAATGAACATATTTTTGAGAATTTATAGTGATGTTAACAAAAAGTTAACAAGGAAGGTTTCAGGGAGAAGTTATTCTCCCTGAAATTTTCAAGAAGTAAAGAAGTAATATCAGTAAATATATTAGTTATAGGAGCAGAAAGTATGGAGGATAAGAGAGACGATACTATCTTATCGATACGTGGTATGAGTAAATCATTTGGCCGAAACAGAGTACTTGACCACATCAATCTTGATGTGAAGAGAGGAACTGTTATGGGTCTTATGGGAGAAAATGGTGCCGGTAAGTCAACAATGATGAAATGTCTTTTTGGTACATATCAGAAAGATGAAGGAAGTATATATCTGGATGGAAAAGAAGTAAACTTTTCCGGTCCGAAGGATGCACTGGAAAATGGAATCGCGATGGTACATCAGGAATTGAATCAGTGCCTTGAAAGAAACGTAGTGGATAATCTTTTCCTTGGAAGATATCCAGTGAATTCTCTTGGAGTAATTGATGAAAAGAGAATGAAGAATGAGGCATCCAAGTTATTCCGTAAGTTAGGTATGACAGTAAACTTGGATCAGCCTATGAGAAACATGTCTGTATCTCAGAGACAGATGTGTGAAATTGCAAAGGCAATTTCTTATAATTCTAAAGTAATTGTATTAGATGAGCCTACTTCCTCTCTTACAGTACAGGAAGTAGATAAGCTTTTTGAAATGATGAGAATGTTACGTGATCAGGGAATTTCCCTTATCTATATTTCTCATAAGATGGATGAAATCTTTGAAATCTGTGATGAAATCTCAGTACTTCGAGATGGAAATCTTGTTATGACAAAGAGTGCAAAAGAGACAGATATGAATGAGCTGATCGCAGCGATGGTAGGACGAGTTCTTGAGAACCGTTTCCCACCTGTAGATAATCAGCCGAAAGATGTTGTGTTGTCGGTTCAGCATTTGTCAACAAAGTTTGAGCCGTATTTACAGGATGTTTCCTTTGATGTACGAGAAGGAGAAATCTTTGGATTATATGGTCTGGTTGGAGCAGGCCGTACTGAATTGTTAGAGACGATTTTTGGTATACGAACAAGAGCATCAGGACGAGTTTATCTGAACAATAAACTTATGAACTTCAGTTGTGCAAAAGAAGCGATGGATTATGGATTTGCGCTTATTACAGAGGAACGAAAAGCGAATGGTCTCTTCTTAAAAGGAGATTTGACCTTCAATACGACGATCGCAAACTTACATGCATATAAAAGTGGAGCTGCCATTTCCGATTCTAAGATGGTAAAGGCAACTGCAAATGAAATTAAAGTCATGCATACAAAATGTATGGGCCCTGGAGATATGATTTCAAGTCTTTCCGGTGGAAATCAGCAGAAGGTTATTTTCGGAAGATGGCTGGAGCGTAGTCCACAGGTATTTATGATGGATGAACCAACTCGTGGTATCGATGTTGGAGCAAAATATGAAATTTATGATTTGATTATCAAGATGGCAAAAGAAGGAAAGACAATTATTGTTGTTTCTTCTGAGATGCCGGAGATTCTTGGAATTACAAACCGTATCGGTGTTATGTCAAATGGACATCTTTCCGGAATTGTAAATACCAAGGAAACAAATCAGGAAGAACTTTTGAGACTGAGTGCAAAATACCTATAATTAAGGGAGAAGATAGATATGGCAAATGGTGAAATTCTTACGGCTGAACAGGAAAGACAGCTGAGACAGCCAATTGATGAATATGTTGGTAAAATTCAAAAAGAAATTGATGAATTAAGAGAACATGGTACAGCAGAAGTAATTGAGTACCAGAATCTTATCGAAAGTGTAAAAAGAGATAAAACTCTCTCTAAAGGAGAGAAAGAATATGAAATTAAAGAATTTGAGGCAAAGTTAAATCAGGCAAAAGCTGTGGAAGCACAGAATAAAGATAAAGTTGCAAAACTGATCGCAGATGCAGAAGGTTACCTGAAAGAGAACTTTGAAAAACTGTATTATAATGCAGTAAAAGAAAGCTGTGAGGCAGAAAAAGCGAAAGCTTTAGAAGACCATAAACAGCGTCTTGCTCAATTAGAAAAAGAGCATAAAGAAGCACTGGCAGGTATGTCTGACCAGGTTGAGATTAAAGAAGAGAATTACGTACATAAGAACCGTATTTCTAATGAAAAGTTAGAGCTGGAAAAAGAAAAACAGCGAATTAAAGACAGAAAACACGATGCCCTTACTTATAAGTATCATCTTATAGATTTACTGCGTTTGTCAGATTTCACATTCGCAGAAGAGATGGCACAGAAGTGGGAGAACTATAAATATACATTCAATCGTAGAACATTCCTTTTACAGAATGGATTGTACATTGCTATTATTTTAATCTTTATTGCATTATGTGTGATCACTCCTATTAAAAAAGGAACCCCTCTGCTCACATATAATAACGTACTGAACATTCTCCAGCAGGCTTCCCCTAGAATGTTCCTGGCACTTGGTGTAGCAGGATTAATCCTCCTCACAGGTACAGACTTGTCTGTTGGACGAATGGTTGGTATGGGTATGACCGCTGCAACTATTATTATGCATCAGGGTGTAAATACTGGTTCTGTATTCGGACATATTTTTGATTTTACAAACATTCCAGTTGTTGGAAGAGTAATTTTAGCTTTAGTTGTATGTATTGTTTTATGTACGGTATTTACAAGTATAGCAGGATTTTTTACAGCGAAGTTCAAGATGCATCCATTCATATCGACAATGGCGAACATGCTTGTAATTTTTGGTTTAGTAACTTATGCAACAAAAGGTGTATCCTTTGGTTCTATTGAAGCAACCATTCCAAATATGATTATTCCTAAAGTAAATGGATTCCCAACAATTATTTTATGGGCACTTGCTGCTATCGTAATCGTATGGTTCATCTGGAATAAAACAACATTTGGAAAGAATCTTTACGCAGTTGGTGGAAACCCAGAAGCTGCAGCAGTTTCCGGTATTTCTGTATTCGCAGTTACACTTGGAGCATTCGTTATGGCTGGTATCCTTTATGGATTCGGTTCCTGGCTTGAATGTGCGAGAATGGTAGGTTCCGGTTCCGCTGCTTATGGACAGGGCTGGGATATGGATGCCATTGCAGCCTGCGTAGTTGGTGGTGTATCCTTTACTGGTGGTATTGGTAAGATTTCCGGTGTAGTTACTGGTGTATGTATCTTTACAGCATTAACATACTCCCTTACAATTCTTGGTATTGATACAAACCTTCAGTTCGTATTCTCAGGTATCATCATTCTTATCGCAGTAACACTTGACTGTCTGAAATACGTACAGAAGAAATAATTAAAATTCCTCTTTGGTAATAATAAATATATGAGAAAATAGTGTCGGCAGAAACGGTCTGAGGATCGTAGCTGCTGGCACTATTTTTGTTGTGCTGAGATTTACTTATGTTTGGAAAATTGATATAATAGTAATAAATGAGGAGAGAGGTTATGTATACATTATTATTAGTTGATGACGAAGAAGAAGTAACTCAGATAATTGCAAAAAAGGTAAAATGGAACGAATTAGGATTTTCCGTTGTAGGACATGCAAATAATGGACTAAAAGCGTTAGAAATGTTAGAGGAGATCCAGCCGGATGTAGTGATGACGGATATTCGGATGCCATATATGGACGGGCTGGAATTATGTGGTCAGATAAGAGAAAAATATCCGGCAACGAAGTTAGTTTTATTTACTGGATTCGATGATTTTGAATATGCTAAGGAAGCGGTACATCTTGAAATTGAAGAATATATATTAAAGCCATTGAATGCTGCAGAAATCACAAAAGTTTTTGAAGATTTAAAGAAGAAATTAGATCAGGAAATTAATGAAAAGAAAGGTGCAGAGCTTCTTAAAAGGTATTATAAGGATTCTCTGCCGCTGCTGCAGGCGAACTTTTATTCAACACTGATAGAAGGAAGGGTTCCGGAAGAGGAACTTGGCAAGTATATTACGAACTATGAGATTGATTTTGCAGGTCCATGGTATGCCTGCATTATTATACATACTTCAACAACACAGGCACCGAAAGATATAGATGTTCAGCTTTTAGCTATTTCTGTTGACCGGCAGGCTGGAGAGAGACTAGAAGAGAAGTGGAGAGGAAAGCGATTTAATTATTTAGGGGATACGGTAATGATCGTTCAGTTAGAAAGCAAAGAAGAAGTTTCTGAACTTACGGATTCCTGTGATCGTTTTTGTAAATATGTGAATCATATGATCGGAGCAGTTGTGACGGTGGGAGTTGGCCAGGTCTGTGATAACATCCTTGAGCTTGTGAAGTCTTATCAGAGTGCAAGAGAAGCCGTTTCTTACCGGGTACTATATGGAAGTAACCAGGCAATTAATTTAAAAGAGATCGTTCCAAAAAGAAAGGTAGCGACAGAGGCGGCTGATGGAACAGAACTGGCACATCTTTTTAAGATGATCTGTCTTGGGAAGAAGCCGGATGTTAAGAGTGCAGTAGAACGCTATATGGAACATAAGATTGTTCCGACAAAGTCTCTAGAGAAATATCACGTAGCAGTAATGGAACTTATCAGTGAAATGTATCATTTTATGGTGAATAATGAACTGGATGCTCAAAAATTATCCGGTGGGGCAGGGCAGTTATATACGCTGCTGAGCAATATGGAACCACAGGTACTTGAAAAATGGCTTTTAAACTTGTGTCTGGCATTACATGAAGATATGGCAAATGCCAGAGATCATTCAAAGAGATCTCTTATTGATCAGGCAAAGGAATATGTACACAATAATTATCAGGAAGAGTCACTTGGTTTAGATGATATATGCAGGGAACTAGGAGTTTCTAATTCTTATTTTTCCAGTATATTTAAAAAAGAAACAGGAAAGTCTTTCGTTGGTTATCTTACAGGTTATCGTATGGAAAAGGCAGCCAGAATGCTTGTAGAGACAAATGAAAAGAGTTATATGATCGCAAAAAGTGTAGGATACACAGACCCTAATTATTTTAGCTATGTATTTAAACGACAATATGGGGTATCCCCATCAAAATACAGGACAGAGTATGAAAACATTTAAGAAGGGATGTAAAGAAAAATTATTTATGTATAAACCGGGAAATATACAGACAACATTGATGGTTGCATTTTCTGTTATTTCCGCAGTGATCATGCTGTGTATGGGAAGTGTGATGTACTTGCGTTTTTCCAGTATGTCAAGGCAGGAGATATTAGAAAATAATCAAAAATTAATGGATCAGACCATAGAGAGTGTGGAAGATTATCTGATTAATATGCGGCAGATATCGGATGCCTTATATTACGATATTATAAAAGAAAGTGATATTTCCAGTCAATCAGATAAGATTCACAGTGGGATGAATCTTTTATATGAAGCGAACAAAGAAAATCTTCGCAGCATTGCTATTTATAACAAATCCGGAAGTCTGATGGAAGCAGAACCTGTTGTGGCACAAAAAGAAGATCCGAACGTGACAAAACAGGAGTGGTTTATGCATGCGATGAATCAGATGGAAAATATTCATTTTTCCACACCGCATGTGCAGAATTTATTTGATGATGGGTCCAGCCGGTATTACTGGGTTATCTCTTCAAGTCGTGTTGTCGAGCTGACAAATGGAAGTAATACACAATTAGGCGTGCTTCTTGTTGATATGGATTATTCAGGAATTGCAAGAATGATGGATAGAATTAATACTGCGGGGAGCGGCCAGTATTTTTATTTGTGTGACAGTAATGGACAGATCATCTATCATCCTCATCAGGTGCAGCTTGATAATGGAATGAAAAATGAGAGCAGTAAGAAAGTTGCGGCAGCAAAAGAAAGTGTGTATGAAGAAAGAGTTAATGGAGAGCGGAGAGAAATTGTTGTAGATACGATTGGTTATACAGGCTGGAAGTTAGTCTGCGTTATGCCATATTCTATTTTTTCAAGTAAGATGCTTGACATAAAGCAGTTTGTGCTTATTCTGATTTTACTGATGATGATGATGCTTACATTAATTAACCGTCTTATATCCGTAAGAATTTCACGTCCGATCATGAAGCTTAATAATTCAGTTACAGAATATGAAGAAGGAAAAGAGCCAGAAATTTATATTGGAGGTTCTCGTGAAATTCGCCATCTGGGAAGATCTATTCGAGAATCTTATAAACAAAATACAGCGTTAATGCAAAAAATCGTATGGGAACAGACAGAGAGAAGAAAGAGTGAATTGGAAGTTCTCCAAAGTCAGATCAATCCGCATTTTCTTTATAATACATTGGATTCTATTACATGGATGATTGAAGGAGAAAGGAATGATGAGGCCGTATTTATGATTTCTCAGCTTGCAAGACTTTTCCGTATCAGTCTTTCTAAAGGACATACGATTATTTCTATTAAGGATGAGCTGCAGCATGCACAAAGTTATATGAATATTCAGAAGGTACGCTATAAAAATAAATTTCAGATTTCTTTTGATATCGCACCAGATATTTTGGACTGCTGTATCGTAAAGCTGATCTTGCAGCCCATCTTAGAAAATGCGATTAATTACGGTGTAAGAGAAATGGATGACTGTGGAGAAATTATTGTTCGTGGAAGCAGACAGAAGGATGAAATTCTTCTGACTGTAACAGATAATGGAATGGGAATCCCAGAAGAGGAAGTAGAATTTCTTCTCACCGATACGAAGAGAGTACATAAAAAAGGTTCCGGTGTGGGACTGGTAAATGTAAATAACCGAATAAAGATTTTATTTGGAGAGCAGTACGGATTACATATTGAAAGTGAATTAGACGAAGGAACAACCGTTTCAATCAAAATACCGGCAATTATTTATTCAGAGGAAAACCGGAAGAAGTTTGAAAGTTCGTCTCAGAAAGATAAACAGGAAGAAACATGAAGAATGGAAAAAGAACCTTTATTTTAACCGAAATTGTTTTAGGGCTTCTGGTTGCAACGTTAGCTTTTTTTATGCTGTATAATAAAAATGAGCAAAAAGCAGAAAGAATTGCTGTGATTATTCCTGATATAGAAGAGAGCCAGTGGTCCGCCTTTAAATATGGACTAAAAATGGCATCGCAGGAATACGGAGTGAATACGGTACTGATCAGTAAGGCGAATATCAATATGTCGGAAGATGAGATAGAAGTCGTTCAGCAGGAAATTGATAAAGGTGCCAATGCAATTATTGTAAAGATGGTTGGAGGCAGTAAAGAGTATTCCAAGCTAAAAAAAATACAGAAAAAGGTACCGATAATGCTGGCGGGAGAAAGTCCTGATAACGTAGAAAAAAAATCAGCTATTCCGGTAACGGAGCCGGATCAGTACGATATGGGTGCCGCTTTAGCAGGAAAACTTCTTGAAAATAACAATGGAAATCTTAGAGGAAAGAAAATAGGTATTTATACAGAGAGCAGTCATTCAGGAGCAGATAGCAAGCGTGAAAAAGGAGTTCGTGATACATTAAAGGATAGCGGAGCAAAAATTTTATGGTCAGTATCCCACGATGAAGGAATAAAGAAAAAAGCAATATTACAGTCACAAAGAAAGGTAGATATTGTTTTAGCACTGGATGATACTAGTCTTGTAGAGGCCGGAGAAGCTGCAAAACAAAATAATTTATCTGGAGCAATCGTATATGGAATCGGTAATTCCACCGAGGCTGTATATTATCTTGATACAAGGTGGGCAGAGTGTCTTATTGTATCTGATGAATTTACGGCAGGTTATCAATGTGTTGCTGAAACAGTCAAGAAGTTACGTACATCATTTTATCAGATGGAAAATCAGAAAGTACCATATACTATACTTACCAGACAGAACCTTTTCTCACAGGAAAATCAGGATTTGTTATTTACACTCAGTCAATAAAACGAGACAAATAAGCAGTCCCAATATGATTTGATGAATGAGATTTATACATATAAAAATATAAAGTAAAAGAACAGATAACAGGAGGACAGCATGAAGATAAAAATCACAGGAATAATCATAATGGCAGTGTTTGCAGGGACTTTGATTTTTTCTATGTGCAGTAAAAACCAGCCCAAAACGGATCATCAGATTTATATAGGTGTTGCCTGCTATGATCAAAAGGATACCTTTATTGGAGAATTGTTAGATTCATTTAAAGAGGAATGCAGTTCAATGGAAAAACAGGGTTATGCCATAAGTATGACGATCATGGATGCGGCAAAGTCACAAAGAGTTCAGAACGATCAGATAAAACAGATGATAAATGATGGATGTAATGTTTTGTGTGTGAATCTGGCAGACAGAACAGAGCCGTCTGAAATTATTGATGCAGCAAGAGAAAAAGATATTCCAATTATTTTCTTTAATCGTGAGCCAGTAGAAGAAGATTTGATGCGATGGGATAAACTTTACTATGTAGGAGGAAAGGCAAAGCAGTCGGGAGAATTACAGGGAGAACTTGCAGCAGACTACATTAAAGACAATAAAAAAGTTGACAGAAATAACGATGGAAAAATACAGTATGTTATTTTGGAAGGAGAGATGGGACATCAGGATGCAATCATCCGTACAGAAAGTGTCGTAGAATGTCTAAAAGCCAATGGAATTGCATTGGAAAAACTAAGCTATCAGATTGCAAACTGGAATCGTGCCCAGGCACAGACGAGAATGATGCAGCTGATCGGAGAATATAAAACAGATATAGAGATGGTAATCGCAAACAGCGATTCTATGGTACTTGGAGCGGTAGATGCTTATGAAAAGCTTGGATACACAGAATCCAATATCCCAGTTTTCTTTGGAATTGATGGCACGAAAGAAGGATTAAAAGCAGTGCAGGAAGGAAAAATCGCCGCAACGGTATATAACGATAAAGAAGGACAGGCAAAAGCGATGGTAAAACTTATCACTGCCGCAGTCACAGGAAAAGGAATGGAGAACATTACATTCGAAAACAAAAAATGTGTTTATTTGCCATATAAAAAAGTAACAAAAGAAAATGTATCAAGCATGATTCCATAAATAAAAAACAGAATTCCCTGTCATAGTTTATAGTAGGGAATTCTGTTTTGTTTTTGCTTTTTCTTAATAGATTACATAATTATAATATTTTTGGCAGGGCAAATTATAATTATATTGTTTCAAAAATATAATTTGTGGTAGATTCAAATTTTTCCCCTTTTCTTAAAATAACAGAAGGGTTTTCTTCGGTATGAATCGCATTTGGCATAAGCTGTGTTTCCAGAGCAACGCCTTCTCGGTTTTCATATACTCTTCCTGCTTTTCCGATACAGCCATCCTTCAGGAAGTTACCAGTGTAAACCTGCACAACAGGAGCAGTCGTTGAGATAACAAGTCTTCTGCCAGAAACCGGTTCTTCTAAAGTTAACTGTCGTTCCTCTCCCTTTAATACAAAAGAATGATCATAGCCGAAAGCATTCTTTAACTGAATATGATCCGCTTCAATATCCTGTCCGATTTTCTTCATTTCATTAAAATCAAAAGGAGTATCCTTTACAGGAAGCAGTTCACCCGTTGCAAGACAAGTATCATCTACGCAGCCGATATAATCTGCATTAATCTGAAGGGAATGTCCTGTAACTTTTTCTAATGTGTTAGAAAGATTGAAATACAGATGGTTTGTAAAGTTTACGACAGTATCCGCATCCGTATCTGCTTCATAATGAATGGAAAATGTATTGTCATCTAAAGTGTACGTTACATACAGATTCAGATTACCCGGATAACCCTCTTCTCCATCTTTTGAAAGATAGTGGAAACGAAGACCATTCTCTAAAGGAGTCACATCAAAGATTTTCTTATCAAATCCTTCTTTTCCCCCATGTAAATGATTCTTTCCATTATTGGCATAGAGTTCATAAGTCTTTCCATTTAATGTGAAACGTGCATCTCCGATTCGGTTAGCAACACGACCGATGACAGCTCCAAAATAAGCAGGATCATTTGCATAGTCATCAATATTCTTAAGACCAAGAATCACATCAGACCTTTTCCCTGAAGCATCAGGTGCAAGGATTTCCATAATTCTACATCCCATATTTACGACAACAAGCTTCAAAGCTTCATTCTCCATAGAGTAAAAACGAATGCCATTATCCAGTTCTTTTAATAGTTCTACTTTAACCACAATAATCTCTCCTTCTCATAGATTAAGATATTAGAATCACAAGGTATTTTGTCCCTAATATCATATTAAGGTGCTAATCTATATAAAATTATAGCAATTCTATAAAATGTGTCAACAGATCAGTCAGCCAATATAAACATATATTATCATGTCATTTTATAGAAAAACATTTGATATTCTACTCAAAAAATATAAATTTTTACTATTTGATTCATTAGGGAAACAGACGAAAATAAAAAGAATAGACTATCGCAACTGTAAAGATATCACTGCGTAGAAAATGCCTGTTCGGCATTTTTACTTGCTCTCACATTACATTTGCGATAGTCTATTCTTTTTATTTTCTGCTTGTTGGCTCCAGAAGGAATGAATACAATAGTCTTTGGCGAAGAGAAGGGGGAGTGGTCAGAAATCTACTGCTTGTTCGAAAGATATCTCTGTCATGGAATTTTATTTACCTGTTCTCACATTTCATTTACTATGGTCTATTATTTTTATTTTCTGTGTGTTGGTATCACATGGAATGAATGTAATAGTCTTTGGAAAAGAGATGGGGAAGGAGTCAGAAGGTTATGACTTATTCTGATACTATCTCCGCGATGCTGTCAATGCTGATAAGATAATATTGTCAGCTATCATTGTATACGATAAATTCACTACTATATTGTGGCAATATATCATTTTTCTCTTCTGGATGGTATACCTTTCGAGCAAGCAGTAGTCTTCTGACCTCTCTCCTTATCCATTACAAAAACCATTGCATTCATTCGTTCTGGAGCCAAAACACAGAAAAAAGAAATAATCCCATATCCCAGATGCGGCTTCGGAGCGTGTTTAAGATGCGGATGAGCATCTTAAACACAGCGACTACAGAGCAGATGGGATATGGGATTATTTCTTTTTTCGTCTGTTTCCCCTAATGAATCAAATAGTTAATCTACTTGACGTAGGAAGACAGATAGTATAAACTGTGTATAGCATAATGTATTAGACTAGAGTGTTAAATTATTAAATTAAAAGAAAAAGATTTGCAAAGGAGAAGGATATGAGCAATAAAGAAATCCCTTACAAAATTTATCTTGAAGAGAATGAGATGCCTGACAGCTGGTATAATGTGCGTGCAGATATGAAGAAGAAGCCGGCACCTTTATTAAATCCAGCAACATTAGAGCCTTTAAAACCAGAAGAATTAGAGCCTGTTTTCTGTAAAGAATTAGTGAAGCAGGAGTTAAATGATACGGATGCCTATATTCCAATTCCACAGGAGATTAAAGATTTTTACAAGATGTATCGTCCATCACCATTAGTACGTGCATACTGTTTAGAAAAGAAGCTTGGAACACCTGCAAAGATTTATTATAAATTTGAAGGAAATAATACAAGTGGAAGTCATAAGCTTAATTCTGCAATTGCTCAGGCTTATTATGCAAAGCAGCAGGGATTAAAGGGGGTTACTACAGAGACAGGAGCAGGTCAGTGGGGAACTGCACTTTCTATGGCATGTGCGTATTTTGATCTTGATTGCAAAGTATATATGGTTAAAGTTTCTTATGAACAGAAACCTTTCCGTCGTGAAGTAATGCGTACGTATGGAGCAAGTGTAACGCCATCTCCATCTACAACAACAGAAGTTGGTAAGAAGATTTTAGAGGAACATCCGGGAACAACAGGAAGCCTTGGCTGTGCGATTTCAGAAGCAGTTGAGACTGCAACGAAGCATGAAGGGTATCGTTATGTTTTAGGAAGTGTATTAAATCAAGTACTTCTTCACCAGTCCGTCATCGGATTAGAATCAAAGATTGCCATGGACAAATACGGAATCAAACCGGATATTATTATCGGATGTGCCGGTGGTGGTTCTAACCTTGGTGGTTTAATCTCTCCATTTATGGGAGAAAAGCTTCGTGGAGAAGCTGATTATCACTTTATTGCAGTAGAGCCGGCTTCCTGCCCAAGTTTAACACGTGGTAAATATGTTTATGACTTCTGTGATACCGGAAAAGTATGCCCAATGGCAAAGATGTATACATTAGGAAGCGGATTCATCCCATCTGCAAATCATGCAGGAGGACTTCGCTATCATGGAATGAGCAGTGTCGTATCTGAATTATACGATCAGGGCTTAATTGAAGCAAGAAGTGTAGAACAGACATCAGTATTTGAAGCAGCAGAGCAGTTTGCAAGAGTAGAAGGAATCTTACCTGCACCAGAAAGCAGTCATGCAATTCGTGTAGCTATTGATGAAGCTTTAAAATGCAAAGAAACCGGAGAAGAAAAGACGATTCTTTTCGGACTTACCGGAACCGGATACTTTGATATGGTAGCATATGAAAAATATAACAATGGTGAGATGAGCGACTATATTCCTACCGATAAAGATTTAGAAGCAGGATTTGCCGGCTTACCAAAACAACCGGAATAATAATGTAAACAGATTGTTTCTGTATTTTATTATAAGCATTTTTCAAACACGCTCTAGAGGATGATTATCGAATATCCTATAGAAGATTTAATTATCATATCTGGAGCCAGAGAACAGAAAAAAAGAAAGCCAGCCTATAGCAAAGGTAATGTCGGAGTAAGTAAAAATGCCGGTCAGGCATTTTCTACGCCGCGACTATCTTTACCTTTGCTATAGGCTGGCTTTCTTTTTTTCGTCTGTATCCGCTAAATTAAATCAAAAGATATACCATATATGCCAGGTACAGTCCGATGCAGACAATTCCTTCAAGTTTTGACATATGCTGCTTTGTTTTTGCAAAGATGAATAAAAGGATGCTGCTAATTAATAAAATGCCACAGTCGATGATCGATTCATTTAGTACGTGCAGTGGTGAAAGGATGGCTGAGAACCCGAGGATAAACAAGATGTTAAACAGGTTGGAGCCGATAGCATTTCCGAGTGCGAGACCGCTATCTCCTTTTTTGGTGGCAACAATGGAAGTTACCAGTTCCGGAAGCGAGGTTCCGATTGCGACGATGGTAAGTCCGATAAAGTTCTGGCTTACGCCGAAGTTGGTGGCAATGATGCATGCTTTATCAACGACTAAGTCACCGCCGAAGATGACTGCGGCGAGACCGGCGATCATGTAAATAATACTTCTTGGCAAAGAAAGAATTTTTTCCGGTTCGTTTTCTGATTTATTTTTGATTGCGTGACAGATCATGACGGCAATATATAAAATCATTCCGGCCAAGAGGATACCGCCTTCTATTCGGCTGAGTTTTCCATCAAGAAACATAAGGCATAAAATAAATGTGACAAGGATGTTGAGTGGCATATCTCTTTTTAAAATATCACGATTTGTTTTGAATGCAGATAAAAAGGCACATACCCCAACAACGACTAATCCATTGAAAATATTCGATCCGACAACGTTGCTGATGGCGATATCGTTACTTCCTGCAAGGGCGGCATTGATGCTGACGGAGGCTTCCGGTGCGCTCGTTCCCATGGCGACAATGGTAAGTCCGATTACAACACTGGGCACTTTCAGGATTTGGGCGAGAGAAGAACTTCCTTCTACAAAGAAATTTGCCCCCTTGATTAAAAGAACAAATCCGACTACTAGTAATACATATTCCATATATTCTCCTTTCTTGTGATAAAGGAAAATAAAAAAAGACCTTTATCACATCAAAAATAATTGTAATTATTCAAAATCATAGTAATTATAGTGAATATAAAATGATTCTGAAATAATTATAGATGATTGATAAAAGTCTCGTTATTTCAATAACACCCGGCCTTGCGGCGTGATGACGACTGTTATTCATCCAAGAAATCAGGAATTCTATGGATATTAACTACTCCCTCTTATTGTCTATATTCTATGTTAAAACAAGGGATTTTGTCAATAAAAAATTTTTTATCATCTTCTTACCAGAAGACTTACATATCTAAGATAGCAGATGAATGGCATTGGTTAGCTACTTGATTGTAATATCTCCATCTTCGGAGTTTATGCTAAGTATTGTTTTTCCATCTTTTGATTCTGACTTGAAAGTTTCCTCATCGTCTTTTTCTGTGTGACTTCCGGTAAGAGAAGAAGTATTGATTGTTCCGTAATAGGTGATGAGGTCGAATCCGGCTGTCTTTTTTGTGGAATCATTTAAAGTAAGCACAGCATCGCCATAGGAGAGGGCGAGTTTTACTTTTTCTGATAAATAAAGATTATTCATAGAAATGTCTCCATCGGCTGATTTAATCGTTGTGTTGCTAAGGGAAGCCTTTTTAAAATCACAGTCGCCATAAGAAAGAGAAATTGTTCCGCTATTTACTGTTATCGTATCGGCAATGAAATCTCCATCGTCAAGTGTGATATCGGCAGTGTTAAGGGCAGTATTTTTTAAAGAAAAATCACCATATCCAAGATTGACTTTGGCAGAAGACAGCAGCTTATCTTTCGGAAGATAGAGAGTGACATAGTTTTTATAGTTGGACTTTTCGTCCATGTAGGAAGCCATATTTTTTCCGGAAAGAAGAGGCTGTAAAAAACTGATATCGACAGAAACAGTGTAAGAAGCTCCGGTGTTTCCGTTCTCTTTTAAAGTTAATGTATTATTCTTTATGGAATAGGAGAGAGGGTTTTTCGCTTTCGTTGTCTCCTGCACATATTCAATGTAGCTTTTCTCATTGGGAGATTCTTTTATATTAAAATCTGAATTTTTTAAGTGTACATTTAAAGAGTTAAAATCAGACAGTTCTGTTTTTTCTAATGTAAAATGATTCTCTTTTGCATCTTGGTCTGACTGTGCATTCATTGTATTTAAATTCGTGGCATGAACGTACTTTGTGCCACCGCTCACAAATCCGATTCCGAATAAAAGTGCGCCAATCAGACAGAAAGCACCACCAATTCCTAAAAGTGTTCTTGTAGTTTTTTTCATGTTATTTCACACTCCTTTTTCTGCTCATGTTCTGAATCAGATGAGCAAGTCCTAAAATAATCCATTTGCAAAAATAAATGACTGCTAAAACAGCGAGAATACCAAGTCCAATGCTAAATAATCCTGCACCAGAAATTAAACTTGCACCAGAAAGAGAAGCGGTTATGGCAACTGCGCCCCGGAGAAAAAGTTTTCCGCCTATAATAACAGAGGCAGCTCCTAAAGCAAAAATACATAGAAGCCCGGCAAAGATTACAAGAACACCAGCAAGTGCAACAGCAATCACAGCAATGAGCAGGGAACCGCCGAGAGGAGCGGCACAGATTGCAAGGAAGGTAAGTAGTATGATCTTCCATACCGGAGTGCCAGGATCTTTTTTCTTTTCGCTGATCAGATTATCAAGAATATCATAGGCAGCTTCTTTTGGTGTACCAAGTTCCTGCATTAGAGAAGTTTCTCCTTCTGAACCGGCATCTTCAAAATATTCTGTGAAATAATCCATCGCATTGTTATAATCTTCTTTTGGAAGTCTTTTTAAATATTTCTTTAGCTGGGCAAGATATTCTTCTTTTGTTAAATGGATATCTTGTTCCTTTTTATATCTTTTATTTTCCATCAGGTATCATCCTCCCTTCGATGATGTCATCAATTGTGTGATAATATTCGTTCCATTCTTTTTTTAAGAAAATGAGCTGCTCCTTCCCGGAATCGGTAATGGAATAATACTTGCGGTTACGTCCCTGAAATTCCTGACTGTAAGTATGCAGGTATCCATTCTGTTCTAACTTTCTTAAAATCGGATAAAGCGTAGATTCCTTAATATTGGCCACCAACTTCACTGTTTGGCTGATCTCATATCCATAAGAATCTTCTCGTTCAACAATAGAGAGAATCAGACATTCGATCAGTAAAGAAGAAAGTGGATAGTAAAACATAAGATCACATCCTTTCTATGTTTTAAATCTTTATATATAAAAATTTTATATATCAAATTATAATACATATATGGCATTTGTCAAGAGAAAAGCTGACGAAATTGAGAAAACATAGTATCACATCTATGATTCTAGTCACTGCGAGAGAAGATCTTTTACTGTAGTTTGTCTTCGCAGTTCTGAACTTATAGAAGCGATACTATATTTTCTCAATTTCTGACTTCTCCCTTAAATCCTGCTAAAGACAGAAAAAGTGAAGACTCTATCATACAATAAATGCGCCTTAGAGCAAGTTCAAGCTGCGGACGAGCAGTTTGGATGCAGGGAAACGAAGCATTTATTGTATGATAGAGTTTTCACTTTTTCCTCTCCCCCCCTTGACATTGGGGTGCCTCTGAGGTATATTAAGTGTATTAATAGTATTAATACACTACTAACATACCTGGTACAGTGTATGTTGCGTTTCCCTGAAGTATTTGAAGATTCAGCAGCGTTAGCTGTGGAGTAATTCGTGACATCTGATTTTATGAGCATAAAAAGGAAGGAGGTTTGATGTGATTTTTATTGACTATAATGACAAAAGACCAATTTATGAGCAGGTTACAGAGAAGATTCAGACATTGATTTTGAATGGAGTGCTGGAGCCGGATTCAAAGCTGCCATCGGTGCGTTCGCTGGCGATGGAACTTTCGATTAATCCTAATACGATTCAGAGGGCATATAGTGAGCTGGAGAGAGAAGGATTTATTTATTCCGTAAAGGGAAGAGGGAATTTTGTGAAGATGAATGAGAATCTGATTATAAAAGAACAGGAGAAGCTTCTGATTAAGTTTAAAGAAAATGTAGAGGAGCTGAGAGCGAGAGGTATTTTGAAAGAACAGGCGCTGGCCTGTATTAATGAAGCTTATGAGGAGGTGGAAAGATGATAGAAATTAAGAAGGTCAGCAAGCGTTTCGATAAGATCGAAGCTGTAAGTGATGTCAGTCTTTCTATTGAACAGGGACAGGTTTTTGGTCTCCTTGGAACGAATGGTGCAGGAAAGAGTACACTTCTTCGAATGATGGCAGGGGTGTTAAAGCCGGATGAAGGAGAGATTCTGATTGATGGGGAAGCTGTATGGGATTGTGTGGAAGCGAAGCAGAAGTTTTTCTATATTTCTGATGAGCAGTATTTTTTTCCAAATGCGACACCGTTAGATATGGCAGCGTTTTATAAGACATTGTATCCTGCATTCAATGAGAAGAGATTTCGTAAGTTTCTGGTGAAGTTTACTTTACAAAAAGATCGTAAGATTCAGACATTTTCTAAAGGAATGAAAAAGCAGCTTTCGATTCTTTTTGGAATATGCAGCGGAGTAGAGTATTTATTCTGTGATGAGACGTTTGACGGGCTTGATCCGGTTATGCGCCAGGGGATTAAAAGTATTTTGGCAAATGAAATTGATGAAAGAAAGTTTACCCCGATTATTGCATCTCACAATTTGAGAGAATTAGAAGATATTTGTGATCGTGTCGGACTATTGCATAAGGGTGGTGTTCTCTTATCGAAAGATTTAGAAACGATGAAGTGTAATATTCAGAAAGTACAGTGCGCATTGCCAGGAGAGGATGACAAGAAGCTGGAGAAAATGTTTGACATTTTACAATTTAACCGAAGAGGAAAGCTTGTCACAATGACAGTAAGGGGCAGTGAAGAACAGGTAATGGCGAAGTTATCTGTATTAAAACCGGTATTTTATGAATGTATTCCGCTGTCTTTAGAAGAAATATTTATCAGTGAAACGGAGGTAGTAGGTTATGACATCAAGAATCTCATACTCTAAGCTAAGCAGGGAGAATAGAAAGAGAATGCTTGGCATGACGATTGTCACAGTACTTGCATTTTTTATAAAAGCAGTTTTTTTAGTAATGGGAGTAAATGAATGTTCCTCACATGCGGAAGTGCTTCGTTTGTTTCGTCCGAATATGGGAATGGCATGTGTGGTAATCGTCTTGGCGGCATGCAGTGCGGCAGTAAGCCTTTATTATTTACATTCCAGAAAGCAGACAGATTTTTACGAATCCCTTCCGATAAAGAGAGCCACATTATTTCGTCTGGTGGTACAAAACAGCCTCTTTATTTTTCTGATTCCGCTTGTAATAGAAGAAGCAATAGAATTTGTCATTGCGCAGCAACAGATTTCTGGAGGAGGATGGGAAATAGTCAGTTCTAGTCTCTGGTATTTGTTAATTTTTGCAGCAACATGGCTGACGATGGCTCTGGCAATAATTATGACAGGGAATATTATCGTTGGTATATTAGGATTTGGGGTATTTGCAAGCTATTTTCCAATTGTTATTTATAACATTTTCCCATTATATGCCGGCTCTTTTTTCGCCACCTATTCTGGGAATACAGCAGATAATGTTTATAATAATATAACCAACTATCTTTCTCCGGTATGGGTCGGACTTCGGGGAATGGTAGATATAAATAGCGGCAGAGAAACGCAGATAAAATATATGATGATTCTTCTGTTATGGATTGTCGGTTTATATGTACTGTGCCGCACGCTCTATAATAGACGGCCGGCAGAAAGTGCAGGACGGGCTATGGCATTTACAAAGGCAAATACAGTAATTAAAGTGTTATTAGTTATCCCATCTGCCTTATATTCAGGAATTATTTTCTATTCATTGGGAAATGCAAGCTCCATTTTCTGGCTTATATTCGGAGTTGTATTTGGTGTATTCGTCATACACGCATTAATTGAATGCATTTATGAATTTGATGTAAGAGCGATTTTTTGTCATAAAAAACAACTCATAGTTATCATGCTTGGTTCATTGTTTATCATGGCAAGCTTTAGTGCAGATCTTTTTGGATATGACAGGTATATACCAAAAGCATCCAGTGTAGAGAGCATCGAAATAAAGCCATCACAAGAGAATAGTTACGGATATTGGGGGAAAGGGGAAGAACGAGAAGGATTAAAAGGAGAAGAAAAACAGCTTGCTCTTTCCGTAATCAAAGAATCAGTAGAAGTAAAAAACAGTGTAGCAACATCCTCTTCAGGGTACTATGAGAAAAACAGCAAGTTTTTATTCTTTGCATCTGTATCTAAAAAAGAAGTGATGAGCGGTGATATTGAGATTTCTACAACATTTTGTATGAAAAACGGAAACCGTAAAGTAAGAAACTATACCCTTCGTTCCCAAAAGGCAAAAGAACTTTATAATAAACTGTACGCGACAAGAGAATTTAAAAAGAATATCTATGCTCTCTATACAGGAAATTATAATGATATCCAAGAAATAACCTGGTCAGGGATAGAAACAGAATATTTAAACCTTACAAAAGAAGAGAAAAAGCAGTTCTTTGATACTTATTTAAGTGAGTTAGACGGCTTAAGCTACACAGATGTACAAAAAACTGTTCCCGTAGGAAATATAGATATATCAATAGGTGGAACAATGGGAAGTGAAAATGCAACACAGGATACGTATTATATTTATCCATCTTTTAAAAAGACGCTTGCATTTTTAGCACAAAAAGGCTGTGCTGTAAACCAGACAATAGATAACTTAAATATCAGTAGTATTTGGGTTGAAGGATATGATGAAAATACCGGAGAAAATACCAGATATAGAATAACAGATAAAAAACGAATTAATAAAGTAAAAGGGAAACTTGTTCTTCAGCAGATGGTAAATGTTCCGGGAATAACCGTAATAAATGGAAACATGGACATTCAGGTAAATTATGAAAATAAAAATGGAGGAAATAGCGTATATTGCTATTCTATTTGTACAGATGATGAAATGCAGCAATTATTAAAGGAGTAATTTAATACAGGAAGACTCCCTGAAGTTGATGACCTGATTGCAAATACAGCAGGATTCCTTGTCGGGTATTTGACCGCACAAGGATTTCTGGAACTCTTTGATAAAAAGGTGTATATATATGGAATCATAAGAATTTTAAGCACAGTTATACTATTTTGTATTTCTATATTTGCCCTGTCCTTCTGGGCAAATGGGGATGCATTACAGGCAGAGGAGGAAGCGTATGTGAAGATGATGGAACAATATGGTATGGAACACAGGCAGGAAAAGTAGAAAATTGCGCAAAAAAATGTGATAGACGAAAAGATCAGGCAGTTTCAATATCCCTGCTGGAATAGATATGGTTCATTTTTGCTTTGCCACAGACTAGGGAAACAAAAACAGCTTTTGGCATCGGGCGTGGCGAATGGAGGGGATTCATGTATTTGCAATGGAATCGGATTCCGAAGATTTATGAAAAAAGCGTGGATGCCTATGGTATAAAGAGCAGATGCTTTGCAGGTTTTGCGTCACGAAACTTGAGAACGAACCCGCCACCGAGCACGTTGTCTGAGCGGCAGCGAGTTTAGTGCGAATGGCGTTTCCATAAACGTTCGAAAGTTGAGTAGCAAAACGCAAGTCGTCTGCTCTTTATACCATAGGTCCCACGCTTGTTATAAAAATATAGCAGTGATTCCATGCAATGCATGAATCCCTGCCATAGGGTAGGGCTGTTTTTGGTGCGACAGCCCCATAATTTTTTAAACACGCTTTAGAAAACTTGAAAATTACAGAAAAATGTATTTTAAGATGAACAGGATTGCCAATACATACATCAATGCACTAATCTTCTTCTCTTTTGCCTCTCCTGTGATAAGGTTAAGAACAACATAAGCGATAACGCCCATGGAGATACCTTCGGAGATACTGTAGAAGAATGGCATTGCAATGATACATACGTAAGCAGGGATAGCCTCGGACATATCAGTGAAGTTAATGTTTGTAACATTACTAAGCATATATAATCCAACAATTACTAAAGCAGGTGCGGTAGCAAAAGATGGAATCGCAAGGAAGATTGGTGATAAGAACAGAGATAATCCAAAAAGGATCGCTGTTGTAACAGCAGTAAGACCTGTTCTTCCTCCTTCGGATACTCCAGAAGCACTTTCCACAAAAGTGGTAGTGGTAGAAGTTCCGAGAATCGCACCAACAGTAGTTGCTGCAGCGTCAGCAAGAAGTGCCCCTTTAATATGAGGAAGCTTTCCTTCTTCATCTAACATATCTGCTTTGGCAGATACACCGACAAGAGTTCCAATCGTATCAAAAAGGTCAACGAATAAAAATGCAAATAAAATTACGATAAAGTCTACAGAAAAAATTCCTTTAAACTGAAGCTTTCCAAAGATAGGAGCAAGACTTGGAATAGAAAGCCCCTTGCTAAAGTCAGGTAAAAGACTGTAGAATCCTAAATCTGGATTTGGTACATAAAGTCCTGCAAACTGGCAAATGATGCCAAGTCCCCATGTGATCAAAATACCCCAGAGGATATTTCCCTTAATATTTTTAACAACTAAAATTCCGGTAATGATAATACCTGCCAATGCAAGAATTACCGTAATTCCGACATTGTTAAAAGAAGCTTCCACACCATTCGCTTTATTGTACGCATCTACAGAAAACAACTGGAGTAATGTAGAACCGCCCACAACGATATGTGCATTCTGTAAACCAACAAATGCAATAAAAAGACCAATTCCCACACTAACGGCAGATTTCAGGTTCATTGGAATTGCATTAAAAATCGCCTCACGCACATTTGTAAGGGAAAGAAGAATAAAAATAATACCTTCTGCAAATACAGCAGTCAGTGCATACTGCCAGGTATACCCCATACCGATTACAACAGTATAGGCAAAGTATGCATTCAGTCCCATACCTGGTGCCAGGGCAAATGGATAGTTTGCGAAAATCGCCATCAGTAATGTTCCGATAAAAGCGGCAAGAGCAGTAGCGGTAAATACAGCTCCGGAATCCATACCGGTAGCGGCCATAATACTTGGGTTAACAGCCAAAATATACGCCATAGTCATAAATGTCGTAATACCCGCTAAAACCTCTGTCTTCGTATCCGTATGATTTTCGGATAGTTTAAAAAGTTTTTCTAACATAATACTTTCCTTTCTTAAATGAGAGCCTCAAAATAAGGGCTTTTTATAAGGGCTCTTTTATAGAATCTAACTAATATTGACATAAAAGTTAGATTTAAATCGTTCCGAAGATTCTATCACCGGCATCTCCAAGACCCGGACAGATATAGGCATCTTTATTTAATTGACGGTCAATATTACCACAATAAATCTGTACATCCGGATGAGCCTTTGCAAGACGTTCTACCCCTTCTGGAGCAGCAATAATAGACATAAACTTAATACTCTTTCCGCCATGAGCTTTAATGAAGTCAATGGCAGCAATAGCAGAACCACCGGTAGCAAGCATTGGATCTAATACAACGATAAGTCTCTGATCAATCGGGTCCGGAAGCTTACAATAATATTCATGAGGTTCGTGTGTCTCTTCATCACGATATAAACCAATATGACCAACCTTCGCACTTGGAACAAGAGCCAGAATACCATTCACCATACCAAGACCGGCACGAAGAATCGGAACAATCGCAAGCTTCTTACCAGAAATCATAGGTGTCATACAAGTCTCAATTGGTGTCTCAACCTCCACATCTTCTAACGGAAGATCCCTTAAAGCTTCATAGCCCATTAAAATACCAATCTCTTCAATTAATTTACGAAATTCATTCGTTCCTGTGTTCTTATCCCTTAAAAGAGAAATCTTGTGCTTAATAAGCGGGTGACTCATCTCAATAACATTATTCATAGTTTTCTCCAATCTTTAATGTAGTCATGCAGATACATTAAAAAAATCTATTTCAGAAAAAATAGCTTCTTCTTGAAATATACTAATTTAGTACCACAACGCTAGCACTATTATAGTAGACAAAAAAGAATAAGTCAACTATTTGATTCATTAGAGGAAACAGACGAAAATAAAACTATTAGCCCTTAGCCACTGTAAAGATATCACTGCGTAGAAAATGCCTATTCGGCATTTTTACTTGCTCTCACATTACATTGGCTAAGGGCTAATAGTTTTATTTTCTGCTTGTTGGCTCCAGAAGGAAGGAATGCAATAGTCTTTGGGAGAGATAAGGGGAAGGGGACAGAAGGTCGTGGCTTATTCCGATGCTATTTCCACTATGCTGAACCTTCTTTCAAGTTTCACTGATGATAAGATGATATTGAAACCTATCACTGTACATAATGATTTTATTATTATATTGTCGCAATATATCGTTTTTTCAAAACGTATGTCATACGTTGTTATATGATGCACACCTCGTAGCAAGAATACCAAGGTGTTTCCGAGCAAACAGGAGTTTTCTGACCTCTCCCCCATCTCCCTCCCAAAGACTATTAGCATTCATTCCTTTTGGAGCCAAAACACAGAAAAAAGAAATAATGTCATATCCCAGATGCGGCTTCGGAGCGTGTCTAAGATGCGGATGAGCATCTTAAACACAGCGACTACAGAGCAGATGGGATATGACATTATTTCTTTTTTTGTCTGTTTCCTCTAATGAATCAAATAGTAACAAACTTCATTTTGTGTTTTATGTAGACTGGGATATGTTTTTTTCGTAAAGCCCGGATAATGGGATAGGTAATGAGAAGCTCTCCTTCTATATAAACTGCATCAGGTTTATATTTTAAAATCCCTTTCACATAATCCTTTATATAAGATTTAAAGTCGGCTTTTTCCATTGCGATTTCGCCAAAGTTTCCGTCATATGTGAGTTCGGGTATTTCTGGCAGGTCAAGTTGAATGACTGTTGCATTTTTCATATGAGGCATTTCTGTAAGGAAAGCATTTATGTTGGAAGAAGCACCCAAATTTATAATGCAGAAGTTTTCGGTAAAGTGTTCAAGGCTTATTTTGCAGGCGGAGATTGCATCGTCTAAATGGTCGGTAGTCATAATGAATCCACCTTTATGGCAGAAGGTAGCACTGTTTAAGCTAGTTTCTGTCTGGAGTTCCTCTCCTTCTAAGCCAAGCCAGCTTTCTGGGAAGCTGCATTTATAATTTAGGGAATGCTTTCTTTTTAGTGGCTGGATACAGTAGCCGCCACGATTTGATGGAAAGATGATAAAAGCAATTTCTGTGTCACGTAATTGTTTTTGACATGGGATAAATTCTGGAAGAGTGAGGATTTTTGCTTCAGCAGGTGAATTTTTCCCAGATAAGACAGAGGATTCTTGTGTAGCTAAAATTTCTTCAATGCGTTTGTCTGCCCGTTCATTTCCCTTATATTTTTCAAATGTATTGACAAGGATTATCCCGGCAGTTTGTACAGCTTTTAAAAATGCTTCATTTTCACCGTGTTCGATATCCCAGGAAGGATTAAAGTTCCCGATTAATGTGGCAAGTTCATTTTTTTCGCCGGTGTTATCGTTGTTATCAAGTGGCTGGATGAATGACTCATCGAACTTTGCAGCAAGTTCTTCACCAAGAATTTCTTTGCCAAGTTCTTCCCAGAGAAGTCCGAATGCTGCATAAGGTATTCCATTTTCGCGGATGCGGCTATCTTTTTGGTGATGGTCGTATTTTCCCCTGCCAATATCAAAAACGATTCCATCAAAATCTTTTGGAACTTTATTTCCTCGGGTAATTGTGATTGCAGGATTTAAATATAACAACAGTGCATAGGAGAAAACATCGTCTGCATGAAATTTTCCACTATGTGTAAAAGCTTTTGCATTTTTCTTTTTAATTTGTTCTAATAGAGTATTCATAAAATTCACCTCAGAATTTTTGTTTTAGTCAAGAAGCTGCTTAATCTTCAATATCAGTATAATAGTATAGCATAAAGTTATAGAAGAATTATACAAAAAAATACAAAATATATCCCCCAGGGGAGCTTGTGAGGAAAAATAGAAAGGTATATCCTAGGTTTAAAACATAAAAGTTTTATAGGAGGAAAGAAAGATGCATATACCTGAAAATTATTTGAGTCCTTCGACCTGTGCGGTAATGACTGCAGCAATGGTTCCGGTATGGACATACTCTGTTAAGAAAGTAAAAGAAGAAATACCGAAGGTGAAGATGCCATTGCTTGGAATTGGAGCAGCGTTTTCCTTTCTTGGAATGATGTTTAATATTCCGCTGCCTGGAGGTACAACCGGACATGCGGTAGGAGGAACATTGATTGCGATTCTTACGGGAAGTCCGTCGGCAGGCTGTATTGCCGTTACGATCGCACTGCTTATCCAGGCATTGTTGTTTGGTGATGGTGGTATTCTCGCTTTTGGAGCAAACTGTTTTAATATGGCTTTCATATTGCCATTTCTCGGATTTGCGATTTACAAGCTTATCTGGGAAAAAACAGGAAAAAGAAAGTTAGCAGCAGGAATTGGTTCCTACATCGGCATTAATGCAGCAGCATTTTGTGCAGCGATTGAGTTTGGAATTCAGCCATTGCTGTTTACCGATGCAGCAGGAAAGGCACTCTATTGTCCATATCCGCTTACTATTTCTATTCCAGCAATGATGATTGGACATCTTACGTTATTTGGAATTGCGGAAATAGTTCTTACTACAGCAATCCTTGCATTTGTGGAAAAGATATCACCGGAAACATTAGAAGAAAAACCAGCACAGTCTGCATTTAAGCCATTATATATTCTTATGGCAGTTTTGATTATATTCACACCATTAGGTCTTCTGGCAAGTGGAACCGCCTGGGGAGAATGGGGTGTTGAAGAGATGGCATCTCTTGTAAGTAATGGAAAAGCACTGGGGTATACACCGGCAGGAATGGAAAAGGGCTTTAGCCTTGCTTCGCTTTTCCCGGATTACTCTATGGCAGGAATGCCGGAGTGGATAGGATATATTTTATCTGCAGTTGTTGGCGTAGCGATTATTGTTATCTTCTTTAAGCTTTTAGCTGGAAGTAAAAAAGATAAAATAGATTTTTCAAAAGGGCAGTCAGTGTAATGCAAAATCAGGAAAAAAATAATAGTTTTCTTCCATCATGGATGTGTGAAACGGAGCAATATGTTCCAAGTATTGATAAAGATGGATTTATTACAAAAAGTACGCAGGCAGTTCTTGGCGTACTGTCAAAATTAAAATGGAAAGAAGGGAAGGACAGGTGCCTAAGCGCCAGTCCTTCTTTAAAACTATGTTATACATTCCTATATATTTTACTTACTGCCTGTTCAAAAAACTATGTATTTTCATTAATTATGGCAGGCGGAACTATTCTTGCACTTGCAACTTATTCGGCAGAAGCAATGAAACAGATACTTTCGGGAACATTTGGAGCAGTACTTTTTTCTGCACTAATACTTTTACCGGCAGTGTTTATAGGAAATCCGCAGATTTTACTCATTATCACAACCAAAGTGTTTGTATCCGTTACACTTATAGGTATTCTGTCAGCGGGAACATCCTGGAATAAATTAACAGCAAGTCTCCGCTCATTTCATATACCGGATATCTTTATTTTTACATTGGATATTACATTAAAATATATTGCTGTACTCGGAGAAATCTGCATGGAAATCCTTACCTCACTTCGCTTACGATCTGTAGGACAAAACAGGAAAAAAGCACAGTCCTTTTCTGGGATATTGGGGATTTCCTTTTTAAAATCAAGAGAAATGGCAGAGGAAATGTATGCAGCGATGTGCTGCCGTGGATTTGTTGGAGAATATAAAACACAAAAAACATCTACCTTTCGAAAACAGGATATCTTGAGTCTTCTTTTGATGATAGGAGTAACAGGAATATTCATTTATTTCGAGGGTCTGTGGAAATAGCACAAAGCAATCTAATATCAAAGAGGACAAAATACCTTTTGCTCCCAACATATAGCAGTTTTCTATGAGAACAGAATAAAAAGTAAAATCAAGAATAACAAAAATAAAAGGAAGATTCAAAATGATAGAATTAAAAAATGTATGTTATGCATATGGAAATGAAATTGCATTACGATACATTAATTTAAATATTCAAAAAGGTGAATCTGTAATAATACAGGGACCAAATGGATGTGGTAAATCTACATTGATAAAATTATTAAATGGAATTATTTTTCCAATGGAAGGCAGTTATACATATCAAGGTCACGAAATTACAGAAAAAACATTAAAAGACCCTAGATTTGCCAAATGGTTTCACCAGCAGATGGGTTATGTTTTTCAAAATGCAGATACACAGCTTTTTTGTGGAAGTGTAGAAGAAGAAATCGCATTTGGTCCAATCCAGATGGGACTTTCCGAAGAAAAAGTCAAACAAAGAACAGAGGATTGTCTCCGTTTATTCGGAATTGAAAAATTAAGAGAACGCCCACCGTATCATTTAAGCGGTGGAGAAAAACGAAAAGTATCATTAGCGTGCATCCTTTCTATGAATCCCGAAGTTCTTATATTAGACGAACCCCTTGCCGGGCTTGATGAAAATACACAGAAAATGCTTATAGATTTTCTGAAGAAATTTCATGCAGCAGGGAAAACGCTAATTATCATTACACATAATAAGCAGCTTGCGAAAGAACTTGGAACCCGGTTTATTCAAATAAATGAAGATCATGAATTAACTATTTGATTCATTAGGGGAAACAGACGAAAATAAAAAGAATAGACCATAGTAAATGTAAAGATATCACTGCGTAGAAAATGCCTGTCCGGCATTTTTACTTGTTCTCACATTACATTTACTATGGTCTATTCTTTTTATTTTCTGTGTTTCGGCTCCAGAAGGAATGAATGCAATAGTCTTTTTGGGGAAAAGAAGGGAGAGAAGTCGGAAGATTGTGGCTTATTCTGATACTGCCTCCGCTATGCTGTCAATGATGATAAGATGATATCGCCAGCTACCATTGTATACGATAAATATAAAGGCGATTTCTTTAATATTTATATCAGATGGGGATTGACTCCCCCCACTGATATAGCCTTCGGCAGGGCGCACATCTTCCGAGTAAGCGGGAACCTTTCTGACCTCTTCCCCTTATCCCTCCCAAAGACTATTGCATTCATTCCTTCTGGAGCCAAAACACAGAAAAAAGAAATAATACCATATCCCAGATGCGGCTTCGGAGCGTGTTTAAGATGCGGATAAGCATCTTAAACACAGCGACTACAGAGCAGATGGGATATGGTATTATTTCTTTTTTCGTCTGTTTTCTCTAATGAATCAAATAGTAATAGTAAACGATTTTCCGATTTGTTTATAGTCGGAAATGGTAATTTCCTGAGTGGTATCGGTATGTTCACTATCGACTTTAATTGCAGTAGATTCGGTTTTATCAGAGGCTGTATCTTTGGTAGTTTTTTTTGTAGATTCTGATTTTGATACAGAAAAAGTCTGTGTATTTCCACTGCCAATTATTTTGGCAGAGTCGGCTTCCTCTGTGGCATTTGATTCATTCGAGCTGCTATTAGAGGAAAGGTTAGAGTAAGCAGCACAATATGGAGTTAAAGTAAGGCTGGTGGCTTTAGGGGAGATAGATCCTACTGATTTATCTACTCTGAAAGTGCCGCTTGTTCCGTCTGATTCATCAAGGAAAAACTCTACAGGGTTACCGAGATTGTCTTTTCCTTTTAAGAGGATATCTCCAGAAAGTCCGGCATTGTCTGGGGAGATAGTAAATATTATTTTCTGATTGATTATATTGCTTCTATAATTTTTCAGAGTTATTTTTGTTTTATCTGGCAGAGTAAAGGATTGATTTAAAGCTACATTTTTTGTTTTAGCATTTAATTCTTTGCCGGAAGCTGCAAATTTTAATTTTCCAATAGTAGTATTTGATTTATCTAATGTGTAAAAATTAATCGTAAAATTAGATTTGTCAGATAGAACGGAAGAATCATTTAATTGTATTTCGCTTTCGGAGATAGAGGTTAGTTTGTCTATAGGAGTAGAGCTGCTTCCGATGCTGTTTACAATATTTTGTCCACCGATAGTAACGTCTGTATCAATTGGGAGTTCAGTAATGCGTTTAATATTTAAATTTTTTAATGTGGCATTGTCTTTTATTTTTGTTTTATAGGAAATGATGAGGCTGTGTCCGTCAAGAATTACTTCATTTAATGTAACAGTAATCCCGTTTTTAGATACAGATTTACCAACCACAGTACTATAAGGACTAAGGTCTTCCTCAACACCTAAAAGTGTGGATAAACTCTCCATAATCTGCCGTGATTGTGCGTATACGTTCTGTCTTACCGGGGCACTGCTTCCGCCGAGAATGAGGACAAAAGCGGCTGCAGCGGCAACGTATTTTTTCCATGTATGCTTTTTGAGGGATGCTTTTTTCTTTGAAGTAAAGGACTGCTTCCAGTTTTTTAAATCAGTACTGGTAATATCGATATTTTCAAAAGTGTCTATCTGATTATCAATATCATTTAATAAATCATAAATATCATTTTTCATAAAAACTCCTTTCAGTTGTCATGAAAACACATTTTTTGTGGTAGATAATTGACAACGGGTATACTAGTAATATTCATTGATTTTGTTACTATGATTCGTTTCATAAGCTGAGTGATTTTGTGTACATTAAGTAATATTCATTGATTTTGTTTTGGGGAAAAGGGAACGCAGCTTCTTTTTACTGCGGAAAAGCCGATTATACAGTACAGGCTTGTTTGTATTCATTTCTTTGGATATCTCATCAAATGGTTTTTCTTCTACATATAGTTTGATGAAAAGCTCTCTATCTTGTGGTTTTAGGCAGGATAATATTTGCTTTGTTTCTTCAGAAAATTCCTCATCAAACTGTGTTTGTAATTCAATCGCATCATCAATCCCGGTCGTATGTTGTGCATTCTCCCAGCTTGTTTCTAAAAGGCGATTGGCGTATTTCCTTTTATAATCTAAAGCCTTTAACCTGGCAATTCCGCCAATCCAGTTTGCAAATGGATTACGGGCGGAGTCATATGAGTCGATATGTTCCCAGACAGCGAAGAAAACGTCATTAATACATTCCTCCTCATATTGAGAAAGGACATTCAGATACCGGTGGATCACAGACTTTACAAGTCCGCCATAATGTACCATCACATATTCTAAAGCTCTCTCATTTCTGTGGGATAACTCTTCCACAAAATTCGATTCTTTTATCTTCATAGGTTACTCCTTTATGTACATTCGAATGTAAAAATATATAGGTAATTATATCGGTTACACTATATATTCGCAAATAAGGGATGAGAATCTCTCACTTTTTGAAAATATTTTGATTTTTTTGAAAAGGCAGATGCTCTCTATCGATGCCCTTATTTCCGTCTTCCAAACCGCAGAGAACCAAAAGATTTATTTCCTTTGAATGTTACCCTAAAACCTGTTAAGATGGGAGTATAAATTTTCGAAAGAGGAAACTACCTATGGATTATATTGATATTTTTATAAAAAACGATTATATAGATTTAAAGCAGATTGCAGAAAGCGGCCAATGCTTCCGCTGGAAGAAAATATGTCCGGGCAGGTATTTCGTGATTTCAGCAGGACAGGCGGCATGTTTTTTTCAGGAAAAGACAGGAATCAGAATTTTATGCAGAGAAAAGGATGAGGAATATTTTAGAAGGTATCTGGATTTAGATACAGATTACGGGAAAATAATAGAACGGATTGATCCGGAAGATCGCTTTCTTTCTGGAGCGGCGAAGATGGGAAAAGGGATTCGTATTCTTCGCCAGAATCTGTGGGAAATGATTATTAGTTTTATTATCAGTCAGAGAAATAATATTCCACGTATTATGAAGAGTATTGATGCTTTGTGTGAAAAGCTTGGAGAGCAGATTGTTTTTGATTATGAAGGCGAACATCTTGTGGGATATACCTTTCCTTCTCCAGAAGTAATTGTTGGAGCGGATTTGTCAGAGTTTAAGTTTGGATACCGGGAGAAGTATATAAGGCAGACTGCGGAGGACATTTTAGAGGGAAAGTTTGATTTAGAAGAGGTAAAAGATGCTGTGGATGAAGGAAAAACTCCAGAGCAGGTAAAGGAAATGTTAAAACAGCTAAAAGGAGTGGGAGAAAAGGTAGCATCTTGTATTCAGCTTTTTGGTTTGCATCAGCTTTCCTTATTTCCGGTTGATACATGGATTGCCAAAGTAGAAGAAATATATTATAATGGGCATTTCCCAGTGGAAAGATATGAAGGGATAGCTGGTGTGATGCAGCAGTATCTTTTTTTCAGAGTTCGTGAGGAAGCAGAAAAACGTGCCTGCTTGGAAGTAAAAGCAGATAAGAATCAAAAAGAAAAGTCAGAAGAGATACGAAAAAATGTATCAAAAAAAGTTTTAAAAAAGCAGGAGAAGGAAGAATATAATCTTTCCGGAAAAATGTTATATGTATCAGATTTAGATGGTACCTTATTAAATAGTGATGCTTTACTTAACGAAGATGTGCCTAAACGGTTAAATGCTCTCATTGAGCAGGGACTTTGTTTTACTGTTGCTACAGCGAGGACCTATGCAACTGTGAATTCTATTATGAAAGATGTCAATCTCACCTGTCCTATGATTTTGATGAATGGGGTTATGATTTACGATCCGGTGAAAAAAAGCTGTATTCATGCGGAAATTATTGAAAGAGATTCTGTGGAATATATTTTAAAAGGAAGAAAGAAGTTTGGAGTGACAGGATTTGCGTATGCATTGTCTCCTGAAATTTCCGAGGATTGCTCAAAGTCTGGCGAAACATCTGTTGTAGATAGTGCCGGACGAGTCGGCAAGTCTGGACGAAAGATGGCAACCTATTATGAAAAAATTGCGACACAGCATATGGAAAAGTTTTATACGGAACGAAGAGATTTATACCATAAGCCATTTAGTAAAGTGGAAAAATTAGAAGATATTTCAGGTGAAGATATCATTTATTTTTCCATTTGTTATGAAGAAGAAGTGTTACGACCATTTTATGAATATTTGAAAAAAGATGAGCGGCTGAATCTGAATTTTTATAAGGATGTTTATGGAGATGGTCTGTGGTATTTAGAAATCTCGCATAAAAATGCTTCAAAATATTATGGAATACAGAAGCTGCGAAAGCTTCTTCATCCGGCCGCGATTACCGGAATGGGTGACAATCTGAATGATATTCCTTTATTTAAAGCTTGTGATCGTTCCTGTGCGGTAGGAAATGCACATAAGGAAGTAAAAGAAAGGGCAGACTATATTTTAGATACCAATCTGAATGCGGGAGTGGTAAAATTTCTGGAAAAGGAAATGAAATAAATTATCAAGACGGGCATAGAATCTGGAATTTACCGGAGACTATATAGAGAAGATAGTTGACAAAGAGTTTTGGTAATATTAAAATATAGATATGAAAACTACATTACATGGAAATGAGAACACAGATTACACTGCAGTAAGAGAGAATGCTTCTTTTAGAGTGATATTTTGCAGTGTATTAATTTCTGTGTATAGTAATATAATAATGCATACTGGAGGATGAAATGGATTACAAGATTATTAGTGATGGCTGTTGTGATTTAGAAAAAGAGATCATTGAACAGTATAATTTACGTATTATACCTTTTTATATATCATTTGATGAGGAGACATATTATAAAGAGATTGAAGAAATCGGAATTCGTGAAGTATATGAGCGAATGGTAGGGAATCCAGATGTATATCCTAAGACCTCTCTTCCATCTGTACAGAATTATATTGATGTTTTTACAGAATATGTGAAAGAAGGGACACCGGTAGTCTGTATTTGTTTTACTCCATCTTTGAGTGGTTCTTACAACTGTGCATGTAATGCCAGAGAAATTGTCTGTGAGGATTATCCGGATGCCAAAATTGCTGTGATCAATTCTGAAGCAGGAACAGTAAGTCAGGGTCTTATGGTTATTGAAGCAGGAAGAATGTGTCAGAATGGAGTTCCTTATGAACAGTGTGTAGATATTCTTGAGAAGATGAAAAAGACGAATAGAATTTTCTTTACTGTCGGTAACACAGATTATTTAAAACATGGCGGACGAATCGGAAAGCTTGCAGGGATCGCAAGCAGCGCCCTTTCTTTAAAGCCTCTGATTACTTTAGTAAATGGTGAGATCGAAGCTTCAGGAATCGGACGAAGCCGTAAGAAGACAGTTGCCAAAACGATTGCGTTAATGGATGATTATTTTAAAGAAACCGGAGATGCGATGGAAGACTATTCTTTCCGCGTTGGTTTTGGCTATGATATAGAGGAAGGCAAGGAATATTATAATACCGTTGCAAACCATATCTATGGAGAGAGCCATGTAGATCAGGTGGGAATCTGCCAGATTGGGGCAACCATTGCGGTACATACCGGACCATATGCGATTGGAATCGGGTGTGTTAAGAAGTATGAGAATTATTTAATTCGTTAGAGGAAACAGACGAAAATAAAAAGAATAGACTATTACAAATGTAAAGATTTCACTGCGTAGAAAATGCCTGACCGGCATTTTTACTTGCTCTCACATTACATTTGTAATAGTCTATTCTTTTTATTTTCTGTGTTTTGGCTCCGGAAGGAATGAATGAAATAGTTTTTGGAGAGAGAAAGGGGATAGGTCAGAAGGTCGTGGCTTATTTTGATACTGTCTCTGCGATGAGGTTAATGATGATAAGATGATATCGCCAGTTATCACTGTATATAATAAAATTATCATTATATTGTCGCAATATATGAGAGAAAAATACGCTTCTGATGAGATTACTTTCTGAGCAAGCGGTAGTTTTCTGATTTCCTTCCCCTTCTCTCCCCAAAGACTATTGCATTTATTCCTTCTGGAGCCAAAACACAGAAAAAAGAAATAATCCCCTGTCCCAGATGCGGCTTCGGAGCGTGTTAAAGATGCGGATGAGCATCTTTAACACAGCGATTACAGAGCAGATGGGACAGGGGATTATTTCTTTTTTGTCTGTTTAGCTTAAATAAAATACCAATTATATAAAATGTTTAAGAGAAACTTATTTTACTTTTACAGTTTTTACTTTGCTGTATGCACCATAAGTCTTAGTTTTTCCAACCTGATTGTAGGAGCGTACTTTTACAAAGTATTTCTTTTTAGATGCTAATTTCTTTACTACTTTGCTTGTTGTCTTGTTACTTTTTACTACAATTGTCTTCTTTCCTTTGAAAGATTTCTTTGTGGAATATGTGATTTCGTAACCGGAAGCATTTTTATCTTTTTTCCAGGATACTTTTATCTTTTTCTTTCCATTTGCTTTTACTTTTGCAGTCTGTTTTGTAAGTTTTACCTTTGCGGCTGGTGTTGTGTTTGTTTTCTTTGCTGTAGCAGCAGGCTTTGTAGCTGGTTTGGCAGCAGTTGTTGTATTTGGTTTAGAAGCTGTTGTACTGTCTGGTGTGGATGGTGTTGGTGCTTCTGTGGATTGATACTGTATCAGGAGCCACCTGTTCTTCTAAAGCAATTAAAGATGCATGCCAGAAGGCATTTAATGCGGCAAAGAAGTAATTTTGAAAAGAGAAGCTTTTGTGTTTATTTAAGAAAAAGTTATTTGAATATTTAAATATTTAAAATAGTAAGAAAATTTATAAAAGACAATAGAAAGCATTTTAGAAGGGACAACGAATGAAATATAAAAACTTTTTAATCCGTTTATTTGATCTTATTCTCGTTCTGGGGCTTTTAGCAGGATATCAGGCTGTGATTTACAGTCGTGATAAAGAAGCCACAATTGCAGAATTAAAAAGCCAGGTAAATCAGCTTCAAGGAGAAAAAGAGGATATTCTTGAAGCAGCAAAAAATTCCGGAAAGCTAGGAGAAGGTGGTGCATCTGCTGGTCAGGCAGGAACGTATAAAGATGGAACATATACTGGAAGTTCACAGGGATTTGGCGGAGCAATTAAAGTAAAAGTAACGGTATCCGGGGAGAAGATCAGTGCGATAGATATTATAGAAGCAAGTGGAGAAGATGAGGCTTATTTATCAATGGCAAAAGATATTGTGAAGACAATACTTGATAAGCAGACGACAGAGGTTGATACAATAAGCGGAGCAACCTATTCATCTACAGGAATAAAGAATGCAGTAGGACAGGCATTAGAAGGAGCAGCTAAATAATGAAGAAAAAGAAAAAAATATCGGTGCAGACAATCATAGAAGTGATGATACGGGCAGTATTTTTTATTATCTATCCAGCGTTATTTTCCACTGCATTTACCGGAATAAAATTAATTGTAGAACAAATTACACAGCGTGCAAGCCTGCAGTGGAATTCCTTTGTAGAGACACTTGTGGTATTATTGGTTTTTACCATTGTATTTGGACGATTTTTCTGTGGCTTTGCCTGTGCATTTGGAACATGGGGTGATTTCGTTTATTTTATTTCATCTACAGTTCGCAAAAAAAGAAAAAAGAAACCGTTGAAATGTTTTTCAAAAGCGGGAAAGATACTCCGGTATTTAAAATATGTTGTACTGCTTGTTGTCTTACTTCTTTGCATAAAAGGTTACAGTAGTGCAGTTGCTGTACATAGTCCGTTCAGTGCATTTTCCCGTTTCCATCAGTTGAAGATGGCAGACAGCCTTATAGGAACAGGTCTCTTTTTATTGGTTACAGCAGGAATGGCATTGGAACCAAGATTTTTCTGCCGTTTCTTATGCCCAATGGGAGCAGTATTTTCCCTGATGCCGGTGTTACCATTTTCTGTAATCAAACGAAACAGAGAAAACTGTATTCCAAACTGTAAAGCGTGTAATTTAGTATGTCCGGCAAACCTTGAGATACCATCGGATAAAGAAGGGGATAATGCGACATCCGGTGAATGTTTCTCCTGTGGAAAATGTATCGGAAAATGCCCAAAACAAAACACACATAATGGTCTTCCAGGAAGGTTATGGTTACCAATGCTTGTAGGAAAGGCTGTGGTATTATTCGTGATATTTAGAATATTGTATTAAAAATTTTTCCAAATTTTGTCTATCAGATAAATTATTATATCAAAAATCCTTTTTCGTGTTATAATGGACGGTAATTGCTGTATATTGCTACCCTCATAAGAAAGGAGTATTTTTTGAATAAAGCAAATTTAATTATAGAAGAAGTGAATAAAGTAATTATTGGTAAAGAAAAGGTCATCCGTAAGGTGTGGATGACGATTCTCTCTGGTGGACATGTTTTGCTTGAGGATGTACCCGGTGTGGGAAAGACAACGATGGCGCTGGCTTTTTCAAAGGCTTTGGGACTTTCTTATCGAAGAATACAGTTTACACCGGACGTTATGCCATCGGATGTGGTCGGTTTCTACTATTATAATAAGGAAAGTGGGAAGTTTGAATACCGTCAGGGAGCAGTTATGACGAATCTTCTGCTGGCAGATGAAATTAACCGTACTTCAAGTAGAACACAGTCAGCACTTTTGGAGGTTATGGAAGAAGGACAGGTAACGGTAGATGGTGTGACAAGAAATATACCGGAACCATTTTTTGTTATTGCAACGCAAAATCCGCTTGGTTCTGCGGGTACGCAGATGCTTCCGGAGTCGCAGATGGATCGTTTTATGGTTCTTTTATCTATGGGATATCCAACAATAAAGGAAGAAATGATTCTGATGAGTCAGAGAAAGGTGAGTGATCCTTTAGATGATGTGAATGAAGTTATCTCAAAGGAAGAGTTACTTTCTATGCAAAAGGAAGTGAATGAGATTAAGGTTTCCTCGTTAATCTATCAGTATATTGCAATGCTTTCTGATGCGACACGAAGACATGATATGATTCAGCTGGGTGTCAGCCCAAGAGGATCTCTAGCCTTGTGCAGAATGGCAAAAGCGAGTGCATTTTTGGCTGGCAGAGATTATGTTGTGCCGGAAGATGTTCAGGATGTCGTAAAAGATGTTTTCCGTCATCGTCTGGTATTAAAGTCAAGAGCAAGGTTATCGAGTAAAGATGCGGATAAGATTATGGATGAAATCTGTGCCACTGTACATGTGCCGGATCGAAGAGCGGCAGGAGGAAGAAGATGACCCGAAAAAGATTATGGATGAATCGAATTAGCGGGATTGTCTGTCTGTTACTGTGGATTGCATTCATTATTTTTCTTTCTGGAACAACAGGGAAGATTGCCGGGATGGCATTAGGAATTATGTTGCTGGTGGCTGTCATTTATAATCTTTATCTTCCAAAAGAAGTTTCTACTCATCTGATTATTCCTGCCTACGCACAAAAGGAAGAAAAAATTACCGGACGACTTTGTATCAGCAATACAGGAGTGTTCCCTGTTTTATCTGGGAAAGTTTTTTTACAGGTAAAGAAGACGATCAGTGGGGAACAGGAAATGTTTTCTATGAATATCAGGGCAGCGGGACGAAAAAATGGTGCGGCTGCCTTTGTTATAGATTCGGAATATATGGGATTTTTGGAAATCACGATTTTGTGGGTGGAGCTGTACAGCTTTTTTGGATGTATGAAAAAGGTAACATATATAAATCAGGAGAAGGTGGTAATGGTTCTGCCACGAACAACGGAACTGCATTTTCCAGTACAAAACAGCGGAGTTGTCTGTTCTTTTTTTGATGAGGAGCAAAGTGGTAAAAAGGGAAATGGTCCGGGAGAATATTTTGGAATCCGTCCATATGTTGATGGGGATCCTATGAAACTGATTCATTGGAAACTGACAGGAAAAACAGATGAATATATGGTAAAAGAAGTGGAAGTGCCGATGATGCGGATGCCTCTTATTTTTCTGGAAACAAGGGTAGAGAAGCAGGATGCTGCTATGATCGATGGGCTGTTAGAAGCATTTTTTTCTATTTCACAGCATATGGCACAGGAGAGGCAGAAGCATTGCCTTTGCTGGTGGGATAAAAAGACCGATGGATGGAATTTTTACAGTGTGGAAAATGTAGTGCAGTTGGAAGAAGTGTATGCCCATGTATTTCAAAGTATGTTTTTTTCTCAGGGGAATGCAACGATAGATTCTTTTGAAAAAGAAAGAAAAGAACAGTTTTCAGAAGTGATTTATATTACAGAGTATTGGAACGAGAAACAGGAAGTTTTCGATGACTGGAACCTGACTTTATTATTAGAACGACGGGAAGCAAGAAAAGAAGAAGGGGAAGCGTTAGTACCGTATATTTTTTCGGCAGAAACCCTGGGAGAAGATATCGATCGGATTTTGACAGCGTACAGGAGTGCAGATTATGGAGCATAAAAACTCATTTCACATTAAAAAATTGAATCATCAGAGTGGATATGGCTGGGCAGAAATGATGCGGGCCGGGTATGTGTGGCTTGCTGCGCTGTTATGTTTTATCTGGTATGCTGCCGGCCGTTTTGAAATGTATACAGCCGGTGTTGTTCTTTTTATCGGTGTCGCTTTTTTTATATTGTTGTATTTCGTTGGAATCTCTGTTGGAAAAGGTTTTGCGGTTTTTATAAGCGGTTTGTATTTTTTTGTTCCATTTTTCATTCTTTCTATGGAGAATATTCGAAGAGCTTTATTGATTTTCTCCCGGACAGTCTTTGATTATCTGGCAGATTATGGACAGAGCAAAAATATTTTTCATCGTATAATTCAAAATACATCGGTAGATATGCAGACAGGAAATGTGGAGTTTTTGTCATTTGTTGTCGGAATATTGGGGATAACTTTGTGGCTTATTCTTTTTATGGCATTGTTGTGGAAAGTCCAGCCTTGTATTTTATTTTTTACCGTAGCGATCTGCTTTGCTTTTCCATTTTTTGTATGGGGAGTTCGGCCAGAATTGTTTGCAGTGTTAAGCTTTCTCATTTTTTGTTTCTTTTTCTTTGCTCCGTCTTTTTGGGGAGGAGTACTTGGAACTTCAATTCTTATTATTTTACTTCTTTTAGGAACTTTCTCAGGAATGACAAATACCGGACAGATGTCGGCAATTCAAAAGAAGTGGAATAAAGAACGATATAAAGAGGATGTATCTGTTCTTCCGGAAGGTCAGCTTACAAAGGCAAAAAAGATGAAGCGGACAGATAAAGAGGCTCTTAAAGTAAACATTTATAAGAAAAACAGTTATTATCTGAAAGGATTTGTTGGAACAACTTATGAGAATAATTGCTGGAAAGCAAGTACAAATAACTGGAATATTTTTGGCTCAGACAGGAGTATGCTTGCAGCTTCTGACCGGGAAGCATACGAATCTTTATTGTGGCTTCATAATAAAGAATTTTACGGAAACACAGTAATGTATCATTTTGTAAGGCAGAAAAAGCTTTCGGAAGGAAAAACGGACCCGTCTATTTACAGTTTATCTGTAAAAAATGTAGGGGCGAATCGAAAGTATCTTTATCTTCCTTATGAAAGTGCTGTTTTACCAACGATATACGAAGAAGAAGGGAAGGCAGCGGTCAATAAAACAGAGAATATATTCGCTTCCGGAATAAAAGGAGCAGGAGAATATTCTTTTAAAGCAATGGAAACAATGGCTGGAAAGTTGAAATCGTCTACCAATATTAAGACGGAGGATAAGAATCTTTCCTCAAAAAAAATGACGGAAAGCTATAAAGAATATGTAAATGCAACGTGTCTATTTTTAAATAAAGAAACAAAAACATTGATTTCTTCTGCAACAGAAGGAAGTATTCAAAGTAATCTGTCGGTATTAGCAATTATAAACCGGGTAAAAAGCTTCATGAAGACATCGATTACCTATAATGAAAATCCAGGAAGTATCCCGGAAGATGAAGACTTTGCCCAATGGTTTTTTGAAGATAAAAAAACAGGATATGATGTGCAGTATGCGGCGGCAGCAGTAATGATGTTTCGTTATTATGGAATTCCATCCCGTTATGTGGAAGGATACCTTCTTACACCGGAAACAGTAAAAGAGGCAGGAACGGCAGAGACGGTGACAGTTTCACAAAAATACGCGCATGCATGGCCGGAAATTTATCTGGATGGAATGGGATGGATTCCGGTAGAAGTTACTCCCAAATATGAAAACATTATGGGAACACCATATTATGAGACACAGGAAACTGCGGTAAGTAATTCAAGTTCGTCAGATCAATCTTTAGAAAATGACGATAAGAAGAAACAAGAAAAACAGCAGGAACAAAAAACGCAGGAAAAAGAACAGACAACAGAAAAGAAAACAGTAGAAACACCGCAGCAGATTCCGCAGGATCGTTCAAAGCAAAGCAAAGGGGGAGGAACGGTTCATAAAATCCTGTATATTCTATGTTTCTTTATTTTCATAGCAGGTCTTCTGCTTTTTGTGTTTAGAAAACGACTGCAAAAAGTATACCGAAATTATAAAACAGATAAACTTTTAAAACAGCAAAAGTATAGTCAGGCAGTCATGTTCTGGTATGATATTTTGTGTAAAACAATATATGGCAAAGAAAAAATAAGAGATAATCGTGTAAGAACCTTTGAAAAAAGACTTCGTACCTTTGACAGAGAAGTGGAACCGAAAAAGTTACATCTTTGTATGAAGATTCGTCAGAAAGCGGTGTATTCACCAGAAGGAATCACGAGAAAAGAAGCAGAAGCCGCAGTACATTTTCTGAAAAAAGAGTGTGAAAAACTGAAATAAAGGTATTTTAAGTTTCGTTTCTATTGACAGAGAAAACTATAGCGATTAGAATATTTTCATAGTTAGATTTAAATTAAGTGAGGATAAAATATGTGGTTAGCAGATAACTGGAAAGAATATGAAGTAATAGATTGCAGTGAGGGCGAGAAGCTGGAACGTTGGGGGAAATACACCCTTCTTCGTCCGGATCCTCAAGTAATCTGGAACACAAAGAAGGAAGATAAGCATTGGAAGCATTTAAATGCACATTATCACAGAAGTAAGAAAGGTGGCGGAGAGTGGGAGTTTTTCGATCTTCCAAAACAGTGGGATATTCATTACAGAAGTCTTACTTTTCACTTGAAACCATTTAGCTTCAAACATACAGGACTGTTCCCGGAACAGGCTGTGAACTGGGATTGGTTTTCTAATAAGATTAAAAAAGCAGACCGCCCGGTCAAGGTACTGAATTTATTTGCCTATACAGGTGGAGCGACATTAGCAGCCGCAGCAGCAGGTGCTTCCGTCACTCATGTAGATGCTTCAAAAGGAATGGTTACATGGGCAAAAGAGAACGCAGTGGCATCCGGTCTTGGAGATGCACCAATTCGATGGCTTGTAGATGATTGTGTGAAGTTTGTAGAAAGAGAGATTCGTCGAGGCAATCATTATGATGGAATCATTATGGATCCACCATCTTATGGAAGAGGTCCGAAGGGAGAAATCTGGAAGATTGAAGAGAAGATTTATTCTTTAGTATGTCTTTGTGAGAAGCTTCTTTCTAAAGATCCACTCTTCTTTTTAATTAATTCTTATACAACAGGATTACAGCCTGCGGTTCTTTCTTATATGTTAGGAAGTGCCATTGCTAAAAAGCATGGCGGAAAAGTTAGTGCAGATGAGGTCGGGCTTCCTGTCAGTGCAAGTGGACTTGTTCTTCCATGCGGTGCTTCCGGACGATGGGAAAAGGAATAGATGGGAGATAGCATATGAGTGCCAAAAAGACAGCTTTTTATGGAATGTTTCTTGCACTTGCCTTAGTAGCCGGATATATTGAGCAGCTTATACCTGTTAATCTTGGAGTTCCGGGAGTGAAGCTGGGACTTGCCAACATCGTTACAATGCTTCTTCTTTATATAGCAGGAGTACCGGCAGCCGGCCTTATTTCCGCACTTAGAATCCTATTATCCGGGTTCCTCTTTGGAAGCGGATTCGCAATGGTATACAGTGCGGCAGGAGCGGCGATGAGTATGCTTGTTATGGCACTTTTGAAGAAAACAAAGAAGTTTTCTTCTGTAGGAGTGAGCGTAGCAGGAGGCATTTTTCATAATGTAGGCCAGATCATAGTCGCCATGCTTGTATTAGAAACAAAGGCATTAGCATATTATCTGCCGATTTTAATTCTTTCAGGACTTGCAGCGGGAATCTTAATCGGAATCTTAAGCGGGATATTAACAAAGAGATTAAATCCGATAATCAAGCAGCATTTTCTATAAGCTGACGAAAACTCTAAACATCTTATTTTGACAGCTGCTCTATAGTCGCTGCGTGTTGAATGTTCGCTTTCGCGCTCACATCCAGCACTTGCTCCGAAGCCGCATCTGCCAAGATAAGATGTTTAGAGTTTTCTGTTTATAGAAATACTGGAGAATAGTAGATGAAAGTACAAGTCCCCTTTCTTCTTCAGAGATAGAAATCGGATATGGAATATTGCCACTTTTGAGTAATACCGAATTTTTATCCTCTCTGGCATTTTCGAAAACAGAAACTAAGTTAATAGATATATGGCAGATGTGACTTTGGAGCAAGTTCATAATGCGGGCGAGCATTATGAACGCAGTGATACAGAACAGCTGCCATATATCTATTAACTTAGTTTCGTCTGTTGAATGACGAGATAAAGGAGGAAACACAAATGGAAATTACATACGATTACTATCGCATATTCTATTATGCGGCTAAATATAAGAGCTTTTCAAAGGCGGCAGAGATTCTGATGAGCAACCAGCCGAATATTACACATTTTATGAATAATCTGGAGAATCAGCTTGGCTGTCGTTTGTTTATTCGTTCAAATAGAGGAGTAACACTTACAAGAGAAGGGGAGAAGCTATACAAGCATGTAACAATTGCATATCAGCATTTTCAACTGGCAGAGTTAGAACTGGCGAATGATAAAAGTCTGCAGAGTGGAATCATAACCGTTGGTGTAAGTGAAATCGCATTACATTTGCTGATCTTACAGGTAATGGCAGACTTTCGAAAAGCATATCCGGGTATCCGCATCCGCCTTTCCAATCATTCTACGCCGGAGACGATTCAGGAAGTAAAAGATGGTCTGGTTGATCTGGCAGTAGTATCTACACCAGCCGATATCCCTGCTACATTAAAATCTACGTCTTTGATGGATTTTTCAGATGTAATGGTAGTGAGCAGCTCGCATAAAGAATTATGTGAGAAGCCGATACATCTTTCAAAGATGCAGGATTATCCACTCATTTGTCTTGGGAGAGGAACAAAGTCATATGAGTTTTTCAGTAATTTTTATCAAAGATATGGTTTAAAGTTAAATCCAGATATTGAAGCCGGAACAATTCATCAGATTCTTCCGATGGTTGTCTATGATCTTGGAGTAGGTTTTTTACCAGAAAATGTAGGTATAGAAGCCTTAGAAGATGGGAAAATAATAAAAGTACCCCTTATAGAAAAGATTCCTCAAAGACAGATCTGTCTGGTAGAATCAAAAAGAACACCGCTTAGTATCGCGGCAAATGCATTAAAACAATTCATAAATAATTATATTGAAACGAAATTGTAAGACAATTTGTAAATATATTTTCTTTTTTTCTTAAATATTCTTTAGCAATTCCGACTGTTTTCTGAAAAGATTTCTCATATTCATACAAATCGTTTTGTTAAATTGAATAAAAAAACAGTATTTATATGAGAAATCTTTGTACTATGTAAAAATTACATGATGGGTAAAAAAATAAAACATTTCCACGATAACAAAAAGAGGGGTAGAATGTGTAGCAATGGTTCAGGGCGAACAATTTCTTCCTATTAAATAGGGTTGCAAAGAGTATGTTCACCAATATAAGAATCAGGAAGGAGTGTGGCAGATGGATGCTCTGGTCAATGAACTGATGAAAGAGTTGAATTGCGACACTGTCTTTACGATTCCGGTACTCGGAGGAATTCCGGTTAAAGAATCTGTAGTAGTAACATGGATCATCATGGCGGTCATTCTGGTACTTTGTATAGCGTTAACCAGAAATTTAAGCGTAGAAAATCCAGGTCGTGGACAGATCATACTGGAAACAATCGTAAGCGGCGGACACAATTTCTTCAAGGACACACTGGGAGAACATGGAGCGGAATATATTCCATATCTTATGACAGTGACCCTCTACATCGGTATTGCCAATCTTATCGGACTGCTTGGTTTTAAACCACCGACAAAGGACATGAACGTGACGGCGGCATTAGCATTTATGAGTATTGTCTTAATTGAAGTAGCCGGCATCAGACAAAAAGGAGCAAAAGGATGGGTAAAGAGCTTTGCGGAACCAATTCCAATTATCTTGCCGATCAATATTATGGAGATTTTTATTAAACCATTATCTCTGTGCATGCGACTTTTTGGTAACGTACTTGGTTCTTTCGTTATCATGGAATTATTAAAGTTAATCGTTCCGGCAGTATTACCGGCAGTATTTAGCTGTTACTTTGATATTTTTGATGGTTTGATTCAGGCCTACGTATTTGTATTCCTTACATCGTTGTTTATTAAGGAAGCGACAGAATAAGAAAACAACAAAAAATTTAAAGAGAAAAGAAAAGGAGTGTTGTAATTATGTCATCAGCATTATTTGTAGCAATTGGAGCAGGAGTTGCAGTATTAACAGGTATTGGAGCAGGTATCGGTATCGGTAAAGCTACCGCAGCAGCAACAGATGCGATCGCAAGACAGCCAGAAGCAGAAAGTAAGATCAGTAAAGCATTATTACTTGGTTGTGCGTTAGCAGAGGCAACAGCTATTTACGGTTTCGTTATCGCGTTATTAATCATCCTTTTCCTTAAATAATAGAATATATAAACATTAGGAAAAAGAAAGGCGGACGAAGAATATGCTTAATATAGATCCATGGAATATGGTAATGATTGTAATAAATCTTCTTGTATTATATGCGATTTTTCGAAAGTTCTTATACAAGCCGGTTATGAATGTGATTCATCAGAGAGAAGAATTGATTCAGGGACAGTTTGATTCTGCGAAAAAGACACAGGATGATGCTCTTGCGTTAAAAGCTGATTATGAACAAAAATTAGAGCAGGCAAATGTAAAAGCAGATCAGATCATTCTTGCAGCAAGAGATCAGGCAAAAGAAGAGCATGAGAATGCGATACTTGAGACGCAGGCTAAGACAGATAGAATGATTGAGAAAGCAAAAGCAGATATCGAAAAAGAACAGAAACAGGCACAGCAGGAAGTGCAGGGTGAGATTGCGAAGCTTGCACTTATCGCCGCAAGAAAGATTATAGAGACAGGTGAGGCCCATGACGCAGAAGGCAGTAAATAATGCGAAAGTATTATACCGGCTGAATGTTTTAAGAAGTGATGTGGAACAAGCCCATAAAATTTTCAAGAAGGCCCCTTTCCTTCTTGAAACACTGACAAATCCAGTTGTTTCCGAGGAAGCGAAAGAGGCAGTGCTTGATAAAATCGTAAGACAGAGTGGATTGCCGAATCTTCTTGGAAATTTTATGAAGATGATGTGCCGGATTGGTGAGATCGGGCAGATTACAGATATTTTTAACTGCTATTATAAATACTGGGATGAAAGGAATCACATTCTCCATGCGGAGGTTATTTACGCAGATGAGGAGACAAAGAAAGAAAAAGCATCCATTTTAAAGCAGTTAGAAAGCATTTATCCGAAAGAAAAAATCGTTCTTTCAGAAAAGACAGATGCTTCCCTTCTTGGCGGCTATGTCGTTCATGTTGGCTATGAAGAGTACGACCACAGTTATGAAGGAAAACTCAGACGGTTAGAAAGAAAATTAACAGGGAGGTGAATCTTGTGGGCGCAATCAGTGCAGAAGATATAATCTCTATTATACAGAGTGAAATCGAAAATTTTGATGTGGACAACACAAGTGAAGAGACAGGTACGGTCATATATGTAGGTGACGGAATCGTTACGGTTTACGGTATTGACCATGCGATGTACGGTGAGGTTGTTGTTTTTGATAATGGAGTAAAAGGAATGGTTCAGGATATCCGTCAGAATGAGATTGGTGTAATCCTTTTTGGACGTGATACCGGAATCAAAGAAGGAACAAAAGTAGTTAGAACAAAGAAAAAAGCAGGTATTCCTGTAGGTGATGAGTATATCGGAAGAGTAATCAATGCTTTAGGTGAGCCGATTGACGGCGGTGCCGAGATTAAAGCAGATGGCTATCGCCCGATTGAAGAAGAAGCACCTGGAATCATTGATAGAAAGTCTGTAAATACTCCAATGGAAACAGGTATTCTTTCTATCGATTCTATGTTCCCTATCGGACGTGGACAGCGTGAGTTGATCATCGGTGACCGTCAGACAGGTAAAACTTCTATTGCAACAGATACGATCCTTAACCAGAAAGGAAAAGGAGTTATCTGTATTTACGTTGCAATCGGACAGAAGGCATCTAGTGTTGCTAAGATTGTAAATACTTTAGAAAAATACGATGCAATGGATTATTCTATCGTATTATCCTCTACAGCCAGTGAACCTGCATCTCTGCAGTACATTGCACCATATGCAGGTACCGCATTAGCAGAATATTTTATGCATCAGGGAAAAGATGTGCTGATCGTATATGATGATTTATCAAAACATGCGGTAGCATATCGTGCAATATCTCTTTTGTTAGAGCGTTCACCGGGACGTGAGGCTTATCCTGGAGATGTATTCTACTTACATTCCAGACTGTTAGAGCGTTCCAGTCGTCTTAGTGATAAACTGGGAGGAGGTTCTATTACAGCACTTCCAATCATTGAGACACAGGCAGGTGACGTATCTGCCTACATTCCTACAAACGTAATTTCTATTACAGACGGACAGATTTTCTTAGAGAGTAATCTGTTCTTCGAAGGTATGCGTCCGGCGGTAAACGTTGGTTTATCCGTATCTCGTGTAGGTGGAGCAGCACAGACAAAAGCAATGAAGAAGGCATGCGGAAGTATTCGTATTGACCTGGCACAGTATCGAGAGATGGAAGTATTTACTCAGTTCTCATCAGATCTTGATGATGCAACAAAGGCACAGTTAGCACATGGTCGTGCTATTATGGAACTGTTAAAGCAGCCATTATGTCATCCGTTATCCTTACATGAACAGGTTATTACGTTATGTCTCGCAAATAATGGTATCTTTGATATCGTTATGCCAAAAGAAGTAAAGAAATATCAGAAAGATATTCTTTCTTATCTTGATCTCAAACATCCGGAAATCGGAAAAGAAATCGAAGAAAAGAAAGATTTATCTGACGAAATGGTTAAAAAGATCATAGAAGCAGCAAAGGAATACACTGATAAATAACAGGCAGGTGTTGGTATGGCAAGTGCAAAAGAAATTCAGGACAGGATGCGAAGCATCAAAGATACATTGAAGATTACAAATGCAATGTATATGATTTCTTCCTCCAAACTGAAAAAATCAAAAAAAATGTTAGCGGACACAGAGCCGTATTTCTATACCCTTCAGTCTGAAATGAGCCGAATCTTAAGACATCTTCCGGACGTGAACAGTATTTATTTTAAGACAAATGCAGAGATTCCGGAAAGAAAAAGAAAAGCCGGCTATATCGTCATTACAGCAGATAAGGGACTGGCTGGTTCTTATAATCATAATATTTTAAAAATTGCAGAAGAAGAACTTGCAAAAAGAGACGATTATAAACTGTTTGTTCTCGGTGAGTTAGGCCGGCATTACTTTGAACAGAAAGGAATTAATATTGATAAGCAGTTCCATTTTGTTGTTCAGGATCCATCCTTAAGCCGTGCTAGAAGAATTGCTGAGGATTTATTAAAGCTTTACCATACAAATGAACTTGATGAACTTTACATTATATATACAACTATGGTAAATGCAATGCAGGAGGAGGCACAGGTTGCACAGCTCCTGCCGCTGAAAAAAGCAGATTTTAAGATTCCGGTTCCGATTGATATTCCATTAGAGGGACTTGCATTAAAACCTTCTGCTGAAGAGGTTATGGATCACATCGTTCCAAACTATGTAGTAGGTTTTGTGTATGGTGCATTGGTAGAAGCATTTTCCTGTGAGCAAAATGCCAGAATGATGGCGATGGAAGGTGCGACAAACAGTGCGAAACAAATGTTAAAGGAACTGGATATTGAATATAACAGAGCCAGACAGGCTGCGATTACGCAGGAGATTACCGAGGTAATAGCCGGAGCGAAGTCGCAGAAGAAAAAGAAGAAATAAAAAGCGGAAATAATATAAGGAGGCTTTTTTGATGAAAACAGGAAAAATTATTCAGGTTCTTGGACCTGTAGTCGATGTTGAATTTGAAAATCAAGAATTGCCTGCAATCAGAGATGCTCTCGAAGTACAAAATGGAGATAAAAAATGTGTGATGGAAGTTGCACAGCATATCGGTAATCACGTTGTAAGATGTATTATGCTGGCAGCGAGTGAAGGTCTTCACAGAGATATGGAAGTTACTGCTGAGGGAAGCGGTATCAAAGTACCTGTTGGAGAGAAAACATTAGGCCGTCTCTTTAACGTACTCGGTGAAACGATTGATGACGGAGAGCCGATTAAAGATGCTCCAAAGATGGTAATTCACAGAGAACCTCCGACATTCGAAGAACAGAACCCGGCAGTAGAGATTCTTGAAACCGGAATTAAAGTTATCGACCTTCTTGCGCCATATGCAAAAGGTGGTAAGATTGGTCTGTTCGGTGGTGCCGGTGTAGGTAAGACCGTACTGATTCAGGAATTGATCAGTAATATCGCAACAGAACATGGTGGATATTCTATCTTTACCGGTGTAGGAGAGCGTTCTAGAGAGGGTAATGACCTTTGGACAGAAATGGGAGAATCCGGAGTTCTTGCTAAGACAGCCTTAGTATTTGGACAGATGAATGAACCCCCGGGAGCTCGTATGAGAGTAGCAGAAACCGGACTGACTATGGCAGAATATTTCAGAGATGAAAAGAAACAGGACGTGTTATTATTCATTGATAACATTTTCCGTTTTACACAGGCAGGTTCCGAGGTATCCGCCTTACTTGGACGTATGCCTTCCGCCGTTGGTTATCAGCCAACATTAGCAACAGAAATGGGTGAATTACAGGAGCGAATCGCTTCTACAAAGAACGGTTCCGTAACAAGTGTACAGGCAGTATATGTACCAGCCGATGACTTAACTGACCCGGCCCCTGCAACAACATTTGCTCACTTAGATGCAACAACTGTACTTTCAAGAAAGATTGTAGAACAGGGTATTTATCCTGCCGTTGACCCACTTGAATCCTCATCCCGTATTCTTGAGGCAGATATCGTAGGAGAAGAACACTACGAAGTAGCCAGAAAAGTACAGGAAGCATTACAAAAATACAAAGAATTACAGGATATCATCGCTATTCTTGGTATGGAAGAATTATCTGACGAAGATAAGACAGTCGTATTCAGAGCAAGAAAGATTCAGAAATTTCTTTCCCAGCCATTCCATGTAGCAGAGAACTTTACCGGTATCAAAGGTGTTTATGTACCAGTAAAAGAAACTATTCGTGGATTCAAGGCAATCCTTGATGGCGAGATGGACGAATATCCGGAAAATGCATTCTTCAACGTCGGAACAATCGAGGACGTAAAGAAAAAAGCTGAGGAAATGAAAACAGCAAACTAGGAGGGGTAGATATGGCTTCAAATACATTTAGTTTAAAAATCATATCCGCCAATCGTGTATTTTTTACAGGAAGATGCCAGTCTATTATCGTTCCGGGATATGACGGACAAAAAGAAGTACTGGCACATCATGAAAACATGGTTATTGCTGTCAATGAAGGAGAGATGCGTTTCCTTCCAGAAGAGGAAAGCGAATGGCAGTATGCCGTAGTTGGCATCGGTTTCATCGAAATCATTAATAACCGAGTCACCCTTCTCGTAGAAAGCGTGGAACGCCCAGAGGAAATCGACATTGCAAGAGCACAGGAAGCAAAAGAGAGAGCTTTGGAAAAAATACGTCAGAAACAGAGTATTCAGGAGTATTATCATACACAGGCTTCCCTTTCCCGTGCAATGGCGAGACTTCGGGTTGGACACAGACAGAAACATGTTTAAGACATTTTGAGAATGACAGACAGACGAAAATAGAAAAAAGCCAATATAGAAAATGTAAAAGTCGTCGCGGACGCAGAAAATGCTTAGTCGCATTTTTGCTGCTCCCATATTACATTTTCTATATTGGCTTTTTTCTATTTTCTGTGTATTTTAAAGTATTTCTGGTTATGTTGCGTTATACAGAAGCAATCCTTCTTTATGAATGTTGGAATAAAATGGGTAGTTAATAATCTATTTCTTGAAATGAGCTTCACTTTTTCAAACACGCTCTAGTTGAGTTTTTGTAGATTTTGGATACTAAAAATAAAGTTTACAAAATTCTTGACAGGATATAGAAAAACAGGTATTGTAAAAGTGTAATACTGAATAGGATGATATTTTAGATATTCATAGAGGGTGGTTGCAAAATGAAAAGAAGGTATAGTTGTATTGCGATAATTTTAATAATGTGTATTTTATCAGCTTGTCATAATAAAAAAGAGGAAAGTGTTTCTACATCCGTAAATGATACAAGTGTTACTACAGAAGCCTCAAATGATATTTCGGATGAAACTAGAAAATTATTAGAACTTGGAGAATATGATGATATAGAATTAAAAGGAAATGATAGGGATGCTGTTTCTATAGTAAAAAATGATCAAAGATTTCTTTTTCCAGAGTGTAAGGTGCTTTCTGTAACATATACTACTTTTTCTGAAAATGATACTTTTCTATCTTTAAATAAAAAAGAGGTTCTTGAATTGATAGATTTGATTGAGGAAAGTCCTATTTTAAAAGATGGCGATTCGCTCAGCAATTATGGTGTTAAGGATGATACGCAGGAGAAATATGCAAAAATCTGTATTGTCTATAAAAATAGTCGTGGAGAAGTGCAGAATGTATGGCTGAATACTTTTAAAGGAGACGTATTACATTTTTGCGATTCTTTAGGAGAAGATTATCGAATAGGGCCGAATAAGAAACTTGTAAAATTTATTACGAAGCATACTGGATATAGAGTATTATCTACGGCAGATTTTGATAAGATTGAGAGAATCGTAGTAAAATACAATAATGAGGAATATCAGCTTTCTGCAAAGAAAACAGAACAGTTTATAAAGGCAGTTAAAAAACTTGATAAAAGACAAGATGAGTTCCACGATTCTAATCTTACAGCACTTGCTTACACCTCGGACGGGGATGTGTATCATATTAAAGCAGGTGTAGGAGAATATTCTGAGAATGATATTGCTATAGAAGGAGCATGTTATAAAGGAACAGAAAATGTAGTACGGTTACTGGAAAAATAGGATAAACATTTTATATTGGTGATTTATTTTCTACGTAATTTAAATGTTATTATATTGCGCTGCATAGCAACGGTATATACAACAGAATTTTAATTTTAAAAAATCTGTAAGGAAAATTAGCACGTTTTATTTGTATAATGAATATAAGCAATAGAAATGATATAATTAATTATAGTATAATAAGCAAAGAGTGAGGTGATAATATATGCCGAAGATTATGCAAAATTTAATCGAGCAATATGTAGAAGCTGTTAAAAAAATATATGGTTCACATGTACGACAGATTATTCTTTATGGTTCTTATGCGCGAGGTGATTATCGTGAGGATTCAGATGTGGATATTATGATTTTGGTAGATATGTCTGATTTGGAATTAAAGGTATATGGACAGCAGCTTTCTTATATGACATACGATTTTAATCTGGATAATAATCTGGACATTAAGCCTATTGCAAAAAGTGAAGCACATTTTAAGAAATGGATTTCTAACTATCCATTTTATTCCAGCATTCATAAAGAAGGGGTAGTTTTGTATGGCGCAGCATAATGGGGAAATAGGAACACGCCATGCCAGTGATTATGATGATTTTTATATTGCAAGTAAAGAAGAATCAGAACAACAGATATTAACCGCAGAAGAGTTTCTCATTTTAGTAGAAAAATATTGCTTGGAACAGATTGAAATATTATAGATGGAGCGAAAAAAGGGAGTCTTTTATTGTTGATTTATAGAAAGTTCCGTTGGATTTGACATTCACTTCTATATGATTGCCAAACCTAACGGTCTACTTTTAATACTACTGACTCATTTTTTATTTCTTACAGAAATCACTGACGTTTTTCTGTAAGAAATAGCATAGGTCAGCAGTATCAAAAGAAACATATAACTGAATAGTGTTAAATTTAACGGTCTTTTTTATGACTTTCCGCTATGAATTCTGACTCTGGAAACTTTGGACGCGTTTCTCCTGCCTTAGCATTTCGAAAAAAGCTCCGGTGGAGGTTTTGAGATGAAGTTTCCGTTTTTTTTGAGGCAGAATGGAATGTCCAGCATAACGGAATAAAAAGCCTTCTTTGCAGGCTGGGAATTTTTCGGCTATTTACCCAACAGGCAGGCGCTCTTATGCACAGTCCTCGTTTGTGTTTTGTCTACTATTTCGAACTTTTCTCAATAGCCTCCCACAGCCCATTCAAATAAGCTGCCCCCAAAGCCCTGTCATAAAGTCCATACCCCGGCATTGCTTTTTCATTCCAGATCATTCTTCCATGATCTGGCCGTATAGGTCCATCGAAGCCAATATCGTAAAGTGCCTTTACAATGGCATACATATCAAAGGAGCCGTCTGAAGAAAGATGTGCAGCCTCTTCAAAGTCTCCTGGAAAGTTATGTTTTAAGTTTCGTATATGTGCAAAGTGGATACGTCCTTTTAATGAACGTATCATATCAGGCAGATCATTCTCTGGATTCGTGCCAAGAGAACCAGTGCAAAATGTTACTCCATTATGTGGATTATCAATGGCTTTCATTAGGCGAAGCAGATGTTCCTTATCTGTAATAATACGAGGAAGTCCAAAAACATTCCAAGCCGGATCATCTGGATGAATTGCCATATCAATGTTATAGGTTTCGCAGACAGGCATAATACGATTTAAAAAATAAACTAAGTTAGAGAATAATTTTTCTGAATCTACATCTTTGTACATTTCAAAAAGAGCATGGATATTTTTTAATCGTTCTGGCTCCCAGCCAGGCATGACTGTGCCGTTAGTATCCGAAGAGATAGATTGAAACATCTCATCCGGATTTAGTGCGTCAACGGCTTTTTGGCTGTAGGCAAGGACGGTAGAACCATCAGGACGAACGCGCGCAAGTTCTGTTCTGGTCCAGTCAAAAACGGGCATAAAGTTATAGCAGACAAGATGAATATCTTCTTCTCCGAGATGCTTTAGTGTTTCAATATAATTATCAATGTAAACATCTCTGTCGGAATCTCCAATCTTTATGGAATCATGAACATTTACACTTTCAATTCCCATAAGAGAGAGGCCTGTTTGTTCGATTTCTTCTTTTAGTGCATGGATGCGAGAACGAGACCATACCTCTCCTGGAGAGGTATCATATAGAGTTGAGATAACCCCGGTAACACCAGGTATCTGTCGGATTTGTTTTAAAGTTACGGTATCGAAGCTGGAACCATACCAGCGTAATGTCATTTTCATGCTATACTCCTTCTCATATAATAATGTTATGGAAAAAGTAGAAAAAGAGTATTCACAAGGCGAGTGTAGCATTATCGTATAAAAAATGCAATATAATAGAAAAAGAAATAAGAAATTGGTGATTATTACTAATTTCTTGGGCATAATTTTAGTGAATATTGCGTATTGCACAAAAAACATTGAGAATATATAATAAATACAACTGATATATCAGAAAAAGGGAGCTAAAAATTACATGGGAAAAAGTAGAAAAGAGATAGCATATGACTATATAAAACCCAAGATTGTTTTCTGTGAGTTAAAGCCAGGAGATATTTTGGATGAGAAGAAGATTATAGAAGAACTTGGATTCAGCCGAACTCCAATAAGAGAAGCCATTAGTGAATTAGCAGAAGAGAAGCTGGTTACAATCATGCCAAGGAGAGGAATCGTTGTTACACAGATTTCCCTTAAGGATGTAGAAGATATGTTGAATGCCAGAGCATTATTAGAACCTTATATTTTCCAGAATGCTTTTCTGAATGTGGAGAAGGATGTTCTGTTAAGAATGAAGAATCAACTGAATGATATGATTGCGCACAAGAAGGTGAAGATGGATTCTTTAGAAGAAGACTTTGATTATAGCTTTCATATGTATTTTGCGGAGAAGGCAAATAATCAATATCTTTACAGGATGATGCACCTACTAATGACGCACAGTCAGAGAATTAGAAGTTTTTCTACAATGCATCAAGAACGCTATATCGATTCTTACAAAGAACATATTGAAATTATTGACATGATGTTATTAGGTGATGAAGATAAGGTGATGGAAGCAGTAAAGAAGCATATATCGAATACCGTAGAAGGATATAAACAAATATATAGTATTCAGGGAAGCTTTTTTGGAATTTGATGGAAGCGTAAATCACAAAAGCATTAAAAAATAAAATTTATGTGGTTGGTTATGTTTTATTAACCAACCATATAAAAAAGGCAAACTGATATATCAGAAATATATCAATAAAATATTAATGTGGGAGGACTATTATGAAATTAGTAATGAAGAAAGAATTAGAAAGAATTTGTAATGTAGCTTTGGAGAAACAGGGATACTCTAAAGAAGATGCAGCAAGAATATCTGAAGTATTGATTGCTACGGATATGTTTGGAATCCATTCTCATGGAACAAAGAATTTATATATGTACATTGAAAAAATGAAACAGGGTGGAATCAACATCAAAGCAAATCCTGAATTCATTGTAGAAGGCCCAGCATTTGCTGTGTTAGATGCGAAAGATTGTATCGGAATGAAAGGTACAAGAATTGCGATTGATAAAGCAGTCGAACTTGCGAAAAAGACTGGTGTTGCCTATGTAGGTGTAAAGAATAGCTGTCATTTTGGAGCAGGAACATTTTATGTAGCAGAGATGGCGAAGCAGGGAATGTTTGGAATGATTATGAGTAATGTGGATCCGAACATGGCAGTTCCTGGAGGAAAGGGAATGACACTTGGAAATAACCCAATCGCTTACGCGTTCCCAAGAAAAGGACAGCATCCAATTACATTTGATATTGCTCTTTCTGTAGTAGCAGCATTAAAGATTAATAAAGCAAAAATGTATCATCAGGAAATTCCAGATAGCTGGATGGTAGATCCGGACGGTATCCCGACAACGAATCCTCAGTACTATCAGGAAGGTGGAGCATTACTTCCGATGGGAGGACATAAAGGATATGGTTTCTCCTTACTCGTAGATGCCTTATCTGGTTTCATGACATCAGGAAATACATGTAAGGACATCGAGAGCTGGTGCTTCAATCTTCCGAATAAAAACAGAGTAAGTCATGCAATCATATGTATTGACATTTCAAAGGTAAATCCAGATGGACATTTTGAAGATATTGAAGAAGATTATCTCCAGTACATTTTAAATTCACCAAAGGCCAAAGGTACAGATCATTTGATGGTTCCTGGTCAGAGAGAATGGGAGAAATATGATAAGGATGAAGCCAACGGTGTAAGAATTCCTGAAGATGTAGCAGACAGCTTATTAAAATTAGCAGACAGTATCGATGAGAAAATTGACTGGAGGGATATCGATGAATAAAGTAATTGAAAAATTAAAACAAATCGGAGTCATTCCATTAGCTGTTTTTAAGGATGAAAAGCAGGCAGTTCCTGTTGCCAATGCATTAAGTAAAGCTAGAATCGATACATTAGAAGTTACATTGCGAACCGAAAAAGGTGTAAAAGCAATTGAAGAAATAAAGAAAAACTGTCCCGGATTTCTTGCCGGGGCAGGCACAGTAAAGACCGTACAGCAGGCAAAAGAAGTAAAGGAAGCCGGGGCAGATTATATTGTAACGCCAGCTTACGATGAAATAATTGCTAACTGGTGTAAGGAAAATGATATGCCATTACTTCCAGGTGTGACAACTCCGTATGAGATACAAAAGGCAGTTGGCAACGGATTTACAACATTGAAGTTTTTCCCGGCAGAAAATTATGGTGGAGCAAAAACAATAAAAGCATTTGCCGGCCCATTTCCAGAAGTCTCTTTTATGCCAACTGGTGGGATTAATACAGAAAACATGGGAAATTATCTGGCAAATAGTAATGTATCCATGGTTGGTGGAGGCTGGATTTGCAGCCAGGCGCTTTTAGAAAAAGCAGATTATGAAGGCATCACAAATAAAGCGAAAGAAGCTCTGCAGAAGTTCCTTGGATATGAAGTAGTTCATGTTGGTATCAATACAGCAGATACAGCCGAAGGAGAATCCGTTGCTGAAAGTATAGGAAATGTATTCAAAATGCCAGTCTATAAAGGCGAGTTATCTAACTTTGTCGGAACCGGATTTGAAGTCAATAATTTTAAAGGTCTTGGAAAATATGGTCATGTGGCAATTGATACAAACCGCATCGAATCTGCGGAGTATTATCTGAAAAAAGATAATATAGAGATGAACGAAGAAAGTCGAGTGATGGTGGATGGAAAGACCAAAGTTGTGTATTTGAAAGATGAATTTGCTGGATATGCCATTCATCTCAGACAGAGGTAGAGAAGAGTAAGCGAAAGTAAATAGAGCGAAAGCATATGGCGATAAAAGTAAGCAGAATGGAAAGAATGATTCAATTGTAAGGGATATTGACAGAGCATGTTTGAAAAATCAGAAAGTATTTTTCAGACACGCTCTGGTAAAAATGGAGAGAGGGAGAGAAGTATGTCCAAAATAGTATTATTCGGAGAACCGATGGCACTGTTAATTGCTCAGGAATATGGTAAACTAGAAGAAGTAAATTTGTTCAGCAAGAAAATTGCAGGAGCAGATTATAATGTTTCGATTGGTTTAAATAGATTAGGTCATCAGGCATTATTTATTACGAAACTTGGAGAAAACGATCCTTTTGGTACTTATATTTATGAAACGATGAAAAAAGAAGGATTTGACACTTCACAGATTACATTTGACCCTGTTTACAGAACAGGAATTATGTTGAAAAATAAAGTGAAAGATGGCGATCCTGAAATTGCTTATTATAGAAAAAACAGTGCAGCCTCTATGGTAAGTCCGGAAGATATCGATAAAGTTGATTTTACAGGAGTCGATCATATTCATCTGACGGGAATTGGCTGTGCGGTCAGTGAGAGCTGCATGGAAGCGGCAAAAGAAATTATTAAAAAAGGAAAAGAAAATCATATTCCAATCTCTTTTGATCCAAATTTACGACCTGCCTTATGGAAAAGTCAGGAAGTTATGGTAGAATCTCTGAATTCCTTAGCTTTTCAGAGTGACATTGTACTGCCAGGAATTGAAGAGGGAAAAATTCTCACCGGATTTGAAGAAAAAGAAAAGATTGCGGACTTTTATCTGCAGCATGGCGTAAAAGAAGTGATTATAAAAATGGGCGGAGAAGGTGCCTATTATAAGACTTCTGAAAAAGAAGGTGTTGTAGAAGGTTTTTCGGTAAAAGAAATAGTGGATACAGTAGGAGCAGGAGATGGATTTGCAGTTGGTGTAATCAGTGGAAGATTAGAACAGCTTTCAATTGAAGAATATGTAAAACGGGGCAACTGTATCGGTGCTTTACAGATTCAGGTAGAAGGAGATAATGAGGGACTCCCAAACAGAGAAAGACTGCAGAATGCACTGAACGGCTGAGGAGGAAAAGACAATGAGGAGAAGATATTATATAGTAGCAGTATGTTTATTAGTAATGAGTTTCCTTTTGACAGCTTGTGGGGGAAAGGAAAAAGACAAGAAAGTAATCCACATACAGATTGCTTATGAAAATAATACAGATGAGCCACTTAGTAAGGCCTGCGAGAAGTGGAAGGAGCTTTTAGAAGAAAAAAGTAATGGAGAATTTCAGGTCGATTTGTATCCTTCCAGTCAGTTAGGAACGAAGAACGATATTATCAATCAGGCGATTGCCGGAGATTCCGTTATTACCCTTGCAAATGGAGCGTTTTACTCAGATCTTGGAGTAAAGGACTTCGGTGTTGTATTTGCCCCATATTTATTCCGGTCATGGGACGATATCGAAAAGTTAGCACAGAGCGACTGGTGGGAAAAACAGGAACAAAATGTAAAAAATCAAACCGGACTTACGATTGTTGGAAAGAACTGGCATTACGGAGTGCGTAACACATTGACAAGAAAAAAGGTGGAAAGTCCGTCTGATTTAAAAGGAAAGAAGATTCGAGTTCCAAGTAACCTTTTACAGGTAGACAGTATTAATGCATTGGGAGCAGCAGCGACACCGATGAGTTTGGGCGATGTGTATACTTCACTTCAGCAGGGAACCATCGATGGACTGGAGAATCCAATTACAGTAATTGAAAGTGGAAAATACCAGGAAGTAGCAAAATATCTTCTTCTGGATGCCCATATATATGACCTGACAACTTGGTGCTGTGGAGATGAATTCTACAATTCCCTTAGTGAAAAGCAGAAAAAAATATTGACGGAAACCTGTGAGAAAGCAGGAGTCTACAATAATGAGATTGTGGAGGAAGCCGAAGCCAAATCTTTGAAAGAATTGAAAAAAGAGGGCGTTAAGGTGCAGGAAGTCAGCGATGAAGAAAAAGGTGAATGGGAAAAGGCATCCGAATCTTTTTACAAAAATGCAGAAAAGAAATACGGCTGGACACCTAATCTGATAGAAACGGTAAAATCAATTATCAAGGAATGAGGATGGGGTTATGAAAGAGAAGAATAATATATTTAAACAAATTGATACGATGATATCGGTTGTTGCATTGATCGTACTCATATGCATCACATTTATAGGAGTTGTTTTCCGTTATGTACTTGGAACACCATTTTCCTGGTTAGAAGAAGTACAGCTTGCCTTAATCATATGGATTGTATTTTGTGGAGGCAGATATGCATTTGAAACGAACAGCCATGTGGCAATAGACATGATCTATGATATGTTTCCAAATAAAGGGAAAAAAGTTTTGCTGATGATTATAGCAGTTGTAGTAACGGTTGTATTAGCGTTTGTCTGCTTTTATTCAATAGACTATATAAAAATAATGTTTCAATATTCAATCAGTACCAGTATTCTTTCCATCCCTTGCGGAGTCTTATATATTCCAATTCCGGTAAGCTGTATTTTGATGATGATTCAGTACTGGATTAATACAAAGCAGGAATTAAAAGATTTAGATAAGAATACAAATGAGAAAATGGATAAAAACATAAATAAAAATACAAATAAGAACATAAAGGAGGAAGTGTAAATGCAGACATATATCGTTTTAATTGCATGTGTTATTTTACTGTTGTGTCTATTTTTCAGAGTACCTGTATATATTTCTGTATTTGCAGCGGCTCTTACATACTTTTTATTTCAGACAAGTTCTTCTCCGGCAATCATCGCACAGAGAATCGGCGGTGGAATCCAGAGCATTCCATTACTGGCAATTCCGTTTTTCATCTGTGCGGGAATCTTTATGAACTCTTCCGGTGTAACGAAACGAATTATGAATTTCTGTAACGTAGTGACGAAACGAATGACTGGCGGTCTTGGACAGGTAAATGTTTTATTATCCACATTAATGGGTGGTCTTTCTGGAAGTAACCTCGCTGATGCAGCGATGGAAGCAAAAATCCTTGTTCCAGAAATGGAAGAAAAAGGATACTCCAAAGAATTTTCTTCTGTATTAACAGCAACGTCCGCGATGATTACACCGTTGATTCCACCGGGAATTGGAATGATTTTATATGGTTCCATCGCCAACGTATCTATCGGAAAGTTATTTGTCGCAGGAATTGGAATCGGTGTTTTATTATGTATCAGTTTGATGATCATGGTACATTTTATCTCTAAGAAACGTGGCTACCAGCCAGCAACCAAAGAAAAACAGGAACCAGAAGAAGTAAAATCCGCAGTCAAACAGGCAATCCTTCCGCTATGCTTACCAATCTTAATCATTGGAGGTATCCGTATTGGAATTGTTACACCAACGGAAGCTGGTACAGTAGCCATTGTTTATGCATTAATTTTAGGAATCATTTATAAAGAACTTAAAATGTCAGATGTAGTAGACGGTTTAAAAGAAAGCGTAGCAACGACAGCCTCCATTATGATGATTGTTGGTGGTGCATCCGCTTTTGCATGGGTATTAACCAAAGAAAGAATTCCTCAGCAGTTAACAGAAGTTATTACATCTAATATCTCAAATAAATATGTCTTTCTTATTATTGTTATTTTATTCTTGCTTGTTGTCGGTATGTTTATAGAAGGAAATGCGGCAATGATCGTATTAGTTCCGTTATTAGCACCGGTAGCACAGGCATACGGTATCAATGAAATTCATTTTGCTATGTTATTTATCTTCGTTATGGCAGTCGGAGGGGTAACACCACCGATGGGAACACTTATCTTTGTAACTTGCGGAGTGACGAAATGTGATATCAAGGCTTTTATTAAGGAATCGATGCCGTTTTATATTATGTTACTTATTTTAATGTTAGGTATTGCGTTTATACCAGCATTATCTACTGGGTTGGTAAACTTAGTTTATTAAGAACTTCTTGTTGTTAAATTGTGGAAAAAGTTCCGTTAGATTTGACACTCACTTCTATATGATTGCCAAACCTAACGGTCTACTTTTAATACTACTGACTCATTTCTTATTTCTTACAGAAAAACGTCAGTGATTTCTGTTTTGTCAGATTATCTTCATTCTTTGCTCACAAGCTGTTCACAAATCTACAGTATGATAAAACCATCAAAAACAACAACAGATTTTTGATAGATTTTTTCATACTTTCCTCTCTTTAGAAGCCGGCGTTATGTCGGTTTCTTTTTTTAGATTGGAATGGCTTACTCATTCTCAATGATTTCCTATATCTCATCTAGTTCCATATCTAATAAATCACTTATCTGCGCTGGTTCATTTGTATAGTTTCGCAAATGGAGAATGATCACTTTCATTTTTTGAGTAATCTGACAAAAAATATACGGTGGACGCAGTAATATTTACTTGGAATAAAACAAATTTCTCCGGGATTAAATAGTAATTTTGCCTTCAGCCAATGCCAGCTCCCCAAGAAAGAAGATATCCTATATTTGTGGCCTTAGAGCGAGGATTGAATGTGAGCTTTTTAGCGAACATTCAACCCGCAGTGATAGAGTCACAAATATAGGATATCTTCTTTCTTGGGGAGCGTCAGCTTTGCCTGGACTAACTTATTATTTAATGCAAAGGACTTTACCTGTTATGAAATCGAGTATATAATACAAAAAAGTACAGTTGGAATTTTGATTTCCTCGCAAAATCAGATATACAAAATCAGATAGAAAAGACAGGGAGAAAAATACAATGAAGTGGATGATTGCATCAGATATACATGGTTCCGCATTTTACTGCGAGAAGATGCTTAAGGCATTTAAAAGAGAACAGGCAGATAAATTACTTTTGTTAGGGGACATTCTCTATCATGGACCACGAAATGACCTGCCAGAAGGATATGCACCAAAAAAAGTAATAGAGATGCTTAATAATATAAAAGAAAAGATTCTTTGTGTTCGTGGAAACTGTGATGCGGAAGTAGACCAGATGGTATTAGATTTCCCGATTATGGCAGACTATGCGATGATTACAGAAGGAGATTTGAATATCTTTGCAACTCATGGTCATCATTTTAATGAAAAGAAGCTGCCGCCGATGTTTGAAAAGACACAGGAGGGTTTGATATTATTGCATGGGCATACCCACGTTCCAGTATGCAGAGTACATGAAAGTTATACTTACATGAATCCAGGCTCTGTATCTATTCCTAAGGAAAATTCGGAACACAGTTATATGATACTGGAGAATGAAGCGTTCTGGTGGAAGACATTAGACGGTGAGACATACCTTAATTTTAAAGGAAGTAAGCCGGAAAGAGGGTATTGCAGAGAGGAGTATAGATAGTAGAAGATGAGGAATGGGACATCTAATATGAAAAAACAAATTTTATCTATTATTATGGCAGGTTGCCTCCTCTTATCTATGACAGCCTGTTCTTCTGATAAGGGAAATATGAAACCGGCATTCGAACAAACAACAGCAGATGCTTCTATAGAAACTTCCTCGCCTCAGGAATATAGCAAAACTGACTTCGTCATGAGTACCGTATTAAGTGAAAAAATATACGGAACAAAAGATGTTACCCAAGATATAAAGGAAGAACTTGATAAACTTGAAAAAGATCAGCTTTCCTGGAGGGAGGATCACAGCGTTGTTTCAAAGATTAATGCAGATGCACAAAAAGGGATAAAGACAAAACTGGATTCTGATATGACTTCATGGGTAGAGGATTCTTTAGAACTTGCAAAGCGAAGTAACGGAGCATTTGACCCGACAATCGGCAGACTTACAAGATTATGGAACATAGAAGGGGACAACCCGAAAGTTCCGTCAAAACAGGAAATAAAGAATACTTTAGAAGATACGGGGTATACTAAGATACATCTGGAGAAAGTAGAATCTCAGAATACAGCAAATACGAAAAAGAACGTAGATAAAGATATAAAAGATAATACAGCTAAAAATAAAGAAACATCCGAAGATACAAGCCAAAATACCAATACAAATGAAAGTGTTTCTTCTATATATATAGGGGATAAATGCACTCTTGATCTTGGAGCGGTAGGAAAAGGGATTGCCTGTGATGTAGTGCAGGATTATTTAAAAAAGCAAAAAGAAGTAAGTGGAGCAGTTATCGCTGTCGGAGGCAGCATCCTTTTATATGGAAGTAAAGCAGATGGAAGCGATTGGAACGTTGCCGTACAAAACCCAAGAGGACAAGATGGGGAAGCGATGGGCGTCCTGTCCCTCTCCGGCACAACCAACGTCTCCACATCAGGAGATTACGAAAAGTATTTTATGCAGGATGGAAAAAGATATCATCACATCCTTGATCCGTCAACTGGATATCCGGCAGACAGCGGATTGATTTCCGTAACAATCGTAAGCGATAGCGGCTTGCTCTCCGATGGTCTATCTACAGCCTGTTTTGTCCTCGGCAAAGAAAAAGGCCAAAAACTTTTAGAAACCTACGGAGCCGAAGGCATCTTCATCGACCAGAATAAAAAAGTCACCGTCACCAAAGGACTCAAAGATAAATTTACAATACTGAATGAAGAATATAAACAATAGAGAAAATCAAAACAGATGGGATTGTCCCCAGGGTATTTAGAACGAAACTTCATGATTCCCGCATATCATGAAGTTTTGTCTCTATGATAAAAATAATTCTTTCGTCAATCTGCACAAAAAACTTCTTGATATAACTTCAAAAGTTTTTTAAAAAAGTACTTGATTTCTCGGGAAAATCGTGTATAATAAAAAGCGTTGTGTGACATGATAGCGATGAAGCGAGAGGTTGCTGTGATGGAAAAATCCATTGCAGGTTTTCCGTGGAGCGAATGTCAAGTTTAGAAACTGGCGACAAGTCACTGTACAATAATTACAATCTACAAATTCAGCGTAGAGACGCAGTGTGATATCTTAGATGATACACACGGAGGAGTGTACAGTCACCGCTTGTCGTACTAGATTAAGTGCGAAAAGGAGGCGACTTTTTTTATGGCAAGTCAAATTATGAGAATCACGTTGAAGGCGTATGATCATCAGTTAATCGATGCATCCGCAAAGAGCATTATCGAAACTGTAAAGAAAACAGGATCTAAGGTGAGCGGTCCAGTACCGATGCCAACTAAGAAAGAGGTAGTTACAATTCTTAGAGCGGTTCACAAATACAAAGATTCCAGAGAGCAGTTCGAGCAGAGAACACATAAGAGATTAATTGATATCATTACACCAACACAGAAGACAGTTGATGCATTATCAAGACTCGAAATGCCAGCAGGTGTTTACATCGACATCAAGATGAAACAGAAATAATTTTATGTCCTATAGCTAGTATGATTATCCAGACGGTAACGTAAGACATTTTGAGAGGGTAATCCGCTGTAGACTAGAATGATTGCATCAGATGTTTGAAGCAATCCGCTGTAGAAAATTAGGAGGAAGACGAAATGAAGAAGGCTATTTTAGCAACAAAGATCGGTATGACTCAGATCTTCGCAGAAGATGGTGAATTAATTCCGGTTACAGTATTACAGGCTGGACCTTGTGAAGTAACACAGGTTAAAACAGTTGAGAATGACGGCTACAGTGCCGTACAGGTTGGCTTCCAGGATATGAGAGAAAAGTTATCCACAAAGCCAATGAAAGGACATTTCGAAAAAGCAGGAGTATCTGTTAAGAGATTCGTCAAAGAATTTAAATTAGACGATGCAGAGAATTACGAATTAGGTCAGAAAATCACAGTTGATATTTTTGAAGCTGGTGATAAAGTTGATGCAACTGCTATTTCAAAAGGTAAAGGTTTTCAGGGAGCTATCAAGAGACATGGACAGCATACGGGTCCTAAGACACATGGTTCTAAATACCATCGTCATGCAGGATCAAACGGTATGGCATCTGACCCATCCAAGGTAATGAAAGGCAAGAAGATGCCTGGACAGATGGGACATGTACAGATCACTATCCAGAATCTTGAAGTAGTTAAAATAGATGCAGAAAATAATGTTATTTTAGTAAAAGGATCCGTTCCAGGACCTAAGAAGTCTTTAGTAACATTAAAAGCAGCAGTTAAAGCGTAGGCGCTTAAGGAAGGAGGACTTACAAATGGCATCAGTATCTGTTTATAATATGGAAGGTGCTCAGGTTGGTACAATCGAATTAAGCGATTCTATCTTTGCAGTGCCTGTGAATGAACATTTAGTACATCAGGCTGTTGTAGCACAGCTTGCAAATAAACGCCAGGGTACTCAGAAAGCTAAAACACGTTCTGAAGTAAGAGGCGGCGGAAGAAAACCATGGAGACAGAAAGGAACAGGTCATGCAAGACAGGGATCTATCCGTGCTCCACAGTGGACAGGCGGCGGAGTTGTATTTGCTCCAACACCAAGAGATTATTCCGTAAAGATGAATAAGAAAGAAAAACAGCTCGCAATGAAATCTGTTTTAACATCTAAAGTTAATGAGAGCAAATTCATCGTATTAGATGAGTTAAAATTAGCTGAGATTAAAACAAAACAGATCAAAGCAGTTTTAGATAATCTCAAAGTTGAGAAGGCTTTAATCGTAACAAAAGAAAAAGACGATGTTGTGGTTAAGTCAGCTAACAACTTACCTAAAGTAGCAACTACTGCATTAAACAACATCAACGTATACGATATTCTTAAATACGATACAGTTGTTGTTACAAGCGAGGCAGTTGCAGCAATCGAGGAGGTATACGCATAATGGCAGATTTAAAATATTATGACGTCATCTTAAAGCCAGTCGTTACTGAAAAAAGTATGACTGCTATGGGCGAAAAGAAATACACATTTTACGTAAATCCAGATGCAACTAAGACTCAGGTTAAAGAAGCAGTTGAGAGAATGTTCGAGGGTGCTAAAGTTGCTAAAGTTAACACAATGAACTTAAAAGGTAAAAAGAAAAGAAGAGGCATGGTTTACGGAAGAACTGCTGCCAAGAAAAAAGCCATTGTTCAGTTAACACAGGATAGCGCAGATATTCAGATTTTTGAAGGTCTGTAAGATTTAAAGATAACAGGAAATTATACGCATAAAAGCGTGATATCAAATATTCGGAAACGAAAGGAGTGAAAGTAATGGGAATCAAAACTTATAACCCATATACACCTTCCAGAAGACATATGACCGGATCTGATTTTTCAGAGATCACAAAGAAAAGTCCTGAGAAATCTCTCACTTATTCTTTAAAGAAGAATTCCGGCCGTAACAACCAGGGTAAAATCACAGTTAGACATCGTGGCGGCGGTGCTAAGAAGAAATATAGATTAATCGATTTCAAGAGAAATAAAGATGGTATTCCAGCAAAAGTTGTTGCTATCGAGTACGATCCAAACAGAACAGCAAACATTGCTTTAATCTGTTACGTAGATGGACAGAAGTCCTACATTATTGCACCTAATAAATTAGAGGTTGGCACAACAATCATGAACGGTCCAGACGCTGAAATTCATGTTGGAAACTGCCTTCCACTTGAGAACATCCCAGTTGGTACAGAAATTCACAACATCGAGATGCATCCTGGAAAAGGAGCTCAGTTAGTTCGTTCCGCTGGTAACTCCGCACAGCTTATGGCTAAGGAAGGAAAATATGCAACATTAAGACTTCCATCCGGAGAAATGAGAATGGTTCCTCTGAACTGTCGTGCTACAATCGGCCAGGTTGGAAACATTGAACATGACCTGATCAACATTGGTAAAGCAGGACGTAAACGTCACATGGGAATCCGTCCTACAGTTCGTGGTTCTGTTATGAACCCTAACGACCATCCACATGGTGGTGGAGAAGGTAAAGCTAGTATCGGTCGTCCAGGTCCATGTACTCCATGGGGTAAACCGGCACTCGGCTTAAAGACCAGAAAGAAAAACAAGCAGTCTAACAAATTGATTGTAAGAACAAGAGACGGAAAGAACGTTAAATAATTAAGGAGGTAACTCATGGCTCGTTCATTAAAAAAAGGACCATTTGCTGATGCAAGTTTATTAAAAAAAGTAGATGCGATGAATCAGTCCGGCGACAAGAGTGTTATTAAAACATGGTCCCGCCGTTCTACTATCTTCCCATCCTTCGTAGGTCATACCTTCGCAGTTCATGATGGAAGAAGACATGTACCTGTATATGTTACAGAAGATATGGTTGGACATAAATTAGGAGAATTCGTTGCAACCAGAACATACAGAGGACATGGAAAAGACGAAAAGAAGAGTAAAGTTAGATAGATAACAGCCTGAAAGGAGGGTTCATCCATGGCAAAAGGACATAGATCCCAGATTAAAAGAGAGAGAAATGCAAATAAAGATACCAGACCATCTGCTAAGCTTTCTTACGCTAGATGTTCTGTAACAAAAGCATGTTTCGTACTTGATGCCATCAGAGGTAAAGATGTTGAAACAGCTTTAGGAATTTTAGAATATAATCCAAGATACGCTTCAGAAATCATTGGAAAGTTATTAAAATCTGCCATTGCAAACGCAGAGAACAATAATGGCATGAATAGAGAGAACCTTTATGTAGCAGAGTGTTACGCAGATAAAGGACCTACAATGAAGAGAATACAGCCTAGAGCACAGGGCCGTGCTTACAGAATCGAAAAGAGACAGTGCCATATTACTGTTGTTCTGGATGAAAGATAAGGAGGTTTACAATGGGACAGAAAGTTAATCCTCATGGTTTAAGAGTCGGAATCATCAAGGATTGGGATTCAAGATGGTATGCAGAAAAAGATTTCGCAGATAATCTTGTTGAAGATGATAAAATCAGAAAATATATTAAAAAACGTTTATACAGCGCAGGAATTTCTAGAACAGAAATCGAACGTGCTTCCGATCGTGTAAAGATCATTATTCATACAGCAAAACCGGGTATCGTTATTGGACGTGGCGGTTCTGCAATCGATGAGTTAAAGAAAGAGCTTGAAAAGCTTACAGGAAAGAAACTCATCATCGAAATCAAAGAAGTTAAGAGATTTGATGTAGATAAAGATGCTCAGTTAGTAGCTGAGAACATCGCACAGCAGTTAGAGAATCGTATTTCCTTCCGTCGTGCAATGAAATCCTGTATGCAGAGAACTATGAGAAACGGTGCATTAGGTATTAAGACATCTTGTTCCGGACGTTTAGGTGGAGCAGATATGGCCCGTACAGAGTTCTACAGCGAGGGAACAATTCCACTGCAGACACTTAGAGCAAATATTGATTATGGTTTCGCTGAAGCTAACACAACTTACGGAAAAGTTGGTGTAAAAGTTTGGGTATACCATGGTGAAGTACTTCCTACAAAGGAAACTAAGGAAGGGAGCGATAAATAATGTTAATGCCTAAAAGAGTAAAACGTCGTAAACAGTTCCGTGGTTCCATGGCTGGAAAAGCTACAAGAGGAACAACTATCACTTATGGTGATTTCGGACTGGTAGCTTGTGATCCATGTTGGATTAAATCCAACCAGATCGAAGCAGCCCGTGTAGCCATGACTCGTTATATGAAGCGTGGTGGTAAAGTTTGGATTAAAATTTTCCCAGATAAACCGGTTACAGCAAAGCCTGCAGAAACTCGTATGGGTTCTGGTAAAGGTTCACTGGAATATTGGGTAGCAGTAGTTAAACCAGGTCGTGTAATGTTCGAAGTTGCTGGAGTACCTGAAGAAACAGCGAGAGAAGCTTTACGTCTTGCAATGCATAAATTGCCAGTAAAATGTAAAATCGTATCTCGTGCAGATTTAGAAGGCGGTGATAACAGTGAAAACAACTAAGTATGTAGAAGATTTAAGAGCAAAATCCATCGCAGAACTTAATGAAGAATTAGTAGCTGCTAAAAAGGAATTATTTAATTTGAGATTCCAGAACGCAACAAATCAGTTAGATAACACCAGCAGAATTAAAGAAGTCAGAAGAAATATTGCCAGAATCCAGGGAATCATTGCTGAACAGAATAGTGCTGAGTAATCGGGAAGGAGGAATTTGTTGTGGAAAGAAACCTTAGAAAAACTCGTGTAGGTCTCGTAACAAGCGATAAAATGGATAAAACAATCGTTGTAAGCGTAACAGACAACGTAAAACATCCTTTATATAACAAGATCGTAAAAAGAACTTATAAATTAAAAGCTCATGACGAAAACAATGAGTGTAGAATTGGTGACAGAGTAAAAGTAATGGAAACAAGACCTTTATCTAAAGATAAAAGATGGAGACTTGTTGAAATCGTTGAGAAGGCTAAATAGTTAGCACGGAAGGAGATATAGTATGATCCAACAGGAATCTAGACTTAAAGTTGCTGATAATACTGGAGCAAAAGAACTTCTTTGTATCCGTGTTATGGGTGGCTCAACAAGAAGATATGCTAATATCGGTGATACTATCGTTGCTACAGTTAAAGATGCAACACCAGGCGGTGTTGTAAAAAAAGGTGACGTAGTAAAAGCCGTAGTTGTACGTACCAAAAAAGGCGCTCGTCGTAAAGATGGTTCTTACATCAAATTTGACGAAAATGCTGCAGTTATCATCAAAGATGACCTGAATCCAAGAGGAACCCGTATTTTTGGACCAGTTGCTAGAGAACTTCGTGAGAAGAAATTCATGAAGATTGTTTCCTTAGCACCGGAAGTATTATAAGGAGGTAACTACTGTGGCTCAGAAAATTAAAAGAAATGACATGGTAAAAGTTATTGCCGGTAAAGATATTGATAAAGAAGGAAAAGTTCTTTCCGTTGACGCTAAGAATCATAAAGTTGTTGTAGAAGGCATCAACATGGCTACAAAACATACAAAACCAAGCATGCAGAATCAGGCTGGTGGTATTGTTCAGGAAGAAGCAGCAATCGACGTATCTAACGTTATGCTGCTCCACAATGGACAGCCTACAAGAGTTGGTTTCAAATTTGTAGATGGAAAGAAAGTACGTTTCGCAAAATCAACTGGCGAAGTAATCGACTAATTCAAGAGAGGAGGCTGACCGAAGTTGAGTAGACTGAAAGAACAGTATGACAGCCAGATTAAGGCTGCTATGATGAAAAAATTTGGCTATAAAAATGAAATGCAGATTCCAAAGCTCGTTAAGATCGTTGTAAACATGGGTGTTGGTGATGCAAAAGAAAATCATAAATTATTAGATTCTGCAATCGGTGATATGGAAAAGATCACAGGTCAGAAAGCTGTAGTTTGTAAAGCAAAGAAATCCGTTGCTAACTTCAAGTTAAGAGAAGGAATGCCTATCGGATGTAAAGTAACTTTAAGAGGCGACAAGATGTACGAATTCGCTGATCGTCTTATTAACCTCGCTTTACCACGTGTACGTGACTTTAGAGGTGTTAACCCTAACGCATTTGACGGAAGAGGAAACTACGCTCTTGGTATTAAAGAGCAGTTAATCTTCCCTGAAATCGAGTACGATCAGGTAGACAAAGTTAGAGGTATGGATGTTATCTTCGTTACAACAGCTCATACTGATGAAGAAGCTCGTGAATTACTTACTTTATTTGGAATGCCGTACGCAAAATAGTTAGGAGGATTTCTAATGGCTAAGAAAGCAATGAAAGTTAAACAGCAGCGTAATCAGAAATTCTCATCTAGAGAATATTCTCGTTGCAAAATTTGTGGCCGCCCACATGCTTATTTAAGAAAATACGGAATCTGCAGAATCTGCTTCCGTGAATTAGCATATAAAGGTCAGATTCCTGGAGTTAAAAAAGCAAGCTGGTAGAAATATTAGGAAGGAGGCAGCTAATAATGACAATGAGCGATCCAATTGCAGATATGCTTACTAGAATTCGTAATGCAAATACTGCAAAACACGATACAGTAGATGTTCCTGCATCTAAAATGAAAATTTCCATCGCTGATATCCTTTTAAAAGAAGGATACATCAAAAGTTATGACATCATCGAGGATGGTGCATTCAAAACAATCCGTATCGCATTAAAATACGGTGCTGATAAGAATGAAAGAATTATTTCTGGATTAAAGAGAATCTCTAAACCAGGACTTCGAGTATACGCAGACGTTGAGAACATGCCAAGAGTACTTGGTGGTTTAGGCGTAGCAATTATTTCCACAAATAAAGGTGTTGTTACAGACAAAGAAGCTCGTTCTATGAACGTAGGTGGAGAGGTATTAGCATTTGTATGGTAGTTCTTCAACAGAGCTACTTTACATCTGATATTATAGATATTTTATACTACTGAAAACAGAAAAGACGCAGTCTTTTCCGACAATTTAAGGAGGTGCGATATGTCACGAATTGGTAGATTACCAGTTGAAATTCCTGCAGGTGTTGAAATTACTGTTGCAGAGAACAACGTTGTGACTGTAAAGGGTCCTAAAGGAACACTCACAGAGAGTCTTCCTGTAGAGATGGACATTAAAGTTGAAAATAATCAGGTAGTTGTTACAAGACCTAACGATTTAAAGAAAATGAAATCTTTACATGGTCTTACAAGAACTCTGGTTGCAAATATGGTAACAGGTGTTACAAAGGGATACGAAAAAGTTCTTGAAATCAACGGTGTTGGTTACAGAGCTCAGAAACAGGGCAAGAAACTTATTCTTTCTCTTGGATATTCTCATCCTGTAGAAATGGAAGACCCAGAAGGTCTTGAGTCTGTATTAGAAGGACAGAACAAGATTACTATCAAGGGAATCGACAAACAGAAAGTTGGACAGTACGCAGCTGAAATCAGAGAAAAGAGAAAACCAGAACCTTACAAGGGAAAAGGTATCAAGTATGCTGATGAAGTAATCAGACGTAAAGTCGGCAAGACAGGTAAGAAATAATTAGGAGGAAGTAAGAATGATTAATAAAAAATCAAGAAGTGAAGTTCGTGCTAAAAAACATAGAAGACTTCGTAACCGCATCAGCGGAACTGCTTCTACTCCACGTTTAGCCGTATTCAGAAGCAACAATCATATGTATGCTCAGATTATTGATGATACCGTTGGAAAAACTCTTGTTTCAGCTTCTACAGTACAGAAAGAAGTTAAGGCAGAGCTTGAAAAAACTAATGACGTTGCAGCAGCAGCTCATTTAGGAACAGTAATTGCTAAGAGAGCAATTGAAAAAGGTATCACAACAGTTGTCTTCGACAGAGGAGGTTTCATTTACCAGGGTAAGATTCAGGCACTGGCAGATGCAGCCCGTGAAGCTGGTCTTAATTTCTAAACAAGGAGGATATAACATGAAGCGCGAATTAATTGATGCTAGTCAATTAGAATTAGAAGAAACAGTAGTATCAATCAAACGTGTTACTAAGGTAGTAAAAGGTGGACGTAATATGCGTTTCGCTGCTTTAGTAGTAGTTGGTGATAAAAACGGTCATGTTGGAGCTGGTTTAGGTAAAGCGATTGAAATTCCTGAAGCTATCCGTAAGGGAAAAGAAGACGCTATGAAGAAACTGGTTAAGGTTCCTGTAAATGAAGTAGGTTCCATCCCACATGATTTCATTGGAAAATTTGGAAGTGCAGAAGTTTTATTAAAAGCATCTCCAGAAGGTACCGGTATCATCGCCGGAGGTCCTTCTCGTGCGGTTCTTGAACTTGCAGGATATAAGAATATCCGTTCCAAAGCATTAGGATCTAACAACAAACAGAACGTAGTACTTGCTACAATCGCTGGTCTTAAAGAAATCAAGACTCCAGAAGAAGTTGCAAGACTTCGTGGCAAATCAGTTGACGAACTGTAAAAGGAGGAAAGAAAGATGGCAGATAAATTAAAAATCACATTAGTTAAGTCTCCTATCGGTGCTATTCCTAAACAGAGAGCAACTGTAGAAGCATTAGGACTTAAAAAAGTCAACAAAACAGTTGAAATGCCTGACAACGATGCTGTACGCGGAATGATTTGGCATGTTAGACACTTGGTAAAAGTTGAAGAAATTTAATTGCAGATAAGGAGGTACCCGTAAATGAATTTATCTAATTTACATCCTGCTGCAGGTTCCAAACACAGCGATGCTTTCCGTGTAGGTCGTGGACATGGTTCAGGAAACGGAAAGACTGCAGGCAGAGGACAGAAAGGTCAGAAATCTCGTTCTGGCGGAAAAGTTCGTGTAGGTTTTGAAGGTGGACAGATGCCTTTATACAGAAGACTTCCTAAGAGAGGCTTCACTTGCATCAACTCAAAGAAAATCATCGCAATCAATGTTTCCGAACTTGAAAGATTCGAAGCAGATAGCGTTGTAACAATCGACACTTTAATTGAAAGTGGTTTAGTAAAAAATACCTTTGATGGTGTTAAAATTCTTGGAAACGGAGAATTAAGCAAGAAGCTTACAGTTCAGGTTAACGCATTCTCTAAGAGTGCTGTAGCTAAGATTGAAGCTGCTGGCGGAAAAGCTGAGGTGATTTAATGTTCGAAACTCTCAGAAATGCTCTGAAAGTGAAGGATATTAGAAAGAGACTCCTATTTACATTAGTAGTTTTAGTTATCTGCCGATTGGGCAGTCAGCTTCCAATACCGGGAATTGACACTGATACAATCAGCCAGTATTTAAACTCATTGTTAGGAGATTCTTTCAACCTTTTGAATTCCTTTACTGGCGGATCATTTGAATCTATGTCACTGTTCGCGTTAAACGTAACACCATACATCACAGCATCCATCATCATTCAGCTTCTTACCATTGCCATTCCGGCATTGGAAGAGCTGTATCGTGATGGCGAGGATGGACGTAAAAAGATTAACAATATTACAAGATTTGTTACGCTTGCACTTTCCGTTCTTGAAAGTGCTGGTTTGGCAATTGGCTTTGGAAAACAGGGACTTTTGTCAAACTATGGTCCGCTGATCGTAATAGAGATGATTGTCTGTTTAACAGCAGGTTCCGTCTTTGTTATGTGGCTCGGTGAACAGATTACAGATAAAGGTGTAGGAAATGGTATTTCCATTATCCTTCTTTGTAACATTGTTTCCCGTATGCCAAGTGATTTATTTAATCTGTACCAGAAATTTATGGAAGGTAAACAGATTAGCAATGTAATTATTGCCGGAGTAATCATTTTCCTTGTTATTCTTGGAACAATTATTTTTACAATTGTTTTAAATGATGCAGAGAGAAGAATTCCTGTGCAGTATTCAAGAAAAATCCAGGGTGGAAGCCAGCTTGGAGGATTAGGATCAACATTACCTGTAAAAGTAAATACAGCAAACGTAATGCCAATTATCTTTTCATCTTCCCTGTTACAGTTCCCACTGGTAATCAAGCAGCTCGTTGGAGCTAATCCAAAGGGCACTGCAGGATTTATTTTCAATGCGTTAAATCAGTCTAACTGGTGTAATCCAGATCATTGGAACTGGTCAATTGGTTTAATCATTTACCTGCTTCTTAACGTAGTATTTGCATATTTCTATACATCGATTACTTTTAATCCTTTAGAAATATCTAATAATATGAAGAAACAGGGTGGTTATATTCCAGGTGTACGTCCTGGTAAAGCAACCGTTGATTATTTAAATTCAATTTTAACTTATATTATTTTTATCGGTGCGATTGGTCTTTGTATCGTTGCAGTAATTCCGATTTTCTTTAACGGATTCTTCGGCGCGAATGTCTCCTTTGGAGGAACATCTATCATCATTATCGCTGGTGTAGTATTAGAGACAATGAAACAGATTGAATCCCAGACATTAGTACGTCAGTATACCGGATTTTTAACAGAATAATATTTGTATTTTTATATTTAAAACCTGTGTTGTTTAATCTATGATTAAACAACACAGGTTTTTTATTTGGAAAACAGAAACAGACTTCTGTTTGTTGGCAATAGGGGCTTTTTTTTATTTGGAGATTCGTATATAATAAATAAGACTATGTGAATATAATACAGATAAGTGAGGAAAATAGATGAATAAAAGCGATATCAGAAAGCATTATAACTCATATTTTGTAATGTATACGATATTATTTGCGGTGTTGAGTATACTGTTTTTTTATGGATTTTGGAAGGCAAAGTTATCTTTTGTATGGAATGTAGATGGACGGACGCAGCATATTCATGCGTTACAATTTTATTCAGATTGGTTACAACAAATAGTAAAAAATATTCTTTTTAAGCATAAGTTGGAGATTTCATTATGGAGTTTCTCTATTGGATACGGAAGTGATATTATTACAACGCTGCATTATTATGTAATAGGAGATCCGCTTTGTTTATTATCTGTATTTGTTCCAGACAGATATATGGTTCATTTTTATGATATCATGATATTGTTCCGTGTGTATCTTGCTGGATTATCCTTTTCAGTCTATTGCTTTTACAGAAAACAAAATAATAGGATAGCGGTAATTACAGGAGCATTATTATATGCTTTTTCAATGTATATATTAGTTATGGGATTTCATCATCCTTTCTTTATAAATCCACTGATTTATTTTCCGTTATTATTAATTGGTATAGAAAGAATTTTGGAAGAAAAATCCCCGATATTTTTTATTTTAATGGTATTTATATGTACAATAAGTAATTTTTATTTTATGTATATGATTGCGTTGAATGCAGCAATTTATCTTTTTATTCGTTTATTTAGCATATATGGAGTAAGAAATATCAGACTCTTATTAAAAAAGTTTGGCTGCATGATAATTGGTGCGATTGTCGGTGTAATGATGGGTGCATGTATATTGCTTCCTGTAATCAGTTTATTTATGGAAAATAGCCGAGATGGTTCAGGGCAAAGATTCCAACTATTATATGAAGAAGAATTTTACAAAAAGTTACCTGAAGTATTTATAACAGGAACGCAGGGAATGCATCATACGATGTTAGGCATATGCGGTATCCTATTGTTTAGCATTTGTTTATTATTCATGAAACGAAAGGAAAATGCAGAACTTAAAATTAATTTTATAATATTAACAATATTTCTGTTCACACCAATTACTGGAAAGATTTTTAATGGATTTGCCTATCCATCAAATCGATGGATGTTCAGTTATGTTTTATTGTTAAGTTATATTGTTGTAGTTATGTGGGATGAATTGTCTTATATGAGCTGGAAAAGTTTTATTGGAACTTGTTTTGTTTCAGTAGTTATCTGTATATATAATTTTTATAATTTCAGCGCAGATTTTGAAGGAGAAATGCGTGAATATATCTATTTACTTTGTGTTGGATTAATTATATTGGCAATAGGTAATATTTTATTAAAAAATAGATTAAAAAAACACAGAGAATTTTCATATATTATGCAGATTTCTATGGTTATTCTGGCTATTATAACTGTGCAGTTAAATGTAAAAAAAGTATTTCATAATACAGATTTAGCAAATACAGAATTTGTGGAAATGGAAAAGGCAAGAAAGGATTTAAAAAGTTCTGCGGATAAAGCGATAGAAAAAGCAACGGTAGGTGATAAAGACTTCTTTCGTTATGATGCAAAAGCAGAATTGATAGAGAGAAATTCTACCTTACAAAGTAACTTACATTCTACTAATTTTTACTGGAGTCTTACCGGTAAGTTACCATCACAGCTTTTTGAAGAGACAGGATTAACCAATAAAGGAGCTTACAATTATAAGAATTTAGATGGAAGAACAGCTTTAAATGCTTTGTCTACTACAAAATATTATGTAACAAAGACAGAAAAGGATGGTAAATATAGTGTTCCTTTTGGCTACAAAAAAATAGCGAATTATAACATTAAAATGACAAATAAAATAAAGAAATGTACAGTATTTAAAAATGAATATGCCCTTCCATTGGGATATACATATGACAGTTATTATACCAGAACTGATTACGAACATATGAACGAAATGGAGAGACAAAATGCATTGTTACAAGGAGTATTATTAGAAAAAGAGCAAAAAGGTTATTCCAGAGCAGGTTTAAAAAAGCATTCCGGCAATGTATGTTCTAAAACAGATATAAAGCAAACGTATTCAGAAATTCCTTATAAGATTATACAACATAATAATGTGGACAAAAAAGCAAATATTTTTAAAGTAAAAAGTGATAACGCGAGCATTGTTTTAGAAACCAGTAAAGCGATAACGAATAGTGAAGTCAGTTTGTTCATAGGCGATATATCTGGTCCGAAAGCGAATAGAGTTGCGGATGACGATAGTATAGGTTCAAGATATACTGTTATTGTACAAAATTCGACAGGAGAGAAGAACAAAAAACAATTCTTTTATTTTCAGCCAGGAAATATATATTATGCAGGTCGAAATCATTTTCTCATAAATCTCTCTTATTATAAAAAAGGAAAACAGACGATAACTTTAAAGTTTCCACAAAAAGGCAATTATAAAATTGAAGATTTAAAAGTATATGCTCAGCCTATGGATCAGTATTCCCAACAAATTTCCGCATTAAAAGAAAATGTGCTAAAAAATATAAAAATGGGCACAAATACGATTCAGGGAGATATTAACTTGAAGAAAGACAAGATTCTTTGTTTAGCTGTTCCATACTCGAAAGGCTGGAAAGCTACTGTAGATGGAAAAGAACAGGAGCTACTCCAGGCTAATACAATGTATATGGCGTTACCACTTTCAGAAGGCAATCATAGTGTTATTTTAAAATACTGTACCCCAGGATTAAAACCAGGAATTGCGATATCCCTTGCAGGGCTGATACTTTGTATCATAATAAAGTTACTATTTGATTCATTAGGGGGAACAGACGAAAAAAGAAATAATACCATATCCCATCTGCTCTGTAGTCGCTGTGTTTAAGATGCTCATCCGCATCTTAAACACGCTCCGAAGCCGCATCTGGGATATGGTATTATTTCTTTTTTCTGTGTTTTGGCTCCAGAAGGAATGAATGCTAATAGTCTTTGGGAGGGAGAGGGGGGAGAGGTCAGGAGACTCTTGCTTGCTCGGAAACACCTTGGCATTCTTGCTACGAGGTGTGCATCATATAACGTATGACATACGTTTTGAAAAAGGATATATTGCGACAATATAATAATAAAATCATTATGTACAGTGATAGGTTTCAGTATCATCTTATCATCAGTGAAACTTGAAAGAAGGTTCAGCATAGTGGAAATAGCATCGGAATAAGCTACGACCTTCTGTCCCCTTCCCCATCTCTCTCCCAAAGACTATTGCATTCATTCCTTCTGGAGTCAACAAGCAGAAAATAAAAATATTAGTCCATAGCCAATGTAATGTGAGAGCAAGTAAAAATGCCGAACAGGCATTTTCTGCGCAGTGATATCTTTACATTGGCTATGGGCTAATATTTTTATTTTCGTCTGTTTCCCTAATGAATCAAATAGTAAGAGTGATTTCTTGTCTTAGTATCGGGAATTTTCCCAAACACTTTGGAAAAATACAAAATATTAAGCACATTTGTAAAAGTGTATAATTTACAGAACAAAGAAAATGTTGTAATATATACATATAGAAACGGGTGGCAAAAGTGATTATATTTGTGTAGTTTTATCGGAATGTATTTTTTTATGAGCAATTGACTGGTGAATTTATTTATTTTCCGATATATTTTATTGCATAGATAAGCAGAAAGGGAATGCGTAGCTTATTGTCATGCGGCCAAAACAAATGGAGGTATAAGAAGATATGTATGACATTATTGTAATTGGTGCCGGTGTTACTGGTACTTGTACTGCAAGAGAGTTGTCCAAGTATCAGGTAAATATGTGCGTAATCGATAAGGGTGATGACGTAGCATCTGGAACATCCAAAGCAAACAGTGGTATTGTTCATGGTGGTTATGACTGTAAACCAGGAACTCTTATGGCAGAGATGAACGTAAGAGGTAACGAGCTTCTTTATGAATTAGCAGAGGATTTGGATTACCCGATTAAAAAGAACGGTTCCCTTATTGTCTGTACTGTACCGGAAGAAAGAGGTAAGTTAGATGTTCTTTTAGAGCAGGCAAAAGAGAATGGTGTTCCTGGATGCCGTATCATTGATAAAGAAGAAGCTCTTAAGATGGAGCCGAATTTAACAGATAACACAGTAGCTGCTCTTTATGTTCCAACAGGTGGTATTATTTGTCCATGGGGACTTGCGATTGCTATGGGTGAGAACGCTGCAATGAACGGATGTGAATTCAAGTTTGAACATGCAGTTGAGAACATCATTAAGAAAGATGATCATTACGAAGTAGTAACAAATAAGGGAACATTTGAGACAAAGATCGTCGTTAATGCAGCAGGTGTATATGCAGATACTCTTCATAACATGGTAAGTGAAGATAAGAAACATATCATTGCTCGTAGAGGAGAGTACCTTCTTCTTGATAAAGAATTAGGAGATTACTTCTCAGCAACTGTATTCCCACTTCCAGGTAAGATGGGTAAAGGTATTCTCTGTGCTCCTACAATTCATGGAAATATGTTCGTAGGACCATCTGCAACAGATGTAGAAGGTAAAGATGATGTAGAAACTACTCAGGATATTCTAGATGATTTAGCTTACAAAGCACAGCACAGCTACCTTACAAGAACAAAACTTCCTATGAATAAGATTATCACTTCTTTTGCAGGACTTCGTGCTCACTTACCAGAACATGAATTTATTATTGAAGAAGCTAAAGATGCACCGGGATTCTTTGATGCATTAGGAATCGAGTCTCCGGGACTTACAAGTTCCCCTGCAATCGCTGAAAGAATTGCCGGACAGATTCAGGATAAATATCATTTCCCAGAAAAAGATAACTTCATCGCAAAACGTAAAGATGTTATCCATATGGAAGACCTTACTTTAGAAGAAAAGAATGCTTTAATCAAAGAAAAACCGGAATACGGCAGTATTGTATGTCGTTGTGAGATGATTACTGAAGGCGAGATCATGGATGCAATCAATCGTCCACTTGGTGCAAGAACTATGGATGGTGTAAAACGTAGAACTCGTGCAGGTATGGGTCGTTGCCAGGCAGGTTTCTGTACTCCTAGAACAATGGAAATTCTTTCAAGAGAGCTTGGTATTCCAATGACAGAAATCACTAAGAAGGGTGAAGGTTCCAATCTGTTAGTAGGAAAGATTAAAGAAGACTAGGATCAGTGTTGAAAGAAAGTGAGGAATAATACTATGAAATCTTATGATGTCGTAATCGTAGGTGGAGGTCCTGCTGGTTTAGCTGCTGCAATCGCTGCTAAAAAAGAGGGCATCGACAGTATTTTAGTTATTGAAAGAGATAATCAGCTTGGTGGTATTTTAAATCAGTGTATCCATAATGGATTTGGTCTTCATACATTTAAAGAAGAATTAACAGGTCCGGAATATGCAGCTCGTTTTATCGATCAGGCAGCTGAGTTAAATATCGAGTATAAGTTACATACAATGGTATGTGATATTTCTAAAGATAAAGTAGTAACCGTAATGAACCGCGAAGAAGGTATCGTTATGTATCAGGCAAAGGCAGTGATCTTAGCGATGGGATGTCGTGAACGTCCTCGTGGAGCCCTGAACATTCCTGGATATCGTCCAGCAGGTATCTACTCTGCAGGTACCGCACAGAGACTTGTTAACATGGAAGGTTTTATGCCAGGTAAAAAGGTTGTGATCTTAGGTTCTGGTGATATCGGACTGATCATGGCAAGACGTATGACATTTGAAGGTGCAGAAGTTAAGGTCGTAGCAGAAGTTATGCCTTACTCTGGCGGCTTAAAGAGAAATATCGTACAGTGTCTTGATGATTATGACATTCCACTGTTATTAAGCCATACCGTAATCGATATCGAAGGAAAAGACAGACTGACGGGCGTAGTGATCGCAGAAGTTGGTCCAGACAGAAAACCAATCCCTGGAACAGAAGTACATTACGATTGTGATACACTTCTTCTTTCCTGTGGTCTTATTCCTGAGAACGAATTATCAAAACAGGCAGACGTAGCAATGAACCCTGTGACAAATGGTCCATTAGTAGACGAAAGCCTTGAGACAAACATCGACGGTGTATTTGCCTGTGGTAACGTATTACATGTACATGACCTTGTTGATTACGTTTCAGAAGAAGCAGCAACAGCAGGTAAGAATGCAGCTCTTTATGTAAAGAACAACTGTGGCAAAGATGCACAGAAATCTGATAAAGTAGTAGAGATCAAAGCAATCGATGGTGTTCGTTACACAGTACCAAGCACGATCCATGTAGATAACATGGCAGACCTTCTGACAGTACGTTTCCGTGTAGGCGGCGTATTTAAGAACAGCTATATCAGCGTATACTTAAATGATGAAAGAGTACAGCATCGTAGAAAACAGGTTATGGCTCCGGGCGAGATGGAACAGGTTATCTTAAAGAAGAAAGATCTCGAAGCATACGAAGGTCTTGAGACCATCACTGTAAAGATTGAGGAGGAGTAGTATCATGGAAAAAAGAGACTTAACATGTATTGGATGTCCTCTTGGATGCCAGATTACAGTTACAATGGAAAACGGCGAAGTAACAGATGTAAAAGGTAATACTTGTCCTCGTGGAGATAAATATGCAAGAGAAGAAGTAACAAACCCAACACGTGTAGTTACATCAATCGTTAAGGTAGAAGGTGGAAACCTTGCCGCTGTATCCGTAAAGACAAAAGACGTTATTCCAAAAGGAAAGATCTTTGATATTCTTGATGAGATCAAACCAGTCGTAGTAAAAGCACCAGTTAAGATTGGTGATGTCATCGTTCCGAACGTAGCAGGAACAGGTGTTGATGTAATCGCAACAAAGAATATCCAGGCGGTTTAGAAATAAACTTCTGATTGCCGCAGGCAAAGGAGACGCATCCTAAAAAAGAAGAGAACCTATATTTGTGACTCTATCACTGCGGGTTGAATATTCGCTTAAAGGCTCATATTCAATCCTCACTCTAAGGCCACAAATATAGGTTCTCTTCTTTTTTAGGGTGCTGTCTTTGGCTGTTGGAGGAAAGTCAGAATTTATTTTTGGAGAGATTGAGGATGGCTTTAGACGGTTGCGACTTTACGGAGAGTTGAAGTTTTGAGGGATTGATACTGGAACTATTAGTGGAAAAGCAACAGTCATAGATTATCGTGTTATGATAATAATTTACGTGTTAATTCTATAGTATTTCATGTTAAAAAATGTGGGATTCTCATTTTATCTCGTATATATAGGTAGAAACAGTGATGGCTTCAATAAAGATTATCTTAGAAAGGATGAGTAAAATGAGAAAGACAGAAAGAAATTTTACAAACAAGGTTTTAGAAAGTAAGCGGGGAGATGTACAGGCAGTAAAGAGTAAAATCAAAAGCTCTGTAATGGCAACAGCTTTTTTGTTTGCCGCAACAATACCAATTGGTTTGTCTGTTCCAGCAGGAAATGTGCAGGCTGCTGTCGCCCAGCAAAAACAGGTTAAGAAAGTAAATCAGAAAGTAAAAACAAATACCTCAAAAGCAATCCCAACAATAGAATCTAGAAAAGTAACATCATCAACTATGATAAAGGCATATAAAAAATATTTAAGGAAAAATGTAAGTAATAAAAAATATTATGCCATCGTAAATATTGGGGACAATAATGCCCCTGTACTTTTAAGAGGAACACAAGGAGCAGGAAACGATAAAACGGGAAGACATTACACAGGATGCCAGATTTATTATTATAAAAATGGCAAAGTAGTAAAGATGGATACATTTAAAGATGGAGGCAGATGGCTTTTACTTTCAAAAAAAGATGGACAGAATTACCTTACAAACGGCGGTTCAGATTTCTCTATCCGAATTTGTGTTAAAAATGGAAACTTATACAGATATCAATATTATAACAATCATAACTGGAAAAAGAATCCTGAAAATAAATGGGCAACATCCATTGTAAAAATGAACGGTAAAGTTATTAAAAATATGGGATATTTGGATGGGACATTATACAGAAGACATACTGGTTATTATACTTATTTAAAGAATCCAGAAATCAGTTTTACAAAGAATGTGAAATAACTTCTGCTTGTTCCTATTTTACAAATTTATTGGGGGATTTGGAAATGGGAGCAGGAAGAATAGGAAATCTGTTTTTACTTCAGTAGCCAAAGAACAGCCTCCAGAAAGAGAAATAAGCTATATTTGTGGCCTGGGAGCAAAGGTTGGATGTGAGTGGTTAAGCGAACATTCAACCTGCAGCGACGAAAGTCACAAATATAGCTTATTTCTCTTTCTGGAGGCGTCTCCTTTGTTGCATAAGTCAAAATTTTTCTTGTATTTCTTGGAGAATAGGGTTAGAATAAAATCGTATATGTTTAAATATATGATGATGTTAAATCTGGAGGTTAATAAATAATGAAGATTATTATGTTAGGCGCTCCTGGCGCAGGTAAAGGAACTCAGGCAAAGAAACTTTCAGAGAAATATGGTATTCCACATATTTCCACAGGTGATATTTTCCGCGCTAATATTAAGAATAATACAGAACTTGGAAAGAAAGCAAAAGGATACATGGATGCAGGACAGCTTGTACCAGACGAACTGGTTGTTGATCTTGTAGTAGACCGTATTAAAGAACAGGATTGTTTTAAAGGATTTATCCTTGATGGTTTTCCACGTACCATTCCACAGGCAGAAGCTCTTGACTATGCTTTGAATAATCAGAATGAAAAGATTGATTATGCAATTAATGTAGATGTCCCTGACGAGAATATCATCAACAGAATGGGCGGAAGAAGAGCATGTGTTGGTTGTGGCGCTACATATCACGTAGTAAATATGCCACCTAAGAAAGAGGGTATCTGTGACCATTGCGGAGAGAAGTTAGTTCTTCGTGAAGATGATAAGCCGGAAACCGTTAAGAAGAGACTGCAGGTTTATCATGATCAGACCAAGCCTTTAATTGAGTATTACGATAAGAAGGGTTCTCTTTTAACAGTAGACGGAACTTTAGATATCAATGTAGTATTTGAAAAGATTACAAAGGTTCTTGGATAGAGTGTGTTTGAAATGAAAAGGGCTGTCGCGGTATCACTCTTATAGTGCGATAGCCTTTTTTATTATAAACTATTATAAACGAAAGGGTGTCTCATGAATAATACAGGAATAAAACCAAAAGTAATAGAAGAGATACGAACTTTTGCAAGAAAATATAATATAGATAAGGTCATATTATTTGGGTCAAGAGCCAGAGGCGATTATAAACGTACCAGTGATATTGATTTGGCTGTTGTAGGTGGTGATTTTGCAAGATTTGTTTTGGATGTAGATGAGGAAACATCAACATTGTTAGAATATGATATTGTTGATATGAGCAGAGAAATGCAGGATGAGTTAAGGCAGTCTATTATGCAGGAAGGAAAGATTTTATATGAAAAAGTATGAGAATTTTTGTTCTGCTTTATCTAATATGCAGGAAATTTATAAGTATGATCCACCATATGACACGGTTATTTTAACAGGTCTGGTTGGACTATTTGAAGTTTGCTTTGAACAGTCATGGAAAATGATGAAAGAAATTCTGGAATCACATGGGTATGAGGAGGGAGCAACCGGTTCTCCTAAAATTATTTTAAAAACAGCTTATAAGGCAGGTATGATTAAAGATGAGGAACTGTGGCTTAGAGCTTTGCAGGAGAGAAATAATGTAACGCATTCTTATAATGAAAAGATTGCGTTGGGAATTGTTATGCGGGCAAAAGAGGAATTTTATGATATGTTTTGTGAGTTAAAGATTGAAATTGATAAAAACTGGTTATAAAATATAAGTCCCAGAGTAGTTATAATGTACTGTAACTGTTATATAATGTGTAAGATAGATAAGTATGTGAACGTAGGATTACTATAGCATTTACATTTAGATATGGAGAAAATAATGGCAATTACAATAAAGAACGAACATGAAATTGCATTGATGCGTGAGTCAGGACGTTTACTGGCACTGGTTCACGAAGAGATGCGTAAGGAATTAAAAGAGGGGATGACAACAAAGGATATTGATCGGATTTGTGAGACAATGATCAGAGACTTTGGATGCATTCCTAATTTTTTGAATTATCAGGGATTTCCGGCTTCTGTATGTGTGTCGATTAATGATGAAGTTGTACATGGAATCCCTTCAAAAAAAAGATACATTGACAATGGAGATATCGTAAGCCTTGATGCAGGACTTATTTATAAAGGATATCATTCCGATGCTGCAAGGACACATGGTGTAGGAGAAATCAGTCCGGAAGCACAGAGGATTATTGATGTTACAAAACAATCTTTTTTTGAAGGTATTAAATTTGCAAAACCTGGCAATCATTTAGTTGATATTGCAAGAGGTATTCAGACTTATGCGGAAAACAACGGATATTCTGTTGTGCGTGATCTGACAGGGCATGGGATTGGAACGAAGCTTCATGAAGCACCGGAGATTCCGAACTTTGTGCAGAGAAGAAGAGGCGCTAAGATGCAAAAGGGAATGGCACTTGCGATCGAGCCGATGATCAATGAAGGAACCTATGATGTTTACTGGCTTGATAATGACTGGACAGTAGCAACGGTAGACGGAAAGCTTTCTGCACATTATGAGAATACGATTGCTATTACAGATGAGGGATGCGAGATTCTCACAATGCTTCCAGAAGAAAAAGAAGCTTTGCATAGTGAACAAAAAGAAAAGTGATTTTTTTATAAATTTTTACTTGGTAATGGAGAAGATTTATGCTAGAATATAAATTAGGTTATTTTGCCACATCCCTTTGCGGTCACGATAAAGGAAGAATTTACATGATTGTAAAGCAGGAAGGTGAGATGATTGGATTGTCGGATGGAGTAAGAAGAACCATTGATAATCCGAAGTGGAAAAAGAAGAAACATATTCAGATGATACGCTCTGAGAGAATGGCAGAAGCTTTTCCATCCCTGATTTCTTCGGAGGATGCCAATCAGAGGATCTATGATGAGATCGCTGGAATGGAAGGGCGTAAAGTAAGAAAGCAGGAGGATTAAATATGTCAAAATCAGATGTTATTGAAGTAGAAGGAAAGGTAGTCGAGAAGCTTCCTAACGCTATGTTTAAGGTAGAGTTAGAGAATGGTCATCAGGTACTGGGACATATCAGCGGAAAGTTACGTATGAACTTTATTAAGATTTTACCAGGAGATAAAGTGACAATTGAACTTTCCCCATACGATTTAACAAAAGGCAGAATTATCTGGAGAGATAAATAGATTAAAAGGTTTTGTATGATTTGACTGAAGAATGGCTAGAATTTTGTCGTTTTTCGGAAGAATTGTGCTTGCTTTTAATATAGAAAGATGATATAATAATTGCCGAACGTTTTGGAAAGGAGAGAAAATCGTGAAGGTTAGAGCATCAGTTAAGCCTATCTGCGAAAAATGCAAAGTCATTAAACGCAAAGGCGCAATCAGAATCATTTGCGAAAATCCAAAACATAAACAGAGACAGGGATAAAACCTTGCTTCCGGGTTCAGCAGAATTTGGGAGTGGAGAGTATATTCTTGATTTTGTTGTGTCATTGGTATGATATCCTTTCAATCTGAGTATTTACGTCAGATGCAAGAGAAACTATTGAGTTTTGCGGATATCATCAATTATTGCCACCGTCATGGCAATTAAGCAATTTTACGAAAAGCGGCTGTGGTGAGTAATCGCCAATATATTTTCGTAAAAAGACAGTGCGGGAAGACAGCACTGCCATGCAGCGCGAAAGAGTTTACAGTTTGTCTGTAACGATAAGACGGTCACGCTGTAGTCTGGGAATACTGTGTATTTCACGACATAAAACAATACTATAATTAAGGAAAACAAGACGAATCCAAACTTAAGACACGCTGAACATTTCACCGTACGCGGCAGCGATGAATTTTGTTGGATGAATATTTAGTGGAGGTGCACACATGGCTCGTATTTCAGGTGTTGATTTACCTAGAGAAAAACGTGTAGAAATCGGTCTTACTTATATTTATGGAATTGGAAAAACAAGTGCAGATCAGATTTTAAAAGCAGCAGACGTTAATCCTGACACACGTGTACGCGATTTAACTGATGACGAGGTTCGTCGTCTTAGCGAAATCATCAATGCAGATTATACTGTAGAAGGTGATTTACGTCGTGAGATCGCTATGAACATCAAACGTTTACAGGAAATTGGTTGCTACAGAGGAATCCGTCATAGAAAAGGATTACCTGTTCGTGGACAGAAGACAAAGACAAACGCTAGAACACGTAAAGGTCCTAAGAAAACTGTTGCAAACAAGAAGAAATAAGTAATTTAGAGATAAGTATTAATATAGATTAATCCTATAGGAGGGTTTCGTCAATGGCAAAGAAAGTGACCAAAAAGGTGACGAAGAAACGTGTTAAAAAGAATGTACAGCACGGTCAGGCTCATATTCAGTCATCTTTTAATAATACAATTGTAACATTAACTGACTCTGAAGGTAACGCTCTTTCTTGGGCAAGTGCTGGAGAAATGGGCTTCAGAGGCTCCAAAAAATCTACTCCATATGCAGCACAGATGGCAGCTGAAACAGCAGCTAAAGCAGCAGTGGTACACGGATTAAAGACTGTTGAAGTTATGGTTAAAGGACCAGGTTCAGGAAGAGAAGCAGCAATTCGTGCACTTCAGGCATGTGGTCTGGAAGTAACAAGCATCAAAGATGTTACACCAGTACCTCATAACGGATGTCGTCCACCAAAACGTAGAAGAGTCTAATAGGAGGTAAGTAAGAATGGCAATTGATAGAACTCCAGTCCTGAAGAGATGCAGATCCTTAGATATGGATCCTGTATATTTAGGAGTGAATAAGAAATCAAACAGAAAGTTAGTTCGTTCCAGCAGAAAGATCAGCGAGTATGGTCTTCAGCTTCGTGAAAAACAGAAAGCAAAATTCATCTACGGTGTTTTAGAAAAACCTTTCAGAAACTACTACGCTACAGCAGAGAGAATGAAAGGACTTACAGGTCCTAACTTAATGGTTCTTCTTGAGTCCAGACTGGACAACGTAGTATTCCGTATGGGATTTGCAAGAACAAGAAAAGAAGCTAGACAGATCGTTGGACATAAGCATGTATTAGTTAACGGTAAGTGCGTTAACATTCCATCTTACAGAATTAAAGCTGGCGATGTAGTTGAAATTAAAGAAAACAAAAAGACAATGCAGAGATACAAAGATATCGTTGAGGCAACTGGCGGTGTTCTTGTACCAGCATGGTTAGATGCTGATATCGAAGAGTTAAAAGGAACAGTTAAAGAACTTCCTTCTCGCGATATGATCGATGTTCCAGTTAATGAAACACTCATTGTCGAGTTATATTCTAAATAATAAATGATTCTTCTAATTGAATGCCTGCTATCATACAGGCATTCAATTATAGTATATGGAAGCTGGTAAACCTGGAATTGATTTTCCAATTAATTACCCAAAAGGAGGGTCCCATTCGTGTTTGAATTCGAAAAACCGAGAATTGAAATAGCAGAGATTTCAGAAGACAATAAATATGGTCGTTTTGTGGTGGAACCACTGGAAAGAGGGTACGGCACAACTTTAGGTAACTCCTTAAGAAGAATCATGTTATCTTCCTTACCAGGTGCAGCAGTAAGTGCAGTGAAGATTAAAGGCGTTCTTCATGAGTTCAGCTCTATTCCTGGTGTAAAAGAAGATGTCACTGAAATAATTATGAATATTAAAGAACTGGCTATCAAGAATAACAGTTCTTCTAACGAACCAAAACGCGCTTTTATTGAGTTCAGCGGAGAGGGTGTAGTTACAGCAGCAGACATCCAGGTTGACAGTGATATTGAAATCATTAATCCGGATTTAGTTATTGCAACTTTAAGTGGCGGTGCAGACAGCCATTTTGAAGCAGAGCTGACTATCACAAAAGGCCGTGGATATGTAGGCGCTGATAAGAACAAATCGGAAGATCAGTCCATTGATGTAATTGCAGTAGATTCTATTTATACACCTGTAGAGCGTGTTAATCTTACTGTAGAGAATACTCGTGTAGGTCAGATTACAGACTTTGATAAATTGACTTTAGATGTATTTACAAATGGAACACTGGCACCGGACGAAGCAGTGAGCCTTGCTGCTAAAGTTCTGAGTGAACATCTTAACCTCTTTATCGACTTATCTGAGAATGCTCAGAAGGCTGAGGTTATGGTAGAAACAGCTCAGGATCCGGTTGACAAAGTTTTAGAGATGAATATTGACGAATTAGAATTATCTGTTCGTTCATATAACTGCTTAAAGAGAGCAGGTATCAATACTGTTGAAGAACTTACAAACAAGACACCTGAAGATATGATGAAGGTTCGTAACCTTGGACGTAAGTCTCTTGAAGAAGTATTAGCTAAATTAAAAGAATTAGGTCTTTCCTTAAATAATAGCGAAGAGTAATTCTTACCATAAACAAAGTAATATAGACCCGCTTAGGCTGAAGGTATTAGTAGGCATGGCGAAAAATAAACAGGAGGTCCATTAAAATGGCAAAATACAGAAAATTAGGAAGAACATCTAACCAGAGAAAAGCTTTATTACGTAACCAGGTTACACAGCTTCTCTATCATGGAAAGATTCGTACTACAGAAGCAAAAGCAAAAGAAATCCGTAAAATTGCAGAAGGCTTAATCGCACTTGGCGTTAAAGAAAAAGACAACTTTGAAGTTGTTAAGGTTCAGGCTAAAGTAGCTAAGAAAGACGCAGAAGGCAAGAGAGTTAAAGAAGTAGTTGACGGAAAGAAAGTAACTGTTTATGAAACAGTTGAAAAAGAAATCAAAAAAGATTTACCATCCAGACTTCATGCAAGACGTCAGATGTTAAAGGTATTATACCCTGTAACTGAAGTTCCTGCAGAAGGAAAAGGAAGAAAAGCAAATACAAAGAAAATTGATCTTGCTCAGAAAATCTTTGATGAGTACGCTCCTAAATATGCTGAACGTAACGGTGGTTACACAAGAATCGTTAAAATTGCTCAGCGTAAAGGTGATGCTGCATTAGAAGTTATCATTGAATTAGTTTAATTTTACGTGTGTTGACTTTCATTTAGTTCAATAGACAAAATAAAAATCTTATAATTGCAAATGTATCCTTAGTACAAGAGTTTGATGCAGTTAAGCATCGAATTCTTAACAACTAAAGATACAAACGCAATTATAAGATTTTTTTGTTTTTAATAAATAGATATTTAATGTTATAAAAAAATAGGGTATAATGGGTGTTAGCTTTGTCAAACTAAGATTGATAATTAATGGAGAATAAAATCAGATGAATTTGATCGATGTGAAAAATCTTTTATTTAACTATAAAATATATTCCGGGGAAAAAGAAGAAGTTATTGAACATACAGCGATTGATCATGTTTCTTTGTCAATTAAGAAAGGTGATTTTGTCGGAATTCTTGGTCATAACGGATCGGGAAAGTCAACACTTGCAAAACAGCTTGCTGCTTTACTAAAGCCATCCGGTGGAATAATTTATGTTAATGGAATGGATACGGCGAAAGATGAACTACTTCTTCCTATTAGGAAGACAGCGGGAATGGTATTTCAGAACCCAGATAATCAGTTGATTGGAAATATCGTGGAAGAAGATATCGCTTTTGGTCCTGAGAATATGGGGATTCCCAGAGAAGAAATTGAGGAAAGAATTACGAGAGCATTAGAAGCTACGGGAATGAGTGCATATCGGGAACATTCTCCGAATGCACTTTCCGGTGGACAAAAACAAAAAATCGCGATATCCGGGGTGCTTTCGATGGAACCGGAATGTATTATTTTTGATGAGCCAACGGCGATGATTGATCCAGAAGGCCGAAAAGAGGTATTGAAAGCGATTTATGATTTGAATCGTTTAAAACATATTACGATTATTTATATAACACATTTCCTTGATGAAGTCAGTAAGGCAGATTATCTGTATGTGATGAAGCAAGGAGCCATTACGTTAGAAGGCTCTCCGGAAACATTATTTAAGATGCCAGATCAATTAACAGAAAATAATCTAGAACTTCCGTTTGAGATTTCGTTTATTGCAGAATTAAGAAAAAAAGGTCTGAATATACCGAAAGAAATATATACAAAGAAGCAACTACTTGAGTTTTTTAAATGCCGGCAGCAAGAAGAAAGTTTCTTGTTCACTGAAAAGAAAGTAGAGAATCAACAGAAGAAATGTATTGCAGAAACAGAGAAAGAAAAAGGCATTGTTCTGAAAAATATCAGTTATCAGTATAAAAAAAGAAGTGCTGAGGAAGCAAAAGATGCGTTACAAGACGTTTCATTATCTATAAAACCTGGAGAATTTGTAGCGATTGTAGGGAAGACCGGATCAGGAAAGTCAACATTGATTCAACATTTAAATGGACTTTTGCAGCCACAAAGTGGACAATATTTTTTTGAAGGCCAGGATATATGGTCGAAAAAGTATGATTTAAAAAAACTCAGGCAGAAGGTAGCACTTTGTTTCCAATATCCTGAATATCAGCTTTTTGAGGAAACTATATTAAAGGATATCGCATTTGGACCGAAAAATCTTGGTTTTGATAAAAAGAAATGTGAAGAAAAGGCTCGGTATGCAATGAAGCTTGTGGGCCTGCCAGCAGAACTTGAAAAGGTTTCTCCGTTTTCATTATCCGGAGGACAAAAAAGGAGAGTAGCTTTGGCCGGAATTTTAGCTATGGAACCAGAATATCTTATTTTAGATGAACCAGTAGCCGGAATGGATGCTCCTGGTAAAAGGATGTTATTTCAGCTTTTGCATCATCTTAACAAAGACAAAGGAATTACAATTGTACTTGTTTCTCATAACATGGATGATGTTGCGGCACATGCAGATCGCGTATTAATTATGGAAGATGGAACTCTGAAAATGGATGGAACGACCAGAGAAATATTTGCAAGGAAAGATGATCTTACAACGACGGGACTTGGAATTCCTCAAACAGTAGAATTTTACCTGGAATTAAGGAAAATGCAGATACAGGAAAGCATAGATTCTAACAGACAAACATTGCAAAATGAGAATGTCATTCCTCTTACCATAGAAGAACTGGCAGAATGTATTATAGGAGGCAGCGAATGATTCGGGAAATGACATTAGGACAATATTATAAAGCAGATTCCGTACTTCATAAACTGGATGCTCGTGTAAAACTTTTAGGGACATTGCTTTTTGTTATTACTTTATTTTTTCCGAAAAGTTTATTAAGTCTTGGAATTGCAACAGTATTTCTTGCTTTCACAATAAAGCTGTCAAAAGTACCATTTTCTATGATGATTCGAGGTGTAAAACCACTGTTTGTTATTATCTGTTTTTCAGCGATTATTAATATGATCAGTGTGGGAGGAGAAGTATTAATAAAACTTGGACCGGTATCCATTACGAAGCAGGGCTTATGGATGGCATTTTATCTTGTTATACGTTTAGTGTACCTTGTCATCGGTTCGTCAGTTATGACATTTACGACAACACCGAATCAGCTTACGGATGGACTTGAAAAAGGGTTTCAATTTCTTAAAAAAGTGCATATTCCTGTACATGAAATTGCTATGATGATGTCGATTGCTCTTCGCTTTATTCCAATTTTAACAGAAGAACTTGATAAGATCATGAAAGCACAGATGTCAAGAGGTGTTGATTTTGAAAGTGGAAATATTTTAGAACGAGGAAAAAAGCTGATTCCTGTTTTAGTACCACTCTTTATCGCAGCGATCAGAAGAGCTTCCGATCTTGCAATGGCAATGGATGCGAGATGTTACAATGGTGGGGAAGGAAAGACAAGATTACATCCCCTTGTTTATAAAAAACAAGATTATGCCGCATATGGAATCATGCTTTTATATGTAGCAATTATGATTTTTTGTAGTTTTATTTTAATATAAGAAATATATGATGTTGGTATCAAAAGTTCTCTTTCAGGCAAGCCTGCATCGGCTTTCTGACTTTTTGACCCTGATATTAATATATGTTACTATATAAAAGATGTTAGAATAATCAGTGCTGCATACTGATAAACATAGGAGAGAGAATAAAACTTATGAAACGATTTAAATTAGTAGTGGCCTATGATGGGACAAACTATTGCGGCTGGCAGATTCAACCGAATGGGATTACGATAGAAGAAGTACTGAATAAAACATTGAGTGATTTTTTAAAAGAAGAGATACACATAATCGGAGCAAGCAGAACAGATTCTGGAGTACATTCTTTTGGAAATGTAGCAGTATTTGATTCAGAGACAACGATTCCTGCAGAAAAACTTTGTTTTGCATTAAACCCACAGCTTCCAGAAGATATACGAATTGTGTCTTCTGCGCAGGTGGCGGATGATTTTCACCCAAGATATTGTGATACAAGGAAAACATATGAATATCATATTCAAAATGGAAAGATTCCTCTGCCAACAGAGAGGCTTTATTCTCATCTTGTCATCTTTCCATTAGATGTAGAAGCGATGCAGGAAGCCGGACAATATCTTGTTGGAACACATGATTTTAAAAGTTTTTGCGCTTCAAAAACACAGGCACAGACAACGGTAAGAACTGTGACAGGAATAGAAGTGGAAACTCATTCACTTTCAGAAGGAGAATATCCATCTCAGAAAGTAATAATCCGCGTAACAGGAGAAGGTTTTCTCTATAACATGGTCCGCATTATCAGTGGAACACTAATTAAAGTAGGATTAGGAGTCTATCCACCAGAGCATGTAAAAGAGATACTTGCAGCCTGCGATCGTTCAAAAGCAGGAGAAACCGTTCCGGCAAAAGGGCTTTTTTTGAAAAAGATTGAATATTTGTAAATTACAGGACGTAAAAAATTAAAAAACCCCATATTTTGTGGCAAAAATATTGTTGACACACTGAAAAGAGTGTTATATAATATGAAATTGTGGTATGCATATAAAATGTAATCTCAAAAGCCCCGAGATGCATTTTGTCATATACCTGCGTAAGCAGGATTGATATGATGGAGGGTCCGGACAGCCAGGAAGTCATATCTGAACCGTTGATTTTTTTTAGAATAAACAGGAGGAGAACTACTCATGAAAAGTTTTATGGCTAGCCCATCTACCATCACTAGAGACTGGTATGTAGTTGATGCTACAGGACATACATTAGGACGTCTTGCATCTGAAGTTGCAAGTGTTTTAAGAGGAAAGAACAAACCGATCTTCACACCTCATATGGATTGCGGTGACTATGTAATTATCGTTAACGCTGACAAGATCAAAGTATCCGGTAAGAAGTTAGATCAGAAGATCTACTATCACCACAGCGATTATGTTGGTGGAATGAAAGAAACAACATTAAGAGAAAAATTAAACAAGAAACCAGAAGAAGTTATCGAACTTGCCGTAAAAGGTATGCTTCCTAAAGGACCTCTTGGAAGACAGATGTATACAAAGCTTTTCGTATACGCTGGACCTGATCACAAACATGCTGCACAGCAGCCTAAGGAATTAGCAATCTAGTATTAATTTAAGGAGGAAAAGTAAGTGGCTACTACAAGATATTACGGAACTGGTAGAAGAAAAAGCAGTGTTGCAAGAGTATATCTCGTACCAGGAACAGGTAAAGTAACAATCAATAAAAAAGACATGGATGAATATTTTGGATATGACACATTAAAAGTAATCGCTCGTCAGCCATTAGAATTAACATCCACAGCAGATAAATTTGACGTATTAGTTAATGTACACGGTGGCGGATACACAGGACAGGCTGGTGCGATCAGACACGGTATTGCAAGAGCATTACTGGAAGCTGACCCAGAATTCCGTCCAGCATTAAAGAAAGCTGGATATTTAACTCGTGACCCACGTATGAAAGAAAGAAAGAAATACGGTCTCAAAAAAGCTCGTAGAGCACCTCAGTTCAGCAAGCGTTAATTTCGTTTACTCGAACTACAAATTTCAAACAGCAGCGCAAGAACCTCTCAGGGGAGCAATCCTTTGGGAGGTTTTTTTGTGGAATGTAGTATCGAAGTATTTTTGCACAACTGACGAAAAATTTTCTCGCAAAAACAAGTACAAAAATACTCCGATACTACATTCAGTAGGAATTGGATAAGTTTTAGTTTATCTCAGTTGAGATGATTTTAGAAAGTTAGGAAAGGAACTTTGCCAGTTTGATTGACGAGAGCCTCTTGTTATAGTAAAGTCATTATAGTAAATTTGAAATTCAAGTCGAGCCGCCGCGAGACTTGGCGCGTGATTCTGGTTAGCATAAGCTGAGATAAATAGAATTTTAAGGAGAATATATGAGTATTTTAAATGTAGAGCATTTGACCCACGGTTTTGGAGACAGAGCGATATTTAACGATGTTTCTTTTCGACTGTTAAAAGGAGAACACATCGGTCTTGTCGGTGCAAATGGCGAAGGAAAGTCCACATTTATGAGTATTGTTACCGGAAAAATGATGCCGGATGAAGGAAAAGTAGAGTGGGCGAAAAATGTAAATGTTGGATATCTTGACCAGCATGCGGTATTAGAAGCAGGAATGACAATTCAGGATGCATTAAAATCTGCGTTTGATCCTTTATTACAAAAAGAAGAACGAATGAATGAAATCTGTGATCTGCTTGGTTCTGCTGATGAGAAAGAAATGGAGCTTCTCATGGAGGAATTGGGACTGATTCAGGATGACCTTACTCTTCATGATTTTTATACTATTGATGCAAAGGTAGAAGAAGTAGCAAGAGCGCTTGGCCTGTTAGATCTTGGATTAGATCGTGATGTTACAGATTTAAGTGGTGGACAGAGAACAAAAGTCCTTCTTGGTAAACTTTTATTAGAAAAACCGGACATTCTTTTGTTAGATGAGCCTACCAACTATCTTGATGAAGAACATATTGCATGGCTGAAAAGATATTTGCTCGATTACGAGAATGCATTTATTTTAATTTCTCACGATATTCCTTTCCTGAATGAGGTTGTTAATATCATTTATCATATGGAAAATCAAGAGCTGAATCGTTACGTCGGAGATTATGAACATTTCCAGGAAGTTTACGCAGTAAAAAAAGCACAGCTTGAAGCGGCATATCGCCGTCAACAGCAGGAAATCAATGAATTAAAAGACTTCGTAGCGAGAAATAAAGCACGAGTTTCCACAAGAAATATGGCAATGTCCAGGCAGAAAAAACTCGATAAAATGGAACTTATTGAATTGGCAGCAGAAAAACCAAAGCCAGAATTTAACTTCCGTTATGGCCGTACTCCAGGGAAAATGCTCTTTGAAACAAAGAAACTTGTAATTGGTTATGATGAGCCATTATCAAAACCTTTAGATTTTTATATGGAACGTGGGCAAAAAATTGCCTTAATTGGAACAAACGGAATTGGAAAAACAACATTATTAAAGAGTTTACTTGGACTAATCCCACCTCTTTCAGGAAGCTGTGAAAAAGGAGAAAATCTTCAGATTGGTTACTTTGAACAGGAAGTAAAAGGAGAAAACCCAAATAGCTGTATTGAAGAAATATGGGAAGAATTTCCTGGATTTACCCAGTATGAAGTGCGTTCCGCCCTTGCAAAATGTGGACTCACCACGAAACATATCGAAAGCAAAGTACGCGTTTTAAGTGGAGGAGAACAGGCAAAAGTCCGTCTCTGTAAACTTATCAATAAAGACACCAATGTTCTTTTGTTGGATGAGCCTACCAATCATCTTGATGTAGATGCAAAAGAGGAATTAAAAAGAGCATTACTCGACTACCGAGGCAGCGTTCTTCTTATTTGCCATGAACCGGAATTCTATAAAGATGTCGTAAACGAAGTCTGGGACATGAGTAAATGGACCACAAAAGTACTATAAACTCCTGATTTGATGGACTAAAGAAACGAAACCCAGAAATGTTATATAGAATAAAATATGAAGATAGTCGCGGCATAGAAAATGCCTGACCGGCATTTTTATTTGCTCCGACATCACATTTTATTCTATATAACATTTCTGGGTTTCTGTTCTTTGGCGCCAGATGGAATCAGAAGTTTTGCCTGATAAAAATAAGGGATTTGTCCAGAAATCTACGATTTTCATTCAGATAAAATCTCCAGAAGGAATGCGTCAATCCTTTAGACTTTAATTTCCTGGAAAGTCATATCCTTCTGGTACATTCCACGTTGCCTAACTGTGGATTTAGAATAATCAGAAAAAAGAAAAAAATAATACATCCCAGATGCGGCTTGGGAGCGTGTTTAAAATGCGGATGAGCATTTTAAACGTAGCGACTACAGAGCAGATGGTATGTATTATTTTTTTCTTTTTTCGTCTATTACCAAATCTACAAATCAGAAATTTTCTTGAAGGAATTTTAAATATCGGGTAAAATGTTTTGTGAATAAAACACTAGGAAGGGTATATTTATGTCACTTATTGTAATAAAGAAAATTATAGAGATGTTTATGATACTGCTTGTAGGCGTAATAATCTACAAAGGGAAGATTATTGATGATGTTAGTACGAAGCATCTTTCAAATGTACTGCTGTTGTTAGTTTCTCCGTTATTGATTGTTCAGTCGTATCAGATTGATTTTAATAAGAAGCTTTTGTATGGATTACTCTGGGCCTTACTGGCTTCTTTTCTTACCTTTTTGTTTATGATCATTGTATCGGAGTTCCTTTTTCATGGGGATAAGAACCGTAGTTCTGTGGAAAAAATCGCAGTATCCTATTCGAATTCTGGTTTTATTGGGATTCCTTTAATTAGTGGAGTACTTGGAGATAAGGGTGTCTTTTATATGACGGCCTATATCACAGTCTTTAACGTATTGCTTTGGACACATGGCGTTGTTTTAATGGGAGATAGTAAGGATTTAAAAGGAGCATGGAAGAATTTCTTAAGTCCGGCGATTATTGCGGTTATCGTAGGAATTATATTATTTTTATTTCAGCTTCGACTGCCTCAATTTATTGAAAATCCTTTGGAAATGATTGCTTCAATGAATACACCGCTTGGAATGATTGTTGCAGGAGCCAATCTTGCTCAAGGGAATATTTTAAAGAGCCTAAAGAACAAACGCCTATATTATTTAAGTTTTATAAAGCTTATTGTATATCCATTGGCAGGGCTTGTTATCTTATGGCTACTGCCACTTGAGTTTGAGGTAGCATTTACCGTATTTATCGCATTGGCCTGTCCGGCAGGAGCTTCGGTTGTAATGTTTGCACAGCGGTATGATAGAGACGCATATTACGGTTCAGAGATATTTGTGATTACGACACTGTTGTCGGTAGTGACGATACCGTTATTGTCAGTGATAGCAGTTGGATTATTAAAGTAAGAAAAAATTACATAAAAATAATCGCGATGTAAAAATACCTCTTTTCAGTATTTTTACATCGCGATTATTTTTATGTTTTACTATATATAGTTTCAGTATTTTTATTAGTTCACTGGTAATAAACTAGTAATTATTTATCTCCGAAGTATCTCTTAAGTAATCCTTCGAATGCTTTTCCATGTCTAGCTTCGTCACGAGCCATCTCATGAACTGTATCATGGATTGCATCAAGATTTAAAGCCTTTGCGCGTTTTGCAAGATCGAACTTACCAGCAGTAGCACCGTTTTCAGCCTCTACACGTACTTTGAGGTTCTCTTTTGTGCTTGGAGAAACTACTTCGCCAAGTAACTCAGCAAACTTAGCTGCATGCTCAGCTTCTTCATAAGCAGCTTTTTCCCAGTATAATCCGATTTCAGGATATCCTTCGCGGTGAGCAACACGTGCCATAGCAAGATACATACCTACTTCGCTGCACTCGCCTTCAAAATTAGCTCTTAAGTCAGCCTTAATATCTTCTGGAACATCACTTGCAACACCTACAACATGTTCAGCAGCCCATGTCTTCTCTTCTGTCTGCTCAATAAACTTAGAAGCAGGTGCCTTACAAAGTGGGCAAAATTCCGGAGCAGCTTCACCTTCATAAACATATCCACATACACTACATACAAACTTCTTCATAATAAATAATCTCCTTTTCTAAAATAAATGTCTGATAACTATTAAGATGGCGTCTTATTCGTTATCGAAAGCATATAAGTAACATTGCATAGTAATGAAAAATTCTTTTGAAAAAGTAATAATAATCATTACTGTTTTATAATAACCTAAAGATGAAAATTTGTCAACAAAAAAATTAAAAAAATATTTATGTGTAGATTTCGTATAGACGAAAAAAGAACGAATACCCTATCCCATTTGCTCTGTAGTCGCTGTGTTTAAAATGCTTGTTTGCATCTTAAACACACTCCGAAGCCGCATATGGGATAGGGTATTCGTTCTTTTTTCTGACTATCTAAATCCACAATCGGTGAGAATGGGGATTCTCCAGAAGAGTATAACTTTCCAGGAACTTAAATTTCGAGAAACTGACATTTATATAAGGAGTTCTATTTCTTCTGTTGTATCCCCTGCTATTTTCTTTTGAGGAAAAATAAGCATTTAGCGCAAAGTCACAAAATGCAATACTTATAACAATTCTTTTTTCTTTATCATAGTTTTTTGCAATTCAGCATAAAATTTTGTTTCAGCAGCTATTTGTTTTGATAACAAATAGCAAATTAGTAATTTCTGTTGGAAAAAGAAGGGGATTCGCCAGAAGATTATGAGAGTTAACTAGCGAAAAATTCTCTAGAAGGTTATAGATTCTCGGGAAATTGAAGCCTAAGGGATTGACACATTTCTTCTGGAAGTTTCCATCTGAATAAAAAGCGTAGACTTTTGGAGAATCCCCATTCTCACCAACTGTAGATTTAGAATAGCCAGAAAAAAGAAAAAAATAATACATCCCAGATGCGGCTTCGGAGCGTGTTTAAGATGCGAACGAGCATCTTAAATACAGCGACTACAGAGCAGATGGGGTGTATTATTTTTTTCTTTTTTCGTCTACACGAAATCTACAAATTACGATTTTTGAGCACAAGCTGCACAATATCCTCGGAAGGTAATGGTATAGTCAGAAATGATTCCATCGAAGCCTTCACCAATGTCTTCTTGTGGATGAACAGAAGGTTTGAATGGAATATCCTGAAGACATCCACAGGATTTACATTGAAAATGTGCATGAGGAATTGTCTGGCCATCGAAATGATCAGCATGATTCTCGCAGGTGATCTTCATGATTTTTCCTAAAGAAGTTAATAAGGAAAGGTTACGGTATACAGTTCCAAGACTAATATTAGGAAAGCTTTCGCGCAGTTCCTGATAAATAATGTCGGCGGTAGGGTGATCATGATGACTCATGACACATTCTAATATGGCATTTCTTTGACGGCTGTTCTTCATCGGCGCGCTCATATTTATTCTCCTTTCATAAATAGAGTTCATATTTTTATAAACTGATGTCAGGGTCAAAAGGTGTTTTGCTCCCGACTTAATATTACGAATTACTTCGTAGTTAACGCTGTTTCTGTAATTTTGAATAGTCAATATAATTTGTATCAAATGATAACAATAAGAGTTACTATTTTTATAATATTGTATTTTTTTTCTTATGTCAAGAAGAATTAAGAAGGTTCATAAAAGCGGGGATATAATTCACAAAAGATAACCTTTAAAAAATATTGACAAAGAAATGTGGGAATAGTATGATACTAGAGTCAAAAGGTCATTTTGTACTGTTTTTAAGGGAAGTGGCTTTGAAGTTTTAAAGATAGCGGCGTTGCTGCTACGTAACTTGTGGACGGATCATTTGTGTGATCTGAAGTTGAATGATTTTGAACATTATTAACACATTTTATAAAAAGGAGATTTTTTCTTATGTTAGAAAAGATGAAAGAGATTATTGCGGAGCAGTTAGGTGTCGAAGAAGATGAGATTACACTGGATACTTCTTTTAAGGAAGATTTAGGTGCGGATTCTCTTGATTTATTTGAGCTTACTATGGCGCTGGAAGAGGAGTATGATACAGAGATTCCTGCTGAAGAACTTGCTGACATCGAAACAGTTGGAGATGTTATTGAGTACTTAAGAGAGAAGGGAATTGACGAATAAGCAGCGTGATTGATGCTGATCCTGCCCTGCTATGGGAAGGGCTGATGAACAGGTATTGGGGAGTGGACAGATAATCCTCAGTACCTTTTTTCACGTAAGAATAGTTATGAGAACGGTTATGTTATAAATTTGTAATGATTTGTCAAATGAGTTGCGGAATGAATTGTAAAATCTTACGAAACTAAGTCAGTATGCGCTTAGTGATAAAAAACTATTGGAAATTCGATTTATTTCGTTTATAATAATATCGGGTGTGTCAGCATTTTGAATAGTACACCGGGATACGATTTTGATATTGGTTATTTAGAGTGATTATTTAATCAGTATTTATGGATAAAAGACATGGAGTTTATAAGGAAAGGAGATTCCTAATGGCTACGGATATTGGAATTGATTTAGGTACTGCGAGTATTTTAGTATATGTAAAGGGGAAGGGTGTCGTATTAAAAGAGCCTTCAGTGGTTGCTTTTGATGTAGATACGAGAAAGATTAAGGCAATCGGTGAAGAGGCGCGTCTGATGATTGGACGTACTCCTGGTAATATTGTGGCGGTTCGTCCTTTAAGACAGGGTGTAATCAGTGATTACTCCGTTACAGAGAAGATGCTTAAGTATTTTGTTCATAAGTCAGTGGGCAAGAGTTTATTTGGAAGAAAGCCAAGAATTTCTGTTTGTGTTCCTAGTGGAGTAACAGAAGTAGAGAAGAAGGCAGTAGAAGATGCAACATATGCAGCAGGAGCAAGAGATGTAAAGATTATCGAGGAGCCGGTAGCAGCAGCAATCGGAGCTGGTATCGATATTGCGAAGCCATGCGGTAATATGATTGTAGATATCGGTGGTGGTACTTCTGATATTGCGGTTATTTCTCTTGGAGGTACCGTAGTAAGTACATCGATTAAGGTTGCCGGTGATGATTTTGACGAGGCAATCGTTCGTTATATGAGAAAGAAGCATAATCTGTTGATCGGTGACCGTACAGCAGAAGATATTAAGATTCAGGTAGGAAGTGCATATGCACGTGCAGAAGAATCTTCTATGGAAGTGAGAGGACGTAACCTTGTAACAGGTCTTCCTAAGACAGTTACCGTAACTTCCGAAGAAACAAGAGAGGCACTTCGTGAAGCGACAGCACAGATTGTAGAAGCAGTTCATAGTGTATTAGAGAGAACTCCACCTGAATTAGCAGCAGATATTTCTGATCGTGGAATCGTACTGACCGGTGGTGGAAGTATGTTACAGGGATTAGAACAGTTGATTGAAGAGAAGACAGGAATTACAACAATGACAGCCGATGACCCAATGACAGCAGTTGCGATTGGTACCGGCCAGTACATTGAGTATCTTGGTACAAAGTAGGAGATTTTAAATGGCTCATCTGGAAGGATATGTAAGTCATATTCGCTTTCATAATGAGGAGAATGGATATACCGTAATGGACATTGAAACAACCCACGGGGACGAAGTCCTCGTGGGAAATTTTCATTATATCAATGAAGGAGAATATATCTGTGCAGAAGGTGAATATGTAGACCATCCGGCGCATGGCCCACAGTATCGGATGACATCGTATACTGTAAAGGAGCCGGAAGATAAGGCGGCGATGGAACGCTATCTTGCATCTGGTGCGATTAAAGGAATGGGAGCTGCGCTGGCTGCAAGAGTAATTAAAAAGTTTAAAGGAAATACATTTGATATCATTGAAAGTGAACCGGAGCGTTTGGCAGAAGTAAAGGGGATTTCACTGAAAAAGGCGATGGACATTGCAGTGCAGTTTCAGGAAAAGCAGGAGATGCGCCATGCTATGATGTTTTTATCGGAGTATGGAATTACCAGTCGTTTTGCGGTTCGTATTTTTGAGGAATATGGCAGCAAGATGTATGATATCCTGAAGACGAATCCATATAAATTGGCAGAAGATATTACAGGAATTGGTTTCCGGGCAGCGGATGCGATTGCGGCAAAGGCTGGTATAGCACCAGATTCCGATTTTCGTGTGTGTGCAGCTATTTTATATGCTCTTCAGCAGGCTTCTCTTTCCGGCCATGTATATTTACCGAAAGATGTTTTGTGCCGAAGTGCAGGGCAGCTTCTTTCTATGTCACCAGAATTCATAGAAGACCATCTAATGGAGCTGGTTCTTGATAAAAAGCTGATGATTCGGACTGTGAATGAAGAGGAACATGTTTATTTGAGTTCCTATTATTTTATGGAGCTGAATACTTCCAGGATGCTTTTAAATCTTGATCTGGAATTTCCAATGGAAAAGGGGGCCTATGGAAAGCGGATCAGTGAACTGGAAGAAAGCATGGATTTTCAGCTTGATCTTTTACAAAAACAGGCAGTGGAAGAAGCGCTTACGAAAGGTGTTGTTGTAGTTACCGGTGGTCCGGGAACAGGAAAGACAACAACCATTAATCTTATGATTCGCTGCTTTGAAATGGAACATATGGATATTGTTCTTGCGGCACCGACCGGACGTGCGGCGAAGAGAATGACGGAAGCGACGGGATATGAGGCAAAAACGATTCATCGACTTTTGGAAGTTTCTGGTGGAATCGAGGAGGGAAGTAGTTCTCATTTTGAAAAAAATGAGGAGAATCCAATCGAGGCCGATGTGGTGATTCTTGATGAGATGTCCATGGTAGATATTCATTTAATGTATTCTCTTCTAAAAGCAATCGTTCCGGGAACAAGGCTCATACTCGTAGGGGATTCGAATCAGCTTCCAAGTGTAGGACCGGGAAACGTTTTGAAGGATATTATTGATTCGGAAGCGTTTAGCGTAGTGCGTCTTTCTAAAATATATCGTCAGGCAGAGAGCAGTCATATTGTTCTTAATGCGCATAAAATTAATGCAGGTGAGCTTATTACCTTAAATAATAAGAACAAAGACTTTTTCTTTTTTGAAAAACAAGATGTCCGCTCGGTAATGGGAGCGCTCATTTATCTGGTAAAAACCAAGCTGCCGGAATATATTGGTACATCTCCATTTGAAATACAGGTTCTGACACCAATGCGTAAAGGAGAACTTGGTGTGGAACATTTGAATGAGGTTCTCCAATATTATCTAAATCCTGCATCAGAATCCAAGAAAGAAAAGGAAGGACGTACAGGAGTCTTTCGTGAGGGCGATAAGGTAATGCAGGTAAAGAACAATTATAAGCTTGAATGGAAGATTACGAATGCAAAAGGCTTCTCCGTTGAAGAGGGACTTGGAGTATTCAATGGAGATATGGGTGTGATCAAGCAGATTAATACATATTCTGAACGGATTACCGTTGTATTTGACGAGAACCGGGAGGTAGAATATCCATACTCAAACCTGGATGAATTAGAACTTGCCTATGCAATTACAATTCATAAATCACAGGGAAGTGAATATCCAGCAGTAGTACTGCCACTTCTTAGCGGTCCTCCGATTCTTTGTAACAGAAATCTTCTATATACAGCAATTACAAGAGCGCAAAAGTGTGCAGCTATCGTGGGAAAACAGTCTATGGTAGAACAGATGATTCATAATGAGACAGAACAAAAGCGGTATTCCGGATTGAATGAATGTCTCAAAGATGGAATCTGATCAATCTCTTGCCATGCCGATACAGATTGATAAAACACAAACATTAGGAATGCCGGCACTTAAAAGAATACGGGTGCAGGCTTCCATAGTAGCGCCACTTGTATAAATATCATCAACAAGTAGTACAGACAGGGAAGCGTTTGTTTGAACAAGGTTATCATATCGTGAATTAAAGCGAAATGCTTTCTTTAGATTATTAAGCCTGGCTTGTGGAGTAAACTGTTTTTGTGGGAGTGTATCCACAGAGCGAATCAGCATATCAGGATAATGAGAGAGGTTAAATATCAGAGCAATTCTGCGGCTAAGTAGTTCAGCCTGATTATAACCTCTCTTTTTGTATTTATTTTTATGAATAGGAACAGGTATGACTGCGTCAATCCCCAGACTTTCTATTGCTGCATAAATTCTGGAATGGCTGTGAGAATACCTTTTGGAATAAATGTGAAAATAATTCTGAGAATACTGCTGAAAGAAAAGTTCCCAAATAAAAAAATCAGCAAGTCTTCGATTATTATGGTACTTAAACGCACTCATAATAGGACGCGTTTCTTTATTATATAGAAAAAGAGACAGCCCTTTTTGAAAACTTTTTGGAAAAGTACGACAGTCGTAGCAGTATTCTTGCGCAGAAGAAGAAACCGGTTTGCCGCAGCGCAGACAGGTAGGACCAAAGATAAAAGGCAGTACAGTCTGACATTCCGCATGGATCAGAGTTCCGTATGGCACCGGTTTAGCACATACAGGGCAATGTCTTGGAAAAAGTGCGGATAATAACCGGAGTGCTATAGGTAACTTCACTCGCTGTAACTTAAAGTACACAGAAGAGCAATGCTGCTTTATCATTTGTAAAAAAGAAAGAAAACAACGAAAACTCTTCATAATAATATAATATAAATGATAGATCTAAGATATTGCGTTATGCCCGGCCGGTGCTGCCAAAACCACCGCGGTCTGAACCATCTAATCTGTCACATTCTTCAAAAGAAATTGTAGGCTGGTGTTCCATGATACGAAACTGGCAAATGCGGTCATTCACATGAATCTCTGTATCGCGAACAGCCAGAACAGGCATAAACCATTGGTCGTTATCTCCACAGTAGGATTCATCAATAACACCCATATGATTCGTCTGAATAATACCAAAGTTCTTAAAAGTGGAACTTCTCGGAACAACATGGGCTTCGTAGCCCTGTGGAAGTTCCATGGCGATTCCAAGTGGAACAAGAGCAAAATCTCCCTTCTTCAGACAAAGATTATCAGCAGCACGAAGGTCGATCCAGTCGGACTTCCCATCAATATAAGTAAGTTTCTCAATCTTATCAGTAAAATATTTAATACGGATGGTCTGTTTGTTCATAAGTAAAATCCTTTCTTGTCTTAATTATCTTAATTATCTTAACTTTTATATTTACTTTATATAGTTCTCCCTATGCAATTATCATACACGAACATTCGTTTCTTGTCAACGACAAATTTTCCATATATTGGTTAAAAATGATACGTAAATTATCTGAAAATAACGCCATAAAATAGGTATTGAGAGATTTATTTGTATCTTGAGAGTTATCAAGATTTTATCCACATTTTAAGAAAATAAGACCGATTATAAAAAAGAGCGAAAATATTTGCTCTGAGCAACATAAAAAGTGAGTTGTCCACTTTATCCACAAGAGAGTGTGGATTTTGTGGATAACTTATGCACAATGGGGGAAAGAGAAAAAATATATAAATTCGTACATAAACTTAAAATACTTTTTTTGGATTTTGTGCGAAAAAAGCATTGACGAACGTACTTTGGGTATGCTATATTAATGTGGCGATGGAATAGGTCTTTTTTTTATGCCTAAAATTGGTTTATGAGAATAAACCCTACGTTTAACAAAATTGGAGGTGGAAGTTGTGCGCGTGAGAATCACATTGGCATGTACAGAATGTAAACAGCGTAACTACAATACTACAAAGGAAAAGAAAAATCATCCTGAAAGATTAGAAACAAGAAAGTATTGCAGATTCTGTAGAAAGCATACTGTTCATAAAGAAACAAAATAGTCGGACCGGTTTTTAAGGAGTGATAAGATGAGCGACGAAGCAAAGAAAACAGAGAAAACAAGCTGGTTTCAGGGCCTTAAAGCCGAATTTAAAAATATCAGCTGGCCTGACAGAAAAACGCTTATCAGAGAGACAATTACAGTAACGGTTGTATCCGTTGTCCTGGGTGTCATCATTGCAACCCTGGATATGGTTCTCCAGTATGGAATTAATTTTCTGGTCTAGTATAAAGGTAAAGGTGAATATATGTCAGAATTAAACTGGTATGTGGTCCATACTTACTCAGGCTACGAGAACAAGGTGAAGGCTAATATTGAAAAGACAATTGAAAACAGAAAGCTTCAGGATCAGATATTTGAAGTAAGAGTCCCTCTTCAGGACGTAGTCGAGATGAAGGGTGGAGTCAAAAAGAACGTATCTAAGAAAATGTTCCCTGGCTATGTGTTAGTTAACATGGTCATGAACGACGATACATGGTATGTTGTTCGTAACACCAGAGGTGTAACAGGCTTTGTTGGACCGGGATCCGATCCGGTACCACTTTCCGAAGCAGAGATGAGAAATCTTGGTATTGTTGCTAACAGTAACAGTGAAGTAGAGATTGACATCGAAGTAGGCGATTTAGTGGAAGTAACTTCAGGCGCCTGGGAAGGAAGAGTAAGCACTGTAACGGCAATTAACATGAATAAACAGACTGTTACCATCGAAGTAGATATGTTTGGTCGTGAGACTTCTGTAGAGATTGAATTTGTAGATGTTAAGAAATTATAAGACGCTCTGTAAAGAGCAGACAAGTGGGAGGGAGATTCCCGCAATTACCACAATAGGAGGATAGCTATCATGGCAAAGAAAGTCACAGGTTATATTAAATTACAGATTCCAGCAGGAAAGGCAACTCCAGCACCACCTGTAGGTCCTGCTTTAGGTCAGCACGGTGTGAATATCGTCCAGTTTACAAAGGAATTCAACGCCAGAACAGCAGATAAAGGCGATTTGATCATTCCTGTAGTTATTACAGTATACCAGGACAGAACATTCAGTTTTATTACTAAAACACCACCGGCAGCAGTATTATTAAAGAAATACTGTAACATCAAATCCGGATCAGGCGTTCCTAACAAGACAAAGGTTGCTTCAATTTCTAAAGATAAAGTAAAAGAAATTGCAGAGATGAAGATGCCTGATTTAAACGCAGCGAGCATCGAAGCAGCAATGAGCATGATCGCTGGTACTGCCAGAAGTATGGGCATTACTGTAGAAGATTAATCGGAATTGATTAGATACAACGAAGTGGGAGGGTCGCTCCCGATAATACCACAGGAGGTTATTTAGAATGAAAAGAGGAAAAAGATATCAGGAAGCTGCAAAGCTCAGAGATAAAACGAACTTATACGACGCACCGGAAGCAGTAGCCATCGTAAAAAAAGCTGCCAGTGCAAAATTTGATGAAACTATCGAAGCTCATTTCAAAATGGGTCTTGACGGACGTCACGCAGATCAGCAGATTCGTGGAGCAGTAGTTTTACCTAACGGTACAGGTAAAAAAGTACGTGTTCTCGTATTCGCAAAAGGTGATAAGGCTGAAGAAGCTGTAGCAGCAGGAGCAGAATTCGTAGGAGCTGAGGAACTTATTCCAAAGATCCAGAACGAAGGATGGTTTGAATTCGATAAAGTTGTTGCAACACCTAACATGATGAGCGTTGTTGGTCGTCTTGGTCGTGTACTTGGACCAAAAGGTTTAATGCCTAACCCTAAGGCTGGAACAGTAACAATGGACGTTGCTAAAGCTGTTCAGGACTTAAAAGCTGGTAAGATCGAGTACAGACTTGATAAGACAAACATCATTCACGTGCCAATCGGAAAAGCTTCTTTCACAGAGGAGCAGTTAAACGAAAACTTCCAGACATTAATAGATGCCATCATTAAGGCAAAACCAGCTGCAGCTAAGGGACAGTACATCAGAAGTGCTACACTTACTTCTACAATGGGTCCTGGAGTTAAGCTGAACCCAGCTCGTTTCTAATTACAGATACACTTCTTTCACTTGTCTATAGTGTAATTTACGAATTGCCCTATGTAGACGGTAAAGCTGTTGCATCAATTAGATGTGAGGAAAAGGCAGCAGATTTCTGTTTATCTTTTAGATAGATGGAAGTCTGCTGCCTTTTTTTATATCAGATATTATAAGACTTACACATTTCTCGGCAAGAATGCAAGAGTTTTGAGGTCTTATTAAAAAATAAAGTTGACTGTAAATTAAGAAATGAATATATGGACGAAGTCCAGCAGTCAGTGTATAATAAAAAAGAAATGTAGCAGATGTGATTTTGTGCTGATACATTAAGATTCTTGATGAAAAAGGAGGAAAAAGTATGAAAAGTCATTTAAAAAGACATTTCAGTTTGCTTTTAGCAGTATTGTTAGTTCTTACAATGATACCGGTAAGTACAATAAAGGTATCAGCTAAGGCTACGACAGTAGCAACCACTGCAAAGCAGACAGCAAAGAAAACGGACAAAAAGATAACAAAGAAAAAAACGAAGAAAAAAACAAAGAAGACCAAAAAAGCAAAGAAGCAGAGAACGGTATTTATAGCAGCGGGACACCAACAGAGAGGAATTTCTTCTACAGAAAGACTTGCACCGGGCCCATCTAGAAGAAAGGCAAAGCTGACATCCGGTACAGCAGGTGTACGTACACATATTCCAGAATATAAGACGAATCTTGCAATCGCGAAAGCGGCGAAAAAAGAATTAGAGAAACGCGGTTATAAAGTAATCATGCTCAGAACAACCAATAACTGTCCACTGTCTAATCAGCAGAGAACGAAGAAAGCCAATGCAAGTGGTGCAGACATTCATATTTGTATACACTGTAACGCATCAGGAGCAAGCGCACAGGGACCATTAGTATGTGTGCCAGGTAGTTCCCGTTACGTTGGCAAGAAGATTTTTAATAGTTCCCGCAAGTTAGGCAGCTGTCTTTTATCCTCTGTTGCAAAGGCAGTGAATAAGAGAAGCCATGGAACGATTCGTTCGGACTATTACACAACAATTAACTGGGCTAAGATTCCTACAATGATTCTTGAGTGCGGATTCCTTACGAACTCAACAGAGGATCGTCAGTTGAACTCTGCGTCCTATCAGAAGAAGCTGGCGAAGGGAATTGCTAATGGAGTAGATAAGTACTTCAAATAAAGAATTTCAGTGGTAAGTAGATATAATAAATGAGAGAAGAAATGAGAGCAGAAAAAAGAGAAAAACGACAGAGAAAATCGGTAATTTATTATTACATAGCGATTGTAATAACCGCTTTTTTGGGAACAGGCTTATCATTATATCTAAAAGGAGGAGTGCCTTTTGTAAAAGAAGGCGCTCCGATTTTTATGAAGATAGCCGGTATGGTATCGTTATTGCTGCTTACAATTTTATTGTATTGTAAAGCGCAAAAAAGAAAGTGGAAGATTGTTGGTGTAGTCAGTATTGTACTTCTGGCAGCAGTATTTTCTTGGTTTGCATCCGGAATTTCTAAAGAAGCTGCATTGAAGCCACATACGTTGGATACACCTGAAACAGAATTTTCACGATATGATATCCAAGATGGACATTTTACAGTAAAAGAGCCAAATCCTAATATTATTAAAGAAATTAATGAGGATGTTCTAAAGAATGTTGTAATACATTTTTCCAAACCAATTGAACAAAATATAGCAATAAAAGTAATGTATACAAATAGGAAAGACGAAGACTTTTCCAAAGAAAAGAAAGTAAATTTCAAGGCACAAAAGGGAGCAACACAGGCTATCCTGCCTGTGGAACAAAGCAATGTAAGCAGAGTAAAGATTATAATTGGAAAAAAGATAGGGGCACAATTTGACTTTGGATCAATAGAATTAAATGGAAATTACCAGGAACGTCTTAAAGAAAAAGAAAGAGATTTTCTTGTCTATTATAGCATGTTTATAGCATGTTTATAGCATTACCTTGCTGCTTTTTCCTGTTTGCCAGTTTAAAAGAACGACAAAAATTAGAGTCAAATATTATAATTAAAATCCTTGCATTTCCATTTACTTTATGTGTGCCATTAGGAATATTTCTCGAATTATTAGTAAAGTATTTAGTGGAATGGGTAAAAGTTACTTGCGGAGATGTTGCATTTTCGACGATATTACTGCAATTAACCAGTCCAATTAAAGGAACGGACAGTGGAATTATACATAGCATTATACAGACTGCAGTGTTACCGCCAGTTATTTTAACTGTAATGGTTATATTATGTTATATATTTTTCAAAAGAGAACTTTATACATTAAAAATATTTTCACAGAAAAAAATTCCAAGATGGAGTAAAATTATAATAGAACTTTGTGTGGCAGTAATTCTTTTGCATACAATCCATGTGCAGGGAAGCGAAATCGGTATGTGGGAATACTTAAGAAATTCAAGAGAAGTGTCTACATTTTATGAAGATTACTATGTAGATCCGGATAATACTACCGTTACATTTCCAGACAAAAAGAATAATTTAATCTATATTTTTATGGAATCAATGGAGAGCAGCTACGCAGATAAAGCGGAAGGCGGCACGATGGACGTGAATTATATCCCTAACTTGACAAAGCTTGCTAAAGAAAATGTACAATTTTCTGATAAGGCAGATAAAAAAATGGGAGGTCCTGTATGCTTAGAAGGAACAGCATATACAGCCGGTGGACTTGTTGCACAAACATCAGCAATTAATTTAAAAGTAAAAAATGCCGGAACAGTATCTGATACATTTTTGCCCAATCTCACAGCATTGGGTGATTATTTAGATAAAGAAGGATATCAGCAGGTATTTTTGTGTGGAAGTGATGGTGATTTCGCAGGGAGAGATGCCTACTTTAAAACACATAAAAACTACAAAATAGAAGATTATAATGCTGCGATTAAAGAAGGAGATATCCCAAAAGATTATAAAGTCTACTGGGGACATGAAGATAAAATACTTTACGAAAGAGCAAAAAAACAATTAAAAAAACTCTCTTCAGAGAACAAACCATTTAATCTTACAATGCTTACGGTAGATACCCACTTCCCAACAGGCTTTATATGCAGTCTCTGCGATAATAAATATAATACAACCTATGGAAATGCAGTAGCTTGTGCAGATAAGCAGGTATATGATTTTATAAACTGGATAAAACAACAGGATTTTTACGAGAATACAACGATTGTTATCGTTGGAGACCATACATCTATGGTAGATACCGGTTCACAATTTTGGAAACCGTTAAGCGGAAGCTATATCAGAACAGTATATAATACGATCATTAATCCGCAGTGTGCTTACAAAGAAGCCGCAACACAGAACCGTCGTTTTACAACAATGGATATGTTCCCAACAACAATGGCAGCACTCGGAGCAAAAATCGATGGAGACCGACTTGGATTAGGAACGAACCTTTTCTCAGGAAAAGAAACATTACGAGAAAAAATGGGTGGAAACTATATAAACAAAGAACTCAAAAAAAACGATAAAAAATACAACAAATTCTATTAAAAAATACTAATTTAATGGACTAAAGAGACGAAAAGCAGAAATTTCATATACAATACAATGTGAAGATAGTCGCTTCGTAGAAAATGCCTGTTCGGCATTTTTACTGGCTCCGACATCACATTGTATTGTATATGAAATTTCTGCTTTTCTGCTGTTTGGCTCCAGAAGGAAATTAGTATTTGGATTTGAGGAAGAGGGGATTGTCCAGAAGTCTATGGTTAGAATCCTATAGCTTAAAGTCATAAAACACAATACTTATAAAAAGTTTTTTCTCTTTTCCATAATTTTTTGGCAATTCAGTAATACACAACAATTTGAATGTCAACCCTTTAGAATTTAATTTCTCGGAAAGTTGTAGTCTTCTGGTTCATTCCATGTTGCCAAACTGTAGATTTAGATTAGACAGAAAAAAGAAATACTGCCATATCCCAGATGCGGCTTCGGAGCGTGTTTAAGATGCGAACGAGCATTTTAAACACAGCGACTATAGAGCAGATGGGATATGGCAGTATTTCTTTTTTCTGATTATTCTAAATCTACAGTTGGTGAGAGTGCCCAGAAGGCTATGGTTTTTATTAGAATGAATATCTTCAGAAAGGGATACTTTCTTACTCGATTGTATAAAAGTTATATTTATCTAGCATAACAAGTTAATTTAATGTATATGTTCTTTCATTAAAAGATTATGATGGTGATGTCTATGTATATCAGACGAACAAAAATGCTCATGCCCATGTTTATGCATAATCACATGGGTATGTGTTGAACCATCGTGTGTATGTGTGATTAAATGTGTGTGCAGATGGGAGTGATTTTTCACTAGAGTATCTGCTACGACAAAAAGTGTACCGATAATCATAAAGAACAGACCAACAAGATAAGCAACAGAAAGTTGTTCCCCATTAATAACAAAAGCGAGAAATGTTCCAATAAAAGGAGCAACGGCATAGTAAGCGCTTGTCTTGGCAGCTCCCAAATCTCTTTGTGCCCGGATGTATAAAAAGATACTTAATCCATAGGCAACAAATCCTAAGAGCATGGCAAGAATGATGTATTTTACAGAAGGTAAAGATTCTCCAACGACAGATGCGACGACAAAGGAGCCAAGACCACAGCAAAGTCCCTTTATTGTAACAATCTGATAAGTGCTTTTTTCGGAAATCTTTCTTGTGCAGTTATTCTCCATGCCCCAGCATATGGTGGCGAGGAGAACAAAAAGAGAGCCAAGGGAAAAATGAAAACTTCCACTGCCCTCAAAGGAAAGAATGATACTGGAAATTGTGATAAACAAAATGGCAATCCAGAGCCTTTTAGATACGGTTTCTTTAAAAATTAATAACGCAATCAATGTTGTTGCGACGATTTCAAAATTACCGAGCAAAGAAGCATTAGCAGAAGAACCGATACTAACTCCGAGCATTAAAAAGATAGGAGCAAAAATATCTAGAACTACCATACCGATGGTATAAGGCAGGTTGTCTTTTGTGAGTCGTTCCTCCTTCTGTTCGTTGTTCCAATGAAATAAATACATAATGCCAACACCGATTCCAGCCCCAAAATACAAAAATGATGCCATGAAAGTAGGTGGAACATCTTGAAGTAAGTGCTTAGAAAAAGGTACATTTACTGCATAGAATACTGCTGCTAATACTGCAAAAAATATGGGTTGTAGTTTCTTTTCTGTCATATCGGGTCACTCCTTTGACATAGTATAGATTATATCATGATTGTTTTAACTTATTTTTTAATTTCAAAAACATCACTCCTTTATGCTTTGTTTGCCACCATGCCACTTCCTTTTCTGCGAAAACCACCTGCGATATTTGAACACAAGCACAGGATGATAGTATAATGAGTAAACTGATATGCATAAATTCATCGCCTGTCATAAGCTGTGTTCATTATACAACAATTTTTATATTTTGTCTGTCTAAAAAAATTAAATACTAATTTGTAGATTTAATATAGACGAAAAAAGAAATAATACCATATCCCATCTGCTCTGTAGTCGCTGTGTTTAAGATGCTTATTCGTATCTTAAACACGCTCCGAAGCCGCATCTGGGATATGGTATTATTTCTTTTTTCTGACTATCTAAATCTACGGTTTAACAACATGGAATGTGCCAGAAGACTACAACTTTCCAAGAAATTAAATTCTAAAGGATTGACATTTGAATTGTTGTGTATTACTGAATTATAAGCGAACTACGATAAAGAAAAAAAGAATTGTTATCTTCTCTTTCATAAAATTTAAATGCAATTCAGCAGATAGTATACTCCTTCTGTAGATTTTCACTCCAAATACAAACCATAAACTTCTGGACAATCCCCTTATTTTCCTCAGACCAAAATACTAATTTCCTTCTGGAGCCAAAAAACAGAAAACCAGAAATTTATATAGAAAAGAAAATGTGATGTCGGAGCCAGTAAAAATGCCGGTCAGGCATTTTCTACGCCGCGACTATCTTCACATTTTCTTTTCTATTAAATTTCTGGTTTTCGTTTCTTTAGTCTCTCAAATTAGTATTTTATAAAAATCCTTTTTGTTCTAAGGTAAAGATGATATTACGTCCTTCGAATGTACCGTCAATGATACGTCTTGCTCTTACACTGTCACCGATATTTTCAACACGAACGTTAGTGTCTTTATAAGCTTTGGATACTTCTTCGTAAACTTTGCTCTGTGCTCTCATACCAAGACATACAAATCCATGATCGAATGGAAGCTCGTAAACTTCACCTTCCGGACTCTTAACAACGAAGCAGTCTTCTTTTACTTCCTGAAGAGCTGTGCTTGTAAGCTGGTTTACATTGTATTTTTCCATCATACATTTTGTATCGTTCTTTGTTACAGGATCAAGATCACGTCCGATTGCTGGCATCATTTCAACGATAGATACTTCAGCACCTCTTGGAGCGAAGAATTCTACTACGTCAAGACCTACAGCACCACCACCGATTACAACAACCTTCTGGCCTGTCATATCTTCTGGGTAATCAGGTACATGTTTGATCATGCTTAAGATAGATTCAACTTTTCCACCTTCTTTATCAATGTTCTCATGAAGTCCTGCGATAGGTGGGAGAAGAGGAGCAGAACCAGTAGCACAGATGATGATGTGTGGGTTGAATTTCTCGATTACTTCAAGAGTAGCTTCTGTGTTCTTGAAAATGTAAAGATTATCAAGAGCGGCAGCGCGTCTCTGAAGGTATACAGGGAAATCATTTAAACGGTGTTTTGCAGGAATCTTGGAGATTTCTGTAGCAAGTCCACCGAGAACATCTTTTTTCTCAAGAAGGAATGTAGTACATCCAACTTCTGCTGCGGAACATGCTGCCTCAAGACCAGCAGTACCACCACCGATGACAACTACGTTACAGTTCTTGTTTACTTTACGTCCAAGATGTGTGTCTCCTTCAAGGACAGATGGGTTAACTGTACAACGGATAGGTCTGTTTCCACCGATACGGTTTCCGGCACATCCGATGTTACAGGAGATACATTTTCTAAGCATACATTCCTGGTCGTTTGCTACTTTATGAACCCAGTTAGGCTCAGCGATAAGACCACGTCCCATACCGATTAAGTCACAGTCACCTCTTGCAAGAGTGTCTTCTACAACCTGAGGATCGCGGTAGTTACCCATAGAAATAACTGGTTTTCCAAATTTCTCTTTTACAGCTTTCGCCATATAAGCTCTCCAGCCGTCTTTCATGTAGTTCGCATCAATCTGGTACTGGATGGAGTCGTTAAGACCACAGGATACATCAAAGATATCTATTTCGTCATTTAAATATTCAAGATATTTTAAAGTATCTTCTAAAGTATTTCCGCCATCTACAAGTTCGTCAGCAGAAAGTCTTAACATGATTGGCATATGAGGTCCGATCTGGCTTCTTACTTCATCGATGATCATACGGCAGAAACGAGTTCTGTTTTCGATGCTTCCACCAAATTCATCTGTTCTGTCATTGTATACAGGAGAGAGGAACTGGCTGATTAAGTAAGAATGTCCGGCATGGATCTCAACAGCATCAAATCCGGCAGTCTGTGCACGTTTTGCAGCTTCTCCATATTTTTTTACGATAGCAAGAATTTCATCTTTTGATAATGGGCGAGGTACAGCTCCACCTGTTTTGGAAGGAATATTAGAGGAAGATACTGGCTGAAGTCCACCGATACGGGAAGACATAGCAGAAGCTCCTGCATGGTTGATCTGGATAGAAAGTTTTGCACCATAACGATGCATGTCTTCACAGAACTTGTAAAGACGTGGGAGATAGTTATCGTGATCGATACGAAGCTGTGTAGTACCGTTAGAACCCAGTGGGAAATCAACGTTTGCATTTTCGACGATTAAAAGACCTGTGCCGCCCTTTGCACGCTGTCTGTAGTAATCGATATGAAGAAAACTCATCTCACCATTCTGCTCGCCATAGTTTGTTCCCATTGGCATCATACAGATTCTGTTTTTAACTGTCATTGCACGAACGGTTAATGGCTCAAAAATATGTGCATATTTGTTTTTCATTATGAAACCCTCCTAAAAAATGATTGTTATTGTTAGTATAAAAATAAGTCAAAAAGATTAGTTCTACCTACTGTTTTCACAGTATTTGATGACTCTATTATACTGAGTATTGAGGAGGATTATCAATCGAGAACACACTGTGAATCAATAGAAAATATCTATTAAATATACAGCCTCGCGTTCCAGTTAATTTTTTCTGGATGAACATGAATGAATTAAATTAGAAAACAAGAGTAAACTTTCGTGAAGTGTGGTATTATAAGAAATATACATTTATGCCTTTTGCGGTAAAATGTAAAGTATACGGTAAAATATAAAGTATACATGGAAACTATCGATGGAAACTACCGATGAAAACAAGAGTTGATTTTTAGGAGGAATTTTTTATGGCAATAATAAATATTACAAAAGAGATTTTTGAAGAGCAGATTTTAAAGGCAGATCAACCGGTTCTTGTAGATTTCTGGGCACCATGGTGTACGTATTGTCGAAGAATTGCACCAGCTTTTGATAAGATTGCAAAACAGCAGGAGGACAAGCTTGTTTTTGCGAAGGTTAATGTTGATGAAGCTCCGGAAATTGCAGAAAAATATGGAATCGATACGATTCCAACGCTTCTTCTTTTTAAAAACGGAGAAGTAGCAGGAACAATCGTTGCACCGGATTCTAAGGCAAAAATTGAAACATTTATTCAAGAATATTTGTAAGATGTAGAAATGTAGAAACACAGAAATACAATATAAAAAGGAAAGGAAATACGATGGATAAAATATATGATGTAGTAATTATCGGTGGAGGTCCTGGCGGATATACAGCGGCGCTTTATTGTGCAAGAGCAGGACTTTCTACGATGGTTCTTGAAAAGCTGTCTGCCGGAGGGCAGATGGCACTTACTTCCCAGATTGATAATTATCCGGGCTTTGAGGAAGGGATTGATGGATTCAGTCTGGCGGAAAAGATGCAGCAAGGGGCAGAGCGTTTTGGCGCTGAGACAGAGCTTGCAGAAGTACTGAGTGTGGATTTTTCCGGTGAGATAAAGAAGATAGAGAGCAGTGAAGGAACATTTAAGGCGAAAACGATTATTATCGCGACAGGTGCCGTTCCAAGAGAACTTGGAGTGCCGGGAGAGAAAGAATTGGTTGGACGTGGCGTTGGCTACTGTGCTACCTGTGATGGAATGTTTTACCGAAACAAAACGGTTATGGTTATTGGTGGTGGAAATACAGCAGCAGCGGATGCCATGACCTTATCAAGAATCTGCGAAAAAGTGATTCTTGTTCATCGAAGAGATTCTCTTCGTGCAACAAAGGTTTATCATAAGCAGTTAGAGGAAACACCGAATATCGAATTTTACTGGAACACAACAGTCAGCGAATTTTTATACGATAAGAAGCTTACCGGTGCAAAGCTGCATAATGTAAAGACAGGAGAAGATACAGAAATTTCTGTCGATGGTGCATTTATCAGTATTGGAAGAAAACCGTCCTCTGAATTGTTTGAAGGAATTCTTGCTATGGATGAAGCCGGATATATTATTGCAGACGAGTCAACACGCACGAATATACCAGGAGTATTTGCCATTGGTGATGTCCGGACAAAAGCACTTCGTCAGGTAGTAACTGCCGTAGCAGATGGAGCAACGGCATCGCATTATATAGAAGAATATCTGGCGCATCAGATGTAAGAATGACAGGATATTCTTGAATTTTCTTTAAAATCAAGTAAGATTAAGAACAAAAAGATTTCGAGAAAGCATAAAAAGAAATGGAGAGATTGTACTTTTAATGGAAAAAGAAACAAAAAGAAGCCTTTTGTTAATTACATTTGGCGTTGTATTATTTGCCTTGCTGATGCATTTTCCAACAGTGATCAAGACCATACAGAGAGGGATTGCATTGATCCTTCCTATTATAGTAGGTCTGATTCTTGCATTTGTTCTAAATGTTCCTATGAAAATGTTTGAGCAGCTTTTTACAAAAATAAAAAAGAAATATCCGAAGTTAGAAAAAATGCCGGTAACAGGAGTAAGCTTATTTGCGACAATGGCCTGCATCGTTCTTTTGATTGGAATTGTATACACGATGTTTGTACCAGGACTTGTAACTTCCGTAAAAAGTATTTATATTGTTTTTATGGAAAATACACCAAAATGGCTGTCATGGCTTCGGAGTAACGGAATGGATACTGCATGGATTTCAAAAGAAATTGCCTCTTGGGATTTTAATAAACTTATGGCACAGATTACAGGAAATGTAGGAAACGTAGGAAATGCACTAGGAAAAGTAGTGGATGCCACAACCTCTTTTTTTGGTGTAGCAGTCAATGCGTTAATGGGATTTATTATAGCAATCTATGTATTATTGAGTAAGAATTCTCTCTCAAGACAATGCAAAAAAATGCTTTATGCACATTTATCCAAAAAGCATGCCGATAAAATATGTTACATATCCAATCTTGTGAATGAAACATACTCTAAATTTTTCTCTGGACAGTGTATTGAAGCAGTTATTCTTGGTCTGCTAATGTTTGCTGCATTTACAATTTTCCGCCTTCCGTACGCCAATCTGATTGCGGTACTTACGGCAATCCTTTCCTTCATACCATATATCGGAGCATTTGCAGCCTGTTTTATCGGGGCATTGCTCATCGTCATGGTAGACCCATGGAAAGGTCTTTTAAGTATCGTTGTTTATCAGGTTGTACAGTTTATAGAAAATCAGTTCATTTACCCAAGAGTAGTCGGCGGTTCCGTTGGGCTTGCTCCACTCTGGACCTTAAGCGCAGCTTTGATCGGAGGCAATCTTTTTGGAGTAATTGGAATGATATTTGCGATACCAGTCACAGCAGTATTATATGTTCTAGTTAAAGACGATGCAAATCGTAGATTACAAAGAAAAAAGATTGATTTATAGAATATAAAACAGAAAACCAGAAATTAGAAAACCAGAAATTTACTATAAAAGAAAATTTCTGGTTTTCTAATTTCTGGTTTTCTGTTTTTATGCCTCATCCCTTGTTATAAACATCATGATGAAGGAAAGTAAGAGTAGAGCGGAAGATACAAGGATTGCCCGTTCATGTAAATATTTAATACATTGATTTCCAATGATTGCTCCGCAGATAAAGCAGAGAATAATTCCGTAGTAGAGAAGTCCCTTTTCAAGAGCATCCCGTTTCTTTGTCTGGAAGAAGGTGTAAATATTTTGTGTGCCGCTTCGAAGATTTCCGATACACATGGTTGTAGCAATACCATTGCCATGAATTTTTCGGAAAGTTTCCACCTGTATGCCACAGGCAAGAGAAGTTAAACTGTTTGCCAGAAGATTATGGCTTTGTGGAAAAAAGCTTACGATGGCAAGAATGATAGCTTCTGTAACAACAGAAATCTGCCTCCAGTGTAGATGCCCTCCTTTTCCTAAGTTTCGAACAATATCAGAGAGCGCAATTCCGAAAGTAAAAGCGAGAACCGGACAAAGGTATCGAATAGCAGCAGGAATATCTCCTTCCGAAAGATGTACACCAAGAAGAAGCATATTTCCTGTTTGTGCATTAGCAAAAACCTCTCCTCTTCCTATATAAGAATAGGCATCCATGAAACCACCCGATAAGGCAAGCAGGATACCAAGCTCAATTGATTCTGAAATCTGCACTTTTTTATTCAAAGAAAAAACCTTCTTTCTATTAATATACTATATATAATATACTATATACTGATGTTAGGGGCAAAAGGTATTTTACCCCTAACTTGATGTCATGAATCACTCCGTAGCTAACGCTACTCCCGTAATTTTGAAACGTACAAGTTTTACCCACAAAATCTTCAAAAATTCGGTGGATAACCCCCGTATATTGAACAAAAAAATGTGGACAACTCTCTAAAAATGCATGAATTAAGAAAAAATAATTCAAAATATGTCGTAATGATTATAGATGTAATGAAAGGATTTGTCAATTAGAATATCTTTACTTTCAAATAAGAGAATGTTATCATAATAACGTCTATATGAGACATTCATTAAACAAAGAGTTTTTGATAAATAATAATTGAAATATAGAGGAGGTGCCGTATGGCAAAAAAAGCATTAATTGCTATGAGTGGCGGAGTTGATTCATCAGTGGCAGCTTATCTTATGAAGGAAGCGGGATATGATTGCATCGGTGTAACGATGAAGCTTTATGATAATGAAGATATTGGAATGGAAAGAGAAAAGACCTGCTGTTCTTTAAGCGACATTGAAGATGCCAGAAGTGTATGTGTCAAACTGGGAATTCCATATTATGTATTTAATTTTAAAGACGACTTTAAAGAAAAGGTCATCGACAATTTTATTTCCTGTTATCAGAAAGGAATGACACCAAATCCATGCATTGAATGTAACCGTCATTTAAAGTTTGAACATCTTTATAAAAGGGCAAAAGCTTTACATTGTGACGTGATCGTAACAGGACATTATGCGAAAGTCGTTCAGGATGAGCAGGGATATCACCTGTTAAAAGGTGTAGATGAGACAAAGGATCAGAGTTATGTCCTTTATTCCCTTACAGAAGAACAGCTTGCACATACCTGTTTTCCATTAGGAGATTATACCAAAGCAGAAATCCGAAAAATCGCAGAAGAACAGGGATTTTTCAATGCACATAAACATGATAGCCAGGATATTTGTTTTATTCCGGATGGAGATTACATGGCATTCATTGAAAAAACAACAGGAAAGAAAAGTGAACCAGGTGATTTTGTAAATCAGGAAGGTGAAATAGTTGGCCAGCATAAAGGATATTATGGTTATACGATCGGACAGAGAAAAGGACTTGGAATTTCTGCACCGAAACCATATTATGTAACAGAAATCTGCCCAGAAGAGAATAAAGTCATTCTGGGAAGTAATGAAGATTTATTTAAAACCGATCTCATTGCCGATGACTTCAACTGGATAGAAGAATTAGCGGAAGATGAAGTAGTAAAAGCAAGAATTCGATATCATCAAGCTGAAAAAGAAGCAACAGCAAAGAAAAATCCAGATGGAACAGTAGCAATTCACTTTTTAGAACCACAGCGTGCGATTACAAAAGGACAGGCAGTAGTTTTATATAGAGACAAGCACGTAGTGGGAGGAGGAACAATAAAAAATACTAATTTGTAGATTTCGTGTAGACGAAAAAAGAAACAATACCATATCCCATCTGCTCTATAGTCGCTGTGTTTAAAATGCTCATTCGCATCTTAAACACGCTCCGAAGCCGCATCTGGGATAGGGTATTATTTCTTTTTTCTGTCTAATCTAAATCTACAGTTTGGCAACATGGAATGAACCAGAAGACTACAACTTTCCGAGAAATTAAATTCTAAAGGGTTGACATAGAATTCTAACCATAGACTTCTGGACAATCCCCATCTTCCCATCCAAGATTTAAATACTGATTTCATCTGGAGCCAAAGAGCAGAAAAACGAAAATTTAATATCCATTAAAATGTGATGTCGGAGTAAGTAAAAATGCCGGTCAGGCATTTTCTACGCAACGACTATCTTCACATTTTAATGGATATTAAATTTTTGGTTTCCGTCTGTTTAGCCTTACAACTCCTCTATCACACAGGTATGATGTTTTTCTGAGTCATAATTTATTCCAACTAAGAGAATCTTTCCTTGATATCCAGACAAGGCTCCCTGGTAGCGTTTTTCTTTAATCTGCTTGAGTGCTGTGTCTGCGGATTGATTATACTTTAATTCTACAATCATCGCAGGGCGATTCCCTGCATTTGCTCTTGGAAGAAAGACAAAATCAGCAAAACCTTTTCCTGATGGCATCTCTCTAATTACATTGTAGTAAGCGGGTGCAGTAAAGTATGCCATTGTGAGGACACAGCTTAATGCGTTCTCATCATTGTATTTCAATATGGATGTATATGTTTCATGCGCAAGTTCAATAAGTTCAGCCACTTTTTCGGCATTACCTTTTATCGTTGCCATAAGTAATGTATCACATTTGGAAATTGTAGCTGCTATATCTTTCCATTCACCTGTTTTTAATGCTGACTGAAATGCTTTCGCCACCTCATAATTGGGCACATAAGCACTTAACATATCTTTGTCATAACCAAGATAACCGAGATGAATCAAAGCAGTTAAAGCATCATCTTTGGAATGAATTTCTGTTAAATCATTTTTAAAACATTCGGTATCAACTTCCACTTTTTCTCCTGATAACATAGCAAGAATATCTTCTTTTAATCCAGCATAATTCATAGTGATAAAGGTATTTATTGTATCGAAAGCGGAGGTATTTCTCCAATAAGAATCTATTTTATGCCGTTCTAATGCCTGTGATACAGAATTAGGATTATACATATGCTCTCCATCAATCAGATACCCATTATACCACGCTTTCACTGTTTCAAAATCCATACTATAATCTTTACATAAATCTTTAACTTCTTTTTCAGTAAAGCCATAGTATTCTGTAATTGGATAGGAATCTAGCATCGTATATTCCTGAAAATTGTTTAAAGCAGATTCATCTTTTATCTTCTTAATTGGTAATATTCCTGTGATATATCCAAGCGCTAAAAAGCTTTTCGATTCTTCTGACTTAAACAAAGAATGTAGAAATTGCAAATATTTATGGACTAGATCCTGATCGTGGCTATTTCGGATAACACAATCCCATTCATCAATGATAATAACAAATGGAATCTCTGTCAGCAAATAAATATCCTGTATCAGTAAATAAAAATCTCTCTTATAGTTTAATGAATCCCCATATATTTTTTGAAAATCCTCACAAACACGTTCCTCTATCGATTCTATTAAATCTTCTTTATGATAATCCCAAACTGATGAAATATCCAAATGGATTACATTATATTTATTTCGATATTTTTCATAATCTGGATTGGATGCAATCTTCGTATTTTCAAATAATTTTGAGGAATCGCTACCCAGACTATAGTAAGCATCAATCATTCCGGCAGCATGGGACTTACCAAAACGTCTGGCATGACTAACAGCGATACATTTTCCATTCGTTCCTAATTTTTTATTTAAAAATTTTAAAAGTTCTGTTTTATCAATATAAATTTCACTATTCTTATCCTGTGTAAAACTTCCATTCCCCGGATTAAAAAATGTACCCATTTTGTCCCTCCTGTTCTTTATAATCTACTCACATATAGTGTATCACATTTTTGTAAATCTAAATACTAATTTGTAGATTTCGTATAGACGAAAAAAGAAACAATACCATATCCCATCTGCTCTGTAGTCGCTGTGTTTAAAATGCTCGTTCGCATCTTAAACACGCTCCGAAGCCGCATATGGGATATGGTATTATTTCTTTTTTCTTTAGAAGACCGCCTACAATTATTCATAATTATTCAGTGAGAAGATATTCCCATCGGGAGATTTTCATCCCAATGAAAACCATAGCCTTCTGGACAATCCACTTATTTCCATTCAAGATTTAAATACTAATTTCCATCTGAAGCCAAAGAACAGAAAACCAGAAATTTGATATAGAAGAAAATGTGATGTCGGAGCGAGTAAAAATGCCGAACAGGCATTTTCTGCGAAGCGACTATCTTCACATTTTCTTCTATATCAAATTTCTGGTTTTCGTCTTTTTACTCCAGCAAATTAGTATTTTAAATTTTCTAAAACTTTTTGTGGAACTTCCATTTCTCCCTGGCCTGTGAAGAGGGAAATGTGTGGTTTGTTCTGACCATGGAAGTCAGTTCCGCCGGTTTCGATGAGTCCCCACTGTTTTGCAAGTCCTGCAACGTATTCTTGTTCTATCGGTGTGTAAGTGTTGTAATATGTTTCGATTCCGATGAGACCGGCTTCTTTTAATTCTCTAACTAAAGCTTCTTTCTGGGAAGAGTCCAGCTTTTTATAGAGCATGAGGTGGGCGAGAACAGGGATGCCGCCACTGTTTTTAATCAGATGAATAGCTTCTTCTGGAGTAGGCATGATGCGTTCTACATAGCAGCATCTTCCTTCGGCAAGGTATTTATCAAATGCCTCCTGAACGGAAGAAACGTATTTCTTTTTCATGAGAAGTTTTGCGATATGTGGGCGGGCGATTGTTTCGCCGGGTTTATCCGGTTTGATTTCATCCATAGAAATTTTAAAGCCCTGCTCCTGAAGCTTTTGGATAATCTTTTCATTACGTCCGTCACGACTTTCGCGGCAAACGGCAAGACGGTCAAGAAGTTCTTTATTATGTATGTCGATATTGTATCCGAGTACATGAATTTCAACACCATGGTAATCTGTAGAAATTTCAAGACCGGAAATAGCTGTCAGTCTGTCTTTGTGTTTGGCGGCAGCTTTTTGGAATTCATCAATTCCGGCAACAGTGTCATGGTCTGTGAGGGCGATGACAACAGGGCTGTCTTTTTCTGCGAGTTTTAAAGCTTTATTAACAATTTCTGTTGGGGAAAAGGTTCCGTCAGAAGCTGTAGAATGGATATGTAAGTCAATATAAGTTTTCAAAGAAGTTCTCCTTTCTTTAATTTAATCGCAAATTACGTAATGCTATAGCGTTAATAATCAATCAACTATTTATAGTATCGCAGACTTAGCTAAAAAAAGCAATGTTTAGAACAACTTTTTATAGGGGTTGAAGGAAATTGACGGAAAAGATGTAATAATACAATAGTTGTTTGTAATAATCGCATAAAGGTGTTAGAATAGCTTTATATGATTTAGAATCTGAAAAGGAAGACAGAGGATATAACGGAGGTTAATTATAATGGAAGATATTATGAAGGCATTGCTGGATGTGGTGAGAGCACAGCATAGCGCAACAGAGGGAAGTGAAGAGAAACCGTTTGATATTAATGATATTATAGATATGGCTATGAATATCACCGGACGACCGGAAGAACCGGCGGAGCAGCAGGAATTATCAGATACGATTCAGAAGATGGCGGAATCAATGGCTCCAGATATTTTTCCTCCAAAGACATTTGAGGAGATGGATGATTCCGAGAGAGCAGCTTCCGCAGTGAATATGATAGAAGAACGTTTGAAAAATGGTGGAAGAAGAAGAGAAGAAGCACAGAAGTCACAGCCGGTGCAGCCAGTACAGGTACCAGAGGCAGTTTCACAGCCAGAACCAGAGCCAGTACAGCAACAGGTGTCGGCAGAGGCGATTTCTGCTTTACAGCCGGAAGTAGAACAGCAGACATTTAATAATGAAGATTATGGGAATGGGAATGCCTATGATATGTTTGGACAGGATGATGTGAATCCGCAGGAAGCAGCGAATCTGAATGATTTAATTTATAATAACTTTATGCAGATGATGGGATTGAATGATCCAAAAGTAGAGTATCCGTTTGATCGTTCTCAGATCCGCTACGGAAGAGAGAAGACAGCAACAGAGATGCTTGCAGAGGATGAAGCGAATCAGGCAGAAGAGAGAGCATTAGAAGAACAGAGAAGAAGACCGGTTTCTGCATGGGAGCTGGCGCAGGCAGCTGTCGATAAGGATGAAGAAGCGCACCAGAAGGAAGAATATGAACCGAAAGAGATGCAGATGCCGGAAACGAAGTCAGCTTCCCAGCTAGCAGCAGAGGCAATTGCCAAAGCAAGGGAAGAAGATCAAATGAAGCTTGAAGCGGAAAAGAGAGCGGAACTTCTTATGGAAGAGGCAAGAAAGCGTGGAAAGGATCCGATGGAATTTGCGCTTCATCAGCAGGAGATTCTGAATTATATGGAAAAAAATAGTGATGAATTGGTTTCGTTTGAAGACTATGAAGATTTATCTCCGGAAGAAAAGTTAGAAATCGAAAGAGAGCTTTATAAAGAAAAGCAGTTAGAAGCAGGAGTTGCACCGGAAGATATCACAGATGTGCCGGATGAGATTAAGGAACAAGTTGGTGTTTTACCAGCGCAGGCACAGAATTCACAGGCTGAGTTGCAGCAAGATGGAACAGGAGAGGCAGCAAGTGATGCCGGGGCACAGGGAACAGAGCAGATACCAGCATTTTCAGATGATATGCTTCGCATGATCAGTCAGGAAGTTGTGCAGGAGAATGCAGATATGATTTTATCTGAGGATGCGAATGCAGATCTTGGTGTAATTAATGAGACGATTTTTGAAAACCTGAAACGAATGATGAGTCAAAGTGGTGGGACAGTAAGTCAGGAAGATATGGAATCTCTGATTGGGGAAGTCATTTCAAGAAATACTTCTGAGACACCAAGTGTAGAAGAAAGTAATGTTTTACCAGAAGAACCGGAAGTAGCTGCAGTACCGCAGGAGACACCAGAAACAGGGGCAGTATCTGCTGTAGAACTTGCAAGAGCCGCACAGCAGGCAGCAAGACCAGAGCCGCAGGAAGTAAGAGAGACTAAGTCGGCTGTCGATATTGCAAAAGAGGCGCAGGAGATTGAGGCATTGAAAAAAGCACTGGCAGCTCAGGAAAAAGAGGAGGAACTTAGTGAGGATGATTTAAGCTTTGATGAGCTTGATTTAGATGATGATACAGAAGATACAGTTGATACCGTTGCAACACAGCCAGAACCACAGCCAGAAGCTTTAGAGGAAGTATCCGAATCCGAGCAGAAACCGGATGAAGAATTAGAGGTGAAGCTGGAAGCAGAAGCGGAGCAGAAAGCGGAAGCGGAGACAGAACAAAAGGAAGAAAAGGAAGAATCTAAGCAGGAAGCAGAAGCCGGAACGCAAGGCAATCCAGTAGAACCAATAGAATCTGAAGAGATTGTTTCAGAGACAGAACAGCCAGAAGAAACTGCTTTAGTTGAAGAGGGGCCGGAAGAATCCGATGAATATGAATATGTTGATCCAGGTGAACTAGTTCTTGGGGAACATACACAAGCTGAAATTGATGAAGCACTCGATAATCTTGCTTCCCTTGGACTGGAAGGAGATGTGTATGAGAGAGCGAAGAGAATGCTTTTACTTGAATTAGCAGGCTCAGAGACAGTACTTGATGCATGGTTAGAAGAACAGGAGAATGGTAAAAAGAAGAAAGCAACCGTTTCTGCATTAGATAAGGAAGAAGATACGTTAGGAGACTTAGAAGATCTTGATGAAGATGATCTTGAAAGAGAACTTGAGATCGCTATGGATGAAGATTTTGTAGAGGAAGAACTTGAAGAGAAAAACACAGAAGAAAATACAGAAGATTCCAAAGAGCCTACTGTAGAAAATGTTGAAAATGCAGAAGAAACTGGTGTACAAGATAATACGGATTCCGAAGAAGCAGAAAAACTGAATGATACAGAAAGTATGGAAAATGCAGAAGATTCTGAAGACTCAGCAGAAAATATTTCAGCAGAAGAAGTGGATACAGAAGAGGTGAATACAGACTCAGCAGATCAAGAAGATTCTGAAACAACAGAGAATGTTAAAGAAGTAAAAGAATCCGAAAGAAGCGTTCTTTCAGATGACGAAGACGAAAAAGAAGAGGATAAGACAGCACAGAAAGACGCAGATAAAGAGAGCGAGACAGCAGAATATATTTCTGAATCAGAACATACGATTCAGGTAGAGAAGACAAGACCGGAAAAAGAAGAAAAGAAATCTGCACGAGTGAAAAAAGATTCTCGCAGTGAGCGCAGCTTACATTCCAGAAAGCATAAAAACGTGGTCAAACGTAAAGAAAAAGCAGCACCGGAAAAAGAAGAAAGAGAGTTTACTGCGGTAATCCCTACTGGAAAAACAGTAGAAGAAAAAGAATTTCAGGTAAGTGTACGTAATCCATTTGTTCTCAAAAACTCTGCAAGTTTCATGGATAAGTTTGAAGAATATATCGTAGATACCCAGGAAAACCGTAAGTTAAGCACAGGCTTTAAGCGTTTAGATGCGATGCTTCGTTACGGACTGCATAAAGGAAGCTATTTTGTAGATTCTATGCCACAGTATTTAAAGAATGGATTCATGCAGCAGATCGCAGACAGAGCAGCGGAGAGCGGTGTTGATGTACTTTATATTTCTACAGAGCTTTCCAGATATGACCTGATGGTAGATACCGTTTCACGTTTAAGCTATGAAATGAATAAAAAAGATGAAGAAAAAGCTGTATCTTCTATGGCAATCATGACCGGAGAAAAAGGTGCAGATATTCGTTCCTTAAAAGACGAATTAAACTGGTACAGAGGCAGAATCAGCGAGCATCTTTTCGTACTTGATCAGGAAGCCGTATCGGAATATGTCGAGAATATGGAAGACGCTTCAGCAAGCGATATTTTAGAAGAATTAATCCGCTCTATTGTAACAGAAGGAGCACATAAACCAGTTGTCTTTATTGATAACATCGAAAATATACTTTCAGTTGAAGACTCCGAAGATATGAAACCTCTCATGGATGGTATCCGTAAACTTGCAAAAGAATTAGGAATTCCGATTCTTATGTCCTACGGATATGCACAGGCTGAAAGCGAAAGCGAACTAGACCCTGACGAAATAGCATTCCATGAATCGCTCGGAAATATGTGTGATGTATATCTCGAATTAAAATATGCAGACATGATCACAGAAGATTACGAGGAACTTACAGAAGAAGACATTGAAGAAATGGTAGAAAACGGAGAAATGCTCCTCATAAATGTTCTCCTTCACAAAAACAGAAGAACAATGAAAGCATCCTGCCAGATACAGGCAACTCCGAAATTTAACTACTACGAAGAATAAAAAACACCCCAAGACAAATGCTTTAAATATTTTAATCTATAAGGAGCCAACAAACAGAAAAAACGAAAACCAGGGTATAGCAAATGTAATGTCAGAGCAAGTAAAAAGCAGGACAGACAATTTCTAGGAGAAGATACCCCAATCACAGCCAAAAACAAATGCTTTAAATATAAAGGAGCCAACAAACAGAAAAAACGAAATTCAGGGTATAACAAATGTAATGTCAGAGCAAGTAAAAAGCAGGACAGACAATTTCTAGGTGCGATACCCCAATCACAGCCAAAAACAAATGCTTTAAATATAAAGTAAGCCAACAAACAGAAAAAACGAAATCCAGGGTATAGCAAATGTAATGTCAGAGCAAGTAAAAATGCCGAACAGGCATTTTCTACGCTGCGATATCTTTACATTTGCTATACCCTGGATTTCGTTTTTTCGTCTGTTCTTACAACTTAAAGCATTAATCCGTTAATCCTATGTCGTCAGTTACTATTTTTATTTTTGCACTAATTTTCTGCAACTCATCAGTTGGTTCATAATTCTTTGTATCAAAGAGGTATTCGTGTGCCTTGATTGCATTAGACTTGGCAGTGATAGGAAAACCATAATAAATACCGCCGTATCGCTCATCCTCTGATTTAAATGGATAAGCCTGTGAGTCTGTGATCGAGGAGCGGGCCATGGAAAATGTTAACTTTGTAAGGTCATTATCAGACAGGCTTGTTTTACACTGTGGGAGGACGGTACTAATTAACTTTCCAAGTTTGAATGGCTGCTTCTTAGCGGCGTTCATAATACCTTCAAGAACAAGACGCTGATGGTTTGCTCTTGCGTGATCTCCGCCTTCCATGTAACGGATACGGGAGTAGGCAACAGCCTGGTTTCCATCAAAGGTGTAGGTTCCGACTTTGTCGAATTTAGGAGAATTCCCTCCGTTAATATGATTCATATTTCCAATATAATCATTTAAGTTTTTCAATTCTTTCTCGGAAGTGATCGTAAGAGGGATTCCACCGAGTACATCTACTGCGTCAGCTAATGCTTTAAAGTTTACGGTGGCAAAATCGGTGATATTCAGGTCGAGATTTCGATTGATAGTGCGGAGGGCTAATTCCGGACCACCGTAGGAATAGGCAGCATTGATTTTATCATATTCTCCATCGATGCTTACATAAGTATCGCGGTAAATAGACATCAGCTTTACTTTATGATTTGATTTATGGATGCTGGCGATGATGATACAGTCTGTTCGGGAACCGGTGTCTGTAATTTTGTTATCCTGACTGTCTACACCAAAAAGAGCAATGTTTTGATAATCTTTAATGTTAGCATCTGTATCGTTGACAGTTACATTTGATTTATCCAAAGGGTATTTTTTAATTTTAGAAAAAGCCCCTTTTACCGAAAAACGAAAAGCGAAAAAGGCAATAATTCCAATCAATACAATAAAAAGAAGCAGGGGCAACAGGCAGCCATGTTTCTTTTTCGATACTTTTTTCGGTGGATGATTCGGTTCATGCTCATTCATACGCTTGGTTTTCTTTCCAGAGGAAGTAGCGGAAACCGGCTTATAAGAAGCATTCCTTGCTTTAGAGGTACGATAACTTACAGAACTTTTATTGGAAGTCTGCCGCTTCTTCGCAGGTGAGTTTGTGGTGGATGAACTGGGATTGCCAGAAGAAGATTGTTTAGTTGAGTACTTGTTCTTATAATTATCTGTGTCGTAAAATGAATCATTTTTCATAATAAATATGCGTCCTTTCTAGGCTTAGTGTACGGTTGTATCATAAATATTTGTCAAGGACATAGTACACTAGTAAGCATTTTTATTGACAAATCCTTTAAATACAGTAAGGAATAAAATCTTGATATCAAAAGAAAGTGTCCAGTTTTCAATATAGAAAATATCATGTTCAATACGTCCTTCAATAGAAGTATCTCCACGAAAACCACAAACCTGTGCCCAACCGGTCATGCCGGGACGAACCTGATGCTTTATCATATAGCGTGGAATCTCTTCTTTGAACTTTTCAACGAAAAGAGGACGCTCAGGGCGAGGTCCGATCAGACTCATATCTCCCTTTAATACATTAAAAAGCTGAGGAAGTTCATCAAGGCTGGTCTTACGGATGATCTTTCCTACCGGTGTGACACGAGGGTCGTTATGAACAGTCCAGGCCTTTTGTTCTTTTGAAGCAGACTGTACACCCATAGAACGGAACTTGTACATTTTAAAAGGTTTGTTATGAAGACCGACTCTTTCCTGGCAAAAAATAATCGGACCAGGAGAACTCTTCTTTACAAGGACGGCAACAACAGCCATAATCGGTGAAAAGAGAATGATGCATACGAGAGATCCGACAATATCCATCAGACGTTTGATACACTTATTCACTGTATTTGTAAGAGGAACATTACGGATATTAATAACCGGAAGTCCATTCAAATCTTCTGTTACTGGGTTGGTAGAAATAAATTTATAATAATCCGGGACAAACTTTGTATGCACACCGGACTTCTCACAGACAGCAACCATTTCCCCAAGCTTATAATATTCCTTCAGGCTTAATGCAATAGCCACTTCATCCATGGAAGTATTCTGCAAAAACTTTTCAACATCTTTTAATTTACCAATACAGAAGGTATTTCGATAAGAAAAATCCGATCGGAGATTATCATCGAAAATACCATGAATCGTATATCCCCACTGCGGATTGGACTTAATACGATCAATATAAGCTTCTGCAGCAGCACTGAATCCAATAACAACAACGTGTTTAAGGTTATATCCTTTCCGGCGGGTCCTTTCTAATACATAACGGATCGCTGCACGTTCTGCAATCGTAAGAAGCATGGAAAGCACATAGAACATCAGTTGAAGACTTCTTGAGACGTGTGGAATCTTCATAAATATAATATATATAAAGAAGAAAACCATTCCAATCGAGTTCGCCTTAACAAGATTGGCGTACTCGGCAGTCTGATTCTGAAATCTTTTTGGTTTATATAAGTTAAACTTTGCATATAAAATAAGGTATACAGGAATCAGAACAAGAAGTATACCCTGGTATTGCCATAGCTGTCTCCAGTAACCAAAACGAGGAAAAAGACCCTTGAAAAGAGGACATATATATCGAATATAGTAACTAAGACAGAATGAACAATAAATAACCAGTGCATCTAAGACGATGTGAAACCGGTTAAGATATTTTTGATTCTCTTTAATCATAAAAGTGTACCTCCATCACCAGTAAAGTTATGTATATATATTACTGGGATAATTTTCTAACTTATTATACAATAGAATAAGTCATTCTACAAGGTCAATTCTTTTCGCCGATTTACGAAAAAGGTGTGAAAACATACAAAAAGGGTATAAATCCATAATTTTTCCATAAATACAACACAAATTCATCACACATCGTTGCTAATATAAGGTTACAAACTTAGAGAAAGGAGAAAACATTATGAACGAATTTGAAAATAATAACGGATTCCATAATGAGAATGTAGAGAACAATCCGATAAATGAAGTAAATAGTAATGAAGTAAATAGTAATGAAGAATATAGTGACGGAGGGCTTACTGTAGATGTAACACCGACAGAAGAAACGGCAGTACATGAGCAGGCAGAAAGTCATAGATATTCTTATAAAGAACAGGGAACTGGCGGGAATTCCGGTCGATATGATTATGGCAATGACAGTCATTATGGTAATTCTTATAGTGACAGTTATAATGACGATTACAGAAATACTTACAATAACGACAGTAATTATTATAGTAACATTCCACCGGAACCGGATAAGAGACGAAGAAAAAGAAAGAATGACGATAATAATAAAAATGGAAGTGGAATAGGTAAAAAGATTGCAAAGCTGATTGCTTCCGCAGCAATTTTTGGTCTTGTAGCAGGAACTTGCTTTGTTGGTGTTTCCGTAGTAAAGGATAAGTTTTATCCTTCCACTGCAGATAAGATTGAGACAACATCAGGAACAACAAGTTCTAAGAAAGAGACTTCTTCCGGAAGCAGTTCAAACAGCCAGAATGTTGCAAGTGTAGTTAATGAAGTAATGCCATCTGTTGTATCTATTACAAGTACGATTCAGTCTTCAAACTACTATGGATTTGGAACACAGGAATCAGAAGGAGCCGGTTCTGGATTTATTATTGCAAAGACGAAAGATTCCCTTATGATCGCGACAAATAATCATGTAGTATCCGATGCAACATCCCTTACTGTAGGATTTGTAGATGATACAACAGCAAAAGCTACAGTTGTAGGAACAGATTCCAGTGCAGACCTTGCAGTTATTTCTGTAAAGATAAAGGATATCAAAGACTCTACAGCATCAAAGATTAAAGTTGCAACACTTGGAAGTTCTGATGATTTAAAAGTAGGAGAGGAAGTTGTAGCAATCGGTAATGCATTAGGATATGGCCAGTCTGTTACAACAGGTGTAGTCAGTGCAAAGAATCGTGAAGTATCTTTAACAGATGGTACAATGAATCTTTTACAGACAGATGCAGCAATCAATCCTGGTAACAGCGGTGGTGTACTTATCAACATGGATGGTCAGGTAGTTGGTATCAACAACGCTAAATTAGAAGATACATCAGTAGAGGGTATGGGATATGCCATCCCGATCACAACAGCCAAGACAATTTTAACAGACTTAATGAATGCCGGCAGCGTAAGCACAAAGGATGCGGCATTCCTTGGAGTAGTAGGACGTGATATTAACGAATCTTATTCAAGTGCCCTTGGAATTCCAAGCGGAATTTACGTATCCCAGGTAGTAAGCGGCTCTCCGGCAGAAAAGGCAGGAATCTCAGCAGGAGATGTTATTGTGAAGTTTGAAGGTAACAACGTATCTACTATGTCTGGCTTAAAAGAAAAGCTTGCAATCAAGAAAGCAAATACAAAGGTTAAGATTACATTTAAGAGAGCAAATCAGAGCGGAACTTACGAAGAAAAAACAGTAACAGTAACACTTGGTAAAAAGAGTGACTTCAAAAATGTAACAACCGACAGTTCCAGTGACAGCAGCGAGTCTGATGATAGCTCTAACAATGGAAACTCTAACGGAAATTCCAATAATGGAAACAGTAACGGAAATTCAGGAAACAGCAATGGCAATTCTGGTAATGGTGGTTATGGATATGACAATGGCAACGGTGGAAACAGCAGTGACGGCTATATGAATCCATATGACTATTTCTTTGGAAATAATTATTAAATAAAAAGTGTTTTTCTGTATTCAAAGTCAAAAAGTTAAAATCTGCGATATTATAAAAATGCGCCTTAGAGCAAGTTCAAACTGCAGTTGAGCAGTTTGGACGCAGTAATACGAAGCATTTTATAATATTGCAGATTTTAACTTTCGTCTCTTTTTTCAAAAAAACACTTGACATCTCATTTTACTCATGCTATCATACCAAAGTATGAACGCCGAAGACAGCAGGTGCCGTAGGGCATAAAGTGAGAACACCTGCCGAGGAAGTTATATTCAGATATTTTTATTCTTAGAATATTTCTGCTCTTTGTCTTTGGACAGAGAGTTTTTTTATTTCATCGAAAGATGATTTGACGGCGGTACACACAAATATTTAAGGAGGTGCACCAGGAAGATGGCTAAAGTAGAATTAAAACAGCCTATTGTTGACGAGATTAAGGCTCAGCTTGACGGAGCGAAATCTATGGTAGTTGTAGATTACCGTGGAATTTCCGTAGCTGATGTAACAGAACTTCGTAAACAGTGTCGTGAAGCAGGTGTTGTTTATAAAGTTTATAAGAACACTATGGTAAAACGTGCTGTAGAAGGTACAGAATTCGAAGGCGTTGTAAAAGATTTGGAAGGAACAAACGCATTTGCAATTTCCAAAGAAGATGCAACAGCTCCAGCAAGAATCGTTGCTAACTTTATTAAGAAAGCAAAATGCTGTGAGTTAAAGAGCGGTGTTGTAGAAGGTACTTACTACGATGCAGCAGGTATTGCAACAATCGCAACTATCCCATCAAGAGACGAACTTATCGCCAAATTTATGGGAAGCATTCAGTCCCCAGTTGCAAACTTTGCCCGCGTAATCAAACAGATCGCAGAGCAGAAAGATGGTGGAGCTGCAGAATCCGAAGCAGCAACTGAATAATTAATATTATAATATAAAGATTTATGGAGGGAAATAAGATGACAACTCAGGAAATTATCGAAGTTATTAAAGGTTTATCCGTATTAGAATTAAATGATTTAGTAAAAGCTTGTGAAGAAGAATTTGGTGTATCCGCAGCAGCAGGTGTTGTAGTTGCAGCAGGAGCAGGTGCTGGAGAAGCAGCAGAAGAAAAGACTGAATTCGACGTTGAGTTAACAGAAGTTGGCGGACAGAAAGTTAAAGTTATCAAAGTTGTTCGTGAAATCACAGGATTAGGATTAAAAGAAGCTAAAGCTGTAGTTGATGGTGCTCCTAAGACACTTAAAGAAGCAGTTTCTAAAGAAGAAGCTGAGGACATCAAGAAACAGTTAGAAGAAGTTGGAGCTAAAGTTACAGTTAAATAATTGTATTTTTCCAATATTTAATTTCTTGAATGAACGCTCGGAGGGTGTAAGCTCTCCGAGCTTTTTTCGTTTATGCAGTTTTGGAGGTCTGTAATGAGTAAAAAATGCCCTTATGAAAAGAAATGTGGCGGTTGTCAGTATATTGATCTGCCTTATGAAGAACAATTAAAAAAGAAGCAGAAAGAGACGAATAAACTTTTAAGCAGTTTTGGAAAAGTAAAGCCGATCATCGGAATGAAAGATCCATGGCATTACAGAAATAAAGTGCATGGTGTTGTAGCAGGAGACCGTCATGGAAACTGCTTTACAGGAATTTATGAGAATCGAAGCCACCGTGTTATTCGTGTAGATTCCTGCCTGATCGAGAATCAGAAGGCAGATGCGATTATGAATACAGTCACTTCTCTCATGAAGTCATTTAAAATGCGTCCTTACAATGAGGATACCGGATATGGCTTTTTACGTCATATTTTAGTTCGAACCGGCTATCATACTGGACAGATTATGGTTGTTTTAGTTACCGCATCTCCGGTATTCCCATCAAAGAATAATTTTGTCAAAGCGCTTAGAAAAGAACATCCGGAAATTACGACAATCGTGGCAAATGTAAATAATAGAAATACGAGTATGGTTCTTGGTGATAAACAGCAGATTCTTTACGGAAAAGGATATATCGAGGATGTGCTTTGTGGAAAGACTTTCCGTATCTCATCTAAGTCATTTTATCAGGTGAATCCAGTACAGACAGAAGTCCTTTACAATAAAGCGATTGAATTTGCAGGACTTACCGGAAAAGAAAGAGTGATTGATGCTTACAGTGGAATTGGTACGATTGGAATGGTGGCAAGTGATAATGCCGGAGAAGTCATTTCTGTAGAATTAAATGGAGATGCTGTCCGAGATGCCATCTTTAACGCGAAGCAGAATAAAGTAAAAAATATTCGTTTTTATAAAGAGGATGCCGGAGATTTCATGGTAAAAATGGCTTCACATAAAGAAAAAGCAGATGTGGTATTTATGGATCCTCCGCGTGCCGGAAGTGATAAAAAATTCTTAGACTCCCTTCTTCACTTGAAGCCAAAGAAGATTGTTTATATTTCCTGCAACCCGGAAACACTTGCTCGTGATTTAAAACATCTTACAGGGAATGGATATAGTGTCAGACAGATTCAGCCTGTAGATATGTTTCCTTCAACCGGCCATGTGGAGACTGTGGTGGGACTACAAAGGAAAGATATCTAGAAATCCTTGAATTTACGCACTTTGTAGAGTTTTTCAGTTTCAACAAAATCGGTGAAAATCACAAGGAAAAGTTGCTTGTGCAGAGAGTCACCGTTGTGGTTGCCTTAGACCTCGGTACGGGGAACACAAAAAATCCTGAATATGAAAGTGAATAGTGGACTATCAGATATTTGATAGATTATAGGGATACTTGTTAAAAGCGGGTGTCCCTATTTTTTATGGGGCATTCCAGAAATGGAGTGTCTTTTTATACCTAAATATTAAAAATTCAGGAGGAAAATGAAAATGACAAACACAGCGTTAAGAGCAGAGAATAGCAATTCTCGCACAATTACTTTCAAGAGCAGGGAACACGAAAAATTTTATGAGGAATATCTGAAAAAATGCAGATATCAGGATGTCTACCATCGGGCTTTGGTTTATTGCCTGGGTATCGACAGAGACACAAGAAATAATGTGAATAAAATCTATAATTTTAAAACTGGATGTGTAAAAACGGAATGCCTGCTGGAAGGATGGCAGACTAGTGGAAGTTTACGGATTGTCCGTATGGCATTTAACCTTTACTGTAATGGAACACCAAGTGTCGGAGATTATGAGGCAGAGGAAGATCAGTTAAAAGAGTGTCAGTATTATACCGTAGAAGATCTGTTTTGCTGCGGATATGCCCGGTATTTTTGGGAAGCCATTAAAATCCGTTATCCAGAGTATTGTTTTTACAAAGACTGGGAGGATATGTATGCTGAAAATTAGATTACAGGGTACTTTGAGGGACATTCAATGGTTTTGCCGTATTTTGGAAAATCATAAGGAATTGGATGTCCTGGAAGTATCTGATGCTTATGCAAATAAAGGAACAAGTAAATATTTTCGTGTTTATGTAGAAGTAGAAGAAAAACAGTAAATCGGAGGAAGGTATATGTGTAAAGTAATTGCTATTGCAAATCAGAAGGGCGGAGTAGCCAAAACAACGACAACCATCAATCTGGGAGCCGGACTGACAAAGAATGGGAAAAAAGTAGTGCTGGTAGATGCAGATCCGCAGGGACATCTGACAATGGGAATGGGATTTCCCAAAAATCTCAAAGTGACTTTAAAGAGTATGATGGAAAATATCATCATGGGACTGGAGTTTGATCCAAAGGAAGCAGTCTTGCACCATGAAGAAGGGATGGATCTGATTCCGTCCAATAAATTGCTTGCCGGAATGGATATGTCCTTATTTACAGTTGAGGATAGGGAAAAAGTACTGAAAGAGTATCTGGAACTGTTGAAAGATGAATATGATTATATTCTGATTGACTGTATGCCATCATTGGGAATGCTGACAATCAATGCGTTGAGTGCAGCGGACAGTGTATTGATTCCGGTACAGCCACAATATTATGCGGCAGATGGACTTATGGAATTACTGAAAGTGGTAAAAGGAATCCATCAGAGGTTTAATCCGGAATTGCAGATAGAAGGTATTTTGTTCACAATGGATAATTGCCGTTACAATAATGCAAAGAGAAACAAACAGGCAATTAAAACTACATATGGAAATGACATTAAGATTTTTGAGCAGACGATTCCGAGAACGGAAAGTCTTGCAGAAACAGCATCTGAAGGTGTAAGTATATTTGCTTATGATGGAAAAAGCAAAGGGGCAGACAGTTACAGAGAACTGGTTCAGGAGGTGTTGAAACATGCGTAGACCGAAAAAAGAGATTCAGCTTACCTCTTATGATGAGTTACTGGGATTAGAAGAATCACCGGAAAAGAGTATGAACCAGATTGTGGAAATAGAACTGGAAAAGCTCTATCCTTTTAAAAATCATCCATTTCGTGTGAGCGATGATGAAAAAATGGATGAGACAGTAGAGAGTATTAAAAACTACGGTGTTTTAAATCCTGCTCTGGTAAGACCCCGATCAGAAGGTGGATATGAACTGATTTCAGGTCACAGGAGAAAAAGAGGCTGTGAACTGTGTGGCAAAACAACTATGCCGGTCCTTGTCCGAAACTATACAGATGATGAAGCTGTCATAATTATGGTCGATTCCAACATTCAGCGTGAAAATATTCTGCCAAGTGAAAAGGCTCATGCCTATAAGATGAAATATGACGCTATGAAACACCAAGGAAGTAAAGGTGAAAAATATACGGCAGATATGGTTGGTGAAACAGCCGGGGACAGTGGAAGAACCGTGCAGAGATATATTCGTCTGGCTTCATTATCAGATGGATTATTGGAATATGTGGACGATAATAAAATCCCTATGATTGTGGGTGAAAAATTGTCTTATCTGAAACCACAGGAACAGGAATGGCTTCTGGAAGGAATTGTCAACAGTAATATCTTTCCGACAAAACAACAGGCAGAACAATTAAAGGAATGCAGTGCAAATGGAAAATTAACTCAGGGTTATATCTATGCCGTTTTATTGAAAAAAGAAAACAGTAAAATCAATGTAACAATTCCGGCAAAAAAAATCGGCAATTATTTTCCAGAGACATATTCTAAAGAACAGATAGAAGAAGTTATTTTTATGCTTTTGGATAAGTGGAAAGAAAACAGAGAAGGAGTAGCAGATGCAGAAGATACAGTTTGATTATTTTACGGGAATGGAAGCGGAACAATACAGCTTTTATCGTGTCCCGAAAGTGCTGTTTACAGAATCATGCTTTAAAGCTCTTTCTTGTGAAGCAAAGGTATTATACGGCCTGATGCTGGACCGTATGAGCCTGAGTATTAAAAACCGCTGGCTGGATTCAGAGGACAGAGTATATATTATTTTCACGGTGGAAGAAATTGCAGAGCTGATGAACTGTGGAACCCAAAAGGCAGTGAAGCTGGTAAAAGAGCTGGACAGTAATAATGGGATTGGACTGATTGAAAAGAAACGTCTGGGACTGGGAAAGCCTAATGTTATTTATGTGAAAAATTTTATGCTCAGAGAAGTGCCAGACCAAAAGCCGATGGATAGCTGTGCAGATTTGCAATCAGAGCAGAAAAATCATAGAAAATGTGCAGATCTGCAATCTGAGCAGGGAAACCATGAAGAATGTGCAAATCTGCAATCAGAAGCTGAGAATAGGGAAAAAACAGGTACTTTTCTGAATTGTGAAAATCATCATTCAGGAGTAGTGAAATCCACAATTCAGGATTGTGTGGAATCACAATTACAGAATGGTGAAAATCACAATTCAGGAATGATGAAAACCACAAATCAAGAATTTTCAGAATCACAATTCCAAAATGGTGAAAATCATCATTCAAGAATAGTGGAAATCACAAAACCAGAATATCCGAAATCACAATCTAATAATACTGATATTAACAAGACTGATATTAGTGAAACTGAGATAAATCAATCCTATCCAATCATATCAGGTAATCTGAAAAAGAAAAGGGATGTGATGGAGGAGATGCGGACATATCGGGAAGTGATTCATGAAAATATAGATTATCAATATCATGCCAGAGAAGATGTGGATGAACTGGTAGAACTGATGATTGAAGTTATGATGATGCCGGAGGACAGTATGATTCGGATTGCAGGGACAGAAAAGCCAGTTGCTTTGGTGAAAAGCAGGTTTATGAAGCTGAATTATTCACATATCGAATATGTGCTGTTTTGTCTGAATCGAAATACGACCAAGGTTGGAAACATTAAAGCATATCTTTTGACTGCCCTGTATAATGCCCCGGCAACGATAAACAGCTATTATCAGGCAGAGGTTAATCACGATATGTATGGAGGATAAAGGAACATGAGAAATATGATAAAAAAAGTTATTGTTCCAGCACTGGTGATTGTTGTATTGTTTGCAGTGTTGAGACCGCTTTGTATCCAGGATGGGAAGTGCAATTATTTATTGCTGTTGCTACTGATGGGGATACCATTCGGAATTGGAAAAATGTGTGTCTGGATGGTTCCAAGAGGGTTTGACCTTGGAGGAACACTGGCAGTATGGACAATGAATTTTCTGATCGGAGGATTGATAGGAAGTGTCGTTCTTCTGGCAATGGTTGGACAGGCAATCATTTATCTTAGTGTTTTCCTGCTCACAGTTATTACAGGAATACATAAAATACCGAGAATAAAATGAAATAGATCTTTTGAAAAGCAGCTAAGACAAAATTAGCTGCTTTTTTTCTGGAAACTTTGCGACACAATGTCGTAAAGCTGGGATAAATTGCAGGAAAGGAGACACCGTATTGAGCAATCGTGCAATTTCCACAGAACTTATTGAATTGGGAGAACGGATCAGAAAACGCAGGCAGGAAATGAAGTTGTCACAGGAATCTTTTGCGGAAAAAGCAGGTATCAGTGTCAATACGGTCAGCAGGATAGAAGGAGGGCAAACGGCAATGTCTGTTGAGATTTTCAGGAAGATGATTGAGATCCTGGAAACAGATGCCAATATCCTGATGGGAAAAGAGGGGGACGATGCAGAAAAAAGAAAGCAGTTTGAGGAAGTATTTTATCGTATTCAGAAGATGGAATGGAAAGAGCAGAAAATTATCATGCAGACAATAGATTCACTGATAGAAAGTTTTAATGAGTACAGGTGAAATTTCACCATATATGGGGTGTAAAACAAAAAAACTCCCCATATATGCTAAGGATAATAGTTTTTTGTGCTGTTAAAATAGCAAACAGAGAGAAAGAGACAGAAACAAGGAAGGGAGATAGGATTGATGACCAGACAAGAAAATTTAATCTATCGGAAGCAGTGTCCCTATGATGCAATGGGAGACTATTCTGTTTTAATGGAAAATGAAAAGAACATAAAAACGGAAAGAAATGCAAAGAAGTCTGACCGGGACATCAGACGGAAAATAAAATAGAGGATGCTGTAAATTAGCAGAAAGGGCAGTAAGGAAGTTTCAGGCTCTCGTTAAAAAAAACGGGTGTGCCGGAAGCTGTTTTTTACTGCCCTTTTGCCAGTAGATCAGCAATAATCCTATCCTTTCTGCTGATGGGCACCTGTTGCCAGCAGGCAGAAGGGTGGTAATCATGCTGACATTGCAGGAATTGAAACAGGTTGTAGGTAACAGGGAAGAAAGAAGAAAGGTTCCGTCCGCCAGGTATTTAAGAGAAAACGATGTGGCAGTTGTAAAGCAGAGACTGATAGATGGTGCGGAAATTATTGCGTATCAGACAGGATATGTTTTCTATTGCGTGGGTGATTATGGAACGGTTTTTCCTTTATTTACCTGTCGAGATTATGTATATGAAGCAGGAAGAAAAATAACAGTTGTTAAGGAAGATTTTTTTGATAATCAGCCCTGGTATGTGCGGTTGATATTAGAAGGTGAAGATCGGCTGTGCAGGAACAGGGAGGTACGAGAACATAATAATTGCATTTCATACAGCCATATTTCAGAAGGCTGGTGTGAATTGGTGGATAAAAGGCAGAATGTACTTGAAAAACTGATCATAGAAGAAGCTATTGGAGAATTCATGGATCTGCTGACTGACCGGCAGAGACAGGTAATCCATCAAATTTATTTTCAGCAGCGTACACAAAGAGAAGTGTCACGGGTGTTTGGAATTACAGAACCGGCAGTATCAAAATGTATTTCACAGGCAAAGCAGAAAATGAGAAGAAATGCAGGCAGACTGATCGGAGTGCTTCAGAAGGGAGAATAAAAGATGCGTGGTAAAAAACCAAAGGAAAGACAACGGTATGTGCTGCGTGTAAATGAAACTCTCATAGAAGTTACCAGAGACGTATATCTGGCATGGTACCAGTCAAGAAGAAAAGAAAGATACCAGCTTGAAAAAATGCAGAAAAATGGTGTGTGCGGAATAGAAAAAGTAGGGGAAACGAGTTACAACAGTTATTTGCATATATTATCACCAGAAGAAATAGTCATCAGGGTGTCAGAAATACAAGAGCTGCAGGAAGCACTGAAATATTTGTCTGAAGAAGAAATGGAATTGATAAGATTATTATTTTTTGAAGAGTACACAGTTAAAAAAACAGCACAGTATTTCGGGTGTTGTACAAAGACAATCAGAAACAGGAAAAACAAAGTATTGCAGAAACTAAAAGACAGGCTGGAAACTTTGTAAGTTTTTGCTGTTTCAAAAAAATTTTATAAAAAAATTTCAAACAGGTTAATTTTTGCCCTTTCACACATGCGGTTAGTGGAGGGGCAAATGTCTATTTTAATTCAAAACAATAAATTCCCCCCTAAAAGTGAACCTTGACAATTTCATATCAGCAGCAAGAGGATACCTGAATTTCCCAGCTACGCATCTGGCGGCGGGCATTCGGTGACAACGTGAAGGGCAATGGATGAGAGGCACCCTTGGCAGGAATGATTACGAATTACCTCTTGCGGCTTAAATAGCTCAATCCTGTTTTTATTTAAAAGTCAATCCAAGACATAAGGGAGGTGGTTCCTATGATTGATTCATGCAGGTGTAAGCCTGAACGAAAGTGGAGTAAATTATCGAAGAAAGAGAGGACTCAGTCAAAATGAAAATGCGATTTAAAAGATTCTTGTCAGGATTTATGGCAGTTGCAACTTTGGCGTCTGTTATCGTTCAACCAGTCACGGTTTCTGCTTCTGAATTAGAACCAGAGCCAACTTCATTTGAACAGCAATATCCGGAACTGCAGGATGTGCAGGATACTCTTGATAAAGATGAAATTGTGGAAGCAAAGGATATTGAGATTCCCTATGGAGAAGAATTTGAGGTGGAAGTCGATCTGTCCGGTATAGAGGGCGTGAATGAAAAAAAGGTGAAAGTTTTATTCCATGAAGCAAAGAGTGAAGCCGGTACAGATTTTGACGCACATACACCGGATACCTACAAAGCTGTCTATGCAGTAGAGCCAGTCAGCGGTCACCCAGCTTACAGAGTAAGCAGAAACATTACGGTAAAAGAGCCAGAAACAGAAGAACAGACAAAGAGTTCTTCTGAAAATACAGTTGGTGAAGGAAATGCCGGTGAAACAGAAGATTCCGGTAATGCGGAGGAAGATGCTGATTCGGACAGGGCAAAAGAGATTGTGACTGATCTTACAGATGGACAGGAAGTAACAACAGATGAAGAATCTGGTCTGACTGTTTCAGAAGTAATGGATCAGGCAGAAAATGAAGGAATTGACTTGTATGAGATGGAGCCGGGTGAAACAGTGACATTTATGGCGGCAGCAGGAAATGCAAGAAGTTCACAACAGGTTTCAGTGACAAGAGGTGCCGAATACCGATATGCGGATTATGGTTATGGAACTTATCTGACGTATCAGTATACCGTAAAATTCGGTAATGTGTCCGCCACAGCTTATTGTGTACAGCCGTCCAAACCGGGACCTGGTACGGGAACATATACAATCAATAAGGTTGGGGATGGCAAAGCACTGGCTAAAGTATGCTACTATGGCACAAAAGCCTCTGGCGATGATGGATTTTTTACAGAAGAAAATGGCTATGGAAACCTGAGTGCAGGAGCCAGATTTATTCTGGTACATCTTGCTGCGTCATATGCGAATGGCAGTTCCGATGCTTTTTCTGGTGCAAACACTACTGCACAGAATCTTGCGAAAAAACTTTATAATTATTGTATTTCTCAGCCAGATATTCCGGATGTGGCAATGTCTTTTTCAGATGCAGATGTGACAGCTTATGTAGATGGCAACAGCCAGAGAACAAAGGAAATCACTTTTAAAGCAGATGAACTGCAGAGTATCACAATGAAACTCCCAAGTGGTGTGAAACTCCATAACGTGACAACCGGAAAGACAAGCAAAGCTGGCGAAGCAGTGGAAATCAGTGGTGGAACCAAGTTTTACTTATCTGCACCTCTTACACAGGTACAGGATGTCGCAGGAAACTGGTCTGCAACGATGAAAGGCAGTGTAACAAAAGATTATTCTGCGTATAAGATCAGTACCGGATCTGGTTCACAGGACCTGGCACTGGTATTTGGTGAAGGTGTTGATGATGAAAAATATGTGGACTTCAAAGTAACATGGGTACAGTACGCAAGTGTTAAGGTGATTAAAAGAGATGCAAAAGCAGACGCAAAGCTGGCAGGTGCCGTGTTTGGTTTATACAGTGATGCAAACTGTACAAATTTGATCACAAAGTTACCGGCAACTGATGCGAATGGGGAAGCGTCCGTACAGATCATTAAGACACAGAATACCGTATATCTGAAAGAGATTACAGCTCCGACAGGATACCGTATCAATGCAACTGCCTACAACGTAAAACTGGAAGTCAGCAAAACAGCAACTGTGACTGTTCCGGATGAAGAACAGATGGGCCAGCTGACTGTTTATAAAGAAGGTCAGGTTCTGACAGGTGCAGATGTCACCGAGAATGGAACAACATTTAAGTATGAGAAACGCAGACAGAAAGGTGCGATTTATGATGTGTATGCCGGGGCAGATATTAAAACTGCTTATGGTGCCAAGGTTTACAGCAAGGGTGATCTGGTCAAAGAGAATCTGACAACAGACTCGAATGGGGCAGTCATTCTGAAAAACCTGCATCTTGGTACATATATCGTCAAAGAAAAACAGGCTCCGACCGGATTTTATAATGCCGGGGAAGAAAAGTCTGTCACTCTTTCTTATGCAGGACAGAATGTAGATGTTGTTTTTTCTGAGACAACCTTTACGAATGACAGACAGAAAGCAGAAGTGATTGTGACAAAGCAGGATAAGGATACAGAAAATCCTCTGGATGGAGGAATTTTTGGACTTTATGCAGCCAGTGACATTAAAAATGCAGATGGAACGGTTGTTGTAAAGAAAGGCACTCTGATTGAGAAAGTGACAACTGGAAATGATGGAATGGCGAAGTTTACCGCAGACCTGCCGCTGGGATTTTCCTATGATGTAAAGGAAGTACAGGCTCCGGAAGGCTATCTGAGAAATGCGGATGATGTCTATACGTTTACTTTTTCTTATACAAACGATAAGGAAGCGAAACTGACATTTAAGCATACCTTCAGAAACGAGCGTGTGATAGCAAAGATTTCCTTACAGAAGCAGGATAAAGAAACAAAGAAGGCTGTTCCACAGGGAGATGCTACTTTAGAAAAGGCAGTCTATGGACTGTATGCCCGTGAGGATATTGTCCATCCGGATGGAGCAACTGGTGTGATCTACAAAGCAGGCGAGCAGGTTGCCACTCTCACAACAGATAAGAATGGACAGGCTTCCGTAGATGGATTATACCTTGGTAATTACTATGTAAAAGAGATTACTCCGCCAACGGGTTACCTGGCAGATGAAGAAGAACATGATCTGGTCTGCAACTACGATGGTGATCTTGTAGCGGAAGTGAAGCGTGACTGTCTGTCTCTGGAACAGGTGATGAAGCAGCCATTTGAGATTATCAAGGCAGCGAACAACGGAAAGACAGATGCCGATTTACTGAAAGGTGCAGGATTTACCGCTTATCTGGTATCATCCCTGACAGTAAAAGAAGATGGCAGCTATGACTTTGATTCTGTCAAGCCGGTAGTGATAGGGGAAAATGGTGCAACAGAGATCTTTACGGATGAGAAAGGGTATGCCCGCAGTATTGCACTTCCTTATGGAACTTACATCGTCCGTGAAACAACCACGCCACATAATTACACTCCGGTCAATGATTTCATCGTGCAGATTACGGAAAATCATCCGACTACACCGCAGGTATGGAGAGTGCTGCTTGACAAAGAGTTTGAAGCAAAGCTGAAGATCATCAAACAGGACGATGAGACAAAGAAAGCAGTGCTTCAGAAGAATACAGAGTTTAAGATTTTTAACCTGGATACAGAAAAGTATGTGGAACAGGTAACAACCTATCCGACGACGGTAAAACACAAATCTTATTTTACAGATGAGCAGGGATACTTAATCCTTCCACAGAATCTGAAAATTGGACATTACCGTATTGAGGAAGTGAACGCACCTTATGGATATACGCTCAATGAGAATTACTATGAGGTGAATGTAGATTCCAATACAGCATATCAGATGGACGGAACTTCCGGCGATGTGATCATCGAGATTGTATACGAGAATCATCCGGTTAAGGGAGAACTGAACATCGTAAAACAGGGTAAGGTCTTAAATGGTTATAAAGATGACTTTACTTATCAGAAAGAAACTCTGGAGGGAGCAGTCTTTGAGATGTATGCTGCAGAAGATATTTATACAGCAGACTTCCAGAAAGATGATAACGGAAACCGTATCCTGGAGTATGCTTCCGGGGAACTGGTAGGAACTGTTACCACGGATAAGGATGGAAAGGCACAGATCACCGACCTTCCACTTGGAACCTATAAGATTGTTGAAAAGACAGCACCAGAGGGCTTTGTGTTAAACGAAGAAGCACAGACAGTAACATTTGAATACAAAGACCAGAAAACACCAGTCATCGAGCAGACAGCAACTTTTGAGAATGACCGTCAGAAAGTGGAAGTGTCCGTAGTAAAACAGGATGCAGAGACAGAAACGGTTGTGGCAGGTGCAGAGTTTGGCATCTATGCAAAAGAAGATATTCTGACACATGAAGAAGTGATTGTGAAGGCAGATACCTTACTTGGAAAAGCAGTCAGTGGGGAAGATGGAAGGGCAGTATTTGACGTTGACCTTCCATTTGGTACTTACTATATCAAAGAACTTGCAGCTCCGGCAGGGTATGTCTCTTCTTTTGAGACTTTGGAAGTGACTGCCAAATATCAGGGACAGGATGTGAAAGTGGTAGAGCTGGAATCTGTATTTAAGAACCAGCCGACAAAAGTAACCTTTACGAAGTCCGATATTACGACAGGCGTGGAACTTTCCGGGGCAACGCTTACGGTGCTTGATAAGGATGGAAATGTGGTAGATACATGGAAGTCTGTAAAGGGTGAGGAACATCTGATTGAAAGACTCACAGCCGGGGAGACGTATACCCTTCGTGAAGAAATGGCTCCTTATGGCTATCTGATGGCGGAAGAAGTTTCTTTTACTGTGGACGATACTGCCGAGATCCAGAAGGTAGAGATGAAAGATGCAGTGCCAACCGGAACACTTATCATCAATAAAAAAGGTGAGTTCCTGGAGAAAGTATCTGCACTGGATTCCATTGGCGGATGGATGAAGCATCTGTTTGAATATCTTTCCGGTTCCCTGAAAGAGGTTACTTTTGAGGTTTATGCCTTAGAAGATATAAAAGCAGCGGATGGCGAGAGTGAAGATTACTACAAGAAAGATGCACTGGTAGCAACGATCACGACGGATGAAACAGGCGTGGCAAAACTGACAGACCTTCCTCTTGGCAAATACTATGTCAAAGAGAAAGAGACAGCAAGTGGATATGTCTTGGATGGAGAAACTCGTGAAGTAGATTTGACTTACCGTGACCAGAATACCGCAGTTGTTACTTATTCCGCTGACTGGCAGAACAAACGTCAGAAGGCAGAAGTGAACGTGCTAAAGAAAGAAAAAGATTCCGACCGTGTACTGGAAGGGGCTGTATTTGCCCTGTGCAATAAAGAAGATATTGTCAATGCAAAAGGCGATGTGATCCTGAAAGCAAATACGGTTATTGAGGAGCAGGCTACGGATAAGGAAGGAAAACTGACCTTTACGGCAGATCTGCCACTTGGCTATACCTACTATGTGAAAGAAACTTCCCCGGCACCGGGATTTGCGACAACAGACCAGGTACAGGAATTTACTTTTGAATATGGTGGGGCAGATAAGGAAACACTGTCTTATGCGTTCACTTTTGAAGATGAGCCGACAACCGTAGAGTTTACCAAAACATCCCTGACAGACGGAAAGGAGATTGAGGGAGCAAAACTAAAAGTCACAGATGAGAGTGGAAACACTGTGGATGAATGGACTTCCGGTAAAGAAGCACATATCATCAAAGAACTGACCGCTGGCAAGAAGTACACCATGACAGAAACACTTCCTGCGGACGGTTATGTGACAGCAGAGAGCATCACTTTTACGGTGGAAGATACCAGTGAAGTACAGAAAGTGGAAATGAAGGATGATGTGACAAAAGTGCAGATTTCCAAGACCGATATTTCTGGTAAGGAGCTGCCAGGAGCGAAACTGACAATCCTTGACAAAGATGGAAAGACCGTAGAAAGCTGGACATCTGAAGAAAAACCACACTATATTGAGATGCTTCCAATCGGGGAATATACCCTTCGTGAAGAAACTGCACCGGACGGTTATCTGGTTGCAGAGGATGTAAAGTTTACGGTCAAAGATACTGGAGAAATCCAGAAGGTTGTGATGAAGGATGAGGCGAAACCGGAGGAAACTCCAACAGAGACACCGACGGAAACACCAGAAACCACACCAACGCCGGAGACGAAAACCACAGAAGAAACAAAGAAATCGACTTCACCAAAGACAGGAGATAATACTCCGATTCTGTTCTGGATTCTGCTTGCAGGGGCTGGAATGGCTGGTCTTGGTGGCACAGTGATTCTTCGCAAAAGAAAAAATAAGAGATCATAGGATTTTTCAGTAATGGATGAGGGCATTTATGGACACAGGATTCATAGATGCCCTTTTGAAAAATTTCAAGAGATGTGAAGGGAGAAAAGAAGATGACAAAAACAGTATTGATCGTTGCTGCGGCTGCAGTATTTCTGGTATATGGATTTGTCCTTTGGTGCTGTATCAAAGTGGGGGCGGAATCAGAAAAAGAATATATGAAACTGGCAGAAAAGAGAGGAAAGGAGCAGCAATGTGATAAATGAGGATAAGACAGCAGTGAGAGAAGAAAGGGCGTGGTGTGATTGCAGGATGAAGTGAATGAGAAAACAGTCTCACTTTGTATCCGCTGTGGCAAGGTCACTGCCAACTTGCTGAAAGCTGCCATGGTAAAGGCTCTTGCAAAGATGGAGCAGGAGAAAAAACAGCAGGGACAGAAAACAAACCAGAAGCAGCCCCAGAAGGAAAAGGAGGATAAGACCTACAAGGGAAAACAGAGCCTTGATAAGCTGATGAAGCAGAATGTACAGCTGTCCAACATTGAGATCACAGATGGAAACATCAAGTCTTTTGAACGGGTAGCAAAGAAGTACAGCATTGATTTCAGCCTGAAAAAAGATGTGACTGCGGACCCGCCAAGATACTATGTGTTCTTTAAGGCAAGGGATGCTGATGTGATGACTGCCGCTTTTAAGGAATACACGGGCAAGTCTCTGAATAAGGACAAAAAACCATCTGTGAGGAAGAAGTTACAGCAGGCAATCACCAAATCGCTTGCAAAGCACAGGGAACTGGAGAAAACAAAAGGAAAGGAGAAGGAGCCGTCATTATGAGCAGATTACAGAAGTTGCTTGGTGTAGGAAAAGGATACCTGGAGAGATTACCGCCGGTGGATGTACATAAGCTGCTTCGGATTGTTCTGATGAATCTTACATATATCGTGATCTTTTATGTGGGAAATAAGCTGGCATGGTTATATCAATACTGTGTAGGTGATTCCATGATAGAAAGACTGATGGTACTGATCTTAAATTTCCAGATGGCATTTAGCAGGATTCTCCCAAGTATGCATAAAAATGAATTGCTGGTTGGGATTACTGGAGCCGTGGCAGTGAAGTTCATGGTCTACATGAAAGGAAAAAATGCCAAAAAGTTCCGGCAGGGAGTGGAGTATGGTTCGGCAAGATGGGGGACGGCAAAAGACATTGCACCCTTTATCGACCCGGTATTTGAAAACAATATCCTGCTGACCATGACGGAACGGCTGACCATGAATGGCAGACCAAAGAATCCGAAATTTGCAAGGAACAAGAACGTGATTGTAATTGGCGGATCTGGTTCCGGAAAGACCCGGTTTTATGTAAAACCAAATCTAATGCAGATGGGAAAATATATCAGCTATGTGGTCACGGACCCCAAGGGAACGATCATCATTGAGTGCGGAAAGATGCTGGTACGCCATGGATATAAAGTGAAAGTATTGAATACGATCAATTTTTCCAAGAGTATGCATTATAACCGTGCGACTTGTTCGTCGCTGAAAAGGCGGCGCACAGCGCTGTTTCAATCAGTTCTGTGAACTGATAATTCGAGAGGTGGAATGAAGGGGTAACGCCCTGAAACGCCTCCCCTGATACTCCGGCATGCAGAGGCCAAACTCTGTGTGAAGCCCGGTAAAGTCGGCAGAGAGATGCCGTAACAGGTTAAGCTGACGAAAGCTGTCCAGAGGTGGACGGTGCATCCTATATGCCGGGGATCTATAAGATACCCATGGTGAGAATGACAGAGATGTCTGACGAAGCTCCCGAATGTAAAGGTCTAAAAGTGCCACACTCAGAAATGGGTGTGTGGGTTAAAGCCCAGGCAGTACGGTTTAGTAGAAATGGTTGTTACGAAACGCCGTGGCACGTTACAGGCGTGTCCAAGCTGTCAGGCCCAGAGGGAACACCTAAAGGTATGTATGTACAGATAGGATTATCGGAACAAGGAAAGGCAGGAAGTCTACTGGATAATCCGGCGAAGAATAATAAGCGGATGAATTCCTGCTGAAAAGCAGTGGTCGAACCGATGATATCGTCTGCGAAAAAGAGGACGGTTAGGAATGGCCACAAGTCAAGCAAAACGTCAGCAGTACACAACCACTATTCATGCAGTCGAGTAAGAAAAAGAAATTGTCGCTCGGTTTCATAGAAATGGGGTGATGTACATGGCACAAAAAGCTAAGAAGAAAAGCAAGTTGCGCCATGCGGAATACTATGACATGCAGAAAACCTTTGACAGTCTGTATGCCGACAGCAAAAGTGGTGAAGTCTTTGGACATCTGATGGATATCATCAGTGCCCCAAGCAACATCAAGCTGGCATTCAGAAATATTAAAGGCAATGATGGCAGTCATACCGCAGGCACGGATGGGCGGACAATAGAATCATTGGCAGTCATGCCAGAGGATAAGTTTGTAAAGCTCATCCAGAAACAGTTCAGGAGGTATGAACCAAAAGCAGTAAAAAGAGTAGAAATACCAAAGCCAAACGGAAAGATGAGGCCTCTGGGAATACCGTGTATTATTGACCGAATAGTACAGCAATGTATTTTGCAGGTCATGGAGCCAATCTGCGAAGCAAAGTTCTATGAGCACTCTTATGGGTTCAGACCGTGTCGGAGCGCAGAAAATGCGATTTCCTATGCGTATGGACTCGCCCAAAGGAACAAGCTTCACTATGTAGTAGATGTGGACGTTAAAGGATTCTTCGATAACGTCGACCACAGAAAGCTGCTAAAACAGATCTGGACTTTAGGTATACGGGACACCAAGTTGATTCAGATCATCAAGGCCATGCTGAAAGCGCCAATCGAAATGCCTGATGGAGAAAACGTCCTCCCATCCAAGGGAACGCCGCAAGGTGGTATCCTTTCACCATTGCTGGCAAACATTGTCCTCAATGAACTGGACTGGTGGATTGCCTCTCAGTGGGATGAAATGGTGAGGCACATGAAACATCCGTGTAAAGTGACCTACTATCCCAACGGCGCAGAGAAAAAGTGCAACAGCTATACAGCCTTGAAGAAAAGCAACCTCAAGGAGATGCGGATTGTCCGTTATGCGGATGATTTCAAGATATTTTGCAGAACCAAAGAGGATGCAGAGAAAACCTATTATGCAGTCAAAGACTGGCTATGGAAACGGCTAAAACTGGAAGTGTCTGATGAAAAGTCAAAAGTGACTAATCTCAGGAAACGTGACAGTGAGTTTCTGGGTTTTCGCATAAGACTGCGGCGCAAAAGTAACTCGTGGGTGATAACTTCAAATGTCTGCGATAAAGCCATACACAGAATCAGCAAGGAAATGGCTGACAGTGTCAAGGCAATACAAAGTAGTAAGACGGCTGAAGAAATAAGCCTGAATGTGGGGGACTATAATGCCAAGGTTATCGGAGTGCAGGACTATTACTGCATTGCGACAAGGGTCAACTTGAATTTCAGCGATATCGCCCGTCCAATCAATGGACAGCTTCTCCATCGTATTGACGGAATCAAGAAGCAGGGCGAAATCAAAAACAGATATCTAAGGAAACGGTATGGAAAATCGAAGCAAATGCGATGGATTGGAGAAACGCCACTGGTTCCATTAGCCTACGTGCAATTCAAGATTCCAATGCGGAAAAGCCGAAAAATCAATCCGTATACGTCCGAAGGTAGAGCAGAGATACACGACAATCTCAGGGTTGACGTAAATTCAATGCTCTGGCTGATGAGGCATCCGATATCGACCGAATCAATAAGATACAACGACAACCGGGTCTCCCTCTATGCAGGGCAAGACGGTAAATGTGCAATCACCGGGAAGAAACTGGATGTTCAAACCTGTATCTGTTACAGGAAAACAAACGACTGTAAGAAGGGCAATGACAGCTACCAGAACCTGTTGCTTCTTTCTTTGCAGGGGTTGGCAATAGTCAGCTCGGAAGACATGATGTCTGTAGTGGCGTTGGTGAAGGAATACTCTCTGAATGCCAAAGTTATTACCAAAGTGAACAAACTGCGTGCTACCGCAGGACTGCCGCTACTGGCAGCAAAGTAGCAAACTTAGCCAATGTGAAAGAGTGATTGTGTATCACTGCTGAAACTATGCTTGATGGAACGCCGGATGCGGTGAAAGTCGCATGTCCGGTGTGAAGTGGGGGAAAACCCGGAGATAATTTCAAAGGGTTACCTATCACTATCGTTCCACTATATCCATTCAGAAAAAGATATTCTGAAACTGGTGAATACTATCATGGTAAACACCAAAGGAGAAGGGGAGAAGTCCAGTGAGGATTTCTGGACGAGTGCGACACGTTCGCAGGCGGTAAAAAGTCTGCGCACAGTGTTGGTTTATTAAATAATAACCAGTCTGTGAACTGGTAATCCGATAGGTGGAATGATGGGGTAACGCCCTGAAACGTCTATCCTTGACGGACTTGCGTCAGCTGTAATGGTTGGGGTGAGAAGCTCCGTGACAACGACCGAGAGTAGTCGTAGGAATCTGCCAAAAGATTCTCGAAAACGCCCCAGAGGTGGGGTGCGCTACCTATAGGTCTAGGATCTATAAAATATCTATGATTAGAATGTTTACTTTGGCGAGTAAACTGACGAAAACTGCGAATGTACGGTTCTAAAAGAAGACCATATAGAAATGTATGGGTGCGTTAAAGCGCAGTCAGTGTGGTTCAGTAGAAATTCGCCCTACGAACGACCATGTTGTGTTACAGGCACATCCAAGCTGGCAGGACTATAGCAGAGATCTAAGGATATATGTACAGATAGGATTATCGGAACGTGGAAAGGCACCAGATTCCATTAGGGGATAGCCTGACGAAGAAAATAAGCAGGTGAACTGGTGCTGAAAAGCCGTGATCGAACTTATGATGAGTTCTGCGAAAAAGAGGAACTCGGAGGAATGGTCACAAGTCGGTTGAAATAAACAGGCATTATTCAGTCTAATGATAAGGATTACGAGTAAGACCAAAAGGGTCACTTTCGAGAGGAGGTGATGCCTTATGCCAAAGAAAAGTAAAACATTATGTGTAGATGACCTGCGTCATGCGGAGTACTACGGAATGCAAGGTACTTTTGATGAACTATATCAAAAAAGTCAGAACGGTGAAGTATTTGAGAATCTTATGGATTTGATACTGAGCAGGGATAACATTTTACTTGCGTACCGAAACATCAAAGCGAACAAAGGCAGCTACACGGCAGGAACAGACAAAAAGAACATCACAGATATTGGGAGTCAAATTCCTGATGATGTGGTAAAAAGAGTGAGATTTATTGTTACGGGAAGCGAACACGGCTACAGACCAAAGCCTGTAAGACGGAAAGATATCCCGAAACCAAACGGAAAAACACGTCCGCTGGGAATCCCATGCATATGGGATAGGTTGATACAGCAATGTATCAAGCAGATCATGGAACCAATCTGCGAAGCAAAGTTCTGCAATAATAGTTATGGATTTCGTCCGAATAGATCCGTTGAACATGCCATTAACAGAACCTACACCATGCTTCAAATGATGAATCTTCATTATGTTATTGAGTTTGATATTAAAGGATTTTTCGATAACGTAAATCATAGCAAGTTAATCAGACAGATATGGTCGCTGGGTATCCATGATAAAACGCTGATTTTTATTATCAAGCGAATACTAACAGCTCCAATTAAAATGCCCGATAATACAACGGTACTGCCCAACAAGGGTACACCTCAGGGAGAAATTATCTCGCCACTACTGGCAAACATCGTTCTAAATGAATTGGATTGGTGGATAGCTAGTCAATGGGAGGAAAATCCGATTGCTATAAGCAGAGGGCGAGAAAGAATAATCGGAAAAACTAAAGTTTTTGATAAAAGCCATGGTTATAGGATTATGAAAAACACAGAAATGAAAGAAATGCATATCATTCGGTATGCGGATGATTTTAGGATTTTCTGTAGAACGAAAGAGGACGCAGTCAGGACAAAAGAAGCGGTTACGGCGTGGATTGAAGAGAGGTTGAAATTAGAGGTGTCCCCTGAGAAAACAAGGATTGTGAACACCAGAAAACGGTGGTCAGAGTTTCTTGGATTCAAAATAAGGGTAAGGTTGAAGCATCATAAATATGTGGTGCAGTCGGCAATCTGTGACAAAAAGGTTGAAATTGAAAGAGCAAAGCTAGTGGAACAAGCGAAAAACATCGCAAAACCCCGAGAGAAAAAAAGTTGTTTATCAGAAATTCAGCTATATAACTCTATGGTGTTAGGCATACAGAATTACTATCAGCTTGCCACCTGTATCAGTATTGATTGCAGAGAATTCCATAGGCGAGTAATGACAGTTTTGACGAACAGGTTAAATACAGAAACAGGAAGTATGCTAAAACGTGAGGGTGGAACTATCACCCAAGCAGAAAAGGAAAGATTCGGACAGTCAAAAATGATTCGATATGTTTCAGGAATTGACCAGATGATCTATCCGATTGCATTCATCAAAAATAAAATACCGATGGCGAAGAGATCAATCGTTTGTAGTTATACAAAAGAAGGTCGTGCTCCGATTCATACAGAACTTAACCTTAATCAGTATGTTCTGAAAGGACTGAGAGAAAAAATATCCGTTGGTCATAGCACAGAATACCATGACAGTAAAATATCTTTATTTTCTGCTCAAAAGGGAAAATGTGCAATCAGTGGAGAAGAATTCGCAGATGCGGAACATGTAGCTGTATGGCTCAAAGTACCAAGAGCACTTGGTGGATTTGAAAGATATAAAAACATGGTTCTGATTCACAAAAAATATCTGATTCTGTTACAAGAACTGCCCCAAGCAGTAATAAAAGACCTGATAAAAACACTCAATATCACAAAAAAGATGCTCGTGAAAATCAATAGTCTGCGAGAGCAGGCGAACCTGTCAGCAATAATATAAAACTTAAATTTGGTGACTGATTAAATGTCTCGTGAAGACAATTGATGGAGCGCCGGATGCGGTGAAAGTCGCATGTCCGGTGTGAAGTGGGGGAAAAGGTGGAGATAATATCAAAACCTTACCTATCACTATAGGCAGAAAGGCTTCTGTACTGTGCATTGATTGGCTATATCTGGTATGAAGCACCGGAGGAGGAACAGAACTTTGCGACACTGCTTGAATTTATCAATGCATCGGAAACAAGGGAAGATGATGAGACATTTAAAAATGCAGTAGATATGCTGTTTGAGGAACTGGAGAAAGAAGAACCGGAACACTTTGCAGTACGTCAGTATAAAAAATATAAATTAGCCGCCGGCAAAACGGCAAAGTCGATTTTGATCAGCTGTGGAGCAAGGCTGGCACCATTTGATATTGCGGAGCTTCGTGAGATCATGAGTTATGATGAAATGGAACTGGATATGGTAGGGGATCAGAGGACAGCATTGTTTATCATTATTTCAGATACCGATGATACGTTTAACTTTGTTGTGGCAATGATGTACAGCCAGTTATTTAACCTGTTATGTGACAGAGCAGACGATGTACACCATGGACGATTGCCTTATCATGTCAGAATATTAGCTGATGAATTTGCGAATATCGGACAGATTCCGAAATTTGATAAGCTGATCGCAACTATTCGTAGCCGTGAGATTTCAGCATCCATTATCCTCCAGTCGCAGTCACAGCTCAAGACCATCTATAAAGATGCTGCTGAAACCATTTTAGGTAACTGCGATACGATGTTGTTCCTTGGCGGAAAGGAAAGTTCCACATTAAAGGAGATTTCCGAGACACTGGGAAAGGAAACGATTGATTTATACAACACTTCTGATACCCGTGGACAGAGCCGTTCTTATGGGATGAATTACCAGAAAACAGGAAAGGAATTGATGAGCCGGGACGAGCTTGCGGTCATGGATGGCAGTAAATGTATCCTTCAGCTGAGAGGTGTCAGACCATTTTTCAGTGACAAGTTTGATATTACCAAGCATAAACGATACAAGGAATTGTCGGACTATGATAAGAAAAAGGAATTTGATGTGGAAGCGTATATGCGGCATCGGATGGAAGTGAAGCTGACAAGGACACAGGAATTTGACCTGTATGCCTTTTCAGAGGAAAGTCTGGCAGAAGAATTAAATACAGAAAACAAGGAAGCAGAGCATGTGAAAGATTCGGACACATAGCTCTTTTTCTTTGCCCTTATAGGGAGGTGATGGATTTGAGAGATCATGAAAGGCCGCCCATAAGGGCAGAGCCGGAAGAGACTTCTTAAAACATAGATAGAAACCGAGAAAAAGCAATGATTTGAAAGGAGACAACGACTATGGCGTTTTTTAATCAGGCAATTTATATTTTACAGACTCTTGTAGTAGCGATCGGAGCTGGTCTTGCAGTATGGGGTGTTATCAACCTGCTGGAAGGTTACGGAAACGACAATCCGGGTGCAAAATCCCAGGGGATTAAGCAGCTTATGGCTAAGTAGATGTAATCAAGAAAAGAAAGGAAAAGCACAATCCAGACGGAACCGGCGGTTGTGTCAAGAAATATTTGTGGAATAGCAAGAACTTTGATATAATGGGAACAGAAACCCCGGAACCGGGAGAAAGGCAGGAGGATAAATGCACATAAGCTATAACCCCCTCTGGCACACGCTGGTTGAGCGCAATATGAGGAAAGAGGACTTGCGGATTGCCGCCGGTCTTACCACAAATATGATTGCCAACATGGGTAAAGGCAAAAACATCAGCATGGAAACGCTGGTTCGTATCTGCGAAGCCCTGAATTGTGGCATTTTGGATGTAATTGAATTAGAGCAGGACAAAGACGCTGAAAAATTAAATTGACAAGGAAGGCGCTGCGAAATGGACAATAGAGAAAAAATTATCAGACTTTGGTTTGATATGTGGCTTGCAAAAAAAGATTTGGGTATATTTAATGTATTTTCTGATAATGCCGTATATATTGAAAGTTGGGGGCCAGAGTACCACGGCTCCAAGAAAATAAAACTTTGGTTTGAGGAATGGAATACCCGTGGAACTGTCTTGCAATGGGACATCAAGCAATTTTTCCATAAAGGCAATCAAACCATTGTTGAATGGTATTTCAAAAATAAGATGGACGCCGGTAACGTAGAAGCGTTTGATGGAATGTCACTGATAGAATGGACGCCAGATGGCAAGATTGCTCTCTTAAAAGAATTTGGTTGTAACGAAAATCGGTATGACCCTTATAAAGATGGCAATATACCACATTTCAGAGATGAAAATGCAAAGTGGTTTTAACTGGAAATTCAGTTGCTGGAGGTAATTATGCGGAATGGATAATTGGTTTACCATTGAGCAAATAGACCGTGATACATTCTCTATTAGCGAATACAAGCACTGGGAAGAAACACATTGTTATCTATTATGTGGGGAAAAATATGCTATTCTCATTGATACAGGTTTAGGCGTTTCCAACATCAGAAAAATTGTGGACTCTCTGACAAAGCTGCCTGTTATGACAGTTACAACTCATGTTCATTGGGATCACATTGGCGGGCATAAGTATTTTGATAATATCGCCGTACATGAAGCGGAAAAGGACTGGTTATCGGTCAGGTTTCCGATACCATTGCAAGTTGTGAAGAATAATTTGACAAGGCTTCCTTGTGATTTTCCAAGAGATTTTGATATTAACGCTTATCAGATTTTTCAAGGTATCCCACAAAGAATTTTACACGATGGCGATTTTCTAAATTTAGGCGGGCGGGAAATTCAAGTTGTTCACACGCCGGGACATTCTCCCGGACATTGTTGCTTTTACGAACCAGAACGAAACTATTTGTATTCCGGGGATTTGATATACAAGGGAAGCCTGGACGCATTTTACCCAACTACCGACCCGAAGCTATTCTATCAATCTATAAGGCGAATACGGAAATACAATATAAAAAAAGTTCTGCCCGGACACCATCAGTTGGATATTCCCGTTTCTTTGATAGCCGATATTGAAGCCGGATTTGCACAATTAGAGAGAGCCGGAAAACTCAAACAGGGAAATGGATTGTTTAAGTTTCAGGATTTCCAAATTCATATATAATCAAAGCTGCCGTTGCAGGAACAACCATTCCCACAACGGCAGTTTTCATTTCCACGGCCTGCGCCGGAAGTTCATACCGGACTGTTTTATCAGCGGGGATTTCTTGAACAGCTTCTTCAAAAGGCTTCGTTCCTCTTGTGAGAGCCGCTTATATTTAAGCTGAAACGCCTTGCAGAATATCTCCGTGAATTGCTGAACCCTGTCCCCCGGCGATTGCATGGCCTTTTGTACTTCCCGTATCAGTTCATCGGCGGGCGTGGTATCCGGCGCACTTTCACTGTCATTTTCGTGCGCCTTGCGTATGTCGTGGAGAATGGCATCCCATGTTTTGTGCGTCACATGGCAGAAGAAATCTTCTTCCTCTACCTGACAGGCTTCCAATACTTTGATTGCCCGGTCTGCCGTAGCTTCGGGATGTTCTTCCAGTATCATAGCCCGTAAAGCAGCCAGTGAGCTGTTTGTGTCATGAAAGTGCATGGTTGCTATCCCGTCCACATAGATTTCTGCGTCTGCCAACAGTTCCCTGAATTTTTCATGGGAGATAATCTCACACAGCAGCCGGTTGTTGAAGCGTTCACTTTTCAGCAGTTCCACGACTTCATCACTCAAATGTAATTCTTCTATCGGCGTGTTTTCATATTTCCGATTGTTGGTAAGGCCGAGCAGATAGTCAACGGACACCTGATAAAAGTCTGCCAGCTTCAACAGGCTGCCGTGATTGATTTCCTTGTATTCATCGTTGTCGTTTTCATAGCTGCCGAGGGCTGATTTTGAAATGCCGGTTTCCTGCGCCAGTTCTTCCAGATTTAAGCCCCGTTCCACCCGTAAATCTTTCAGGCGTTCCTGTACGGAAATGCGGGTTTTCATAGATACATCGCTCCTTCCTGCGGCTGGCTGCCGCCGTCCATCCCATTATACCATACCCGTTCCGCAATCGTGGAAATTTTCGTTTTTGGGACGGTTTTCCTACTTTGTGGATATACGGGAGAAGGCTCAAAAATGTGCCATAATGGGCTTAGTTCATCGATGGATTATTCCAATCGAATGACCGGCCTGTATGGGATATGCTCCTCGGCGATGTAGCGCAACGACTTGCGGCAGGGAAATGGAGGAACCATGACCGCAACGAGCGTACCAAAGGGAGCGAAACGCCGTTGTGAGAGCCAGGGGCAGGAACGACATCAGGGAGAACCGGCGAAAATGAACACCGAATTGATACCGAAACACAACAATCCGATAGGGCATAGTCTACCCTATCCGTAATACTACGGGGGATTTCCGGGCGGCTCTATGGCCGCTTTTCCCTTGAAAATCGCCCCGAAACACAACACTAAAATCTGTTATCCGTCTATTGCGGCTGTTACGGCTGAAATGGGCGGATTTTTGTTTAAGGAGGCACCATGCCGAGAATGCCGAAAAAGAGGAAGCTGGAACTGTCTTTCTTCCTCAATGAACGGGGGCGGGTAACGTACAACGACCTTTGCCGGAAATGCCAGCGTACTTGCAAGCAGAGTTTCCGGGCGGTCATTGTGGACTGCCCCCATTATCTTTCCAAACGCTCAAAACGAAAAGTAAAGGAGGACACCGATTGAATGGAAGTTGAATTTATGACCGCAGACACCCCCTTGCCGCCCTGTATGCCGCTGCCGAGAGCCATGCTGCGGCTCCCGATCAGCAGCACCGCCAAGGTCATGTACGCCCGGATGTTGGATATTGTTTTTGTATCCGGCATAGAGGACACCAATGGGATTTTATTTATCCATTTCCCCATCGTGGAACTGGCGGCGGCACTTGCCCGCAGCACCATGACCGTGAAGCGTTCCCTGAATGAATTGGAGGACGCCGGACTGATACTGCGAGTGCGTCAGGGCTTCGGGGAACCCAACAAGATATATGTACTCATTCCGAAAAAGGAGGACAGCCGCCTATGAATGAAAAGCTGGAAGCACTCAATCAGGAGATAGAGAAAACGGAAAAGAAGCTGCAGAGGGCGCAGCATGAAGAAAAGATGTTGGAACACCAGATAAAGACGCTGACACGGAAGGAACGGACGCACCGGCTTTGCACCAGAGCCGCCATGCTGGAAAGCTACCTTCCCCACCCGGAAGCCATCACGGATGAACAGGTCAGTTTGTTCTTGAAGCTGCTGTTCCACAAAGACAGCACCCGTCAGCTCATGGAAAAAGTATTTGCCGGTAACGGTAATTTTCAGGGAGAGGACGCAGGCCGGAAACGGCCATGATTGCTTTCAGAGCCGCAGCCCGTGGACTGCCCCTCTGAAAGAGGGCGCAACTATACACCACCTGGAGGTAGTGTGTTGCGCCCTGCCGGGGCTTCCTGCGGAAAGCGGATGATTGCCCGCAGCGTTCCGGCTCCAGCCAATCATCACAGGGGAAGCTACACTTCCCCTGCGCTGGCTGCCGCCAGCTACCCCTTTGTGGACTTGCCGCCCGGAAACACCTTGCGCTGCAAGCTGTTCCCGTTCAGCAAGTTTATTCAAATCCAATCACAATTACATTTTTCAAGATTATTTTCAAACCGTCTCATTGCATGGAGTAGTCTACTCCACTATAATTAAGGCAGGAGGTGTTGAGAAATGGCGAATGAAGATAAAAAAGATTTTAATGCCATGCTACACGATAGCAAGGATATGCCTAAATTTCAGACCATTACCGACCAGAAAAGCATTGAGAAATATGGCGGAAGCAGAATGTATTTTGCCCCGCCAATCGATTATGACAAGGTAATGAAACTAATTCCTTATGGCAAAGTAATTACTGTCGGAAAAATCCGTGAATATTTTGCTGAACTGAATGGAGCGGATTTCACAGAGCCTATTACAGCAGGAATTTTTGTATCTATTGCAGCATGGGCGAGTTACCAGCGTTCCGAAGATGAAACCCCGTATTGGCGAACCTTAAAGGCAAACGGGGAATTGAACGCAAAATATCCCGGCGGTATAGAAGCACAAAAGGAAAAACTGGAAGCAGAAGGCCACACAATTATTCAGAAAGGACGCACAAATATAAAGTATTTCGTAAAGGACTATGAAAGCGTTCTTTTTGATTTGAGATAGGAATTTTGAGTTGTAAAATATCCCATCATCGGGCCAACCTGACCCGAACTTTCAAAACTGAATACCAGCCGCCCACCGGCGGCACCACCGAGCAGGAAATCTTGAAACAGGTTCCCTGCTCTTTTTTTGCCCGGACGCCGGGAGAAAGGAGGACACGACTTGCCATGCCCGCACTTTGATGTGAAAATCATCCAGCGCAGCAAGCGCCAGTCAGCCGTTGCGTCTGCCGCCTACCAGAGCGGGGAACGGCTGTTTTCCGAATACGACCAGAAACAGAAATACTATTCCCATAAAAGCGAAATCGTCCACACCGAAATCATGCTGCCGCCCCATGCCCCGCCGGAGTACGCAGACCGGAATACCTTGTGGAACGCCGCCGAAGCCATCGAAAAACAATGGAACTCCCAGCTTGCCCGGAGGTTCGTGCTTGCCATACCGAGGGAACTTCCCCGGTCACAGTACGCCGACCTTATCCGGGACTACTGCCGGGAGTTTTTCGTTTCCAAGGGCATGATTGCCGATTTTGCCATCCATGACAAGGGGGACGGAAATCCCCACGCCCACATCCTTCTTACCATGCGGGCGATGGACGAACAGGGCAAGTGGCTTCCCAAGAGCCGGAAGGTCTACGACCTTGACGAGAACGGCGAGCGTATCCGGCTTGCGTCCGGCAGATGGAAAAGCCACAAGGAGGATACCGTGGACTGGAACGACCAGAAGTACGCTGAGATATGGCGGCAGGGCTGGGCTGACACAGCGAACCGCTATCTGGAAGCCATCGGCAGCCCGGAGCGCCTTGACCTTCGCTCCTATGTCCGACAGGGGATTGATAAAATCCCCACTGTCCACATGGGGCCAGCGGTCAGCCAGTTGGAGAAAAAAGGCATACAGACCAACATCGGCAACCTGAACCGGGACATCAAAGCCGCCAATTCCCTCATGCAGTCTATCCGGCAGATGGTACGCAGCTTAAAGGGCTGGCTGTCCGGCCTGAAAGAGAAAAAGGCGGCGCTGCTGGAAGCGCTGGAACAGGCAAAGGAGCCGACCATCCCCGAACTGCTTTCCCGGTATCTGGATAAACGGAGCGAGGAACGTACCGGCTGGACTTCCAAGGGGAAGTTAAAAGGAACCGTTGGCGATTTCAACAAGGTTATGGAAGCCCTTGACTTCCTGCGGCAGAAAGAGATTTCCACCGTAGAGAGCCTTGACGCCTATCTGGATGAAGCCAGCGCACAGGCCGTTTCCATCCGTGAGGAAATCAGGCCGATGGAGAAACGTGTGAAAGAGATTGACCGGCTGCTTTTCCATATCGGGAACTTTGAAGCAAACAAGCCGGTTCATGCGAAATATGCCGCTATCCGCTGGAAGAAACCCAAGGAGAAATTTGCCGCCGACCATAAGGAGGAACTGGACGCCTACAACGCTGCCCTGCGGTATTTCAAGGTTCACCTTGATGGGGCGAAGTACAGCACAAAGAAGCTGGCCGGGGAACAGGCACAGCTTTCAGAGAATATCGCTTCCAAGACGGAAGCGCTGACTGCCGTACAGGAGGATGTAAAGATTTTGCGGGATGTGCGCCACTGGCTCAATCAGGTTTTACCATCCGAGCAGTACCGCCAGACCGCAGAGCCGGGAAAGAAACCGTCCATCCAGCAGGCGGTCAAAGGCCGGGAGCAGCGTATCCGGGAGGAACAGGCAGAGAAACACCAGCAGCCCCGCCGCCAGCAAAAACAGGATATGGAACTTTAACCAATCAGGCGCTTGCCATTTTCCCCGTGAGAATGACAGGCGCTTTTTCTATTTTCAGGAGGATTTGCCTATTGAATGTATTTGAAGCCGTGAAACAGTCTGTTACCACCCGGCAGGCTGCCGAGCATTACGGTATCCTGGTAGGGAGAAACGGGATGTGCGTCTGCCCCTTCCATGACGATAAAAACCCCAGCATGAAGGTTGACCGGCGCTTCCATTGCTTCGGCTGTCAGGCAGACGGGGATGTGATTGACTTTGTTTCCCGTCTGGAAAACGTCAGCCCCAGGGAAGCCGCCCTCATGCTGGCGCAGGACTTCTTCATCCCCTATGAGGATAAGGAGCCACCAAGCAGGAGCCGCCCGAAGCGAAATCCCCGGAAGGAAAGCCCGGAACAGCAATTTAAGCGCATGGAGCGATATTGCTTCCGGGTACTGTCCGACTATCACAATCTGCTGCGCCGCTGGAAGCGGGACTATGCCCCCAAGACGCCGGAGGAAGAATGGCACCCGCTTTTCGTGGAAGCCTTGCAGAAACAATCCCATGTGGAATATCTGCTGGATGTGCTGCTGTTCTCCGACATAGGGGAACAGGCTGCCCTGATTACCAGCTACGGAAAGGAAGTGAGGAACCTTGAGCGGAGAATGGCAGACCTTGCCGCCCGAACTGCGGCAGGCCGTGACGGACACCATCGAAGCCGCACCCCCGCCCCGGAGCGTTGAGGAAGTCAAGGCCATGCTGGAGGGCACCGAGAAAGGCGGCGTGCGGAACAGTATCCACAACTGCCTGACCGTGTTCCAGTATGACCCCATTCTTTCCGGGGCGGTTGCAAAAAATCTCCTGACCGAGCGTATTGACCTTCTAAAGCCCATCGGCAGGAAACGCAGAACCGGCAGCAAGGCCATGACCGACACGGACATGAAATATATCCGGCTGTATCTGGAAGATACCTACGGCCTGACAAGCGAGAAAAAGATAGCAGACGCCGCTGATCTGGCCGCAGACGCCAACAGCTACCATCCCATCCGGGACTACCTGAACGGCCTTGTCTGGGACGGGAAAGAGCGTATCCGCTACTGCCTGCGTCACTTTCTGGGAGCCGACACAGACAACTTCACTTACCATTCCCTGCGGCTGTTCCTGCTGGGAGCCATCCACCGGGCTTTCTGCCCCGGCTGTAAGTTTGAGGTCATGCTCTGTCTGGTTGGCGGTCAGGGAGCCGGGAAATCCACCTTCTTCCGGCTGCTGGCCGTAAAAGACGAGTGGTTTTCCGATGATTTGCGGAAGTTGGACGATGATAACGTGTACCGCAAGCTACAAGGCCACTGGATAATTGAAATGTCGGAGATGATTGCCACCGCAAACGCCAAGAGCATAGAGGAAATCAAGTCATTTTTAAGCCGCCAGAAGGAGGTCTATAAAATCCCCTACGAAACCCACCCGGAGGACAGGCTGCGGCAATGCGTGTTCGGCGGGACTTCCAATGCGCTGGACTTCCTGCCCCTTGACCGTTCCGGGAACCGGCGCTTCCTGCCGGTCATGGTCTACCCCGGACAGGCCGAGATACACATTTTGGACGATGAAGCCGCTTCCAGAGCCTATATTGAACAGGTATGGGCGGAAGCCATGACAACCTACAAAAGTGGCGATTTTAAGCTGTCTTTTACGCCCGAAATGATACAGTACCTCAAAGAACACCAGCGGGATTTCATGCCGGAGGACACCAAGGCCGGGATGATACAGGCATACCTTGACCGCTACACTGGCAGCGCCGTATGCTCCAAGCAGCTTTTCAAAGAAGCCCTGAACCACCCCTTTGACGAGCCGAAGCAATGGGAAATCCGGGAGGTCAATGACATCATGAACCACTGTATCACGGGATGGAAGTATTTCTCCAATCCCCGGATATTTGAAGGATACGGCAGGCAGAAGGGCTGGGAACAGGAAGCCCCGGCAACGGGCGCTGACAACGGACGTGAAAAAACGCCGGACGGATTTGTGGAAGTCACGGAGCAGATGGAACTTCCCTTCTGAAATATCCGGGAAAATCACAGCCGGTTGCCGACCCCGTTGCTATCCCGTTGCCGAGCCGGTTGCCGGGAAAAAGCCCGTAACTGCGGGCTTTTCTCCCCTCTGACAACCAAAGCAACAGAAAAATAAAAGAAAAAGTAAATAAACAATAACCCGCCAGACAGAGATTGTTTTCGAGGTTTTTTGAAGCCCGTTGCCGGACTTCGTTGCCGACCCTCTCCTGTCTGGCTTATTTCATTTATGGAGGTAACTGCCTATGGCAAAAAACAAAACTGAAATCCATGTCACAACGGTATTTGACGGCGAACTGGACGCTACGGACGTTTTCGTGAGCCTGATTGCACAGAAATACAGCCAGAGAAATGATAAAGAATATCTTGCGAAAAAGCAAGATTTAGAGTATAATAAAGACAAGGTTCAGCATGACCGTGTTCCGTCTGGATTGTGCGGGTAAACGGTTATGATGAACGGAATGGAATATACAGGCATGGACGCAATACTGGCGGGCAGCTTCCGGGCGGCTATTTATTGCAGGCTTTCCAAGGACGATGACCTTGACGGGGAGAGCGCCAGCATTGCAAACCAGCGGGATATGCTGGAAAACTACTGCGAGAAGCAGGGATGGGAGGTTGTTGCAGTCTATCAGGACGATGGCTACACGGGGCTGAACATGGAGCGCCCCGACCTGAAACGGATGTTGAAAGCCATCGAGCGCAGGCAGGCCAACCTTGTGATAACGAAAGATTTATCGAGGTTAGGCAGGAATTATTTGCAGACCGGCTTCCTGATTGAAGATTTCTTCCCCCGCCACGGCGTGCGCTATATCGCCATGAATGACGGTATCGACACCATGCGGGACAACAACGACATTGCGCCGTTCAAGAACATCCTCAACGAGATGTACAGCAAGGACATTTCCAAGAAGGTTCATTCCTCTTATCTGCTGAAAGCGCAGAAAGGCCAGTTTACCGGCTGCCTTGCCCCCTTCGGCTACCAGAAAGACCCGGAGGACAAAAACCACCTGCTGATTGACGAGGAAACGGCACCCATTGTCCGGCGTCTGTTTGCGTGGGCGCTGGAAGGACACGGCCCCAACTACATCCGGCGCAGGCTGGAAGAAGAAAAAATCCCCTGCCCGACCTACTGGAACCGGGTACGGGGGCTGCGGAACGTGTCAACCAAGTGGGAAAAGAAAGACCCGGTAAATGGGCGGTATATCTGGGACTTTACCGTGATTAAGGACATCCTGATGAATCCCGTCTATACCGGCGCTATCGCTTCCCAGAAGAAGGAATACCGCTTCAAAATCGGCACCATCGGGGAGAAGAAGCCGGAGGAATGGATTGTCGTGGAGAACCAGCATGAGCCGCTTGTTGACCGCAAGACCTTTGACATCGTGCAGCGCAAGCTGAAATCCCGGCAGCGCCCCCGCCAGACCGGGGAAATCAGCCTGTTTGCGGGGCTTATCAAATGCGGCGAGTGCGGGAAGTCGCTGACTATCCGCTACACCAACGAGAAGCACCCGAAGCAGATTTATTCCTGTAAGACCTACAATGCCTACGGGAAACAGCACTGTTCCCAGCACCGGGTTGAGTACGACACCCTGTACCGGCTTGTACTGAACAAAATCCGGGAGTGTGCCAGAGCCGCCCTGATGGACGGGGAAGCCGTTGCCGGGAAGCTGTCCGACACCTGCGAAGCCGAGCAGAAAGGCCAGCGGGAAGCGTTGGAACGCTCCCTTGCCAAAGACGAGGAACGGATTGACGTTCTGGAAAAGATGGTTCTGCGGCTGTATGAGGATATGGTTGCCGGACGTATCAGCGAAGCAAACTTCAATCTGCTGATGGAAAAGACGCAGAAGGAACAGGCCGAGTTGAAGGCGAGGGTTGAGGAAGGCCGGAAGAAGCTGGCCGATGAAATCCGGCTTGCGTATGACGCCCGCCAGTGGGTAGAAGCCATTCAGGAATACGCCGACATCACGGAACTGGACGCAGCTACCCTTAATCGCCTGATTAAAGAAATCGTTGTCCATGAGAGCATAGACAGCGATAAAACAAGACACATTTCTATCGAAATTCATTTTAATCTCAAACCCCTCCCGGAAGTGGAGCAGGTCACAGCCTGACCTGCCCCGCCGGGGCGGTTCTAAAAAAACTCCATAGATATTTCTTGACACGCCGCCGCCCGCCATCGAGCCGGTTTCCTACACCTATTTGGGTATGAAACAGCTGATGGCGGGAGGTGGTGTTGTTTTGATCGGCACCCAGCTTGTACCGTTACTTTCCGGTTTGTTTAGCTGAGAAACTTAGGAGGGAGATGACTCATGGATCGGATATTTGAAGCGATTGAAGAATGGATGAGGAATCTTCTGACAGGCATGGTAAGTTCCAACCTGACAACAATGTATACCGATGTCAATGAAAAGACCGGTCAGATTGCTGCTCAGGTTGGGCAGACACCGCAGGGCTGGAATGGGAACATTTTCAGCATGATACAAAATCTTTCCGATTCGGTCATTGTACCGATTGCCGGTATGATTATTACCTTTGTGCTTTGTTATGAGCTGATTTCCATGTTAACAGAAAAGAACAATATGCACGACATCGACACCTGGATGTTCTTTAAATACTTTTTCAAGATGTGGGTGGCAGTCTGGATCGTCAGCCATACCTTTACGATCACGATGGCGGTATTTGATGTCGGGCAGTCCGTAGTCAGCCGGGCAGCTGGAGTTATCAGTTCTGATACAGCGATCAATATAGATACGATGATCTCTACAATGGAAACGGCGATGGAATCTATGGAGATTGGTGAACTTGTCATACTGGCACTGGAAACGATGCTTGTAAGCCTGTGTATGAAGATTATCTCAGTCTTTATTACAGTGATTTTGTATGGACGTATGATTGAGATTTATCTCTATTCGTCCGTTGGAGCGATCCCGTTCGCAACCATGTCCAACCGGGAATGGGGGCAGATCGGGAACAACTATCTTCGTGGATTGTTTGCACTGGCATTCCAGGGATTTTTTATGATGGTCTGCGTGGGAATCTATGCGGTCCTGGTCGCAAACATCCAAATGTCAGATAACATACATTCTGCATTGTTCGGCGTGATGGCATACACGGTGATCCTGTGTTTCAGTCTGATGAAAACAGGAAACTTCGCCCGCAGTATCTTTAACGCCCATTAAGAAAGGAGGAATTGGCAATGGCATTTGTATCTGTGCCTAAAGACTTAACCAAGGTCAAGAATAAGATCATTTTCAATCTGACGAAACGGCAGCTGATCTGCTTTGGGATTGCGGCGGCGGTAGGGCTTCCGTTTTATTTCTTAAGCAGGGGAATTATTGGTTCCAGTAACGCAGCGACCGGGATGTGCCTTCTGATGCTTCCGGCATTTTTGTTTGCCATGTATGAGAAGGATGGGCTTCCGTTAGAAAAGGTCTTAAAAAATATGATCACCGTAAAATTTATCCGTCCTCCGGTACGCAAGTACCAGATGGAAAATATGTACGAGAAAAAATATACCGTGGTCAGAAAGAAGAAAGGGGGAACGAAGAGTGTTAAAAAGAAAAAACGATAGACAGCCGCCACAGAGTTTAGACGAATTATATCCGGATGATTACTGGCTGGATGAGGAGGATGGAGAAGAAGAACTTCCAGACCCCGCAATGAAAAGAAGACCAGTAAGCGGCAGACTGCATGATGAGCCGATGGTGACAGGGTATGAAGCACTGGAACGGCAAAGAGGTGTCCGCAGACCGAACCGGAAACTGACACGCAGGGAAAAGAAAGCCCTCAAAAGGGCACAGAAATATGAAGAAAAACTGCATAAGGAACATGAAAAAGCGGATAAGAAAAATGCAAAAAGGGAAGCAAAGCTGGCAGCCAGAGCAGAAAAGCAGGCAGTGCGTGACGCAAAGAAAAACGCAAAAAAGAAAAAGAGCAGACCTGTCGCAGCACCGTCGGGGCAGCGTCCGGCAGGAAAAGTGGTTTCCGGAACGAAAGGCAGTGGGACAGGAAAGAAAACACCGGATAGTGCCAGAGATAAGAGGATCACTGCACAGCAGTCGATTCCATACCATGAGATGGGAAGGGACGGTATCTGCCGGGTGCAGGACAAGTTTTATTCCAAGACGATCCGTTTTTATGACATCAACTATCAGCTGGCACAGAATGAAGATAAGAACGCCATCTTTGAAAACTGGTGTGATTTCCTGAATTACTTTGACAGCACAATTCATTTTCAGCTGTCTTTTATCAACCAGCACAGCAACATGGCAGAGTATGAGAAGGTCATCCATATCAATCCGCAGGAGGATGCATTTGATGACCTGCGTATGGAGTTTGCCCAGATGCTCAATAACCAGCTGGCAAAAGGAAATAACGGGCTGATGCGTACCAAATATATCACATTTGGGATTGAAGCGGAGAATATCCGGGAAGCACGGCCAAAACTGGAACGTATCGAGTCGGATATTCTGAATAACTTTAAGATCCTTGGGGTATCTGCCTATCCGCTGAACGGAGAGGAACGGTTACAGATCATGTATGAAACCTTTAACCAGGACAGCAAAGTTCCGTTCCATTTCTCTTATGACGATGTACTTCGGACAGGGCTTAGTACCAAGGATTATGTCGCACCGACCAGTTTTGTATTTAAGAATGGAAAAGATTTTGAGATAGGCGGCACGATGGGAGCTGTTTCCTATTTACAGATCCTTGCACCGGAACTTACCGACAAGATGCTGGCAGAGTTTCTGGAGATGGACAGTAACCTGATGGTAAATTTCCATATCCAGTCCATCGACCAGATGAAGGCGATCAAACTGGTGAAAAGCAAGGTGACGGATATTAACCGTATGAAGATCGAGGAACAGAAAAAAGCGGTCCGGGCAGGTTATGACATGGACATTATCCCTTCGGACTTAAATACATACGGTGGGGAAGCAAAAAGGCTTCTGGAAGATCTGCAGTCCAGAAATGAGCGAATGTTCCTTGTGACAGCGTTGTTTTTAAATACCGCACCGACCAAACAGGAATTGGAAAATGTGGTGTTCCAGACTGCCGGCATCGCACAGAAATATAATTGTGCATTGAAACGGCTGGATTACCAGCAGGAGCCGGGACTGATGAGCTGCCTGCCGCTTGCGATGAATTTTGTGCCAATCAAACGGGCACTGACAACGACATCCACAGCAATTTTTGTTCCGTTTACCACACAGGAATTATTTATGGCTGGGGAATCTATTTATTATGGATTAAATGCCCTGTCCAATAACCTTATCATGGCAGACAGGAAGAAGCTGAAAAACCCGAACGGACTGATTCTTGGTACACCGGGTTCCGGTAAGTCGTTTGCGGCAAAACGAGAGATTGCAAACGCATTTATCGTGACGAAAGATGACATTATCGTCTGTGATCCGGAAGGTGAATATTATCCGTTAGTCCGGGCATTTCATGGACAGGTGATCCGTATTTCCCCGACCAGCCACGATTATATCAATCCGATGGATATTAACCTGGATTACGCTGACGATGATGACCCACTTTCCTTAAAATCGGACTTCATCCTGTCTCTTTGTGAGCTGGTAGTAGGCGGAAAGAACGGACTGGAGCCGGTTGAAAAGACCGTCATTGACCGATGCGTAAGGCTGGTCTATCAGGATTTCCTTTCTGACCCGGTACCGGAAAAAATGCCGATCTTAGAGGATCTATATAATCTTCTCCGTAATCAGAAAGAGCAGGAAGCACAGCGTCTGGCAACGGCACTTGAGATTTACGTCAATGGTTCCTTAAAAGTGTTTAACCATAGAACCAACGTGGAACTGAGTAACCGTATCGTATGTTTTGACATTAAGGATCTGGGAAAACAGCTGAAAAAACTGGGGATGCTGATCGTACAGGACCAGGTGTGGAACAGGGTAACGATCAACCGTTCTGCGAATAAGAGTACCAGATATTACATTGATGAGTTCCATCGGACGAGACGTTCCGCTTGTTGAATAGACAGCGGGGTCAGTAGCCGTCCATAAAAAGAAAAGCTACTGATACAACTGATATGGTGTTGTTCAAATGAAGGGGTAACGCCCGGAAGGGACACACACAAACTCCCTACAGCGTGATAGTTGTGCAAGAACTATCGGGTTGTCAAAAGTTAGGGTGAAGAGCAAAAAGCAGGTCCTAACAGGTAAGGCTGAGGAAAGATTCACAGAGGTGTGGGTTGCCTGTGATTATGTAGTGAAGCTGTATATGGTGAGTATCCACGGAAGTGGGGACGAACTGACGATTTAAAGAGTCTAAAATTCGAATGCGTTGAAAAGCGTATGCCAACGGTTTGGCGCTGATTACCGAAAAGTAACTGGGTGGAAGTGAAAGTCGGAGCATTGTTACAGGCAATGGAAATCAGCAGGCTCAAAGGAAGCACCTAAGTACAGTATATTGCATCATATTGGAACGTCGAAAGCAACGAACAGCGAGCAGTTGCACATGCTATGACCTGTTGGTAAGGAAAACACACTGTATAACTTACCTTTATCGTTGTGAGAGCGGAGGCACGAGCGATGAAGCTTCTGTAATGGGAGTGGAGCAACAGCCTCTAGTGGGACGACTGGTCAGTCTGCCAGTCGACAAAACAAGTGTAATAAAGTAATGCAGTTAACATTCATAGGTTCGAGTATGACTAAGAGAAACAAGTCTTGCGAGAGTGAGGTGATGTTGACTATGCAAAGAAAGGAATTGTTAAAGAAAAGTGCTATCCGATATGCTGAGTACTACGGCATGGTCGAAGTACAGGACGCATTATATGCGGATAGTGCGAGCGAAAAGATTTTCACGAATCTGATAAGTATTATCGGTTCAGATGCCAATATCAAAATGGCATACCGCAATCTCAAATCAAACAAAGGAAGCAGCACACCTGGTGTCGACGGTAAGACCTTTAAGGACTTAGCTGAGATGTCAGAGGAAGCATTGGTTCAATGTGTTAGGGACAAAATTCTTAACTATCAGCCTAAAGCGGTGAGAAGGGTATATATCCCAAAGCCAAATGGGAAAATGCGACCATTAGGAATCCCTACGGTATTAGATAGGATTGTACAACAAAGCGTGTTGCAGGTCATGGAGCCTATATGCGAAGCCAAGTTTTATCGGCACAGTTATGGTTTCAGACCGAATCGTAGCACTAAGAATGCCGTTGCCGTGTGTTACAAACTGGCGCAGGTGGACGGATTCCACTATGTAGTTGATGTAGATATCAAGGGATTTTTTGATAATGTCGACCATGGAAAGCTACTAAAACAGATATGGACGATGGGAATACGTGATAAAAGGCTGATTTCCTTAATTGGAAAAATGCTAAAAGCTCCAATTGAAGAAAATGGGGTTAGAACGGTACCCGACAAAGGCACGCCACAGGGCGGTGTACTTAGTCCCTTACTGGCAAATATTGTGCTGAATGAGCTTGATTGGTGGATAGCCAGTCAATGGGAGGAAATGCCTGCAAAGCATCCTCTGAAAAGCGATATTTATATGAATAAAAATGGTACTCCGAATAAAGGGAATCTGTACAAGAAGTTGCGACAGTCCAGATTGAAAGAGTGCCACATAGTGAGATATGCGGATGATTTTAAGATATTTTGCAGGTCGTATTCTGATGCTTCCAAGCTAAAGCATGCGGTCGAGCAATGGCTAATGGACAGACTAAAGCTGGAAACATCTCCAGATAAGTCACGAATTACGAATCTTACCAAAGGCTATAGCGACTTCTTAGGCATAAAATTTAAACTTTACAAGAAGGGAAAGAAATGGTCTATCAAGTCTCATATGACTGACAAAGCCATCAATTCTCAACGAGTGAAGCTGAAAAATGCCATGGCGCAGGCCTGTAAATCTCACGAGAGTGAACAATCACAGCACGATGACCTCATCAGATACAACCAAGCAGTCGTAGGTATGCATCAGTACTATAACATGGCTACTATGATAAATTCAGATGTTCACAGACTGTTCCCGTCGATTGACATAACCATGAAGACGAGACTGAATAGTCGGGCTGACCTCTCCAAGGAAAAACCGCCGACATTGAAAGGTGCGATGGACGAATATTTCTATCAGAAATATGGGGAGTCCAAACAGGTTAGATATATCAATGGTATGATTGTCGTTCCTGTAGCATACTGTAGGACGCAAAATCCAATGTTCTACCGAGTGGACACCAATCGTTACACCCCACAGGGACGTGAACGTATTCACCGCATGCTTGCTAAATCTGAATATGGAGAAACGCTGTTGAAGTTGAGTAGAGATAACGACACGAATCATAGTATCGAATTCTGTGACAACCGCCTATCAAGATTTGTGGCATCAAAGGGTAAGTGTGAACTCTCAAAGGTGTCTCTTGCGTTTGAAGATGTGGAATGCATATATCTTAATCCACCAAGCCAAGGTGGTACGGATGAATATGCAAACCTCAGAATCGTACACAAAGATATAAAGAGCCTTATCTATTCTAATGACGTGAAAATCATCAAGTCCCTCATCGATTTATTCGATTGTAGGGGACCTGCCAAGATTGCAAAGCTCAACAAATGGAGAGCTAAAGCAGGATTGGAAGCAATTAACCTTATAACAATTAACCAGACTTTGAAGTGACTGTATTAGCAATAAAGACTTATCCCATGGAACGCCGTGTGCAATGAAAGTTGCTTGCACGGTGTGGCTCGGGGCGAAAGGCGTGAAAGCGTCTGACCTATCGAGATTGCTCTTAAAAGAGGAGCAGACAGCAGCATACAGCGTGGAGATCTGGAAGCGATTCCGTAAATGGGGTGGTATCCCGACGGGTATCACACAGAACGTAAAAGACCTGTTAGCCAGCCGGGAGATTGAGAACATCTTTGAAAACTCTGACTTTATACTGATGCTCAATCAGGCATCCGGTGACAGACAGATCCTTGCAAAGCAGCTCAACATTTCCCCACACCAGCTTTCTTATGTAACGAACAGCGGGGAAGGTGAGGGACTGGTCTTTTATGGCAGTACCATTATCCCGTTCAAGGATAAGTTTGATAATTCCCTGATGTTGTATGCCCTGATGACTTCCAAGCCGGACGAGGTGGAGAAACGGAAGAAACTTGGTATTGGAGAACGGAACGATTAAAGAAATAAACGAAACAAAATAAAACAGAGTAGAGGATGAGCCGGGAGATACTTCCGGCAATTTTTCTGCCCGGAAATCATGGAGGATTACAAGATGGAAGATTACAGAAACATGGAGAGATGCAGCGGTGAGCCTTGCTGCGTATTTGCAGAAAGAATCTGTGCAGACAATGAAAAGGAGATTTTGAAAATGGAAAAGGACAGAAAGGAAAAAGTAATGGCTGATGAGATGGTGGATGACCTTATCTATCTGGCAGAACTGATTGACTTTACGGGAATTGTATCTTGTCTGGCTGTAAGGGGGACTTTAAGTGAGCGAATGACAGACAAGCTGACGGATTCCATTGCAGGGATGGCAGATGAAGTGTTGGAAAAATGGGAGGACTATCAGGATAAGACAGAATAACCGGTACAAAACAGTAAAGGGGATGGTCAAAGTTGCAGGAGCATGAGTATAAGGCGAGAGATAAAACCGTCCAGAAGATGAGCCGGGATGGTCTGCGGGAAGAAAACCTCCGGAACAAGGAAGAAAAAAGGATCACCGGACGGGATACGGATACCGAGATTTCCCGCAGTGAGAAGAAAGAGGAACTGGATTTTAGTAAACGCAGACATGAACGGCTTAAAGAAGAACGGGAGATGGAGCAGCCGGAGCAGAGTTCCAGAAAACCCAGATATAGCAGGGAACATGTATCCGACCAGGATATAAACTCAGATATGGGTGAAGAGGTAGAAATAGAGGGAGATATTTCCGTTGAAAATGGAGAAAATCCCAAATCTGCCTTTCGCACAGAGAGTATCCGTGGACAGCCAAGAGAGGAACGGGCATATCTGGAGACAGTTGCAGACAGCCGGGATCTTCGGAAGAAAAAGATGGTCAGGGATTATGCTGCAAAGGAAAGAAGGAAGGAAAAGGAGACTTCCAGAGAAGAAAAAGCAGCCAAAAGAGAATCTGCCCGTTACCGGGAAACTTCCGAAGTGATGGAAGATTCCCTGGATAAGTTCCACGAGGAGATCAAAGGCAAGTCCAAAAGGGAACGGGTGCTGAAGGAACAGCGGAAAAAAGTTTCCCGTCTGTCTTTTGGTGATGAGGGTGACGGCATGGTACATGGTGCCGGGATCGGTATCCGGAATCCGGCATCGGCAGTCAAAGATGCGGCAGTCACAGCAGCACACTGGAAAACGCACGAAGAAGAGGATGAAAATGCGGCAGTGGAAGGGGCACACCGGGCAGAGCTTGTCGGGGAAAGCCTTGCAAGGAAATCCATCTACATGCGGGAACGGCTGAAAGGGCGAAGGGAAGAATCCCGGAGATTAAAAGAAAGCGTCCTGGATGAAGCAGAAAGGAGCAGGCTGATATTTGAGACTGCCTATGGAAATGAAGCGAAGGACGCAGTGAAAAGAGAAGCAGAGAAGAAAAAGAAATCTGCCCTGCAGAAACTCTTTCAGAAGAAGCGTTACCAGAAGCAGTATCAGGCAGCCAGACAGAGTAAAAAAGTAAAGGATGCAGCGATCACTTCCGCACAGAAGTTTACGGAAAAAGCGAAAGATGCCGTCAAGATGGTGGCGGCACAGAACCGGGGGATTTTTGCCACGGTAGCTGTTTTTGCTCTGATCTTTGTGCTGATCGCAGCCAGTTTTACCAGCTGTACGGCATCTTTGCAGGGAGCTTCTTCAGCAATCATCTCTACCAGCTATTCCAGTACGGATGAAGATATTTATGCCGCTGAAAATGCGTACCGTGCCTTGGAAGAAGCACTGAATACACAGATCAATCAGATGGAATCCACCCATCCGGATTATGACGAATACCGGTACCAGATTGATGAGATCGGTCATAACCCATATCAGTTGATCTCTTATCTTACGGTAAAATACGGCGGCTTCACTTACGATGAAGTGGCAGAGGAGATTAAGGAGATCTTCCGACAGCAGTATGGAATCACCACAGACTCTACCAGAGAAACAGTTACAGAAACCAAGACTGTCCGGGTAGGGGAGTCCTTGGGACTGGTTGTGACAAGTGGGTACTGTAACTGCCCGATCTGCTGTGGCCAGTGGAGTGGCGGACCGACAGCCAGTGGGGCAATGCCGACAGCAAACCATACGATTGCCGTGGATGCGGCGAATCCATTTGTGCCGATCGGAACCCATGTAGTCATGAACGGTGTGGAATATGTAGTAGAAGATACCGGAGCGTTCGCAAGATATGGGGTACAGTTCGATGTTTACTATGACAATCATGCGGCGGCATCCGCACATGGACACCAGACATGGGAAGCCTACATAGCAGACAGCAATGGAAACCAGGAAGTGCAGGTCACGACTACAAAAGAGGTGAACCGTCTGGATGTGACGATGACAAACCACAGCCTGGATGCCGTGTTAAGGAGCCGTATGACAGAGGAAGAACAGGAACGCTACGATGCGTATAACAAATATTATGGCAACCGTGATTATCTGTTTGATCTAAACAGCATACCCACCGGAAGCAGTGGATTTGGTTACGACATACCGGCAGATGCTTTATCTGATCCACAGTTTGCAAAAATGATACAGGAAGCAGAAAAATATCTGGGTGTTCCATATGTATGGGGCGGTTATTCCCCAAGTGGTTTTGACTGTTCCGGCTTTGTAAGCTGGGTTATCAATAACTGTGGAAATGGATGGAATGTCGGAAGATGTACTGCCGATGAGCTGCGGTCACACTGTTCGCAGGTATCACCATCGGAGGCAAAACCGGGAGATCTGATCTTCTTCCAGGGAACCTATGACACACCGGGAGCAAGCCATGTGGGAATCTATGTCGGCAATAACATGATGATTCACTGTGGCAAGCCTGTCCAGTATACCAGCATTGCAAGTGCTTACTGGCAGGAACATTTTATGGCGTTTGGTCGTCTGCATTAGAGGAGGTGACAGGGCAGATGAACATGAAATTAAAAAAACTTCTGAATGATATTCAGAAAACAGAGGATAAGATCGCTGAATTACAGGAACACCTGAAGCGGCAGAATACATTGAGACAGCAGATGGAAGATATAGAGATCGTTAAGTCGTTCCGTTCCATGAAGCTGGACAGCCGCAGCCTGCTTGTCCTGCTTGACGGGATTCAGAAAGGAACCGTTACGATTCAGATGGATGAGGACGGCGGTATCACGGTGGAGGATGCAAAAGCTCCGCAGAAAAAGGAAAACAACGAAGAAGTTCACAGACCACCTGTTGGTCAGATGACAGAAAGAGAGGTTTTAGACGATGAGGAATAAAGTGGTAAAGAAACTGCTTATGATTGCCATGGCAGTCACCATGATCTCCGGGACATCCATTGCTACGGTTTATGCAAACGCAAACCCACCGGCGGAGGAGACAACGACACAGGTAGTAGAAGAAACGGCAACAGAATCAACAGAAGATACGGAGAAGAAAGAGGATACCGGAAGGGTCACCGGGGAAGGGGATAATTCGGCTTTTTCTACTCCGGGAAATGCCCAGCTGGTGGATGATAAGGAAAATGATGATACGAAACAGTTCCTTACCATCCAGACCAAGAAGGGAAATACATTTTATATGGTCATTGACCGTTCCAGCAATACAGAAAACGTGTACATGATGTCCCTGGTCGATGAGAATGACCTGGCAGAATTTCTGGATGAGACAGAAAAGAGCAAAGAAACCGAAGAATCAACCGTAGTGATTCCGGAAACCACACCGGAAACTACCCCGGCAGTAGAGGAGGAAACCGAAGTGAAGAAAGAAGAAAAGACGGGAATGAATGTAAAAGGACTTGGAGCAATCGTACTTGCAGTGATTCTTGGAGTGGCAGGGATTGCCGTTTATAAAAAGCATGGACGTGGCAAAGAGGAGGACTATGTAAGCGAACAGCTGGAGTTTTCTGATGGACCGTATGTAAATGAAGAAGAGGATGAGGAAGAATAAACTTCCATCTTCAAAGAAGCAACCAAAATAAGGACAGGGGGCAGCCAGAGTAGTTTGGCTGCCCTTTTTCAGTAGAAAGGACAGAAAAACGTATGTCAAAATTTTTAGTGATCGCAGAGAAACCAAGTGTGGCACAGAGTTATGCCAAAAACCTGTCAGCTTATAAAAAAGAGGACGGATATTTAGAAGGGGAGAGCTGTATTGTCAGCTGGTGCCTTGGGCATCTGGCAGAGTATGCACAGCCGGAGGAATATGACCCGAAATATGAGAAATGGCAGTTTGATGACCTTCCGATTCTCCCGCAGGTCTGGAAGTTGAAAGTTTCCAGAGATAAAAAGATACAGTTTGATGTGTTAAAAAGCCTGATGAACCGGGCAGATGTGGACTATCTGGTAAATGGCTGTGATGCAGGAAGGGAAGGGGAACTGATCTTCCAGAGAGTGTATGACCTTGCCGGATGCAGGAAACCGGTGAAGCGTTTATGGATCAGTTCCATGGAAGATACGGCAATCCGGACAGGTTTTCAGACAATGAAAGGAGCAGAGGAATACCGGAATATCTGCATGGCTGCGGTATGCAGGGCACAGGCAGACTGGCTGATCGGAATGAACGGAACTAGGGCATATACGACCTGTTATTTTAAACGTCTGGTTGTGGGCAGAGTGCAGACGCCAACGCTTGCCATGCTTGCGGAACGTCAGGATAAGATTGAGCATTTTCAGAAAGAAGCCTTTTATAAAGTAGCACTGACAGACGGAAGGCTTACGGTAGTTTCTGAAAATATTGCAAATGAGGAAGCAGCCGATCTCCTTGCTTCCTTATGTATGGATTCGGAAGCAGTGATTACACAGATAAAGAGGGAACAAAAGAAAGCGTTTCCTCCCAAACTTTATGATCTGACCAGTCTGCAAAGGGAAGCAAACCGTTACTTTGGCTATACGGCAAAGAAAACACTGGATATGCTGCAGGAATTATATGAAGAAAAGCTGGTCACTTATCCAAGAACGGACAGCCAGTTCGTGACGGAGGATATGAGGGATACCGTAGAGGAACTGGTAGGGAAAATGCCAGTCTTACTTCCGTTCTTGGATTATGGACAGCTGGGACATAACATCACCAGAGTGATTAACAATGCAAAAGTATCCGACCATCATGCGATTCTTCCAACAAAAGAAGCCGTAGAAAAAGGAATCTCTGATCTGACAGCGGACAAAAAGAACCTGATGATGCTGGTCTGCCAGCAGCTGGTGCAGGCAACAGGGGAAGAGTATCAGTATGAGCAGACGGATATTATGGTCAAATGTCAGGGACATGATTTTACTGCCAGAGGAAAAGTGCCGGTGCAGATGGGATTTAAAGCGGCGGGGAATGCCTTTAAGAACCAGTGCGTGAAAGCCAAGCCGGAAGAAGAAACGGAAAAAGAAACTTCCATCCCATATGGATATGAAGAAGGAATGACGCTTTCTCCGGTAAAGGCAGAAAAGACAGTGCATTTTACTTCCCCGCCAAAACCATTCAATGAAGATACCCTCCTTGCCGCTATGGAAACCGCAGGGAATAAAGACTTTGATTCGGAGACAGAGAAGAAAGGACTGGGGACTCCGGCAACCAGGGCAGGTATCATTGAAAAACTGGTTTCTTCCGGCTATGCAGTCAGAAAAGGAAAGCAGATCTTGCCAAGCACAGAGGGCAGGGAACTGGTGAATGTCATGCCGGCTTATCTGAAATCTGCCGCAATGACTGCCGAATGGGAAAATCAGCTTTTAATGATGGAAAAAGGGCAGATCACCGATACACAGTTTATGGGTGAGATCACTTCTTTAGTCGATAAGATTCTTTCTGTGTGCAGGGAAATACCGGAAACGGAAAGGAGAAGGTTCCAGAAAGCAAGGGAAGTGATCGGTAAGTGTCCGGTCTGCGGCTCTGATGTCTACGAAGGAAAGCAAAATTTTTACTGCTCCAACAGGCAGTGTGATTTTGCCCTTTGGAAAGAAAACCGTTTCTTAGGAAGCATGGAGAAAACACTGGATAAAAAGATGGCAGTGGAGCTTCTTGATAAAGCCTGCACCCATGTAAAAGGGCTGTATTCCAGAAAAAAAGATATAAAGTTTGACGCAGATCTTTTACTGACACTGGAGGACGGAAAGCCAAGGTTCCATCTGGAATTTCCAAAGAAGAAAAAGAAATAAGGCAAGGAGGTAGGCAGTATGTCGAAATTACAGGACATCCGGGAACTGGCACAGGAACATGCGACATTGGTGAGCAGTTCGCCAAGGGACTGGATGGGTTATATGGATACCGCAGCGAGACTATACCGGTATCCTTTTACAGACCAGTTACTGATCCACGCACAGCATCCACAGGCAACCGCCTGTGCGTCCCTGGAACTGTGGAATGAGAAAATGTTCCGCTGGGTAAACCGGGGAGCTAGGGGAATCGCCCTGCTTGACGAGAATGGTCATAATACCAGACTCCGGTATGTGTTTGATATTTCAGATACGCACATGGTGGCAGGCGGAAGAAGCCCTTACCTGTGGCAGATGCAGGAACATCAGCAGGAAGAGATCCTTACCCATCTGGCAGAAGCGTATGGTCTGGAAGAAAAAGATACAGGGACTTTATCGGATGCGTTGATGGCGGTTGCAAGGGAAATGGTCGCAGACAGTCTGGAAGAATATCTGGACGGCTTGAAATATGCAGCGGAAGGAACGTATCTAGAAGATCTGGATGAAGTTACGATCCGCAGTGATTTCCGCCAGCTTGCAACGGACAGTGTATATTACATGCTTTGCAGACGGTGTGGTCTGGAACCGATGGAGCTTCTGGAAGAAGAGGATTTTATGCATATTACCGATTATAACCGGCTGTCTGTACTGACCTTTCTTGGAAATGCAGCAAGCCAGATCAGTGAGAGTGTTCTGATTGACATTGGAAGGACGGTACATAAAATTTCTCTGGAAGAAGCCAGAAAAGAGGTTGAAATTTCCAGTGAAAGGAATTATAATAACTTCAACACGTTAATGCGTGAAAATAAAAATCAGGACGTAGAAAACAACAAAGAAGAAAATATCGAGAATGAAGGAGGAACCGACTATGGAACTGACATATCATCGCAAGGGGGATTACCTGTTTCCGAACCTGACCGTAGAGGAGGAAGAAGTGACGATAGGGAAATACGGGATGCTTCGGAGGAGATTCCTGAAGGAACACAAGAACAGCCTGTATCAGAGCCTGTTCCTGACAGGAAAGCTGAACAGCCATCTGGCAGAAATCGAGATGGCAGCACAGGAGAGGATGGACAGCCAGATGGAGAAATTGCTGAAGAACCATCCGGCACCGGACAAGGAAGCAGACCCGATGGCCTGGACAGCACATATGAACGCACTGATGGCAACAGCGGAAGAGAGCATCTTGACGGAATTGGTATACAGCTAGTTGAAGATACAAGAGAAGATGGACTGAGTAAAGCAGAGGAAGAAATTGCCTCTGCTTTATCTTTGCCCGAATATCCAACTGCAAATGAACAAAGACGGCAGATCGAGGAAAGGGCAGCAGCCCTTTATGCCGGAGAAATCCCGATTCCAGAAAGCGTTATCGATGATATTTTACGGACAGGAGGAAACCGGGCGGGCAGTCAACTTCGTATCATCTATAATTTTATGAGCGAACAGGCCCCGGAGGAATATACGGAGTTTGTGAAGCGTGAATACCGCAAAGGTGGAAAAGGCTTTCAGATTGATGGAAGTGAATATTCGGTCTGGTTTGATGAAACCGGGATGCAGATCGTAGTGGGGCATACGGTCACAGACCAGATTTTAGATAAGGCATTTTTATCATGGGAAGATGTCAGCGGACGTATCCATCAGCTTTTAGACCAGGGTGAATATGCACCGCAGTCTGTATTGGATGCAGCAAGAAACAATGCAGTAAAAGAACATGCACAGGCTCTTGCCTATATGAAAGGGGATATGGCAGAAGGGGTAGCCGAGATTGTTTTTGATGAGGAGGATTTACCACATCTTCACAGTATCTATCCGGAGATCACGGATTATCTGGAAGAAAAGCTGGAAGATCCACAGTGGCTTTCGGAACTGAATGAAAGACTGGATGCACTGGCAGAAGCCTATGAAGAAAATCATTCTATTATGCGTTTCCATCATTATAATCCTATAAATATCTCAAAGCAGTTTCAGAAGTTTGCGGATGAGGTGATTCCTTATCAGGCTAGGGATGGCTTTGCCTGGAAAGAACATCCGATGTTCATTACACAGGATGAGATTGATGCTTATCTTGCAGGAGGTGGAGCGTATTCGCAGGGCAGGCTTAGGACGTATTCCTTTTATCTGCTGCATGAAGATGAAAGATCGAGGACAGGTTTTATCAAGGAACAGTATGGGATCGGTGGAAGCAGTCATGCACTGTCTGGTGCCGATGATTCACACGCAAACTATGATGGAAAAGGATTATTTCTTGCAAGAGGTGCTTATGGGAATCCATATACGTCAATTTTATTATCCTGGAATAAAGTTGCAAATAGAGTAGCTTATCTGATAAAGAATGACCAGTTCTTGCAGGCAGAAGATTATGCTCGTATGCCGGAATATGAACGGGAGCAGATGGCAAATAAGGTACTCCGTTTTTATGACCGTCTTCCGGAAGAGATGGACAGACCATTTACGGAGGACTTCTTCTGGGAAAAACCAAGAAAAGAAATGATGGCAGTTTTAGAGAATCCAGAGCAGACAGAAGAACTGTTACAGAATATGGATGCAGCATTGGCAGCTCTTCCATTGGATTTTGAAGCGTATGGGACAAACTATCAGCAAAAAACAGAACTTCTTTCGGAACTTCATCAGTATGCAGAAGGAACCTATACGATATTCCCGACACCAGAAGCAGAACCATTCTTTACAGAACCGTCAGGGCACCAGATGACCATGTTTGATTTCTTGGATACGAAGGCAGTGGCAGAACCGACCGTAGTCGATATGTCAGATGTGGAGGAAATAGAAGAGGAAGAGGTTACTGCCGAAGAATCTATTCTGGAAAGTCAGGAACAGGAAACAACGAAAGATTCTGAGGGACAGGAACCAACTGAACCAGAAGAAGAGACAACAGCTAAAACCGCAGAAGAACTGGCAGAGTCCTGGGATGAGGGTGTTTTTGAGTATCAGGGGTATCACTTTGAAGCAGTAGGGGTATTGCCGGAAGGACTAGAGGGAAAAGATCTGGTTGCACAGACCCGTTCCAATACAGAACTTCATCTGTCGACCTATCATACAGAAGATTTCCCTAAATATTCGTATGATGAGTTTTATGCAGTCAGCAATGCACCAACTGCCGATGTGTTCCGGTGCCTGGAAACCGGACGCAATTATATTCCCGGAGAAAATGAACTGTTTGGATATGAAGGAGAATTCCAGCCATATTTGAAACCGGAAGCAGAAAAGATTGTAACAGAACCGCATAACTTTCGGATTCAGGATAATGACCTTGGAGCAGGCGGTCCGAAAGCAAAGTATAAAGCAAATATGGAAGCCATCCATTTGTTACAGACTTTGGAGAAAGAAGAACGTCTGGCAACACCCGAAGAACAGGAAATCTTATCCCGTTATGTTGGCTGGGGTGGTATCCCACAGGCATTTGAGGAGAGTAACAGCAGCTGGGCGAATGAGTATCTGGAATTAAAGAATACTTTATCGCCGGAAGAATACAGTGCAGCAAGGGCATCGACCTTAAATGCTTTTTATACGTCCCCGACCGTGATCCGAAGTATGTATGAAGTACTGGAAAATATGGGACTGAAACAGGGAAATATTCTGGAGCCGTCCTGTGGTGTCGGTAACTTTATGGGACTGATCCCGGAGAGTATGGGCAAAGCCAATATGTACGGTGTGGAACTCGACCCGGTTTCGGGAAGAATCGCAAAACAGCTTTACCAGAAAAACAAGATTGCAGTACAGGGATTTGAGGAAACCAGTTATCCGGACAGCTTTTTTGACTGTGTGATAGGCAATGTTCCATTTGGGGCGTATCAGGTCAGTGACCGCAGATATGACCGGCATCATTTTATGATCCATGATTATTTTATTGCAAAATCCCTTGATCTGGTCCGTCCGGGCGGTGTAGTTGCAGTGGTAACTTCCAGTGGAACGATGGATAAGCAGAACCCGGCAGTGAGACAGTATATCGCAAACCGGGCAGAACTGCTTGGAGCCATCCGATTACCGAATAATGCGTTCCAGAGAAATGCCAATACCAGCGTTGTTTCTGATATTCTGTTTTTCCAGAAAAGGGACAGGGCATCCATTGAGGAACTGGAATGGTTAAATTTAAAGGAAACACCAGAAGGCTATTCAGTCAATGCTTATTTTGCAGAGCATCCGGAAATGGTGCTTGGTGAGTTTACTACAGAAAGTACCCAGTATGGAAAGCAGGAAGTGACCGTAAAACCAAAAGAAGGAATTACCTTAGAAGAACAATTAAAAGAAGCTGTCCAGAATATCCATGGCACGATCACGGAACTGGAACTTTCGGATACAGAGCTGGAGGAGGATGTTGTCTTTATACCGGCAGACCCGGAGGTAAAGAATTTCAGTTTTACCGTAGTGAATGAGGAAGTCTATTACCGGGAAAATTCTGTGATGAACTGCATGGAGCTTCCGGCAATGACAGCGGAACGTGTCAAAGGGATGGTGAAGATCCGTGATGTTACGAATGAACTGATCCAGTGTCAAATGGAAGAGGGAAGCGCTGAACAGATCACAAAGCTGCAGGAAAAACTCAATGAAGAATATGATGCCTTTACAGCAAAATATGGTCTTATCAGCAGCAATGCCAATAAGCGGGCATTCAGCCAGGACAGCAGCTATTGTCTTTTGACTTCTCTGGAATTTCTGGATGATAAGGGAGAACTGAAACGGAAAGCGGATATTTTTACCAAAAGGACAATCCGCAGGGCAGAAACGGTAACTTCTGTAGATACTGCCAGTGAAGCACTTGCGGTTTCTATCGGTGAGAGGGCAGGCGTTGACCTTTCCTATATGGCACAGCTTTCCGGGAAAACAGAAGAGAAGCTTACCGAAGAACTGGCGGGGGTAATCTTTAAGAATCCGATTAGTGAAAAATGGGAGCCATCGGACGAATATCTTTCTGGAAATGTAAGAGAGAAACTGCAGATCGCCAAACAGTTTGCAGAAGATCACCCAGAATATCAGGTGAATGTGCAGTATTTAGAGCAGGTACAGCCAAAAGATCTGGATGCGTCAGAGATTGAGGCAAGACTTGGAGCAACCTGGATTTCAGAGAACTATATCACACAGTTCATGGCAGAGACATTCCATACACCAAGATATTATGTAGGGAGCAAGGTCAAAGTCCAGTATGCCGAAGTGACCGGACAATGGAATGTTATGGGAAAGAATGTGGACAGCTACGGAAATGCCCTTGTCACTTCCACTTATGGAACACAGAGAGCCAATGCCTACCGTCTTTTGGAAGATGCCTTAAACCTTAGAGATACCAAGATTTATGACACGGTACAGGATGCCGAGGGGGAACACCGGGAATTAAACCGGAAGGAAACAATGCTGGCACAGCAGAAGCAGGAGCTGATCAAAGAGGAATTTAAAGAGTGGATATTTAAAGACCTGCACCGACGGGAAGATCTCTGTAAGATTTATAATGAACGATTTAACAGCATCCGTCCACGGGAATATGATGGAAGCCATATTCAGTTTGTCGGCATGAACCCGGAGATCACCTTGATGCCGCATCAGAAAAACGCAGTGGCTCATGTGCTGTATGGAAATAATACGTTACTGGCTCATTGCGTAGGAGCAGGAAAGACGTTCCAGATGATCGCAGCCGGTATGGAATCAAAACGGCTGGGACTCTCACAAAAGAATCTTTATGTTGTGCCAAACCATCTGACCGAGCAGTGGGGCAGTGATTTCCTACGTCTCTATCCGGGAGCAAATATCCTGGTGGCAACGAAGAAAGACTTTGAGCCGGCAAACCGAAAACGGTTCTGTTCCCGTATTGCGACAGGGGATTATGATGCCGTGATCATCGGCCATACGCAGTTTGAGAAAATCCCTCTTTCAAGAGAACGGCAGATTGCCATGCTGGAAGATCAGATCGCAGATATTACGTTTTCCATTGAAGAAGCGGCACATCAGGCAGGGCAGAATTATACCATCAAGCAGTTGGAAAAAACAAAGAAGAGTCTGCAGGCGAGGATGAAGAAACTCAATGACCAGACTAGAAAGGATGATGTAGTAACTTTTGAGCAGTTGGGTGTAGACCGGCTGTTTGTGGATGAGAGCCATAGTTTTAAGAACCTTTTTTTGTATACAAAAATGCGGAATGTGGCGGGTATCTCACAGACGGATGCACAGAAAAGTTCGGATATGTTTATGAAATGCCGGTATATGGATGAACTGACAGGCGGCAGAGGAATCACCTTTGCTACAGGTACTCCTGTATCAAATAGTATGACCGAGCTTTACACTATCATGCGTTATCTTCAGTATGACACACTCATGCGTATGGGTATGGGACACTTTGATTCCTGGGCGGCAACGTTTGGGGAGACAGTAACCGCAATCGAATTATCACCGGAAGGAACGGGCTATCGTGCGAAAACACGGTTTGCCCGTTTTTTTAATCTTCCAGAGCTGATCTCCATTTTTAAGGAAGCTGCGGATATTCAGACATCGGATATGCTGAATCTTCCTGTACCGGAAGCAGAGTTTATCAATGAAGTCTTAAAACCAAGTGAAGAACAGCAGGAAATGGTCAGTGCCTTTTCGGAACGTGCGGAAGAAGTAAGAGCCGGTCTTGTGAATCCAACGGTGGACAACATGCTCAAGATTACCAATGACGGAAGAAAATGTGCATTGGATCAGAGGCTATTAAATGAACTCCTTCCGGATGCAGAAAAAAGCAAGGTCAATACCTGTGTGGAAAATGCTTTTCAGGTATGGGACGAGGGAAAAGCAGACCGGACAACACAGCTGATCTTCTGTGACTTGTCTACTCCAAAAGGGGATGGGACTTTCAATGTATATGATGATGTCCGAAACAAACTGGTTGCCAGGGGAATCCCGAAAGAAGAGATTGCTTTTATCCATGAATACAACACGGAGGCAAAGAAAGCGGAACTGTTTGCAAAGGTACGGGCTGGACAGGTGAGAATCCTGATGGGTTCCACTCCAAAACTCGGTGCAGGTACCAACGTACAGGACAGACTGATTGCTCTCCATCACCTTGACTGTCCATGGAAACCGTCTGATCTGGAGCAGCAGGAAGGACGTATCTTAAGACAGGGAAACCAGAATGACAAAGTAAAGATATTCCGGTATGTGACGGAAAATACTTTTGATGCGTATATGTGGCAGATTTTGGAGAATAAGCAGAAGTTCATCAGCCAGATCATGACCAGTAAATCCCCGGTCAGAGCTTGTGAAGATGTGGATGATACGGCACTGTCCTATGCCGAGATTAAGGCTCTTGCTACAGGTAATCCGTACATTAAGGAAAAAATGGATCTGGATGTGCAGGTGAGTAAGCTGAAACTTCTAAAGGCAAACCACACCAGTCAGATTTATCGTCTGGAATCCGATATTGCAAAGAATTTCCCGGTACAGATCAGTGCATTGAAAGAGCGGATTGCCGGGATGCAGATAGATTCCCAGGTAGTAAAAAGCGTGGATTTACAGGACAATGACACGTTTGTCATGACGGTAGGGAATGTCCTTTATGAAGATAAGAAAGAAGCAGGCGAAGCGTTGATCGCTGCTTGTGCAGGATTAAAAACCGTCAGCACCGGCGGAAAGGTCGGAGAATATCATGGGTTTACGTTATCCGCTTCCTACAATATGTTCTCCAATGCGTTTGAACTGACGGTCAAAGGAAAATGCTCTTATAAGCTGGAGATCGGAAAAGACCCGGTAGGAAATATGCAGCGTATCCATAACACCCTTTCTTCCATTGACAGGAAGCTGACGGAAAGTGAGCAGAAATTGGAAACCGTACAACAGCAGCTTGCTACTGCACAGGAAGAGGTAAAGAAACCATTCCCGAAAGAAGCAGAGCTGAATGAAAAGATGGAACGGTTATCCGAGTTAAATGCATTGCTGAACATGGATGAAAAGGGTAATGAGACGATTATGGCAGATGAGGATATTGGCAGAGAAGGAAGTAGCACAGATAGCAGGGATACTGCAGAAGAAAAAGAACTTCCGGAAACAGCAGACAGAATCCATAAGCCATCTATTCTGGAACGCTTAAAGCAGGAGAAGGCACAGCAGAATACAGCGGAACAGCCACCTGTACAGAAAGCTGCAAAGAAAAAACACGAACAGGAGTTATAAAAGATTTCCCGTCAGAGTTTTCTCTGGCGGGGACATAAAATGGAGGGTTTGTTTATGGCAAATAATATAGAAAAACAGTTAAAAGAAATATCGGAACGGCTGGAGCAGGGAGTAAAGGAAATCTTTACATCGGAGCGATATACCGAATATCTGAATACCATGTCAAAGTTCCATAATTACAGCTTTAATAACACGCTGCTGATCACCATGCAGAAACCGGAAGCAACACTGGTGGCAGGGTATCAGGCATGGCAGAAGAAGTTTAACCGTCATGTAAAACGTGGAGAGAAAGGAATCCAGATCATTGCACCAGCACCGATCCGGGAGAAACAGGAGATTGAAAAGATCGACCCGGTAACAAAAGAGCCTGTGATTGGGGATGATGGACAGCCGGAAACAGAGATTGTGGAGATGGTGATACCGAGATTCCGCATAACGACAGTGTTTGATGTCAGCCAGACAGAGGGAGAACCGATCGCAGAACTGGAGGTGCCGGAGCTTACCGGAAGTGTACAGTTTTATGATACGTTCATGCAGGCATTGCAGAATATTTCTCCTGTACCGATCCGCATGATGAATGTGGAAGGGGAAGCAAAAGGCTATTATCACCAGACAGAAAAATATATTGCGATAAAGGAAGATATGAGTAATCTCCAGACCATGAAAACCGGAGTACACGAAGTAAGCCATGCATTGCTGCATGACCGGGAGGTAATGGATGCGGAAGGGATTTTAAAAGACCGGATAACCAAAGAAGTGGAAGCAGAAAGTATTGCCTATATTGTCTGCAACCACTTTGGTCTGGATACTTCCGAATACTCTTTTACCTATATTGCCAGCTGGTGTGAAAGCAAGGATATGAAAGCACTCCGGGCATCTATGGATACCATCCGGAAAACGTCTGCGGAAGTCATTGAGAATATCGAGACACAGATGCACGAGCTGGAAATGGAAAGACCAGTTCGGGATACTTTTCATAAGGAAGATTTAATTCTGCATCTTTCAGGCAGTATGGGTTCCGAGTTTACTTATGATCTGATCGAAAACATGAGCAGGGAACAGTTAGAGCAGAATGTGGGGGAATACGTCCGCCTTCTGGAAAGTGGTGAGATAGAGAAAAATGAGAAACCACTGGAAAGTTTTCTGGAAGAAAAAGGTGCTGCCGTCACACCACTCTATGACAGCAGTGGGCACGGAGAGAACTATCCGATTGATTTTTATGATGTGGAATATGATGCTGACACAGGCGTTACTTATTTTTCTGACCTTTCTCCGAAAGATCAGGCAGAGATGCTGGTGCAAAAAGCAGAGTTTCCAAGAAATATTTTTTCGGAAAATGAAAAGGCATTTGTAAATGAATATGCAGAAACCTTCCCTGGACAGGTGGAAAGACTGAATGACCTGGTATGGGATATGAGGGAATCTTACGATGAAGCCGGTTCAAAGCTGGTGTATGAAGTGATCCAGGCAGCAAGGGCGAACTTCCCAGCGAAAGAGCCGGAAATTGCAGAAGAAACAGCCATGCAGTATGCCCACCGTCTGATTGAAACAGCAGAAGCTGCCAATACGGGAGATTTCACAGATTCCCAGAGAAATCTTATTGTGAATTTTGCATATAAGATGGATGATAAAGACGAAGTGCTTGGACTGGTGAACCGTATGATGACTGCAATCCGCAGACCGGGAAGTGAATATACGAGAAGCCTTATGAATGAAATACAGGCACAGATTGACAATTTCCCGGATGGCATGGTTGGTTTTACAGAAATGCACGAGGCAGGAATCCAGTTAGACCATATGCTTCCGCTTACGAAAGACCGTGCATATGAATTGTACCGTGGAGGGGCAGAAATTTATGTGTTACATGGAAATCAAGAGAATCCACAGCTGGCAGAATCAACACTTGTAGACACAGAAGATGCAATTCTTGGATATGACGGTATCTTTGGAATCACAGAAACAGAATGGGAAGTGCAGAAAGAAAGAGAAATATCTGCTACAAAACAGGAAGCACTGGAACAGCAGAGTGCAGAAAAGATTGATGAGACACTTCTTCTGCATGGAGAAAGCGGAAGGTTTGCCATTTATCAGATGGATAGTGGGGATGAGCATACTTATCAGTTTATGGGAATGGAATCCGCAAAGAGTCTGGGATATACCATTGACGGAAAGGATTACCGGATGGTTTATGCAGCACCATGGATGCCAACAATCACGTTAGAAAATATATTTGAACGCTTTAACATTGACCGACCGGAAGATTTCCGTGGTCATTCTTTATCGGTAAGTGATGTGATCGTGATAAACAGGGGTGCAGAGATTACAGCCTATTATGTAGATTCTTTTGGATTTCAGGAACTTCCGGAGTTTGTCCAGCAGAGAATGAACATACTGGAACATAATTCAGTCAGGGCATATCCGCCAGTTTATAAAGGAACATTGGAACAGGCAATGGGAGAACGGGATGTGGATGCTTATCTGGATTCGAGAAAGTTAAACATGGACTGCAAGAAAGCAATCGAAGAAGCTATCCGGGAGAATTTTGACGGGCTGCACTTAAAGCAGAATGCAGCAAAAGAAGTCGTGGAACGCTTTGGGGAAGAACGTATGAATTTTGTTATGGCAAATACCATCCAGGAACTTTCCCATGATGGAAGATTCTCCAGACAGAACAAAGACTGGGCGGAGCATATCGAAGTCCCGGAAAATATCAGCCGGGGCAGAAATCTGAACCTGGATTATGTGATCGAAAGCCACCCGGCAGTTTTAGATGGGTTTATCGACATGGCAAGAGCTGAGATCCGGATGCAGAGGATAGAACAGGCGATAGGAGAAAACGAAGTGACGATTACGGCAGAGACAAGAGGGTATGAAGCAGAAGGACATAACGGAACATGGCATACGGTTGATGAAAAGGAATATGCCGGGGAGAAGTTTTTCTTAATGGAACAGGATGAATTTGGCTCCGATGTGGCAGGCATTATCGTAGCAGAAAATGGACAGCTTGTAGCGGAGGACTTATGGAACGGGTTTGACGCAGGAGCATTGGAAGCAGTTTCAGAATATTTGCAGGAAAATGGAACAACACTTTATGACTTGACGGAATTCCCGAAAGATTCTGTTGTAACCCTGCGGAGTGGACAGACACTTACAATCGAAGAAATACAGGCAGTACAGAAAGATACCTGGGAAGAAACGATGGCAGGAAAAAATGAATCTGGAACGGATGTCCGGTTTAATTTTCATGCAGTCAGTGAGGTGCAGCTGCCGGAAGGCATAAAGTTAAAAATGCCAGAGATTCATTACGTTGATAATTTTTATGTGATGGAAGATGTAAATGCAGAGGGTGTAGTAAAAGTAAACCGGTATGAATCACTGGATGAAGCGATGCAGGAATATTTACGTCTGCCAAATCATCAGAAAAAAGTGCTTGGTATCCAGAATACGGAAACGATGCAGGAAAGCATGGATTTTATCCGATGTGAAAACGGGATAGATCGGCTGACCCATGCGTATAAACAGATCGGAGGGTGGCTGAATCCAGAAATATATGAAGTGGTAAATAAAATGGAAAACATGCTGGACTGGAATGAGGTACAGATTGCATATCAGATTGGAAAACAATACTTTACAATCCAGACCGCAGAAGATGGTTATGACTATACATTTTATAATGAAGATTATCAGGAGGATGATGGAGGAATCTATGACAATCCGACAATCTATGTAGATGAAGCTGCCAGTGATATTTTAGAAGATAAAGGGTACTCACTGGAAGATGCAAAAGTAGTGGATTACGAAGATCTGATGGCAGATGTGGAAGAAGTTCAGGAAGAACAGATGCAGCGGATACAATTAGAAAAGAACTGCCCGGCAAGTATTTTTGAAGGATTTCGCAGGGAAGAAGCAATGCAAACCTATGAAGGAATCGCAATGCAGTTTACCAGGAGTAAAGGGTATCTGACCATACAGGCAACAGAAGAAGGATATTCGTTTATTTTTTATGACTCTGATCTGCATGAAATCCAGGGTGGTGATTATGATAATCCAGACGCATCCATTCAGGAAGCTGCTTATGAAATCCTTAAAAGTGAAAGAATGGATGATGTGGAATGTGTCAAAGTGGATTATAAAGAATTTGAAGAAATGACGATCCAGCACTCTAAAGATTTATTGCAGGAGGGGGAACTTCGTGCGACTTCTGAGATTGGAAGAAATGAACTGGCATTAAACAGTCTGAGCAGGGCAGATGTTGAAAGAGGTGTCTTGTATCATGCACAGGCAGTATTAGAAGATATGGGAATGGAACAGGAGGTAGAGCTGCTTGCTGCAAGAGTGTATGGTTCCAGAAGCAGACAAGACCTTTACCGGGAAGATTCTGACCTTGATGTGGTTCTTTCCTATAAAGGTGATATTCGAGAAGATAGCTTTTTCAATGCCTTAAATGAATCTGGTATAGCGATGGCAGGAATTAAGGTGGATATTAACCCGATTGCAGAGGAGCGAATCACTCTGGCAGAGTATATAAAAGAATCCGAAAAATATCTTGACCAGCAGGAGATTAAAAAGCTCGCTGTGGACCTGGATAATTTTAGCTATGACGTTGATACCTATGAGTATAACGATACAGTTGAAAATAGAGAAGAACAGGTGGAAAAACTCACGGAGGATATTTTGAATAAGAAAACAGAAACTATCAAGGACTGGCTGCTTGAGGTATCCGAGGAATCCGATATAGACAGCGATGTTATAACTGCCCGTTCTTTACTTTCCCGTCTGGAAGATACAGAGCGATTTTCTATTTTTGACAAACAGCCGGAGCAGGAACAGCCAGAAGCCACGATCAGTTTTTATGTCGCAGAGTGCATGGAGTTTCCGGTCATGGGAGAGTACCATAACAACCTCACTTTAGAAGAAGCCATTAAAATATATGAGAGTATCCCAGCAGAGAGACTGCATGGGATTAAAGGAATCGGATTTGATCTGCAAGATGGTGATGAAAATTATTCCGGAGAATATGAGTTGATGAGTGCAGACCGGATACGGCGTGATCTGATAGATATGATTCCACACTATAAAGAAAGCCCTCTGGTGCAGAAAGCAATCGCAGACATGGAAAAGTATCTGGATGAAAAGCATGGAAGGGTAAAGGAAACGGAACATACGACAGAAACAGTAATAGGAAGTGGACAGAAACCTTCTGCGGTTGCGGCAGACAGAAGGGCAGAGCAGGAACCGGTATCTGTAAATCGGAGCCAGCCACAAAAGGCAGAACCTGCAAGCAGAGCAAAAGGTGAAGTGAAGAAATCTGTGCTGCAGTCTTTAAAAGATTTTCAGGCAAGGGCAAAAGCACAGGAGCAGAATAAGACAACGGAGAAATCCAAGACACATAAGAAGGGAGAAGTGGAATTATGATGGATCTGGCGATGAACTTTGATGCGGATGAATGTTTAGTAACAGCAATGTTTGATAAAGGAAACAGAAATGACACGATGGAGGCAATCGATCATATCATTCCTTTTCTGAAAGGCGATGCAGATATGATCGGGCTTGTCTGCAATACCATAAGAAAACTGTTCTGCATGAGCGATGAAGGATATGAGGTTTTTCTTATGGATCTGGAAGAATATAAAATGGAACTGGAAGAGGAGGATGAAGAATGAATACAAGTCAGTGTGCAGTATATCAGGTAAAAGATACCCCAGAGTACCGGGATGTCCGTTTCCGTTCTTACGAGAAACTGAAAAGCGAAGGAAGAACAGTCCAGGTAGAAAACTATCAGCAGGTGTATATTGGAAGAATCCAGCCGGGGGAAACTCCGGCTGATATTAAACTCCGTTTACAGAAGCAGCGACCGAAGAACTTCAAAGGTCATTCCATTGGTTGCAGTGATGTGATCGTCATCACCGACGATGGAAAAACCACAGCTTACTATGTCAACAAAGATGGTTTTATCATCATTCCAGAATTTCTCACAATCAAAAGTTCTTCCGATACCAGACTTTCCATTGATACAACCGGGTACGAAATCGAAGGAAAGAAAGGAACATGGCTTGCACAGGATTACATCCTGATGAACGAGAAGAAATGGTTTCTGATGGAGCATGAGGAGTATGGAACAAGAGCAGCCTATGTGATTCTCAGTGAGGAAGGTGCCGTAGTCATGAATGACTGTTACAATGGCTTTGATGAAGAAGCCAGACGGAACATCCAGAACTTCATGCAGCAACAGGCAGAGCAGGCACAGCAAAAACAACAGGAAATGCAGGCACAATCCCAGATCAGACAGCAACAATCTGGAGAAACACAAAAGAAGAAACCAGAGCTGGCAAACTGGCAGAAGGTCATGGATAATGGAGAATATCTTCGCAGTGCAGAGATGGCAGAAGAAGCCAACTACAATATGATTGATGGACTGATGAACAACATTCCAAGGAAAAAAGATAAAAATGCTCCACGAAGATCGGTACTGAAACGACTCCGTAATCATCAGAAGAAGATAGCCAGTCAGAGAAAAGGACAGCCACAGAAGGAAATCGAAGAAGAAATGGAGAGGAAGAAGAAATAGTTTTTAAGAAGTGGATGTTACTGTAACTTTTAGTTAAAGTAGCATCCACTTTTTAGATAATGTATTTTAAAGATGAATCTTAATATTAAAATACTATTCAATGAATAAATATTTTGGTCGTACAATGCGATAGATGTCTTCAGGAGAAAGGGTTTCTGAAGCAATCTCGGAAGAAGATTTCTTCTTTTTCTTTTTGATATCTGGCGATAATTTTTTATTATAGTCTTGGTAGGTGGCATCTACAGAAATTAATATATCTGTAATGCTATATAAATTGTTTTTTTCCTGATAGTATAATATCGTGGAAAGTACAGAGTTAACATAGCGATACAATCGAAAGCTGATATACTCCAGGGAATCGTCAATATCCTTTGTAGAATGAATTAGTTGATTTCGGAGACGATAAATATAATTTAAATCATGCTTAATACCGTCAAAATATTCTTGAATTGCCTTGCTTGTTTTTTCTGGCTCAGTTAAAAGCATAATTATTTCACGACATTCTCGCTCAAGGACAATATGGAAAGAAAGCTCAGATAAAATAGCACTATATTTATTTACATCACTTAGATAAGCAATTACTTTTGGGGTAGAATAATCTTTTTCAGTGACCTGACAATTCATTATAAAATTTTGTAAAGTAGGATATTTCTCAGCATAATCCTTTTTGTTAGACATACAATAAGTAAGTCGTGCCCAAAATATATTAAGTTTATTTTTTAGATAGAACAATCCAAAAACTTCTGGAACAACAACGCGTGCTTTTTCTATGATTGTAAAGCGTGGAAATGAATATAAAATATATTCAAGGGATGACCAAAAGTTAAGAAAACGGTTTTGAGTAGTCAGCGATTTGGCAGAATTAAGAGTATAAAGTATTCGTTCCAAAGTTCTAATATTGTTGCTGCCAAGATCATTTCGCAACTGTAAAAAACGTTCCAACTGTTTTTTATAGTTTGCGTCAATATGGTTAAGCATTTTTATGGGATCAATGCTGTTTAAGCTGATTTTATGAAAAACCGTGTCTTCTTTCCAATAATACCATAAATCATCGCGAATACAATTGGTTGTGCTTTGCCACATATCAAACAGTTCTGTAACGGATTGGAATTCTTTTTGAGCTAAGTCGATTGCTTTGAATTCATCTAAAGCTAGATACTCTTTACTGGCAATTAAGGTATCGTTATTTATATGAGGTATCCCTAATTCTTGGTTAGTATGGATTTCAAATTGCTGTTTTATAAGATTAAGTGCCAGTTCCTTCTGCGTCTGGCTTGAAATTTTAAAACAGATATGAATAGAAAAAGGTATAGGTTTTCTGTCAAATTCGTTAAGATTCTGTATAGTTTTTTCAGCATCATTATGTTCTAGAAATTCTTGCTGCTGTCTTTTGAAAAAATCTAAAATATGAGACATAGAATGTCCTGCATATAATAAATCACTAATAAGAGCCTCCATTAAATAATCCATGCCTTTGAATGTGGTTTCTGTGAGTAAGCATTGAATATAACAATTTATGAGATTTTCAGCTTCCAATTTCTTTTTTAAAGCTACAATGCTACGGTGAATGTTATGAAGTTCTTTATCGCGAGCTTCATTTGCAAGATTTATGAGCTGATGTAAGTGAGAAAAATCATTTTGGTATAAATCAAGCTTATGAAAAGGATGTATTTGCATCTGGTAATCCAGTCCTTCTAACAATCCTTCGTATGAGCGTTTTAGTTTGGTTGGGTCAAGGGATGCCCTAAGTTCATCATAGGTGCTGATACAGATACCCATATATTGCAATAAACTTTCTGTTCGCTTTTCTTCAAGTGTGTGGAAAGAATTATGTACCAAATCTCGTATTTTGAAAATAAAATATTTTCTGCTATCTGCTTTGTTCTTTTCTAACATAAGTGAGACCTTTTTTCCTTTCTTTTATTTGAAATTTATCTTGACAAATTAAAATTTATCGACTAAGATTAAGATAGATTGAGATACATGAGCAAGAAACGGGCTACCTGGGTAGTACCATTTTGTTTACTGTATCTTTTTATTTATGTATAAAAGGTGTTGATACCACATAATATATTTATAGAGGAAGGTGCATATTTCTGAGGCCAGGCTGTCTGGGCAGTTCTCCCTTTAATACTGCATCTTCTTTTTAATTATATCATACTGTAAATAAGAAAAACATCAATGTTTTTGTATTGATTTATGAAATGAACTATGGTTGTGAGTTCTTTTTCAATAGGTATTTTCGTTATAACTGTTTGAGAATACCGGTACATTTACATAAGCAATGTATTTTATGTGAACTTTTTAATAGCATTTTTCTATTTCGCCACACATGGAGAAACTCCTTCTTTGATTATTCAGCAGATTCTTCGGAAACAGAGTCTTTCTTTTTTAAGGACTTTCCAGAAATCATTTTATGACCAGAATAGATAGCCATAATCATACAGAGAAGAGAGCTGTAAGCAAAATATTTATGAGCAGATTTCATATCTTGAGAAGCAGTAAAAAGTTCCGATCATGGATGCCAATGCACCGAGTGACCAATATTTATGTGCCTTCATTTTAATGATGTCTCCTGTGTTTTTCTATATCATACATCTTTTTAGGAAAGATGCAAACAGGAATTTATTCATTAGCATAGATTTGAAAATGATATTTGGGTGCTTGGAGATGAAAAGGTTTATAAATTCTGCTCTTTTTCAATCTGTTGCTCCTGCCCACGATTCTTCCCAAGAATCATATCAATATTCGCAGATACAGTGCGAAGCTCCCGTTCATAATCCTGGTGATTAGAAAAATCTTCACGCTGTCTATCCCTCAATTCAACAAGCCGGTCCTTTTCAGCATAGAGAGCTTTCATGGAAGGCAATTTATTCCCGCCAGATTTTTCTTTGAGTGTTCGTAGAGCTGTGTCATACAGGGAAAGTTCTGCTCGATGTTCTTCATAAAATTTTTTCTTGTTTCGGCTTGTACGATAATCAGCATACACATTTTTGTATGCCAGATATTGTCCGGTAAAATGAATCTGTTCATTCACTTCTTTGAGCTGTTGTTCAGTATCTTTTAAAGATTTTCTGGAAGCACTGGTCTGGTCTGATGCCTGATTGAGTGCTGCATGGAAATCATCAAGAGAATCATATCCATGCTCTTGTATGTAGGCAACAGTCTGAGCCATCTGCTTCAAATTGGTGAGCTTTACTTTTTGAGCATAGGCTTTGCTCTGCTGGGCTTTAATACAGGTTTGCAGATCTATTACAAGCCGGAGGTTTGATTTTATGAAAATGAATGGTGCAGGGATAGCAGAAGTATCAGAGAAAGGAACAGGTGGTAAATCTGTGGAAGTATTCGGAGCCTGCTGTTCCAGAATTTCTTCTTTCAGTTCTCTACGGGATTTCGTGTTTTCTTCAAATGCTTTCAAGAGAAAATCTTCTGTGTATCTGGTCCCAAGAGTTCTTTCAGTGATAAATTTTTTTCTGCCAGGGTGAAGATAGCTGTACCGGTTTCGACTGATCTTGAGGATGATGTGATATTTTTCGTCAAGGATTTTTGAAAATTCTTCTGGTGATCGGGCAATACTTGCAGCATCATCAATAGCGTCACGGAGAAATTGTTTTTCTGTCTGGTAACGAGTTTCTTTCGGTGTGATTCCATCTTCTTTCATTTTCAGATTCAGCTTATCTAATTTTTCCTGTCCCCGGCGTTGTGCCCAGTATTCTTTTTCGGTGATTTTTCTTTCAGCAGGAGTGAGCAGATCAACTTGGTGCAACCCTTCTTTTTTGCACATATCCATGACTTCCTGTTTTAGATGGGCAAGATAGGCAGCACTTAGATGATGCTTATAACCGGCTTTTGCTTCACAGTCAAATTCCATATAGGGTTCTTGTGGTATATCATATTTACGGAGACTGTTAATTACGATATGCACATGGATGTTTCCACTTTTGTTATGACCGTCGGTATGAGTACAGACTAAAGCCTGATGACCGGGAAAGTTTTTCTTTGCAAAAGTCAATCCGAGTTGCTGGGCACGTTCACCGGTCAATCCACATTCATCCCTGTCTTTTGGGTCGAAGCTGATGATATAGTGATGGGATTTTATTTCATTGAAGTTTTTGTTCTTGTGATAGTAGCTGTTCAGTTCCTGACATTCAGATGCAAAAGAGAATGGATCACAGTTCAGACCGTTCAGATAATATTCTTCTCTCAGTATCATATGCCCTTCTTCATCAAGAATCGGTTTTTGCGTATACTCGTTGTGCTGGAAGATAAGATACCGTTCCGATTCTCCATAGTCAGAGTTTTTGTTTGCGATATGTTTAATTACTGCCACGAAAATCACCTGCCATTTTCATCACTTCATATTTCATTTCATAAATATCCCGGAGAGACTTTCGGATTTCATTTCTCATTTCAGAAGAGAGGATTCCACCCTGATTAAAATATCGGGCAATCTGATTTAGGTTGCTGCCAATTTTACCAAACTCGCTAATAAGTTTTTTTATTTCGGGAAGATCTGCGGTAATTTCGTATTTGATGATGACTTTCTGGTTGACCAAGGCATTTCGGATAAAATCAGAAACCGTCATGCTGTTAGCCTTGGCTCTTTCTGCAAGAAGATCATATTCAGTTTCATTCATGCGTAAATGCACATCTTTAGTTTTTGCAAGAGTTTCCTCTTTCTTAGGTCTTGTCATTGATAACTTCCTTTCTTCGTGGTAGTGGTTTCATAAGAAAATCCAAATTTTGCGGCCTGCAGGGAAAGTAAGTGATGAAAAATTATCGCACTGTGACCATGTAAATGGAAACCAATATACATATCTGTGATTGTGGTCGAGGGTATGGGGAAACGAAATCCCCATCAAGTTGCAAGTCGCCAAGAACCCGGAAAGGGGTTATTGTGCTACATTGCGAAACTTGCTCTTCAATGCCAACAAGCTTAAATATATTTTTAGAAAAGATTATTGCATTGCTTTAATCTCAAAACTATAATTAAGAAATAGTAAGTATAAAACTGGACAATAGATGGAGGGTGAATAAAGATGGAACACATTTTGATTATAGATGATGATAAAGAATTGTGTACCTTGATGAAAAAATGTGTAGAGAAGGAAGGATGGTTTGCTATGGTCGCACATAATGGTCTTGAAGGACTGAAATTCTTAGATGAATATAGAGAAGGTTGTGTTTTGATTATTCTTGATGTGATGATGCCTGGTATAGATGGTTTTCAAGTGTTGCAGAAAATTAGAGAATCTAGTAATGTGCCAGTTTTAATGTTAACAGCAAAGGGTGATGAAGGAGACAAAGTTTTTGGTTTAAGATTGGGGGCAGACGATTATCTAACAAAGCCATTTAGTATTAGTGAACTGATGGCTCGTGTTAACTCGCTTGTACGTCGTTATACTACTTTGAATCAACAAGAGAGTCACAATCAAGATAAAATAGTATTGAAGGGAATGAGCATTAATAAGAGTAATCGGGAGGTTATAGTACAAAACAATCAAATAGAACTTACTGGGAAAGAGTTTGACTTGCTATTGTTTTTGGCAATGAATAAAGGAAAAGTGTATACAAAAAGGCAGATTTATTTACAGGTATGGTCAGATGAGTATGCTTTTGATGATAGCAATATTATGTCTTTTGTTAGTAAACTACGTAAAAAAATTGAACCTGATCCAGAACATCCTTTTTATATTCAAACAGTTCGAGGTGTGGGATATCGATTTAATAGTGAGGTATAAATATGGCTATAAATGTAAATGTGTATCTTATTGTGGGGCTCGGGTTTTCGATATTAATAATCTTATACTTAATTTGGCGGATGAGACGAGTACGACAGCAGCTTTCTTTTATTAAGGATGCTTTGCATGATATAAAAGATGGAAATTTAAATAGACGTATTGTGACAAGAGAAAATGATATGACAAAACAGATTTGTTATGATATTAATAGTATCGTAATTGATAGTCAATTAAGGATTATACAGCAAAGACAAGCAGAACAAGCATATAAGCGCCTTATGACGAGTCTTTCTCATGATGTAAAAACGCCGTTGACTTCCTTAGTGGGCTATTTGGAAGCAATTGAAAAGGGGATAGTTACTGGAACAGAACGAGATGAGTATATCCATGTAGCGTTAGATAAAGCTAATCGGTTGAAAGATTTTGTTACTATTTTGTTTGAATGGGTCAAATTGGATGCTAGAGAGCAAGTTTTTCATTTTGAAATATTGGATATTAATGAATTATCTAGAAATATTATTGCAGAATGGGTGCCAATTTTAGAAAATGCGGGGATTGAGTATGAAGTTGAGATACCAGAACGGGAATGCTTTCTACGGATTGATTCTAATAGCTATATGCGAATATTAAATAATCTACTAGAAAATATTATTACCCATAGTGGAGCAGATTATGTGTCTTTTAGAATTTTTGAAGATACACAACAAGTTAAGATTTTAGTTATGGATAATGGTAGAGGAATTTCGTCCGGTGATTTGCCATACATTTTTGAAAGGATGTACCAATGTGACCAATCACGTTCCGCTAAGGGAAATGGATTTGGCCTTTCTATCGTAAAAGAACTTGTTAGTGCTCACAAAGGGAAAATTTCAGTTAGTAGTACTCTTGAAAGGGGAACAGTATTTACAATCTTATTGCCTAAAATTTTGTAGTTGCATATAGATATCTATATTAAAAGCAAGATAAAAACAAGATTTCGGCAAGGTTATGGCAAGGTTGGTGTTTTATAATAGTAGTTATAAACATGAAAGGGGGAAAATGAAGTGACAATGATTGTAGTAGAACTTCAAAAATGGAAACGGAACAAAACAGTCTGGAGTATTTTTGCACTTACTTTTCTTTTAGGAATATTTGCGGTTAACCGTGCTTGTAGTATTTCTAGGAGCAGTCCTTTAATGGATCAGTTTAGCGATTTATATACCTTGGCATTCAAAAACCTCACTAGTTTATTCCTACCTATTGCGTTAGGAATGTTTGCTACTACGCTATTCTTCGATGAACAGAAGAACGACACGCTTAAAGAACTGTGGATTATTCCTATTTCAAAATCTCAGCTTTATTTTTCTAAAGTGGCAGTCATTATTTTAATGTCATTAATACTATGTGTGTTCACGTTTGCTATCTGCGTTGGCGGAGGTTTTATTGCGGGAGATTTCCCAGATTTTAATACCAGCACCGTATTACAATCTTTTGTACTATACTTATTGGGCGGGGGGCTTGTTCCTATTGCTATGTTGCCGATTGTATTTATGGCAACTTCTTCAAAAGGATATGGAATTCCTATCGGAGCAACGTTTCTTTATCTTGTTCCAGTGGTAATCGCACCAGCATATTTGATGGGGGCGCATCCGTTGGCAAGTGTTATGGGAATTTATTCGAGTTTATCACCGGTATCTGCAGATATGGTGCGAAGTTGGACACAAGGGGTAACAGTAACACTCTCTCCATCATTGTGTCTGATATCTATATTTACGGTAGGAATCGTGTTTACTATTCTATCGATAATTGTTTTACGTAAACGTTCCTATTAGAAACAGAAGAATTTTATAAATAGTAATTTTTTAAGAGAGAGGTATTATTATGAATAATTTTGTGATTGAAACGAAGCAGCTGACAAAGGTTTATGGAGAGCAGGACGTTGTAAAAGCGGTAAACATCCATGTGAAAAAGGGACGCATTTATGGTCTATTAGGGCGTAATGGAGCAGGGAAAACCACTATTATGAAAATGATTTTGGGATTGACTCCCATTACTTCTGGTAAGGTAGATGTATTTGGCCAAGATATCAAAGGTCGGGAAAAACAAGTCTTTCCGCGTATTGGTGCAATTATAGAAACACCTGGGTTTTATCCAAACTTGACCGGCACGGAAAATTTGGAAATTTTTGCAAAACTGCGAGGGACCGTGGGTCCCAATGCAGTAAAAAAAGCATTGGAAGTAGTGGGATTGCCCTATAAGGACAAAAAGTTATTTAGCAAATATTCTCTTGGCATGAAGCAGCGTCTTGGTATCGCCAATGCGATTCTTCACGATCCAGAATTGTTGATTTTGGACGAGCCGACCAACGGACTTGATCCCATTGGCATTGCAGAGATGAGAAATTTTATTAAAGAGCTGAGCGTGGAGCGTGGAAAAACTATTCTCATTTCCAGTCATATCTTATCTGAAATTGCACTTTTGGCAGATGATATTGGTATTATAGATCATGGACTTCTATTGGAAGAAAACAGCATGAAAGAATTGAAAAAGAAAAATAGAAAATATATTCTTCTACAAGTGTCTGACGTTTCAAAAGCGGCGTTGATTTTGGAACATCAGTTCCACCTGGTAGATTATTCTGTGCATGATGATCAGACACTTCGGATTTATGATACCTGTTTGGATATGGCGGAAATCAATAAAGCTCTTATAGTACAAGACATAGCTGTTATCAGTTCTCAGGTTTGTAATGACACACTGGAGGATTATTTCAAGAAAATCACGGGAGGAGAGGGAATTGCTTAAACTGATTCAGACGGAATTTTTGAAATTACACCGTAGGAAGTTTGTTTGGTTAATGTTACTTTCAGCATTTTTTATGCCATTTTTGGCACTATTCTATTTTCAACATATAGGTAAAATAGGAATAGTGCCAGTACAGTTTTATAAATGGACAGCATTTAGTTATACGCCATGGATCATATTACCAGTGGTCTTGGGAATTCTTTGCACCATGCTTATGTACGATGAAAACCAGCATGATATGCTCAAACAGCTTTGGATTGTGCCGGTTAGTCGTATGGAATATTTTTTTGGCAAATTTGTAATCGTGCTTAGTTACTCCATCTTATTTATGCTGATTACTGTTCTGGCTTCGATAGCAGCTGGTGTATTGACTGGATATATTGTTTTTGAATGGGACAGTACTTTGTATCTATTAAAAAAGTGTATTGAGATTGGTGGATTAACAGCCTTTGCTATTTTGCCAATTTTGGCAGTTGCTGCTTCCTCAAAAGGCTATATACTGCCAGTTTGTGTGACATTAGTGTATACTTTTCTGGGTTTTATTTTGTTAATGATAAATATGTATCTGCATCCGCTATCTAGCATGAATGTAATTGTTATGCGTGATATTCCGGGAGTTGTTTTTAATCAGGAATTGAATCTGCCAGCAGCTTTTTTATGTATTGGTTTGTGGGCTATTGCTTCTTCTGTATTTGCGAATCTGGCATTAGCTCGGAGAAAGTGAGGTAAGTAAATAGTATGAAAGCATTGATTTGGGCGGAACATAGGAAACTTCGTCGTTCAAAAATAGTTTGGATTGCTGTATTTGCAATAGTTATGGTAGCAGTTATTGTCTTTGCACAAGGACAGTTTTCATTTGGAGAGAAACGATATATAGAAGGTGTCGGATGGTTTATGACTGCAGCACAATCTTTAGCTACATTTTTTCTGCTCCCTGCAGTAATTGCATTATTGGGTAGTTATTTAATCTGCCGGGAAGAACAGGAAGATACGATGAAATCTTTGCACTTGATTCCAATAAATGAATCTAAAATGATGAGTGCAAAAATGGTAGTAACTTTACTATTAAGTTTGCTACTCTATTTGTTGTTATTTCTTATTACATTCTGTGTGGAGGCTGCATTTCATTTTCAAGAGCTATCTGTGGAAATGCTCTTGAGATTTTTGAAAATTTATGTGCTGGATGGTTTAGGAACTTTTTTTGCCCTTTCTCCAGTGATTGCATTGGTAGCGCGCATAAAAAAGGGATACTGGCTTGCGTTGATATTTGCTGAGATTTATTCTTTTGCAGGGTTGTTTACAAGTATGTCAAATGGGTTAAGAGTTTTTTATCCTATAACGGCGGTGTTTATAGTTTCCGGCTATTATGAAGCAACGACTTTACAGATAATAGAAAGTACTGTAATGTTGCTAATTTGTGGGTGCATATCGCTCATCATTCTGAAAGGATTAGGAGAAAAAAAGAATATTAAGAGATAAGGAGATGATATAGGGGAAAATAAATAGTAGAGCTATTGGAGTAGTATTTTATTTATAAAACTGCATTACAAGTGTATATGAAATTCGATCCGTAATGAGAATGGGCACATGGTACTCTTACCTTTGTGTCCTCTTTTTATATTAGTGCTATAAGAAGTGTATAGACATCACAAGTGATGACAATCTTGATTTTACTATCTATCCATTAAAATTAAGATTATATAGTCATGTGTAAAATACTTTCGAGGTTATTATTAGTGCCAATTTCCATTTTGGAAAGTTCGTTTATCAAAAATTAAGTAATAACTAAGAAGATAACATTTTTTAGAAAAAATGACATGTAGAGTCGATAAAATTCCATAAAAATAAAAACTAAGAAATTTGATGTATAATAAGAACATAGTCAGTTACAGAGCTGACTAAATACATACTGAGAAAGGAGAAAGCAATATGAGTAGGAACGTAAAAAACTGGAAACTTCCTGTATATGAAATGAACGAGGTAGAAAGTTCAAATCCAGCAGGTAATTCCTTTCAGGAATTAAAAGAAATGGAATTAGAAGATTATACAGGAGCTGGAACAGCAAATACGCATTGTAACTGCTATTCGGAAGATGCATCTTGCGGTAGACTTTGCACTGGTACGGCAGAATGCCCGATTATGACAATCATTTGCTGCTAAAGTAATAGGGATGCCTTAAAACCTAAGGCATCCTTATTTTATTTAAGAACAGTTTAGAATTGAATTATATTATAAAAGCACAATAAATAGAAATACTTAATATTTTTAATAGATGTATGATATGTGAAATATATTGTAGTAGGAGGTAGTAAATGTTAGAAAAATTTTTAAAAGGAACATACTCTTTTGAGCGTCAACTTGGCAAAAATATTGTTTTTTCGAAAGATGAAATTGCAATAATTCATAAGAGAAAAGCATTTTGGGAAAAATTAGTTCATATAGAAAACCTTATTAATCTTCCATATTTTTCTCAAATAAATCAATCGGAATTAAACATGTTGTTAGGTGAGAAAGGATTTGAAGCTAAAGAAAACGATGACCTTAAAGAATGGGAAGCAATGGATCAGGCAATAAGAAATAAGAAATACGGTAGTGTTGATTTACCTAAATTTAAATGGATCAATCCAACAACTCAAAAAGCAGAAGATGACACGCCATTTATTAATTTTTTTATTCCTTTTATAAAGTATGCAAAAGGAAGATTGGATGAACAGATAAACAAATGTGGAACAAGGTATTTAGTAAATGACAATTTACAGAAAGATATGGTAAAAATATTGATTGGACATTTATATAAATTATGTATCCGTGTTTTAATATTGGAGTTGAATGTATGTAGAGAGGAGAATCAGCTACAAGGGGAAAATGCAACTGAAAGAATGGAGTTTTATTCAAATGTAATTTTGAAAGACGAACAATATTGGGAAGGATTATTAGTTGAGTATCCTGTAATGTACAGACTTATTTCTAAAGGAGTAAATAACTGGATAAACAATATGTGCGATCTTTTAACTAGATTTTCTGCTGATCAAAATTATTTGTGTTCTATCTTTCGTGACAATTCACGCTCGTTTTCTATAATAAAGTTAGATGGTGATATGTCGGATGCACATAATGGTGGTAAAACAGTTTTCAAGTTGACGCTTAGTAATAATAAAACCATTGTTTATAAGCCACGAAGTTTAAAATTGGATAGATACTTTAATGAAGTATTGGAATGGTATAATTCACAATGTGTCAAATATCCTATTTATCAACCTAAGATTATTGATAGGGAGACATATGGTTGGATGGAATTTATTGAAAACAAAAAATGTCAAAAAGAAAGTGAGCTTGAAGAGTATTATTATAAAATAGGTGTGATGTTAGGTTTATTGTATTTGTTAAGAACTACAGATATTCATTACGAAAATATTATAGCTTTTTCGGCTAATCCAGTGTTGATTGATTTAGAAGCTCTTTTCCATAATAGATTTCATATTTTAGAACAAAATACGGCACCTGGTAAGATAACAGGAATAATTGAAGGATCTGTAAGAAATGTTGGTATTCTTCCAAATTTAACATGGCATAGTAAAAATCATGGTGGAGTAGATATAAGTGCATTGGGTGGTGATTCTAATCAGATTGTACCTATGGAGATGCCAGTAATTAAAGATTATTTATCAGATGAAATAAGAATAGAATATGATAAAGGAAGGCTTCATAGCTCAAATAATAGACCGATTTCTGATGATAAAAAAATAAATATATATAATTATAGATTATCAATAGAAGGTGGTTTTTTAGAAGCATATAGCACGATTAAAGAAAGCATGAATACTTTTAAACAGTTAGTAGAGATATTTAAGACAGTGAAAGTAAGGCAGATAATCAGATCTACACAGCAGTACTCCACATTATTAAATATAGGTACTCACCCAGATTATTTAAGAAGTGGATTGGATCGTGAGATGTTGTTTACAACGTTATATAAAGAAGGAAAATTTGAAAAAAAATATAATCTAGTTGCACCGTATGAAATTAAGGATTTATTAGATAATGATATTCCGTTTTTCGTAAATTATCCTGATGAAACTAAATTATTGCATTCTAGAGGGAAAATTGAAGGGGTGTATGAAGAAAGAGGAATTGATTTAGTAAAAGGGCAATTAGAAAATATGTCAGAAGAAAACTGTGAAATACAATTAAACTTTATAAGAATGTCACTGATGGATGAAGAAAAGTATACGGTAAACCCGGTTTTAGTAAGGAGACATGATAAAGATGAAAAGAGATTGCTTGAAATAGAGTGCTATAAGAAGGCAAAAGAAATTGGTGAAGAATTAGCTCGTACAGCAATATCTGGAAATAGTGCAGAGGATATAGGATGGATTATTACAAATGTAACAGGGGTAGAAGAAACTAATTGGAGTGTTGAGCCGTCAGGAATAGATTTATACAATGGCACACCTGGTATTTTACTTTTTATGGCAGCTTTGTATAAAATTACGAGAGAAGAAAAGTATTTAGAAATAACGAAGCGAGGCATGAATGGCATTATAAAAACTCTAGAAAAATGTTTGAGTATTAAAAATGAAATGGAGAAAGAAACTGTAATTGGCGCATATACAGGTGAAACTTCTAATTTATTTCCGTTAATTGTAATAGGGGACATTATAGGTGAAGATTATACAGAATTATGTTCTAAGATTTTGTCTAACACTATAAATGTTGTAGACAAAGATGAAAATTTTGATGTCGTTGCGGGTGCGGCTGGTTGCATTCTGCAAACATATAATGTAGTTGGTAGAAAAGGATTAGAAAAAAAATCCATAGAATTAATATCTAAATGCGCTGATTATTTAATTGTAAAAGCAACAAAAAAAGATGATATGATGATGTGGAAACCTCAAATAGCATCAAATGCTTTAGCGGGTTACTCGCATGGTGCTGCAGGTATTGCTTTAGCACTTATAAAAGCAGGAGAAATATTAGGTAAGATAGAGTATTTTATTGCAGCAGAAAAAGCCTTAAATTATGAGAGAAGTTTATATGTGGAGAAAGAGAAAAACTGGGCAGATATAAGAGCACTTGGTGGTGTTACAAATTATAGTCAAGGAATTATTCCTGCTACTTGGTGTCATGGAGCTCCGGGAATACTTATGAGTAGGATAATTATGTTAGAATATATAAAAGAAGAAAAAGCGATTAAGAAAATAAAAAAGGAAATAGAGGTATCGCTTGAAACGACAATTTTTAAAGGCTTTGGAAAGAGCCATTGTTTATGCCATGGAGATTTAGGGAATATTGATATTCTATTGCAAGCATCGAATTACTCTGATAAAGAAAAAATCAATAATGTGGTGTACTCATACTTAGATGCTAACATTTCCAAATTTAAATTAGGAAGGTATAAATGTGGACTTCCTGGTCAAAATAATACACCTAGTTTAATGATTGGATTAGCAGGAATTGGATATGAGTTTTTAAAAATTTATGATAGTTCATTGCCATCAGTATTGTCACTTAGTGTGGATAAATAGAATGAATTGCATTGGTGCTCATAAAGATAGCTTTATGAGCACATTGAATAAAGGAGGAAAAGGATGTTATATAAGAAAGTTCCTTTCATTCAACAAATGTCGGAATTAGACTGTGGAGCTGCTTGTTTGACTATGATATTGCATTATTACAACAATAGAGTTCCGCTTTTTGAAGTGAGTAGAAAATGTTCTTTTTCTAGAAATGGATTGACATTAAAGGGAATTATAGAAATTAGTATGTCTTATGGATTAGAGAGTAGGGCGTATAAATTATTCGATGACTATGGAATAAAAAATTTTAAAGAATATTTGCCAGCTATCTTATTAAATAAGAAGGGACATTATGTAGTGCTAGAGGAAATAAATAAAAGACATATTGTAATAGTAGATCCAGAAATTGGCAAACGGAAAATATCTGTGAATGAAAATTTACAAGATTACTTTGAAGCCATTGTTATTTTAAAGAAAACATCAGAATTTGTAGAAAAAAAACACTATATTAATAATGTTACATTGGCTATAAAGCAGAATATGGGTTCATTAAAAAAATTGTGGGGTAGTATAATTCTTTCATTTGCAATTGAAGTATGTAGTCTTATATTGCCTATATGTACTCAAATTATCATAGATGTAGCTATTGGAAGGGGAAATTATGATATTATATTACTTGTATTTTTACTTGGAATAGGAGCAGTTTTGCTTTATGGCGTATTAAGTTATTTGAAGAGTAATATAATTTTAAGTATGTCATATGACTTTTGGAAAAATTTTTCAGAGGATATTATCAAAAAATTATTTCACTTACCGATTAGTTATTTTGATATCCGCTCATCAGGAGATATTTCAAATAGAATTAACAACATAAATTTGATTAAAGACACTATGGCAAGAATAGGTAATTCTTTAATAATTAACTGTTTATCTATTTTAGTTTTTGGAATAGCTATGATGTGCATGTCAATTAGATTATCTTTAGTAATTTATGGTATTGCTATTTTTCAGGCTGTATTTTTTTATTTTTGCATGAAACATACACGACGGCTTATGCATGAAAATTTGGAGAGGCAAGAGGTTACATATACATATTTATTAGAAGTTTTAAAAAATATATTATTTATTAAAAGCTCAGATTCTAGTATTGATTCTATTAATCAGTGGAGGGAAATTTTTTCGCAACAGATGACAACTAGTTCGCACAAAGAAAAATTTTCAAATTTGTTTCAATGTATACTAATGGTATTAAAACTTACTCCGTCAATTTTATTGCTTGCTCTTGGAAGCTATGAAATTGCAGCAGAAAGATTATCATTGGGTGGTCTAATGGCGTTAGTATCTATTGGAAGTATGTTTATTAATCCTGTTTCAGCACTTGCAAATGATATGCAAGATATAGTGTATTTACGTTCTGTTTTAGAGAGACTTATGGAAATATATTATGCGGAGAAAGAAGAGAATATAAATAAGAAGGGAATTGAAAAAGAAATTCAAAGAATTCAACTTACAAATGTGAGCTTTAAATATTTTAAGTCAGGAGAAAATATTTTGAAGCGTATTAATATTTCTATTAAAAGAGGAGAAAAAATAGCGATAGTAGGAAAAACAGGCTGTGGGAAAAGCACATTGATTAAACTAATTTTAGGATTATATAAGCCAACGGAAGGACAACTTATGATTGATGGAAATAAAATTACAGAGTTGGATGTTAATGATTATAGGAAACATATCGGTATTACTATGCAGGAGGCTTATTTTTTTGATGATACAATTGAAAAAAATATTGATATTTCAAAAAAATGTGAAAAAATGCAAATACAAAAAGCTGCTCAGATGGCAAGACTGGATCAGGATATAAGTTGTATGGAAAAAGGATATGAAACTAGAATAGGAGAAAATGGAAAAAATTTATCAGGTGGACAAAGACAACGGCTTTCTATAGCTAGAGCATTAGTGAAGAATCCGGATATTATTATTTTTGATGAAGGAACCGGCCAGTTAGATGCAATAACTGAAAAAGAGATTTATAAAGAACTAAAAAATAATAATATAACACAAATTATTGTAACTCATCGCCTTTCTACTATAAAAGATGCAGATTACATATATTTAATAGAACAAGGGGAGATAGTGGAACAAGGAATGCACAAAGATTTAATTGAAACTGAGGGTATGTATGCAAAGATGTGGAAAGAACAAAATTAAACAATAATATTGAAAATATAAGAAAAAATTACTCAGTCGGTCGATTTTATTACATGTTTTTTATTAATAATATTTTAAGAGTATAATAAAAATTGTAAGGAGGACAAGAAAAAATGAAAAAAAATAGCTTTTTAATTTTAGGATTGACGCTTGTGCTATGCACTGCTACACCTTTCTCTGTTTATGCGCAAGATATAAATGGAGATGATTTGGTGATGATGCAAGAAACAGACTTTGAAAAAATGATTGCAGAGATTTTATCGATAAAATCTGAAAATCCAGAACTTACAGAAGATGAAGTGTTGAAAATTATGGATGAACAGGAGTTCGGAGATAAGAGAGATATAAGAGGAATTACAGATATTTGGAACTCTCTTACTGAATCAGAAAAAAGGTTGTGTATTCGTTATCCATTTGATGCACTTAAGGTTAATACTGCAAGAAAAATTGCAACTGAACAGACGGAGAGAAAGTTTGGATATAGTGGATTAGGAGATAGAAGTGATGCTTTTAGACATGGTATTTGGAATGCGGAAATGAGTATTTTGCTCGGTAGTAAAAAAGCAGAGTTATTTGCTACTGCACATGAAGATAAAGATGTTTCTGGAGATGAATCCGATGGCTTCCCTAAAATAGCTCATAAAGAAATGGATTTACATAATAATGAAGTGGGGAGATATATAGGAGAAGAAAATGGAAATGCTTCCGAAGATGAACTTGCAGATATAATTTATTCGAATATTTATTCAGAGTCTACTCAATTTGTATGGTTGCATGATTAATAAAAATAGTAAGATAATCAATGGAATGTCCTTGTTTGTCTTACTATTTTTTAGTATTGCGTAATTAAATACTCCTATTATTTGTATCAAGAAAATGTGAAAAGGGTAGCATGGTAGTATCACGTATATTTAAGGAGTAAACGATTATGGAAAGCCGGATTAAAATGCTTCGGGAAAAAAGGGGCTTGATACAGGAGCTTCTAGCAGTAGAGATAGGAGTAACACAGCAAATGCTCAGCAAATATGAAAAGGATATTACCATCATAAAAGTAGATGTCTTAAAAAGGATAGCAGAATATTTTAATGTAACAACAGATTACCTGCTTGGGCTGTCTGACATGAAGCGGGATCTGTCCGGTCAGATCAAGATGAATGAAACATTGGATGAGTATTATGACCTGATAGAAGTGTACAGAAGAATGGATGGGTATGACAGGGAAATGGTATGGTCGATCATGCAGACTGTTGGAAAAACTGCAGAGAAAAGAAAGCAGGGTGTGGGAAATGATAAAAGTAGCGATCTGTGATGACGATATTGCGACAACCGGAAAGATAGAGGATATGTTGTGCCGCATAGCAAAGAGAAACTTTATTCCGATAGAAACAGAAGTGTTCTGGGAAGGAGAGCATCTGTCAGAGGCAGTAGAGAGTATGAACAACTTTGATGTTATCTTCCTGGATATCGAGATGGGGCAGGCTGATGGGATCACAGTGGCACGGAAAATCCGGGAGACAGATAAAAATGTCCTGATCATCTACGTCACGAGCCATGAAAGCTATATGCAGGAGTCATTTTCCGTAAGACCATTCCGTTTTTTGGTAAAACCCGTAGAAGAAAAACAGATAGCGGGTTGTCTGGAGGCGGCATATGAAGAAATCAGCAGCGCCGACAGTTATTTCCGGTACAGCTACCAGAGGCTGAACTGCAAAATACCGATGAGGGATATCCTTTATTTTGAAAGCAAGAGAAGAAAAGTGTACATAGTTACAGAAAAAGAGACCTTTGAATTTTATGGAAAACTGAATGAGATTGAGGAAAGCCTGAGAGCCAGCAAGGGCATTTTCCTCCGGATACACCAGTCTTTCCTGATAAACTATAAACACATAAAAGGACTGGCATACGATTTTGCCGTAATGGATAATGAGGAAAGGCTCTCAATCAGTGAAGACCGCCGGAAACTGATCAGTAAACAATACTGTGCGATGGAGGATACGTTTTATGTCGGCATGTAAGTGGATGGCAGATATGCTGCTGGCGATGTTTACAGTATATCTCTTTTTCCTTTATTTTGGGATGTTTTTTGAAAGGAGAAAAAAGAATATCCGTGTATTGCTTGGAGTTATCGTGCTTGTACTCTGGCAGGTAGGAATCCCGGAGGTTATCAATGAACTTCCGAAAGCATGGAACATAGGGACAACAGTAGGGCTTGCCCTGTTCGTTGTGGCAAACGTATTTGAAGGAAAGGCATGGATGAAAAGCTTTTTTGCGGTTACATTTGCAGCCATCTGGATGCTGGCGGAAATGCTGATTGGCAGCGTGCTGATGATTTATGGGGAAAGCATCGTGGAACGGCAGATTTTTGGTGCGTTTGCTTCAAGGTTCCTGTTCTTCCTGATCATCCTGGCTTTAAGGAAAGTATTTACAAATGAAAAGGTTACGGGTCTGCCGACGGGGTACAGCATCCTGATCATATTTATCCCGACTGGGAGCATATATATCATGAACGCAGTGTTTGTACTGGCTTACAGGACTGACTGGGAATATGCCGAGAGGTATTCTCTTGTTTCCGGTCTGATACTGCTGTTTATCAATGTGCTGATTTTTTATATTTATATACGGCTGGCAGATGATTTACGGATACGGCGGATGAATCTGGTGTATGAACAGCAGCTAGACCTTTGTGCGAGGCACCAGGAAGAGAGGGAACTGTCCGTGCTGCAGATGAGGGATGTGCGGCATGGTATGAGAAACCATCTCCTGTCAATCCTTGCATATGCAGAGAGAGGGGAGAGGGAGAAGCTTATCCAGTTTGTAACCGATATAATAGAGGATGGCAGGCTGAGACCGTCCGAAGAGATCAATACCGGGAATATCGTGACAGATTCCCTGGTAGGATACTGGAAGAAAAAAGCAGAAGATGCGGGGATAGAATTTCTGACGGATCTCAGCATCCCGATGGAGATGCCGTTCCGGGGAGCGGATATAAGCCTGATCATGGGAAACCTGTTGGAAAATGCAGTGGAAGGCGCCGGGAGGGCAGAAGGCCGGAAGTACATACGGCTAAAGATGAAATATGACAAAAACAACCTGCTGATAACGATAGAGAACAGCTACCGGGGAAAGCTGGCGAAAGGGAAGGGGGAGGAACTGAGAACAACAAAAACGGATACAAGCAATCATGGGATCGGCCTGCCATCTGTCCGTAGGGCGGCGGATAAATATCAGGGGGTGTTGTCTGTTGACACCACAGAGCCGGGGCGGTTCCTTGCCAGGGTGGTGTTGTATGGAAGTTGAAAGTGTGGGTAAGGGAAAAGTTACATGAACACTCGATATTTTGACATTAAACAGCACAATGAGCGGAGGAGGTATATACTAATAAAATTATAGATTGTGGAAAGAGTGGCATAGGTGAGAATATTATTGTTTAGTGATAGCAGAAGAGCATTTGAAAAGACTAATGAAATTATTCAAAGTAAATTTGAACTAATGTGGTATAAGTATGATGACCTGCAAAAAGGTCAATATCCTTTGGCAGATGTTGTCATTATACATTTTGATAAGGATAGAATTCAAGATGCGACTATGCCGATAATAAGAATAAAAGGCAAGTTGGGTACACATGTTTCTATTCTAGTAATAATGAATGGAACACCACAGGAAATTTATTCTGTACTGAAAGTAGGCGCATATGATTATATAACTAATATAGATGACATGCAAGAATATAAGCAGAAATTAGAGGATATTGTTTTATGGAACAGGTATCAGAGATACATAGATTTTTGATAAATTGTATTTGTGAAAAGTATATAAAGATGGCTTTTTTTTTGTGGATATGTTAAAATAAAACAAGAATGATGAGTGAGGATTGTACTGGATGAGAATAGAAAGCATATTGTCAAAGAATATTGATGCAATGGGAGATAAAGCGGCATATGATGCGGCCTGCAAGCGCTTGTTGGCAAACAAAGTGATACTTGCCTGGATTATGAAAGAATGTTTGGAAGAATATAGAAATTGTAATATACAGGAAATAGTTTCTCGATACATTGATGGAGAACCGGATATTGGACAAGTGCCTGTAAATGTAGATGAGCGATTATCTGGAGAACAAATAAGGAATGTATCTGTGGAAGATGCTTCTGTTTATGAAGGCACGGTTACCTATGATATTCGTTTTTGTGCGGAAGCTCCAGGAACGGAGAACAGAATCCAGTTAATAATCAATATTGAAGCGCAGAATGACTTTTATCCGGGTTATCCGATTATAAAACGTGGAATATATTATTGTAGCCGTATGATTTCATCACAGTATGGGACAGAATTTACTTCATCTCATTACGAAAATATAAAAAAGGTATATTCGATTTGGATTTGTATGAATCCTCCGCAATATAGAGAGAATACCATTACAGAGTATTATATTGCAGAAAAAAATCTGGTGGGAAATGTCAAAGAGAAGATTGAAAATTACGACTTATTAACTGCAATCATGATTTGTTTGGGAACTACGGATGATAATTCATCTGGTATATTGAAATTATTGGAAGTATTGCTTTCGACGGAGAGAGAAGTAGAAGAAAAAAAGAAGATTCTGCAGGAAGATTTTGCAATTGAGATGACAAAGACTTTGGAAAGCGAGGTGTCTACTATGTGCAATTTAAGTAAAGGTGTTGAGGAGAAAGGAATTGAAAAAGGAATTCTTTTTTCAATTAAAAGCCTTATGGAGACAATGGGATGGTCTGCAGAACAGGCGATGGGTGGTTTGAAGATTCCTGAGTCGGAAAGAGATAAATATATAACCGAACTGAAAAATGAGAGAGACTATGAAGAAAAGTCTGTAAATAAAAATCTTCTATGATAATGATTGAGCTGGAAACACTAAATTGGAGCTTCCAGCTCTTGTTTTATATATACGACATGCTTTCAGGCATGTCAAGAGCGGACGTCAAAAACGTCCTTCTCATCATGCATACAGATTCTGTTATTCTGGGAGTCTTCCCTCGTACATAATGCTGAGTTCACCGTAGACCCGTCCCCAGTTTCGAATGCTCATAGTCCATTTTTTTGTGGCTTCAAAAGTTGCCAGATACAGAGCTTTCAGGAGTGCTGTATCACTTGGAAATACGCTTCTCTGACGGTTGAGCTTACGGTAGGTAGAATTCAGACTTTCAATTGCATTGGTCGTGTAAATAACCTTTCTGACATCCGGTGAGAACTTGAAAATCGGCGTTATCGCATCCCAGTTATCATACCAGCGTTTCATAGAATTCGGGTATTTTGCGGTCCATTTTTCAGTAACACGATTCAGAGCCAGTCTAGCTTTCTCTTCATCTGAAGCATGGTAAATCGTTTTTAGGTCGGAAGCGAACGCTTTTCTGTCCTTATCCGGAACATATTTTAACGTGTTTCTTACCTGATGTACAATACATCTCTGATACTCTGTTTTGGGGAATGCAGCGGCAATTGCCTCTTTAATACCACTAAGACCGTCAGCGCAGATAATCAGGATATCCTTTACACCACGATTCTTCAGCTCATTCAGGACGGACAGCCAGTATTTTGAACTTTCATTATCACCGACAGTGATTGAAAGAACCTCTTTTTTCCCTTCTGTGTTGATGCCAAGAATGACGTAGGCAGCCAATTTTCTGATTACTCCATTATCTCGTACGGAATAATGGATGGCATCTATATAGAGGATTGGATATACTTCATCCAGCGGTCGATTTTGCCAGTCTTCAATCTGAGGCAGGATTTTATCTGTAACGTCTGAAATAAAGCCTTCTGATGTTTCAAAACCGTAGATATCTTCGATGGTTTCGGATATTTGCCGGGTCGTCATCCCTTTTGCATACATGGAAATAATCTTCTGATCGATATCAGAAATATCCTTCTGACGCTTCTTTACAACCTGTGGCTCAAATGTTGATTTACGGTCCTGTGGAACATCGATATCCATGCTGCCATAGCTGCTGTTTACACGCTTTGATTTATATCCATTGCGGTAATCATCGCTATCAGATCATTCAGATTTCTGGTAGCCAAGATGATCATCCATTTCTGCTTCCATCATCTCTTTGATGGTGCCGCCAAGCAGATCCTTAAGAGCATCCTGGATATCTTCAGCGGTTTCAATATCATACTCCTGAAGAAGTTGCTGAATGATGTTTCGCTTTCCCTCTGTCATTACTACTTTGTGTACAGGTTTCTTTTCTCTTCTTGCCATAATAAAAGGCCTCCTATGATTTATATTTTACCATAGAAGACCTTGCTGTTATTAGCTATTTACAGAAAAAGTTTCACACACTCAAATGAGAAACTGTAATTAATTACTCAACTTTCCCACCAGTAAACCTGGCATAAACAGTTGATTTTTCAACTAAAATTTTAAAATAATTGGTACCTTGACATAAAAACAGCACCTGATCTTTGATATAATAAGTTCACCACAAACAAATACTCAAAGGAAAAGGTGCTGAACTTATGATATACCAGAATGATAAAAATGAAAATACCCAAAATCAATTTTCCAATGCTTTAAAAGAACTTCAGATTGGAAAATTATTGCGAAACTCCAACATTACAAAATCCTGTGGCGTTTCAGCATATGAAGTATTTCAATTTTTACTCCTGCTTGTATTTCAGGGACGAAATCTCTTTCGTTTCCTGAACTCTAAACATAAAGACCAGGCCGTTTCAAAGAATACGTATTATCGTTTTCTTAATGAAACTTCCTATAACTGGAGCAGATTCCTTATGCTCCTTGCAGCTAAAGTTACTTCCAGATTTGATGCTCTTACCAGACCGGAACGGATAAAAGTACTGGTTCTGGATGATTCCGTAGTAAAGCGGAATCGGAGTAAATCTGTAGAATTGCTTGCACGTGTCTATGATCATGTAGAACATAGATTTCAGAAAGGATTTACCCTGCTTACACTGGGGTGGTCTGATGGTTACAGTTTTATCCCCGTTGGGTTTAATCTGCTTTCTTCTGCCAAAAAGAGCAATCGTTACAATGAAATATCTGAAAATATTGATCATCGTACAAACGGTTATAAGTTCCGTAAAGAAAGCATGATGAGTAAAACAGACGCCGCAGTTCTTCTTATCCAGAGAGCCTTACAATCCGGTATAAAGGCCGATTATCTTCTTATGGATACCTGGTTCACAACGGAACCTATGATCCGCTCTGTTATGGATACCGGGCTCGATGTGATCGGAATGGTCAAGTAGCTGAAACAGCGTTATACTTATAAGGACAAAAAATATACACTTCACGAACTAAAAAGAATGGTCCGCTTTGAAGGTGCGAAAAATATTTTTGGCTCTTTAGTCGTCACCACCAAAACAGGAATTCCTGTTAAGATCGTTTTCGTACGAAACCGCAATAAGAAGAGTGAATGTCTGTATCTCTTAAGCACAGACGTTTCTTTAAGTGATGCTGAGATCGTACGGATTTATGGAAACATATGGCAGGTTATGCCGATATCTGCATAACCTGCCATATGCCGATATTTTAGAAATGCCGATAAAATTTCTATAAGATTCCATGCCTGACCCAATATCAGGCATGGTTAATAAACTATCGGCATTTATTTTAATCCACAAAGCCGCTTGATAGTATCTTCGTCATTGGCATACTTGAACATCACATCATCCTTAAAGATGGAACTGTCACTATCGCTAAGTTTATACCGTGTTTTTATCATCAACATCGCTTATCTCATAGATTGTCTCATACTCATCAAAGGAAATACTATAATAATGACTGATTACGTCTCTATAGTAAGAAATGCCGATATATTTACAAAGTCTTATAAATCCAATATTTCAGAAAGTCAAAAATCGGCATTTCTAAAATATCGGCATATGGTCTATCGAATGTTTTTTCAGATCATCAAAATCCTTTCTGAAGTTAGGCACTGAATTTCAGAGCCATAATTATGGTGCAATGGTAAGCCATACGACCATTGTATTTACAAGATACATCATTCTGGAATGGATCCGCAGGAACCAAAATGACCAGAAAACGTATGGCGAATTATTCTTCATGTTCTGCGATGATATCCAGGACATGGACTTAACCAGTTCACTGCAGAGCCTTATGGCTCTGTTTGTGGAGCACATTTTAACATTATCTGCTGATATTACATCCATCATAAAATGTAAAGTAAGTGAATGGATTGCATCTCAAGCCGCATTTATTCAGGCTTTATTTAGAGATATCAGCTGGGAAAGTTGAGTTAATTATAAGAAGATAATTAAAAAATATAAGGTATAATGCAGGAAGTGGACAGCGAATAGAGCTGCCCACTTTCTTTTTTTTGATATTGCGTAATTAAATACTCCTATTATTTGTATCAAGAAAATGTGAAAAGGGTAGCATGGTAGTATCACGTATATTTAAGGAGTAAACGATTATGGAAAGCCGGATTAAAATGCTTCGGGAAAAAAGGGGCTTGATACAGGAGCTTCTAGCAGTAGAGATAGGAGTAACACAGCAAATGCTCAGCAAATATGAAAAGGATATTACCATCATAAAAGTAGATGTCTTAAAAAGGATAGCAGAATATTTTAATGTAACAACAGATTACCTGCTTGGGCTGTCTGACATGAAGCGGGATCTGTCCGGTCAGATCAAGATGAATGAAACATTGGATGAGTATTATGACCTGATAGAAGTGTACAGAAGAATGGATGGGTATGACAGGGAAATGGTATGGTCGATCATGCAGACTGTTGGAAAAACTGCAGAGAAAAGAAAGCGGGGTGTGGGAAATGATAAAAGTAGCGATCTGTGATGACGATATTGCGACAACCGGAAAGATAGAGGATATGTTGTGCCGCATAGCAAAGAGAAACTTTATTCCGATAGAAACAGAAGTGTTCTGGGAAGGAGAGCATCTGTCAGAGGCAGTAGAGAGTATGAACAACTTTGATGTTATCTTCCTGGATATCGAGATGGGGCAGGCTGATGGGATCACAGTGGCACGGAAAATCCGGGAGACAGATAAAAATGTCCTGATCATCTACGTCACGAGCCATGAAAGCTATATGCAGGAGTCATTTTCCGTAAGACCATTCCGTTTTTTGGTAAAACCCGTAGAAGAAAAACAGATAGCGGGTTGTCTGGAGGCGGCATATGAAGAAATCAGCAGCGCCGACAGTTATTTCCGGTACAGCTACCAGAGGCTGAACTGCAAAATACCGGTGAGGGATATCCTTTATTTTGAAAGCAAGAGAAGAAAAGTGTACATAGTTACAGAAAAAGAGACCTTTGAATTTTATGGAAAACTGAATGAGATTGAGGAAAGCCTGAGAGCCAGCAAGGGCATTTTCCTCCGGATACACCAGTCTTTCCTGATAAACTATAAACACATAAAAGGACTGGCATACGATTTTGCCGTAATGGATAATGAGGAAAGGCTCTCAATCAGTGAAGACCGCCGGAAACTGATCAGTAAGCAATACTGTGCGATGGAGGATACGTTTTATGTCGGCATGTAAGTGGATGGCAGATATGCTGCTGACGATGTTTACAGTATATCTCTTTTTCCTTTATTTTGGGATGTTTTTTGAAAGGAGAAAAAAGAATATCCGTGTATTGCTTGGGGTTATCGTGCTTGTACTCTGGCAGGTAGGAATCCCGGAGGTTATCAATGAACTTCCGAAAGCATGGAACATAGGGACAACAGTAGGGCTTGCCCTGTTCGTTGTGGCAAATGTATTTGAAGGAAAGGCATGGATGAAAAGCTTTTTTGCGGTTACATTTGCAGCCATCTGGATGCTGGCGGAAATGCTGATTGGCAGCGTGCTGATGATTTATGGGGAAAGCATCGTGGAAAGGCAGATTTTTGGTGCGTTTGCTTCAAGGTTCCTGTTCTTCCTGATCATCCTGGCTTTAAGGAAAGTATTTACAAATGAAAAGGTTACGGGTCTGCCGACGGGGTACAGCATCCTGATCATATTTATCCCGACTGGGAGCATATATATCATGAACGCAGTGTTTGTACTGGCTTACAGGACTGACTGGGAATATGCCGAGGGGTATTCTCTTGTTTCCGGTCTGATACTGCTGTTTATCAATGTGCTGATTTTTTATATTTATATACGGCTGGCAGATGATTTACGGATACGGCGGATGAATCTGGTGTATGAACAGCAGCTAGACCTTTGTGCGAGGCACCAGGAAGAGAGGGAACTGTCCGTGCTGCAGATGAGGGATGTGCGGCATGGTATGAGAAACCATCTCCTGTCGATCCTTGCATATGCAGAGAGAGGGGAGAGGGAGAAGCTTATCCAGTTTGTAACCGATATAATAGAGGATGGCAGGCTGAGACCGTCCGAAGAGATCAATACCGGGAATATCGTGACAGATTCCCTGGTAGGATACTGGAAGAAAAAAGCAGAAGATGCGGGGATAGAATTTCTGACGGATCTCAGCATCCCGATGGAGATGCCGTTCCGGGGAGCGGATATAAGCCTGATCATGGGAAACCTGTTGGAAAATGCAGTGGAAGGCGCCGGGAGGGCAGAAGGCCGGAAGTACATACGGCTAAAGATGAAATATGACAAAAACAACCTGCTGATAACGATAGAGAACAGCTACCGGGGAAAGCTGGCGAAAGGGAAGGGGGAGGAACTGAGAACAACAAAAACGGATACAAGCAATCATGGGATCGGCCTGCCATCTGTCCGTAGGGCGGCGGATAAATATCAGGGGGTATTGTCTGTTGACACCACAGAGCCGGGGCGGTTCCTTGCCAGAGTGGTGTTGTATGGAAGTTGAAAGTGTGGGTAAGGGAAAAGTTACATGAACACTCGATATTTTGACATTAAGGAAATGGATGCGTTTTTTTGTGATAAAGTGTTAAAAACAAATGAAAGGAGTTTCAAAATATGAAAACAAAAGATTTAAAACTGCAGTCCGCCAAAGCATTGGCAAGTGCATCTTTGAAGATTGGAAAAGTATCGGCAGACAGCGCCTGCGCATATATTTTCCATCAGCCTAAAATGCCGAAAGAACTTAAAGCATTAAAGGAAAAATAAATATGAAATATTTATCGGAGAAAATAACAGATTATGTTATTAAAACCGGTGCAGCTTCCGAGGAATCATATGCGATATATCAGTATGGATTTCAGATAGGACTTGAAATGGTAAGTTGTTTTCTGACATGCTTCTGTATAGCGATATGGTTGCATATGATTCCGGAATTTGTAGTCTTTACTATTGTTTTTATGCTGTTGAGAACTTATGCCGGTGGTTTGCATCTGAATAGATTTGGAGCATGTTTCTTGTGTTCGGTTTCTGTTCAGACGTTGATATTAGTAATAAACAGTAAGTTTACTTTTCCTGTAATTTGCTCATGGATTTGTATTGTAGTAGGTCTGAGCATGGTTTGGATGTTAGCACCAGTAGAAAATATCAACCGGGAACTTGATCAGAATGAGAAAGAACATTGTAAAAAAGTTACGGAGAAAACCATAAGCGGGATACTTGTTTTTGCTATTTTCTGTACGCTTGGCAGGTTTTTAGAAATGGTATCTTTGGTTGCTATGACAGTTTTATTGGTTTTGATTTCTCAATGTATTGGTGTATTAAAATTTAAAATTGAAAAAAATGTGTATAGCCGGGAGTGATAGCGATATTATTCCCGTTTTTTTATGTCTGTGATACATAGTTGTATTAAAATGTGGGTGGTAACTGAAACAGCTATAGAGTGCGTCCGATGGGCAATGGCTCATATGGGCGCATTTTTATATACGGAAACATTAAAAAATTTCTTCTTGTTTTTTCGATTTTTTTTAAAATTTTGACTGTCCTCGTTACAAAGGGGGCAATAAGATGTTTTCGAAAATAGCTTTCAGGCAGAGGGGAGGTGATCCCCTTGAATCTGACAAGACTGGAAAAAGCTGTTGTGCAAAGAAAATTTATCAGGTATTGCATTAAAGTGCTGGATGGTGAAGCACTGAATTATTTGGATGAAATGGACAAGATCTGGGAGCGGGAAATCAATTTCTCTGAACTTCGGGAAGAAATCCTAGACGGGTTTTGTTCTTATGACGAATTTATGAAAATTCGATATTTCCAGATTATGGGTATGGAAGTGCCTGTTAAGGATGAAGCAATCAGTGAAGCACTGTACCGTCTGCCGGAAAAGAAACGGAAGATAATTCTTATGTCTTATTTTCTGGATATGACGGAAAAAGAAATTGCAGAATGTATGAATCTTGTACAGAGTACTGTGCATTACCATAAAGCGGATTCTCTGCGATTATTAAAGAAATTATTGGAGTGATACATATGCAGTACAGAAAAAAGAAAGAGCAAATTGCATTTGAAGTGATTGAGGATGCCATTGGAGGCGATGCTGTAGCAATAAATCAGATTATTGATTATTTTCAGCCCTACATTAACAGTAGATGTCGGAGAAAGTTTATAGATGAGAGCGGGCGAACAAGATATGGAATTGATGAATATATGAAGCGCCGGATGGAAACTAAACTCATCACGAAGATATTGGGATTTAAAATACAGCTTTAATACTTTTGAACATGGGAATTTGCCCCTTTTTGTCCATGTGAAAAGTAATGAGAGTTGGCGTACCTTGACAATTTCATATTTTTCCTGCAGGACGCAGAAAACAGTGGAGCTGTGTGATGGATACGCCATGACTGCCTGTGTCTGGTACTTTGCGACATCGTGGCGCAAAGTTGCCGGACATTGAAAGCGAAGGAATGCCAGTTTGGGTATTGAAGTAAAGGCACGAGCGATAAATATCCGATCACAGGCAAAGTAACGGGGACTTTGTGCGAAGATACTGCTTTCTGATAATGAAACTTCCGGAGATAAGCTGCTTCGGTCCGAGAGGATGGTGTGATACCAATGAGGCTGTGCCCGGCAGCCGCCTGCAGGAGAGTATTATTTAGAAAGGGGTATCTGATATATATGGATAATAAAAAAATATTGAGATATAGTATGCAGCTATCTATGTTAAAGCAGTTGCTTTCTAAGAAGTTGATTAATGAAACTGAATATCAGGTAATACAAAAAAGATTAATGAAAGATTATGGTATCGTATCCAACATTACTGCTTGACGGTATATCTGTATTGTATTATAATATAATCAACGCTATGGTAGGAACACAAAAAGGAGGGCGAAATGGAAGTTGAATTGATTAAAGCACATGATTCATTTGACGGTTCTGCCAGACGGAAGATTGAGCGGTTGAGAGTGGCGGCTTATTGTCGAGTAAGTACGGACGATGAAGATCAGATAAAGAGTTATAACTCAATGGTTACGCATTATACAGAGTTAATTAAGAATAATAAAGAATGGATATTTTCAGGTATATATGCTGATAAGGCAATCACTGGGACAAAGGTTGATAAGAGAGAAGAGTTTCAGCGGTTGATTCAGGATTGCATGGATGGCAAGATAGATATGATTATTGCCAAAAGCCTTCCACGATTTGCCAGAAATACTCTGGACACATTGAAATATGTTCGTATGTTGAAAGAGAGAAATATTGCTGTTTATTTTGAGGTTGAGAAGATTAACACATTAAAGGACGGCGAATTTCTAATGACTATTTTAAGTTCTGTAGCACAGCAGGAAGTTGAAAATACTTCTGCTTATGTGAAAAAGGGCTTGAAGATGAAAATGAAGCGGGGGGAACTGGTAGGATTTCAGGGTTGTTTGGGATATGATTATGATGTGGAAACAAAATCTATCTCAATCAATGAGGAAGGCGCTGTGGTTGTACGGTACATTTTTGATAGATATGTGGCAGGAGCAGGCAGCACAATGATAGCCAGGGAATTGAATGAGCAGGGTCATCTGACAATTAGAGGAAATCCCTGGACTTCATCCAGTGTTATGGGAATCATTAATAATGAAAAATATAAGGGAGATATTTTACTTGGAAAAACCTTTACGGTTGATCCGATTTCAAAAAGACGCTTAGAAAATCTTGGAGAGGAAGATCGGTATTATATACATGATCATCACGAACCAATCATTACAGAGGAACAATTTGAACGGGCGCAGGAGATGAGAAGACGTAGAAACGGAAATCGGAAATGTGGAGTCACTCCTGGAAAACGTGAAAAATTTAGTCGGCAGTTTGCGTTTAGCTGTATGGTAGAATGCGGATTCTGTGGCTCTAATCTTTCTCGTAGGCGATGGCACAGTAGCTCTAAGTATAAAAAGACGATATGGCAGTGCGTTAAATCAACAAAAGAAGGAAAGAGATTTTGTCCGGATAGCAAAGGCATTCCAGAGCAGGTCATAGAAGAAGCATTTATTGAGTCTTATAGGATGTTGTGTAATGATAATAAAGATGTTCTGGAAGAATTTTTGAAGCGAACCGAGAAAGCACTTGGAGAAAATTCGATTGAAGATCAGTTACATAAGCTGAAGAAAAGCATTGACAAGGTTTCTTTAAAGAGAAAAAAACTACTTGATAATTATCTGAAAGGCATTATTGAACAGGATATTTATGAGGAAACGGATGTAGAACTAAAAACTGAACTGACAAATACAAGAGCAAAGCTGGAATATCTGCAGCAACAGTCGGATGAAAAGAGTTCATTGCAAAGGAGGCTTTCAGATTTCAAAAAAGCACTATCGCATAATGAGGTGCTAGAAGAATTTGACAGAGGAATATTTGAGAGTATAGTTGAAAAAGTAATAGTCGGCGGACTAGACGAAGATGGAAACAAAGATTCTTATAAAATTACTTTCATATATAAAACAGGATTTAAGAATGAAATTGGAAACGCAAAAGAAAGATTCGGGAAGTCATCAGGTATTGGAGACAAAGTGAAAAAAATGTGTTCCGATATAAGTGACGAGGTAAAGGGTGTGTGTTCCGATGTTAGTCTCAACACACATCGAGAGCGTGGTTCTGTTGACTAAAGCACACAAGTAAAAATGTGAAAAAGGCTTGAAATAAGGGTAGTTCGATAATTTTGGTTACTGGAAACTGGTCGATATTCATATAGATATTGCCTCTGCTAAAAAAGATTCTTCTCGTCCTGCCTTTCATCAAATGATAGAAGAGTGTAAAGCGGGACTTACGGATATAGTTGTGGTAAAAAGCATCAGTAAACTTGGAAGAGATACTGTCGAGGTGCTTGACGCAATAAATACTTTAAGAGAGCCAGTAACGGCAGCTTGGGGTTCTATCCTGGTAGGCGTAATGCGTACCTGTGGCAATTTTGCAGAGGTCAAACGCCCCGAACAGGCATTGAAGCTGTTTATCCGTTTTGCCCTTGCAAAAGGTGCGGTCAAAATGGCAGACTGAGTAGTGCGTGAGATGATGGAATTGTAATGCAAAATTTTTCTGTGCATATTGACTTGGTTGTATGAAATGAGTATAATATGGGTAGAATACTACTATCTAATATACGAGAAGGAGGTTTTGTTATGAATATTCGTCCATCCGCAGCAATCCGCCAGAATTACAATGACATTGCAGATATGTGCAGAAAGACCGCAGAGCCGATTTTCCTTACCAAGAACGGTGAAGGAGATTTAGTCGTTATGGATATTGAAACTTATAACCGTAGGGAAAAAATGCTGAAGCTGCGTGAGGAACTGCTTGCCGTAGAGGAAGATAGGGTGCGTGGAAGCAAAGGCTACTCTGTTGATGAAGTCGCTGCGATGATGCGTAGTGCAATCAAGGAGGCGGCAGGTCATGGAACAGCAGAATAAATACCATGTGATTGTATCGGAACGGGCAACGCGGATGCTTGTTTCCCACGCTGCTTTTCTGGCACAGGTCAGTCCAGAAGTGGCGGAACGGCTAACAGCCGAATTTGAAAAGGCTGCAAATTCATTAGAACTGATGCCGCAGAGATGTCCGTGGCTCACAGGGGAATATATCCCAAGAAATGCCTATCGTTTTATCCTGTTTGAGAAACGCTATATGATCATATTCCAGATAGTAGACGATATAGTCTACGCTGATTATGTGGTGGATTGTAGGCAGGATTACAGTTGGCTCATTCGATAACAATAAAATAACTTTCAGAAATCGTCACTTACAGTTGGGTGGCGATTTTTTTGCTACAGGAAAAGCTGGTGCTTTGCGTAAATAAGAATGCCGAGTACGATGTTATTGCAAATAAGATTGATGCTTTAAGGGAAAAGAAGGCAGCAGTTGTAACCAAGAATGCCGAGCAGGAAATGTTAAAAAAGCGAATCGAAGAGATGCGACAGTTCCTGCAGACACAGTCAAGCCGAGTGACTGAATACGATGAACAAATGGTAAGAAGACTCATTGAAACTAAGGCTACCGCAATCCCACTGGCTTTAGACGGTGGGTTAAGGTAGCCCAAAGTAGAGGTTTGTGTTATACTTATGTCATGGGAACATGGAAATCAAAAAACAGGCACAAATATTTGCTCCAATATCATATTATTTTTGTGTGCAAGTACAGAAAGAAATTGCTGACATCAAAACAAATATCAGATGATATAAAATAGTATTCTTATGAGATATGTCAAAGGCATAATGTAATTATCAAATATATGGAAACGGATAAAGACCATATTCATTACATGATAGAAACAGAATCAACTATGTCTGTTAGTAAAATCGTAAACTTAATGAAAAGTTATACAACATATCATATTTGGGAAAGGTATCCGAATTATTTGCGAAAACATTTCTGAAAAGAACATACCTTTTGGACAGACGGATATTTCGCTTGCAGTGTAGGGAATGTTTCGGAAGAAATGCTAAGAAAATATATAGGAAATCAAGGTTAAGGAGGTGACATCAAATGTTAAAAGCGTATAAATACAGAATATATCCAAACAAGGAACAGGAAATGCAGATTGCAAAAACATTTGGCTGTTGCCGTTTCGTATATAATCAGACACTTGCTTATAGAAAAGATAAGTATGAACAAGAAAGGAAATTTGTTAGTAAAACAGACTGCAATAATTACTGTAACAGAGAATTAAAGAAAATGTATGAATGGCTGAAAGAAGTAGATAAATTTGCCTTAACCAACGCCATTTATAATATGGATAGTGCATATCAGAAGTTTTTTAAAGAACATGCAGGTTATCCTAAATTTAAGAGTAAACACGATAATCACAAGTCATATACCACTAATTTCACGAATGGTAATATATTAGTAGATTTTGAGAATGGGAAAATAAAGTTACCAAAGCTGGGAAAAGTAAAGGCAAAATTACATAGAGGTTTTGCAGGACAGATAAAATCGGCAACGGTATCACAAGTTCCAAGTGGAAAATACTATGCTTCTGTTCTTGCGGAAATAGAGCATGAGAAAATGCCGAATACAACCGAAAAGATTGGTTTGGATTTAGGTATAAAAGAATTATGCATTACATCAGATGGCAGAAAGTACGAAAATCCAAAGATACTTAGGAAATATGAGAAAAAACTAGCAAAGCTGCAAAGACAGCTGGCACATAAAGAAAAAAGAAGCAAAAATTATCATAAGGCAAAGAAACAGATAGCATTATGCCACGAGAAAATAACAAATACTAGAAAAGATTATCTGCATAAGATTTCACACGAAATTGTCAGCGAAAACCAAGTGATAGTTTCAGAAAAATTACAGATAAAAAATATGGTAAAAAATCATCATCTTGCGAAATCCATAAGTGATGTATCATGGTATGAACTTACAAGGCAGTTGGAATATAAGTCAAAATGGAATGACAGAGAATATGTCAAAACAGATGCTTTTTATGCTAGTAGTCAGTTATGTTCTGCTTGTGGATACCAAAATACAGAAACAAAGGATTTGTCAGTAAGAGAATGGATATGTCCGAATTGTGGAGTAAAGCATGACAGAGATATCAACGCAGCAAAAAATATACTAGCAGAAGGATTAAGACAACTAGCATAAGAAAGAAATACAAATAGGGCAGGGACTGCCCAAATTAACGCCTGTGGAGATAGTAGGTTACGAGGTCTGCGAAGCAGGAAGCCCATTGGCTTTAGACAATGGGTAGTTCACTCTCCCACATAAAAGGTCATAGCCTCAAAGTGAAAAAGATCAATACAGATCGGCGCATTTTTATGATTTGACGCTTGCTTTCGCAGTTGGGTATTCACCCTTGCCCGCAAAACCGAAAGAGAAAAGGGTTTGGTAATATAATCATCAGCGCCCCGCTCCAGTCCGTCTACGATGTCCAGATCGGTGTCATTGGCAGTCAGCAGAATAACAGGAATATAGGGCGTGTTTTCCTTGACCTCCCGGAGCAGCTCAAGCCCGCTGCCATCCGGCAGATTGATATCCAGCAGGATCAGGGATACACCGCTGCAAAGCAGCTGTTCCTTCGCCGTTTTTAGATTTTGGCAGGATATAATCTGACGGTTAGCTGCTTTCAGTGCTTTACTTAAACCCTGATTCAACCCTATATCATCTTCAATAATCAATAATTGTTCCATGTATCTCACTCCCTCGTTATTCAAATGTCACCATTATTCCTTGGGCAATTTTTCGTTCTCACAGTTCAGAAGATAGGCTATTGCTCTGATTGCAAATTTGTTTGTTTTCACTGTATCCCAGTCGGCAAGACGAACTATTTCTGCTGTCCTGTTTTTTCACTTTCTTAATTGTATCATGCTAATGTAAAGAAATCTACATTTATCAATTTACACGTTACGTATTCACTGCGGCTATGCTATAATGATTACGCAACGTGTACTTTTTGCTTTTTTGGAGAAAAGACGAATGGATTATGTGTTGTGGCTTTTGGAGTATTATATCCGCAACAAAGGACTTGTGGTAAAAGAAATGAACGAAGGAGGAATCATGGAACCATGGAAGTAAGGAAACGATTTGAAAATGATAAATTAAAAAAACTTCAGATTTTTAATGGGGCACAGTTAAAATATATAGCATTTATATCCATGTTGATAGATCATGTAAATAATGCTTTGATAACTCCTTTTCTGAATGGAAAGGGATTTTTATTGCATTTATCTAATCTTTTTTCAATTCTGGGCAGGATTGCATTTCCCATTTTTGTGTTTTTTATTGTAGAAGGATTTTTTAAGACCAGTAACAGGAAGAAGTATCTTATAACGCTCTTGCTATTTGGTGTGGTATCTGAAGTTCCGTTTGACATGTTTACATCAAAAGTATTCTTTGATCCATATTGGAATAACATCATGTTTACTTTAGCTTTATGTCTTATTACAATTTGGATTATTGATGCTGTAAAAGAAAAAATCAGCAATAAAGTTTTGTGGTATAGTATCTCAATCGTTATTGTAGGGATTTCGTGTGCAGTAGCGATGGCGCTCAGTCTGGATTATGATTATCATGCGATTATTGTTGCATACATTTTTTATATTTTTTATGATAAACCAATACTTGGAGCGGGATTGGGATATCTTTCGATTATTAAAGAGTTATATTCTTGCTTGGGATTTGCTATGACAGTAACATATAATGGTGAAAGAGGAAAGCAAAATAAGTGGATAAATTACCTTTTTTATCCGGTTCATATTTTAATATTGGGGATTCTGCGTTTTTATTTAAATATTTAAAAATCTTTAGAATTATTTAGTATGAAAGAAAACAGGGGTATGTTATAGTTATAGCTAGTGTTAAGATTTACACAAACAAAAAGAGGAACATTTCACAAGAATAACAGGCAGGTTTTACATGCATTTGATTTGGAGTTACAGGGATAGTTATTGGGAAAGATACATAAGAAACGCATATTTATGAAAGAAAAAAGTATAATTCAACAGAACTTAAAGAAAATAATTGGTGTTGTTGTGGTTTCTGTTTTTGCCATAATAACGATTTATACGGTGTTTCGGGGGAGTGGCATCTCTTTGAACGAATTGACGGCGAGCTTAAAAGAGGCATCCTGGGAAGGTATTCTGCTGGCATCGGTAAGTATGCTTGGTTTTATTTATTTTGAAGGGGAAGCGTTAAGAGTTCTTGTCCGGCATATGGGATATCCGGCAAAGAGAAGCCATGGCTTTGTTTATTCGGCGGCAGATGTCTATTTTTCTGCAATTACGCCATCTGCTTCGGGAGGACAGCCGGCAAGTGCATATTTTATGCTGAAGGATGGGATAGCAGGAACAGCGGTTATGGCTGCATTACTACTGAATCTTATTATGTATACCCTTGCAATTCTGACGATTGGGCTGGTAGATATTTTGATTTTTCCGGAAGTTTTTCTGAATTTCAGTATCGGGTGTCGAGTGTTGATCGTGGCAGGTGGTTTAGCTTTAGCAGGGCTTGGGATTATCTTTTATCTTCTGCTGAGAAGGCAGGCATTGATTGAATCTGTCGGTGCCTTTTTTGTCCGGATTTTACGGATGATTCATTGTGGGAGGCTTGCAGATAAGTTAGAGAAGAAACTGGAAGTTTCTATCGAGAAGTATAGTAGTCTCGTGAATGTGATTTTTGATGGAAAAAGAATGTTATGGAAGGTGTATATCCTGAATCTGTTACAGAGATTGTCGCAGATTATCGTAACACTTTTTTCCTTTGCAGCATTGCATGGAGATTTACGAAAGCTTCCACAGTTATTAGCAACACAGATTTATGTTGTTATGGGTTCAAACTGTGTCCCGATTCCGGGAGGAATGGGAGTGACAGATTATCTGATGTTGAAGGGATATCAGCAGCTTATGAGCAGGGAAGCCGCATTTCAGCTTGAAATGTTTAGCAGAGGCCTGTCTTTTTATGTCTGTATCTTTGTAAGTCTGACTGCAGTTTTGATAGGATATGTAACGATTAAGAGAAAAAAGAAATTGGAGAATGAAAATGATAGGATTTTATGATTACACAGTGATACTTACTTATTTGTCACTAATGTCGGGAACAATAGGAATTATGCTTTGTCTAAATGGGATGGGGCATCCATACCTTGGTATGTTTTTTCTGCTTTTTTCCGGACTGTGTGATACATTTGATGGAAAAGTAGCCAGAAGCAAAAAAGACCGCACAACACAGATGAAAAAATTTGGAATTCAGATAGATTCACTGTCAGATTTGATAGCTTTTGGTATGCTGCCGGCATGTATAGGAATCGCAATGCTTCGCTATACGATGTGTATTCCTGATTTATCTGGAGTGACCCGCTATCTGCTCACGCACTATACTTTACAGACACAGATTGTTTTAAGCCTGATTGCTGTTTTGTATGTACTTGCTGCAATGATTCGCCTGGCCTATTTTAACGTGATGGAAGAAGAAGACCAGAACAGAGATGAGACAGGAGCCAAAATTTATACAGGATTACCAGTAACGTCTGCAGCATTAATTTTCCCGGCAGTACTGCTTATACACATGCTTATTCGTGCAGACCTGACATTTTTGTATTTTGGAGTTATGTTAATTACAGGCGGCCTGTTTATTTCAAAAATACAGATTAAAAAGCCGCAGAATAAGGGAATCGCTACTATGATTTTCTTTGGTGCGGTAGAGTGCGTTGTTTTGATTTTTGCGTTGAAATTTTTGAAAAAATAAAGCTTTCATATAAACATTTAAACTTTGTAGTATTTTATGAGAATACTATGGGGGTTTTTGTACATAAATTTTAAGAATTAAGAGATTACAGACAGGAGATTTACATATGACTATCCTAGAATTTTTATATAATACAGTTCCAGGAAGATTTCTTTTAAAACCGTTAACCGGCCCACGGCTTTCTCGTATCTGTGGGCATTTTTTAGATTCTGAATTGTCTTCATTTCTTATTAAACCATTTGTAAAGCAAAATGCAATCCAATTATCAGATTATGAAACAACAGATATAAAAAGTTTTAATGATTTTTTTTCAAGGAAAATAAAACAGGGCAAGCGTCCAATAGATATGGAGGAAAATCATTTGATCGCACCATGTGACGGTCTATTATCTGTCTGGAAAATAAAAGAGAATACCGTTTTTCCCGTAAAGCAGAGCCATTATACAATTTCCTCTCTGTTGCACAGCAAAAAGCTGGCACAGCGTTACCATGGGGGATACTGCCTTGTATACCGTTTGTGTGTAAATCACTATCATAGATATTGTTATGTGGATTCCGGGCAAAAGAGTAGAAACTTTTTTATTCCAGGACGTTTACATACGGTAAGACCCGTTGCCCTCCGGGAAGTTCCTGTGTTTACTGAGAATAGCAGAGAATACACATTAATTCGGACAGAAAAGTTTGGCACAATAGCACAGATGGAAGTTGGCGCAATGCTTGTTGGACGGATTGTCAATCATGAAGAAAAAGGAAACGCCATAAGAGGAAAAGAAAAAGGATATTTCCAATATGGAGGTTCTACAATTATCGTACTGATTGAGCCAGAACAAGTTCAGGTACGCGAGGACATTTTACAAAGTTCTGCACTGGCAAAAGAAGTGCCCGTCAAGATGGGGGAGGTCATTGGTCATGCACTCGAACATAAAAGAACGATTCAATAATTTACTGCCAAAGTATGCAATCCTGCCGATTATCGCAGCTTTACTCATAAATAACTGTATCTACATAGGTGCGGCACAACTTCGAAACCACTTATCTTTTTACTCACTGGCAAGCTCGTTAGATGAAAAGATTCCACTGCTGACACCATTTGTCATATTTTATGTACTGGCATATGTCCAGTGGGCATTGAATTACATATTAATTGGCAGAGACAGCAAAAAACTGTGCTATCAGTTTGTACTTGGAGATATTCTTTCCAAAGTCATCTGTCTATTCTTCTTTATATTGTTTCCAACCACATTAACCCGGCCGGAAATTACAGGAACAGATATATTCAGTCAGCTTGTTCGCTTTATCTACTCTGTAGATGCTCCCGTCAACCTATTTCCGTCTATTCACTGTTTAGAGAGTTGGTGCTGCATACGTGCCGCCTACAAAATGAATTTCAAAACAGAAAAGAGAACTAACTATTATCGAGTGGCAACGATTCTTATGTCACTGGGGATATTTGCATCAACATTATTTATAAAACAGCATGTAATTGCAGATGTATTTGGGGGAATTGCAGCTTTCGAAATAGGAATGATTTTGGCAAAAATTCTGATTTGATGGATTAAAGAAACGAAACCCAGAAACGTTATATAGAATAAAATGTGAAGATAGTCGCGGCGTAGAAAATGCCTGACCGGCATTTTTACTTGCTCCGACATCACATTTTATTCTATATAACGTTTTTGGATTTCTGTTTATTGGCACCAGATGAAATCAGGATTTTGTGTGGAAAAAATAAGGGGTTTCTCCAGAAGAAATGCGTCAATCCTTTAGGCTTTAATTTCCAGAGAATCCATAACCTTCTGGGAAATCCCCATTCTCGCCAACTGTAGATTGAGAATAGTCAGAAAAAAGAAACAAATAATACATCCCAGATGCGGCTTGGGAGCGTATTTAAGATGCGGATGAGCATATTAAATACAGCGACTACAGAGCAGATGGGATGTATTATTTGTTTCTTTTTTCGTCTATTACCAAATCTACAAATCAGGATTTACAAATCTATGCGTTCAATTGTTTGCTCTTCTATATTATGTCGTTTTGTATATCCAGTAAGAATAAGCGTTAAAGCTCCGTCGCCCGTTACATTGCAGGCTGTTCCAAAACTATCCTGTAATGCAAAGATAGTAAGCATTAATGCAGTTCCGGAATCTCCGAATCCAAGAACTCCTGTAATAAGTCCTAAGGATGCCATAACTGTTCCGCCAGGTACGCCAGGTGCTCCAATAGCAAATACTCCAAGAAGTACGCAGAAAAGAATCATTGTTCCAGGTGTTGGTACTGTGTCATAAAGAATTTTAGAAACTGTCATGCAGAAGAATACTTCTGTAAGAACGGAACCGCACAGATGAATATTTGCAAACAGCGGGATACCGAACTGTACCATATCTTTTCTGAGTGGTTTACATTTCTCAGCACACTGCAGGGCAACAGCAAGAGTAGCAGCAGAAGACATAGTTCCTACTGCAGTCAGATAAGCAGGCCCATAATTTTTTATAATATCTAATGGATTCTCACCTGAATAAACTCCGGCAAGTACATAAAGCAAAGTCATCCAGATGAAATGACCAACTAAAACAATAACAATAACTTTAAGGAAAACAGGAAGCTGTTTTGTAATAGTTCCTTCATATGCAAGTGAGCAGAATGTCAGACCGATAAAAAATGGAAGAATCGGAATGATGATTTTCGAAACGATAGCAAGAACAACTTTCTGAAATTCATCTAAAAAAGCTGCAATCAAATCTGCTTTCGTCCATGCTGCAGCCAGTCCAAGTAAAATAGATAAAACAAGTGCACTCATAACCGGCATAATCTGTGGAATGGAAAGTTCAAATACAACATCGGGAAGCGTTTTCAGTTTATCTGCTGCCGAACTGATAGAAAGATGTGGAATCAGTGCATATCCGGAAACTGTAGAAAATAGTGCAGCACCTAATGAGGAAACGTAAGCAATAACAATAGCAACCCCAAGCATACGTGAAGCATGGCCGCCAAGCTTTGTGATAGAAGGTGCGATAAATCCGATGATAATTAAAGGAACACAGAAATTAATCAACTGTCCTAAAATATACTTTGCAGTTACAACCACATTTAAAATGGCCCTTGTCGCAGCATTGCCATCGGCATAATTAAGCACAAGCCCAATACAGATACCGAGAAAAACACCCATTAAGAGTTTGAAAGGCAAGCTGGTAAAAAAATTATTCTTTTTCATAAATAAAATCCTTTCGTTTGCCATAGGCGGAAACCCACTACCTTTAGGTGGTGGGAGGAGCCTTGTTAACTGTTACCCAATATGCTACAATAGCCGTAGCAGTTCTTAAAGAGAAAACCGTTAGATGTGCTGCTCATTAAAGACACTCTTTTGTACATTGACAAGATATGAGGTTGCAATACGAAATTCGTGTATTGCGTAAAATCTTAACCGTAAAAGATTTTTTTACTGTATAGCATGGGAAGTTTAGTACCTGATACAGTTACAGATGAGCATGTCTTGTCTGTAAAGGGTGCTGTCAGCCGCCCTATGATGTAACGCCACTTTAGATAGCAATATCTATCGGGGATTAAAGGTCGGAGGTGTAATCCGTTAGTACGACTGGGCAGTTACAAGCCCATGACCTTTAGGTCGTGGGTAGTTGACACAAAAAATCTCCTCTAGTTTTCTCTCCATTATACTATATTGCAAAAAATATAACAATGGAAGATTTAACTATTTGATTCATTAGAGGAAAACAGACGAAAATAAAAATAATAGACCATTGCAACTGTAAAGATATCACCGCGTAGAAAATGCCTGTTCGGCATTTTTATTTGCTCTCACATTACATTTGCAATGGTCTATTATTTTTATTTTCTGCTTGTTGGCTCCAGAAGGAATGAATGCAATAGTTTTGAGAAGAGAAGGAGGAGAGGTCAGGAGTCTACTACTTACTCTCTCCACTATGCTGAACCTTTTTTCAAGTTTCAATGATGATAAGATGATACTGCAAGCTATCACTATACATGATAAATTTATCATTATATTGTTGCGATATATCGTTTGTCTCGATGTATGTCATACGTTACATGATGCACATCTCGTAGCAAGAATACCGAGGTATTCTTGAATTAGAGTATACAATGAATCTAAAGGGGACTTCTCTAATTTTTTGGAAAATGACACTGCCCTCTCTCTTTACTGTTCGTTAAAGAAAGCATCTAAGCTTCTGACGATACATCTTCCGAGCAAGCAGTAGTCTTCTGATTTCTCCCCCATCTCTCTCCAAAGACTATTGCATTCATTCCTTCTGGAGCCAAAACACAGAAAAAAGAAACAATACCATATCCCAGATGCGACTACAGAGCAGATGGGATATGGTATTGTTTCTTTTTTCGTCTGTTCCCTAATGAATCAAATAGTAAAACTAAACATAGTGATATTTTTTTCTTTGCTTGATGAAGAAGGTGATAGTTACGCATAATGTCATTAATTCTGCAATTCCGACAGCGCTCCAGATTCCATTGATTCCCAATAATGTTGGAAGTAAAAGGATCATAATAATCTGGAAGACCAGGGTACGCAGGAAGGAAATTGCGGCGGATATAACACCGTTGTTCAGTGCGGTAAAGAAGGAGGAACCGAATATATTGAAGCCATTAATCAGGTAAGCAAGACAATAAATGCGGAAACCGTGTTCTGTCATGGCAAAAAGCTCGGCATCATATCCAACAAAAAGCTTAGAAAGAGGAGAAGCAAGCAGCTGTGACAAAAGGGCAAGCATGATTCCCCAGGTTCCGACAAGCGTAAGACTTTTCTTAAACAGATTCTTCAGTTCATCGTGGTTTCCTGAACCATAATGATAACTGATGATTGGTGCGCTTCCGATAGAATAACCAAAAAAGATAGCCAGGAAAACAAAGTTAATATACATCATTGTTCCATAGGCGGCAACGCCATTCTCACCGGCAAACTTCATAAGCTGTATATTGTAAAGAGAGTTTACAATAGAACTTGAAAGGTTTGTCATAAGTTCAGAAGAACCGTTAATACAAGTCTGAAAAAAAACTCGTCCATTCCAGTGTGTTTTACCAAGATGAAGCAAGCTGGAATTCTTTCTGGAAAAATAAATTACCGGAAAAAGCCCTCCAATCAATTCGCCACATACCGTTGCAATCGCAGCACCCGCAAGTCCAAATCCCCAACCCCCAACAAATAAAAAGTCAAGAACCATATTTGTCATGCCGGCGGCAATGATAACATAAAGACCAAGATGCGGTTTTTCGGCAGTGACAAAGAAACTCTGAAAAACATTCTGCAGCATAAATGCAGGCAGAGAGATAAAAGAAAGTCTTGCATATAAAACACAGTCAGATAAAAGCGCTCCTTTTGCGCCAAGTAAGGAACAAATAGAAGGAATCAGAATCGCACCAAGAACGGAAAGAAAGATTCCTCCAAGCATCGTTGCATAAACGAGCATGGAAAAATACGCATTAGCCTTATCTTCTTTTTTTTCTCCAAGCATTCTTGCAACAATGGCACTTCCTCCTGTACCGATCATAAAACCGAGAGCGGACAGTCCCATTAGGATAGGAAGAGTTAGATTAATTGCAGCAAGCGCAGTCTTACCGACAAAGTTTGATACAAAAAGCCCGTCTACCACACTGTAAATGGAAGTAAAAATCATCATAATAATAGAAGGCAGAACAAAACGCAGAAGCTTTCTGTAAGTAAAATGTTCTGATAATTGAATTTGCATAAAATAAATCCTTTCGTAAATAATGATGGCAAAAAATCCTGTCAAAAATTCTGAAAAAAACCTGAAAAATCTTGTACATAAAAATCCTGTACATTAAAGTTTGGAAAACTTATTCCGTAAAGCAGTGACATATTTTCCATGTAACTTCAGTAATAATTTACATTCTTCCTGACTTAATTCAAGAAAAGCTTCATTCTCCGCTTCAACAATAGGGAAAATAGTTTCATTTAATAAAATATGCCCACTTTCTGTCAAATGAATGTGTTTACTCCGTCCTTTTCCGCTAGAAAGAGTAAGATAACCTTCCTGTTCTAGTTTACGGATGGATGAATGTACCGTCTGTTTGGGAATAAAAGTAGCATCGCACACATCACGCTGCAGGCACCCATCGCCAACTTCACAGATTGTATATAAAATATCAAATGCGCTGTTAGAAAGCCCAAATCTGGCGGCAGTCTCCCGGTAAATATCATTCACTTCTTTATAAATTCGATTATATTCCCGTAAATTAGAGCTCATATATGGTGTAACAGAAGTAGAATTTTGCATAAAATACTCCTTTCATAAATACTTAGTCTGATTTCGTACTTATTATAGTCTGAAATCGTACTAAAGTCAAGCGGCGATTCCTTATATCACATGTGAGATGACTCCCACCTCTGTAGGTGGCGGGCAACAAATCAGTATCAGTGGGGAGACATTCTTGAACAGAACACAAAAAAATGGTGCCGTCAGTTATGGTCATTAGACCATTACTGTGACACCATTTGTGTTTAGATGCTATGATTCATATAGTATAGTATTGCTGTGATTATTCGGACTTCCATAATCCATGAAGGTTGCAGTATTCGTAAGCTGCTACGAATTCATCACCATCTGCTAAAGTAAAAGTAGCCTTCGGTGTATCTCCTGGTTGGAATCTATGAAGCTGTCCGCCGTTCTTTGTCTCAATGTATACGCCCATAATATAATGTTCAGGAAGCATTGGGTGTTCTACAGAAGAAACTGCAACACTAACCTTATTCCCATCCTGTGTTACTACAGGTACATGCTTTTCAACAGCGGCATCTGTTGTGTTCGCCTTCAGGTTCTTCAGATTCTCTACAGATGTGCCTGCACCAAATAATTCAAATAAAACTGTTCTGTCTTCGGAACGATAAAACTTAGCCATATCTTCTTCTCCTTTTCTGATTCATGTACTCTCGCAGTCTTGAAAAACTCTTCTTACAAAATCAAATACAAAAACTTCGCAAGTACATATCTCCTAAATTTCAAAATCTTGTAGTAACTCATGTAAATAAAAATAGTAATTATTACTGTAATTAAATTATAAATGATATATGAGAAATTGTCAATAGAAATATAGAAATATTAATGAATTATTTGCAAGAATATGATAGAATAACTTGGCATATTTAGAGATATGTATCGGGAAGAGCAATATATCTTCTATAAAAGATATATTCTATTAAAACATATCTTCTATATTCAAGTCGAGCAGCCGTGAAACTTCTGAAAGAGGTGGGAGTCTTCTCGACTGAGATAAAAAGTTAAAAGAGGAAAGAAACTATGAGGAATGAAGGGGTGATTTTGTGAAAAAAAGATGGATTTCTCTTTGTATGTGCATCCTTATGCTTGCGAGTCTTTTGACAGGATGTGGCATGAATACACGAAAAATCAAGTTTGGCGCGGCTGGTCTTGGAGGAACATATCGTGTGTTCGGTGATACGTTTGCGAATCTGGTGACGTCAAAGAATAAGAAGTATAGCATGGAAGTAAAGACGACAGCAGGTTCTGCGGCAAATCTTCGTCTGCTTTCCGATGGCTATATTCAGATGGCGATTGCACAGATGGATTTAACTAATGATGCATATGAGAGAACAGGTATTTTTGAAAACAAAAAGAAGCATGGCGGATACAGTGCCGTAGCAGCATTGTATACCGAGGCATGTCAGGTTGTTGTGCGTGCAGATTCAGGAATCAATACGATAGAGGATCTGCAGGATAAGAGAGTCAGCGTAGGAGAAGAAGAGTCTGGTACGGAACAGAATGCGAAGCAGATTCTTGCGGTCTATGGTTTGAATGACAGCCTTGTTGATGAGGTGAATCTGGATTATACGAATGCGGCGCAGGAATTAAAAGCAGGTACGATCGATGCCTTTTTCTGTACGGCAGGAGCACAGACAACCGCAATCGGAGAACTGGCGAAGAAGTGCGAGATTCGTCTTTTGAACATTGACGAAAAGAGCGCAGATAAATTAAAGAGAACCTATAAGTTTTATACAGACTGTACGATTCCAAAAGAAACCTATCAAGGGCAGACGGAGGACATACAGACAGTTGGTGTAAAGGCAGTGCTTCTTGCTAGTGATAAGCTTTCCGCAGATACAGTAAAGGATATCACGAAGATTTTATTTAAAAATAAAGAGGAATTGCAGTACTCTTTACCGGTAGATATTTCTATTGATGAGAAGACAGCAGTAGAGGGAGTTACCATTCCGTTTCATGAAGGTGCGGCAGCATACTATGAGGAATGTGGTATAAATATAGCAGATTAGGGGAATGGTTTATGAAGATTCAATTAGATATGTATCAGACAATTGCTGTAGCGGTCGTTGTTCTGATGTTAGGAAAGTTTTTAAAAGAAAGAGTAAGCCTTTTAGAGAGGTTTTGTATACCGGCACCGGTAATCGGTGGTGTGATCTTTGCCATCTTTACCTGCCTTTGTTATGTAACCGGAATCGCAGAGTTTTCTTTTGATGACATTTTAAAAGAAGTCTGTATGGTATTTTTCTTTACCTCGGTAGGATTTCAGGCGAATTTAAAAGTACTAAAAAGTGGTGGAAAGTCACTGATTGTTTTTCTGGGACTGGTAATCGCATTAATCTTGTGCCAGAATTTCATTGCGATCGGGCTTGCAAAGCTTTTGCACATAAGTCCGCTAGTAGGGCTTTGTACAGGCTCAATTCCGATGATTGGAGGGCATGGAACCGCAGGCGCATTTGGTCCGGTTCTTGAAGACTTTGGTGTAAAGGGAGCCAGTACATTATGTACTGCGGCAGCGACATTTGGTTTAATTGCCGGAAGTGTGATGGGCGGACCGGTCGGGAAACGCCTTATTGAAAAGAAGAATCTGTTAGATACAGTAGTTGCGGAAGATGACAGTCTGTTAATAGAGGACGAGAAGAAGCATGAGCGTCATGCCAGTATGTATCCTTCCGCTGTATTCCAGCTTATTATCGCCATCGGAATTGGAACGATTATTTCTAAGCTGTTATCACTTACAGGGATGACATTCCCAATCTATATTGGAGCGATGATCGCAGCAGCATGCATGAGAAATATCGGAGAGTATTCCGGCAAGTTTACTATTTATATGGGTGAGATTAATGATATCGGTGGAATCAGCCTGTCTCTTTTCCTTGGTATCGCAATGATAACACTGAAGTTATGGCAGCTTGCGGACCTGGCATTACCGTTAATTACCTTGCTTGCAGGACAGACAATCCTTATGTTTCTGTACACATATATCATTGTATTTAACGTTATGGGAAGAGACTATGATGCCGCAGTCCTGTCATCCGGAGTATGCGGATTTGGTATGGGAGCAACGCCAAATGCAATGGCCAATATGCAGGCAGTATGTGAAAAGTATGCTCCATCTGTAAAAGCATTTTTATTAGTACCACTGGTCGGAAGTTTATTTGCAGACTTCCTAAACAGTCTCGCAATTACATTTTTTATAAATATTTTATAACACATATCCAAGGAAAATCAGGGGCTTACAAAAAAGGGGGATTTTTATGTTTGGTAAAAAGAAAAAAGTAAAACACGAAGAACATCATGCAGACTACAAAGTATCCAGCGAGAATCTCGCCATGCCAGAACTCCATATCGGAGAAGGCAAGAGCGAGGAAGCGCCGGAAAAGAGAAAAGATGAGTTTATCACGTATGAGAACGTAGCGATTCCGGAAATACATATTAAAAAGAGTTCAAATTCTCCTCAAGACCGGTAAATTCGATATCGGGAAGTAATTCAAAGTAAAAGTCAGGATATTTTTTTGTAAGAGCAAGAATACATTCATCTTGCAGGAGTTTGAACTTAGACAGGGAGACAATATCTTTATCAAAAGTGATATAGACACTGATCCATAACTTTCTTCCGGTTCTTACAATATCATAATAAAGATTTTTATGGCCGTAGATACCGATAATCGGTTCTACGGTCGATTTAATGTCCTCGATCGTTTCCTCTTCCGGCGGAATCAGCATAAGATCACGAATTCCGGTAATCACCGTACGAATCGGTGTCGGAATCATAATAAGAGAAAGGACAACCGTAATAATCTGATCAAGATAAGGAACCAGATTTTTAAACCATGCAAACGGAATACATATCGGCAGTAAAAAGGCACATGCCATGCCTAAAGAAACCACACTGTCCATACGCCAGCCCTGCATTTCCATGTTGATAAGAGGAGAGTGCATGGATTTATTTTTTATGTAAAGATAAACAGTAACAATAATACCCAGAACACAGGCAAATAACTCAAAGTATGCAACCGTATTAAAAGAAATAATATGTCCGCCATGTATCATCAGATTGATATTATTAAAAATCAGACCAAATGTAACGGCAGTCATAGTAATACCTTTGATTACAATAAACAACGTTTCGATCTGTGTGTAGCCAAAAGGATGTTGTTCACTTGACGGTCGATAAAGAAAAGGAATCAGAAACAGCGATGGCAGAAGCATGACAAATTCAATCCCATCATAAACTGCATCAAGTAAAACAGCCTGCGAACCAGTCAATATTGCCATAACAAGCTCGATCACGACAAAAAGTAAGTTGCCGTAAAGAGAAACAGACATCGCAGATTTCTCTCTCTTTTGTGTTTTTCGTCCTACATGCATGGTAATTCTCCTCTCTCAATAAGTATTGTAGTTATTTTCCTAAAGAGTTATAATATGATATTAGAGTCCAAAAGTCAAATAATCTTAAATTATTCAAGAATGTCGGGGCATTCTTGAAAAAATGTACTCTCGGAGTCTTTCTTGCACTTGCTTTTGTGACTGACAAAAAATCTTCTCACAAAATCAAGCACAAAAAGATTCCGAAAGTACATAAAAAAGTACATAAAAGTGAAAAGGAGTGTAAAATATGTCAAAAACGACAATTAATGATATGACTGTCGGAAGTCCGGCGAAGCTGATTATTCAGTTTATGATTCCTATGTGTTTAGGAAATTTATTCCAGCAGTTTTACAATGTAGTGGATTCTATTGTTGCGGGACAGTTTTTAGGTGTACAGGCTCTTGCAGCAATCGGAAGTACAGGAGCATTGATGTTCTTTGTAATAGGCTGGCTTAACGGTCTTACCAGTGGATTTGCCATCATGGTAGCACAAAGCTTTGGCGCAAAAGAATATGACAGGATGCGGCATTATGTTGCGATGTCCATTTATTTATCCATCGCATTTGCCCTTGTAATGACCATCGGATTCTCCATAGCAAATGAAACGATCCTCCGCATGATGAACTATTCCGATGAAATCATGCCAGCGGTAAAAGGATATATGGGAATTATTTATATGGGATTACTTGTCACAGTAGCCTATGATGCATTATCCGCATTTTTACGTGCCTTAGGAGATTCCCGTTCCCCACTGTACTTCCTCATGATTTCCGCCGCAATCAATGTAGTATTAGACATCGTATTCATCGTAGTAATAGGAATGGGCGTAGAAGGATGCGCCTATGCCACCGTAATCGCACAGGCAGTCTCCGCCTTCCTCTGCTTTATTTACATCTGCAAAAAGTTTCCGATCCTTCGCCTGAAAAAAGAAGATTTCCGAATCTCACTTAAATCATTTGGAAAACTCTTAGGACTGGGCATACCAATGGCACTCCAGTTCTCCATCACCGCAATCGGAACGATCATCGTACAGGGAGCCATTAACATTTACGGCGAAAACTGCATGGCAGGATTCTCAGCAGCCGGGAAACTGCAGAATATATTTATGACAGTATTCGTCGCATTTGGAGCAACCATCGCCACATACGTAGGACAAAACCGCGGAGCCGGCAAAATGGAACGTGTAAAACAAGGTGTACGCTGTACACAGTACATGATCTGGGCGTGGAGCATCATCGATATGATCGCCATGTTTTTCTTCGGAAAATACATGACCTATCTCTTCATCAGCCCCTCAGAAACAGAAGTTATCAACGTAGCAGTCACATACTTCCATACCGTACTGTGGTTCTACCCATTCCTCGGAAGTATTTTTCTGTATAGAAATACATTACAGGGAATGGGATACGGCTTAATCCCGATGCTCGGAGGAATCTTCGAACTCGTAGCCAGAAGCGTGATAGTAACCCTCGTAGCCGGACGAACCAGCTTCGCCGGCGTCTGCATGGCCGACCCAGCAGCATGGATCGCAGCATTAGTACCACTATTACCATATTATTTCTACATAATGAAAAAATGGAAAACAACTAATTTGTAGATTTCGTGTAGACGAAAAAAGAAATACTACCCTATCCCATCTGCTCTGTAGTCGCTGTGTTTAAAATGCTCGTCCGCATCTTAAACACGCTCCGAAGCCGCATCTGGGATAGGGTAGTATTTCTTTTTTCTGACTATCTAAATCTACGGTTTAACAACATGGAATGTGCCAGAAGGCTATGGTCTTCCGGAAAATTAAATTCTAAAGGATTGACACTCAAATTGTTATCTTTCCAACATAAATCACTAAGTTGTTATTTGTTATCAAAACCAGACAGCCGCTAAAACAAAATTCTGTGCTGAATTGTAAGAAGATACCCCTCTTCTGGAGATTTTCATTCCAAATAAAAACCACAGCCTTCTGGACAATCCCCTTATTCTTCCTCAAGCGAAAATACTAATTTCCATCTGAGCCAAAGAGCAGAAAAGCAGAAATTTAAGATAGAAGAAAATGTGATGTCGGAGTAAGTAAAAATGCCGGTCAGGCATTTTTTACGCAACGACTATCTTCACGTTCTAATAGATATTAAATTTTTGGTTTTCGTCTGTTTAGCCTTACAAATTAGTATTGAATCTCCTGGAAAGCCATATCTTTCTGGGAAATTTCCATTCTCACCAATTGTAGATTTAGATAGTCAGAAAAAAGAAAAAATACCATATCCCAGATGCGGCTTCGGAGCGTGTTTAGAATGCGAGCGAGCATTTTAAACACAGCGACTACAGAGCAGATGGGATATGGTATTTTTTCTTTTTTCGTCTTTTTAATCTATCAAATCAAGTATTTTTGTGTTATTATTCTTCTGTGATTTTTTTTGGAAAGGATAAGCAGATGGATATTACGATAAATGAATTAGGGCAGTTAATGCCGGATAGTTATAGATTACTTGATATGCGAGGCGACGTGGAAGTTGGACACGGAATGATTCCGGGGGCGATCCACATGAGTAAGGATGCTATTTTGGAGAAATATCAGGGGGGACTTGTAAAGTCAGATGAGGAAGCGACGCAGGCAAGAGAAGATTTAGCGGATAAGAAGCTGATTATTTATTGTGCGAGAGGGCGTATCAGTCAGGAGCTTGCCGAGGAGCTTCGTGACAGAGGATATGATGCGTTTAGTTTAAAGGGTGGTTATACAGCATGGCTTTTAGAGCAGATGAAGAATCAGCAGGCGGATGAAGTGTGTGCCCAGGTGGAGAAGAGTATCCGTAAGAAGTTTCGTAAGAATATCTGGTGCAAGTTTACGAAGGCGATTAACCAGTATGAACTTGTAAAAGAGGGGGATTGTATTGCGGTTTGTATTTCCGGTGGAAAGGATTCGATGTTGATGGCAAAGCTTTTTCAGGAACTGAAGCTTCATAATAAGTTTCCGTTTGAAGTGAAGTTTGTAGTGATGGATCCTGGATATAGTCCGGAAAACAGGAAGGTGATCGAGGAGAATGCGAGAAAGTTAAAGGTTCCTGTTCATATTTTTGAGTCGGATATTTTTGAGTCGGTATATCATATTGAGAAGTCGCCATGTTATCTTTGTGCGAGAATGAGAAGAGGATATCTTTATAATTTTGCGAAAGAATTAGGATGTAATAAGATCGCGCTTGGTCATCATTATGATGATGTTATTGAGACGATTCTAATGGGAATGCTTTACGGAGCGCAGATTCAGACGATGATGCCGAAGCTGCATAGTACAAATTTTGAAGGAATGGAGCTGATCCGGCCTTTATATCTTATTCGTGAAGATGATATTAAGGCATGGAGGGATTATAATGATCTTCGATTTATCCAGTGTGCATGCAAGTTCACAGATACATGTACAACATGTAACAATGAAGAGAATCAGTCGAAGCGAATAGAGATTAAGCAGCTCATCGCTGAACTTAAAAAGAAGAATCCTTATGTGGAAGCGCACATTTTTAAGAGTGTGGAAAATGTTAATATTGAAACGGTGATTGCTTATAAAAAAGATGGAGTGAAGCATCATTTTTTAGATGATTATGATTTGAAATAATTCACGTGAAATGAAATAATTTATATGAAAAAAGCGTGGGAACCTATCGGATGTACGATAGATTTCCGCGCTTTTTATAAATCTTTTGAATAAGATGTATTCTTCGTCTTACTCTGCCTTGTCAGTGCTTTCTATTGGTTTGAAGTGTAAAATAGAAGCAGGCTTTTGTCCGAATACTTCGATGAGGGCACTTGCTTTTTCGTAAGCGGTATCGACTGCCTTCTTTACAGCGCCGTAATCTCCGCTGACACCGATAATGACCTCGTTTGTGCGTGATAAATTGATGGAAGGGGTACCGTACCATACAATATCAACCGGAGAGGACTTTACAGCGGTATCTGCAGCAACAATGGCAATTCCGGCAGGGCCGGCACAGATAAAGCCAAATGCCTTGCCAAGTGGTGCGTCAAAGATCTGGTGAAGGACGGGACCGGCATTCGCTGTGACGTGCATCTCCATATGACCAACTTCATTAATATAAATACGTTCAGCCTTTTCATCAATGAGTGTTAAGGCAACTTCAACGGCACGTCTGGCATCGCTTACATCATATGCACCAAGGACGATCAAGTTACCGTGACCGGAGTATCCTTCGGTATCTCTTGGCAGCTCGAAAATAAGCAGTTCCACATTACAGGCCTTGGCAGCTTCGTCTACCGAAAAAGCCTGTGCGGCAGCACCGGTTCTTGAAGTAAGAATGCCAAGAGAAGAATACTGCTCTGGAATCTTTAAAAGTGTGCGTACTTCCGGGTCGATATTCGGAATCACCATTCCGATCGTATGACCTGCCGCAGTTCCGATAAATTCATTTGTCGTAGTAGTAAATTCTGTATGACTCATAAAAAAGATGCCTTTCTCTATATTATGTATAATAACGATAAAATCCCACAATCTACACCTAGTGTATCGTAGATTGTGGGAAAGGTAAATGGAAACGCTTGTACTGAAAGGATATCTTTCTGATATTAAATCTTCTCGATTTCTTTCCGAAGCTTCAACATTTTTTTATCAATCTTTGCAATATCGATCGCACATTCTTTTAATTCTTTGCGGATGCGTCCCGCACCCTTTTTTTCGTTCTTATAGCAGAGCTGGTGTTCAAGAATCGCCCAGTAGTTCATGGCGGCAGAACGAACCTGAACTTCAATGCACTTAATGTTCGACGTTGTTTTTGTCGGTCTTAAAATAAGGTGAATACTACGGTAGCCGCTAGACTTTGGCTTTGTAATATAATTCTTCTCCTTCACAAGCTCATAGCCGGGAAGCTTTTTAATTGCTCCAGCTACCCGATAGACATCATCCTGAAAAGAACAGATGATGCGGACACCGGCAAGGTCACGAAGCGTATCTAATGCCTTAGTAAGAGAAACTTCCCGATTTTTACGATGGAGCTTTTCCACAATACTTTCCGGAGTTTTAATACGGCTGGTGGAATATTCAATAATATTTCTGTGATAAGTACCGTAAAGTGTTTGTTCCATATCTTTAATCTGCGGCATCAGCCCATCAATAAGTTTCTGACAATTTTCATCTATGTTATGCTGCTTCATAGATTCTTCCATCGCAGCGACTTCTTTTTCTAACTGTGTACCCGTATTCCCCAGTTGTTTTATAGATTTTACCTTCCTTCTTTTCAATGAATCTCCTTCCTTCTTTTCTTTTATATAAGATATATTGTACATAAAGTGTATGTGCAGAAGACTTGTCACTACACATACACTTTTAGTATACGCCATCTGACTTTATTTCTCTAGCAAACTTTAGAGAAATAAACGTAAAATAAATGTAAAAAAATATATAAAGATATATATAAATATAGATAAGAAGATTGGTTTGCTTATCAATGAAAACAAAAGGCAAAAAAGTATTATTTTGTTAAAATGGCAAGTATCTTATTGGAACGTGCTACGAACGCAGTCATTTCTTCCGGCTTTAATGGATGGTTTGCCAGGCGGGCAAGGTCATAAAGCTGCTGGCAGATCGTTGTAGTATTTTCGCTTTCATCATTATTTAAAACATACTGTACAAGGTCATTGTTCATGTTAAGAACAAGAGTCTCGCCTTCGGCACCAAGTCCGGTAGAACTATTGCTCATTCCGTACATTTCCATCATTTCAGACATACGTCTTGTCTGCTCGGAAACAGTGATCATGGAAGGTGTGTCCGCATTTTTCAGTTTTTCAACTTTTACAATCAGGTTTTCAACACCGGTTGCCTTTTTAAACTTCTCAGAAAGCTTTTCAGTAAGTTCTTTTTCTTCATTCTCATCGATGGCTTCCTTGAAGTTATCCGTAAGTTCAGAGTCGATACGGAGGAATTTCACTTCAGGATTTCTCTGCTCTAAATGAGTGATAAATGTTGTATCAATCTGGTGAGTCAGATAAATAGCATCCATTTCCTGCTCTTTAAACATATTAATGTACTGAGACTGTGCAACCTCATCTGTGATATAGAAGACGTTATTCTCGTATTTTTCTTTACCAGCTTCAAGATAGTCTGGAAGAGTAACATATTTGCCTTCCATGTTCTTAAAGATGATGTAATCCTTCATCTTATCATTGAACTTCTCATCACGGATGCAACCAAACTTAATGAATGGGCTGATATCATCCCAGTATTTCTCATAATTCTCACGGTCTGTCTTACACATACCGGAAAGCTTTTCTGCCACTTTCTTTGTAATATAATTAGAAATCTTCTTAACAAATCCGTCATTCTGTAATGCACTTCTTGATACATTCAGTGGAAGGTCAGGACAGTCAATACATCCTTTTAATAATAAGAGGTACTCAGGAATTACTTCCTTAATGTTATCTGCGATAAATACCTGATTGTTATATAACTTGATTTTTCCCTCGATCGTATCATACTTTGTATTGATCTTAGGGAAATAAAGAATACCTTTTAAGTTAAATGGATAGTCCATATTCAGATGAATCCAGAATAAAGGCTCCTTATAATCGTGGAAAACATCACGATAAAATTCTTTATATTCTTCATCGGTACAGTCATTAGGATGTTTAGTCCATAATGGATGAATCTGGTTGATTGGCTTAGGAGTATCCTCTTCCTCGTCTTCCTCAAGAGTTACTTCGGAATCACCGTCTTCTTCGGGGTCAGCATCTTTAGAATCCGCATCTTTTGCTTCTACATCGATAACCTTTTCTTCAGCGGACTTCTTCGCAGCTTCCTCTGCCTTCTTCTCTTCTTCTTCCTCATTAACAAAGTAAATCTCAACTGGCATGAAAGAGCAGTACTTATCAAGAACTTCACGGCAACGGAACTCGTTACAGAATTCATAACTGTCATCATTCAGATACAGTGTGATTACGGTACCACGTTCTGTCTTGTCGCCCTCTTCCATATCAAACTCTGTGCCGCCGTCACATTCCCAGTGAACCGGTGCAGCACCTTCTTTATAAGAAAGAGTATCGATAGTAACCTTATCAGCAACCATAAATGCAGAGTAGAAACCAAGACCGAAGTGACCGATAATCTGCTCATCGCTCGCCTTATCTTTATACTGTTCCATAAAAGCAGCAGCACCGGAAAAAGCAATCTGGTTAATGTATTCATCGACTTCCTCTTCTGTCATACCGATACCATTATCGATAAAAGTAAGCGTCTTATCGGTAGGATTAATACGAACCTCTACCTTATACTTCTCATCATCCGCCTCTTCAAACTCACCCATAACAGCAAGCTTCTTAAGCTTCGTAACCGCATCACATCCGTTACTCACTAATTCACGGATAAAAATATCGTGGTCAGAATAGAGCCACTTCTTTATAATAGGAAAAATATTTTCACTGTTAATTGATAAACTTCCCTGTTTAGCCATAATAAACATCTCCTTAAAAATTAATTATATAAAATTAAAACATCGTCTTTGTATTTTTATCAATACCATTCTTATACTAATACCACGAAACAGGAATGTCAAGGAAAAATTAGCACTCAACTAAAAAGAGTGCTAACAACTCTGCGGTTTTATATCATTACGCTCCTGTTTGTAACATATCTGCCATAGCTTTACATACTTTTCCTCCATGGTTTTAGATGTACTATTGGAAATTTATATTGCAGCGTGTTATAATTTATCCACTAGTAACAATACTTAAGATAATACTTAAAATAATATTTAAATAGAAAGCGAGAAGAGGAATGAATCAGAGTTTAATGACAGAATTTAAGGAAGACTTAAAAGATTTTAGAGAGATGACAGAGAAGTTTTATGCGAAGGAAGTCAGCGTAAAGGATTATAAAGGCTTTTCCGGTGGATTTGGCAGTTACGCACAAAGGGGCGCAGAGGCGAGTATGCTTCGTCTTCGTATGCCGGGCGGAAGAATTACAAAGGAGAAGTTAAAGTTTTTAGTTGATGCGATTGCTGCTTATGATGTTAGAAGAGTGCATCTTACGACCTGTCAGACTGTGCAGTTCCATGATCTTGGCATGAAGGCAGTCTGTGACATTATGGAACAGGCGATGGAAGTCGGCATCGTTACCCGTGGTGGTGGCGGAGATTTCCCAAGAAATGTAACGGTATCCCCGCTATCCGGTGTAGAACAGGGCGAGTATTTTGATGTGCTTCCTTATGCGGAAAGAGCCGGAGACTATCTGATGGGAATCATTAAAACAGTCAAGCTTCCGAGAAAGTTAAAGGTAGGATTTTCAAATTCTCCGGCAAATGTAACCCATGCGACATTCCGTGATCTTGGCTTTGTGGCAAAGGAAAACGGTCGCTTTGATGTATATAGTGCCGGTGGGCTTGGAAATAACTACAAGATGGGGGTAAAAGTAGCAGAAGATGTGAAACCGGAAGAAGTTCTTTATTATGTAGAGGCGATGGTCCGTACGTTTACAACTTACGGTAATTATGAAAGCCGTGCAAAGTCAAGAACAAGATATATGCAGGAAACATTAGGCATAGAAGGCTATAAAAAAGCCTATCAGGAAAAGCTTATGGAAGTAAAAGCAGAGGTAAAAGACGCTCTTCTTATAAAAGAAACGCAGGTACTGTCAAAGCAAGGAGACGATGCCAAAGAAGCAGGCAATGACAATAAAAATGTAATAGCCTATCCGCAGACAGAAAGCGCATCAGAGCGTGTGATCGCACAGAAACAAGCAGGACGTTATGCAGTTGCCTATCATCCAATCGGTGGAATGGTTCCGGCACAGAAGTTTTGGGAAATCTATGCCGTAATTAAAGATGTAGCGAATGCAGAAGTTCGTGTCGCACCCGATGAGACCTTATATATTATTAATCTAGAGGAAGAGCAGGCAGAAAGAATACATAAGATAACAGCAGATGGTGCGAAGAATCTGTTTGAAACTTCGGTATCCTGTATCGGAAGTACCGTCTGCCAGATCGGCTTAAGAGATTCCCAGGGCTTACTTGTAAGCATAGTAGAAGCGGTAGAGCCATATCACTTTGCAGATGGCGTACTGCCAAGAATCCATATATCCGGCTGCCCATCTTCTTGTGGAACGCACCAGATCGGAAAACTGGGCTTTCGTGGCGCATCAAAAAGTGTGAATGGAAAAGCAGAGCCAGCATTCGCATTTTATGTGAACGGACAGGATGCACAGGGAGAAGAAAGATTTGGAGACGAGTGGGGTATTATGCTTGCTACAGATATTCCAAAGTTCTTTATTGAACTGGGCAAAGTTATTTCCGAGAAAAAGCTTAGCTATGAACAATGGTACGAGAACAATCAGGATGTATTAAAAGAAATTGCCGCAACATATTTGCAGTAATTTATAGTAAAAAATCAACAATACTATAAATTACATATATGTAAATCAATGATAAAATTCTCATTAATGATCAAAATAATAGAGAAAATACTTTAGAATTATTAGTATATTGTTGCTAAATAATATAAAATATAAACAATCAATAAAAATTTAATAATATAGTTGAAATAATTGGCTTTTTGTGATAAAACAGTGAAAAGCTAAGGAAGAACTACGAGATGTAGTGATTCTTTCATTTACCACGGATGCTATCATTCGCAGGATAAACTTTTGACATAAAGCGGGGCAGTTCACAATAGAATATAGGGATGGATGTAACAGTAAGAGGAAGAATGTGGGGTTCGGATTCTTACGGAGAACGCATGAAAGATATCCAGAATATGTTTTTTTGGGGACTGCATGCTTTAAGATGTTTTAATTCAGATTAGAGTGTCACGGTAATCGAGGACAGTAATCCAGGACATAGAACAATCTAAAAGAAAGCGGGGAAAACATTATGAAGAAAGTAAAGGACAGCCGGAAACGATGGAAGCAGCTCGTTACGATGCTATTAGTTGCAGCATTATTGGTGACAGGCACACCGGACATTGTAGGACTTGCTTCGGAAGGAACACAGGAGCAGGTTACGACTGCAGCGGATCAGTCAGAAGGTACGCAGGCAGAAGGACAGGCAGAAGCTGCGCAGGAAGAAGCGATATCGGAAGAACCTGTTGAGCAACAGGATACATCCGCCCAGCAAGACACCGCAGCGAAGCAGGAGAATACAGAGAAGAATATAGAGAATAGAAGTACCGCAGGTACGACCGAGCGTTCTGAGAACTCACAGAACAGTCACGAAAAGGACAAGGCCGCATCTGGGGTTAAAAGTGGTGGTTCTTCTACTTCAAAAGTTAGAGAAACAGAGAAGAATACTAAAGATAAAGATACGAAGACAGAATACACATACAGAGGAAGCGCCATTCAGGCAAAGGTTACCTTAAAGGATGCCAAGGATCTTTCCGATGAGGCAGACTTACGTGTAAAGCAGACAACTGTAGCGAACAAGATAAAGACACAGATCATTAATAAGGCAGTCGGCGAGGAGAACACACAGCTTGTAGACTCCGTAAGAGCTTATGATCTTTCCTTTATCCTTAACGGAAAGAGTGTGGATCCTTCTGGAAGTATGCAGGTAACACTTGCAAACCTTGGAACAAAGAGCGGACAGAACACACTTATTTATCAGGTAACCGATGACGGACAGGTGAAGAATACCGATGCAGTACGGACTGGAAGCGATGCGATGCAGTTTGCAGCGAAGAGTCTTTGTACCTATGTTGTACTTACTTACACGACTGTATCCGATGTGAATGGTAATGACATTACAACATTATACCCGGCGATGGTTACTGCAGCACAGACACAGCTTGAGAGCAAAGAAGATGGCAATGTTCCAGTAGAATCCTGGACACGCACCAATACCCCACTTGTACTGAAAGATACGACAGGGAAGAAGGCACTTGCATGGACATGGAGTGACATCGCAGGCATCGACCTTTCTCTTGAGAATGACAGCCAGATCTGGAACGGATCCCGTTCCTACGGCAAGCACACATCCACATCTTTAAAGAACGGCAGAGTAACGGCAAAGAGTGGAAAGTTATATGATTCCGCTCTGTGGAAGAACGAAGGAAAAGCAGGAAAAGATACAACGATTACCCGCATTCGTGGAGAATTTACGATAACAGATAAGAACAAGAACAACTATGCCTATACATTAAAGCCAGTCACAGACAGTGAGAATATCTATGCGAAGGACAACATGTTTGTCTTTGTCTATCCAAAGGATGTAGAACTGACAGACGATAACTACATGGATTATCTTGCATTCTGGACAGGATCTTTGGCAGATGCCGGAGAGAAGGAACGCACCTTCCACGGAAGAACCGCATCGAACTATACCCAGAGAACACCGGTTGAGAACGTATCCGTTCTTACAGACGGATGGCACATGACAGCAGCCAGCAACAATGCAGGAAGCATTATCGCAAGCACAGACGCAAGTGACTACTACGTAGACGTGATCAGCACAACAGACAGCAGCAACGGCGGCATGTACCGATTCAAATTGGTGAAGGAAAAGAAAGAGAAGACACAGTTTACATTCAGAAACTTAGACACCAATGCCAAGACAGGTAAAGGTGGCGCAGTATTTGAATTATACAAAGACGGCGTACATTACAGCGCACAGTCTGAGGATAAAGAAGGACGCGTTACATTTAACATCGTAAAGCCAGAAGGCTCCGATACAGATGTTTATACATTAAAAGAAACTAAAGCCCCAGAAGGCTATGACAATGGTATGCTTCCTTTTAGGTAGACAGTTGAAAAAAATAAAACTGTTTATCTGAAAGGGGGCATTTTTTATGGATAAGATTTCTCCAGAAGAAAAAATACAATGGATGGAAAAAATTCTTCAGAAAAAAGAATCCATCAGTTCTGTTGCATCAAAAATAGGAGTTTATTATACGACCGTTGATAAATGGCTTAGAAATTATCAATCAATTGGACCGGAAGCTTTTTTTCGAAAAGGTCATACCTATCGAACTCCTGCTCAAAAAGAAGCAGCTGTTTTCGATTATCTTTCTGGAAAAGGTTCTCTCCGGGATATCTGTGCCAAACACAAAATTTCAGATGCACAGATACTCAGAAGATGGATTATGAAGTATAATAGTCATGATAAGGAAACAGGAGGTAGACCAATCATGACTAAAGGCAGAAAAACTACATTTGAAGAACGTGTCGAGATCGTTCAATATTGCATAAAACATTCTCATAACTATTCGGAAACAGCAAAAAAATTTCACATTTCTTATCATCAGGCCAGAAGTTATACTATAAGATATGAAGAAAACGGGGTGGATGGGCTGCAAGATAAGCGGGGAAAGAGAAAATCCCCAGAGGAAATGACGGAAGTAGAAAAACTGCGTGCAGAAGTAAGACTTCTGCGTGCGGAAAAAAGACGGGCAGAAATAGAGATATCTTTCTTAAAAAAATTAGAAGAGATAGAGAGGAGGGGAGGCTGAGCCTGATACGCCAGGAACATATCTATCGGGCAATCAAGGAAGAACACGAAAAATATAACTATCCAATCCTGTTATTATGTGAAATAGGTGGAATCGCCAGATCATCCTACTACAAATGGCTCCATCACGTAGAGACACCGAACGAGAGATTTAACGAGGAATTGGCAGAGAAACTGGAACAATTACATGAAAAACATCCAGATATGGGATATAGAAGGTTAAATGACAAGCTGCGCCACGATGAAGACATTCGGGTAAATGATAAGAGAATCCTCCGTATTTGCAGAAAAAAACAGATCCGGTCCAACTTAAAGAGCCGGTATAATGGCTGTACCAGAGCATCAAACAACCCAGCATTTATTGCAGAAAACATTCTTAATAGAGAATTTAAGGCAGAACACCTTAATGAGAAATGGGTTACTGATGTAACGGAATTCAAATATGGAAACACCTTAGACAGTGTTCATAAAATATATTTAAGCGCTATATTAGACTTATGTGATAGACGGCCCGTTGCATATGTTATTGGGGATAGTAATAATAATGCGCTGGTATTTGAAACTTTTGATAAAGCAGTAAAGGCAAATCCAGAAGCCCATCCTATTTTTCACAGTGACAGAGGATATCAGTATACCTCCCGAAGATTCCATCAGAAATTGGAAGAAGCAGGAATGATACAGAGTATGTCGAGGGTAGCACACTGTACAGATAATGGAGTAATGGAAGGCTTTTGGGGAATCTTGAAACGGGAAATGTATTATGGAAAGAAATTTGAGAGCAGAGAAGAATTAGTGAAGGCAATCACAGAATATATAGATTACTATACAAACGACCGACCACAGAGAGGACTTGGAGTATTAACACCAATGGAATTTCATGAAAAGCAACGATTGGCGGCATAAAAATGTTGCCCGATATCCAACCGGGCAACACAAAAATTTTATATTTTTTTAATTGTCTACTTGACGGGATGCACACCACAAGATCACAACAACGTGGAAAGTATTAGTAAGCAGCGAAGGCGTTACTATGGTAAAAGACACCGAAGGCAACGAGATGCCGAAGTATCCAGATGGAACTTACGTTGTCAGTAGCGCAAAGACAGGCGAAGCAGACAGCACCGAGCAGACCGCAAAGACTTCTTCCGTAATCCGCGAATACAAGAGTGATGATGTCAACGTAACAGTCACAGCAGAGAACGAAGCAGACCTCCCGGCAGATGCTAAGCTCGTTGTAAAACCAATCGAACTCAGCCAGAAAGCACAGGAGAACGTAGAGCAGGCAGCCATCAAAGAAGAAAAGAAGGCCATCAAGAACATCCTCGCTTACGACATCCACTTCGAAGCAGACGGCAAAGAAGTACAGCCGGGCGCTACCGTAAAAGTATCCGTAGACGTACCGGAAATCAAAGCCGGCGCCAACGCATCCGTATTCCACGTAGACGACAAGAATAAAGTCGAGAACATGGACGGCGACGTAGATAAGAAGGGAAATGTTGTATTTGAGACAACACACTTCTCGCAGTATGTTATTGTGAATCAGAGTGAGACAAATAGTGATATTAGTGTAACTATTGAGCATTATAAAGTTAGTGAAGATTCGAATCATCAATATACCAATGATGATAAAATTTATGCGGATGATATGAAGACACTTAAGGTAGGAGACAGTATTGAAGAATATAATAAAGCTACAAACTGGACAGTGAGTAAAGTTGTGGTGCAATCGCAAACTGGACAGGCAGAAAGAACTTATACCGGCGAAGTTGCTAAAAATACCCGGATTCCCCTAGCGCAAAGCTGTACAGTAAAAGTTTATTATACTGAGAACACTACTTCGAAAGATGGAGGCGTGAAGTTCTATGATTACACAGTACAGGCTGGTCAAAATGGCAATACGAAGTATTCTATAAATATGGATGCTAACTATCCTGAGGGTAGTAATGAATCTAATCGTCTTTCCGTTGGAGAGTCAAAGCGTAATTATCCGGAATATCAATATACTTGTGCAGTAAATAATATAGAAAATGCAAATGCTTGGACTGGTCATCCGAAGGATGGTCAGGAGGTAACTCTTGTAAAAGGACTTTTAAAAGGATTAGATGAACATGGTTCACCGAAGTTTAATTATTATGAACCAGGATTTTTCAAAAATGAAGATCAGTCGGAAGAAATAAATGGAAAAACAGTATATACAAGAAGAGTAATTAATGATTATAAGTTAACATTTAGTCAGGAGGGAGATACTTATACATTATCATCTGTTAAAAAGCCTAATGTGAACAATGGAAATACAACTTACACTGAAGTAGCAAGTGGAGGAGAACACTTCTTCCCATTAGATGATATTGATCATTCTGCAGAACAGGAAAAAGGGAATCCACATGAATCTACATATAAATCAGATTGTACAAATCGAGAAAATCATAATTATTATTTCGGTATGCGCTATGATGTAGACTTTAAACTAGGAGATTATATAGGACCATTAAATTATTCCTTTACTGGTGATGATGATCTATGGGTACTGTATGATGGTCAAGTAGTTCTTGACCTTGGTGGAATTCATGACAAGGCTTCTGATACAGTAGATTTATGGAAGACAATTCTTAATAAAACAAGCTATGGGTATAAAGATAAAAAAGAATATAGCGAGAATCTTAGTCAGAAAGACAAAGAAGCAGTACATACTATAACCGTTCTTTATATGGAACGAGGTGCAGGAGAATCAAACTGCACAATGAACTTTACCCTTCCATCAGCAGAACTTGTTAATGTGTCAGAACAGAAAAAAACGACTCTTACATTGAAAAAACAGAGTATTAAGGGTGAGAATTTAAAAGGTGCGAAATTCCAGATAAAGAAAAATGCAATTGTCATTTCAGAAGCAGAATCTGATGAAAAGGGCGATGTGACTTTAAATAATCTACCAGTAGGTGAGTATATACTGAAGGAAACAAAAGCTCCGAATACTTATGCAACACCTACAAATGAATGGATTGTAAAGGTTACTTTGGGAACGGATGGGAATTCAGTAGCCAGATTGTATAAAGAGGATACAGTTACAGAAGTGGATAAAACGGGCAGTGCTTATAAGATTGTAAATCTAACTCCGGAAGAAATCATGGAATGCAGTAAGACAGCGAAGGTAAAAGATTGGGATCAAAGGACGTATGATATTACCATTGATGCAGCATCAAAGGTATCTAATACGACAATAACGACACAAAAACCAGTTGCGGATATTATGTTAGTACTAGATGTATCTGGATCTATGGGATATAACATTGAAACATATGACCAAGTAGCAATGAATACTCCAGATGGAAGAAAGTTGTTAAATGAGGACGAGACATATTATTTAGAAGTAAATGGTAAGTATAAAGAAATGTTTTATTATCGTAGGACTTGGTATGTCGAAGGATGGAATAAAGCAAGTGACTACGGAGAAAATTGCAAAATTTACGAAAAGAAAGTAGGAACAACCAGACTAGCAGCTTTGAAAAACTCTGTAAATCAATTTATAGATGACACGAAGAAGAATTCTCCAGATAGTAAAATTGGAATTACTGCATTCAGTAGTGCGGGATATGGAGATCATGGACAGTCGAAAGAGTTAATGCAAGTTGGAGTTGGAGATAATGACACCACATTGAAGGATTTTGTCAATAGCTTGGATGCTAATGGTGGAACAGATCCGGCTGTAGGACTTACTAATGCAAAGGATGCATTAGTAAATGCAAATGATGAAAATCCGAAATATGTAATCCTGTTTACAGACGGTAAGCCAACAGGTGGGGGTAGTGAATGGAATACGACTGCTCAAACAAATGCAGAAACTAGCGCAAATGCATTAAAAAATGCTGGTTACACAGTATATACAATAGGCTTTGACCTTAACGAGCAAGCAAAAACTTTTTTAGCAGGCGGAACATATGATGGAACAACGTATCCGGGAATTGCTTCTTCCCCAGATTGCGCGAAATCAGCAAATGATGCAGCATCACTTAATGCAATATTTAAAGAAATTCAAAGTGAAGTTACTAATAACTCAGATATTACAGGAGCAACAATTACAGATGTCATTGATCCAAGATTTGTGGTTGTTGACGATGACAACAATGTAATTACAAAAGAACGTTTGCAAGAAGCCGAGAACCAGGAAATTAAATTAAAAAACGGTGGAGTAGTATCATTAGATAAAAATGGCAATCAGGTTGTAACGTGGACTGATCAAACAATTCCTAATAAAAATAATAAAAAAGGAAAGAAAAATTGGAAGAATACTATTACTGTAAAGGCCAAGGATGAGTATATTGGAGGTAATAACATTCCAACGAATATCTCACCGGATTCTAAGATTATTACAGAATATGGCGAAGCGATTCTTCCACAGCCTAAGGTTAATGTAAAAGCTGATCTTTTAGTTAATAATACTGATAGAACAATATTCTTAGGTGAGAACACACCATATAGCAATGTTCTTTTAAAAGAACTTTTTGATACGGATAATCCTCAAGGTTATGTGGATGGAGTACTAAAACCATACACAATGGGTTCTGATGGAAAGGCCTTTAATTCGGATGACTTCAGTATACAGTGGTACTCAGATACGGAATGTACGAAGCCATTAACATTAGACCAAATACGAGCAGATCAACCGAAAAATACTAAGAAATATTATCTTAAAGTAACTTATGACAAAATAGATCCGGCTACTCCAGAGAGCAATCAAAACACTACCACCACCACCACCAAAGATGGTAAAACTACAACTACAGAACACTTTAATAATAAACCAATCTTAGCTCATAACTCTGAAGTTGATAAAGCAAGAACTTATGGAGTTTATACAGTTAACGTTGTATCTGGAGAGATTCAGATAAGTAAAGAATTAATAGGTGACAGTCCTTCATTAGGAAATGATGGTAAAACTTTCACATTTGCAGTAAAGAGATTAATGGATGCAGATGGGACACCAATAGAAGAAAGTAAACAGCTGCTAGGTAATGCTAATGTGACAGTTACATTTAAGAATAATCAACAGGGACAGACTACAATGCAAGTAAGCAATGAGTGCTTGAAGAATCTTTCCAAAGGTGTTTACTCAGTAGAAGAAGTTGATATTCCTGAAGATTATTATTTCAAGAAACTTACAGATAACACAAATAATTTAGGAACCAATGCATGTGTAAGTAAAACAGACTCCACTAATAAGAAAGTTATTTTTGGAATTGGAATGACAGCAATTCCAACAAATCTTTCTCAGCCAGCAACATTAGATACAACGAATGAAGCTAGGTTATCGAAACGAGTAGGAGCAGTAACTTATACTAATCAACAGTTATCTACAATTTCAATTATTAAGAAATCTACGGATGCAGAAGGAAAAGATATTTTATTGGACGGGGTAGAGTTCAAAATTGAAAAGAAGGTAGGTAACTCATATGAAGAAGTATCAAGAGGCGATAAAACAAATTATACAGTTACTACAAATGATAAAGGTGAGGCACAGTTTACTGGATTAGAAGAAGGTACTTACAGGATTACAGAGATAAAAGCTAAGAATGGTTATAGCTTATTAGCTAATCCTATTGAGGTTACATTACCATATCAAGTAAGCGGAGATAGTAATGCAGTAAGAATTGACGAGAATAAAGCAGTAACTTACGATGGTAAGGAGAATTGTTACTTTGATATTACTTATACAATAGTGAACAACAAACTCTTCAACATGCCGGCTTCCGGTGGCAGATTCAAAGCCACACTCATCGGTATAGCAGTTATGATTATGGCAGCAGGATGTTACATCCTTCGTCATAGACGCAAAAGAATAATCTAACACATTACCAAGATGCAAACTGCATAGTAACAACATATACACTCTGCTCCTTATTTGGGGTGAGGGGCAGAGACAAATAATATAAGTTATAACAAAGCTCATTCGCTTTGTTCATAATATAGAAACACAAAGACACTTCATAAAACACAAAGAAAGCGGGGAATAATTTATGAAAAAATTATTAAAACAATTATTGGCTGTAACAACAGCAATCATGATGGCAATTACCTTATTACCAGCAATGGCAAATGCAGAGGGAAATAATTATGGAGCGACAGATACTTTCGTTATGAAACCGGGTAGAATTACTGTACATAAAACAACACAGGATTCTAACAAACCATTAAAGGATGCTGGATTTACTGTATATACAGCATTAACTTTTAAGCAAGATAGTAATGGAAAAATTGTAGTTGACAAAAACAATACAGGTACAACAATATCAGATGTAAATACAGCTGATTTTAAAGGAATTATAGGTTCATTTACAAGTGCGGAGCAGGTTGAAAGGGACTATGGAAATCATGTTGCTAGACCTGAACAACTTACAGAGAGTAACGGTGAGACTGCATTTGAAAATCTTGACCCAGGTATTTATATTGTAGCAGAGACTACGGTACCAACAGCAACAAATACTACATATTATGAAAGTGTTCCATTTATTGTTTCATTACCATCTACATCAGGTCAAGATGGTAATGGCAATAATATTGGAACTTCTGAGGAACCTGGAACAAAGTGGATTTATGATATTAAAGCAACTCCAAAGAATAATGCAGCATTTGGTGAAAAGAAAATCACTGGCGTTACTAGAGAAAATGAAATTTCAGGTACAGTAGATGATAAACATACAACTGCATCAGCAAATATTGGTGATACAGTATCTTATGAAATCACAGCAACTTCTCCAACAAAAGGATCAGATACGTTTAATGTAACTGATAAAATTAAAGGATTAGAAGTTGATATGAATAGTATAGTAGTAAAGGCACAGGGAAAAGAGGAGAATTTAACCGAAGGCACAGACTATAATGTTGAAAATATAGCTGAACCAGGATTTAAGGTAGTCTTTGCTCAAGCGTGGATTAATGCAAATCCTAATACGAAAATTACTATTTCTTATAGTGCAACTGTTACAGAGACTGCTAAGATAGGTACAGATGCTAATACTAATAAAGCTATTATTGATTTTGGTCAGGAAAAGAGTCAGGAAACAAATATACCTAAAGTTTATACTTATGGTTTCACTTTAACCAAACAGGGTGAAAATGAAACATTAAACGGTGTTATATTTGAGCTTTATAAAGAAGATAACACAACAAAAATTGATACACAAACAACAAGCAACGGATCAGCTACATTTGATGGTTTGGCTGCTGGAACTTATTACTTGAAAGAGACTAAAACAGCTAGTGGATATACATTATTAGCTAACCCTATTAAGATTACAATTAGTGCTCCGGCTGCGGATACACCTGCAACATTCACCTATGATTATGATGGTAAGGATAAAAAAGCAATTTCACAAAAAGATGATAACGGCAATGAAAGATTTACATTTACTGTAACTAACAAAAAAGGCTTCAACCTTCCATCTACCGGTGGTATGGGTACATACATCTTCACAATCGGTGGTCTTGTAGTTATGGCTGGTGCTGTTCTTCTCCTTGTTTCTTCTAAGAAGAAAAGAGCATAGTCAGCAGCGATAGCGCACAGACTAATTAAGACTTAATATTTGAACAAATACGTTTTATTTAAATTATGAAGTGAATCTGATATATACTGCGGGCGTTTACGCCCGCAGGTGAAAAAGGTTTTTTGTGTGGATGCTTCACTGATTAGTGGGGCAAGGCAGTGACCGAGTGGGCGGGACTGCCGCTCAATACAAGGCATACTTTTTGTCAGGGAGGAACCTCATCTGGTTTCTCTCTGGTTTATAACAAGGATGGGAACAGGATGAAACAGAAGATCATAAATGCAATACTATGCCTGTTCTTTCTGGCAGGTCTTGGGATCACTCTCTATCCTGCATTTAGTGACTGGTATATTAGCCGCCATCAAGGGCAGGTTATTGAAGACTATGACGAGAAAGCGGCGCAGATGTCACAAAAAGAGCTTAAAAAAGAACTGGATAAGGCGCATATATATAACACACAGTTGCTCGGTAATGTCGTACTGACCGACCCGTTTGATGCGGATGCGGTGAAAGAGCAGAATGCGGATTATAACAATATTTTAAACATTGACGGAGATGGCGTGATGGGCTCCATCGAGATACCGTCGATCAAAGTATATTTACCCATCTATCATGGAACAGACAGCACTTCCTTAGAGAAAGGAGCAGGGCATCTCGAAAACAGTTCTTTTCCTGTAGGAGGAAGAGGAACACACGCTGTTATCTCAGCCCATACCGGTCTGCCGTCTGCAAAAATGTTTGATAATCTTACAGAGGTAAAGGAAGGAGATGTCTTTTACATTCATGTACTGAATCAGACACTGGCTTATGAAGTAAATCAGATCAAAGTGGTATTGCCGGAAAATACCAGTGATCTGTTGATTGATAGAAATGAAGATTATGTGACAATGGTTACCTGTACACCGTACGGAATTAACTCCCATCGTCTTTTAGTGCGGGGAACAAGAATTCCGTATCGGGAAGCGAAGAAGAAGGAACGTACGCAGACGAAGAAGGATTCTAAGTGGAAGGCATATGTTCTGGCAGCGATAATCGCAGTGATTTTACTGCTGATCGCTTTTATTTATCGCAGGTATCAGGAGAAGAAGAGGCGCAGACGAATGAAGAGAAAGCGGGTTGTTAAGAAGAAATGAGAAATAAGTTCGTAGGAATACTGGCAGTTTTGCTACTTGCGATTGGATTTTTGATACTGAATTACCCGACGCTGAGTACTCTGTATAACCAGTTGCACCAGGGAACAGTATTGACAACATATGACGATACTGTCCAGAAGATGAATGAAGAGAAGAAGAAGAAATACTGGCAGGAAGCAAAGGCGTATAATGAACGGTTAGCGGGCACGACCCCACAGCTTACCGATGCCTTTTCTGATAAAGGAAACAAGGAAGACAGTGATTATAACCAGATCTTGAATTTAGAAGAAGATACCGGAGTTATGGGAAGTATCGAGATACCGAAGATTTCAGTGTATCTGCCGATTTACCACGGAACTTCCGCTGAAGTGCTAGAGCGTGGTGTCGGGCACATGGAAGGAACTTCTTTTCCGATAGGGGGAAGAAGTACCCACACCGTCCTTACAGGACACAGGGGACTTCCAAGTGCGGAACTCTTTACCAATCTTGATCAGATTGAAGAAAATGATATATTTTATCTTCATATCCTTGATAAAACTCTTGCGTATAAAGTTTATAACATTGAAACAGTCGAACCATCTAACGTAGAGAGCCTTGCGATACAGCAGGGAAGAGATTTAGCAACGCTTGTTACCTGTACACCGTACGGAATTAACTCACACAGGCTTTTGATCCACGCTATGCGTGTTCCATATAAAGGAGAGACAAAAGATGCGAAGGAAGCATTGAAAGAGAATTTATGGCAATGGCTTCTGAAGCAGAAGACATTATTAGTGTCTGTGGCACTGCTCCTGTTGCTGCTTATTTATTTTATCATACAGAGGATAAAGGCAAGGCGGGAGAAAAAACGTCGGGAAATGGAAAGGCGCGCAAGGCGTCAGAGACAGATCAGGGAAAAAGGAGGTAAATAGTGATGAAATCTATACGAAGAAAAAAGTGCAGTAAATATCTGTCCGTTTTTCTTGTCACTTGTACGATGATAGCGGGGTTGTTGCTTCCGGCACAGAGCAAGGCGGCAGATAGTTATGATAAGGATAAGAAGGGAAGTATCGAAGTAACTCTTTCCGACATCGGTACGGACCGGGACAATGTACCAATCCGCATGTATCAGGTAGGAACCGTAGTAGAGGGCGGAGATCACCTGACATTTAACACGGTAGATGCCCTTAGCACTACCGGAGTCAACTTAAACGACATCACAACAGGGGAGAGCAATCAGACAGCAGCCAAAACACTCGATGATGCGATCAGCGCTCTTGATAAGACAACAGCAGCCACTCTGCAGACCACCACGGTAAACACCGATGCAGACGGCAAAGCAGACTTCAAAGATTTAGACCAGGGCATTTATCTTATCAAACAGCCGGTAAGCAATCCTTACGGAGTATTTTCTCCATTTTTAGTTGCTATTCCATATATGGAAGACGGTCAGAACTGGATCTATGATGTAAAGGTATCTCCAAAAGCACAGAAGGCAGATACCAACGGCTCTATCGAAGTCACCAAGCATATTTTATATGAAGATCCGGATACATTAGAAAGAACACCGTTAATCGCTCCAGAATCAACAGAAACAAAGTACTATGTAGGACTCTTCTGTGACGAAAGCGGAACCATCCCATACGGAAAAAACTATGTAAAGGAATTATCCTTTAAAGACAGCAGCACCGCAACAGCAAAGTTTGAAAATCTTCCAGATGGAACATACTATGTATTTGAGACCGAGCAGAAAGGCACACCACTCAAAATAAATGCTCCACAAAAAGACAAGAATCAAAAACAGTATCGTTGGGTTGTCGGAAACGGAACAAACAATACAAACGATACAAAGACCGACACCGATACATCAAAAGAAGATGCGACAGGCAGCATCACAGATAATAAAGTCCAGCTGCAAGATCACGCACAAAAACAGATGGACATCGCCAATATTTATTCAGAAATTCCGGATGAATATTTGACGAGTGGAGAACTTTCTATTAAGAAAAACGTAATAGAAAATAATCAGACAACTACAGTAGATGACACCTTCTACGCAACCGTTTATAAGCAGAAAGAATCCTCCGACGGTTCAACAGGAAAAGAAAAGATTCAGGTCGTACAGTTAAAACAGAATGATACGGTAAGAATAACTGTTCCGATAGACGCAAATAAATCAAAAACAACATTTATCGTAGAAGAGACAGATGCAAACGGTAACGCCCTGAATTTAGATAACTTTGCATATGAAATCAGCGGCGAAGGCAAAGTAGAAATGTCTCTGCAGAATACAGAAGGCAGCATCACCTTAACGAACATCGTAAAAGACGATGCAGCCGAAAGCTCCACAGAAGAAGAGGAAGACGAACCAACCACAAGGAAGAAGAAGAAAGAAACGGAAACCGTATCCGGAAGAGAATCTAAAAAGTCAAAGAGCACAAAGACCGGCGATAATAATCCAATCGTAATGTGGATCGCAATCGGCGCAGTCGCAGCCCTTGTGATTATATTCCTCATCGTAAAAAGACGCAAAAGTGAATAAGAAGTATAGTGAGTAAATATAGTGAAAGCATATGCATAACAAGAAAGGGATTGTACTTTTTAAAGTGCAATCCCTTTTTGGCACATTACTAAACAAAAAAATAATAAAAGTTCAAAAGATATTGACTTTTATGTAAAAATATGTATATAATATAAAGAGACAAAATCGTATCAAATAATCGGAGAAAGTGTAGGTGACCGAAGATGACCTTGAGAAATTTTCATCGAACCTAAGAGGCGTATTGGGATATATCAAGTATTCAAAGGATAAGAAGGAATTGTCCAGATTCTTAAATAACAGCCAGATGCAGAATATGGATAATGATGCGGCACGAGTGATACGGGACATAACAAAAACACCGATCTATGTTCCAGAAGGAAAGGGGGAGATAAATGTGTGTGAAGCAGTAAAAGATATGATTAACGAAAGCCGATTAGAAGGAAGAGCAGAAGGAAAAGCAGAAGGAAGGGTTGAGGGAAAAGCAGAAGGAAAAATCCAGATGCTCAAAGAATTAGTAAAGGATGGAACCTTATCTGTTGTGAAGGCAGCAGCCAAGGCGAACATGACAGCTGAGCAATTTAAGAAAGAGCTGGATAAGGAAGTTTAGGTGAAGTGCGATACGATAAGATGAATAATTCAAGCGGAAGACATTAAATCAGAACAAATATTTGGATTTTGGTATGTACATTTGTTCGTATATTTGATATAATCGGAAGCATACTACGATGAAGAGGGAGGTAAGATGCTTCATGGATCATTTTGAATTAGTGTCTGAGTTTGCGCCGACCGGTGATCAGCCGCAGGCAATCGAACAACTGGTAGAAGGGTTTAAAGAAGGGAATCAGTTTGAGACTTTGCTTGGTGTTACCGGTTCCGGTAAGACATTTACTATGGCGAATGTTATTGCACAGTTGAATAAGCCGACATTGATTTTAGCGCATAATAAGACGCTGGCAGCGCAGCTTTACAGTGAGTTTAAGGCATTTTTTCCGCATAATGCAGTGGAGTATTTTGTCTCCTAGTAGACGGAGATTGAAAAAAAGTGGTATTTTGTGGTATGTGTGTGGTTGAACATCCAGATGTTGTGGAAGCGGTAGTGGTGGAATATAGGTGAAAAGCGGGTGGATGAAGAGGTTTTGTGACTTTTCATTGCCTGCTTTTTTATTATATAATTTGAGAAAATTAGTGTATAGGGGTTGAAGAGTTGATATACTTAAAATGAAATAATATGAAATAGATTAATGGGGGATAAAAGCCATGATAAAGAGTACTAAAATTGAGAATACAGAATTTGTTATGTCTAAAGATGAATTAACTTATGCAGAAGTTATTGAGGATTTTGAAGAAGCGAGTAGTATACACATTTTAACTTATAATATTTCAAAAGATAAAAGTGATTTATTGAAGGCGTTAAAGAAATGTGATGAAGATACAGAAATATGTATTGTTTCAAATATTCCAGGGCGTTGGGAAAAATATTTTGGGGAGTATTATAAAAGTAAAGCAAGAAAAAATATATCATTATATAAAAGTAAATTATCACCAGCGAAAATTGCTGAAAAGGCAGAAGTTTATTTTTGTTTTTCAAATCATGCAAAAATTATAATGACTAATAATATTGCATATATAGGATCATCAAATTTTTCAGAAGAAAGTGCAGATAATTTTGAATCTGGTTTTATAAGTAGAGATGCAGAATTTATCGAATTTTTAGAAGAAGAGATTTTTCCTTGGATTGTAGAAAGCTCAAGTGAATATAAAACAGATGAAGAAATTTTGTTTTTTGAAGTAGCTATTAGAAAGAGTATCGCGATGTTTGGAGAAATGTATGAGGAATATTTACAAACATTTTATTTGTTAGCCGATCATAGAGGGATTGAAAGATGGTATTATAATACAACAGATCCGACATTGTCTGTTAAAGAAATGGAAAAGACAGAGGAGATATGTAATCAATATGTGGATTTATTGAAGAATGTTAATAAGATTTTTAATATGAGAGCATTTTCAGAAGAAGGAGTTGATAATTTAGATGATGTAATAGAAAAAGCAGAGCGGTGCTAGAATATAAATAGTACAAGTCAAAATGAGAATTCCTAATCTAATATTTCATGGTACAATGTAGGTACCGCACTGAAGGAGGATCTCATTATGGCAAAGCACTATGACAAACAGTTTAAACTGGATGCAGTCCAGTATTATCATGATCACAGAGACTTAGGACTGCAGGGCTGTGCATCAAATTTAGGAATCAGTCAACAAACATTATCACGCTGGCAAAAGGAGCTACGTGAGACAGGTGATATCGAATGCCGTGGTTCCGGTAATTATGCTTCTGATGAAGCAAAAGAAATCGCACGATTAAAACGTGAACTTCGTGATGCACAGGACGCTCTTGATGTACTAAAAAAAGCAATCAACATTCTGGGAAAATGACGGAAGCCATTTATCTCGAAGTTGCTGAGAAGGCAGAAACTGCCCATAAGGCTGGACGCCGGGTTTCTGTCTCCGGAATGTTGAAATATCTCGGCGTTTCCCGTTCTGGTTACCGTGCATGGCTAAAACATGTTCCTTCAAACGCTGAACAGCGTCGTGAAACGGTAAAAGCCAAAATCAAGGATATTTATGATGAATCAAAACAGAATTACGGTGCCCCAAAGATTACCAAAGAACTGCGAAAATCAGGGGAAATAATCTCTGAACGTACAGTTGGTAAATACATGAGGCAAATGGGAATCAAAGCACAATGGGTAAAACCATGGACTATTACCACAAAAGATTCTGACTTCAGTAGCGAATTGCAAAATATCCTTGATGAACAGTTTAATCCGGAACGCCCAAATGCTGTCTGGTGTTCTGATATCACATATATCTGGACGATAGACGGATTTGTTTATCTAACCAGTATTATGGATTTATATTCCAGAAAAATCATTGCCTGGACACTTTCTAAAACACTGGAAGTATCCTGCGTGATTGAAACAATAAATAAAGCTAAAGCAAGACGTAAAATCGAAGAACCATTGATTCTGCATTCCGATCGTGGCAGCCAGTATGTATCCAAAGAATACAAGAGGATAACTGCCGGTATACAGTGTAGCTATTCGAAAAAAGCTTATCCTTGGGACAACGCATGTATTGAATCATTCCATTCATTGATCAAACGTGAATGGCTGAACCGCTTCAAAATCCGCGATTATGATCATGCGTACCGATTGGTCTTCGAATATCTGGAAGCATTTTACAATACAAAACGTATTCATAGCCATTGTGACTATATGTCTCCAAATGATTATGAAGAACTGTATCGTAGAATCCAGAAAGACGAATTGCTGATGGCAAGTTAAGATGAGGAAAACCTCATTTTAACTTGTACTAAATCTTGACATAGGACCAGAGAATATCATTGGAAATATCAAGACTTTGTTTGGGGGAAATATTGAAGAATTGGCAAAATATGATGGACAAGATATTATAGATGAATATATCAATGATCATTATGCAGATGCATATGATGAGAATTTGGAGTACTATGTAGATAAGGCTATGGACATTGCAAATGAGATTTTTGCAGAATTGGCTAATGATGCACAAGAAGAAGCAGATTACTTGTTAGAGGAAATAAAAAATTTGGGAGAAGTGTCTAAAAAGGTCTTAATCTTATTTAAAAAATTACCTTTAGAGAAAATAAAAATTGATAATACGGACAGTGGAATTTAAGAATTCATTTTAGACGAATCCTTTAGAGAAAAGTGTGTTACTTTCCGAGATAAAAAATGATATATAATTGATTTATGGGAGATTAATATAATATGAAGTACGAAAAAGAATTTGCTCGTTCATTATTTAAAAATGCAGTGATTTTTTTGGATTCTGCTATCAAATATTTTAACGAAGGGCTGGATTATCATGTAAATATGGTTCAATCTATTGTTAATTTGCAATTTGCTTTGGAATTAGCGTTAAAATCATCGGTGACATCGCAGTATGGAATTAGAACAATTCTGATTAATAAACAAAAGGAATTAAAAGATTCTGAATTAGAAGAATTATACTTGGCAAATAAATTAAAAGTTAGAGAATATGACGATATAAAGAATTACATAAAAGGGAAGGGATATTTATTTGGCTTTAATCGCAAAGAATATAAGTATATGGAAATGTTTCAGAAATATAGGAATTGTGTTTTACACTCTTCATATCATTTTAGCGTAGATGAAAAGCAAGATATTGAAAAAGAAATAATATATACATTAATACATGTCTTGGGAATTTTAATGAGTGCAGAAATTACAGAAGATAGAATTTTTATGCAAGAATATTTAAATGAAAATGAATATTCAAAATTACTTGAAAATTCATTCTATATAAAAGAATTGGAGGATTTTTTGCGTAAAGAATATGATGAAGTATACATATGTCCAGATTGCTTGACGAGAACTTTAACACCGGATTTTAAATGTGCTCGATGCTTTAATGTTTTTTCAGATTTCCACTTTTATGGATATGCAGAGTGTGGGGATTGCGGGAAAAGTATGGTTATTTTTGATGCTGCTAACATTGAGTGTAATAATAATTATATGAGGGGGATGTGTTTGAATTGTGGAAATGAAACTACAATTTATAAATGCCCTAAATGTGGGAAATGTATTGATGTGGAATTAGAGGACAAAACAAATTGTCATGAGAATTTTTGTAGTATTTTTGATGAAATATAAGTAATAATTGTGAGTATGATAATTTAAAATTAAAGTAATGAAAAACGATTGGTTCGAATAAGAACCAGTTGTTTTTTTATTGAACTTTTATACATAGCCAGTCCCGAAAAAAGGATTGGCTATTAAATTTTTCTAGGAAGGAGGAAACTATATGACAAAGTGTAAAGTAATCGCCCTTGCAAATCAGAAGGGAGGGACAGCCAAGACCACAACAACATTAAATTTGGGAATCGGTCTTGCACATCAGGGGCGGAAAGTATTATTGGTCGATGCTGATCCACAGGGAGATTTAACAACCGCATTAGGGTGGACTGATTCAGACAGTCTTCCGATTACATTGGAAACACAAATGAAGAAGATATTACAAGACGAACTGTTTGTGTATAATGAAGGCATTTTACACCATGAAGAAGGAGTAGACATTATTCCAACCAACATCGAGCTATCGGGAATGGAAATCTCATTGGTAAATGCCATGAGCAGAGAGCAGACTTTAAAGCTGTATCTGTCAGATTTGAAAAAGGATTATGATTATATCCTGATTGATTGTATGCCTAGTCTGGGAATGTTGACTATTAATGCATTAGCTGCCGCAGACAGTGTAATTGTTCCGGTTCAGGCTCATTATCTTCCATTAAAGGGTATGACACAGTTAATGAAAACAATCGGTAAGGTGCAGAGACAGCTAAATCCTAAAGCTGACTTATACATTGATATTATATGCATAACTCAAAATAAAATTGTTAAAAATAGAAAAAAGAACAATATATAACGAAAAAATCTCTAAATAAGCAAATTTATATTGACTGAGAGAAGAGTAAAACATATAATAAAGGTGGAGGTGTATAAGAATGTTAGTAAAAGTAAGTGTTGAAAATTTTAAATCTTTTGATAAAGCAGCAGAGCTGACAATGATTTCCTCGAATAAAATACGAACAAATGCAAATCACAGGTTAAAGATAAAAAGTACCCAGTTATTAAAATATGCAGTCGTTTATGGAGCAAATGCATCTGGAAAGACCAATCTGGCATTGTTCTTTAAATTTTTTAAAGACAGTGTCTGCAATGGTATTCCAATAGAAGCTACACAGATGTTTTGTAAGAATCGACAGGAGAATAAGGAACGAGAAAGTAGTTTTGAAATTCAGATTACTGTAGGTGACAAATTTTATGCTTATGGATTTTCGGCAGTTTTAAGTAGACGAAAAGTAACCGGAGAATGGTTATATGAATTATATCAGAATGGTTCAGCCAAATGTCTCTTTGAGCGAGAAGGAAGTAAACGTCCGGTGTTAAATGATGGCATTACGCTGACAAACACAGAAAAAAATAAATTTGAAACTTATGCAGATGATTTTGAAGGAAATGAAACATCTTTGTTCCTGACAGAAATGAATCGCGGAAAAAAATATAGCACACGATCTAAATTGTTGTTCTTCCGGGATGTATACGACTGGATTCAGAACCATATTTCAATTATTACACCGGATATACCATTAATTGATCTGGAATATTATTATGATGATAATTCGCTGAAGTTGATTAACAAATTGATCAAAACATTTGATACGGGTATCAGCCAGGTGAAAATTGAAGAAATTACATTGGATGAGTTATCAAATGTATTGCCAAAATCAGTATTTGATAAGATGATGCAGCATGTAAAAAATAGAGTAGAAGAGCAGGAAGAATCATCATTCAGAATGACGATGAGGTCGAAGGAAACTTTCTTTAATATCGAAGTTGAAGGACATTCTGAACCGAAGGTCACAACAATCCGGTTGCAGCATAATAAGTCATTTTATGAGTTCGGTTTTGATGAAGAGTCTGATGGAACAAGAAGATTATTCGATTTGATGGATATGCTGTTGAATAAACGAGAAGATGTTCTTTATGTTGTGGATGAATTGGAGAGAAGCTTACATCCGAAGCTGACAGAACGATTTTTGCAATTGTTTATGCAGCTACATGATGAGCAGCGTATGCAGCTATTGTTCACTACACATGAATCATCCATTATGGATCAGGCTATTTTTAGAAGGGATGAAATCTGGTTTGTAGAACGTAACGCAGAAAATGCAAGCTCTATTTATTCCTTAGATCGTTTTAAGGAGAGGTATGATAAAGTGTTGAGCAAGGCATATCTGGAAGGAAGATATGGTGCGATACCGGTATTTTCAACATTTGATTTTGCGCGAGCAACGAGTCAGACGGATGTGCTTGCACAGGCACCTGACGACTGCCGCGACAGTGTAGAAAGTATTTCTGCATCGAGAGAGGAGGAGTAGCCTTGGCTCCAGTAAGAAGTTATACGAATTGGAATAGCAGAACTACAGATGAAGAAGAACAGATTGAGCCTTATCGTAAATATTTTTTCATATGTGAGGGTGCTAATACCGAAACATGGTATTTCAAAAAGTTAATTGATATACGAAAAGAGTTAAATATTCATCCATTAATCGATATCCGGTTACTTGAAAAAACAGAGGGTGACAGGGATATTTCATTTCCAAGACGTTTGATTGAGTTCGCAGAAAATCAGAAAGAAAATCCAGAAATAGCATTTGATAAAGAACGGGATAAGATGATTGTTGTATTTGATGGGGATATTTTTGAAGAAAAAGTACTTGATTATGATGAATTGGTAGCAGAAGGTGAAAAGAATAATATATTAGCGGTCAGCAATCCGGCATTTGAATTGTTCCTGCTGTTACATTATGAAAATTCATACGAAGATGATATTGAACCAAATACCGAACAGATTATCCAAAATGAAAAAGATGGACATCAGACATTTATCTATAAGTTGTTACTAGCCAGAACGGGAATTAATTCCAAAAAGAATTCTGCAATTGGGGAACTGGCGAAGAATATAGAGATTGCTATTGAACAGGAAAAGAAAATCAATGAGGATATTCATCAGTGTAAAGGACAGATTACGTGTAATATAGGTCGGATTATTGATGATATTCGGAATGATGACGGGAAATGCGGATAAAAAGAGAGGACAAATGCCTATGTTCTGTATGGATGACATGGTTCCACAAAACCATATGTTGCGGTTAATCGATAAGGCTATTGATTGGTCCTTCATTTATGACTTGATAGAAGAAAAATACTATCCTAATAACGGACGACCAAGCATAGATCCTGTCATGCTTATAAAAATCCCATTTATTCAGTATCTTTACGGAATAAAAAGCATGCAGCAAACAATGAAAGAGATTGAAGTAAATGTTGCTTACCGCTGGTTTCTTGGACTGGATATGATGGATTCCGTTCCTCATTTCTCTACATTTGGTAAAAACTATACGCGTCGTTTTAAAGATACCGATCTTTTTGAGCAGATTTTTTTCAGGATTCTTGAAGAATACATGAAGTACAAGCTTGTAGATACGGAACAGATATTTGTTGATGCAACTCATGTAAAAGCCTGCGCAAATAGTAAAAAAATGAGGAAGAGAGTTGCTCATGAACAAGCTCTCTGGTATGAAAATGAACTAAAAAAACTTCACACCATCTATGGTAATTGCGGATGCCGGATACCGGACGCCAGCTATTGCAAGGGAACTGTTGTTAGACGGTATAAAACCACTATTCCCGTATAAGTGTCCCATGACAAGATAAATGTGTGTGAAGCAGTAAAAGATATGATTAACGAAAGCCGATTAGAAGGAAAAGCAGAAGGAAAAATCCAGATGCTCAAAGAATTAGTAAAGGATGGAACCTTATCTGTTGTGAGTGCAGCGGCCAAGGTGAACATGACAGCTGAGCAATTTAAGAAAGAGCTAGATAAGGAAGTTTAGATGAATTGCGATACGATAAGATGAATAATCCAAGCGGAAGACATTAAATCAGAACAAATATTTGGATTTTGGTATGTACATTTGTTCGTATATTTGATATAATCGGAAGCATACTACGATGAAGAGGGAGGTAAGATGCTTCATGGATCATTTTGAATTAGTGTCTGAGTTTGCGCCGACCGGTGATCAGCCGAAGGCGATCGAACAACTGGTAGAAGGGTTTAAAGAAGGGAATCAGTTTGAGACTTTGCTTGGTGTTACCGGTTCCGGTAAGACATTTACTATGGCGAATGTTATTGCACAGTTGAATAAGCCGACGTTGATCTTAGCGCATAATAAGACACTGGCAGCACAGCTTTACAGTGAGTTTAAGGCATTTTTTCCGCATAATGCAGTGGAGTATTTTGTCTCCTATTATGATTATTATCAGCCGGAAGCCTATGTTCCTTCTACAGATACATATATAGAGAAGGATTCTTCGATTAATGATGAGATTGATAAGCTGCGTCATAGTGCGACAGCGGCTTTGATCGAGCGGAAGGATGTTATTGTTGTTTCTTCTGTTTCCTGTATTTATGGAATCGGTAGTAAGAATGATTATGCGAAGATGATGATCTCACTGCGTCCGGGGATGGAGATTGACAGGGATGAAGTTGTCCGTCGGCTGATTGATATTCAGTATGTACGTAATGAACTTGATTTTAAGAGAGGAAGTTTTCGTGTACGCGGAGATGTACTGGAGGTTGTTCCTGTTTCTACTTTTGAGGATGCGATTCATATTGAATTTTTTGGTGATGAGATTGATCGGATCATGCAGGTGGATGTACTGACAGGTGAGATTAAGGCAAGTCTTAATTTTGCGGCGATTTTCCCGGCTTCTCATTATGTTGTGCCACAAGAGCAGATTGAACGTGCGGTGAAGACGATTAAGGAAGAACTCGATGAAAGAGTAGAGTATTTTAAGGAGAATGACCAGCTTTTGGAGGCACAGCGGATTTCCGAGCGGACGAACTTTGATATGGAGATGCTGAAGGAGACTGGTTTTTGTTCTGGAATCGAGAATTATTCCAGACATCTTACCGGATTAGAGCCTGGGAAGGCGCCATATACGCTGATCGATTTCTTTGGGGATGACTTCCTTATGATCGTGGATGAGTCCCATATCACGATTCCGCAGGTAAGAGGGATGTATGCCGGGGACCGTTCCAGAAAGCAGACATTAGTTGATTTTGGATTCCGTTTGCCATCTGCTCTTGATAACCGTCCGCTTAATTTTGATGAATTTGAAGAACGAATTGATCAGATGCTATTTGTTTCTGCGACACCGAATGTTTACGAAGGGGAGCATGAGATGCTTCGTGCGGAGCAGATTATCCGTCCGACAGGTCTTCTTGATCCGCCAATCGATGTTCGTCCGGTGGAGGGGCAGATTGATGATCTGATCAGTGAGATTAACAAGGAAGTAGAGAAGAAGCATAAGGTCCTGGTGACTACTTTAACGAAACGGATGGCAGAAGACCTGACCGCCTATATGAAGGAACTTGATATTCGTGTCAAGTATCTACATTCTGATATTGATACGTTAGAGCGAATTGAGATTGTACGAGATCTGCGGATGGATGTATTTGATGTTCTTGTGGGAATCAATCTTTTAAGAGAGGGTCTCGATATTCCGGAAGTGACACTTATCGCGATTCTTGATGCGGATAAAGAGGGATTTTTACGTTCGGAAACATCTCTTGTGCAGACGGTTGGTCGTGCTGCGAGAAACGCAGAAGGTCACGTTATTATGTATGGTGATACGATCACAGATTCTATGCGTGCGGCAATTACAGAGACGAAGCGCCGTCGTGAGATTCAGATGGCCTATAATGAGGAACATGGTATTACTCCGACAACGATTCAGAAGGCGGTACGTGATGTTATCTCAATTACGAATGACAGTGATGATAGCATGGATGGTATTGGTGGAAAGCATACAAAAGACAGTGCTTTAAAGAAAGACAGAGAATCTATGAACCGCAAAGAGCTTACGGAAATGATAGCAAAGCTCACGAAGAAGATGAATAAGGCAGCAGCTGAGCTGAACTTTGAAGAGGCAGCAGAGCTTCGAGATGAATTGAAGAAGTACAAGATTGCACTTAGAGATTATGAGGATTAATAGATTTTTGGTTTTAAGAGAGAGACATTTAATAGAGGTGCATTTGAAAGAGATATATCAGATGTGAGATGACTCCACATCGCAGTAAGAATGCCGGGACATTCTTGAATTGAAAGAGATATATTTAAGAGAGATGCATTTGAGAAAGAGATATATCTGGAAAGAGATATATTTAATTAGAAAGGGATAAAGTGAATGAGTGAAAAGAAGGAGTACATTCGTATTCGAGGGGCGCGGGAGCACAACCTTAAGAATATTAATATAGATATACCAAGGAATGAATTTGTAGTATTGACAGGACTTTCGGGTTCCGGTAAGTCATCCCTGGCATTTGATACGATTTATGCGGAAGGACAGCGGCGATATATGGAGTCACTTTCTTCTTATGCAAGACAGTTCTTAGGACAGATGGAGAAACCGGATGTAGACGATATTCAGGGGTTATCTCCTGCGATTTCAATCGATCAGAAGTCTACGAACCGGAATCCACGATCTACGGTTGGTACTGTAACGGAAATTTATGATTATCTGAGACTTCTTTATGCAAGAGTTGGAATTCCGCACTGTCCAAAGTGTGGAAAGGTCATTTCCAAGCAGACAGTAGACCAGATTGTAGATATTTTGATGAAGCTTCCGGACAGAACGAAGATTCAGCTGCTGGCACCGATTGTAAGAGGAAGAAAGGGCGAGCATGTCAAGATTTTAAAGGATGCGAAGAAGAGTGGCTATGTGCGTGTTCGCATTGACGGGAATCTTTATGATCTGTCGGAAGAGATTCAGTTAGAGAAGAATAAGAAGCATAATATTGAGATTATCGTAGACCGCCTTATGATAAAGGAAGGAATCGAGAATCGCCTGACAGATTCGATCGAAACAGTAATGAAGCTTACTGGAGGGATTCTTCTTGTTGATGTCGTTGGAAAAGAACCGATGAACTTTAGTCAGAGTTTTTCCTGTCCGGACTGTGGAATCAGTATTGACGAGATTGAACCAAGAAGTTTTTCTTTTAATAATCCATTTGGTGCCTGTCCGGTCTGTCATGGACTTGGTTTTAAGATGGAATTTGACATTGATCTTATGATTCCAGATAAAAAATTAAGCATCGCAGATGGAGCAATCACAGTGATGGGGTGGCAGTCCTGTACAGATGCCAAGAGTTACACAAGAGCAATCCTTGATGCATTAGCAAAAGAATATCATTTTGATCTAAATACACCATTTTGTAATCTGAGTCAGGAAGCACAGGATGTGATCATTCATGGAACAAATGGTCATGAAGTAAAGGTGTATTATAAAGGAAAGCGCGGAGAAGGTATATATGATGTTGCGTTTGAAGGGCTGATCCGTAACGTGCAGCGCCGTTACAGAGAGAATCATTCGGAACGCCAGAGAGCAGAGTATGAGAACTTTATGACGGTAACACCATGCGATAGTTGTCATGGGCAGCGTTTAAAGCCAGAGTCATTAGCAGTAACAGTAGGAGAGTACAACATCTCTGAGCTTACAAAGCTTTCTGTAAAGCGTTTGATTTCTTATTTTAATGAGATTCAGCTTACCGAAAGACAGCAGTTGATCGGAAAGCAGGTATTAAGAGAAATACGTGGACGAATCGGCTTCCTGAATGATGTCGGTCTTGATTATTTAAGCCTTTCTCAGCCAACAGGAACCCTTTCTGGCGGAGAAGCACAGCGAATCCGTCTTGCAACCCAGATCGGTTCCGGACTTGTCGGCGTAGCATATATTCTTGATGAACCAAGTATCGGACTGCATCAAAGAGATAATGATAAGCTTATTTCAGCTTTAAAGCGCCTGCGTGACCTGGGGAATTCCCTCATTGTCGTAGAACATGATGAAGATACGATGCGAGAAGCAGATTGTATAGTGGACATCGGACCGTTAGCAGGCGAGAACGGTGGAGAAGTCGTTGCAATCGGAACGGCACAGGAACTGATGGATAATCCAAACTCGATTACTGGTGCTTACCTTAGCGGGAAAAGGAAGATTCCAGTTCCGGAAGTACGCAGACAGCCACAAGGCTATCTCACCGTAAAAGGCGCACAGGAAAATAATTTAAAGAATATTGATGTAAAGTTCCCATTAGGTGTATTTACCTGTGTCACAGGAGTCTCCGGCTCTGGAAAGAGTTCCCTTGTCAATGAGATTCTCTATAAGAAGCTTGCCTGTGTATTAAACCGGGCCCGAATCAAGCCAGGTAAACATAAAGAAATCGAAGGAACAGAACAGTTAGATAAGATCATCAATATCGATCAGTCTCCAATCGGCCGTACCCCTCGTTCTAATCCGGCAACCTATACAGGCGTGTTCGATCATATCCGGGAACTATTTGCCATGACAAAAGATGCTAAAGCAAGAGGATACGATAAAGGACGCTTCAGCTTCAATAAAAAGGGAGGCCGCTGTGAAGCCTGTGCCGGTGACGGTATTTTAAAGATTGAAATGCAGTTCCTTCCGGATGTATATGTCCCTTGTGAAGTTTGTCATGGAAAGCGGTATAACAGAGAAACATTAGAAGTAAAGTACAAGGGCAAGAATATCTTTGAAGTATTAGATATGAACGTCGATGAAGCCTGCGAATTCTTTGAGAGCGTACCATCAATTCGAAGAAAGATAGAAACATTGCGGGATGTAGGACTTTCCTATATTAAGTTAGGACAGCCATCCACGACCCTCTCCGGTGGAGAAGCACAGCGAGTAAAGCTTGCGACAGAACTAAGCCGTCAGAGCACCGGCAAGACCATTTATGTCTTAGATGAGCCAACAACAGGCCTGCACTTTGCAGACGTCCATAAATTAGTAGACATCTTGCAGCGCTTAACAGAAGGCGGCAATACCGTTGTCGTCATTGAGCATAACTTAGAAGTAATCAAAACAGCGGATTACATCATAGATATGGGACCAGAAGGCGGCGAAGGCGGCGGAACGATGGTAACCTGTGGCACCCCGGAAGAAGTCGCAGACGAACCGAGATCCTATACGGGAAAATACCTGAGGAAATATTTAAATACGAATTTGTAGATTTCGTGTAGACGAAAAAAGAAATAATACCATATCCCATCTGCTCTGTAGTCGCTGTGTTTAAAATGCTCGTTCGCATCTTAAACACGCTCCGAAGCCGCATCTGGGATATGGTATTATTTCTTTTTTCTGACTATCTAAATCTACGGTTTAACAACATGGAATGTGCCAGAAGGCTATGGTCTTCCGGAAAATTAAATTCTAAAGGGTTGACACTCAAATTGTTATCTTTCCAACATAAATCACTAATTTGTTATTTATCTCAGCTTACGCTGACCAGAATCACGCGCCAAGTCTCGCGACGGCTCGACTTGAATATTAAACTGTCAGCCGCTGAAACAAAATTTCCTGCTGAATTGTAAGAAAACTATGGTAAAGAAAAAAGAATGGTTATAAGTATTGCGTTTTGTGACTTTGCGCTATGGAATTCTGACCATAGGAACTTGGGACTCGTTTTTCCCAAGTTCCTGTTTTTCTGGGCAGAATGGAATGCTTAGCGCAACGGAACAAAATCAAACTTATAACCATTCTTTTTTCTTTAGAAGACTAACTACAATTCAGCTCAATATCTTCTACTAAAGCGGCGTCTGTGTCCCCAGCAACTTAGTATTTATTTAAGACTGTGTTTATTAGTTTATCTCCTTTATATTCTAATTTTAACGAAAAAAATGGTTGATTTTCCATCAGAAGCTTTAAAAAGATCTTATCACCTTCCCATATGTTTAAATCCATAATTTTTTCTTTTTCCACCCAGACAAGTTCCCCCTCATCGCAGTTTCCGATGTCTCCCGTATACCTATCTGCTGTATATAGACACATATATTCATCCGGCCACTCATCCGATATAAAGGTAACGATTCCTCGAAATTGATAGGATGTAAGCTCTAATCCTGTTTCCTCTTTTACTTCCCGTAAAAGACATTCTTCAGGACTTTCTCCTTTTTCAAAATGTCCTCCTACCCCAATCCATTTATCTTTATTACCATCTTTCTTTTTTGATGTTCGATGAAGCATAAGATATTTATTTTCTTTTTCTATATAGCATAATGTTGTAAAATTCATCTTTTTTATCTTCCTCTCCGATACACTTTATCAGTTCTTTATAGCATCCTTCATGTCAGCCCAAGTTTCCTATATGAAAATTCTGTAATTATACTATATCATATTCCCTATAATATACCATCTCTGTTTTACAATCATAGCTTTCTGGGCAATCCCCTTATTCTCATCCAAGATTTAAATACTAATTTCCATCTGGAGCCAAACAGCAGAAAACTGAAAATTTAATATCCATTAAAATGTGATGTCGGAGTAAGTAAAAATGCCGGTCAGGCATTTTCTACGCAACGACTATCTTCACATTTTAAATGGATATTAAATTTTTGGTTTCCGTCTGTTTAGCCTTACAATTAGTATTTAATCTCCTTTCCTCCTACTGTGGATTTAGATAATCAGAAAAAAGAAATACTACCCTATCCCAGATGCGGCTTCGGAGCGTGTTTAAGATGCGGACGAGCATTTTAAACACAGCGACTATAGAGCAGATGGGATAGGGTAGTATTTCTTTTTTCGTCTATCCTAAATCTACAACTTAGTATTTTAATAGTTGACGAGTGGGGGCGATACAGGTATTATACAACTCAGAAGCTGGTCACTTATTTTGCAAGAGAGACATTTTACCATGAAAGGGGTATCTATTTGGAAGAAAGAACAAAGGCACTGCTTGTCGGTGTGAATTTAAATAATGATCCGGAGTTTGAAACAGCATTAAAGGAGTTAGAAAGTCTGGCGGAAGCCTGCGACATGGAAGTTGTCGGGGTAGAGACACAGAATGTCAGCCAGATTAATACAGGTGTATACGTAGGTACAGGGCGTGTAGAGGAGATTAAGGCAGTTGTCCATATGTTGGAAGCGGATGTTGTCATTTTTGATAATACCTTATCTCCGATGCAGCTTCGTAATTTAAAAGATATTATTGAACGGCCTGTGTTTGACCGTACCCATTTGATCTTGCAGATTTTCTCTTCACGAGCAAGAACGAGAGAAGCGCAGATTCAGGTAGAGACGGCAAGACTTCAGTATGAGCTGCCGAGACTTACCGGAATGGGCGAGATATTGAGCCGTCAGGGTGGCGGAAGCGGTGGCCTTTCTAATAAAGGTGCCGGAGAGAAGAAACTGGAATTAGATAAAAGAAAGATTCGTCATCGAATCAGTGAACTGAAAAAGGAACTGCGTGAGGTAGAGAAGAACAGAGAAACGCAAAGGAAGCGTCGTCTGGTTCAGGGAATCCCCCAGGTTGCTTTAGTCGGATATACGAATGCGGGAAAGTCAACTCTTTTAAATGCATTTATTGATAAATACGAAGAAAATGAGGAGAAAAAGGAAGATAGAAAAGTTATGGCGAAAAATATGCTTTTTGCCACTCTGGATACAACAGTCCGTAAAATTCATCTGCCGGACAAGAGGGAGTTCCTTCTTTCTGATACGGTAGGATTTATCAGTAAGCTTCCACATAATCTGGTAGAAGCGTTTCATTCGACATTAGAAGAAGTGAAATATGCCAATCTGTTATTAGAAGTTGTGGATTATTCTGATGAACATTATATGGAGCATATGGAAGTTACTCGTGAGACATTAAAAGAACTTGGTGCCAATGAAATTCCATGTATCCATGTATTTAATAAATGTGATATTGCGAAAGCAAATGGAAGAGAAGATGTACCGGCAGAACTGCCCCACATCGGAAAAGACTGTATTTACATGGCAGCCGGACAGAATATCGGACTTGAGGAACTTGTACAGCTCATATCCGAGCGTATTTATGAGGATTATGTAGACTGCACTATGCTCATCCCATACACCGAAGGCGCATTGGTATCGTATTTCAATGAAAATGCAACCGTAAAAGCAACGGAATACGAAGCAGAAGGAACGAAGATAACGATGAGCTGTCTGCTTAAAGACTTAAAGAAATACAAACAATATGTTGTTTTGTAAGATGAAGTTAGATTTGGCGATTTAAAATAGATAGAAAAAGAAAAAATTATATATCCTTTTTGTTATATTGTTGTTGCGAGGGAAAATAGGTATCTGTATCTCTTATTTGCATTTAATTCACATTTGGAATATATAATTTTTTCTTTTTTATTTATTTAGCACAATAAATATATTTACATATAAAGAAAAAAATGGTAAAATGTAATTGACAGTAATAAGGGAAAGGACGGTGTCGAAATCGGCTGCTAAGAATAAAGTAAAACCAGACACTATACTAAAGAATTTCTGGAAGGATAATCAGCGTTTTGCAGATTTATTTAACACTGTATTATTCAACGGAGACCCTGTACTAAAGCCAAGTGATTTGAAAGAAGTAGATACGGACGTCTCATCGATAATTAAGTTTAATGGGCATATAGAGACAGTCCAGAGAATTTTGGATGTTGTTAGAAAGACCGCTTTTGGAGTTGATTTTATTATCTGGGGGTTGGAGAATCAGGAAAAGATACATTATGCTATGCCATTACGTCATATGCTGGCAGATGCTTTGATTTATCTAAAAGAATATAATGAGATAGCAGCAAGGAATAAGAAAGAGAAAAGTTATAATACATCCGATGAATTTTTATCGTCATTGAAAAAGGAGGATCGTTTACATCCAGTAATAAGTTTATGCATATATTATGGAGAAAAAGATTGGGATGGTCCCTTTGATTTACTAGATATGATGATAGTGCCGGATAATCTGAAATTTATAATATCTAATTATAAAATGAATCTGATAGAGGTAAGAAAAAGTGAGAACTTACTCTTTGAAAATGAGGATATAGATATAGTATTTAAAATGGTGCGTTCAATTTATAATGATGACTATAATGGTTTTTACAAAGCCTACAAAGATCAATCTGTTTCTGTAGAAGTAGGCCTGACAGTAGGTTCAATTGTAAATTCTCAGGCAATAATCAATCAAGCATTGAGTATGGAAAAGGAAGGAGGGAATATAAATATGTGTGAAGCATTACAACGATGGTTGGATGAAGAAGTTAAAAAAGGGAAAATAGAAGGAAAAGTAGAAGGAAAAGCAGAAGGAAAAATAGAGGGAACAATAAATACTTATAGAAGATTTCATGTAAGCAAGAAGGAAACGAAGGAAAATCTGATAAAAGAATTTTTATTATCAGAAATTGAAGCTGAAGAATATATGAACAAATTTTGGAATTAAAATAATAGACAAAACTGCCAAAAGAGTTCCTTATTGGTGATATATCCTCTCCTGCAGGCAGGGGAGGATATCACTTAATTAAACTTCTTTACTGAAGATTTAATTTTTTACTTAAAATATATCTACTTCCGATCCAACATGCGATCATAAGGAGGATGCAGAATATAATATTTACAGCCAGAACAGGATTAAGATAAGTATCAATAGAAATAGCAGCATTCGTAGCAAGATCTACATTCATGAATGTACCATAATTAGAGAAGCCGATTACTATAAGTTCTATGAATCCAAAGATCTGCTGAAGGATATAAATACCAATATAGGCCGCAATGGAAGCGAGAACTTTGTGAGTAGAGGCAAGGTTTCCGACTGTTACACTGAAAAACAGCATAATGATCATCTGAAATGGTGAAAGGATAATGGCAAAAATAGTTAAGGCTGTAAGTAGTGGCATCTGTCCCATCTGGCTGAGCATAACGGGCCAGACAAGACGAAAGCTGGAGAATAGATCCTTCGTGCCAGCTAAAATGAGGCAGGAAATAATAATAACCAGAATATCAATCAGCAGCCATGGTACTGCAGCCAGTCCTTTTGAAAGTAAAAGCTGCGTTGGAGTTACAGGTAGTGTATTGGTGAGGTAACCCTGATCAGTGAATACCTTTTTGTAAAAATGATAACCTATATACACATAAGTAAATATTACAACACTTGAGATAATAACAACAAGGGCAAAGATAAGTAATCCTGTTAAAACACTGATAATACCGGATGAGCTGTTTAGTAAGTTATCTACTCCACCGCCTAATGCAAAGTAAAATCGGGATAGCAGAGCGAACAATAAAACACACCCATGAATCGGCAGTAAAAGCTTTGAAATAGAACGCCATTCATATTTAAATAATTTTCCTAACATTTGAATACCTCCCGGAATAATACATCTACGGATTTTCCTTGATTAAAACGAATGTCTTCTACATCATTTTGAAGAACGATGTGACCGTTTTGAATAAAAACGACTTCATCTAAAATATTTTCCACATCGGAAATAAGGTGAGTGGAGATAAGAATAGTAGAATCCTGTTCGTAGTTGTTGATAATCGTACTTAAAATATAATCTCTAGCGGCTGGATCTACACCAGCAATCGGCTCATCAAGACAGTAAAGCTTTGCGTGGCGGCTCATCACAAGAATTAACTGCACCTTTTCTTTTGTTCCTTTGGAAAGCGTCTTGATTCTGGAATTCGGATCAATGTGTAGTTTTTCCAACATAGAGATGGCTCGTGTTCTGTCAAAGTCTTCATAAAAATCTTCAAAAAATGTAATTGCTTCCGAAACTTTTTGTGTTTCATCTAAATAGGTACGTTCCGGTAGATAGGAAACGATTTTCTTTGTCTCTACACCGGGTGCATTGCCATTGATGAAAAGTTCACCTTTTGTTGGAGCAAGTAATCCATTAATTAACTTAATCAAAGTAGTCTTTCCACTTCCGTTTGGCCCAAGAAGACCGATAATCCTACCGGAATTTAAAGAAAGATTAATACCGTCTAAGGCAAGTTTGCGGCCATACTTTTTAGATAAATTCTTACATTCGAGAATTGTACTCATTCTTGATTCTCCTTTCCAAGCTTTTCAAGTAAAGCGATTGTTTTGTTATAATCAAATCCCATCTGTGACATCTTATTCAGAAATTCTTTAATCTGTGTAGATGCCAGTTCTTCTCTCATTTTCTCAATCATATCTTTATCCTCTGTTATAAATCGTCCGCTTGTTCTTGCGGAATGAACGAGATTCTCCCTTTCTAATTCCGAAAGAGCTTTCTGCATCGTATTAGGATTCACACCTGCCTGTGCAGCTAAATCCCGGACCGAAGGAAGCTTATCCCCCGGTTGATATTGACCGGACACAATATAAAACGACACCTTCTCAATAATCTGAGCGTAGATTGGCCGGCTGGAATCAAGATTCCAAGACATTTACAACACCTCCTGCCTATTATGTTACATCATTATAGCTATATCACATCACCTGCTGTATTATTGTACTAAGCGATTAATACAATAATACATCCGCAAAATGAAAATGTCAATACAAAATAAAAATTTAAGAATACCCCGGCATTCTTGCTGCGCCCTGTCGGGGCTATATCAGATTCCTGGTATCTTTGCGCAAAAAACAAATGCGAAAAAGATTCTGAGATAAAGCATGACTTTTTTTATAGTTTACGGTACAATAGTCGAAATGAGGGAAGCAATTTTGCTGAGGCATTCTTGAATTCTCAGGCAGATTACTCGTGTGAGCTGTGATTAAAAAATGAAACAGGATAAGGAGAAAAATCATGGAAAACAAACGAAAGTTTGGACATCTGGCTGCTATTTTTACGATTTTTATCTGGGGGACAACATTTATTTCAACAAAGATTTTACTGAGAGCATTCGAACCGGTAGAAATCTTATTTTTCCGCTTTGTAATGGGATACATTTTACTGTGGATCATGAATCCCCATCGATTGCCGATAAAAAGCTGGAAACAGGAACTGACATTTGCAGCAGCAGGACTTACGGGAATGACATTGTACTATTTAATGGAAAATGTAGCACTTACTTATTCACAGGCATCGAATGTAGGAGTCATCGTTTCAATCGCGCCGGTATTTACCGCAATTACAGCACGCATTTTCTTAAAAGAAGAAGGAAAACTTCGACCAGCATTTTTCATAGGGTGTGTGATTGCCCTCATTGGAATTTCCCTGATCAGTTTTAGCGGAACAACGATGCACCTAAATCCGATCGGTGACCTTCTTTCTGTTGGTGGAGCGATAATCTGGTCATTTTATTCCGTACTTTCCAAAAAAATAGGAAGCTTTGGTTATTCTGTAGTTCAGGCAACAAGAAGAACCTTTTTCTATGGAATACTATTTATGATCCCGGCATTATTTATATTTGATTTTAAATGGGATCTGACCCGTTTCGCCACACCGGCATACCTATTCAACATTTTCTATTTGGGACTTGGAGCATCCGCCATCTGCTTTGTCACATGGAACATGGCAGTAAGAATACTTGGAGCAATCAAAACAAGCGTATATATCTACCTCGCTCCGGTAGTAACAGCGGTAACATCCGTCATTATTCTACATGAAAAAATAACATTTTTATCCGGATTAGGAATCCTGTTAGTACTCGGTGGACTTCTATTATCTGAGCAAAAGAAAAAATTTTTTTCTATTAGGGGTAGAAAGCAAACGGAAAATGTTATAGAATAAAGTACAGAATGATAAAAGACAGGAGGAACATCTTTGAAAAGAGAAACCGTTATAGTAATAGATTTCGGTGGACAGTATAATCAGCTTGTTGCACGCCGCGTTCGCGAATGTAACGTATACTGTGAGATTTATTCTTATAAAACAAACATTGAAACAATCAAAGCAATGAACCCAAAGGGAATCATCTTAACAGGTGGACCAAACAGCTGCTACGAAGCAGATTCCCCAACCTATACAAAAGAACTTTTTGAACTGGGAATCCCTGTTCTTGGTTTATGCTACGGCGCACAGCTTATGATGCATATCCTTGGTGGTAAGGTAGAGGCAGCTCCAGTACGTGAGTACGGAAAAACGGAAGTATTAGTAGATAAAAAAGATTCTAAAATCTTTGCAGACGTATCCGAGAAAACTATTTGCTGGATGAGTCACTTTGACTACATTTCCAAAGTAGCACCAGGATTTGAAATCAGCGCACACACAGCAGACTGTCCGGTAGCAGCCGCAGAGAATGCAAAAAAAAGTTTATATGCTATCCAGTATCATCCAGAAGTTCTTCATACAGTAGAAGGAACAAAGATGTTATCTAACTTCGTATTAAACGTATGCGGATGCGCAGGCGACTGGAAGATGGATGCCTTTGTAGAGAACACCGTAAAAGAAATTCGTGAAAAAGTAGGCGATGGACGAGTATTACTCGCTCTCTCCGGCGGAGTAGACTCCTCCGTAGCAGCCGGATTATTATCCAAAGCCATCGGCAAGCAGTTAACTTGTGTATTCGTAGATCATGGTCTTCTCCGTAAAGACGAAGGCGACGAAGTAGAAAGCGTATTCGGTCCAGAAGGACAGTTCGATTTAAACTTCATTCGTGTTAATGCGCAGCAGAGATACTACGATAAGTTAGCAGGCGTAACGGAACCAGAAGCAAAACGTAAGATAATCGGAGAAGAATTCATCCGTATTTTCGAAGAAGAAGCTAAGAAGATCGGTGCAGTAGACTTCCTCGCACAGGGAACCATTTACCCAGACGTTGTAGAAAGTGGCCTTGGCGGTGAATCCGCAGTAATCAAGTCCCACCACAACGTAGGAGGACTCCCTGACTACGTTGATTTCAAAGAAATCATCGAACCACTCCGCGATCTCTTCAAAGACGAAGTACGAAAAGCCGGTCTGGAACTCGGAATCCCTGAAAAGTTAGTATTCCGTCAGCCTTTCCCAGGTCCAGGACTTGGAATCCGAATCATTGGCGAAGTAACCGCAGAAAAAGTACAGATCGTTCAGGATGCCGATGCCATCTACCGCGAAGAAATCGCGAATGCAGGTCTCGACCAGGAAATCAATCAGTACTTTGCAGCACTCACAAACATGCGCTCCGTTGGCGTAATGGGCGATGAGAGAACCTACGACTACGCAGTAGCACTCCGCGCCGTAAAGACAATCGACTTCATGACTGCAGAATCCGCTGAGTTACCATACGAAGTCCTTAATAAAGTTATGAATCGAATCATCAACGAAGTCAAAGGCGTAAACAGAGTATTCTACGATCTGACGAGCAAACCGCCAGGAACGATAGAGTTCGAGTAGCTTGAAAAATCGCGGAAAAGCCCATAAATAAAGGCTTTGCGGGGTGTCGAAAAGACCAAATGGAGTGCAAATGGAGTTTAAAAATTATTTTTTTCTCTTGTTTATATTCCAGATTCACCTGCAAATTTCGTGAAATCGGTTATTCTCATAAAATAAAATTAGAGTAAATATGAAGAACAGTTTGTTTTGATTGAAGTGATTTTCGTCAAGGCAGACTGTTTTTTTGTTGCCTGCATTTAGAAAACAGATACCACAGAAAGGTTCTTTACTTTCGATGAGCTTAAACTCCATGACACAGTAATCACACTGATGGAGAATTAAAAAACAAGAAAATTTGATAAATTTCGGAAAATGATGTCCGATTTTGCATCTGCCAGTACAGAGTATATGAAGAGATAAATATTCAAAACACAGGAGGTACTGATTATGCAGAATAAATTATTTTTAAAGGCAGCCGATATATGTGAACTTCTGGAAGTAAAACAGACATCGGCTTATGAAATCATCGGAAATCTGAACAAGGAACTGGAAGAACAGGGCTACCTGACGCTTAGAGGAAAAGTTCCGACAAAGTATTTTGTGAAGCGTTTCTACGGAGTAGAAGATACTTGTGAGATTCCACAGGAAGAGGGAAAGGAATGGTTTCATGCGTAAGAGAAAAATGTATTTATCAGTGGAAGACATTGCAGAACTCTTTGGATTATCAGTTTCGTTTGCTTACCGGGTAGTGGAAAGAATGAATGCCGATCTGGCAAGCAAGAACTATTATGTGATTCTCGGTCGGGTGCCAACCCGCTATGTAGAGGACAAGATCTATGGTCTGGAACATGTTGAGCAGTATTTGAAGGAGGATAAAGCGGTATGAGTATGATGCAGGAAAAAATGTATATGGATGTGGATGATGTGTGTGCAATTCTTGGAGTTTCAAAAACTTATGCATATAGTCTGATGCGAGAATACAACAAAGAATTGAAGGCAAAAGGCTATATTGTAGTAGCTGGAAAAATCTCTACGAAATTCCTGGCAGAAAAGATTTATGGCATGAAAGTCGAGGATTAGCAATGGGGGTTTACAAAGAAGGAAAAAACTGGAAAGTACAGGTCTATTACAAAGACTGGCAGGGAAATCGGAAAAGAAAACAGAAAAGAGGATTCAGGACCAAGGGTGAAGCTAAGGAATGGGAAAGAGATTTCCTGCAACAGCAGAGCCAGGGTGTGGATATTGAATTTGGAAATTTTCTGGAGATTTATTACAAAGATATGGATGTCCGTCTCAGAGAAAACACTATGTACACGAAGCGATATATTATTGACCTGAAAATCAAGCCTTATTTTGAAAAGAAGATTCTCAGTGAAATTACGGTGGCAGACGTCCGTGCATGGCAGAATGAGTTGCTGACGTATAAGGATAAGAATGGAAAAGGATATTCTCCTACTTATCTGAAAACAGTGAACTGCCAGCTGACTGCAATCTTCAATTATGCAATGCGGTATTATAACCTGCAGGATAATCCCTGCAGGAAGGCAGGAGCGATTGGCAAGAGTAAAGGAGAACCGAAGGACTTCTGGATGCAGGAAGAGTTCAATGCTTTTCTGGAAACAGTAAGTGATAAGCCGGAGACAAGAATGGCGTTTCTTTTGTTGTACTGGACCGGAATGCGTATCGGTGAATTGCTTGCACTTACTTATAATGACATCAATCTTGAAGAGAAAACCATATCAATCAATAAATCTTATCAGAGACTGAAAGGAAAGGATATGATCACGCAGCCGAAAACTCCAAAGAGTATCCGTGTGATTACGATGCCGGATTTTCTTGCAGAGGAATTTAGGGAGTATTGCAGTCATTTGTATGGAATTATGAAAAAGGAAAGACTTTTTCGGTTTACCAAATCGCATATGGAACATTGTATGGCTACCGGAATCGAGCGGTCTGGTGTAAAGCGGATACGACTTCATGATCTCCGCCATTCCCATGCCAGTATGCTGGTTGATATGGGGGTGGCTCCATTGGAGATTGCAGAACGCCTTGGACATGAAAAGGTGGAAACCACGTTGAACACTTATTCACATCTGTATCCGTCTACACAGAGTAAATTAGCAGGTTTGCTAGATAAGAAACATGAGGAAGAGGAGGAATAAGCGATGGCTGGTGACAGACATGGAAAACACAACACAACGACCATTTCTTTTCGGGTGAATTCTTATGAAAAAGCAACAATTGAAGAACGAGTGAAAGTGAGCGGAATGAAAAAACAGGATTATATCGTCCGATCATGCATTTACAATCATGTATGTGTTGTTGGAAAGAAAGAAACAATTGAGATTATCCGGTCAGAAATGAAGGAAATGAGTTTGGTTTTGGAGGATGTGGCAAAAGATTTGAAGTCTGAAAAACCAGTTATTTCAGAACCGGTTCTTGATAGTATGACAGAACGGTATCTTGCATTTTTGGAAGCAGCATTATGGATGCTGAAAGGTTCAAGTTATTTATGGGAGGATAAAAAGGATGGAAGAGAAAGTAATGAAGGATTGTAAAGTGCTGGCATTGTGTTCACAAAAAGGCGGGGTTGGCAAGACAACAAGTTGCGTGAATCTGGCAGTCGGACTTGCAAAAGCAGGGAAGAAAGTGCTTGTGATTGACAATGATCCGCAGGGAAGTATGACAGCAAGTCTTGGGTATCATAACCCAGATGAATTACCAATCACACTGGCTACTATTCTGACAAAGATTGTAGAAGATGAACTATTTGAAAATACACTGGGAATTTTACATCACCAGGAAGGAATTGATTTGATTCCGGCAAACATCGAACTCTCTGGAATGGAAGTTTCACTTGTAAATATTATGAGCAGGGAACTTGTCTTAAAACAATATATAGAAAGAATGAGAGAAGAATACGACTATATATTGATTGACTGTATGCCATCACTTGGAATGCTGACGATCAATGCACTTGCCAGTGTCGATGCAGTTATTATACCTGTCCAGGCGGCTTATCTTCCTGTAAAGGGTCTAGAACAGCTGATACGGACGATAGGAAAGGTGCGAAGACAGCTTAACAAACAACTGAAAATTGGAGGTATATTGATCACAATGGTGGATAACCGAACGAACTATGCAAGAGATATATCTGATCTGATTTTTGATACATATGGAAACCAGATTAAGATTTTTCCACAGAGTATTCCATTTTCAGTACGAGCAGCTGAAATCAGTGCGGAAGGAATCAGCATATTTGAGCATGATCCAAAAGGAAAAGTAGCGGCTGCATATTGGCAGATGACACAGGAGGTGCTTTTGGATGAAAGGTAGAAGTGCATCGAAGATAAAACTGACATCTTATGATGAATTACTTGGAGGAGGAGAAGAAACGAACGATATCCAGCAGGTTTCACTTGAGCATTTACATTCTTTCGAGAACCATCCATTTCAAGTAAATGATGATGAGGCAATGGCGGAACTGGTGGAAAGTGTGAAAGAAGAGGGAATTCTTACAGCATTACTGGTACGACCGCTGGGTGATGGTGAATATGAAATCATCGCCGGTCACAGAAGGAGACATGCGGCACAACTTGCTGGTCTTAAAGAGGTTCCGGTTATTATCAGAAATATGGATCAAGATACAGCTGTCCGTGCGATGGTAGACAGCAATCTGCAGAGACCTAATATACTCCCAAGTGAAAAGGCATTTGCTTACCGTATGAAGATGGAAGCAATGAATCATCAGGGAACATCAGGCGGTATCAGTGCGAAAGACATTGGAAAGAACGCAAATGACAGTGCAAGGCAGGTGTATCGCTATATCCGGCTTACTTATCTGATGAATGACCTATTAAACGCAGTAGATCGTGATGTGATCGGATTGCAGGTAGGTGTAGAGCTTTCCTACCTTACGGTTCCAGAACAGGAGATGGTGGAGGAAGTGCATGAGAGTACCGGAAAATATCCAAGTCTGGAACAGGCAAAAAAAATAAGGCAACATCGAGAAGAAAAAACGCTGACAAAAGAGATTGTGCGGCTCCTGGTTATAGGAGAGCGTAAAAAGAAAACAACGGTAACATTAAAACAGGATGAAATTAAGAAGTATTTTCCTCCAGAGTATGATGAACAGAAGATACGGACTGTTATATGTCAGCTTTTGGAGGAATGGAGCAATCAGAATCATTGATAAGTACGAAGGGAGGGATGTGTCATGAGTATAAGAGCAACATTCCATTATTTTCAAGGAATGGAATGCGATATGTACAGTTTTTATCGTATTCCCAAACTGCTGTTTACAAGTGAATATTTTAAAAATCTCTCCTGCGAAGCAAAGGTGCTGTACGGACTGATGTTAGACCGGATGTCACTGTCCATCAAGAACCGGTGGTTTGATGAAGAGGACAGGGCATATATTTTCTTTTCGGTGGAAGAGATTATGGAAATGCTTAACTGTGGCAGGAATAAGGCTGTGAATTGTCTAAAAGAGCTGGATCAGGAAAAAGGGATTGGATTGATTGAGAAGAGGCGAATCGGACTTGGAAAAACAAATGTTATTTACGTGAAAAATTTCAGCCTGACAGAATATCCAGATGAGCCAGCAATCTTTGATTCGGAAGAAACACCGGAAAATGTAGCAGAGAGAAAAGAAAATACAGAGACAGAAATAGAAGAATATGCGAAAAAAGAGCCGGAAAAGCCCGTAAATACACAGAAGTTTGAAAAACAAACTTCAGGAAGTTTGAAAAATAAACTTCAAGAAGTTTCAAAAACAAACTTCAAGGAGTTTGAAAAACAAACTTCAAGAAGTTTAGAAAACAAACTTCAAGAAGTTTCAAAAACAAACTGTAATAATACTGAATATAATTATACTGAATTTAGTGAGAATGAATCTTATCAATATCTATCTGAACAAGAGAAAGGGAGAGATAGGATACAGGAGAGAAATGAGTATCGACAGTTAATTCATGATAATATCGAATATGAGATCCTTTGTCAGAGCTATGGAACTGGACGAGTAGAAGAGCTGGTAGAGCTGATGCTGGATGCAATATGTTCGACAAAGACATATCAACAGATCAATGGGGAAGCTGTGCCTACACAAGTGGTCAAGAGCCGTTTGCTCAAAGTCGGGTATGAACACATCCAGTATGTGTTTTTCAGTCTTGACAGGAGTACAAGCAAAGTGAAGAATATCCGGCAGTATATGCTGACGGTATTGTATAACGCTCCTGCAACAATCAATCAGTTTTATGATGCTGAAGTTCGACATGACATGTACTGGGGGAAGGATATTCCAGACAGGTAAGAACTTTGTGCCCACTGGGCACGAAGTTTAAAAAGAGATAGTCATATCTGGCAGATATGCTAAAATAACCTTGTGTCCACTGGGCACAAAGTAGGAGGAAGAATTATGTTGAGATTTATGATAAAACTGCCATTTCGAATTATTGCAGCTCCTGTTTGGCTGGTACTTGCAGCGGTGAATATTGTGCTGGTGTTCCTGGTTGGGTTATCTGCTGGATTCTGCTATCTGATAGCCGGAATCTCTGTTGTGACAGAAGTTTTGAGTATTGGGTTTGGAATCAGTACGGACTGGACAATGAAATCAGCGATTATTACGACAGTAGTGTTTGTTCTACTCCCACATATCGGTATGGGGATAGTTGCAGTAATTGAAGTTGTGAAATGTGGATTACAGGAATTTATTTTTGGATGATTGTGGAAAATATAGTGGCGCTATATGGAAAGGCAGAAATAAACAATGGAAGAATTATATAAAGTGATGGATGATTTGCTTGAGGTGGAATTTCAGATGAAAGCAGGGATGGATATTCTGAAAGAACTGGAAGAGTTTTATATGCTGGAAAAAGAAACCGAAAAATCGGATGCTAGAAAAGTAGCTGTGCTGATGAAAGGATATCTGCAGTCGATGAAGTCAAATATTCGAGAAATCATTCGTTATATTGATGACACGACACTTGAAAAATCAAATGATAAAAAGAAAGATAAACAGGAATCTGCGAGCACCATATCCGAGGAAGTGCAGGAATTTGTGAATCTGACAATTACAGAGCATATGGGGAAAGCATATTCAGAATGGAAGTTAAAGCAGGATAAAGAGCCAGTAAGTGAGATTGATAAGAAATACCAGAAATTACTGGAAACGTTATCCCAAGAACAGGAAGAAGTGATTACGGAATACTGTAATGCAATTTTTAGCAGTGGAGCAGAAACAGAAGAATTTTTCTATCGACTGGGATTAAAAGATGGACTGAATCTGAAAAATACGGTAAAATCTGTATTAGAAATGATATCATGAAATCGGAAGTTGGAGGATACACGCATGAAAATTGTAATCATTAATGGAAGTGCCAGAAAAGGAAACACGCTGACAGCAATCAATGCATTTATAAAAGGAGCATCAGAAAAGAATGAAATTGAAATCATTGAACCTGACAAACTCAACATTGCACCATGCAAGGGATGTGGTGTCTGTCAATGCTCTAAGGGATGCGTCGATAAGGATGATACAAATCCTACAATTGATAAAATTGCTGCCGCAGATATGATTCTTTTTGCTACACCAGTTTATTGGTGGGGAATGTCAGCACAATTGAAACTTATCATTGATAAGTGCTACTGCCGTGGATTGCAGTTAAAAAATAAAAAAGTTGGCACGATTGTTGTAGGCGGTTCTCCCGTAGACAGTATCCAGTATGAGCTGATTGATAAGCAGTTTGACTGTATGGCAAAATATCTTTCATGGGATATGCTTTTCAAAAAATCATATTATGCAACAGCCAGAGATGAACTTGAAAAAAACAAGGATTCCATGAACGAACTTGAGGGGATCGGAAAAAATTTATAAAGCACGTTCCAAATTCCTGTTTGCATATTTCATCAAACGGTACATATTAAAATTAACACAAAGGGAGATGTTAGAATGAAAGCTCATGAATATTGGTCTGTCGGAGCATTGATAACGATGCTAGGAACTTTTTATAGCGGATATAAAGGTTCAAAATCAAGCCATAAATATTTTGCGGCAAGTTCTTTGCTTTGTATGATTATGGCTATTTACACAGGTCATAAGATGATATCTAAAAACAAGAAAACAAAGAAAGAACCAATATCATTAGGAAATGAAGAATAATACAATCAACCTTGTGCCCAGTGGGCACGAAGTTGGCATAGTCACTATGGTGTCAGGAGAAATCCTGGCATCTTTTTTTTATATCTTTTTACACTTCAAAAAATAATTTCAAAAAATTTCTAAAATCATGTCCGATTTTGTCGCTCCCAATACAGAGTATATGGAAGGCAAATTGAAAATCCTCTGATTTCCAAAAATCACAAACGTAAAAGAGGTTCAGACAGTTCTTCCGATTGCACCTTGACAATTGAAGGAGCTGATACATCTTGAGGAACATGCTTACCGGAGATAATCCGGCTCGTGCAGGCGAAGACTCCTACGGGAAGAGCGAAGCAATAATGATACCACCGAAGGGTACAGGACCTCTGCTGAAACAGAGACTGTGACTGTATTTTTACAGCCGGGTTATCTGGAATGATAACGATCAGATGTATATGTACAGACAAAGCCCAAATGTGAATACTTAGATTTTCTTATTTATATTACAGGAGAAATCCTGTAGCAAGTGGGGAATGGTTCGAATCCATTCCTCATTTTTTCGTGCAGAAAATGCACAGATTATTATCCTGTTTGAAATACCAGGGAAGGGTGTTGCAGGAAGAAAGGGAGGACAAAAAGAATGAATACGATTGTTTTAATGGGTAGACTTGCCAGAGATCCAGAAACTAAGCTGACATCTACGCAAAAGGGACAAACCAAAGTATCTAGGTTTCCACTGGTAGTAAAAAGAAATCGCACAAGCAAAGCATTTGTAGTGATGATCACAGCTTATGGAAATAATGCAGAATTTGTGGAGAAATATCTTGAAAAAGGAATTAAGATTGCTCTTTCCGGAGAGTTGGTAATCTCTCAGATCAAAGATGAACAGACTGGAACTGCATCCTATTATACCGAAGTCATTATGGATAATGTAGAGTTTGCAGAAGCCAAAACAAAAAAAGAAGAATCTGACGGATTTCAACCAGCAGAGAAGAGGAAGATTCCATTCGATATACCAGAAGAACTTGAACAAGAAATGCCATTTCGATAGGAGGACAAGATTTATGAGAAAATACTTTTTAGAATTATTTGCAATAGGATTGGTTGATTCAGAAGGAAGAATCAATACAGAACATATGACAAGTGATGCGCTTATGACTGCCATGAAAACAATGGAAGAGCTGACGCAAATGAAAATGGATCGTTTGGTTTTGGAAACAACAATGGAGATGATCTTATGTATGTTTGAGTCATGTGACACAGAGGAATTTACAGAAATATTAGGCAAGCTGCTTGGCGGAAAGCAGACTTCTAAAGTGACAGCTCATTTGGAAGCACTGGAGGAATTGTTGACAGAAGAGGAATATAGTAGTTTCCTTGCAGAATATCTTGGTTATTTAACCGTGAATGTAGCAGAGTTTATTAGGAGCACAATCATTGAAAATGGTTTGATGTTACTTGCCGGTTCAGGAGGAGAAGAGGATGGAGAAGAGGATGGAGAAGACGGATTATAAAATCACAGAGTTTCACAATTCGGAGTTTGGTTCCATCCGTATGATTGAAGATGGAGGCAGACTTTTATTTTCTGGAATTGATGTAGCATTTGCTTTGGGATATGCAAAACCAAGAAATGCGATAAATGTTCATTGCAAGGGGGCCCTGAAACGGGGCGTCCTTACATCAGGTGGGGTACAGCCAATGATTTTTATTCCAGAGGGAGATGTATATCGGCTGATTACAAAAAGTCGTTTAAAGTCAGCACAGAATTTTGAGAAGTGGGTATTTGATGAGGTACTTCCGGCTATTAGGAAAACAGGCGGATATTTAGAGACCGATCTTTTAGACAGGGTAAAAGATAACCCGGAACTTCTTTTGGAATTTGCCGAGAGACTTTTGGCAGAAAACAATCGAAATCGAGAATTGCAAAATCGTGTAAAGGATATGCAGCCAAAAGCAGATTATTATGATCATTTCATGATTACAGGAGAATGCACCAATATTCGAACGACGGCAAAAGAGATTGAATTTCCAGAAAGAAAATTTGTGAAACTTCTTTTAAATAGAGGATTTCTATATAGGAGTCCATCCGGCACGCTGTTACCCTATGCGGTGGAGAAGAACAATGATCTGTTTATTGTAAAAGACTATTTTAACAATGGACATCTTGGTTCACAGACATTGGTTACACCAAAAGGAAAAGAATTTTTTAAAGCGTTGTGTGCGGAGGAAGAGTAAAGAATGAAGGAGGTGGTTGCCATGATTACAGATCTGGACAGCAGTTAAATCGCTGAAAGGAGGGAAAATCATGCAGGAAGAGGTAACTCAGAAAACGGTCACGTTCTGCATTCGGACTACCAAAGTAACAGCAGATTTATTGAAAAAGGTTCTTGCTGCTTATCTGCGTCATCAGAAGCAGAAATCGGTAGAGAAGAAAGCGAAGAAGAATCAGCCGAAACAGGGAAAGGTCACGGTAAAAGAGCTGGCAAAACAAAATGCCGGGATGGTCAATATCGAGATCACAAATAAGAATATCAAGTCCTTTGAACGTTATGCCAGAAAATACGGGATCAATTATGCTTTGAAAAAAGATAAGAGTAAAGATCCACCGATGTATCTGGTGTTTTTTAAAGGACGTGATCAGGATGCCCTCAATGCTGCTTTCCGTGAGTTTTCCCAGAAACAGATTCAAAAAGCGAATAAGCCTTCTATTCACAAGCGTCTTGCAACTTACAGAGCAATGATGCCAAAGAAATCGAAGGACAAAGTAAAGAACCGGCATCAGGAGCAGAGCCGATGAAAAAGCAAATCGGTAAAAATCTGATGCAAAAATGGAAGAATAAGATCAGGGTCAGGCTGTCCGCCCTGGATAAAAAGAAACTGGTTCTTACCAATATCCCATATATCTTAACTGCTTTTTATACAAATCGGGCATCATTTCTTTACAGAAACAGTCTGGGAGAAGATATTGGGAACAAGCTATTATATGCGATGGAACATGCAGACAGGATTCTTACTGGATTGCAGCCAAGTTTTAACTGGCGTGATATGCTGACAGGAATTGTAGCAGCTGTCATTCTGAAATTACTGGTATGGCAGAAACAGTCAGATGCAAAGAAACTCCGGAAAGGAATCGAGTATGGTTCAGCCAGATGGGGAAACGCTGAGGATATTAAACCTTATATGTCGGAAGATCCCTGGATGAATATTCCATTAACAGCAACAGAAGCATTGACTATGGAAAGTAGACCTAAACAGCCAAAGTATGCAAGAAATAAAAATATAGTGGTCATTGGCGGCAGTGGTTCCGGAAAAACTCGATTTTTCGTTAAGCCGTCAGTCATGCAGATGAACTGTTCCATGGTCATTACAGATCCGAAAGGCACTCTGATCGAGGAGTGCGGGAAGATGTTAGCAAAGGGACCACCTAAGAAAGATAAGAATGGAAATATTATGAAAGATAAATCAGGAAAAGTGGTACACGAACCATATGTGATTAAGGTTCTGAATACTATCAACTTTTCCAAATCGCTTCATTACAATCCATTTGCTTATATACGGTCTGAAAAAGATATCCTGAAGCTGGTTACAACAATTATTGTTAATACCAAAGGCGAAGGGGAAAAAGCTTCCGAAGATTTTTGGGTGAAAGCAGAGAAGCTGTTGTACACGGCATTGATTGCTTTTATCTGGTATGAAGGAGATGAAGAGGAAAAGAATCTGAATACCCTTCTGGATCTTTTGAATGAAAGCGAAACCCGTGAAGAGGATGAAACTTACCAGAATCCAGTGGATATGATGTTCCAGGAACTGGAAGAAAGAGATCCGCAGCACTTTGCGGTCAGACAGTATAAAAAATACAAAATGGCGGCTGGCAAAACAGCCAAAAGTATTCTTATTTCCTGTGGTGCGAGGCTGGCACCATTTGATATAGCAGAACTTCGTGAGATCATGTCTTATGATGAAATGGAACTGGATAAGATTGGGGACAGGAAGACAGCCTTGTTTTTGATTATGTCCGATACAGATACAACCTTTAACTTTGTGATTGCCATGTTACAGTCACAGCTTTTCAATCTGCTTTGTGACAAAGCAGATGATGAATATGGTGGAAGACTGCCAGTTCATGTGCGTGTCATTGCTGATGAGTTTGCCAATATTGGACAAATTCCTCAGTTTGACAAGCTGATTGCAACCATCCGAAGCAGGGAAATCTCTGCTTCTATTATTTTGCAGTCACAGAGTCAGCTAAAGGCAATGTATAAGGATAGTGCAGATACTATTCTGGGTAACTGTGATACCACACTATTTCTTGGAGGAAAAGAGAAAACTACCTTAAAGGAAATGAGCGAGCTTCTGGGTAAGGAAACCATTGACCTGTATAACACTTCGGAGACGAGGAGTAATCAGAAGTCTTTTGGATTGAATTACCAGAAAACAGGTAAACAGCTGATGACTGAAGATGAGATTGCAGTCATGGATGGAGGAAAATGTATCCTGCAGATCCGTGGTGCCAGACCATTTTTCTCGGACAAATATGATATCACGAAACACAAAAACTATCGGCTTCTTGCAGATGAAAACGAGAAGAACCGGTACAAAGTTGAGAAAGAGTTAAATCCGCAGTATACACCGAAATCTGAAGAAGAGGTGGAAGTAATTCATGTAGAACTGTCGGAGTAACCTTGGGAATGAACAGAAAATAATGAGGAAAGGAATAACTGACACTAGGTGCACCGGCTTTTTAGTCGGTGTATTTTCGTTCCCGTAAACACCTGAAAGAAGTCAGTTTTGGTGAATGTATATGGCATTTTTTAGCAGTGCAATTACAACTTTAAAAACTCTTGTAGTCGCAATCGGCGCAGGTCTTGGCGTGTGGGGTGTCGTAAACCTTCTGGAAGGATATGGAAACGACAATCGTGCGACACGTTCGTAAGTGAAAAGCTTACGCACAAAGTCGAAGGGCAATTGTAGCCCGAAACTTTGGAGAACTGATATTCCGATGGGTGAAATGAGGGGGTAACGTCCCGAAGCGCCACCCTAATACTCCGAATGGCGGGGAGCATGCAACGGCTCTCTCCAAAAGTTTATAGAGCTCGGTGAAGTCGGCAGAGAGCAATCGTAAGACTGGTTTTCAGGCCAGACACGAAAGCTGTCCAGAGGTGGATGGTGTTGCCTATATGCCGGGGGTCGGATATCCATGGTGAGAATGTATGAAAATACTGACGAAATTCCGAATGTACGAGTCTAAACGTTGATGCTGTCGAAAGGCAGTACACCTTTCATGGTGGTATCTGTGGGCAAGTAAAATTGGTTGTTATGAAAGTCCATGCATCGTTACAGGCGGTGCGGTTATGCATGACCAGATACAGGCTTAGAGGAAGAACCTAAAGATATCCAATGATAGGAATATCGGAACGTGGAAAGCTGGGGACACGGAGGCGGTTGCAAGCCAGTGATGTGGTGGATGGGAATACCTTCGCGAGAGGGCAATAACCATTCTTTATTCCAGTGAGAGTAGTGGCACAGTACCTATGAAGCCGTGAATAAGTAAGCGGTGGAGGGATAGCCACAAGTCGAATTCAGCAATGAAAATGAAAACACAACAAACACAGCTTCGAGTATGACAAAGAAAATCCAAACCGAAGGGAGAGGATGCCTGTGTTGACTTCGGGGCAGCAAGAAAGGAAAAGTAAACAGAGAAAAATCCGCAACTCAGAGTATTACGACATGGAAGGTACTTTTGACAGGCTGTATGCAGAAAGTAAGAAAGATAAAACCTTCAACCATCTGATGGAAATCATCGAGAGTGAAGAAAATATCAAGCTTGCATACAGAACGATAAAGAAGAATACAGGAAGTGATACTTCGGGAGTGGATAAAAGGACGATAGCCGACCTTGCAAAGTTAAGCGAGGAAGAATACGTCCGTCTCATACGGAAACAATTCAGTAATTATCATCCACGACCCGTAAGGCGAGTGGAAATACCAAAGCCCAATGGAAAGACCAGACCGCTGGGAATTCCAACTATCGTGGATCGGATCGTACAGCAATGTATTTTGCAGGTCATGGAGCCGATATGTGAAGCAAAATTCAGTGAGAACTCCAACGGGTTCCGCCCGAACCGTTCCGCTGAGACTGCTATTGCGCAATGCATGAGGCTGATACAGGTACAGCATCTGTACCATGTGGTTGACCTCGATATTAAAGGCTTCTTTGATAATATCAGCCATACAAAGCTGATGCGTCAGATATGGGCATTGGGAATTCGGGACAAAAAGCTGCTATGCATTATAAAAGAGATGTTGAAAGCACCTGTTGTTCTGCCAAATGGGGAGAAAACATATCCCACACGGGGTACTCCGCAAGGCGGTATTTTGTCGCCATTGCTTGCAAATATCGTATTAAATGAACTGGACTGGTGGATTGCTTCCCAATGGGAACAGATGCCAACAAAGACAAAATTCAAAACGAGGAGCAATGCGCAGGGAACAGAGATTAAGAGCCACGCTTACAGGGCTCTGCGCCGGAGCAGATTAAAAGAGATGCATGCAGTTCGGTACGCAGATGATTTTAAAATTTTCTGCGCATCACATGAGGATGCCGTCAGAGCATACAAGGCAACAGAGTTATGGCTAAAGGACAGGCTGGGGCTGGAAATCAGCCCTGACAAATCCAAAGTAGTTAATCTCAAAAGACAGTATTCTGATTTTCTCGGGTTCAAGCTGAAAGTCCGTAGAAAGGGTAAGAAATATGTGGTTCGGTCTCATATGAGCGATAAAGCATACAAAAAGGCTCATGATAAAGTCTCGGAAGAAGTAAAGGAACTGGCTCATTCGTCAGATGATAATGTTCAGTTCATGCAGCTTCAGAAATACAACTCTGTAGTTGCTGGACTTCATGAATACTATTGTATTTCCACAGAAGTATCTCATGACTTCAGCAGACTTGCCTTTAGTATCAACAAACAGCTCAGAAACAGACTGAAAGGCGACTTATCCAAAAAGGGACAACTCAGAAATGGGTTCATCAAAGAAAAGTATGGAACAAGCAGACAGATGAGGTTCCTTCATGGACGTCCGGTGGTTCCACTGGGATATGTCCAGCCGAAGAACGCCCAGCATAAAAGGAAATCCATCAATAAATACACGGTCAAAGGTCGGGAACAGATTCATAAGAATCTTGCAATCGACACAGCGACGATGTTATGGCTGATGAGAAATCCTGTAAAGGGTAGAACCATTGAATATGCGGATAACCGTATTTCTTTGTATGCGGCACAGTATGGTAAATGTGCAGTGACGGGAATTCCGATGGATTCTCATGATATTCATTGCCACCATAAAGTGCCGGTAAGCAATGGTGGTTCGGATGAATACGCAAATCTAATTCTTGTCAGCAAAGAGGTTCATATCCTTATCCATGCTTCCTCAGAACCCACGATTGAGAAGTACCTGAAATCCTTAAATCTTGACAATAAACAAATAGAAAAGCTTAACAAACTTCGTAGTATGGCAGAAATGCCACCTATTATTCTTTGAATTTAATGCTGTAACGAAGTGTGTAAGTTGTGTTTAAAACCCTGGACGGCTGAATTCGATGGAGCGCCGTGTGCGGTGAAAGTCGCATGCACGGTGTGGAGCGGGGGAAAATCCGGAGATAACTTCAAAGGATTACCTATCGCTATCCGGTGCTAAGAGCCAGGGCATCAAACAGCTGATGGCTGGTGCCGGAATCATGCTGCTGGGAACTACCCTGATTCCACAGCTGGCAACATTGTTCTCTTAAGAGGAGTGGTAGATGAACACCATCATTGAGAGAATTACGGAAGCGATAAAGGATATCCTGATCGGGCTTATCAAGTCCTGTTTGGATAACATGTTCACGTCTGTCAATGAGCAGGTGGGAACCATAGCCGGGCAGGTGGGACAGACACCGCAGGGATGGAATGCCGGAATCTTCAATCTGATCCAGAACATTTCCCAAACGGTGATTGTCCCCATTGCGGGACTGATCATCACATTTGTCCTGTGCTATGAACTGATTACGATGGTAACGCAGAAAAACAATTTCCATGAATTTGAGACTTACAACATTTTCCTCTGGATCTTTAAGGCGTATGTAGCCATTTATCTGGTGACGAATACGTTCAATATCACGATGGCGGTCTTTGACGTTGGCCAGCATGTGGTCAACAATGCCGCCGGAGTAATTTCCGGAAACACAGCAGTGGACGCATCGGAAGCAATCACAAGGATTGTGGATGCACTGGAAGATATGGAACTGGGGGATTTGTTCTTGTTATCCATGGAAACGCTGCTGATCAGTATTACCATGCGGATTCTGTCGATCATTATAACCGTTATTTTATACGGAAGAATGATAGAGATTTACCTTTATACTTCCATAGCACCAATTCCGTTTGCCACCATGACCAATAAGGAATGGGGCAATATCGGAAACAACTATTTAAAAGGCTTGTTCGCACTGGCATTTCAGGGATTCTTCATGATGGTCTGTGTGGGAATTTATGCAGTTTTAGTAAATGCAATGACCATATCCAGTGACCTTCATGCAGCAATGTTTTCAGTAGCGGCTTATACCGTGATTCTTGCATTTTCATTATTCAAGACCGGAAGCCTTAGCAAATCAATATTCAATGCCCATTAGCGGGCAGGAAAGGAGCGCATACCATGGCGTATGTACCAGTACCAAAAGACCTTACCAAGGTCAAAACAAAAGTAGCGTTAAATCTGACAAAACGGCAGCTGATTTTCTTTTCACTTGCCGCAGTAGTGGGAATTCCGTTTTATCTGTTCATGAGAAAACCAATCGGTTCCAGTATCGCAGCCATCCTGATGGTAACGATCATGCTTCCATTTTTCTTCATGGCAATGTATGAAAAAGACGGGCTTCCCTTTGAAAAAGTGGTGGCAAATATCATTCGACAGAAGTTTATCTGTCCGTCAGTAAGACCATATAAGACAGAAAATTTTTATCAGGAGATTTCCACCCTTGTAAAAAAGGAGGGTGTGCCGGATGGCAAAAAAGACAAAGCAGGAGGCTCAGCAGGAGCGTCTGTCCCTGGTGGAAAAAAGAAACCGTCAGGAAAGAAGAAACAAAAAAAGCAGAAAAGAAAGAGAACAGGAAAAGCGTAGGAAGAAGCAGGAACGGGACCGCAGGAAACAGAAAAATATTCCTACAACTGCGCAGCAGAGTATTCCGTATATTCGGATGCTGCAGGATGGTATTTGCCAGGTGACAAAGAACTTTTTCTCCAAGACGATTCAGTTTTATGACATCAACTATCAGCTTGCTTTAAATGAGGATAAGACCACGATATTTGAGAATTACTGTGATTTCTTAAATTACTTTGATTCTTCCATCAGTGTGCAGCTGTCCTTTATCAATCAGCAGGTGGATGTGGCAGAATTTGAGAAAAGCATTGACATTCCTGATCAGAACGATGACTTCAATGCCATTCGTGATGAGTACCGTACTATGTTGAAAAATCAGCTTTCAAAAGGAAATAATGGTCTGGTGAAGACAAAGTATATCACTTTTGGAATCGAAGCAGAAAGCCTGAAGGTGGCAAGACCAAGGCTTGAAAGAATCGAAACAGATATCTTAAACAACTTTAAGGTCCTGGGAGCACAGGCACATTCACTAAATGGTCTGGAAAGGCTGGAGATTCTATATCATGTGTTCAACCAGGATCGGATTGAACCATTTAAGTTCCAGTATAAGATGCTGCCGGAAACCGGATTAAAGACCAAAGATTTTATTGCACCGACTTCCTTTAACTTTTCCAAGAATCAGACATTTATGATGGGAAGAACGATGGGGAGTGTGAGTTACCTGCAGATTCTTGCACCGGAGCTGACAGACCGGATGCTTGCAGACTTCCTGGATGTGGATGACAGCATCAATGTCAACATTCATATCCAGTCCATTGATCAGAGTTCAGCAATCAAAATGATCAAGAGCAAGATTTCAGATCTGGATAAGATGAAGATTGAAGAGCAGAAACGGGCGGTACGTTCCGGTTATGATATGGACGTGCTTCCATCAGACCTTGTAACCTATGGAGAAGAGGCGAAGAACCTGTTGGAAGATCTGCAGTCCAGAAATGAGAGAATGTTCCTTGTGACATTTCTGGTAATGAATACCGCAAAGAAGCGTCAGAAGCTGGATAATAATATTTTCCAGGTGCAGGGAATTGCACAGAAATATAACTGTTCTTTAAAACAACTGGATTATCAGCAGGAAGCAGCACTCATGTCCTGTATTCCACTGGGAGTCAATCGAATTGAAATTCAGAGAGGGCTTACCACATCTTCAACAGCGATCTTCGTGCCATTTACGACACAGGAACTGTTTCAGGAAGGGGAAGCTCTTTATTATGGATTAAATGCATTATCCAACAACATGATCATGGTTGATCGGAAACGTCTGAAGAACCCGAATGGACTGATTCTTGGTACACCTGGTTCCGGTAAGTCCTTCTCAGCAAAGAGGGAAATTACAAACTGCTTCCTGATTACGGAAGACGATATCATTGTCTGTGATCCAGAAGCCGAATATTCGGCACTTGTGCAGGCACTGCATGGGCAGGTAGTTCGGGTTTCGCCAGTATCTGACCAGTATATCAATCCAATGGATCTGAACCTGAACTATTCCGAGGAAGATAATCCACTGTCACTGAAAGCAGATTTTATTCTGTCTTTGTGTGAGCTGATTGTTGGAGGAAAGAATGGACTGGAGCCGGTAGAAAAGACCATCATTGACCGCTGTGTACGGTTAGTATATCAGGAATATCTTGCCGATCCAGTGCCGGAGAAGATGCCAATCCTGGAGGATTTATATAACCTTCTGAGAAAACAGGAAGAGCCGGAAGCACAGCGACTGGCCACTTCGTTGGAAATCTATGTTACAGGTTCTCTGAATGTATTTAATCATCAGACAAACGTGGATATCAATAACCGCATTGTCTGTTTTGATATCAAGGAGCTTGGTAAGCAGTTGAAAAAGATCGGGATGCTTGTAATCCAGGATCAGGTCTGGAACAGGGTAACGATGAACCGTTCTGCCCATAAGTCCACCAGATACTATGTGGATGAGTTCCATCGGACGAGACGTTCCGCTTGTTGAATAGACAGCGGGGTCAGTAGCCGTCCATAAAAAGAAAAGCTACTGATACAACTGATATGGTGTTGTTCAAATGAAGGGGTAACGCCCGGAAGGGACACACACAAACTCCCTACAGCGTGATAGTTGTGCAAGAACTATCGGGTTGTCAAAAGTTAGGGTGAAGAGCAAAAAGCAGGTCCTAACAGGTAAGGCTGAGGAAAGATTCACAGAGGTGTGGGTTGCCTGTGATTATGTAGTGAAGCTGTATATGGTGAGTATCCACGGAAGTGGGGACGAACTGACGATTTAAAGAGTCTAAAATTCGAATGCGTTGAAAAGCGTATGCCAACGGTTTGGCGCTGATTACCGAAAAGTAACTGGGTGGAAGTGAAAGTCGGAGCATTGTTACAGGCAATGGAAATCAGCAGGCTCAAAGGAAGCACCTAAGTACAGTATATTGCATCATATTGGAACGTCGAAAGCAACGAACAGCGAGCAGTTGCACATGCTATGACCTGTTGGTAAGGAAAACACACTGTATAACTTACCTTTATCGTTGTGAGAGCGGAGGCACGAGCGATGAAGCTTCTGTAATGGGAGTGGAGCAACAGCCTCTAGTGGGACGACTGGTCAGTCTGCCAGTCGACAAAACAAGTGTAATAAAGTAATGCAGTTAACATTCATAGGTTCGAGTATGACTAAGAGAAACAAGTCTTGCGAGAGTGAGGTGATGTTGACTATGCAAAGAAAGGAATTGTTAAAGAAAAGTGCTATCCGATATGCTGAGTACTACGGCATGGTCGAAGTACAGGACGCATTATATGCGGATAGTGCGAGCGAAAAGATTTTCACGAATCTGATAAGTATTATCGGTTCAGATGCCAATATCAAAATGGCATACCGCAATCTCAAATCAAACAAAGGAAGCAGCACACCTGGTGTCGACGGTAAGACCTTTAAGGACTTAGCTGAGATGTCAGAGGAAGCATTGGTTCAATGTGTTAGGGACAAAATTCTTAACTATCAGCCTAAAGCGGTGAGAAGGGTATATATCCCAAAGCCAAATGGGAAAATGCGACCATTAGGAATCCCTACGGTATTAGATAGGATTGTACAACAAAGCGTGTTGCAGGTCATGGAGCCTATATGCGAAGCCAAGTTTTATCGGCACAGTTATGGTTTCAGACCGAATCGTAGCACTAAGAATGCCGTTGCCGTGTGTTACAAACTGGCGCAGGTGGACGGATTCCACTATGTAGTTGATGTAGATATCAAGGGATTTTTTGATAATGTCGACCATGGAAAGCTACTAAAACAGATATGGACGATGGGAATACGTGATAAAAGGCTGATTTCCTTAATTGGAAAAATGCTAAAAGCTCCAATTGAAGAAAATGGGGTTAGAACGGTACCCGACAAAGGCACGCCACAGGGCGGTGTACTTAGTCCCTTACTGGCAAATATTGTGCTGAATGAGCTTGATTGGTGGATAGCCAGTCAATGGGAGGAAATGCCTGCAAAGCATCCTCTGAAAAGCGATATTTATATGAATAAAAATGGTACTCCGAATAAAGGGAATCTGTACAAGAAGTTGCGACAGTCCAGATTGAAAGAGTGCCACATAGTGAGATATGCGGATGATTTTAAGATATTTTGCAGGTCGTATTCTGATGCTTCCAAGCTAAAGCATGCGGTCGAGCAATGGCTAATGGACAGACTAAAGCTGGAAACATCTCCAGATAAGTCACGAATTACGAATCTTACCAAAGGCTATAGCGACTTCTTAGGCATAAAATTTAAACTTTACAAGAAGGGAAAGAAATGGTCTATCAAGTCTCATATGACTGACAAAGCCATCAATTCTCAACGAGTGAAGCTGAAAAATGCCATGGCGCAGGCCTGTAAATCTCACGAGAGTGAACAATCACAGCACGATGACCTCATCAGATACAACCAAGCAGTCGTAGGTATGCATCAGTACTATAACATGGCTACTATGATAAATTCAGATGTTCACAGACTGTTCCCGTCGATTGACATAACCATGAAGACGAGACTGAATAGTCGGGCTGACCTCTCCAAGGAAAAACCGCCGACATTGAAAGGTGCGATGGACGAATATTTCTATCAGAAATATGGGGAGTCCAAACAGGTTAGATATATCAATGGTATGATTGTCGTTCCTGTAGCATACTGTAGGACGCAAAATCCAATGTTCTACCGAGTGGACACCAATCGTTACACCCCACAGGGACGTGAACGTATTCACCGCATGCTTGCTAAATCTGAATATGGAGAAACGCTGTTGAAGTTGAGTAGAGATAACGACACGAATCATAGTATCGAATTCTGTGACAACCGCCTATCAAGATTTGTGGCATCAAAGGGTAAGTGTGAACTCTCAAAGGTGTCTCTTGCGTTTGAAGATGTGGAATGCATATATCTTAATCCACCAAGCCAAGGTGGTACGGATGAATATGCAAACCTCAGAATCGTACACAAAGATATAAAGAGCCTTATCTATTCTAATGACGTGAAAATCATCAAGTCCCTCATCGATTTATTCGATTGTAGGGGACCTGCCAAGATTGCAAAGCTCAACAAATGGAGAGCTAAAGCAGGATTGGAAGCAATTAACCTTATAACAATTAACCAGACTTTGAAGTGACTGTATTAGCAATAAAGACTTATCCCATGGAACGCCGTGTGCAATGAAAGTTGCTTGCACGGTGTGGCTCGGGGCGAAAGGCGTGAAAGCGTCTGACCTATCGAGATTTCTCTTAAAAGAGGAACAGACTGCAGCTTATAGTGTGGAGATCTGGAAGCGATTCCGTAAATGGGGTGGTATTCCAACTGGCATCACTCAGAATATTAAGGATTTGCTGTCTTCCAGGGAAATCGAGAATATATTTGAAAATTCAGATTTTATTTATATGCTGAACCAGGCTTCCGGAGACAGGCAGATTCTGGCAAAACAGCTGAATATCTCACCAACCCAGCTGTCCTATGTAACCAACAGTAATGAGGGTGAAGGACTTCTGTTTTATGGAAATGTCATTATCCCATTTGTAGACAGATTCCCGAAGAATTCCCTCTATAAAATCATGACAACCCGCTTGGAGGAGACTTCTGAAGCAGGTTAAAACAAAGGAGAAAACAATGTTACGAGCAATTTCATATGTATTAACTTTTAGTGGCGGTGCTGTTTTTGGCATCGCTTTTCTCTGTTTATTACAGGCAGGGAAAGGGTATCCGAAGAAGGAGGAGTAATCAGTGGCAGAACAGAGAATGAAAGTCAGGGACAAGAAAGTCCAAAAGATGACCAAGGATGGTCTGGTGGAAGAAAACCTGACAGATAAATCTTCTGTTCGTGTCAGTAACCGTGTCGGTGATGTGCAGATGGGAAGAAAACAGGGGGAAAAAGAAGAAAACCTTGTGGATAAGTCTCCCCGCCAGTCTGAACGGAGTGGGAAAAATATTCGACCCTCTGTGCAAAAATCCAGAGATGCACCGGAACTGATACGGACAGAGAAGCAAAGTGAGGATTTTGGACAGAGTAGTAAACAGCAAAATAGAAAAAGAATCCGTGCTGAAGTCGGAAAAGAATCCAGACTTGCAGAAGAATCCGAAGCCGGACAGTCAGGGAGACTGAAAGAAAAACGTGCTGATCTATCAGAAAACAGAGGAGACAGCCGGAGAAATCAGACAGGTGGCAGCAAAAAGCCAAAACAAAAACAACGTTTGAAGTTTGCTTATGAGGAAACTGGTGCTTCTGTGAAAAATGACAAAGATATGGAGAAATTGAACCAGATGGATACGGATGGAGTCAATTTCCGCCATCAGAAACAGAAAGAAAAAGCCAAAAAGTTTTCTTATGAAGAAGCAAGAAAGAAAAAGGAAGCAAAGCAGCATTCCAAGAAAGCACAGGTCTATCAGGCAAATGAAGGAGAAACTCCTGGAAAGAAAAAATCCCGTTTGAAGTTTGGTGAAGGGGAATCTGTGAAAACAGAAAAAACTTCTGTTGTCAAGAAAGCAGGAAGTGCAACTTCCGTAGCATTGCACCGTGAGATCAGCAAAAATGAAGACGATAATGCGGCGGTAGAAGGTGCCCATAAGTTAGAAGAAAGCGGCGAAGGTGTTTACCGGCTGGAACAGAGAAGTGCCAGACGCAGGAAACAGTGGGCATCCAGAAAAAGAAGCAGACTTGAAAGACAGGAAGAGAAACAGGCACAGGCTGCATCCCATCAGGAGCAGAAGAAGCTGAAAAAACAGATTCAGAAGCAACAGATCAAATGGGATTATGCCAAAGCGAAGCGAAGTGAACAGACAGTAGGAACAGCTACAAAAGGTACGATTGATTATATTAAGAAGATTGGCGGTAAGGTCACCAACTTCTTTAAAGAAAATCGGAAGGTGTATATCAGTGTAGCAGTTCTGATCGGATTGATGTTTCTGATCATAACGAATGTCACGTCATGTTCTGCAGTGTTTTTACAAAATGTAATCACTTACACAGGGACCAGTTATCTGTCATCGGATCAGGCAATCCGGGAAGCGGAATTGTATTATACACAGCTGGAAGCTAATCTGCAGGAGCGGATCAACAACATGGAATCTGAAGAACCGGGACATGAGGAATACCGATATAACATCGGACCTATTGAGCATGATCCGTTTATCCTGATCAGTTATCTGTCAGCAAAGTATGAAGAATTTACCTTTGAACAGGTAAAGCCAGAACTGGATGCTCTTTTTGCATTGCAGTATCGGTTAGAAACAGAAGCAGTCAATGAGACTGTGACAGAGACAGCAACTGTAAGAGTTGGAGAATCTTTGGGACAGGTTGTGACCAGTGGGTATTGTAACTGCCCAATTTGTTGTGGTATTTGGAGCGGAGGACCGACTGCCAGTGGAGCATATCCAACTGCCAATCATACCTTAGCGGTAGATGCTTCCAATCCGTTTGTACCAATGGGAACAAAGGTAGTTATGAATGGTGTCGAATATACTGTAGAAGATACCGGAGCTTTCGCAAGATACGGTGTACAGTTTGATGTCTATTATGACAGTCATGCGGCAGCATCTGCACATGGACATCAAACATGGGAATGTTATCTGGCAGATGATAATGGAAGCAATGAAGTGGAAGTGACCAGGACAAGAGATGTAGATGTGCTGAATGTCACCTTAAATAGTGGAAACCTGATGTCAATCTGTCAGGACAGGTTGGGATTTTTCCAGAAAGAACTGTTCAGTGCCTACAACGATACAAAAGGCAACTTGCAGATGTTTGCAACACCGGTTGATTTTAACTGGTATTCCAGTGTGACCAGCTATTATGGATACAGGATTCATCCAATATCAGGAGCAAATCAGCTTCATAATGGTATGGATATCGGAGCACCGGAAGGGACAAAAGTAATGGCAGGGCTGACCGGAACGGTTACAACTTCTGCTTATAACGACAGCTATGGCAATTATGTTGTGATCAAGGACAGTAAAGGCTATGAACTGCGGTATGCACATTTAAGCAGCCGGAGTGTATCTGCAGGAGCATCCGTCACGAAAGGTGATGAGATAGGGCTTGTAGGAAATACTGGAAATTCTACAGGAAGCCATCTTCACATTGAACTTCTGAAAAATGGAGAGCGGTTAAACCCGATCTTTTATCTGGAAACAGGAGAAGGGGCAGGATTTGGCGGCAATGAATATACCAGTGAAGCAGCACAGCGTTTGTTAAATGAAGCAGCGAGATATCTTGGGACACCGTATGTGTGGGGTGGATATTCGCCAAGTGGATTTGACTGTTCTGGATTCGTAAGTTACTGCCTGACACATTCAGGTGTAAGGAATACAGGAAGATTAACGGCACAGGGATTGTATGACATTTGTACGCCGGTATCTCAGTCAGAAGCACAGCCAGGAGATCTGATCTTCTTTACAGGTACTTACGATGCAGGAGTTCCGGTAACGCATATCGGAATCTATGTGGGCAATGGTCAGATGATCCATTGTGGGCATCCGGTGCAGTATACGTCCATCAACTCTCCATACTGGCAGAGTCATTTCTATGGATTCGGACGATGGTAAGGAAAAGGGCGGTGTAACAGCCGTCCGGAAAGGAGAAGCGATGAAAAGTCTTGAAAAAGCAACGGCAGATTATGAGAAAGCCAAGGAAAAAATGGAAGCATCCAAAGCCAGATATGAAGCAGATTTAAAGCGTTTCAAGGCTGCGGAGATAGCAAAAACAGAAGCGGAAAATCTGGAAATTGTAAAAATTATCCGTGCAATGGATATGAGCATTCCAGAGCTGGAAGCTTTCAAAAAGAGAATGAAAAATGAACTGCCCGGCAGGGTAGAAATACAGAAGGAGGAAACAAGGTCTGATGATGAATTTAGAGAAGATGAAACAGAAGAAATCTAAAAATAGCGTGAAAAAAGGATTGCTTGCGGCAACAACGATTCTTTGCTTGACATCGCCTATGTTGCAGACACAGAGTGTGTTAGCGGCAGAGAATACAGCACCCGCAATTACGATTGAAAAGCCAGATGGCTGGAGACAGGGGGAAACGGCAGTCGCAATTACTGTGGATGCCAGTCATATGCCAGAAGGATTTTCTATCACAAAAATTGAAGCGAAAGCTGGGAAAGACGGAAGCTGGCAGGATGTGACAGGGAATGGAAGTATTTCCATTACTGGTAATCAGACGGTCTATGTGCGTGTGACAGATGGTGAGGGGAAGGTCTATGAGCAGAATCGCTCTATTAAGTGTTATGACACAGAAAAGCCTACGCTTTCTGCATCTCTGACAGATGGTGTACTGACGATTCAGGGAAATGATACCGTTTCCGGCATTACTTCTGTGACAGTTAATGGCACCACTTATACAGATCTGAAGGATGGAATGCTGAGAGTGCAACTGACACAGAAAGATTTTACAACAAAACAGATTGAAATCACGGTAACGGATGGTGCCGGAAATACTTCTGAAAAGTATGTGTTGCAGAATCCTTATTATGAATGGGCAAAGAAGCAGGCAGAGAAACAGAAAACTTCAGGTGACAGCAATGGTGCGATGGCAACCACGACCAGTGCAGATGCAACTGGGACTGAGAAAACAACGACTTCACCACTTCCGCAGGATGCACAGGCTTCTGAGCCAACAGATGCAAAAGGAACTGTGGATGATCGGACAGTGACAGGTATTGAGGAACAGCTTAATAAAGAAGGCGAGACAGCAGATTCTGTTACCAAAACAGCTACGGAAGGCACAAAAGAGTTTTATACCATTTCAACTAAGAGTGGTAAGATTTTTTATCTGATCATCGACAATTCAAAATCTCAGGATAATGTGTATTTCCTTACCGAAGTCAGTGAGAAAGACCTGATGAACTTCACACTTTCTGATTCTGTGACACTTCCGGAAGTAGATATTGTTTATGCAGAACCAGAGAAACAGGCTGAAGAAGAAAAGCCGGAAACGACAGAGACAGATGAGAAAGATAAGGTAGAGGATGAAATTCAGATGCCAGAAGACAAAAGTTTGGCAGGGACTTATCTACTGATCGGATTGGTTGCTGTTGGAGCTGCGGCAGGTGGTTATTACTTGAAAGTCTACAAACCGAAACATGAATATGATGATGAAGATGAGATGGAAGAGGATGAAAATGAATCCGAAGATTCAGAGTCAGAAAAACGGGAAGTAGACGATGCAGATGAGCAGGAAGAACAGGAAAATGCAGGGACAGAAGTTTTGAAAGATGAAGATTTCAATGATGAGGTACTAGAAGATGAAGAAGAGGAGCAGGAGTAAATGAAATTAGTGATTGCAGAAAAGCCATCGGTTGCGATGGCACTGGCTTCCGTGCTTGGAGCCAGAACAAGAAAAGATGGCTACGTGGAGGGAAACGGTTATATCGTTTCCTGGTGCGTAGGACATCTAGTTGGATTATGTGATGCATCGGAATACGATGAAAAATATAAAAAATGGAGATATGATGATCTGCCGATTGTGCCAGAATGTTGGAAACATAAGGTATTGGAAGGTACGAAAAAGCAGTTTGGAATCTTAAAGAAACTTATGAGAGATTCCAAAGTAGATGAAGTGATCTGTGCCACTGATGCAGGACGTGAAGGTGAGCTGATCTTCCGTCTGGTGTATGAGCAGGCAGGATGTAAAAAGCCGATGAAGCGACTCTGGATCTCTTCCATGGAAGAACAGGCAATTAAAGATGGATTTGCGTCATTAAAAGACGGTTCGTGTTATGACAGTCTCTATCAGTCAGCTCTTTGCAGGGCAAAGGCTGACTGGCTGGTGGGAATCAATGCGAGCCGTCTTTTTTCTGTTCTGTATAACCAGAATCTGAAAGTTGGAAGAGTACAGACACCAACACTTGCCATGATCGTGGATCGAAATCAGAAGATCAAGGAATTTACCAAAGAGAAATATTATATGGCTCATATCAAATTTGACGATATGGATGCGGTCACAGAGAATTTTCAGAAAAAAGAAGATGCAGATAAAGTGGCTGCAGAGTGTCAGGAGCGCATGTGCGAAGTGGAGAAGGATGATGTGAAAGAGAAAACGGTCCGCCCTCCGAAGCTTTATGATCTGACCACCCTGCAGAGGGAAGCTAACAGAATGTTTGGCTATACCGCACAGCAGACATTGGATGCTGTGCAGGAGATGTATGAGCAGAAGCTTGTCACTTATCCGAGAACAGACAGCCAGTATCTGACAGATGAGATGGGAGAAAGTACAGAAACTCTGATTCAGATGTTATTTGGGAAAATGCCTTATGCTGAAGGTCTGGAATATCAACCGGACGTGAGTAAGGTATTAAATTCAAAGAAAGTATCCGATCACCATGCGATTATCCCAACCATGGAAGTAGCCAAAGCAGATATTGGTGAACTGAAAGAACGAAGCCGCAAGATTTTGTATTTGATCAGTGCCAGGGTTCTGACAGCAACTGCAGATCCTTATATTTATGAGAGTCATAAATGTCAGATTACCTGCAATTATCATACGTTTTATCTCAATGCAAAGAAAACAAAACAGGAAGGGTTCAAGACAATTGAGAAAAAACTGAAACAGTTCTTTGGAATCATTGCAGAAAAAGAAGAGCCGGAGTTGGATATCTGGGCAGGCAAGCATTATGGTCCCTGTGATTCTTTTGTATCGGAGCATTTTACACAGCCACCGAAACAGTACACAGAAGATACCCTGCTTTCTGCGATGGAACGTGCAGGGAATGAAGAGCTGACCGAAGATACAGAAAAGAAAGGACTTGGTACTCCTGCAACAAGGGCAGCAATCATTGAAAAACTGATTCAGTCTGGCTTTGTGAAAAGGGAAAAGAAAAATCTGGTGCCGACAGATGATGGAAATGTGCTGATTACGGTTCTACCGGATGAGATTAAATCTCCGAAGATGACCGCAGAGTGGGAAATGGCATTGAATCATATTGCCCAGAATACAGAGACAGCAGATGAATTCCTAAATGGGATTACAGAGCTGATGCAGGAACTGGTTGCCAGGTATCAGGGGATTTCAGAAGAGAAGAAAAATCAGTTTCAGGGAAAGGCAAAAGGAGAAGTCATTGGCAAATGTCCCCGCTGTGGAGCAGATGTCAGGGAAGGAAAAGTAAATTTTTACTGTTCTGACCGGAAATGTGCTTTTACCTTATGGAAAAATGATAAATTTCTTGCAAGCCAGGGAAAAAAGATGGATAAGGTGGCAGCAAAGAAGTTCCTGTCTAAAGGAAAAATCCATTATAAGGATCTGGTATCAAGAAAAACAGGGAGACAGTATGAAGCAACTGTGGAGATGGTCGATCCCGGAGAGGGAAATGTACAGTTCAATCTTATTTTTCCACAACGATAAGTAGTGTATTGCAGGCAGTCTAAGGACTGTCTGTTTTAATACAAATATATGAAAGAGAGGACCTTAGCATGAAGAAAAAAGGTAATTTTAGAAAAGTAGTATCTGGCTTGCTGGCAGGCATGACAATGCTTAGTACAGTGCTGTCTCCGATGACGGCATATGCAGCGGAGATCCAGCCAGAGGAAAAACCTCCACTTTATGAGGAAGTGAAAGACCTTCTGGATGAAGATGAGGTGGTGACTGCCAAAGATTATGAAATTGAAACAGGCAGTGTATTTGATGTGAAATCAGATTACACGGGACTGGAAATCAAGGATGATAACAAGGTCAAAGTCACATTTGAGGAAGCAAAGAATGACAAGGATGAGGATTTTACGACAGATCATGCGGACACTTACAAAGCGGTCTATTATGTGGAACCGGTAAATCAAGAGCATCCGAAGTACCAGATCAGCCGAAAACTGATTGTGCGTGAGAAAGCAACAGAAGCTCAGACTGAAACTGCAGGGAGTGAAGCAGTGACCGAATCAGAAACCGCTGGCAGTGAACAGCAGACAGAGGAAGCGGAGGATTCAGAAGCAGACTCGGAGATTACCGATATTGACGCTGATGAATTTGATGATTTAGTAGAGCAGGCACAGAATCAGGATACCTATGATGAAGAATCAGGGTTAGAGCTTCATGATGTTTTGGAACAGGCAGGAGACGAAGGTGTGGATCTTGATGCTATGGAAGAGGGAGAGATTGCAACATTTGAAGCAGTTTCAGCTTATTCAGCAAGAAGTACACAGCAGGTAACAATTGAAAAAGGACCACTGTATAGATATGCAGATTATAATCTTGGAACCTATCTGACAGAGCCGTACTATATCAGCTACGGAAACGTCAGAGCAATTGCGTATTGTGTACAGCCAGCTAAGCCAGGACCTGGATCTGGAAATTATACAATTACAAAGATTGGAGACAATCAGGCGTTAGCAAAAGTGTGTTATTACGGCACAGATGCCGCAGGGAGCGAAAGCTTTTTTGCGAATAAACACACGGATTTTTCAGAAGGAAAAAGATTCATCATCATTCACATGGCTGCATCATATGCCAACGGAAGCAGTGATGCATTTTACGGAACCAATGCTACAGGAGAGGCTTTGGCAAAAGAACTCTATAATTATTGTGTGAATAAGCCGGAAATACCAGATGTAGCGATGTCATTTTCAAAGCCGGATGTAAAAGCTTATGTAGATAGAAATGTTCAGAGAACGGAGAACATTAAGTTCAACGCATCTTCCCAGCAGAAAATCACAATGGACTTACCAAAAGGAGTAAAGCTCCATAATGTATCTACTGGAACCGTAAGTGCGGCAGGTGCAAGCGTAACAATTGGAGGAGGAACCACGTTTTATCTCTCAGCTCCTCTGACACAGACAAGAGATGTAAGTGATACTTTTTCTGCAAAAATGAAGGGAAGTATTACAAAAGATTATTCAGCATATAAATTGACTACGAATGCAAGTGTTCAGGATCTGGCATTTGTATTTGGAGAAGGTGTTGCTGATGAAAAATATGTAAGCTTAAAGGTGTCATGGATTGAACAGGCTACGATCGAAATCGTAAAGAAAGACGATACAGCGAATGTCAATCTTGCAGGTGCAGTATTTGGCGTTTACAGCGATGAGGCTTGTACAAAGCTGATCACTCAGATGCCTGCAACAGATAAGAATGGAAAATCCTCTGTTACGATTATCAAGACACAGGATACCGTTTATCTGAAAGAAATCACAGCACCACAGGGATATGTAGTAAATGCAACGGCAACAAATGTAAAACTGGTAGCAAGTAAGACCTCAGCTGTAACCGTGGAAAATAAGGAGCAGCTTGCAGAGCTTACTGTTTATAAAGAAGGTCAGGTGCTTACCGGAGCAGAAGTCAGTGAGAGTGGAACCGTATTCCATTATGAGAACCGCAGACAAAAAAATGCTGTTTACAACGTGTATGCCGGAGCAGATATTGTGACTGCGTATGGTACAAAAGTGTACAGCAAAGGTGATCTGGTGAAAGAAAATCTGACAACAGGTGAGAATGGCTCTGTTACCCTGAAGAATCTCCATCTAGGAACTTATGTGGTAAAAGAAGCAAAAGCACCGGACAACTTCTATAATGGCGGCGAAGAAAAGACAGTGACGCTGACTTATGCCGGACAGAATAAAGAAGTTGTATTTGCGGATGTCACCTTCAACAATGAGCGTCAGAAAGCAGAAGTCACTGTAGTAAAACAGGATAAAGATACAAAGAAACCGCTGGAAGGTGGTATTTTCGCCCTGTATGCGGCAGACGATATCAAAAATGCAGATGGTGTAGTTGTTGTAAAGAAAGGCACCCTGATTGAGAAAGCCACTACCGGTGAGGATGGAAAGGCAAAATTCACAGCAGATCTGCCTATCAATCATTCCTATTCCGTAAAAGAAGACCAGGCACCAGAAGGCTATGTAAGAAATACAGAAGACGTGTATACGTTCAAGTTCTCTTACACCAATGATAAAGAAGCAACCGTATCTTTCGCCCATACCTTCAGCAATGACCGTGTGACAGCAAAAATCAATTTATTCAAAGTTGATAAAGAAACAGGAAAAGCCGTTCCGCAGGGCGATGCAACACTGAAAGGTGCAGTCTACGGATTATATGCCCGTGAAGATATCGTGCATCCGGATGGAGCAACCGGTGTGATTTATAAAGCAGGGGAACAGGTGGCTTCTCTTACAACGGATGAAAAAGGACAGGCTTCTGTAGATGGCTTATATCTTGGCAAATATTACGTCAAGGAGATCACACCACCGACCGGATACCTGGCAGATACAGAAGAACATGATCTTGAATGTAGTTATGAAGGTGATATGACTGCAGAAGTAAAAAGAGAATGCATTTCCAGTGAACAGGTGATCAAGCAGCCGTTCCAGATTATCAAAGCAGCCAACAATGGAAAGACCGATGCAGATCTGTTATCCGGAGCCGGATTTACAGTTTATCTGAAATCTTCCCTTACAAAGAAAGCAGATGGAAGCTATGATTTTGATTCTGCTAAACCAGTAGTGAGTGGAGAAAACGGAGCTACTGAGATTTTTACAGATGAAAAAGGTTATGCCTGCAGTATTCCATTACCATTTGGAAGCTATATTGTCCGTGAAACAACAACACCACACAATTACAAGCCAGTCGATGATTTTGAAGTGAATATCACAGAGAACCATCCGAATGAGCCACAGATCTGGCGTGTGCTTCTGGACAAAGAGTTCAAGGCAAAATTGAAAATTGTGAAAAAAGACGATGAAACAAAGAAATCCGTCCTGATTGCAGGAACAGAATTTAAGGTATATGACCTGGATAACAAAAAATACGTGGAGCAGGTAACTACTTATCCTGTGACAACCACACACAAGTCCTATTTTACAGACAGTCAGGGTTATCTGATCATGCCAAAGAACCTGAAAATCGGACATTACCGGATTGAGGAAGTCAACGCACCGGAAGGGTACACAATCAACAAGAATTATATGGAGATTGCTGTTGATGCAAACACTGCTTATCAGATGGATTCAGAAAGCGGCGATGCCATTATCACAGTTGATTACGAGAATCATCCGGTAAAAGGAAAGCTGACGATCTATAAAAAAGGTGAGATGCTGAGTGGATTCAAAAAGGATTTTGTTTATGAAGAAAAATATCTGAAAGGTGCAGAGTTTAACGTCTATGCAGCGGAAAATATCTACACACCGGATTATCAGAAAGATGAAAATGGAAACAGACAGCTGATTTATGCAAAAGATGCTCTGGTAACAACGGTAACGACCGGGGAAGACGGAAAAGCAGTTGCAGATAACCTGCCGCTTGGTTCTTACTATGTGGTAGAAAAAACAGCACCGGAAGGATTTGTTCTGAACCATGACAGATCGGATGTAGCATTTGTCTATGCAGATCAGGATACACCTGTGATCGAACAGGAAGTGACTGTTGGTGATGACAGACAGAAAGTTGCAATCCAGGTAGAAAAACAGGATGCAGAAAACGGAGCAACGGTAGAAGGTGCAGTCTTTGGCATTTATAACAAAGATGATATCAAAGCAGAAGGCAAAGTCATTGTCAACGCTGATACCCTGTTACAGGAAATGACTTCTGATAAAGATGGAATTGCTTCCTGTACGCTGGATCTGCCACTCGGACAGTATTATGTAAAAGAGTTAAAGGCACCGGCAGGATTCGTTTCTTCCGATGAAGTTCTGAATCTGGATGCTTCTTATCAGGGACAGGACGTGAAGACAGTAAAACTGAAAACAGTGAAGAAGAATCAGCCGACAACGGTTGAAATTACAAAATCAGATGTGACAACAGGTGTGGAACTGGATGGAGCAAAACTCACCGTTCTTGATAGAGAGGGGAATGTCGTAGATCAGTGGACTTCTGTAAAAGACCAGCCACATGTGATTAAACGACTGACCGTTGGGGAGGAATATACCCTTCGTGAAGAAATCGCACCGTATGGATATCTGAAAGCAACGGATGTGAAGTTCACACTGGAAGATACCGCAGAGATTCAGAAGGTAGAGATGAAAGATGAAGTGCCGACAGGACTTTTAATCATCAACAAAAATGGAGAATTTTTGGATAAAGTGACACTTCTGGACAATGTAAAAGGCACTGTGGAGCATCTCTTCGAATATGTAACCGGAAGCCTTACAGATGTGACTTTCGATGTATTTGCTGCGGAAGATATCAAAGCGGCAGATGGTGTCAGCAAAGATTATTACAAAGCAGATGAAAAAGTAGGAACTATTACTACAGATTCCAATGGTATTGCACAGATGGATAATCTCCCGGCAGGCAAATACTATGTGAAAGAAGTTAAAACTGCCCATGGCTATGTATTGGATGGAGAACCGAGATATGTTGATCTTTCCTACCGTGATCAGGACACACCGGTAATCACTTATGATGAAAAATGGCAGAATACCCGTCAGAAAGTAAAGGTTACTGTTCTGAAGAAAGAAAAAGATACAGACCGTGTTCTTGCAGGCGGCGTCTTCGGCCTTTATACCAGTGAAGATATCAAAAATGTAAACGGAGATGTGTTGCTTGAGAAAGATTCCCTCATCGAGCAGAAAGCAACCGATGAGAAAGGACAGATCACTTTTGCGGCAGATCTTCCAGTAGATGGAAAATATTATGTAAAAGAGAACAGTGCACCGGACGGATTTGTGACAACGGAAGAAGTGCAGGAGTTTACCTTTGAATATGCCGGAGAAGATCAGGCAGAAGTAAGCTATGATTTTACGTTTGAAAATCAGCCGACCACAGTGGAACTGACAAAAACAGACCTGACCACAGGCAAAGAACTTCCAGGTGCACACCTGAAAGTGACGGATGCAGATGGAAATGTTGTGGATGAATGGACTTCTACAGAAGGATCTCATGTGATCAAAGAACTTGTTGTAGGTAATGAGTATACCATGACGGAAACAAAACCGGCAGACGGATATGTTACTGCAGAGAGCATTACCTTTACGGTTGAGAATACAGCTGAGATTCAGAAGCATGAGATGAAAGATGATGTGACCAAGGTTCAGATCAGCAAGACAGATATCACAGGAGATACAGAGATTCCTGGTGCAAAACTAACGATTCTTGATAAGGACGATCAGGTAGTAGAGAGCTGGACTTCCACAGAGGAGGCACACTATATTGAAAAACTGCCAATTGGTAGATACACCTTACGAGAGGAACAGGCACCAAAAGGATATCTTCTGACATCGGATGTGACATTTGAGGTGAAGGATACTGGAGAAATCCAGAAAGTGGTTATGAAAGATGATACTGCCAAGGGAAAAGTCATTCTCAATAAGACAGATAAATCATCTGGGGAACCGCTGAAAGGAGTAGAATTTGAATTCCGTGACAGCAAAGGAAAGGTCCTGGAAACCTTAAAAACAGATGCTGCCGGTCATGCCGAGAGTAAGCTGTATGAGATTGCCGCATTCAAGAACGGCAAATATGATACAGCAATCAAGTATTATCTGGTGGAGACAAAAACACTGGATGGATACACACTGGATCAGACCAAGCATGAAGTGACATTTGCCTACGCAGACGACAGTACGCCGGTTGTAGAAGTTACTTTCAATCTGACAAATGAGAAACCGGAAGTTCCGGAAACACCAAGCACACCAGATGTGCCGCAGTCCCATGAAGAGACGAAGGTATCAGATGCACCGAAGACAGGAGATAACACAAATATCTGGCTGCCGATTCTGCTTCTGCTTATCTCTACCGGAGGCATGGCAGGACTTTATATCAGCAGAAAGAAAATCAGAAAACAGTAATCCTCAGTAAAGGGGGCCCTGAATCAGGGCTCCCTTTAAAATACAAAAATTCACAGAAAGGGACAGAAAAATATGATGAAAACAATGGAAAAGAGACAGGAAGCAAGAAAGAACCAGGAGAGAACTTTAAAAAGAATGATGGCTTATCAGAAAAAAGCCGAGCAGATGGTCAGCAGGAAAAGAATGAACCATCACATGATCAGAAAGGGGTAAAAGCGTATGATGAACAGAAAAGAATTTTATGAATATGTCAAAGATAATGTAAAAGACTATTTGCCGGATTCATATCAGAATGGAGAAATCCGTATTGAAGAAGTTGCAAAAAATAATGGATTAAGGTTGACTGGCATTTCAATTCCACAGGGTGATCAAAGAGCTGTGCCGATGGTATATCTGGATTCTCTTTATATGGAATATGTCAATGGAAAAAATCTGGATTCCTGTGTGGGTGATGTGGCAGATATGCGTATTGAAGTGCAGGACAAAGCGGCATTTATCAATATGGGTCTTCCGGATATTTTGGATTATGAAAAAATGAAGGACAAATTACAGGTGAGAATCTGTGACCGGGAATGGAATGAAGAACGCCTGGCTGATAAAGTTGTTACCGAACATGGAGATTTTGCAGCATATTACGCAGTGAATGTGGAAGAAAACGAGGGAGGAATTGGTAGTATTCCGGTTACTGTCAATCTTATGAATGAATGGGGTGTGACAGCAGAACAAATCCAGGCAGATGCAGTGGCGGCAGACAGAAATCGTGGTGTTGTTTTGATGGACATGAATGAAATGATAAAATCCATGATTTTTGGTGAAGAAGCAGAAAATCTTTTGAATGAAAAACTGAATGTTGAAGCAATGGAAAATCCAATGTTCTGTCTTTCAAATGCACAAAAAATGAATGGTGCATCACTGTTACTGCAGGAAGATATTCGTAAGCAGATCGGTGAATGCCTGGGAAGTGATTATTTTGTTCTTCCCTCTTCAATTCATGAGGTGCTGATTCTTCCTGATAACGGAATGTTTGAAGTACCGGAATTAAATGCCATGGTACAGGAAGTCAATGAGACGCAGGTAGAGAGGCAGGAACAGCTTTCGGATAAGGTTCAGTTCTGTGATGGAAAGACAGCAGTTATGGAAAATGCCGAACGCAGGGAAGCACGTCTGGAGAAAGAAAAAGCAGCAGAAAAAGCAACTGGGAGAACAGAAGCAAAAGGTGGAATCCATGGAAAACTGGAGAAAGCCAAGGCGGAGATCAAAGCAAAAGGGACAGATACAATCCCAAAGAATAGGGCGAAAGACCTTGCCTCAGTATTATAACGAGAAATAACGATGATTTTGAGGGGACTGTGTGAGCAGTCCCTAATTTTATGAAGATGGAGGAGAAAAGAATATGGACTGGTGTTTATATGGTGATGATAAAAGAAAGGAAATGGATAGAGATTTAAAACCGGAATATCTTTTGGATGACTTACGGAGATATCAGGATGTATTTGGTGAAGAATTTGGTGTAAAAGAGCTTCTTATGCTGGAGGATATCCGGGTAAAGGCTATGATTGCCGGAGCACTTGCAGATATGCCGGAATTTCTTATTGATCAGATTGGAAAAGCAAGTAACAGTAGTAATTTTCCTTCTATGACAAGGGCAATGGAACGGATTGCCGATGTTGTAGAAGAAAAGTGGGAAGAAGAAAGGGAGTAACAGATGGCAAATAAATTATATGCAATGGAACTTCTGACGGAGGAAGTGGCAAAGGATGTTGCTGCCAATCCGCAGGAATGGATGCGGTTTCTAAATACTGCATCCAGGCTGTACCGGTACACTTTTCCGGAACAGCTCTTGATCTATGCACAGCGTCCGGGAGCAACAGCCGTGGCATCCATGGAAATCTGGAACCAGAAGATGTACCGATGGATTAAAAAGGGTTCTAAAGGAATTGCCCTGATAGATAACACATCCGGACCAAAAACGAAACTCCGATATGTTTTTGATGTGCAGGATACTTATAAGGTAAAAAATCTGGGCAGAGATCCGCAGTTATGGAATCTTAATCCAGAAGGAGAACAACTGGTGGCAGATTATCTGCAGGAGCGGCTGGCACTGGAAGCAACAGAGGGAGGATTAGCAGAGGTTCTTCACCAGGCGGCAGAAGAAAGTGTGCAGGCCTGGTTGCCGGATGCTTTCGACGAACTGCAAATGGATGTAGCCGGCACTTTTCTGGAAGATCTGGATGAACAGAATCAGAAAGTGGAGTTCCGGGAACTGATGACAAACAGTGTCTGGTATGTGTTACTGAACCGATGCGGACTGGATGTGCAGGAATATCTTGATGCAGAGGATTTTCGTCATATTACAGATTTTAACCAGTTAAAGGTTATTGGACACCTTGGAAGTTCTGTGAATGAGATCAGCAGACCGGTATTGATGCAGATTGGACGATATGTGTTGAATGACTTGGAAAAAGATCTGAAAACGGTTGCAAAAGAAAAAGAAGTAGCTTATAATGAATTTAACACGTTAATTCGTGAAAGCAAAACAAGGAACACAGAAGATAGAGGAGAAAATAAGGAGGAAACAGAGCATGAGAGAGATCACTTACAGCCAGAATGGAGAGTACCAGATTCCGGATATCAGTCTGGAGGAGACGAGAGGAACGATCGGGAAGTACGGATTGATGAGGAAAGAGTATCTGAGAAACCACAAAGTAGCCAGATTCAACATTCTGACCTTACAGAACCGTCTGGACAGTCATCTGATGGAAATCGACAGCCAGGCAAGGCAGAGAGTAGACAACCTGATGTCAGAACTTCTGGAGAAAAACCCGGCACCGGACAAAATGGCAGACGGGATGGCATGGACCAGACACATGAACCAGATCAAAGCACAGGCAGAGGAACTGGTAATTCAGGAGATTATTTACAATTAAGTCTGTTCCCGACAGAAGAGGAACAGTTAGGAGAAATAAGGAAAGCGGTAGCTGCATTAGAACAGCCAGCCGCTTTTCTTATTTCTGATGAAGTAGTAGATGATATTCTCCGCACGGGAAGTGGACAGAAAAATACACTGTTTCATATTACGGCAAGACTGATTGAAGGTCTGGATAATGAAGAAATGCAGAACTTCCTGAAGGAGGAATATGAAACAGGTGGAAAAGGATTTACCATAGATGGACAGAAAATCAGTATCTGGTATGACAATGATGGTATCCGTATCCGACGGGGAGATTCCGCCAGAAGAAACTTTGATCGCATGGTTACGTGGGAAGAAGCGGCGGACAGAATCCGGGATATGTATGAGGATAGAAGTTACGTGGATAATCTGATTTCCAATAACGCCATTGAACAGGAGCAGGAAGAAATGACCAATCTTCTTGCACTCCATTTTCGGGATACCAGCAGAAACCGGGAGGAGCAGCAATCATATTCGGATTGGCAGGATGTCGTGCGGGAAGCTTGGACAGATTCAGCGGAAGCAGATGCAATTGCCCATCGCTTTGAATGGCTGCAGAAAGATATGGATGAGAATCCAGAAGATTATCGCAGGTGGGAGATTCAGCATAATCCGGAATATTTCCAGCGTTTTCAGGATCTCCAGAGGGAGCGTTCCTGGGTAGACCAGAAATTTACGGTCGAACGTCCGGCCCTTTCCTTTATCACACAGGATGAGATAGATGCAGTCCTTAGAAGAGGCGGGATCACTGCCGGAGGACGGAATCGGATCTATGAGTATTTCATGGAACATCACGATATAAAGGATGCAGCTGAGTTTCTGAAAAATGAGTATGGTACAGGTGGAGCAGCACCTGGGATACCGGGAGCGTATGAATCCGATGCTTCCCATGATGCGAAAGGATTAAAACTTGCGAAAGGGAAGATTGGCAGTCCAGATGTAGAAGTTCTATTAAAGTGGAATAAGGTTGCAGAACGTGTCCGTCAGCTGATTCGCACCGATGATTTCTTATCACCGGAAGAACTGGAAAAGTATGAAGAACGGCAGGAAGCACAGAGACAGGCGGATCTGGAAGGAGCTCAGCAGGCTTTGGAAGTGGAGCAGGAAGGCTCTGATCAGCAGGAAATACGAGAGGAAAATCAGGAACCGTCGGAGGTTGAGACACAACCGGAAGCAGTAGAAGATGCAGAAAAAAAGGAAGATATAACACCAGAACAGTCTGATATTCCAGCAACAAACTTCCATATCACAGATGATGAACTGGGACAGGGAACACCAAAGGAAAAGTTCCGTGCTAATATCATGGCAATCCAGCTTTTAAAGAAATGCGAGGAAGAAAACCGCAATGCCACACCAGACGAACAGGAGATTTTATCCCGATATGTAGGCTGGGGAGGTCTTGCTGATGCTTTCGATGAAACAAAATCCGCATGGGAGACGGAATATCTGGAATTAAAGACAGTCCTTACACCGGAAGAATATGCAGCAGCCAGAGCTTCTACCTTAAATGCCCATTACACACAGCCAATCGTGATTGAAAGTATGTATCAGGCGTTGGAAAATCTGGGATTTACAAAAGGAAATATCCTGGAGCCATCCATGGGTGTTGGTAACTTCTTTGGAATGCTTCCTGAGAAGCTGAACCAGTCAAAACTCTATGGTGTGGAACTGGACAGTATCAGCGGTAGAATTGCAAAACTGCTTTACCCAGATGCCAATATCCAGATTAAAGGTTTTGAGAAGACAGATTATCCGAATGATTTCTTCGATGTGGCAATCGGAAATGTGCCATTTGGAGCTTATAAAGTGAATGACAGGCAATATGACCGCTATAATTTTATGATTCACGATTATTTTCTGGCAAAGACAATCGACCAGTTGCGTCCGGGTGGTGTGGCAGCTTTGATCACAACAAAAGGAACCATGGATAAAGCATCACCGGAAGTCCGAAAGTATCTGGCAGAACGTGCCGATCTCCTTGGAGCCATCCGCCTGCCGAACACAGCATTCAAAGCAAATGCAGGAACGGAAGTCAGTGCAGATATTTTATTCTTCCAGAAGCGTGACAGCATGACAAAAGAGATGCCGGAGTGGGTGAATCTTGGAAGTGATGCCAATGGAATTACGGTCAATCAGTATTTTGCAGACCATCCGGAAATGATTCTGGGTGAGATGAAAGAGGTATCCGGTCCGTATGGTATGGAAACAACCTGTATGCCGATAGAAGGTGCTGATCTTGAAGTCCAGCTTGCAGAAGCTGTCAGGAATATTCATGGAAATATGGCACCTGCAGTTGATGTGGATGCAGAACTGGATGATGTACCAGAGAGTATCCCGGCAGATCCGAATGTTCGTAATTACAGTTATGCGGTTGTAGATGATCAGGTATATTACCGTGTTAACTCTCTGATGAATCAGGTAAAGATGCCTGCCGCTACTGCAGAACGTGTAAAAGGTATGGTGGAGATCCGAGACACGGTGCGTGAACTGATTGCCATGCAGATGGAAGAATCCGTAACAGATGAAGAAATTCACAAACAGCAGGAGAAATTGAATCAAGTATATGATGCTTACACAGCAAAGTATGGAGTCATCGGAAGTAATGCAAACAAGCGGGCGTTTTCTGATGACGCTTCTTATTGTCTGTTGTGTTCTCTGGAAGACCTGAACGAAGATGGAACATTGAAGCGAAAAGCAGACATGTTTACGAAACGAACCATCAAAAAGGCAGTGGCGGTAACCAGTGTGGAAACTGCGACAGAAGCCTTAGCATTATCATTGAATGAAAGAGCAAAGGTGGATCTGTCCTATATGGCACAGCTGACAGGAAAGACAGAAGAAAAAATCACGGAGGAACTGGTTGGAGTTATATTTAAGAACCCACTGACAGACCAGTGGGAGAGTGGAGATGAGTATTTATCTGGAAATGTCAGGGAGAAGTTAAACACAGCAAGAACCTTTGCAGAGAATCACCCGGAATTCACACCGAATGTCCGTGCATTGGAAGCAGTTCAGCCAAGAGAACTGGAAGCATCTGAAATCGAAGTAAGGATTGGGGCAACCTGGATTGAACCATCGGATTATCAGGACTTTATGAGGGAACTGCTTCATACTCCGTGGTATCTTGCACAGAAGGAGATACAGGTAAAATATTCTGAGGTGAATGGTGAGTGGCGGATTACCGGGAAAAATGCAGACAGTCCAAGAAATGCGTTTGCCTATGCAACGTATGGAACCGAGAGGGCAAATGCTTACCGGATTCTGGAAGATACACTGAATCTGAAAGATGTTCGTATCTATGATAAGAGTGTCAATGAAAATGGGGATGAGATTCGTGTCCTCAATAAAAAAGAAACTATGCTGGCATCACAGAAACAGGATGCCATGAAAGCAGCATTTAAGGATTGGATTTTCAAAGATCAACAGAGACGTGAAAGACTGGTAAGAGTTTATAATGAACGGTTTAACAGTATCCGTCCCCGTGAATACGATGGCAGTCATCTGACTTTCCCAGGAATGAACCCGGAAATTGAACTTCGCCCACATCAGAAAAATGCTGTCGCACATCAGCTTTACGGGGATAATGTGCTTCTGGCTCATGTAGTAGGAGCTGGGAAGACCTACGAGATGGTAGCGGCTGCAATGGAGAGCAAACGTCTGGGATTATCACAAAAGAATCTATTTGTCGTGCCGAACCATCTGACAGAGCAGTGGGGAGCCGAGTTCCTGCAGTTATATCCGGGAGCCAATATCCTGGTGGCAACCAAGAAAGATTTTGAACCGGCGAACCGGAAAAAGTTCTGTGCCAGAATCGCTATGGGAAACTATGATGCGATTATCATCGGTCATTCCCAGTTTGAGCGTATCCCAATCTCTGATGAGAGGCAGGAAGCCATGCTGCGGAAGCAGATTGACGATCTGGAAATCGCAATCCAGAGTGCAAGATATGAGCAGGATGGCGGCCGCTATACGGTAAAGCAGATTGAAAAGACCAGAAAAACGCTGATGACAAGACTGGAGAAGCTGAATCAGAAAGAGAAAAAGGATAATGTAGTTACCTTTGAAGAACTGGGAGTGGATCATCTGTATGTAGACGAGGCACACAGTTATAAAAATGCGTTCCTTTATACAAAAATGAGAAATGTAGCCGGAATTGCCCAGAACGAAGCACAGAAATCAGCAGATATGTTTAATAAATGTCAGTATCTGGATGAGATTACCGGTGGAAAAGGCATTACCTTTGCAACGGGCACACCGATCAGCAACAGCATGACGGAACTTTATGTCATGCAGAGATATCTGCAGAACAGCAAATTACAGAATATGGGCTTGGGATTATTTGATTCCTGGGCATCCACGTTTGGAGAGGTTGTGACCAGCATTGAACTTGCACCGGAAGGAACCGGATACCGAGCAAAATCCAGATTCGCCAGATTCTATAATATCCCGGAACTGATGAATATGTTCAAGGAGATTGCAGATATCAAGACTTCGGATCAGTTGAATCTTCCAGTACCGGAAGCGGAATACGAAACTGTAGTATTGAAACCAACAGAACAGCAGAAAGAAATCGTAGCAAGCCTAGGAGAGCGTGCGGAAGTGGTAAGAAACGGTGGCGTAGATGCTAGTGTAGACAATATGCTGAAAATTACCAATGACGGAAGAAAACTGGCACTGGATCAGCGATTGGTCAATGAACTATTGCCAGACGATCCGGGCAGTAAAGTGTCGGTCTGTGCAGAAAAAAGCTATGAAATCTGGAAAGATACAGTTGTACAGAAATCGGCGCAGATCATTTTTTGTGACTTGAGCACACCGAAAGGCGATGGCAGTTTCAATGTTTACGATGACTTGAAACAGAAGCTGATGGCGAAAGGTGTACCGGAAAAAGAAATTGCATTCATTCATGATGCAAATACCGAAGCAAAGAAGACGGAGCTGTTTGGAAAAGTAAAATCTGGGCAGGTTCGTTTTTTGATTGGTTCAACAGCAAAGATGGGTGCCGGTACCAACGTGCAGGATCGTCTGATTGCTCTGCATCATCTGGATATTGGCTGGAAACCGTCTGATCTGGAGCAGAGGGAAGGACGTATCATCCGGCAGGGAAATCACAATAAAAAGGTTCATATCTTTCGGTATGTGACAGAATCCACCTTCGACAGCTACATGTGGCAGTTGATCGAAAATAAACAGAAGTTCATCTCCCAGATTATGACGAGCAAAGCACCGGTCAGAAGCTGCGAAGATGTGGACGAAGCGGCACTGTCCTATGCAGAGGTTAAGGCACTGGCAACTGGAAATCCGGCAGTAAAAGAAAAGATGGCACTGGACGTGGATGTGGCAAAACTGAAACTTTTAAAAGCCAATCACATGAATAACCAGTACCGTCTGGAAGATGATATTGCAAGAAATTTTCCACAGCAGATTGCAAAATTGACCGAGACTATTGATAGCTACAAAGCGGATATTGCCCATTATCAGGAGCATAAAATCACAGATCCAGAACAGTTTTCCATGGAGATCAGCGGCAAAGTATTTACAGAAAAGAAAGAAGCAGGAGCGGCACTACTGGCAGTCTGCAAGGACATGAAAGCAGTCGATGCAGCAATGGATATCGGAAACTATCAGGGATTCAACATGAGAATCCAGTTCGACAGCTGGAGTAAGGAGTTTATCCTGTCTGTGAAGCATGAATCGGTATCGAAAGTTCATCTGGGAGCAGATGCCCTGGGAAATATCACCCGTATCAATAATCTTCTGGAAAGCTATCCGGAGAAACTGGCAGAAGCGGAGCAACGATTGGAAACGGTACAGGAGCAGCTTACAAATGCCAAAGAGGAAGTTGGAAAGCCATTCACAAAAGAAGAGGAACTGAACCAGAAACTGGAGCGACTGTCAGAACTAAATGCCCTTCTTAATATGGATGAACGGGAAGACACAGAAGCAGAGCAGTCAGAATCGAAAGAGAAAGAAGAACGACCGGCACGTGGTTCTATCCATGAGAAATTGCAGATTTATAAAGAAAAAAGCCAGCGGGAAAGCGAGAATGGCAGGGAAGATAGAAAAAGGGACTTCGGTCTGGAATAAGAAAACAGGAAAGATGGCATAATTTGGTAGAAAGAATGTTCTGCCGGTTATGCCACTTTTGGGAATACAGGAGGAACTTATATGGCGAGAAACATGATAACAGGAATAGAAACGCAGAAAATGCAGGAATATACACAGGAACAAATAGACCGTGCAGAACACATGGGAATAGCAATTCCAGCGGACGTAAAAGAACAGATTTTTGAATATGCAAATCTGGTTGGCGAAGAAGAGAAAGTAAGGACGCTGGTAAGAAATCTGGCAGATGCAGTCAATCGGTCAGATGAAGATAGAGTAGAGGAACTTCTGGATGATGCCCAAATGGATATTCAGGACTTACCAGATCCAACCATAGGCAAGCTGGAACTTCGGGATTATGGATATACAGCAGAGGATATGGTGCCGCTTAGAAAAGCAGCAGCCCTGGATTATCACAGAATGGGTTCTAAAATCTATTGCCTGGGTAGTGATGGCAGCAAGGGAGAGTATGCAAGTAAAGAAATGATACAGGCACATGAAGGGCTGTTTGGCATGGAATCACAGATGTGGGAACGGATAAGGGATCAGGATCTGGATTATGCAGATGAAGATTTTGGAGCATTTCAGGAGCCGATGAATGTGATTGGACAGGAAGAAGCTCTGAAATTATATGATGCCGGAGCAGATATCTATCTGATTACCAATTTTTCATCACCAATCTATGTTACAGAGCGAATGGAGATTGAACGAGGTCCGGAGCATTATCAGATGTCTACAGAAGAACTGGAACGATTCCGCAATTTGGAATGGGAGATGCAGAAATATCCGCAGATTCAGTCTTTGAAAGAGGCAAATCTGCTATTAGGGACAAGACGAACATTCGGTATTTATCAAATAAGAGATGGTTTGCCAGGTGAAAACTATGCGTTTATGAATATGAGCTTCATTGAAAGTCACGGGATGCAGATTAAAAAAGAAGACTATGAACTGGTCTATGTGGGAGAATTATTTGGAAATATGTCGCTAGATGATATATTTGAACGATTCAACATCGACAGACCAGAAGACTTTCGAGGACATTCCCTGTCTGTCAGTGATATCGTAGTTCTGAATGAGGGGGGAAAGGTAACCGCTCATTTTGTAGACAGTATCAGTTTTGAACAGCTAGATTCTTTCCTGAATCTGGAAGAACAGGTTCTTAGTGAACTGGCATATGAGGTAGGAGAACGTTACTTTGCTATTCAGAGAACAGAAGGAGGATATGATTATTCCTTTTACGATGAAGATTTCCGCCTGATGGATGGTGGCGTCTATGAAAATGGTGAAATTTCTATTGAAGAAGCGGCAGAGGAACTTTTGGAAGACGAAGGATGGACTGGAGAACGCATCCGTGGGGATTATGATCAGTTGATGGAAAAGGTAGAAGAAATGGATGAGGTTGTAATGGCAGAGATTCAGAAAAGCCAGGGCGAATATAAGCCATTGGCAAAGGTAGAAGAACTGGAAGAGGCAAATTATAACATGATTGATAATGTCCTCAATAATATGCCACCGAAGAAAGAACCGTATCTGGAATACTTTGCCGCAGAATGTGATGAGTTCCATGATATGGGAGCTTATGAAAAAAGTACCGATGTTAATCAGATTGCTGCGGTTTATGAAAAATATAGGGAGAATCCTGAGAATGCCTATCGAGTATGCAGTATGGGGATTATCTATCGTGATCCGGAAGACAGTTACTATGATGATGCTGAATTTGCAATCGTAAAAGGAAATACAGTACTTGGAAATCTGATGGACGATGTTCGATTTTATGGAGAACTTGCACTGATACGGGAAGGGATTGAGAAAATTCATGATGCATTGCCGGACTATAAGTATGTACCAATGCGGGATGTTCGGGAAGCAATGTATCCAGAGAAGATGACCACAGAACAGTTGGCAGAGGCATTGGATGAGATTGCAGAAGCTTTTGATCCGTATGAGTATCGAGATAATGTGGAGACGGGAGAAAATACGGTACAAGAGGTGATGTTGGATTTGCAGAGTGGCAATACACATTCTTATATTTCTTATCTGAAGGATATTGTAGACGAAGAATGTGACCAGTCTGTGCGTGCAGGTGTATTGATTGAAAGACTGAAAGTCTATGAGCCGGAGTTTCCAAAGAATCTGGAACCAATGGTGTATGTAAACTATTGTGAAGAAAGTGCTCTCATGAATCCAAGATGTCAGAAGTTATCCGAGCTGGATGCAAAAACAGCAGAAATGGATAAAGAATGGTATGCAAAACGTGATTCGAAGACAGAGGAACCTACAAAAATCACAAAGATATATGTGACTGTATATTATGCGGAAAAAGGTGAACAGATGCTGCATCATTTCAAGAAGTCAATAGATATTGGAAATGGACATGGCGGTATTGTGAGTCAGTTGAAGTATGATAATGAAATGAAGCTTACAGATGAGTATTGGATCAATTACCAGAAAGGTAAAGGAAGTGAAGAGTTCCAAAAATATATGGAAGATCTGACAGACATGCAGAATCATGTGCTTCCGTATCTGCAGAGCTTTTGCAATCTGGAAGAAAAAGGTGTGAAAGAGAGACGAGAACAGCAGATAACGGAAAGAAATGAAGGAAGAGCAGATGAGCGGGGAACAAGTACCGAAGCGAATGCAGTGGTCAAGGATGCAGGAAAAGCAGATAGGAAACAGGTACAACAGAAGCAGGCGGTAGTTGGAAAAGATAAGAAATTATCCATTCATGAACGGCTTGAGATTAATAAGAGGATTATTCAAGAAAAGCAGGGAAAAGATAAGCCGGAGAGAGGGGCTGATCGGGGTGTGAGATAAGTATAATATTATAATTCTAATGAAGGATGTAGGGAGTCAATCCCTGCATCCTTTTTTAATGCGTAAATATGGATTGAACGTTATAATGAAAGCAGATTGGAGATGTTTTTCTTCTAACCACATCAATTAGGAAAAGAGTATCTGTAGCAGATAAATTCAAAAGGTTTGTGAATAAATTAAAAAAGATATTCAATATTTGAAAAAAGATATGTGATATTTGTAAATGCGAATTGTACAAGGAGTTTTTTGTGTGATAAAATAATTTTGATATTGATTGCACATTAAACGGAGGAAAAGAGGATGGCAATTAGTTATAATGGATTATGGAAACAGTTAATTGACCACGGAATGAAAAAAGGAGATTTGTGTGCCAAGACTGGTCTTAGCTCCAGTACAATAGCAAAGATGACAAACTGCGAGTCGGTGAAACTATCTGTTTTGGAAAAAATCTGCAAAGAGTTGGATTGTAACTTTGGAGATTTGATTGACTATGTACCAGATAACAAAGAAAAGTAAATTACCTTATGGAGGAAAATGTAAATGGCTACGAGAAGTGCAAAAATAGATCAGAAAGCAGACCTAATATGGGCAATAGCAGATAAGCTTACCGGTGTATATAAACCACATGAATATGGAGATGTTATATTACCACTTACAGTAATCAGACGTTTTGACTGTATTCTCTCAGATACGAAGGATGCGGTATTACAGAAATACGATGAAGTAAAGAATCTTCCAATGAAAGATATTTTACTTCGTAAGGCTTCAAAAAAGGATTTTTACAATACAAGTAAATATACATTTGAAAGACTTATGGATGATCCTGACCACATTGAGGAGAATTTTAGAGAGTATCTGAATAAATTTTCAGCAAATGTGCGGGATATTCTGGAAAAATTTAAGTTTGATGGACACATCACAACGATGGCAAATAAGGGGATTCTGTATATTGTTTTAAAGGAATATACAACAGACAGAGGAAATCTTCATCCGAATGAAATCTCTAACCTTGAAATGGGATATATTTTTGAAGAAATTATAAGAAGATTCTCTGAGTCTCATAATGAAGATGCAGGACAGCATTACACTCCAAGAGAAGTTATCCAACTTATGGTTAATATTCTCTTCTATGATGATAATGACATCCTTTCTGGCAATAATGTGGCAAAGACGATTTATGATCCTGCCTGTGGAACCGGAGGTATGCTTTCTGTAGCAGAGGAATATTTACATAGTCTGAATGCATCTACAGAGCTTGTATCGTTCGGTCAGGAAATCAATGACCAGACATTTGCAATCTGTAAGGCTGATATGCTGATTAAGGGTAACAATGCTGATTACATTAAGGATGGCAACACATTATCGGATGACCAGTTTGCAGGCAGTACATTTGACTATATCCTTTCAAATCCTCCGTTTGGACGTGAGTGGAAGAATGAAAAGGCAAAAGTAGAGGAAGAGGCAAAGCTTGGCTTCGGAGGAAGATTTGGAGCAGGACTTCCGGCTACAAGTGACGGACAGATGCTTTTTCTTATGACAGCAATATCAAAGATGAAAGATATTGATAAAGGTGGAAGCAGAATTGCAATCATTCATAATGGTTCCCCACTTTTTACAGGAGATGCAGGAAGCGGACCTTCTGAAATCAGAAGATATATTCTTGAAAATGATCTGCTTGAGGCAATCATTGCTTTACCGAATGATATTTTCTATAACACAGGAATTGCAACCTATATCTGGGTATTGTCAAATAAAAAGGCAGGTACAGTCAGAGAAGGAAAAGTGCAGCTGATCAATGCCAATGAGATGTTCGTGAAGAGAAGAAAGGCATTAGGAAATAAGCGAAATGATATCTCTAAGGAAGATATTGCAGAGATTACAAAGATATATGGTGATTTTAAAGAGAGTGAAATCAGCCAGATTTATGATGACGAGGATTTTGGTTATACCAAGATTACAGTAGAAAGACCGCTTCGTGATGAAGAAGGCAATCTGGTATTGAAAAAGGGAAAGAAACAGCCGGATACCAGTCTTCGTGATACAGAAAATGTTCCGTTAAAAGAGGATATCAAAGAGTACTTTGAAAGAGAAGTACTTCCATTTGCACCGGATGCATGGGTAGATGAGAAAAAGTCAAAGGTGGGATATGAGATTCCGTTTACGAGATATTTCTATAAGTATGAAGCTCCAAGACCATCAGCAGAAATTATGGCAGAGATTATGGATTTAGAGACAGAACTATCTGGAAGTCTTGAGGAGGTATTTGACCTATGAGAGAGATGAAGGATAGTGGAGTGGAATGGATTGGGAAGATACCAAAAGATTGGGAGATTGTTCCCTTAACAAAGCAATTAGATTCAATTGTCGATTATAGGGGAAAAACACCAGAAAAAACAGAAGAAGGAACTTTTTTAGTAACTGCAAAGAATATAAAAGATGGGAAAATATGCTATGAGTTATCAAAAGAATACGTTCGTGAAGCCGATTATGAGGAGATAATGCATCGAGGAATACCACAAATTGGCGATATACTATTTACTACAGAGGCTCCATTGGGGCAAGTGGCTAATGTAGATAGAACTGATATTGCCTTAGCACAACGTATTATAAAATTTAGAGCATTAAGTACTGTTAATAACTATTATTTGAAGTATTGGATGTTGAACGAGGGATTCCAGCAGTTTTTACATTCATTATCTACTGGTTCAACAGCAACTGGAATAAAATCAAGCAAGTTATTTTTACTTCCGTTGGTTAGACCAAATATAGAACAACAAAATAAAATAGTTGAATATCTGGATGCCAAGTGTTCAAAGATTGATGAAATTGTAGAAAAGCAGAAGGTGATAATTGAAAAATTAGAGGAATACAAATTATCAATTATTACGGAAGCAGTAACCAGTGGAATAAATCCAGATGTAGAGATGAAGGATAGCGGAAGTGTATGGTTTGGAAATATTCCTATAAATTGGGAAATGAAAAGATTAAAGTATGTATTCCATATTCAGAAAGATATTGCAGGAGAAGAAGGACATACTGTTTTGTCAATTACACAAAGAGGAATAATTCCTAAAGATTTTTCTAACAATGAAGGACAGTTTGCAAATAGCTATGCAAATTATCAGTTAGTCCATAAAGGTGATTTCGCAATGAATCATATGGATTTGCTGACCGGTTGGGTAGATATTTCAAAGTACGAAGGAGTTACAAGTCCTGATTATAGGGTTTTTGTATTAAATGATAAGAATGGTATGTGTCCAAAGTATTATTTGTATATGATGCAAATGTGTTATAGTGCACGAATTTTTTATGGATTAGGACAAGGTGTAAGTGGTATGGGAAGATGGAGACTACAAGCAGATAAGTTTTTGAATTTTTATATTCCTATTCCACCATATGATGAGCAGAAGAAAATAGCTGATTACATAACTGATAAGGTAAATCATATTGAAGTTGAGATTGATAAAAGAAATAAACTTATTAAGAAATATCAAGAATACAAAAAATCCCTCATTTACGAAGTTGTCACAGGCAAAAAGGAGGTGTAGCTCATGTCTGATTTTGATGTAAAAGAGAAACGATTTGAGGAAGATATCGAAGACTATCTGACTCATCATGGTGGATATACCAAAGGTGATCCAAAGAAATTTAATCGTGAATCAGGACTTGAAGAAGATACTTTTGTTGAGTTTATTAAGACAAGTCAGCCTAAGAAATGGGAAAGATATGTAAAAATTTATGCGGAGAATTCCGAGAAACAGATCATCGAACGTTTTAAAAGAGAAGTAAAGACAACGAATCTTTTGAATGTGATGCGGCATGGATTTATGGACAGAGGAATCAAGTTTTATCCGATTTTCTGGAAGCCGGAGACCTCTTTGAATGAGACTACACAGATGCAGTATGATGCGAATATCCTTCATTGTACCAGACAGCTTCATTATTCTGTACATAATGAAAACAGCATTGATATTGTTCTTTTTGCAAACGGCATTCCGGTGGTATCTATGGAATTGAAATGTCAGTTTACAGGACAGGATACAACAAATGCGATTAATCAGTATAAGTTTGATCGTGCCGGTAAGGATGCGATTTTTGCCTTTAAGGAAAGGGTATTGGTACATTTCGCTGTAGACCTTACCAATGTTTATATGACTACAAGACTTGAGGGCGCACACACTTATTTCCTGCCATTTAATCAGGGAAGTAATGGCGCCGGAAAAGTAGGTGGCAAAGGTAATCCGGTAAATCCAAATGGATATGATACAGCTTATCTTTGGGAAAGAGTACTCTGCAAAGACAGTCTGATGGAAATTTTACAGAAATATATGCACTTGCAGCAGGAGTACGATAAAAATGGAAATCTTGTGAAAGAGACTATGATTTTCCCAAGGTATCATCAGCTTGATGTTGTTACAAAGCTGTTGGAAGATGTAAAAAAGAATGGTTCAGGTAAGAGTTATCTGATCCAGCATAGTGCAGGCTCAGGAAAGTCCAATTCGATTGCATGGCTGGCACACAGACTTACCGGACTCCATGATTATGAAGACAATAAGATTTTCCAGTCAGTAATCATCGTTACTGACAGACGAGTGTTGGACAGTCAGTTACAGTCTACAGTATATCAGTTTGACCATGTGGAAGGTGTGGTTAAGAAAGTAGATAAAAATTCGGGACAGCTTAGAGATGCAATCAATGATGGTGTAGGCATTATTATTACTACATTACAGAAATTCCCGGTAATCTATAAAGAAGTGGATTCTGCAAAAAAAAGATTTGCGATTATTATTGATGAGGCACATTCTTCGCAGACCGGAGATGCAGCGAAAAAGTTAAAAAGAGCATTAGCTGATACTGAAGAAATTCTGAAAGAGTATGCCGAGATGGAAGATGAGGACGAGAGAAACCGCAAGGATGATGAGGACAAGCTATTAGACGAACTGGCAGCACAGGGGATGCATAAGAACTTATCATTCTTTGCATTTACAGCAACGCCAAAAGGAAAAACATTGCAGCTGTTTGGTCAGAAGGATGCGGAAGGAATCTACAGACCTTTCCATATTTATTCTATGAGACAGGCAATAGAGGAGCATTTCATCTTGGATGTTTTGCAGAACTATATGACCTACAAAATGTACTATAAGATTGCCAAGATTATTGAGGATAATCCGGAATTTGATACAACAGCTGGTTCAAAGGCAATTATAAATTATGAGACACTGCATCCACATAATATCTCTCAGAAGACTGCCATTATGCTGGAACATTTTATGAATGTCACAAGACATAAGATAGGTGGCAGAGCGAAGGCTATGGTTGTTACACCATCCAGACTTCATGCAGTACGATATGTGCAGGAATTTAAGAGACAGATAAAAGAAAAAGGACTGAATGACCTTGAAGTGTTAGTCGCTTTTTCCGGTGAAGTGAAAGATAACGATGATGTGTTTACCGAAGAGGGAATGAACAAGGATAAAGAAGGCAAGACAATAAAAGAAAAGGCTTTGCCGGAAACATTCCATGCAGATGATTATGGAATCCTTGTTGTTGCAGAAAAATATCAGACAGGCTTTGATGAACCACTACTTCACACCATGTTTGTGGATAAGAAATTGTCCGGTGTAAAGGCAGTACAGACTTTATCAAGACTGAATCGTACTACAAGAGGAAAAGTAGATACCTTTGTACTTGATTTTGTGAATTCAGCAGAGGATATCAAAGCATCTTTTGAGCCATTCTATGAGGAAACTGTGCTCTTGGAGGAAACAGATCCTAATGTTGTATATGATATGAAGAATACCTTGGATGATTTCAGGGTATATCAGAAATCAGAAGTGGATAAATTTGCGGATATTTTCTATCAGAATGAGAATCAATCAGCTGGTGATCTTGGAAAGCTTCAGGGACAGTTAAGACCAGCAATAGACAGATATGAAGTGCTTGAGGTTGAAAAACAGGATATATTTAAGTCTACCTTGGCAAGTTTTAACCGTGTGTATGCCTATATTACACAGGTATGCAGATTATTTGACAAGGATATTCATAGATTCAGTATTTATTCAAAATTCTTATACACAATGCTTCCTAAGGGACATGGTGGAGAGAAGATAAATATTGATGACAAAGTTCTTCTTGAATACTATAAGCTGGAAAAAGACTTTGAAGGTCCGATAGAGCTTGAAAGCACAGAAGGCGGATATACACCTATCTCCGGTGATTCCGGTCATAGAGAGCCTAAGAAAGACCCGTTGACAGTAATCATTGATAAGATAAACGAAAAGTATGGCACTCATTTTACAGAGATGGATAAAGTTCTTGTTCAGATGGAAAATGATTATGCCAATCAGGAGAAATGGCAGAGCTACGCAAAGAACAATGACAGGGCAACATTTATGCTGTTATTTGAAAAGGATTTTCCGAATATGGCAGCAGACAGATATGAGCAGAATGACCAGTTTTTCAGAAAACTGTTTGATGATCCTGATATGATGAGGCAGGTAATGGAGACTGTAGGTTCTGTATTGTATGAGAGATTGAAGAAGAAATATATCTTTGATCCAAAGTCGGGAGTAATTGAAGAGGCGACACCGGAGACTTATGTGGAAGATACATATTTGACGAAGAAATAAGGAAGTGAAAACATGCAGTTAGGATGGATAGATTTTTCAAAAGAAGACCGGCAGAAGGCATTCGATGTGATTAACCTTCTGAGTGAACAGGGAGCAGTCGATGAACTTGGAATCGGCGTTATTCGTGATGCTTTTGCCAATTATTTCTTTCCGGGGACATCTACCATCCAGACTAGAGCAAAGTACTTCCTTATTGTTCCATATATGTTAAGGGAGGCTGTTGATGGCAGGTATGGAAAGGATGCAAATAGAGTTTTAAGAGCTATAGATTCTGCTGAAAAAGATTGTGGCATCAGATTGTTAGAAGCAGATCCCAAGGCAGAAGGTGTTATTGGAAGTCGTGTATTGCCAAAGGGCTGGGTGGCAAGAAAACCATCAGATATCTACTGGAATGGAATTCGTACCTTTGGAATATTCTGTGATTATGGTCTGTCTATACCGGAGTATGTTTCATTGGCGGTAAAGCTAAAAGAACAGAAGTCTGTCAGCCGGTTGGGAAACAGGAATGATGATGCAGAGGAAAATGATAAGGATGATTCGGATGCAGGAGACATCGGCAATATTAGATTCTGGAATCTTCCGATTTATCATGATGATTGGAGAGACAACCTTACAATAGAGCTGACGCAGGAGGAAGCATTCTATCTGGATAAGCAGATTCAGAAGTCAACGAAAGGGTCTCTTTTGGAATATGTATTGAAAAATCGTATTGATTTGAATGAATATGATGATTTTGCTTCTTTAACGGCTGAACTATCGGAAAAAGTAGGTGAAAAGCTGGCATATATGATGAAGCTTGCCTGCGATTTTAATAATCTGGTGTATATGGCGAGAGTAAGATACAATGTCATGCTTTCAGAAGACGAGAATACATACGCAAATGATGAATGGAGCAGGTTGCTTCCGGATATAAGGCATAATGCGACAGTAGATCTGGATGCAGTGTTTGGAGAATTCCAGTTGATCAATCCAAGGGCAAAGAGCTTTCTATGTGGGATACAAGCAGCATTTATTACATTAGATATTGATATGGCTGATGAACTGATTCGCAAGAGGGAACGGAGCCTGAAAGGAGCAGCCAGAGCGAAGTTAAGCAGAACAAAGGAATTTGATCATTCAAAATGGGTAGGCGGTGGAATGCTCGATTACAGATTCTCGAATGCCAGAAGAATTGTGAATGACATCTATGCCGGGGAGGTGAGTGCTGATGTTTAGACCGGATTCAAACCGAGATAGAACGGATTACAGCGGTATTTTGATGCCTCCGGACGGATATAGATTGGACAGAGCAGTAGGCACTACATATTCACTTGACCTGGAAGCACTCACAGCTGTGGCGATATGTCTTGGATTATCTGAAGAAACAGATAGTAAGCTTATGCAAAATCCAATTGGTATGCTGAATGCATTGCAGAAGGTATCAGATAAAATCGTGCTGTTTTGTGAAGCAGGACAGATTAAAGTGCCAACAAAACCGACTGCACTATCTATTTTATTAGAGAAAATGGTAGTAGAGGTCGCACTGCCAAAAGATAGACAGCTTGGTCGATATCCGTCATTTCATCCGAAAACATGGGTATTAGCATATGTAAACGCTGATGGAGATAAAAAATATCGTTTTGTGGTAATGAGCAGAAATCTGACTTTTGACAGGAGCTGGGATATCAGCTTTGCAATGGATAGCAGTAAAAATGTCAGACAGAAGAAAAAGACTCAGCCTATCTGTGATTTTCTGGATTATCTTGTAATGAATGTGCATAATACCAGCAATAATGCCGGAAAGAAAAGAAACCTGATTCGTGGATTATGTGCAGACATTAAGGATGTATCCTTTTCACTTGATAGTAAAATATTTGGAGAGGATTTTGAAGTGCTTCCACTTGGTATTGGAAAAAATGCTTACCGGATGCAGGAGGATATCCTATTCTGCAAGGAAAGAGGAAATGCCAATTCGACATTTAATGAGCTTGTAGTGATGTCTCCGTTTTTATCAGAAAGTGTGATTGCAGATTTTAACCTGACAGACAGGGCATTGTCGGACTGTAAGAGAACACTTGTTACGAGACGTTCTGAGCTTGGAAAACTCAAAGCATCAGATGTAGATAATTTTACCATCTATGCATTAAAGGATGAGATTATAGATGGTGAGGAAGAAATTTCAGATGAACTCGCAGATAAAAAGAAACAGGATATTCATGCAAAAATCTATCTGAGAAGGAAATATTCAGATGTTGACCTGTATCTTGGTTCCATGAATGCTTCCTATTCTGCAATTAATAAAAATGTTGAAATGATGCTGTGGCTTGGTACAAAGAATATGTATCTGAATGGGGATAAATTCTTAGAGGATATATTCTGTGGACCGGTAGGAGATGCAAAGAATCCATTTGAGCAGGTTACAGTAGCGGATGCTGTTTTGGAAACAGAAAGTGACAATAGAAATCTGCTGGAGCAGAAAATTAAGGACTTGTGCCGAGTGAAAAGGCAGGCTGTAATTTCAGAAGATAATGAGAATGCTGGAAAGTACAAGATAGAGGTTGAGTTCAGTGGTATTGAATCTGATAGTGAGGTTACAGTATCACCATTTAATTCAAAGCAGGAGCAGACATTGTCAGAACATATAGAGTTTTCAGAGCTTGAGATCTTGCAGTTATCAGAGTTCTATGAGATTACTGCAAGATCAGGTGATGATACAATTCGCAGAATTATTATGATCCCTACAAGTGGTTTCCCGGATGACAGAGAAAGTGCTGCAGTAAACAGTGTGGTAAAAGATAGGGCATCATTTGTTGAGTACATAGCGTTTGTACTTGGTGATGATTATGTAGCATCTATGCTTGAAGGAAAGCAGATGGGAGAATCCGGCTTTTTTGCCAATTCGAGTGATGCAATGCCGGCACTCTATGAAAAGATGTTAAAGACATCTGTAGAAGGGCCGGAAAGAATAAAAGACATTGGATATGTGCTTAAGATGGTTACAGATAAGGATATTATACCGGATGAATTCCGTGAACTGTATGAGACTTTTTGTAATACTTTGAAAATCAGAAGATAACGAGGTGATGTCATGTTACAATTTAATATAGATGAAATTGAAAAGCGTACCCTTTCCGGTCTGAAGGATTTTCAAAGAGCGACTGTGGAGAGAGTGGATTATCTGTTCCGGCATAATCAGAATCGTGTGCTTGTAGCAGATGAAGTGGGTATGGGAAAAACTCTTATTGCCAGAGGAGCAATTGTAAAGACAGCAAGACTTAGAATCGAAGAGAAAGATGATCTGTTTAAGGTAATTTATATCTGCTCTAATCAGAACATAGCAAATCAGAATATCAGAAAACTTGATGTAACAGGAAAGAATGCCATCGGCTCAGTATCAGATACCAGACTGTCTATGCAGCATTTAAAGATTACTGAGCAGGAAAATGATCCGCAGATAAAGGAAGGTTTTATACAGCTTATCCCACTTACACCGGAAACATCTTTCCGCATGACCACCGGAGGTGGAAGTGTGCAGGAAAGAGCACTTATGTATGCCATTTTAAGGAGAATGCCGGACTTTAAAGGACATGTAACTTCTCTTGAAAAATTTATGATAATGGATGCTGTAAAAGCATGGGATGGATGGGCAAAATGGAACTTTGAAAATCGTGTGGCAGAATGCGAAAAGATGACGAAGGGTGTCTATCCACAAAATGTGATAGAAAAAATCCTTAATTATCAGGAGTATGAAAGTATAAGGGACATGCTGCTTAATCATTTGCATGAAAGAAGATACAATAAACAGCTTACATATTCCAATTACTATGTGATGAATAAGCTTCGTGTGATGTTTGCGAGAATCAGTGTATCTATGCTTGAGCCGGATCTGGTAATCATGGATGAGTTTCAGAGATTTAAGTTTCTTTTGTCATCCGATGACAGTGAGCTTGGTATTCTTGCACACAGTTTCCTTAGTGGACATGATACAAGGGTACTTCTGTTGTCGGCTACACCATATAAATTGTATTCTACCCTTGAAGAGATAGATGAAAATCAGCTTGATGAGCATTATGCAGAGTTTTTTCAGGTTATGAACTTTCTTTTTGATGATGAAGTCAAAGACATTAAATTTAAGGAAGTGTGGAAGAATTATTCCCATGCTCTAAGTGAGTTGAAGGCAGGGGACAGTGCAATTATCCGTATGAAGGAGCTGGCAGAAAATGCCATGTATCAGGGAGTCAGCAGGACAGAGCGTATATCTGTCATGGATTCCGGTGATTATACGGATGACAGCAGCGTGAAGCATCATTTGCAGATAGATGAAAATGACATAAACTCCTATATACAGATGTCACGATTGTTGTCAAAAACGGATTCAAATCATTCTTTACCGGTAGATTATGCAAAGAGCTGTCCGTATCTTATGTCCTTTATGAAGAAATATAAGATTAAAGAGCAGATTGAAAAATATTATATAAAACATCCAGATGAATTTGGAAGTGAAAGAGAACAATGTCTCTTGTGGCTGAATCGCAATAAAATCAATAAATATGATGAACTGCCGAAAACCAATGCAAGGCTTGAGGCACTGAAAGAAAAAGCATTTACCGGCGGTGCAGAAAAATATCTGTGGATTCCTCCATCACTGCCATATTATGAGATGCAGGGAGCATATAAAAACAGCAAAGGCTTTTCAAAAATACTTGTATTTTCTGCATGGGAGATGGTTCCACGAATGATAGGTGCGCTTGTTTCCTATGAGGCGGAAAGACTTACAGTTGGAAAACTGGTACATCAGATAAAGAATCAGGATAAGAAGAATACGGGGTATTTTGCGGATGGTTCGAGACGATACCCGGTGGCAAGGCTCAGGTTTAATGTTTCAAATGGAGAAGTAAGAGGCATGAGCCTGTTTGCATTGCTTTATCCTTCAAAGACACTTTCTGATATGTATTTACCGATTGAGTCATTGAATAATCATGAATCATTAGAAGTAATAGAGAAATCTGTACGGCTGAAACTGAAAGAGAAGCTTGCGATAATCGAAGAAAAGTATGGTGATTCGGGTAACAATAAGGAAGATGCCAGGTGGTATTATCTTGCACCGATGCTCATGGATGGAGTCATCTATGCAAAGCATTGGATAGAGGATATTGTGTGGGAAATGAATACAGACGAAGAGGATACAACATCTGAGGTCAGAAGCAGTTCAAAGGATAAGAGAAATAAGGGCTTTATTGCTCATATTGATAAGCTAAGAAGTTATTTGGATGCCCCGGAGGAGATTCATCTTGGAAGAAAGCCGGAGGATCTTCTGGAAACATTGGTAAATATGGTACTGGGTTCGCCAGCAATATGCATTTATCGTTCTAATGGAAGAAGCACAGCCAGAGCAACATCGCTTGCAAAGGTATTTGTCAATAATTTCAATTTGCCGGAGTCAACAGCTATCATTGATCTTGCTTATGGCAGATGCAGGGATGATAATTCCCATTGGCAGAATGTACTTAAATACTGTAAAGATGGCTGTTTTCAGGCAATGATTGATGAATATATCCATATGCTGAAAGAAACAGCAGGTTTTCAGTCGGATGGAAATCAGTATCAGATTGTGCATGACATGATGATGGATTCATTGAAGATACATACAGCCACCTATATCGCTGATACTTATCCTGATTTCAAAAAACGTATTAACGGAGCTGACAGGAAGAGTGATGGATGTCGAATAAGGTCGAGTTATGCAGTTGGATTTACAAAGGATGCAGGAGATAATTCCAAGGTAGTCATGCGTAAAGAAAATATCAGAAATGCCTTTAACTCACCAATGCGTCCATTTGTGCTCGCCACAACATCAATCGGACAGGAAGGATTGGATTTTCATAATTATTGTCGTGTGATTATGCACTGGAATCTTCCAAGTAATCCCATAGATGTAGGACGGATTTTGCGGACATTCAAAATAAAAAAGAATGTGGAGGTAACAGACAATGGCAAAATCATTATTTGAGGAACTGGGCGGCAAATACGAAAGGCAAGGGGATTATTTGATACCGTGCTTAACTGTACCCGCCGAAGAAGAACAGGCAATAGGCATCTGGGGGCAACGGCATTTAGATTATCTAAAACAGTACCGTAAAGTTACATACACCAATCTTCTTACAAGCGGCAGGCTAAACGCCTACCTTGCCGACATCAACAGACAGGCACAGGAACGCTTTGAAAGGCTCATAGAGGGTATGAAACAGGCACAGGGCATAACGGAACAGCTAAAGGCAGAAAACGCCTTAGAATGGACAGGATGCCTCAATAACATAAGGGCTTGTGCGAGGGAGATTGTGGAAAAGGAAATTATTTTTGCATAAACAGATGATTAGTGGCAGGGGGAAATCCTGCCGCTTTTTCTGCTTTAGTTTGTCAGCTTGACAAATAAAGGGTTAAGGAATATAATTAGATTCAGTATTATACAAGGAGTTAATAAATATGCGGCAAGGTATTCTTAAATAAACTGTCAATTTGATAGTGGGAACAAAAAGTAGCAGTCCCGTTTCACTTTTAATATGGGGCTTAGTTTTTTGTACCCAGTTTAAGAATACTTTTATCATGTAATTTTATATGCCCGAAAACATATAAGTGTTTTGGGGCTATTGGAGTTATTTACCCAGTGATAGGAGTATTTATCACTGGGTATTTTTATGCCCTTTTTTGGGTGTTGATAGGAGGAAAATCACATGAAAATAATTAACTTAGGCATTCTGGCTCACGTTGACGCAGGAAAGACAACATTAACGGAAAGTTTATTGTATACCAGTGGTGCAATTGCAGAACTAGGGAGCGTAGATGAAGGCACAACAAGGACAGATACAATGAATTTGGAGCGTCAAAGGGGAATCACTATCCAGACAGCAGTGACATCTTTTCAGTGGGAGGATGTAAAAGTCAACATTATAGATACGCCAGGCCATATGGATTTTTTGGCGGAAGTATACCGTTCTTTATCCGTATTAGACGGAGCAGTATTATTAGTTTCTGCAAAGGATGGCATACAGGCACAGACCCGTATACTGTTTCATGCACTACAGATAATGAAGATTCCGACAATTTTTTTCATCAATAAAATTGACCAAGAGGGGATTGATTTGCCAATGGTATATCGGGAAATGAAAGCAAAGCTTTCTTCGGAAATTATAGTGAAGCAAAAGGTTGGGCAGCATCCCCATATAAATGTAACGGACAATGACGATATGGAACAGTGGGATGCGGTAATTATGGGAAACGATGAACTATTAGAGAAATATATGTCAGGGAAACCGTTTAAAATGTCAGAACTGGAACAGGAAGAAAACAGGAGATTCCAAAACGGAACGTTATTTCCCGTTTATCACGGAAGCGCTAAAAACAATCTGGGGATTCGGCAGCTTATAGAAGTAATTGCCAGTAAATTTTATTCATCAACGCCTGAAGGTCAATCTGAACTATGCGGGCAGGTTTTTAAGATTGAATATTCAGAGAAAAGGCGGCGTTTTGTTTATGTGCGTATATATAGCGGAACATTGCATTTGAGGGATGTTATTAGAATATCTGAAAAAGAGAAAATAAAAATCACAGAGATGTGTGTTCCGACAAATGGTGAAATCGTCCCGGCTGACCATGCCTGTCCGGGAGAAATTGTTATTTTAGCTGATGATACTTTGAAACTGAACGACATTCTGGGAAATGAAAAACTCCTGCCTCACAAAACACGGATTGATAATCCCATGCCATTACTTCGGACAACGGTAGAGCCGCAAAAGCCGGAGCAAAGGGAAGCCCTGTTAAATGCCCTCGCAGAGATTGCTGATACAGACCCTCTTTTAAAATATTATGTGGATACTACAACGCATGAGATTATACTTTCTTTTTTGGGGAATGTGCAGATGGAAGTCATTTGTGCCATCCTTGAGGAAAAATATCATGTGGAGGCAGAAATAAAAGAGCCTACTGTTATATATATGGAAAGACCGCTTAGAAAAGCAGAATATACCATCCACATAGAAGTCCCGCCAAATCCTTTCTGGGCTTCTGTCGGGTTGTCCATAGAGCCGCTCCCTATTGGAAGCGGAGTGCAGTATGAAAGCAGAGTTTCACTTGGATATTTAAATCAATCGTTCCAAAATGCGGTTATGGAGGGGGTTCTTTATGGCTGCGAGCAGGGGCTGTATGGATGGAAAGTGACAGACTGTAAAATCTGTTTTGAATATGGATTGTATTATAGTCCTGTAAGTACCCCCGCAGACTTTCGGCTGCTTTCCCCTATCGTATTGGAGCAGGCTTTAAAAAAAGCAGGGACAGAACTATTAGAGCCATATCTCCACTTTGAAATTTATGCACCGCAGGAATATCTCTCACGGGCGTATCATGATGCTCCAAGGTATTGTGCAGATATTGTAAGTACTCAGATAAAGAATGACGAGGTCATTCTGAAAGGAGAAATCCCTGCTAGATGTATTCAAGAATACAGGAACGATTTAACTTATTTCACAAATGGGCAGGGAGTCTGCTTGACAGAGTTAAAAGGATACCAGCCAGCTATTGGTAAATTTATTTGCCAACCCCGCCGCCCGAATAGCCGTATAGATAAGGTTCGGCATATGTTCCACAAGTTAGCTTAACAGCTTGCAAAAGTCATATAAAATGAGATTTGAAAGGATTAGAGACTAATTATGATGAAATGCGAATGGATATTGTGTCCTGTTTGTGGGAGCAAAACCCGTAATAAAATTAGGAAGGACACTGTTTTGGAGAATTATCCCCTTTATTGTCCAAAATGCAGACAAGAAAGATTGATTAAAGTTGACAACTTGAAGATAACTGTCATCAAAGAGCCAGACGCTTAAGACGCAGAGCCGATGAAATTGTGGAACAATTCACGAATCATCGGCTCTTTTTGTTTCGTATTTGAAAGAACAAACTCACCAAATAAAAAAAACGATATTCGGGTGGGTTATTTTGTTATACCCTAAATTACCCTCTGAATTTGTTTTTAAATTTGGAGGGATTTTTTTATGTCCTTTTTTCGGGCAGTTATCTATCTGCTCATACGAAGCAAAATTTATCAATACATAGCATATCAGAGAACGGCAGGAAACCAGTTAAAAAAATTTCTGCCAGTGCAACGGTACTTCTCACCTTGAAAGTAGAAGTACAATCTCCATACAATAGAATTACTATTTCCTATAACCGTAAAGGTCACAGAGCCTTTGCGGTTTTTCTTTTGTCGATTTTTGTTGGAAAGTGCCGTAGGGCTGTTTCTGATATGCGGTGTCGTTCTCCGCCTCTCCATCTGGATTTTTTACATTTCAAAAATTCAGATGGGAGGTATTTATGGTGAAATATGCACCAAGAAAGGTATATATCAGAGAAAGTGGCGGCTATGTGGAATTATCCTACACGGAGTTCTGCCGTTGCAGGGAATCCGACCAGACCTATATGGACAAGCTGTTTATCCCCATTCAAGGCTGTCTGCTTGAAGTCGTGAGGGAGCAATACACAGACTTCTACCGTGACAAGGAACGGTGGCGTTATCTGCAAAAATTAGATACAAAGAATAGACTGCTATCTCTCGACGGATTTACGGACAGCGAGGGGAATCCTCTGGACTTTATCACTGATGAAGCGGTGGACATTGCAGAAACCGTTGTCAATGCGGTCATGGTGGACAGGCTGAAAGCCGCCCTGCCTTTGCTGTCGGATAGTGAACAGGAGCTGATACAGGCAATCTTTTTTGACGGACTTTCCGAGCGTGAAGTCGGGGCGAGGTTGGGCATAACCCAGAGCGTTGTAAACAAACGCAAAGCCAGAATCCTAATAAAACTAAGAAAGATAATAGAAAATTAAAATTTAAGGCGTTCAGCCCCCTTGTTTTTTCCTTTGGGAAGATGAGGGGGCTTTTCTCTGCCCTCTCAATCAATTCTGATTGGAGGAAGTAAGAATGGCATACAACCACGGACGGGAGGACAGGAAATGGCGTATCTGGAAAGAAGCGGAGGAAAAGCTGCTGCGTGAGTGCGGCGTTGATGAAGCGACCATTGAGCAGATACGCATGGCGGACAGGGCAGACTTCAATTCCAACAGGCGGTTTTACCGATGGACGAATGACGTTGCGGAATATCTTGAGGACATGGCAGGCAGGGAGCGGCAGGCGGAAGTGGGTACGGTTGCGGAGTTACTGGAAGAGATTGAGAGCGAAAATCTCTATCAAGTATTAGTCACGGTGGACGGGCGTACCTTGAAAATCGTCCTGCTGAAAATGCAGGGGTATTCCACAAAGGAGATTGCCCCGCTTGTGCATTTGACGACTGGTGCCATCTATGCGAGGTTAGACCATCTGCGGAAGAAGCTGCGGAAAATTTTATAGCTTCTAAAACAGCCTGCCATCCTGCGGGCTACTGGGTGAGGGATGGAAATCCCCTCACTCATTTTTTGCAGGAGGACAACAGGATGGCATACAGGGTTAAGGCATACACGCTTCGGGAGGAATCCACGGAAAGCGGCACAAGGTATTTTATCAGCTTTAAGGACGGGCAGGGCAAATCCCACGAGTTGGAAGTGTCGGAACAGTTCTTTATGGAGTTTCGGCAGATGGAGCGCAGGAACAGGAATCTTTTCTAATGGGACGAGCGGCACAGGGAGTTTAACGAGGTATGGGACGAAACCCTTTACAGACGGGCGTTGCGTGTGCCTAAGAGCCTTGATGAACGCATGGTTGAGGAAGAACGGAATGAAACGCTCTATAAGGCGGTTGGGAGCCTTCCAGAGATACAAAGGCGGCGTTTCCTGCTCTACTACGAGTATGAGTTCAATTTTTACCAAATCGCCGCTATGGAGCATTGCACCGCTTCGGCAATACAGAAATCTGTTGCGATTGCAAAGGAGAAAGTAAAGGCGGAAATTGAAGAAATATCTCCAACCGTGACCGACACCGCCCGAAAAAGAAATCTGTTTTTTATTTGTGTGGGATTGGCGGCATTACATACTCTCACTTTTTTCCGTGGGAGTAAATCTATTTTTAAGGAGGTCAACGCCTATGTGCAACGAAAACAAAGACACCGCCCGAAAGGAGGAAAGCCATGCAGAAGTTACAGACAGTCAACGCCGAAACGCTCCTTTATGAACCGCTTGAGAAACCATCCTTTGTGGTGGACAGCCTTATCCCGACAGGCTTATCGCTGTTCTGCGGCTCACAGAAGATAGGCAAAAGCTGGCTCATGCTGAAGCTATGCTTATGCGTGTCGCAGGGAATCCCTTTATGGGATATGCCGACAATGGAGGGCGATGTGCTTTACCTCTGCCTTGAGGACACGTTCTGCCGCATACAGGACAGGTTATTTCGTTTGACGGACGAAGCAAGCGGGCGGCTCCACTTTGCCGTGGCAAGCTGCAAGCTGTCAGACGGTCTTATCGTGCAGCTTGAAGATTATCTGAAAGATTACCCAGACAGCAGGCTCATTGTCATTGATACCTTGCAGAAAGTCCGTACAGCTTCAAAAGACAATGCCTATGCAAGCGACTATGGGGACATCTCCCTCATCAAAGACTTTGCCGACAGGCACTCTCTGGCGGTCATTGTCGTACACCACATCCGAAAGCAGAATGACAGCGACGTGTTCAACAAGGTGTCTGGGACGACAGGATTAACGGGGAGTGCGGACGCTACCTTTGTTCTGGAAAAGGAGAAACGTGCGTCTGACACCGCCAAGCTGTATGTGACGGGCAGGGACACGCCTTATCAGGAATACACGCTGCGTTTCCGTGATTGCCGTTGGGAGCTTGTGGAGCGGAAAACGCAGGAGCAGCTTGCGAAAGAAACGATACCAGATGTCCTTTTTCGGTTGGTGGATTTTATGAGGGATAAGGAAGAATGGATAGGCACGGCAACGGAACTGTTAGCCGCTATGGGGGAAACGGAAACCATACCCACGGTGATTACGAAATGGCTGAATGAATACCGCACCACATTTTTAAGCGAGAACCGTATCTGCTACCAGTACAGCCGCAGGAAAGACGGCAGGCGGATTGCCCTTGCAAGGAGGGCGGGTGACAGCGGTGATGGTGGTGACAGCGATATTAGGATACCCCCCTGTTACTGTCATTGACGCTTAAAGCCATGTAAAGCTGGCGGCTCTGCCCTGCGGGTGACAGCAGTGACGGTGGTGACAGTGATTTTAGGATACCCTGCCGCTGTCATCCCTACGGGAGAACACCCCGTAAACGCAAAATGCAGGCGTGAGATTTACTCGCCCTTTTCGGTCGTGTAAAACCACCCCTGCGGTCAGAAAAATCATTCCGATTTTTCCGACTGCGTTTACAGGGTGTAACACACTACACTTTGCCCTGCAAAGTCGTGTGCCAGACGTTCCCTCTGGACTCCCTTAAGGCAGGGCTGTGCCCTGCTATCCTACGCCTTACGGCTTCGGATAAAAGAATGGCGGCATGACGGTGACGGCTCTTGCGAGGGGGGTATCCCAAAAACACCGTCATCATCGACATGACCGTCATGCAGGGGGTGAGGGTGACAGTTGCGGCAGTCGGCAGGGGGTATCCCAAAACTGCTGTCACCACCGTCACCGCTGTCACCCCAAAGGACGGTCACCCGCCGAAAGAAAGGAGGAATCCGCCTATGCCTTATGCAATCCTGCGTTTCCAGAAACGAAAAGCGGGCGGCGTTGCGGCTTGTGAACGCCACAACGAGCGGAAGAAAGAAGCCTACAAAAGCAACCCAGATATAGATATGGAACGCTCTAAAAACAATTACCATCTCATAGCACCACCAAAGTACACCTACAAGAAAGAGATTAACCGCATGGTAGCCGAAGCGGGGTGCAGGACAAGGAAAGACAGCGTGATGATGGTGGAAACGCTCATCACAGCTTCACCAGAATTTATGAACCAGTTACCGCCCGAAGAACAAAAAGCGTATTTCCAGACGGCTCTTGACTTCATTTCGGAGCGTGTTGGAAAGCAGAATATCCTCTCCGCTGTCGTCCATATGGACGAGAGAACGCCCCATATGCACCTCTGCTTTGTGCCGATTACGCCAGACAATAAGCTGTCAGCGAAAGCTATCTTAGGCAACCAGAAATCATTATCCGAGTGGCAGACCGCCTACCATGAGCGGATGTCCTCACGGTGGAATCAGCTTGAACGGGGGCAGTCCTCAATGGAAACCAAGCGGAAACACGTCCCCACATGGCTCTATAAATTAGGCGGCAGGCTTGATAAACAGTATGAAGAAATCGTGTCTGCCCTATCCGACATCAACGCCTTTAACGCAGGGAAGAAAAGGGATAAAGCGTTAGATTTACTCTCTGCATGGCTGCCAGACGTGGAGAAATTCTCTAAGGAAATCGGGAAACAGCAGGCGTATATCGACAGTTTGAAAGAGAGAATTGGGCAGGAATCAGACTATGCGGGGCGTATGCGTGATGAAAAGTACGAGCAGGAACTAAAGGTGCAGAAAGCGAATCAGAAGATATTTGAATTGCAGAGAACCAACGAGCAGATGGGGCGGCTGCTGTCAAAAATACCGCCCGAAGTGTTGGAAGAATTGCAGAAAAATCATAGAAGCAGAGCGAAAGAAAGGTAGATATGTGAATGAAGAAACAGGATTTTAAGGTGTTAAAGACCAAAGACTTGTACCCGTTCCCCGACAATCCGTTTCATGTGGCAGAAGATGAAACACTGTCAGAGTTAGCGGAAAGCATCAAGGAATTTGGCATTGTCACGCCGATAATCACACGCCCGAAAGAGGACGGGGACGGTTATGAAGTGATTGCAGGACAGCGGCGTGTCCGTGCTTCTGAACTTGCAGGGATAAATACCGTGCCTGCGTTTGTCCTGCCCTTAGACCGTGACCGAGCCATCATCACCCTTGTAGACAGCAATTTGCAGCGTGAGAATATCCTGCCATCGGAGCGGGCGTTTGCTTACAAGATGAAATCCGAAGCCATGAAGCGGCAGGGTTTCCGCACAGACTTAACCTCGTCACAAGTTGTGACGAAGTTGCGGACGGACGACAAGGTGGCACAGGGCTTCGGCGTGGGCAGGATGACCGTGCAGCGTTTTATCCGCCTGACGGAACTGATACCGCCGATTTTGCAGATGGTGGACGAGGGGAAAATCGCCCTCACGCCTGCGGTGGAACTGTCCTTCTTGAAGAAAGACGAGCAGGAAAACCTCTTTGCCACGATGGAGAGCGAAGAAGCAACGCCCTCACTCTCACAGGCACAGCGGATGAAACAGTTAAGCCAGAGCGGGCGGCTTGACATGGATACGATATTTGCGATTATGACGGAGGAAAAGGGCAACCAGAAAGAAACCTTGAAAATCAACACAAGCAAGCTGAAAAAATACTTTCCGAAGAACACAACGCCGAAGCAGATGGAGGAAACCATCATCAAACTTTTGGAGCGTGAGTTGCAGAGGAAACGCAACCGTGACAGCCGCTAATCTTCTTTTTTCGGGAAGTAAATACAGAGAGTTGAGGTATGGAGAATGAGAGAAATCCAGTATGAAATCGTAAAGGAAATCGCAGTATTGTCTACGGGCGACAGTGGCTACACAAAGGAAATCAATCTCATTTCATGGAATGGGAAAGAGCCGAAGTATGACATCCGCAGCTTTTCCCCGAACCGTGAAAAGTGCGGCAAGGGAATCACGCTGAACGCTGATGAAGCGGCGGCACTCCTTAAAGCATTACAGAAAGAATTAAACAGCGAGGATTAATGGTATCTGATTGGCAGGGCGGGGACATTTCCAAACTCTTCCCTGCCCTGTCTGGAAAGGAAGATTTAAGTATGGGCGAGGATAAGAAAGCAGATAAAAAGAGAAAGCGTATCGTGCCAAAAGCACCAGTGCAGATGATAATCAGCCGTGAATATGTCGGCACACAGACCGTTACAGAAGCGTTTGTCCCGATTATCTCCGAGGATATTCGGAAGAAGATTGCCGAGGGCGACACCTTCGACAATGAGGGGCTGTCCGCTTAGAATGTACGCAATGGGACATGAAAACAGATAGGACAGATACGGAGGTTTTACAGTATGGCAGGAATCAAAGAAGAAAAGAAAATCTATTTAGTCGGCATTTATTGCCGCTTATCTAAAGACGATGGTACGGATAACGAGAGTGCGAGCATTGCGACACAGAAATCCATCCTCACGGATTATGTGAAAAAGCAGGGATGGCACATAGCAAAAACGTATGTGGACGATGGTTATTCTGGTACAAATTTCCAAAGACCAAGTTTCCAGAATATGATAAAAGACATTGAAAGCGGTCTGATAAACTGCGTGATTACGAAAGATTTATCCCGTCTGGGGAGAAACTATCTTGATTGTGGGTTATATCTGGAAGTTTTCTTCCCAGAGCATAACGTGAGGTATATAGCGGTCAATGACGGCGTAGATACCTTGAATAAATCTGCTATGGACATCACGCCTTTCCGCAACATTTTAAACGAAATGTATGCCGCTGACATATCTGTTAAGATAAAATCGGCATATCGGGCGAGGTTTCAACAGGGGAAATTCATGGGAACTACCGCCCCTTATGGCTATATCAAAGACCCTGCCGACCACAACCATCTGCTGATAGATGATAAAGTGGCACATGTTGTAAAAGAGATATTCGACCTTGCATTAAAAGGGAATGGAGTTGCCAAAATTTGCAGACATCTTAATAAACAGCATATCCTACGCCCTGCCGCTTATGCGGCGGAGCGTGGCGAAACAGGCTTTGAACGTCATTTTGAGGGGAACGAGGACAAACGCTATATTTGGAGTGGGAACAGCGTGAGGAGCATTTTAAGAAGCCCGATATATGCGGGAAATCTTGTAGGCTACAAACGGATTGCCGCCAATATGAAAAGCAAGAAACGCCCCTCTAAGCTGCCCGAAGAATGGGAAGTGATACCCAATACCCATGAGGGAATAGTCACGCAGGAGGAATTTGATATTGTCCAACAGCTTATTACAAGTCGTAGGCTTCCACAGAACAAGGGAGGATTTGTAAATATTTTTGCAGGCGTTATCAAGTGTGTGGACTGCGGATGTGCTCTGCGGGCAATGAACGTACACAGGAGGAAACGCCCAGAGATTATCGACTGTGTACAGTATTCATGTAATAATTATGCAAGAAACGGAAGAAGCGAGTGTAGTGCCCACAATATAGAAGCAAGGGATTTATTCAATGCCGTTCTTGCCGACATCAACTGTTTTGCGGATATGGCAGTGAATGATGAAAAGGCGGTCAGGGCCATAGAAAAGCGGCTCACGGAAACAGACCAGAGCAGGGCGAAAGCATTAGAGAAAGAACGTAAGAAGCTGAACAAACGCCTTGCGGAACTGGACAGGCTGTTTTCCTCTCTCTACGAGGATAAGGTCATGGAGCGTATTACCGAGCGGAATTTTGAGATGATGTCGGGGAAATACCAGAAAGAGCAGCTTGAAATTGAAGCAAGGCTGAAAGAGGTGACGGAAACTCTTAATGAAAGCTACGAGAAATCACGGGGAATCCGTGACTTCCTCGCCCTTATCCGAAATTATCAAGGCTTAAAAGAACTGGATGCAACAGTTATAAACGCACTCATAGACAAGATACTTGTTTCGGAGCGTGAGAAGATGGCAGACGGAACAGTGAAGCAGGAAATCAAGATTTACTATAAATTCATCGGCTTTGTCGATGAATTACATATCATACCTACAAAACGGTGGGCAGCAATGCCCGCTAAAAATTGTACGGTGTGCGGCGTTGAATATGTCCCGGGCTCTGGTGCATCAAGGTATTGTCCTGCTTGTGCCAAGAAGATACGGAGGGAGAAATCAAACGAGAGCAAACGCAGGAGCAGAGAACAGAAAAGGATAGCATGTATGAACTGTCCGCAAAAAATGACCGACTGATTTGGAACAAAGGGAAGGCAGAATCAATAGATTTAAGTGTCTGGCAATAAGACAGAATGTTGCTGATAAATATGGTAAGGCAGATGGTATCACATTTAAGCGAGACATATGGACAGAAATGTTTGAAGCTGCTAAAGCGGAAAAGCAGAATGACCAGTCAGAGCTTGTACCATTCTGGTGTTTCGGAAAAAATCAGAGTGTAAAAATAGAAAGGCTTGTGCCAATGTATCCTATGAGTAAGGATGAGGTTAATTATGAAAGGCTGATAAAGATTCTGTCTCTTTACCGGCTTACATTAGGGCAGGCAAGGCAGGAAGAACTTCTGGAGTATTTATTCAAAGAGTTCAAGGAAACAAGTGGATTGAAGAAATTGTTTATCGACTTGAGTCCATTTTCAAAGGGAAAAGAAGGTTGATATGATGAGAATACTTTTTTGTAACATAGCGTGGATGAAGGAGTATCGAGGAAATGAAGATGGAAAGGATATTCCGTTAAATGGTGGAAGCTATGTTGATGAGACAGGAGATGCTCATGAAAAATATAATTTTACACCGGTGAATATGGAGGGAAGGGAAGGCTTATATTGTCTGGGATTTTTTGAGACAAAATCACATAATGGTAAAGATGTCAATCAAATGCGGATTGAGAATATTGCAGGTTGTGAACTATTAAAAAAAGAAGAATCAGTAGATGATGTGCTTGTTGTTTATTGTGCAAAGCATCCGGCACATAAGTTTACGACGGTCGTGGGATGGTATAAACATGCTACAGTTTACAGACATTATCAAGAGGCAGTGTTTGCTCCAGAAGATATACAATATTACAATGCAATTGCAAACTCATCTGATTGTGTCTTACTTCCTGCAGGGATCAGATCAAGAAAGGTACAATGGGAAGTCCCAAGAAAATCAAATGGTTGGGCTTATGGATTTGGACGGGCAAATGTGTGGTATGCAAGTGAAGAAGATAGCCGGTTACAAGATTATCTTACGAGATTAGTAAAACAGATTGATGAATATGATGGCGAAAATTGGATTGACAAGTACGCTGAGTAATGAGGTACATATATTATGGGAAACGAATCAGGTGAATGGATTATGCATGGCATGAAGTGGGACAACCCGGAATGTATCCATTCTGTAGATGAAGCAATCAAGTATATAAATGAATTTGGCTTTTTACCATTATTTAAGAATGATATAGATGGGTTTTCACTTGAAGAAAGAACTGTTCCAGAGTACTGGTGGAGTGATAATCCGGAGATTGATCCATGGATGTGGCGGGCTATTATAGCAAGGCGGCATGATATCGTCTATGGAAAGTTCTTTGATAAGAAGGCAGGATTTATATCAAAAAAGTGGCTTCCTGTATTTGCTAATTATCGCCGGGATGGATATGATTTTGATGCATTATATGATGATGGGAAAGCACCTAATAAGCATAAAAAGATAATGGTCAATTTTATGGAAGATAATGCTGATTCAGAGATTTATTCAAATGAATTGAAAAAACAGGCTGGATTTGGTAAGGATGGAGAAAAGGGATTTGATGGTGCTATAACGAATCTTATGATGCAGACATATCTGTGCAACTGCGATTTTAAGAAGAGAGTGAATAAGAGAGGCATTGAATATGGATGGGATGTTGCAGTGTATTCATCTATTGAGCATATCTATGGATATGATTATGTGACTTCCTGCTATAAGGATAATCCACAGGACTCATGGAAACAGCTTGTAGACTATATGCATGAGATGTTTCCGGATGCAACGGATAAGCAGATAAGGAAAGTGTTAAAATAAAACAGTGAATTTTTGAGGTGAATATACATAAAATGAATGCAAAAAAATCCGCAGCTTATTGCAAGCTGATAGAAAATGTAAAAAACAAATATCTTAAAAATCCTATATACACAAAGAACCTGACACTTGGCTGGTGCGATTTACGTCAGGGAGAAGATTTGTGTCAGGAAATTAACCTATGGACATATTGGCAAGGGAGAGATTACGCCAAGAAGACACCACATATTAAGTATATGCTGATAGGTCAGGATTTCGGACCACCAGAAAAGGAAGAACTAAACGGTACGATTGCAAATGTCCGTAAGATGAATGATGGTATAGATGTGATGTTCCATGAAAATGTAGATTTGGAAGCAAGGGATTCACAGACGGATAAAAATATTGTCAGATACTTTGAACTGCTTGGTAAAAATGAAATTGACAAGAAAAAATATCCAGATTTGTTTTTCTGCAATTGTAATTTGGGCTATCGCAGAGATAAGTATTCTGGAAATATGACCAGAAAGATATTGGCAAATGATGCAGCCGAAATAAAATCACTGATTGACATTATAGAGCCGGAAAACATAATCTGTCTGGGTCTTGATACATCTGTGGTTGTAATACGAACTCTGATTGATAAAAAGTTTTCCTGCAATAGAGTATCTGAACTTATAGGAACTGGAGAACCTTATATTTATGGAGAAACATATATATACCCTGTAGCACATCCGGGGTATTGGGGTACAAGTACAAGAGGAGAGGATAATGTTATTGCAGATTGGAGGAGGATTAGAAAATAAGGAGGAGTCACAATGCCATTTAAGATTGTCCGAAACGATATAACAAAGGTAAAAGCAGATGTAATCGTGAATGCTGCCAATCCAAATCCGATATGTGCAAGTGGCACGGACTTAGCAATATATGAGGCAGCAGGAAAAGAAAAGCTTCTCGCAGAAAGAGCGAATATCGGCAAAATTGCAAGAGGTGATATTGCTGTCACTGGTGCATATAGCCTAAATGCAAAATATATTATTCATACAGTAGGACCGGTATGGACGGATGGATTGCACCATGAATTTGAAATTCTGGAGCACTGCTATCGTAAATCATTGCAAAAAGCATTGGAACTTAAGTGCGAGAGCATTGCATTTCCATTAATTTCGACAGGAGTATATGGATTTCCGAAGGATAAGGCATTACAGATTGCTGTGTCAGTATTCAGCCAGTTTCTTACTGAAAATGAAATGGAAATTATACTGGTAGTGTTTGATAAAAGGTCTTTTCAGCTGTCCGGTCAGATTGTTGGGGATATTGATTCTTATATAGATGCTAATTACGTCAGAGAAATCCATAGAAAAGAGTATCCGTTAAGGAGCAGAAGAAGTACTCATGTAAAAGAATTGGCAGAAGAAGATTTCAATGAAGAAATGCTTCAAAGAGAAGAAGACAACTATCCACTTGAGGAAATGACAGATACTGGCATGACAGAATTGCTCATGCCGTTAGAAAATATTTCATTGGAAGATCAGCTGGCCAATATAGGAGTTTCCTTTCATGATAAATTATTTGAGCTGATTGATGAAGCACATCTTGATAATAAGGATGTGTGGAAACGGGCAAACCTTGATAGGAAACATTTTTCAAAGATTCAGTGTGATCAGAATTATCATCCAAAGAAAAAGACAGTAATGGCACTCTGTATTGCACTTCAGCTTGATCTGGAACAGTCAAGAGATTTACTTGCCAGAGCGGACTGGGCATTTAGTCCAAGCAGTAAGGTGGATCTGATCGTGCAGAAGGCTATTATAGATAAGCAGTATGATATTATGCAGCTGAATGTAACATTGTTTAAGTATACGAATGAAATTCTTGGAGTATAGGAGAAAATATTCATGAGTAGAGAGACAGATATAAAACTTTTAATGGACAATTGGGAAGAAAAACATAAAAATAATGGATATAAGCGTTTTATCAGAGATGGTATAGTGTGTGAAGAAAAATGGGAAGCACAGCATACACCAAGAGTATGTTATTTCTTAAAGGAAGCATACACTTCTAATGAAAATGGTTATAATCTGGTAGAAGATTTGCATGATTGTGAACGTCCATGGACTATGTGGAGAAAGGTAGCAATATGGACACAGGCAATATATAATGCATTTAACGATAATATCTGTGAGTATGACGATGAAGTATTACGTTCTAAGGAAAAAGAAATCATAGACCGTATTGCAGTGGTCAATGTGAAAAAAAGCAATGGCGGAAGCGAATCTGAATATGAAGATTTGAAAAAATACGCACTTGAAGACAGGCTGGAAATAAAGCGTGAATTGGAAATTATACAACCGGATATCATTGTATGTGGGAATAATCTCAGTCTATTGAAACTTGTATTAGGGGAAGAATTACAGAATGATGATACATGGGATAATATGTTGGCGCTTTGGAAGGATACATTGGTGCTTGATTATTATCACCCTGCTGTGCATTATCCTAATCGGGTTAATTATTATGCTTTAATGGCAATTTGCGATGTGGCAAGAAAAAAATATGGTACGCCAGTATGGTCAGAACAAAATGAAAAATATTAGAGAAATTAGTGTCGGTGCAATATTGTACCGGCATTTTTATTTTCTGAAAGTGTCGCCCAAACAGCGACCATATGAAGATGCCTTTTAATTATACTCATATTGTAACAGAGAAAGAGAGGTGCCGGAGTAATCCGGGAATTGGAGGCATATATGTACGGAGCAATTTTAGGAGATATTATAGGAAGTCCGTTTGAGTTTGACAGAGGTGATAAAACAAAGAATTTTGATTTGTTTAGTGAAGGCTGTGGCTTTACAGATGATTCTGTTATGACAATAGCAGTTGGAGAAGCTCTCCTGGCAGTCGGACCGGAAGCAGCAGTAAAGAAAATTGAAGATGCGGTAGCATCCAATATGCAGGATTGGGGAAAAAGATATCCACATGCAGGCTATGGTGGATGCTTCAGACATTGGCTTAAAGAAAATAATCCGAAGCCATACGGAAGCTATGGAAATGGTTCAGCCATGAGAGTGTCAGCGGTAGGCTGGCTTTATGATTCGATGGAAAGAACCAGAGAGGTAGCTAGAGCTACAGCGAATGTGACACATAATCATCCAGAAGGTATAAAGGGTGCAGAGTCAACTGCAAGTGCAATATATATGGCAAGGAATGGATCTTCAAAAGAAGAAATCAAAGCTTATATCGAGAGGGAATTTCATTATGATCTGAGTAGAACATTGGATAATATCCGAACCTACTACCATCATGTTGAAAGCTGTCAGGAAACAGTACCAGAGGCAATCATCGCATTTCTGGAATCCAAAGATTTTGAGGATGCCATACGGAATGCAGTATCACTTGGTGGAGATACGGATACGCTTGGTGCTATTACAGGAAGTATTGCAGAAGCATTTTATGGGATCCCAGCTGTGCTGATTGCAGAGTGTAAAAGCCGGATTGATAAGGGACTGATGACGGATGTTCTTGATGAATTTGATCATGTACTTGGCAGGAGCGTGGATACTTATTCAGATGAAGTGGATGAGACACAGGCAAATCAGATGATTGAGGCAGCAATCGACCAGTATTATATTCAGCAGGATAAAAATGGAATGCTGTTATTTATGGAAGTTATGGTAACAAGAATGCAGCAGGCAGGAGAAGTTATTGTTCCATATATCACGGAAAATCCTTTTATGTCGGAAGAACAGATAAGTAAAGTAAAGGCTGGTGACACGATTTCGCTTGACCATGATGTAAGACTTAAAATAGAGACTGTAAAAGATGCTGATGAAAAAGAATGGATTGGAGTATTTACATCTTCTGAAGAGATGCATAAGGGTTCTGCTGGAAATGTGCAGATGAATCAGTCTATTGAATCAATACTTCGTCTGGCACTTAATTGGGAACAGGTGAATGGAATTGTGATTAATCCGTTTGGTAAGTATATTCAGATGACAAAGAAGATGATAGAGCTTTTAATCAATGGGTATGAATATAATGAGAATGAAAGGAAGAGCAAAGATGATGAGAACAATTAAAGTTACAGGAAAAGGGAAAATAGCAGTAAAGCCGGATAAAATCCGGTTATATGTCAACAAGGAAGAACTTTGCAAAGAATATGAAGATACTCTCCGAAGGTCAACAGAAGATACAGAGCTTCTCAAGGATTTGTTTGAGAAACTTGGTTTTCAGAGAAAAGACCTTAAAACAGTATATTTTAATGTCGATACAGAATATGAAAGCTATCAGGACAGAGATAAGAGCTGGAAGCGAAGATTTAAAGGTTATAAGTATAATCACCATATGAAAATAGAGTTTGCAGCTGATAATAAAAGATTAGGGCAAGTCCTTTACGCTTTGGCTCATAGCTCATTAAGGCCAGAGTTTTCTATTGAGTATACAGTGGCAGATGTAGAAAAATGTAAAAATGAGCTGTTACATAAAGCAATCGAGGATTCCATTCAAAAGGCACAGGTGCTTACAACAGCAGCAAATGTGAAATTGGGTGAAATACAGGCAATTGATTATTCTTGGGGAGAGATAGATTTTGTAACAAAGCCATTGAATGAAATGAGATTAATGGAGTGTACGGAATGTGAAATGAGTGCACCGGGAGCATATGATATAGATATTGAGGCAGACGATATTAATGTTACTGATACGGCAACTGTAATATGGGAAATTGCATAAAGAGGAAGATATAAATAGATTAGACGAAAAGCAAGAGGCACCGTTAAAGTAGGTACCTCCTTCTTTTTAGAGAGTTAGCTCTTTTTCTGATATGGGAATTTGCATCTCCGGAGCATTAAGTAGTGCTGTGAAATTCTGTCTAATGATATTCAGTGTCTTCTGCTTTTTCTGCAATTCTTGTTTTTCCCGGACAGTAGCAGCTTGTTCAGATTCAAGATTTTCTATCCTATTCTGGATTTTATTAGAGCTTGGGATTTTGGTAACACCGAGATCCTGAAGCTCTTTTTTTAGTGAATCGTGCAGTTGGTATTCTGCTTGATGTTTGGTTCGGTATGCTTTTGGATTTTTAGCAGATTTGCAATCTTCAATCACTTTTCGGCAGAGACGGTAAGAATCACAGTGTTTTTGAATGATTTTCTGTGTGCTCAGCTCACTGTTGATTTGCGTTATTCTTTGATCAGCCGCTTTAACAGAAGCATCAACATCAGAAACATGCTGTTGGAAATCTTCATAATTCAGCAGGTTATTTTCGGAAAGATAGTTGAAGGTGCGTGCCGCTTCTTTCAGGTTATTTAGTTTTGCCCATCGTTCAAATCCTTCTCGATTGCCGGTCGTAACATAAGTGGAGATATTGATATACAGGCGAGCTTCTCTGGACAGATGCCTTGGAGCTTTTATTTTGTTACGGTTTTTTGCCAAACGGATGCGGACATTTTCTTCTGAATAATAGCTTCCAAGAGATTTCATATAAGTGAAGTTTTTCTGTTCCGGTGCACGGAAGGACAGGTGTTTTCCCTGTCGGACTTCATATCCGGCTAACTGCATTTTTTGTAAAAATTCCTCATAGTTGATGGAAGTCCAGATTGCTTTATCAACTGCAACACGTAGCTTGGCTTTCCAGCTGGTGCCACGATGATATTCCATGTTCTCCTTATAACTTTTGCCTTTTTCTCCGGTTGGCATACTGGTGGCAAGTCCATTTTCATGGCAGATACGATTACTGATCCGGCAGATTTTATGGTAGCTCCGCTTATTGGAAACATACTTGTGATGATCAACAAAACTTGCTGCATTAAAGATGATGTGGTTATGGATATGATTTTTATCAACATGGGTGCTTATCACATATTCATATTTTCCTTTCAGTACTTCGTTTGCAAATTGTTGCCCTAAGCGATGGGCAGTTTCGGCATCAACTTCTCCAGGTTTAAATGACTGGATCAGATGAAATGCCAGGTTATCACCTTTGTCCATTCCATTCTTTTTTGCCATTTCTCTTGTCATAGAAAATTCAAGATCTGCAGTTTCCGGGGAACAGCCAAAACTGGAAACTAACAGTTTTTCTTCTGTTTTATCTGGATTCGTGATGTAGTCCAGAGCTTTCTTGTCTGTTACTTTAATTGGGAAGATCTTAAGATACGCCATAATTCTTTCACCATCTCTTTTAATTCTTGCTTTTCTTCCGGATACAGATCACCGGTGCTGTTTACTTTTTTGGCAATCTGATTAATATTCACACCGATCTTATGCATTTCCTCATACTGTTTCTTCAGTGGAGTGGTATCGGTGTTGACGATGTAACCGTCGATTGCCATTTTACGAAGATAAGCTCCCATATTTTTTGTCTTTGATTCAATCATCTTTCTACGAATAAGCTTTTTTTCTTCTGGGGAAACACAAAACAAAATCTGTATATTTCTTTTTCTCTTTGCCATAGGCAGATTCTCCTTTCTTTGGTTCTTCGAAGTAGTGACTTCTGTGTTTTTAATTTAGGGCAGGGTTCCCTAAATTGCTGGTTTTCCGGAAGTGTATATACACTTCCTGTCCTTGCTATTTACCGGTGGCACAGCCGCCGGAAGAGAGTCTTAAAAAAGAACCCTCTATAAATAAGGTACTGAGAGAAGAAAAAGAGGACATCGAAGCTCAGAAGTATGACGCAAGCATGATTCTGTGGTATAGTAAAATCTGAATGAAAAAGAAGAAAAGAGGTCAAACCGATGTCACGGAAAAACCATAAGATGATAGATGGGAGATTACTGCAAACGAATAAGAAGTATTCCCAGTTAAAAATGAAGCAGAAAGAAAAGATTGCGGAATGGATGTTTCAGGCAACCAGAGATTATTATATGAAAAAATGTACTTTTCCGAGTGACAAACATCTGGAAGAAGTGGTGGATTCTGTTTATGAAAAAATTGAAGATGCAGAAATCTGGATTCCGTATGGAGAGGTCTTCAAGCATTATAAATCCAAACGATCGGATATCAACAAACGTGTCAGAAAATCTCTGAATGAAAAAGAAGAGAGTCAGATTGAGAAGGTCTGTTTTATGAATATGTGTATGATTCAGGATCATAAAGGGAATGTACTGGCTCTGGATAAAGTAAATGATAGCTATACCGGTACAACTTTTCCAGGCGGTCACGTAGAAGCAAATGAGATTTTTCAGAAATCTATGATTCGGGAAGTCTGGGAAGAAACAGGACTTACGGTTGAAGCACCGAAGCTTGGAGGATTATATCATTGGCATAAGAGCGGAGTGCACTATGTTATTACCTTGTATAAAGCGGATAAGTTTACCGGAGAATTAAAGAGTTCTGAGGAAGGAAGAGTTTATTGGATTCCGTTGGAAGAGTTAAAAACAAAAGAACTTGCTACAGGTATGGAACACGTTTTGCGGATTCTGGAATCAGAGAAGGTGGACGAGTGCTATATGCATCTGGAAGCAGATGGATATGTGGGAGACTTGTATTAAAGAATTACATGAGAAATGGCTGCCTGCTCATTGGAGAAAAGACAGCCATTCTTTATAAGATACATCATTCATCTATTCTGTTTTTTGCGGTTCGTTTTTGGAAGTGAAATTAATATATTTGGCACGTTGTAAAATTGAAATAACTGCATCAATGCTTTCAGGATTGGAGAAGCTCATGATAAAAGGTTCTTCTTTAAATTCCATGGGTTCGAACCCAGGATTCTGATCTGGATTCTTGAGTATATGGATGGGACGTGCACTCTGATTATAAAATGCCAGTTGTGCGGAATCTGTAGTGTTACCGATGACACCAATGCCTACATCCCCTTTTCCAAAGTCTATTCTATGTTTATTTAAGTTGATCATTTTCAAAAATCTCCTTTTTCAAAAATAGCATATTTAGTAATTTTCTATTATTCCCGAAGTAGGGATATCTTTTAAAAAGTCACTGTTGGAAGTAATCGGAGAATCTACAATCTGAACGCCGCTTCGTTTCATCATTCGGAATTTGAAATCAAGAAGTTCCGGTGGAACTTTCAGTTCTGCGGCAGCCTGGAAAAAGGACATATCAGCGTTAAGCATCTCCAGGACATCTTCATCTTCCAGAAGATAATCAGCGGCAAAGCAATTCGCTTCATATTCACATTGTGACACTCCATCGAATAATTCAAAATCATGAAAACACTTGATCTGAAGGGGTTTCTGATGAAGGAGTGCGTGACCGATCTCGTGGATCAGGATAATCTGCTGTATGATTTCCGGTAGGTCGCAGTTAATGACGATGCAGGTCTTTCGACATTCCCGCATACAGAAGCCTTTGCAACAGTTTGGATCAGTTCCAAGCGGAAGCTTTTTAACAATAATATGCATAGCGGCTGCAAGGCGGTACGGATCACTTTCCTGATATTTTGCTTTTACTTTATTAACAGTGTCTCTTATACATTTTGAACTCATAAAAACACCTCGATATTTCATAAGATAGTTTGCTGCAAGTATAGAGTAGCAAAAGTGCTGTACGAAAATACGGACACCTATGAATCACTTTCCATTTCAGTGTTTTTCTTTTTCCGTCCAAATGTCTTTTTGGCTTCCATCTTACAGGAAAGATATGCTTTGGTTACAGCCTGATAGAAAGCATCTTTTGCTTCTTCGTCGAGTTCGCCACCAGCAAAAAGAGCACGGTTGGCTTCGAGAATCTCATTGATGTCCCTGGCTCCTTTTTCACCAAGCTGTCCATTGACTTCATCAATATAATCCATTTTTTCAATTCCGTAAGAAGGATCTGTGATCTCATCATGTTTCAAATAATCGTAAGAGACATTCAATGCATGAGCGAGCTTTCTCATAGTAGAGATTCGTGCGATGGTGCCGGAACTTTCATAAGCTGCGATCGCACGCTGGGATACGCCGACCAGTTCTGCAAGTTCTTTTTGTGTCAGATGATTTTGTTCTCGTTGATATTTAATCTTGTCTGAAAAATTCATAGTGGGATCCTTTCCAAGTTTTTGAAATCGTAACTTCATCAACTTTATAAAAACTATTGACAGAGTTCATTATCACGTATAAAATACAAACAAATGTTCGTGAAGTTAGTAGAAATTATAATCTATAAACTTCACAAAGTCAATATGAAGCAAAGAACTTTTATTATGATTTTTAAGACTGGTAGGTGAATGTTATGAGCAGGACAATTCTTCATTCAGATATGAATTGCTTTTACGCAAGTGTTGAGATGCTGCATCATCCAGAACTTGCCGGGAAGCCGATGGCAGTCGGTGGTGATCCGGAAGCAAGACATGGAATTGTGCTGACTGCAAACTATATTGCGAAGCGAGCCGGAGTAAAAACAGGCATGGCATTGTGGCAGGCAAGACAGGTTTGCCCAGAAATAATCTTTGTACCGCCTCGCATGGATCTTTATTTGAGGTTTTCCAGAATGGCACAGGAGATTTACAGTGAATACACAGATCAGAGAGAACCATTTGGGATTGATGAAAGCTGGCTGGATGTGACCGCCAGTACTTCTATCAAGGGAGACGGAATGAAGATTGCAAAAGAGATCAGCAGTCGGATTAAATATGAACTGGGGGTTACCGTAAGTATTGGTGTTTCCTGGAATAAGATATTTGCAAAGCTCGGTTCTGATTATAAAAAGCCGGATGCCATTACAGAGTTTTCCAAAGACAATTACAAGGATATTGCATGGAAACTTCCAGTAGGTGATTTACTCATGGTCGGAAGAAGCACTGAACGGACGATGAAGAAACTTGGCATTTGTACAATCGGAGATCTGGCAGGAGCAGAACCTTCTATATTAGAAACATATCTTGGAAAGATGGGATTGGTACTTCATACCTTTGCAAATGGATGGGATGAAACTCCAGTTTTGGTAGAAGGATATAAAGTACCGATCAAGTCTATCGGGAACAGTACAACAACGCCAAGAGATCTTGTTAGTGAATTGGACGTGAAGATTATTTTGATGGCTCTTTCAGAAAGTGTAGGAGCCAGGCTTCGTGAAAATGGTTTTCAATGCAGGACAGTAGAAATCTCGATTCGGGATAATGGATTGTATCATTTCACGAGACAGTGCAAGTTGGACAGGGCAAGTAATCTTACAGAAGAAATTGCCAGAACTGCATTTGAGTTATTCCAGAAAAACTATAATTGGGAACATCCAATTCGTAGTCTTGGTGTTCGAGGATGTGATCTGGTATCAGAAGAGATGCCGTATCAGCTTGATTTATTTATGGATGAAACGAAGAGAGAAAAAATCAAAAAGATGGACCAGGTGGTAGATGAGATCCGTGGAAGGTTTGGCTATCAGAGTATTCAGAGAGCATTTATGTATCAGGATAAGATACTGGCACAGCTGAATGCTAAGGAACATACGGTTCATCCACAGGCATATTTTCATGGATAGGAGAGAGCAGGTGTTTTGTAATGACAGCTAAAGTGTATGTAGATGTCCTGGCAGTATTCAGCCGGGAAGGAGAATTGATCCCTACAGCGTTTGTCTGGGAAGATGGACGTAAGTATGCGATTGATAAGGTTTCAAAACCGGAGCGTTGTGCCAGCCGAAAAGCTGGCGGAACCGGATATCGTTATACCTGTCAGGTGGGTGGAAAAATCTGTCATCTGACTTATGAAGAAAATTATAAATGGTTTATGGAACGTAAATAACGGCGTCCTAAAAGGGAGCCCTGAATCAGGGCCCCCTTTGGAGAGATAGATATTCGATGAGAACATCAGCAGTCGGGGATACATCCTTTCCCGTGAGAACCGATTGCTTTCAATAGATCATACAGTTGCCGATCAGCCAGAAATAGAAGCTATCCCACAGCGGATATTTCTGCGGAATCTGCATGAAGAGATGTTAGGACAGTGACAGACTGTGAATGGAACAAACAATACAATGATTGGTCTGGCTGCGGAAGCGGTCGGGAAGGAGGACAATTATGCAGAGAATACAGGATATGTTTATCAATATGGAAGAAGTGGCAGAGGATGCTTATAAGAATACGGAATTATTGCTGAGTCAGTATACTAAAGTAATGTTCCGTATTGAGAAGAACCTTGTGGATATAGATTATGAAATGTATGCAGAGGAAGGGAAGCATCTGAAGGAAATGTTATATGATCTGGTAGATTTCGATGCGACTGCAGAGAAACGCAGAATCCAGGAAAAGCTTCTGAATAATGATATGAATCTCTGTTTGCTGGAAATCATGAGAGATTCCCTGATAGCTTTGAGGGATTATCCAAAAAATGGACAGCTGTATTATCGGCTTTTGAAATATAGATATTTTGAAGCAGGAAATACCAATGAAGATGTGATGCTGATGCTGGATGATATGCCAAGCACTACTTATTATCGAAACCGTAAGAAAGCAATCCGTTTGTATGCAACAATGCTCTGGGCATTTACACGTCCGGAAAAGATACAGAATAAGATGGAGGAAATAAACTGGAAGAAAAGTGGAAGTAAAGTGGCAGTGAACTGACAGTAAACTGGCATGTGAATGGTATTACAATGAAAATACGTGCATGTTAGAATTGATATGCTGAGAGAAATAGACCTTCGCAGACGTAATGTTTGCGGAGGTTTTTCTTTTCTCAAATTTTAAGGCGTCAGGCTGTGCCCGGAAGGGCATGGCCTTTTTTTATACCCAAAAACAGGTTGCAGATTTGAAAAAGCTTCCTTTTTAACAGGTAGATGCCGGAAAGGAAGAGCATATCAAGATGCAGGGAAGAGGCAGGCATTATGCCAGATATCCATGATTTTCGATTTGTCACAAATCAAATCAACAAAAACGACAAATCGGAGAAACAATCATGGAAGAAAGAAAATACACATTTTACGACAGATATCAGAAGGTGAAATACGCTAATATTACAGCAGAAGAGCTGGAAGTTCTTAATATTTTTTATAATAAGGAACATTATATGTTTGATCAGCAGCATCAGAGAAATAATACAGTATTATTTTGTGGATTAGAATCAGAAAACGGTTGTGCGACAGACTTTATCGCAGATAGTGGACGTGACATTGCATCGGATATTACAACTGAGATCTTCTTTAAAGAACTCTTCAGCGATCTGACAGAGAAAGAAAAGAAAATCGTGAGCGATTATTTTATCATGGGAAAACAGGTTAAAGAAACAGCAGAGGAACTGGGCATCAGCACACGTCAGGTGAGTAGAGACAAGAACAGTGCTTTGGCAAAAATGTTGAAGAGGATGAAAGCAGCTGGATATGAATCATATGCTGAGGCGGCAGGTGCATTTCTGCAGGAAAGCGATTATATTCCAACACAGATGGAGACACAGAACTCGATTATGAAGAAAAGGACCGGAGAAGTGAGACTGCCATCAGATCATAAGATGAAAAAATAAATTAGTTAAAAATTAATCATGATAATAATGTGATGATATCACAGAAAACAAATGAATTTCAGATTATAATAAAGCCACAAAAGAAAAAACAAGGAGGACTGTAAAATGTCTGCTATTAATATCAATAAAAATAATTTTCAGAATGAAATAATGGATTCCGAGAAAACCGTTCTTTTAGACTTTTGGGCTCCTTGGTGTGCTCCTTGTCGTATGGTGGCTCCTATCATAGAGGAGATAGCAAGTGAACGCCCTGATATCAAAGTTGGAAAGATCAATGTGGATGAGCAGCCAGAACTGGCAAGTAAATTTGGTATTATGAGTATTCCAACTTTGGTGGTTATGAAGAATGGGAAGATTGTAACAAAAGTTTCAGGGGCAAGACCTAAGAAGGCAATCTTAGAGATGCTTTAAGGAGGTGCGTTAATGGGATTTTTTGATTTTTTAAAACAGGCGAATATTAATCAAGGGATAGAGGAATATAAAAAGACTGCTGGTGCAGTTCTGCTGGATGTTCGTACGCCGCAGGAATATCAGGAAGGGCATATACCAGAAAGTAAAAATGTGCCATTGCAACAACTTAACAATGTTGTTTCGGTAGTGAAGAATACAGAAATACCGCTGTTTGTATACTGTTATTCCGGAGCCCGAAGTCGTCAAGCAACTGGGATGTTGCAACGAATGGGATATTCTAAAGTAAATAATATTGGTGGCATTGCTGCTTATTCAGGAAAGGTGGAAAAATAAGATGAAGGTAATAATCGTAGGCGGTGTAGCCGGAGGAGCTACAGCTGCAGCAAGAATACGAAGATTGGATGAACATGCAGAAATTACTGTGTTTGAAAGATCCGGATACATATCCTATGCGAATTGTGGGCTTCCATATTATATCGGAGACGTGATCACAGACCCGGAAGAACTTACACTACAGACACCAGAGAGTTTTTTTAAACGATTCCGTATTAACATGAAAATTCATCATGAAGTTATCTCCATACATCCGGAACGTAAAACGGTTTCAGTGAAAAATTTAGAGAATGGTGAGATATTTGAAGAAAACTATGATAAGCTGATCCTCTCTCCAGGTGCAAAGCCAACACAGCCGAGACTTCCCGGAGTAGGTATGGATAAACTTTTTACACTTCGTACTGTAGAAGACACTTTTCGGATAAAGGAATATATAAATAAGAATCATCCAAAATCGGCTGTATTGGCAGGTGGCGGTTTTATTGGTCTGGAACTGGCAGAAAATTTGAGGGAGCTTGGCATGGATGTTACAATTGTCCAGCGGCCTAAGCAGCTGATGAACCCATTTGACCCGGATATGGCATCCATGATCCATAATGAAATGAGAAAGCATGGGATAAAACTGGTACTGGGCTATACAGTAGAAGGATTTAAAGAAAAGGACAATGGAGTAGAGGTTCTATTAAAAGATAATCCATCCCTTCAGGCTGATATGGTGGTGCTGGCAATCGGAGTTACACCAGACACAGCATTAGCAAAAGAAGCTGGTCTGGAACTTGGCATCAAGGGAAGTATCGTAGTGAATGACAGAATGGAAACTTCTGTACCGGATATTTATGCAGCAGGTGATGCAGTTCAGGTAAAACATTATGTTACGGGTGATGATGCGCTGATCTCTTTGGCCGGACCAGCCAACAAGCAGGGCAGGATCATCGCTGATAATATTTGTGGTGGTGACAGCCGTTACCTGGGCAGTCAGGGAAGCTCCGTTATCAAAGTATTTGATATGACAGCAGCCACTACAGGTATCAATGAAACCAATGCCAAAAAGTCAGGATTAGATGTAGATACAGTAATTCTTTCTCCTATGAGTCATGCCGGTTACTATCCTGGTGGAAAAGTGATGACCATGAAGGTGGTTTTTGAAAAAGAGACTTATCGTTTGCTTGGTGCTCAGATTATTGGATATGAAGGAGTTGATAAACGTATTGATGTGCTGGCAACAGCAATTCATGCAGGGCTGAAGGCAACCCAGCTGAAAGATCTGGATCTTGCATATGCACCGCCGTATTCCTCTGCCAAGGATCCTGTAAATATGGCAGGATTCATGATAGACAATATAGCAAAAGGTACCTTAAAACAATGGCATCTGGAAGATATGGATAAGATTTCTAAAGATAAAAGTGTTGTATTGCTGGATGTGAGAACTGTAGGTGAGTTTAACAGGGGGCATATGGATGGATTCAGAAATATTCCTGTAGATGAACTAAGGGAACGTATCAATGAAATTGAGAAGGGAAAGCCTGTTTACTTGATATGCCAAAGTGGTCTGCGCAGCTACATTGCCAGCCGTATTCTGGAAGGAAACGGTTATGAAACATACAACTTCTCCGGTGGATTCCGCTTCTATGATGCAGTGGTTAATGACCGTGCGTTGATTGAAAGGGCATATGCATGTGGTATGGATTATTAAAAAATAATCACAATAATTTTATAATTTACTTGTAGCGTAAAAAGATCCCCCATTTATTAGAATGACTTTCACAATTCTGATAAATGGAGGATTCTTTAGATGTCATAGAAAAACAGTTTTATGATCTTTGTAGTGTTTCCAGTCTTTTCGAATCAAGGATGGTGATTTTGCCGCGTGAGAGTTTGACGAGACCATCGCCCTGAAAGTATCGAAGCATTCGAGTGATCACTTCCCTGTGGGAACCAAGATGGTTTGCGATAGTTTCGTGAGTGATTTTCAGTTCATTTGTTCCTTCGATAGAGGTCTCTTCTAAAAGAAATGAAGCAACACGCTTATCCAAACTCTTCCACATGATCTGTTCAATCAGCCACATGACATCAGAAAAACGGCTAGCCATTAATTCATTGGTATAGTTTGCGACGGGAGCCGATTCCTTCATGATGTCCTTATAGATTTCAGCAGGGATGATCCAAAGATCAGTATCTTTTTCTGCTTCAATGGTTACTTCAAATTGAATGGACTGCATGATACATGAGGCGGATAAAAGACACATATCCATATCGAACAGGCGGTAAAGTGTAATTTCTCGTCCTTCATCTGAAAGTATGTAAGTTCGAAGCTGCCCGGATTTAACCAGTAATAATCCAGTACAATCCAGGTTTCCGTTGTGAATGATCGTTCCTTTTTTTACATCCCGTGTAATCAAATTGTCTGAAATTACTTTTTTCTGTGCTGTATTTAAGTCATTCCATAGTGGAAAATAATTTTCGAAGCTCATAACAGTTATCTCCTTTACGAACATAGTATACTTACTTTTTTTAGATGCGTCAATTATATAATTGACATATGCCATAAATAAAAATATACTGACTATAGTACATGACTGTTGTGAATATGAGGGAGGGATAAATAATGCAGGGAGATGTCAGTTTTACATTTTTGGACCGAATTGAAGAAGTAGAACTGAATATTGTAGATAGACGATGGCAGTCTGCACTGGCATTGGCATTGACTTTGCCAGATATTTGCGGAGGTATTGCTTTCCCGGAAATTGTTAAACATTATCGAGATGGCCGGGTTATGCTGGATCGGCAAAAGAATCCGACCCGTGATGTGGGAACCCAGTATATTCGCTGGTTTGATGAATATGCAGGGGACTACTTTAAACTATCTCAATCCGATGAAAAGCCATATATTTGCGGAGAACGCTGTTGGCAGCTTCGATGTGAATATCTTCATCAAAATAAAGGATTTTTGAATGATGAAAATAATATACGCTTTCATCTTGGACTAAACTGTGGAATGTCAGTTTGTCAGTTGGAAAGTATGAACATACAGGAGAACGGAAACGATATTCGTATAGACATAGAACAGTTTTGTCTGAGGATGTGCAAGGCAGCAAAGAGTTATTATGATAAAGTTCATTTGGAAAAAGACTTTAGTCTCTATAATACACCAGTTTTGGATTTTATTCAGGTAACACAAAAAAAGAAAGCTGCTTCTATTATTGCACTGGTCTGTGGCAGTGAACGTTATGCAAAAGGATTAAAAGAAACATTGCAATTTATTTCAGATCAGATCATGCTGTTTTACACACCGGAAAGTGCTAAAACAAGATTAGGCAGACATAAGCCGGATCTTTGGATTGTTACCGAAGATATGACGAGCCAACCGAATCAGCCATGGCGTGCGGACAGGACAACACCTGTAATTTTAATCACAGGCAATCCTGATGCTGTTGAAATTAAAAAGAATTCAGGAAAACTAACTGTTCTTTCTATGCCATTATCAATAGTTGATTTGCGGAAAACCGTCGAAATATATGTGTCGTGAGGAGAAGTTTATGCTGTACATAATACTATTATTTGTATTTGTAGTTGTATATTTGATGATGCTTATGCGGAGACAGAAAGAAAAGATGAGCGAAATTAAAATACAAATAGATCAACTGCAAGCACAACATGATCGATTGCAGAAAGAAAGGGATCAGTTACAAGAACGGATGAATCATCTGGAAGAGCAACGAGAACACTTGCAAATGCAAACAGACCAGGCATTTCGGAGTGCTGATGAAATCGAGAAAATTTACGATGAGATATGGAATCATGCTAATACCATTCACCTTTACTCTTCGTTAGCTGAAGAAGAAAGCAAATCTATAACAATGAAAGAAAAACAAAAAGAAATTATTCGAACAACTGAGGAAATTCTAAACATCATATATAAATATAAAGGTAATGTATAATAAAAATATGTCATTGTAATGATTAGCGTTCAAGGTAAATTCTTATGTAATAATATCACAGAAGGATTTACCTTTTTCAGGTACAATAGAGATACAAAATTTGAAAGGGGAACAAAGCATTGGCAAAAAGAATGGCAAGTGTCGATAAAAAAAGATGTGTTGCCTGCGGAGTATGTGAAAATACTTGTCCGCTGGCAGCTGTCAAAGTTTACCATGGATGTTATGCTGTGGTAGAAGAAACAGTGTGTGTAGGATGTGGAAAATGTGCAAAGTCCTGTCCGGCAGGTTGTATTGAAATGAAAGAGAGGACAGCGATGTGAAGAAAAAGAAACATTGGTATGATTATTTATGGATATGGGCGATCCTTTATTTTGCTCTCGGTTTTTTTAATATTTTGTTTGCTTGGTTTGGGATGATTGATTTCCTGTTGCCGTTAGGAATAGCGATATTCGGTGAAAATAAATTTTTCTGTAATCATTTGTGTGGACGTGGCCAGCTTTTTAGTAAGCTCGGTGGGGATTTAAAATGCTCAAGAAATAAACCAACCCCGCGATGGATGAGTTCAAAATGGTTCCGATACGGCTTTTTGATATTTTTCCTTACAATGTTTGGGAATATGGTATTTCAGACATATTTAGTTGGTGCCGGATCATCATCCTTGCGTGAAGCCATCAAATTATTCTGGACCTTCCGTGTTCCGTGGGGATGGACATACACTGCCGGAACAGTAGCTGATTGGGTGGCACAGTTTAGTTTTGGATTTTATAGTTTGATGCTTACATCTTTGTTGTTAGGGTTGATCGTAATGGTGTTATATAAGCCACGAACCTGGTGTACATTTTGTCCAATGGGAACAATGACGCAGGGTATCTGTAAATTAAAAAATAATGAAAAGAAGTAATACTATAAGGTGATTCATAAAAGGCATATGTCAAAAACATTATTGACATATGCCTTTTATAGGGCTATTATATAAGAAAAGCGAGAAAGGAGCAGTTTATGCCGAGACCAGTAAAATGCAGAAAAGTCTGTCATTTCCCCAATGTTTTAGAATTTCTTCCGGCAGATGATACTGAGAAAAAAACACCCATTGTTCTAACGGTAGATGAGTACGAGACAATCCGTCTTTTGGACAAGAAAGGTTACAGTCAGGAGCAGTGTGCAGCATCTATGCAAGTCGCAAGAACAACGGTCCAGCGAATTTACGAGATCGCCAGGAAAAAGATCGCAGATGCACTTATCGACGGGCATCCACTCAAAATTGAGGGCGGAGATTTCAGAATCTGTGACGGTCAGAGCGGCAACTGCAGCTTTGGAGGATGTTACAAACAGGAAATTTACAAAAAATATGCAGCAGAAAAAGGAGAAGGTATCATGAGAATAGCAGTAACATATGAAAATGGACAGATTTTCCAGCACTTTGGACACACAGAGACATTTAAGATTTACGATGTAGAGGAAGGAAAAGTAGTACATTCAGAAGTAGTAGATACGAATGGAAGTGGACATGGCGCATTGGCAGGAGTTCTTAATGCATTGAATGCAGACGTTTTGATTTGTGGCGGAATTGGAGGCGGCGCACAGACAGCGTTAGCGGCAGCAGGCATCAAGCTTTTCGGAGGAGTTTCCGGAGATGCGGATGAAGCAGTAGAAGCTTTTATCAATGAAACACTTGAGTATAATCCGGATGTGAAATGTTCTCATCACGAGCACAACAACGGGGAAGGACATACATGTGGCGAGCATGGATGTGGAAGCCACAGTTGTCATTAAGAAGTGAGATTGCCATCGGATCATAAGATGAAAAAATAAAAGGTATTGATCTATAAAGAGGGAAGGGAACCCGCATCATCAAATTTGCTTGTGATGTCGGGTTCTCTTTTTATTTGCATAATGATATACTTTTATTGTGGTTAGAAAAATAAAGCATGTACAAAACTCATAGGAGAAAGATGTATACTTATGACAACATTTGGTGATAAAATTAGGAAGTTGCGAAAAGAGAAAAAAATGACTCAACAAAAGCTGGGTGATATGGTGGGCGTTTCTCATAGAACAATTCGATCTTGGGAAGTTGAAGGACGATATCCGAAGCAGAGTAGTTTATATCAAAAACTGGCAGATGCATTTCAGTGTCAGGTTTCTTATCTTATGAATGATAATGAAACCGTGTGCTTGGGTAATGATGAGCCAAGTGAATATGCTGGTGCTAAACAGGCAAGGCAGATTCTTGAACAGGTAGCTGCTTTATTTGCCAGTGGAACTATGACCAATGAGGACAAAACTATTTTCATGGATGAGATGACGAGACTTTATCTGGCATCAAAAAAGAACAGAAGAAAATGGTAAGAAGAAATGAACTGTTTTGTTTTCTTGCTTGATAGAAAAGAAGAATAGAACGTATAATAGTGTTAATGATCCAGAGAAGATTGCTCTGGAAATAGAATTATTCGTACCAGTGGTGCGAGTATAGAGTAGGAGTGAAAGAATGGTAGAAGATACTATGTTTTCCGGGGAATCGAAAAATATTGAGTACAAGGTATCCTTACCTGATAAAAGTGAAAAGTACATGAAGACAATCGTAGCTTTTGCCAATACACAAGGTGGCAAGCTGATTGTTGGAGTAGATGATAAAACACACCAGATTGTTGGTGTGGAAAATGATGTGTTGTTTCAGCTGATGGATGGAATTGCCAATGCAGTTTCTGATTCCTGTGTGCCACAGATCATTCCTGATATTGAGCCACAGACAGTAGACGGGAAAACGGTCATTGTTGTATCAGTAGAAGCTGGAAAGAACAGACCGTATTATCTAAAATCAAAGGGAAAAGATAATGGCACTTATATCCGTGTAGCAGGTACATCAAGACAGGCATTTCCGGAGAAGATAAAAGAACTGGAAATGGAAGGGGCCAGAATCTCATGGGATGAGCTTACTTGTGTGGGTTATCCTGTTTCAGAGGAAGCAACAGAGAAACTTTGTCAGGATATTGAAAAGTTCCGGAAGAAAGCAGGAATGTCAGAACATTCTGTAAAGAAAGAGCAGCTGATAAACTGGAAAATTTTGAAGCAGAGCGAGGGACAGCTTCTGGCAACGAATGCCTATGCGTTGCTGACATCGGATTATTTTTCATTCTCCAAAACACAATGTGCGGTATTCAAGGGAACAGATCGTGCAATGTTTCTGGATAAGAGAGAATTTACAGGACCAATCTATACACAAATCGAAGAAGCAGTAGATTTTGTATTGAGAAATATTCGGCTTGGAGCAACAATTGACGGATTGGTGCGAAAAGAGAAATATGAGTTACCACCGGAAGCAATCAGGGAAATGATTATTAATGCCCATTGTCACCGTAACCTATTAGATGAATCCTGTATTCAGGTCGCAGTTTATGATGACAGATTGGAGGTGACATCTCCGGGTGGATTATATAACGGATTAACTTATGAGGAAGTCATGAATGGTCATTCGAAGATCAGGAATAAAGGCATTGCCAATATATTCAGTCAGATGGGACTTGTAGAGGCATGGGGAAGCGGAATAAAAAGAATCCTTAATGCTGCAGAAGAGTATGGACTTCCAAAGCCGAGATTTCAGGAATTTGATAATATGTTTCGGGTAGAGTTGTTCCGAGTCAATCCAATAACTGACCAAGCTAACCAAGCTACTAACCAAGCTAACCAAGCTACTAACCAAGCTAACCAAGCTACTAACCAAGCTAACCAAGATTTAGAGAGATTAGACCAAGTGGAAGATGAAAATGTACTGAGTGAGAAAGAAATAGAAATTCTGAATCTTGTACGTATGCAACCTTCAATCACGCAGAAAGAAATGGCTAATGCGTTAGATTGGAATCTTGCTAGTGTGAAGTATTATATAACCAAATTGAAGGAAAAGAATTATCTGAAGAGGCAGGGAAGTAGCCAAAAAGGGAAATGGGTGATATTAACAAAACGAGATTGACACTTGTATCAATTCGTGTTAAACTATGAAATGTAAGGAGGAGAGAAAGATGCCTAGAAAACCATCATTAGACGGCAAAGATTCTAGTCTGAGAATTAGGATGTCACCAGAGCAAAAAGAAAAGCTAGTATCTTATGCAGAGCGACATTATCAGACTATGAGTAATGTAATATTCCAGGCGTTGGACATTCTTTACGCAAGAGAAGAACAACAAAATAATAAAGAGTAAAATGGAGTTATTTTGGAGTTTATTTCTTCATAAGCGGTGCGAAAAACACAAAAACAGAACGCACGTTCGAAATATAAACCTCTAATAACAGCCTTTGCGTGTCATGAAACGCAGTCCGCAAAGGAGTTTGAATAGTAGCAAATGTTTGTTCGCAAACCTCATTATTCAGTTTTTTGTAAAAATGAATAATCTATACACTTTAAGGTTCTGAATCTACATAGTAGGTTCGGAGCCTTATTTTTGTGGGAGAAAAGAGGTTTTGTGAACGAATAAAGTTCACTTTTACTGGATAATAGAAAGTGCGAAAAAGTGGATAATGGAGTGTGATGATGAACAGTACCTGTTGTATTTCAGGGCAAACAGTTTTATCCAGTTTCAGGGCAAAACTTTCAGCCAGTGAAATGACAAAAATCATGTGAAAACATGAAATGCAATTAAGAACAAAGAATGACCTTGATGGTCTGGAATTTCCAGACTGTCAGGGCCTTTTTTCTTGTCTAGCAGTAGTTTTCAAGGATTTGAAAAGTAGAGAAAAGCTTTATTTTAAGGATTTTAGATGTCCTCATAAAATTTTAACTTTATGAGGACATCTAAAAACGGAAGCAATAAGAATATAAAAGAAAGTCTGGATGCAATTTCTGTTATTTTGGGAAGAAGAGTTTTATGATTTAACTACTCTGAAGGATAAAAACTTTGCCCTAAAATAGGATGAAAGTGTATCGGTATATCAGATTGTGCTTACAAGTGGTTTAAGGCAGGAGATTTTTCTGTGAAAGGCGAGAATGCCAACAATGTTATAGACATAGATGATAATGATTGTAATACGACGAAGATAGAAAAATAGAATGTATGTTTGCGAAAGAGTGTTGAAAAAGGAAGTGTGCTATAGTATAATAGCAAGAAATAGAAGGCTTGTAGGTAGGTGGAATATGCTAGAAAAAATTATAGAGCTTACAAACGAATATATAGAGAGTATGCCAAAAAAAGAACGTAAAAAATACGGACAGTTTTTTACCAGTATGGAAACTGCTCGTTTTATGTCTGGATTATATAACTTTGATGAGAAAACAGGCAAAATAAGTGTGCTTGATGCGGGGGCTGGTTCAGGTATATTATCATGTGCCTTTATTGAGCGATTGGAAACAATAGATTCTATTCAGGAGATTGAACTTACCTGTTATGAGAACGATGAAAATGTATTGCCATTGTTGAAACGTAATCTGGAATATTGTAAAGAAGAGGCAAAGAAAAAACTCACGATCAATATAATTGAAGATAATTATATTCTAAGTCAGTATTTGGATTTTAATCATATGTTGGGAGGAAATGCGGAGCCTAAGAAATATGATTTTGTGATTGGAAATCCGCCGTATATGAAAATTCCGAAAGATGCGCCAGAAGCAACAGCGATGCCAGAGGTATGTTATGGTGCGCCGAATTTGTATTTTATTTTTGCATCTATGGGATTATTCAATTTATGTGAAAATGGAGAGATGGTTTACATCATTCCAAGGTCATGGACATCTGGAGCGTATTTTAAACGTTTCAGGAAGTATTTTCTGACAGAAGGGAAATTGGAACATATTCATCTTTTTGTCAGCAGAAATAAGGTTTTCGACAAAGAAAGTGTGTTACAGGAAACGATTATTATTAAAGTAAGGAAGACGAGTGAAAAGCCAGAAACAGTTACGATTACATCATCGAAATCAAATAGTGATTTTGGAGAGCTGACATCAGTAACAGTTCCGTACGATCTGGTTGTAGCAGGATCAGACTATTATGTTTATCTTGTAACAGATGAAAATGAAGTGGAAGTATTAAAGAAATTGCATAAATTTGATAAGACACTTCCGGCAATTGGTGTAAAAATGAAAACAGGATTGACCGTAGATTTTCGCAATCGTGAAATCCTGCGGGATGAGGAAGAAGAAGGTGCAATCCCTTTGTTTTATTCGCAGCATATAAAACAGGGAAAAGTAGAATTCCCTATACAGAAAGAACATGAATATGTGGTGACAGAACAAAAGGGATTAATGCAAGATAATAAGAACTATCTATTTGTAAAGCGATTTACAGCAAAGGAAGAACCTCGAAGATTACAGTGCGGAGTATATTTAGCCAAAAGATTTCCGCAGTACCAAAAGATAAGTACACAAAATAAAATTAATTTTGTGGACGGTGTATTAACAGAAATGTCAGAATGTCTGGTGTATGGGTTGTATGTATTATTTAATTCTACACTTTATGACGAATATTATCGTATTTTGAATGGATCTACGCAGGTTAATTCAACAGAGATTAATGCAATGCCAGTGCCAGATTTAGAGGATATTCAGGAAATGGGCAGAAAAGTGCTTAAAAGTAAGGATTATTCGGAGGCAAATTGCAATTTGATATTGGAGGGATACTGTGGATAAGAAAATAGAAGAAACGAGAGAATTTCTGCAAACAATAGGTATGCCCAAAGCACAGCAAGCGGATATATGCTGCTATGTTATTTTGGCAATGGCAGGCATAAAACCAGATATGTCATGGAGTGAAGCAACAAATGAATGGATTCGTATTCATGATATTATTCAGTTTGTTAATACATTTTATGGCATGAGTTATGCGGAAAACAGCCGAGAAACGTTTAGAAAGCAGGCACTGCATAGATTCCGTACCGCTGCTTTGATAGAGGATAATGGAAAAGTAACCAACAGTCCGAACTATCGGTACAGACTGACGGAAGAAACAGTTAAAATGCTGAGAACGATGGAAACATCAGCGTGGAAGGAATCTATAAAACGGTTCCTTTGTTACCATGAAAAGTTAATTGACTTGTACGCTTCCAAAAAGAAGATGACAATGATGCCGGTAAATATAAATGGTGAAAGTTTTAAATTTTCTACGGGTAAGCATAATGAGCTGCAAAAAGCCATTATCGAGGAATTTGCACCAAGATTTGCACCAAATTCGGAGTGCTTGTACGTCGGCGATACAATAGAAAAAGATCTGGTTAAGAATGTAGAAAAATTAAAAGTACTGGGATTTGAAATTACGCTACATGATAAGATGCCAGATGTAGTGCTATATCGTGAGGACAAGAACTGGATCTATTTTGTTGAGTCAGTAACATCTGTAGGACCGATGGATCCGAAACGTATATTGGAAATAACAGAGATGACGAAAGATGTTACAGCAGGAAAAATATTTGTAACCGCCTTTCTGGATTTCAGGACGTATAAAAAATTTGCTGAGGAACTCGCATGGGAAACAGAGGTCTGGATTGCTGAAATGCCGGAGCATATGATACATTTGAATGGTGATAGATTTATGGGACCGAGGTAAATTTAATTTAGAAGATATTGATTTGTAAGCGCTCTACTGGCGGGTTCACAGTGGAGCGTTTATGCTACTAATGGTAGTAGCTACTTTGTATTACAGATTTTGGCAGAAAATTAGTTTCTGTTATTGTTAAATTATCTTTTACAGAGGTATTTGTATAACTTTTGTAGAGGGTGAGACGAATTCATTAAAATTCGAGATACAATAAACGTAAGCTGATAATATAAAGAATAAATTCAATAAGGAAAGAGGTTGACGGAGTATGTGGACAGATAATGCATCAAAAATAGATATGTTGTTTTATAAACCGTATGCTGAGATAGTTTCTGATATTGCTATAGAAACTGATATAGATCCATTGACTATAGGAATATTAGGATTATGGGGAGCAGGAAAATCGACATTACTTAATCTGATCGAGCAGCATTATAAGGAAAAAGATGGAATTATATGCGTAACGATTAATGCCTGGATGTTTGAAAGTTATGAAGATGCAAAGTCTGCAATTATGGAAGCTCTTTTACGAGAGCTGGAAGAGCGAATACCAGCAGAAGAGACTAAAAAGAAGTTTAGAGCTTTACTGAAGAAGATTGACTTTTTAAAATTAGGAACCAAAGTTGGATCTTCAGCAGCACCTGTAGTAGCAAGCATCGCTTCTGGGACACCATTGCCTTTGCTGTTTAGTGTTCCACAAAATGCGAAAGAGATAGGAGGTGTCATAAAAAATATATCTGATTCAGTTCAGAATATTAAAGATGAGTATATTAAGGATGATAGTACTACTGCAGATAGCGTAGTAAACAATGTAAGAAAATTTAAAGCTGAATTTCAAGAGGCAATAAACACGGATAAAATAAAAAGGGTTGTTGTATTAATTGATGATTTGGATAGATGTCAACCAGAACGAATTATTGAAACGTTAGAGGTAATCAAATTATTTTTGTCTGTAAATAAAACTACTTTTATTATAGCAGCAGATGAAAATGTAATACAGTATGCAATAAAGAAAAAATATCCAAAAGTAGATAATTTTGATGTAGAATTGGATAAAGAATATATTGAGAAAATGATACAACTTCCGGTACACATACCTGAGTTATCCTCTAAAGATATTCAAAACTATTTATTATTACTAGTAATGCAGAAATATATGAAACCAGATAGCTTTGAAGTGCTGATAAAAAAAATAGAAGAGAAGAAGTTGATGATTGGAGAAAGTGCAATTGATTATGAGCAAATACAAGAGATTTTAAATAGTGAATCCGACATTTATAAAGCTGGAATGAAAAATGAATGCGATGAGGTCGCAAAAGTAATTCTTCAGATTCGTTCTATTGTTGCACATACACTTAAAGGAAATCCACGTCAAGCAAAAAGATTTCTTAATACGTTTATTACAAAGCGACAGTTATCAAAGTTATACTATGGTGATAAGCTTGATATGGGAGTTATGGCAAAATTGCTTACCTTGCATAAATTAAATCCAGATTTATTTGACAAATTAAATGAGTGGAATGCAAATTTTGATACGGAAAATCAACAGTTTAAACGTATGAGACAGAGCTTGGATAATGATAGTCTGGATTCAGAATTTGCAAAGTGGCATAAACCACGAATTAAAGATTGGGTAAAGTGTCCCCCGGTTGAATTAGAAAAAAAGAATTTGAATAAGTACTTTTATCTGACGAGAGAGATACTGAAAAAGCAAGATGATATTGAGTCTGACCTGAGCGAAGAAAGCAGAAAATTATTGGAGAGAATAGGTAGGTTTAATCCTGGATTGGCTGATGGAATAATGAGAGATATGAAAGAGTTGCGTTCGTCTGACCGAGAAGATGTCATGAAGGTCCTTATCAAAAAGATAGAATCTGGAGATATTGAATCAAATGTTTATAGCTTGCTATTTGTAAATTTCTCTGATTACCGTGGCGAAATAATCGAGGCAATAAAAAGGGCGGCTAAACCATTAGAAGCAGGAGATCTTCCATCATTTAAGGCTATGTACTCGGAAGATAAAGATGCAATAGAGAATTTACTTAATGAGTTAAAAAATGTAAAACAAGAAATTAAAGATAGAATTATGAAAACAGGAGATTAATATGGGAACATCAAAAGGATATATTGCACCGACGACTCCGCATTGGTCGCAAGCGAAACGAGCAGTGACTTCTTACATAAATAGTGGAGATGGAGAGTCTAGAGCCAAGGCAGCAAGTAAATATGCATCGGCAATGCATCATGATATAGCAACTTCAGAACAATTTACAAAAGCAGCAGGAAGTATTCTATCATTTGCTAAGGCGGTATCGCACGGCGGAATAAATAATGCGTTGCATGAGTTTAATCGTAATGATTTGATAGGAAAATCATCAGATGAAATATATAATGAACTTATTCGGGATTTTACAAATTATGGGAACACAACGGAAGATTATTTGTCAGCAGAAGCCATTAGAGCAGCTTTGAAAGGACTAAACATAACAGATTTGGGAGATTTAAAGGATGTTGCTCCAGATGTTTTGTTGAAAGAAATGCTAATTGAGTATATAAAATTTAGTTTTGCATTCCGATATGAAGAAAAGATACGCATGAAAAGGAATCCTGAAGAAACTGAGCGTTTATTAGAAAAAATGGATAAATATATTTCCAATGAATTGCATAACGACTTGAAACTGGAAGATATAAAAACCATGGACTTTGGACACTTGCAATCATCAGAGGTAGTAAAAAGGTCACTTGAAGATGCGTACCAGGTATTTGAATTGTTTTATGGAGAGGCATAGAAAATGAGAGTATGGATAGATAAAGAAAACGAAATGCACCCAAATGCAGAGTGGAATGATTCTTACGTTTTTACATTGACGAGAAAAAAATACAGCACTATTTTTTCAGGTATTACAGATATCTGGTATAGAATGGACTGCATGGCTATACCAGAAATTTATGAAGATTTATTTATCATAGGTATTAGTGTCTTTGCGATAGATAAAAGAGTTTCGAGAAGATTATTTCCAGATTGTTGGACAAGAGAACTTAGTGTATCAATTCCAGTATTACAAATGAGTAAATGGCATGGAACAGAAGAATACTGGAATCAAACATTAGGATTTCTTACAGGTGATAAATGGGATATTCATTTTAGACAGTGCGAAAAAATGTATAGCAAACGTGAATACCCAAACCGGATTCATCTTGATATAAAGGGCTGTGATTGTATATGTTTATTCTCTGGCGGTTTAGATTCCTTTTGTGGAGCAATAAAATTGTTGGAGGAAGGAAAATCGCCTTGCTTAGTAGGTCATAATGAATATCCCAAATTGAAGAAAAAACAGGAAAACTTTGTTTTAACGTTTCAGGAGAGATATTCGAATCAGAAAGTGCGTTTTATCGGATTCTCTGCTAATTCACGTGCCCCTATTACAATGGATGGGGAACGTTTGAAAAAACATGAAGATACGTCTCGGGGAAGATCTCTGTTATTTTTGTGTGCAGCGTTATCAATAGCTGGTATTCTTGGCAATGATATGCCGGTTTATATACCAGAAAATGGATTCATTGGATTAAATATCCCATTGACTAATAGTAGAAAAGGCACTTGCAGTACGAGAACTACTCATCCATATTTTTTAGGACGTTTTTTGGATATCTTACATATGGTTGGAATAAAAAATCCAATTCAGAACTTTTATGCCTATTCAACAAAGAGAGAAATCGTGAATGAAGTAAAAAATACGGAAGCATTTAAAAAACATTATATGGATACTATTTCATGTTCTCACCCTTGTTTGGCTAGATATGATAAAGAGCGGAATCCAGATTATCCAATAAATTGTGGGTATTGTTATCCATGTTTAATACGTAAAAGCTCCCTGCTTGATATAAAGGATTTCCGATACTGGTACACTGAGAGTGCCTCAGAATTTTTGAAGAATAACTCTAACAATCAAAAGGCAAATGATTTGCGTGCCGTGATTAGTACTTTATATAGATATAAAAAAATTGATGATGAGGGCTTAAAAGATATGATAAGATGTTCGGGAAAACTGGATGAAGAATCGGTTCAAAAGTTTTTGCGAGTTTATAAATCAACAATGGAAGATCTGACAGAGTTATTATCGGAAGATGATGAAATAAAGGGATTCATAGGAGAAAAATGTGCAAGGACTGATTGATACTCATTTCCATTTGGATATGTATAAGAATTATAATGAGATTTATAAATTAATTGTCGGGGAAAAACAGTATACATTATGCATGACAAATTCACCAGGTGTATTTTTAAGCTGTAAGAATATATTTGGTGATAATAAATATATTAAATTCGCATTGGGGTTTCATCCACTCAATACAGATTTAAAAGAGAAGGATTTAAGAGACTTCATGAAGATGCTGCCACAAACAGAATATGTTGGTGAGATTGGATTGGATTTTACAAAAAGAACAGGGATAGGAAAAAATCAGCAGATAAAGTGGTTTGAAAAAATTGTTGAGGCTTGTTCTGAAAAGAATAAAGTAATGTCAATCCATATAAGGGGTGCAGAAGAAATTGCTTTAAAAATTTTGAGCAAATATTGTCCGAGAAGATGTATATTGCATTGGTATACTGGAAATGTTGAACTTCAAAAAGATTTTATTCACTTAGGATGTTATTTTTCGGTAAATGCAAGTATGGTAAAAAATATGGATGTTGTGAATGCAATTCCGAAAGATAGATTGTTGGTAGAAAGTGATGGACCATATTCAAAAGTAAATGGAAAAAAGTTTTCACCATCATTATTGCTGGAAGAGTATGAACTTATAGCAAAATCGCTGGATGAACCAGAATTAATACGAGTTGTTTTTAATAATTTCAAAAATCTATTGCTGACTAAATAAAAGAATAATATTGACATAAGTCCACGCAGTCTGTACCGAGTATTGGTAGAACATTCTTAAAGAGAAGAAAACGGTATTATGTATATTTGTTTTCAAGAAATTATGTGATATATTCAAAATAATGATTGCGAAGCAATTTCAACGCAGTTATAATGAAATGGCAACAAATTGGCAACAGAAAATCAGCGAGCCAAAATAATATATGCAACAGAAATGAAATAATGGCAAAAAAGATATAAAACTTAAACAAATATATTTAAGAATAGCTTTGGACTTGCCGAGTTTGAATAGTACCTGTTGTTTGTTCGCAAACCTCAATATTCTATTTTTGTAAAAATGGATAACTAGAATATCAGTAAGGCTCTGAATCTACATAGTAGGTTTGGAGCCTTATTTTTATGGGAAATAGAGTGGCTTAGTTACGTTGCAAAGTATTTCTAGATGAAAAATCAGTTGTAGAAAATCCAAATAATAGATATAATATAAAAAAAGAAGGCAAACAAGGATTTCTAATAGAAAGGGCGTGATGTTATGGTAACAACAGAATCTGTAACTATTAAAGTTCCGGTAGGAATGTCAAAATATCTGGTAACTATGAATCCAGAAACAGAGCTTACCCGAAATGCGCTGTTGCTGTATCCATATATATTAAATCAGACGATATCTCATGGTCATGCAGCTGAAATTTTGGGAATAAGAAAATCAGAGTTAATTGATTTGTATGATAAACTGGGATATTCTTATTTTGATATGACGATGGATGATTTGGATGATGAACTGAATACATTCAGAGAACTCAAAAAGAAGGAGACTACGGTATGATTGTTATCTCCGACACAACACCGCTGATATCACTTCTTAAAATCAATCGAATAGATTTACTGGAAAAACTGTTTGGAGATGTTCTGATTCCACAGGCCGTATTTGAAGAGTTGACAATTGATGAACGTTTCCAATTGGAAGCTGACCAGATTAGACAGAAGAAGTTCATCGTAGTGAAGCCTGTAAATAATCCGGAATCAGCCAATATATTAAAAAGAGCAACAGGTCTTGACCAGGGTGAGAGTGAAGCAATTGTTCTGACAGATGAGCTAAAAGCAGATTTGTTATTGATGGATGAAGCAAAAGGCAGAAACGTATCAACTCAGATGGGGCTTAGAATCATGGGAACAATAGGGGTTCTTATGGCTGCCTATGAGGAACAAGAATTAACTTCAGATGAGGTCAGAGAATGCGTGGATGGACTGCAACGTGCTGGACGGCATATCGGACAGCGGCATTATCAGATGCTGTTAAGCAGACTGAAAGACTAAATGTATCGTTTAAGAACAATAATTGACCAAAAGAGAAAAGAAAAGTATGATTATTTTAGTTGGAAAAGCAAACCGTTCCTGTCATAACCGTATTGTATATGAAAATAAATAATCGAGTGGTCTTCGAGTGGAACTCGAGACAGAAAAATTATAGATAGAGCATCACGTTTATCAAAACGATAATGTCAAATTCCCTGCTCCCGATTATCTATAAAATGTCTACAAAAACTCTAATAAAGGTGTGGATATCATGGAATATATGGAAAATGCATACTAAATATATGAAAAATAAAATCAAGAGAATACAATATATAGATGGATACATAGAGTTTGAGTAGTAACAAAAATGCCAAAGAGCCGCTTAAATAGCGGCTCTTTATTTTCTTCGTCTATAAAATGTCTATATAAAATTAATAGTTCACTTCAATCTCGCTTTTTATGTTGATATTAAAAGAAGCCAAATCTTTTTTATACTGAAGTTCAAACATTTCAGTATGCCAGTCATTCATAGTATCTTTATTAAGTTCATATTGCTGTATATTGGTGATTATTGGGATTAAACAAGTTAAGGTTGACAGTCGAAGTGTATAGGATACTTGTGTGCGCATTCGTTTGTGAGTATTGAAGTATAGACTGTCATACCATAGGTTTTCATTGTTTTACTGGTACAAAAAAGTCATTGAAACCTGCGGAGAAAAATTATAAAAAGATTCAGACAGAAAGCCCTTTTGGAGAATCATATTTCTTCAAAAGGGTTTTTGATATATATGGATAATTCCTGATGAAAATCTATGTTAAACCATGTATAATAGGATTTGTGGATAATAAAAAATAAAAATGGATGAGGAATGAAAATGGAGGGAAATTTAACAAAAGGTCCTATTCTAAAAACGCTGACGAAACTTGCGGTTCCGATCATGGCGTCATCGTTTCTGGGGACTTTGTACAACATCACGGACATGGCCTGGATTGGTCTGCTTGGTTCGAAGGCAGTTGCAGGTGTAGGTGTTGGAGGTATGTTTACCTGGCTTTCGCAGGGACTTGCAGCTATGGCTAGAATGGGTGGACAGGTGCATGTGGCACAGTGTATCGGACATGGAGACAGAGAAAGGGCACACGGATTCGCACAGGCGGCAGTACAGCTTGCTGCATTTATGGGAATGGCATATGCAATTCTTTCGCTGCTTTTTACCAGACAGATGGTAGGATTTTTTCAGCTTGCAGATGCACAGGCTCATGCGGCGGCAGTGTCATATACGAGGATTGCCTGTGGGCTGATCGTATTTTCTTTTATGACGCTGACACTGACTGGACTTTATACGGCACAGGGAGATTCAAAGACACCTTTTATAGCGAATCTTGTCGGCCTGGCCACAAATATGATTCTGGATCCTGTGTTGATTCTTGGAGTGGGGATGTTTCCGAAGCTTGGTGTTGTCGGGGCTGCAATTGCGACAGTGACAGCACAGGCGATCGTTATGAGTATCATGATAGTCGGAATTGTCATACAAAAGAAAGAAAATGTACTAAAAGGAACCAGGCTTTTGGCAAAAATCCCGCGGGAATATCTGCAGGGAATCTGTAAGATCGGAATTCCGACAGCAATACAGGGAATGGCATATTGTGCAATCTCCATGGTGCTGACACGTATGATCTCCGGGTATGGTGCAGAAGCTGTTGCAACGCAGAGAGTCGGAGGTCAGATTGAATCAATATCATGGAATACTGCAGACGGTTTTGCAGCGGCATTAAATGCCTTTATCGCACAGAACTATGGTGCGGGTAAAAATGACCGTGTCAAAAAAGGATATAAGGCTTCTTTGTGGACGGTTGGTATCTGGGGACTGCTGATCTCAGCTGTATTTATATGTATTCCGGAACCGATTGCCAGAATCTTTTTTCATGAACCCAAAGCAATCGCAACATCAGTTGAATATCTAATCATCATAGGTTTCAGTGAAGCTTTTATGTGTGTGGAACTGACGACAGTCGGTGCATTATCAGGGCTCGGCAGAACCCGACTCTGCAGTATCATCAGTATAGCTTTTACCAGTGCAAGAATTCCGCTGTCGATCATTCTTGGAGGTATTATGGGTCTGGATGGAATATGGTGGGCTATTTCTTCAACCTCAATTGTAAAGGGAATTATTTTTACCTGTACATTTTTATGGATCACAAGAAAACGACCTTCGCAGACGTAATGTTTGCGGAGGTTTTTCTTTTCTCAAACATGATAATAATGTGATGATATCACAGAAAATAAATGAATTTCAGATTATAATAAAACCATAAAAGAAAAAAAGGAGGACTGTAAAATGTCTGCTATTAATATCAATAAAAATAATTTTCAGAATGAAATAATGGATTCCGAGAAAACTGTTCTTTTAGACTTTTGGGCTCCTTGGTGTGCTCCTTGTCGTATGGTGGTTCCTATCATAGAAGAAATTGCAAGTGAACGCCCTGATATTAAAGTTGGAAAGATCAATGTGGATGAGCAGCCTGAACTGGCAAGTAAATTTGGTATTATGAGTATTCCAACTTTGGTGGTTATGAAGAATGGGAAGATTGTAACAAAGGTTTCAGGGGCAAGACCTAAGAAGGCGATTTTAGAAATGCTTTAATGAGGAAAGGTGGAAAAATAAGATGAAGGTAATAATCGTAGGCGGTGTAGCCGGAGGAGCTACAGCTGCAGCAAGGATACGCAGACTGGATGAACATGCAGAAATTACTGTATTTGAAAGATCTGGATACATATCCTATGCGAATTGTGGGCTTCCATATTATATTGGAGATGTGATCACAGATCCAGAAGAACTTACATTACAGACACCAGAGAGCTTTTTTAAACGCTTCCACATCAATATGAAAATTCATCATGAAGTGATCTCCATACATCCGGCTCGTAAAACTGTTTCAGTGAAAAATTTGGAAAACGGTGAGATATTTGAAGAAAACTATGATAAGCTGATTCTCTCTCCAGGTGCAAAGCCAACACAGCCGAGACTTCCTGGAGTAGGTATTGATAAGCTTTTTACACTTCGTACAGTAGAAGATACTTTTCGGATAAAGAAATATATAAATAAGAATCATCCAAAATCGGTTGTATTGGCAGGTGGTGGCTTTATTGGTCTGGAACTGGCAGAAAATTTGAGGGAGCTAGGCATGGATGTTACAATTGTCCAGCGGCCTAAGCAGCTGATGAATCCTTTTGATCCGGATATGGCATCGATGATTCATAGTGAAATGAGAAAACACGGGATAAAACTGGTACTGGGCTATACAGTAGAAGGATTTAAAGAAAAAGACAATGGAGTGGAGGTTCTATTGAAAGATAATCCATCCCTTCAGGCTGATATGGTAGTACTGGCAATCGGCGTTACACCAGACACAGCATTAGCAAAAGAAGCGGGTCTGGAACTTGGCATCAAGGAAAGTATAGTAGTGAATGACAGGATGGAAACCTCTGTACCGGACATTTATGCTGCAGGTGATGCAGTTCAGGTAAAACATTATGTTACGGGTGAGGATGCACTAATCTCTTTAGCAGGACCTGCCAATAAACAGGGCAGGATCATCGCAGATAACATTTGCGGCGGTGATAGCCGTTATCTGGGCAGTCAGGGAAGCTCCGTTATCAAAGTATTTGATATGACAGCAGCCACTACAGGTATCAATGAAACAAATGCCAAAAAGTCAGGATTAGATATAGATACAGTAATTCTTTCTCCTATGAGTCATGCCGATTACTATCCTGGTGGAAAAGTGATGACCATGAAGGTGGTTTTTGAAAAGGATACGTATCGCTTGCTTGGTGCTCAGATTATTGGATATGAAGGCGTTGATAAACGTATCGATGTGCTGGCAACAGCGATCCATGCAGGACTGAGGGCAACCCAGCTGAAAGATCTGGATCTTGCATATGCACCACCATACTCATCAGCTAAGGATCCTGTAAATATGGCAGGATTCATGATAGACAATATAGAAAAAGGCACCTTAAAACAATGGCATCTGGAAGATATGGATAAGATTTCTAAAGATAAAAATGTTGTATTGCTGGATGTGAGAACGGTAGATGAATTCAGCAGGGGGCATATTGATGGATTCAAAAACATACCTGTAGATGAACTGAGAGAACGAATTAGTGAAATTGAGAAAGGAAAGCCTGTGTATCTGATATGCCAAAGTGGTCTGCGCAGTTATATTGCCAGTCGTATTCTGGAAGGAAATGGATATGAAACATACAACTTTTCCGGTGGATTCCGCTTCTATGACACAGTGGTTAATGACCGTGCGCTGATCGAAAGGGCATATGCATGTGGTATGGATTATTAAAAAATAATCATAATATTTTTATAATTTTCTTGTAGCATAAAAAGATTCCCCATTTATTAGAATGACTTTCATAATTCTGATAAATGGAGGATTCTTTAGATGTTACAGAAAAACAGTTTTATGATTTTTGTAGTGTTTCCAGTCTTTTCGAATCTAGGATTGTGATTTTGCCGCGGGAGAGTTTGACGAGTCCTTCGCCTTGAAAGTATCGGAGCATTCGAGTGATAACTTCCCTGTGGGAACCAAGATGATTAGCAATCGTCTCATGAGTGATTTTCAGCTCGTTTGTTCCTTCGATAGAGGTCTCTTCTAAAAGAAATGAAGCAACACGCTTATCCAAACTCTTCCACATGATTTGTTCAATCAGCCACATGACATCAGAAAAACGGGTGGCCATTAACTCATTGGTATAGTTTGCGACGGGAGCAGATTCCTTCATGATGTCCTTATAGATTTCAGCAGGGATGATCCAAAGATCAGTATCCTTTTCTGCTTCAATGGTTACTTCAAATTGAATGGAGCGTATGATACATGAGGCGGATAAAAGACACATATCCATATCGAACAAACGGTAAAGTGTAATTTCCCGTCCTTCATCTGAAAGTATGTAAGTTCGAAGCTGCCCGGATTTAACCAGTAATAATCCAGTACAATCCAGGTTTCCGTTGTGAATGATTGTTCCTTTTTTTACATCCCGTGTAATCAAATTGTCTGAAATTAGTTTTTTCTGTGCTGTATTTAAGTCATTCCATAGTGGAAAATAATTTTCGAAGTTCATAATAGTTATCTCCTTTACGAACATAGTATACTTACTTTTTTAAGATGCGTCAATTACATAATTGACATATGCCATAAATGGAAATATACTGACTATAGTACATGACTATTGTGAATATACGGAAGGAACGATAAATATATACATCTTTATTATTTTTGCTGCCTGTGATTGCTATGTACATGATAAAAAATCCTTTTTTCTTCTAGTATAATAAACTATTACAAACAAGTACATATCAAAACATAAAATTTGACATAAAAATGTAGGTATTATAAGGCTTATAAGGTGATTTTTAATTATTCAACTGTCAAGCTTCCGGCAATTAATACAAGAAAATAACCAGTTGATTATCCGACAGAACAAATGTTTGTAAAATACTGTCGGAATTGCTTGGAAAAAGACTAAGTAGTGAGCTTTGGCTTAACCTGCTTTGGATTAGGATATTCCTTTGGTAAAGATAATAATAAGACACAGAAATAGCCGCCCCGGTCCTGAGAAAACTGAGCGGCTTTTCTAAAGCTTAACATTTAGTATCGGGCTAACCGTCTATCGGTGGCATCTTTTCTACTAATAATATAACATATATAACATGACTGTTTCTTGATTTCAAGAGAAAAGCTATATTTATTGGGAACTGCTGATAAATTACTCTGCTCCAGATCAAGAAGTCGATGGTACAATAGCTCAATTTCATCAACTAAAGGGAGAATTGTCTCTTTTTTACCAACGACACAGATGTGGTCATATAAGTGTATATTGCGCATAGTCGTTTCTCCTGATATTTTGCAAATGGTGTTGTGTATGGCGCTAACCTTTTGAGTGGGCAGTTGATCAAATCAGAATTGACATTGTTCGCGATGGTTTTGTCAATTATTTCTTTTATGGGGTATCTACCATCCAGATTAGAGCGTGATATAAAATATTGAAATTCTTGTAAAGCTGTAAAAATCTACGTTGAATTTTACAGCTTTTTGTGTATAATAAAAGTAACAGAAACAATATGAATGTGGACCGCACAGTAGGTTGTGTTTATGAGCGAGAAGCGAATGTGAGTGTTCGTTTTATCAAGGAAGGAGCTGAAAGAATATGGCAAATATTTTACCAGTATCTGATTTGAGAAACTATAATGAAGTTTTGAAAAACTGTCATAAAGGAGAACCAGTATACTTGACAAAGAATGGCAGAGGACGTTTTGTAGTTATGGATATTGAAGATTACGAGCGTGATCGTGCAGAGAAAAAGCTTTTGCTGAAGCTGCAGGAAGCCGAAGAAGCAGTAAAAGATGGCGAAGGTTGGCTGGATTTGGACGAACTGAAAGCACTTGTGGGGGAATAAAATGTTAAAACTGCGGATTAATCCTATTGTTGCAAAGGATCTTAAGAATATTCGGGATTATATTGCTGAGGATAACGAAGAATATGCCGCAAAGACCATAAAGGAACTTTACGGTAAATTTGAAAATCTTCAAATATTTCCGGAAATGGGTTCGGACCTTTCAAAACGAGTCAGCTTTCGGACAGATTATAAATATGCAATATGGGAAGATTATGTGATTATCTATAAAGTAAGAAAAGAGGATGTAGAGATTTATCGTGTAATTAACCGATATCAGGATATTACGAGAATCTTCGATTGATACACAATCATGATAACAAATTGATAACACCGTTCAGTATAGTCTGTGTCCCTTGGACAGTGGAACACATATAAAACCAGATAGAACTATAATTCCTATACAAAAGATGAAAATAAATGCATCCATTGCGGCAAATGCCTGAAAGTTTGCCCAAACAAAGCACTGCATTAGGAAAAATTTTAGGGAATGTTTGACTCACATGAATCAAATATTCCCCTGTTTGGAACAATTTATTTCTCAATAGCCCCTTCTATATATCCATACAGACTTGTTTTCCTATGCTTCAAAACCGATGAGAAGGGAGCCCGGCTCTGCGTAATAACTGCAAAGGGCTCTTGTTTTTTGAATCTTTCCATTAAAAATTCCAAATGTATTTTCAATCAATTTTTTTAATTCTAAAGCACCAGCTTCGTTATTGTTGTGAGCAATGATGATTTTTCCATCTGTATAACCACACTCTTTAAGATGATTAATCAGTTTTTTTAATGCTCTTTTTTCTCCTCTGCATTTATCAAGCGGTAATAAAGTTCCTTCATCACTCGCCTTTCCAACGACTCTGACTCCTAATAAACCGATTCCGGCTGCAATTACCGGACTTATTCGTCCGTTCTTTGCAAAATTATTTAAAGATGCCAGAGAAAAATACAGGTGTGTTTTATCTTTATATTCGAGAAGGGTTTTATAAATATCATCCGGAGCAAAACCGGCTTTTATGAGTTCTGCTATTTTTTCAATAAAAAGTGCGATTTCTGGTCCTGTAGATAAAGAATCTAAAACATATACTTTCCTGCCGGCATGATTCTGTTCATAGATGTCCTTAGCGATAACAGCACTGTTATATGTACCGGACAGAGTACTTGTAATAGTGATACAAAATACAACATCAGCATCGCCAAACGCATTCTCCCATTCGTGAGGACTTGGACTTGATGTCGATGTCTTCCCTTTATAAGAAGAAAGATCCTCCTGCATAGCTGTAAGATCAATCTTATCATCATCTACGTAATCATTCTCACCTACGATTACATGAAGCGGAACAATCCCGAAATCTATATCAGGTAAAGCTAAAAGATTTGCAGATGAATCTGCAACGATTTTCATTTTCATATGTAACCTCCGTTAATAGTTTTAAATACGTTTATATCGGTTTTTGAAAAACTTATCAAAAAGTATAGTAAACCATACATATGTGTTTGTCAAGGTATTAAATAACTTTATTGCGGTTTTTTGGTATCTGATATATAATAATGTTTCGGAATTACGGGAGTAGCGTTAGATACGGAGTAATTCGTGACATCAAGTTAGGTCAAAATACCTTTGAACCTGACATCATATAATAAATAATATACTGCTAGGAAAAAGAGGTGAGTTATTTGGCGCTATGCCAATGAGACAGTACCTCAGTCAGAAAGAAGGAATGTATTATGAGATTTTCAGCCAGAGACTACAGAATGCCAAGATATAAAGAAATTCCCAATGTAGGACTTTATCTTGAGCAGACAGTAAAGTATATCAATGAATGTTTAGCACCAATAGAGATTTCGATTACACCATCTATGTTAAGTAATTATGTAAAGAAGGGGTATATTGACCGTCCTATAAAAAAACAGTATTATGCGGATCAAATAGCATATGCTATTTATATTGTAATTATAAAGCAGGTTCTTTCCATGGATAATATAGCATCCCTTTTTGTTTTACAAAAAGCAACCTATACGTTACCGGTTGCTTATGATTATTTTTGTTCAGAATTAGAAAAGACGCTTGTAGCTATATTTGAAGATAAAGAAGAACCAAAAAAGGATACAGGAGATAGTTCATTTGAAAAAAAGATGCTTCGTAGCGTGATTATAGCGGTATCGCATATTATTTATTTAAATGACTGTTTTAAAAATAATTTACAGGACAATGCTTCCGATTCTATAAGATAAGTGAAATGAGCATATGTCAATTAAGTTATTGACATATGTTCATAATAGTTGTAGTATAGAGAAAAGATTGTGAAAGGAGTATCCTATGCCAAGACCGATAAAGTGCAGAAAAGTCTGCCATTTTCCAGATATATTGGAATTTCGACCATCCAATGAAAATGGAGGAAGAGGGGAGGAAGATGAAAAAGAGGTGATTCTTCTGACAGTAGATGAATATGAAACGATTCGTCTTATAGATAAAGAAGGATACAGCCAGGAACAGTGTGCAGGCTTTATGCAGATTGCAAGAACGACTGTTCAGAGAATCTATGAGATTGCCAGAAAGAAAGTGGCAGATGCAATTATAGATGGGCATCCTCTTCGAATTGAAGGGGGAGATTTCCGGATCTGCGATGGTAAAAGTAGTAAATGTGGTCTGGGTGGATGCTACAAACAAGAATTTTATCAAAAGTATGCAACAGAAAAAGGAGAAGGTATAATGAGAGTAGCAGTAACATATGAGAACGGACAGATTTTTCAGCATTTTGGACATACAGCAGAATTTAAAGTTTATGATGTAGAGGATGGAAAAGTAATCCATTCTGAAGTTGTAGATACGAATGGAAGCGGGCATGGCGCATTAGCCGGTGTTCTGAATGCATTGAAGGCAGATGTTCTTATTTGTGGAGGAATCGGAGGAGGAGCACAGATGGCTTTAGCAGCGGCAGGGATTAAGCTTTATGGAGGCGTTTCCGGTGATACAGATGCGGCTGTGGAAGCTTTTGTGAGCGGAACGTTAGATTACAACCCTGATGTAAAGTGCAGTCATCATGATCACAATCATGGAGAGGGACATACCTGTGACGAGCATGGATGTGGAAACCACAGCTGCCATTAATCTTTAATTTTAATAAAGAACAGATTGCGAAAAAAGGTAAGCAGAATAATGCTTATCTTTTTTTGTCTACAGATTTAAGAAATAAGAATAAAAAATCAAGGCTTGACAAAAAGGAAGCAGAACTATATAATCATAATCGTTCTAAATAGAACATTAATAAAAAGATACGTACTCTCGGAATCTTCTCACAAAATCAAGTGCAAGAAAGACTCCGAGAGTACATAGATATAACAAGGAGTAAAAATATGTTTTTTTGGGATCAGCATAAAACAATCACCAGCTGTTATGAACTATTTACGAGAAAAGTATGTGACAGGTATCAGCTAACGCAAATGGAATATGATATACTTATGTTTTTACATAATAATCCGAAGTATAATACGGCAGCAGATATCGTAAAGATTCGTAAATCAACGAAATCTCACGTATCTACTTCTCTGAAATCATTAGAGAATAAAGGCTTGATTGAAAGAATTCAGAGTACCCGGAATAAAAAGCATATTGAGATTGTTATATTAAATAAAGCAGAGTCTATTATCGAAGATGGAATGAAAGCACAGAAAGAATTCGCTAAAAATGCTTTAGATGGATTAACCAAAGAAGAAAAGTATATGTGCATGGCAGTATTTAATAAGATTTGTGCTAATGCAGATGCGTACTTAAAAAAATATGCGGAGGGAGAGAATGAAAAATTATTTTTGTTATAACCAATTAATGAAAAAGGAGAAGTAAGAATGAGAGAAGAAAAATACCAGCCAAAGATGCCGGATATTATGGAAGCAATATTTGATGCCGGATATTTGATATTTGATTTAGTAGCAGCAATTTTATTTTTTATCTATGCAAAAGGAAATACGCTATTTATCCTTTATGGAATATTAACATTGACTCTTTGCGGCGGAGATGCATTTCATTTAGTACCTAGAATCATAAGAGCTGCACATGGAACGAATGACAGAATAAAGAAACAGCTTGGAATTGGGTTACAGATATCCTCAATTACAATGACTGTATTTTATATTATTTTAATGTATGTCTGGAAGTATACTTTCCCAGATTTTGATATACCTGCTGCAGTAAAAGCAATGGTATGGATTTCTGCGATCATTAGAATTGCTGTCTGTATTCTTCCACAGAATAATTGGTGTACAGATGATGGAAATCTCAAGTTATCGATTATCAGGAATGCAGTTTTTGCTGTTACTGGTATAGGAGTCATTATTCTGTATACGATATCCGAAAATGCAAATGGATACCATATGACAAGAATGGTCGCAGCAATTATTATTTCCTTTGGCTGTTACCTTCCTGTAACATTATTTAGCAAAACAAAACCAAAAGTTGGATTACTGATGATTCCAAAGACATGTGCATATATGTGGATCATTGCAATGGGACTTCAACTGTTGTTTTAATAAATTAAGGTAAGTAAATTAATGGCAGCAGTGGATTGAAATAATGAATAATTTATAATAAAAAGAAGGAAGCCTATCATACAGCATCCATCTTTTTGTATATACCCTTTTACATTCTTCCATTTTTAAACATAAGCATCATTTCATTTGTAAGGCTGAAATCATCCGGCTGGAGTTCAAGCTCTTCTCTGGTCTTCCATTCTGCCAGTTTTAATTCAGATTCGTCCATATGAATATCAGTTTCTCCATCCACATCACAATAGAAACCGGCAAGGATATCATCAACGATTCCCCATGGCTGCGATTTATAATAACGGATGTTTTTTACCCGCAGTCCGGTTTCTTCAAGTACTTCTCTTTGTACAGTCTCTTCCAAAGTTTCTCCAATTTCAGTGAAGCCAGCAACAAGTGCGTAGTGGGCAAAACCTGTACGATACTTTGTGACAAGAATTTTATCATCATTACATATGCCGACAATAACAGCAGGTACGATTCGGGGATAAATAACATGTCCGCAAGAAGGACACATCAAAGCTCGTTCTGTAGTAGAGTGGACAGTTTTATTTCCGCAGCATCCGCAAAAACGATTATTTTTATACCAGTTACTAAGCTGAAAGCCTGTGATGCCCGCAAAAATACGGTGCTTTGGGTGGACATTTTTTTTGCGAAGATTACGGATCGGGGTAAAGGTAAACCCTTTTGGAAGTTGTGCAGGTTCCTGTTCTAATAAAAAGTAATGGGCATCATCGACAGAAAAAAGATAAGTAAGGGCATCTTTTTCAAAAGGAAATGCACCGTCTTTTGTTATAAAATCCTGAACGGTCGGGAAAAAGAGATAATTTTCGTAATCTTTATAAGAAGAGAGTTTGTGAAGAATCCCTTCTTTAGTGAAATATAAAACGATGCTGTCATTATCCGGTTTGGCATCAGTATCAAAATGGTTATCTAATTTATGTGGGTAAATATCCTGTATCATAATGTCTTTTTTACCTCCTGAAATTCAAGAATAATATCATGATGTTACGAATTGCTCCGCAGCCAACGCTGACCCTAATATCATATGATAACAGAATAATGATTTAATGCAAGAGGATTTCAGCGCTTTCCTCTATTGAAAAAAATCAGGAGTTCATGATACAATTTATACAATACTGTTTAATTTTGATGAAACAGCTCTGATGGCAGGGAACAGTTACAGAGAGTAGATGTTTTTAGGGAATAAAAGAGTAAGAAAGAGTAAAAAAGAGTAAAAGGAAAGTTTGAGGAAAGGATATGACGAAGTTTTTTGTAAAGAAACCGTATTTTGTTCTGGTGACGGTAATCATTGTTTTGGTTGTTGGTTTTGTCAGTCTTGGTGAGATGCAGACAGATCTTCTTCCAGAGTTAGAACTGCCGTACATGGCGGTGATTACAACAGAAGTAGGAGCTTCTCCGGAAAAGGTGGAGAATGATGTTATTAAGCCGATGGAGAGTACGCTTGGTACGATTAATGGCGTAGAGAAACTGACAAGTACTTCTGCCAATAATTATGGGATGCTGATGCTTGAATTTGCGGAAGATACCAACATGGAAGCGGCGCTTGTTCGTGTGTCTAAGGCATTGAATTCGCTGAGTCTGCCGGAGGGATGTGGAACACCGAATATCATGGAAATCAGTGCGGATATGATGGCGACAATGTATGCCAGTGTCAGTTACGAAGGGAAGGATATTAAAGAGCTGTCTAATTTTGCAGAAAAGACGATCAAGCCATATTTAGAACGTCAGGATGGTGTAGCAAGTGTATCGGCTAACGGTCTTATTGAAGATCATGTAGAGATTCGTCTGAATGAGAAGAAGATTGACCAGATGAATGATAAGATTCTCGGGCAGACGAATGACAAGCTTCTTGAGGCAAGTGAGAAGATTGAAGATGCAAGGGCTTCTCTAAAAAAGAGTAAAGAACAGTTAAAAAAGCAGGAAAAGACGTTAAGCAGCAAGCAGCAAGAAACGAATCAGAAGCTTGCTGAGGCGCAGACAAAGCTTGCGGAGGCATTATCACAGAAAGCAGCATACGAAGCAGAACTTAATAGTCTGAAGGCAAGCCAGAGTGCATTAAAGGCAGAAAAAAAGGCATATAAAGAAGCAGGTCTTGAGAAGACATACCATACTTTAAATAATACATTCAAAAATTTAAATGTGACAATGGGTGAAGCTGCAAAACAGATGGGAATTACAATTCCGGAATCAGTGAAAGAGGCAATAAATCATCCAAAGCAGTTTGAAGCGTTTGTCTCTTGGATGGAGCAGATGGGGTATGGTGAACAGTTTTCTAAACTGACGATAGATTCTTTGAAGCAAATGTATAAAGCAGTGGAAGTTCGTCTTCCGCAGATTGATACAGAACTTTCTAATTTAAAAATAAAGATTAAAGTACAAAAGACGATTATTGATAAGTTAAAAGAGCAGATGAAAGGGCTTGATAAGCAGCAGTCAAAGTTAATTGCAGGCGGCTATTCTGCAGCAGCCGGATTTGGTGCCGGTCAGGCACAGATTGCAGCAGGAAAGACACAGATAGAGTCAGCGCAGAAGGAATTAGATGATGCAGAGGATAAGCTGGAAGATTCCAGAAAGGCTGCCAGAGAGAACGCAAACATTGATGCATTGCTGAGTCTCGATACTTTATCAACAATGATTTCAGCACAGAATTTTTCAATGCCTGCAGGATATATCGAAGACAAGAGTGATCATCAGTGGCTTGTAGAAGTCGGAGATAATTTCACAAATGAAAAGCAGCTGAATAATCTTGTACTTACGAAGATTGACGGAGTAGGAAAGATTCGGGTGAAAGACGTTGCAGATGTGACCGTTGTAGATAATCAGGGCGAAGCTTATTCAAAAGTAAATGGAGAGAATGCCATTCTGTTATCTGTATTTAAAGGAAGTACATCGAATACAAGTACCGTATCCAAAGGAATTCAGAATGCATTTAAAAAACTGGAGCAGAAATATAAAGGTCTTTCTTTTGCAATCATAATGAATCAGGGAGAGTATATCAATATCATTATAAAGAGTGTATTGAATAGTATTTTATTAGGTGCGGTACTCGCGATCATCGTCCTTGCCCTCTTCTTAAAAGATATACGTCCGACGATCATTGTTGCATTTAGTATTCCGTTTAGTGTATTATTTGCGATTATTATCATGTACTTTACCGGAATCAATATTAATGTTATGTCTCTGGCCGGACTTTGTCTTGGAATCGGTATGCTTGTAGACAACTCTATTGTAGTTATGGAAAATGTATATCGATTCAGCAATGAAGGCATGTCAGCGCCAAAGGCAGCAGTTCGGGGAACAGCACAGGTAGCGGGGCCAATCTTAGCTTCTACACTTACAACAATCTGTGTATTTCTCCCGATGGTTTACACATCCGGTATGGTAAGTCAGTTATTGATTCCATTTGCATTTACGATATCGTATGCACTGATTGCCTCTCTGCTTGTAGCGCTTACCGTTGTCCCGACAATGGGTTCGGTAATTCTTCGAAAAGCAAAAGAGATAAAACAGCCATGGTTTGAGAAAATAAAGGACATTTATGGAAACATTTTAGAACTTGCACTGCGATTTAAAATCGTTCCGCTGCTTATCTCTATCGCATTGCTTATCATTTGTGTGATGCAGAGTATGCGGACAGGAATTGTTATGATGGATGATATGGACAGTAACCAGATTGCAGTCAGCATGACATTAGAAGATACGATCAAGAAAGAAAAGGCATACCAGACAGCCGATGAAGTAATGGGAATACTGACAGGAATAGACGGAATTAAGAAGGTGGCAGGTCTTGATGGCAATGCCAGTGTAACTTCAAGTATGATGGAAACCGGAGCAACAGACAATTATACAACATTTACTTTTAATATTATTACAGAAGAAAATATTAAAACAACCAAGGAATTCCGTAAAATCCGAAAAGATATCGAGAATAAGACAAAGAATGTACGATGTAAAAACCTTACCGTATCTTCCTCTGCAATAGGCGATATGTCCACTCTTATCGGTGGGGGGCTTTCTGTTAATGTATACGGAGAAAATCAGCAGAAATTAATTAAGATCAGCGAAGATGTTGTAAAGATGATGAAAAACATCTCTGGAGTAAAAACAGCAACAAATGGTATCGAAACTGCCGATAAGATGTTACATTTAAAAATTAATCGAAATAAAGCAGCAGAACATGGTCTTACGATAGCACAGATTTATCAGGAAATCGCAAAACATACAACGACCGAAAAAAATGCGATCACCTTAAATATGGATGATAAAGATGTGGAAGTGAATCTGATCAATGAGACAGACAAACTGACCTATGAAAACATTTTGGATATGAAAATCGAAACCACAGAAAAAAATAGTGATGGCGAAGATGAAAAACATACATATAAACTGTCTGAATTTGCATCAGAAGACGATGGATACAGCATGGAAAGTATCACCAGAGAAAATCAAAAGCCGTATCTGACGGTAACAGCAGAATTAGAAGAGAATGCTAATGCCACCTTGTTATCAAGAAAACTTCAAGAAAAGATTGATAAATATAAAGCACCAGATGGTTACGAAGTAGAACTTGCCGGAGATGCAACACAGACCACAGAAATGTTAAAACAGATGGGAAAAGCATTAGCACTCGGCTTTTTGCTCATCTACCTTATCATGGTAGCACAGTTCCAGAGCCTCTTATCTCCGTTTATTGTTATATTTACCGTACCACTGGCATTTACAGGCGGAATGATCGGTCTTGGAATTTTCCATTTGTCCATTTCATCAATGGCATTAATGGGCTTCATGATCCTGATGGGAACCGTCGTAAATAACGGTATTGTATTTGTAGATTACGTCAACCAGCTACGGATGGGCGGCATGGCAAAAAAAGAAGCACTGATCGAAACCGGAAAAACAAGGATGCGACCAATCCTCATGACCGCACTCACAACAATACTTTCTATGAGCGTTATGGTATTTTCACAGGATGCAGGAAATGCAATGCAGAAAGGAATGGCTGTTGTAGTCGCATTCGGCCTGTTATACGCAACACTTATGACATTGTTTATCATTCCGGTAATGTATGATATCCTCTATCGTAAACAACCAAAAGAGATTGATATAGACGATACGGATCTGTAGATTTGGTGTAGACGAAAAAAGAAAAACTACCCTATCCCATCTGCTCTGTAGTCGCTGTGTTTAAAATGCTCATCCGCATCTTAAACACGCTCCGGATTTGTAGATTTGGTGTAGACGAAAAAAGAAATAATACCCTATCCCATCTGCTCTGTAGTCGCTGTGTTTAAAATGCTTATCGCATCCTAAACACGCTCCGAAGCCGCATCTGGGATAGGGTATTATTTCTTTTTTCTGTCTAATCGAAATCTGTAGTTGATAGGAATGGGGATTGCCAAAATCCCTTTTTCGAAAATCTTTCTAAATTTAGATATAGTCAAATGTAGAAAGAAAAAGTTTCTTATTATCTTATCTTCGTTAAAAAGGAATACCTTGAAATAAAATATAGAAAATATTAAAAATTAAACATAGTGCGAATCATAAGCTACACAAAAAACGCAGGCCATTCGCACTTAAAAAAAGAAAAATAGTACAACATATTGCGATATAAAGCTAAAAATAGCGGACAAAAAAGTTGTTGAGACTAGATATATACATGATAGCTGAGGTATCACAATATGTTGCAGTCGCCTCCTTCTCGGAGGCGTGGATTGAAATATCTCGCTATCTACATTTCATTTAGATGTTAGGGTCGCCTCCTTCATGGAGGCGTAGTGAAATAGCTATAATCCGGATAAACTATGTGGTGATGCTGTGGCTGTCGGGAAATAGATAGCTCCTAAAAATTTTTCATAAAAAGAAAAAAAGATGGCTAACGACAACCATCTTTTCTCCGTTCCATGTTATGATGGAACTATGCTAAAACAAGATTATTATAACGAATTTTTTGAAATGGGGCAACAGAAAATTAACTTTAGTTTCTTCGAATTGAGTTTACCTGACGATGATCCAGTCTATACCCTGAAAAAGTGATGGAGGATTTAGATTTTTCTGGCTTGTTAGCCAACTGTTCTCCGCTGAAAATCCTGAAACTTCAAAAAAATCTGCTCTAGATTGCCGTAGAGAATTATTTCATTGTCCAGACTTATGTAAGTAATGACCGGACAGATTATAATACATTGATTCCTGTGTTAGAAAAGCACAAAAACGCATTTGGAGAGATTTTGGAAGAAGTAACTGCAGACAGTGGTTATTGCAGTGAAAAGAATCTTTTGTATTTAAAGGAACATAAAATCTTCAGTTACATCAAGCTGCAGAGAAAAATAAGGTCATGAAGATTAACGAACCATGGGAAGCTTTAAAAGAGGATGCCCATGCAAATATACAGAGTGAGAAAGGAATTTTGAACCGGCAGCCCCTTCGTTTTTTGAGGCAAAATGAAGCATTTAGCGCAACCAAGCAAAATCAAACTTATAACAATTCTTTGTTCTTTAGATGACTTAATACAATTTAGTCAAAAGACACACACTTCTGGAGAATCCCCATTCCTGCCCAACTGTGGATTTGGAATAGTCAGAAAAAAGAAAAACTATCCTATCCCAGATGCGGCTTGGGAGCGGGTTTAAGATGCGGATGAGCATCTTAAACCCAGCGACTACAGAGCAGATGGGATAGGATAGTTTTTCTTTTTTCGTCTATACCAAATCTACAGATTAAAATTTGTCGTATAGACCAAAGAAGAAGATGAAGAGGACGATGAGCGGAAGTATATAAGAGATATATCCTCTCATCCAGTTCTGTATTTTCAGGCCTTTTCCGGTATTGGCTTCTGTAGTGAAGTTCTTCCAGCCCCAGCCGTATCTGCTTGTACAGAATAAAAGATATACAAGAGAACCGAGAGGTAAGAACAGATTACTTACTAAGAAGTCTTCAAAATCAAGCACAGCACCGCCAAATACTGCAAAGATATCACTGCTCCATAAGTTATATCCAAGGACACATGGAACAGAAAGCAGAATGATGGCAATTGCATTGATAAAGCTGGATTTCTTTCTACTCCATCCGGTTAATTCCATACCGCAGGAAATGATATTCTCAAATACGGCAAGAATAGTAGAAAAAGCGGCAAAGGACATAAATATGAAGAATAAACTTCCCCATAATTTACCCATAGGAATATGATTAAAAATATTCGGCAGAGTAATGAAGATAAGCCCAGGGCCGGAAGTCTGGTCTACATGGAATGTAAAGCAGGCAGGGAAAATGATGAGTCCGGATGTAATAGCTACAAAAGTGTCTAATAAAGCGATATTTAAAGATTCTCCGAGCAGGGAGCGTTCTTTTCCAATATAACTTCCAAAAATAGACATAGCACCAATACCGAGACTTAAAGTAAAGAATGCCTGATTCATCGCTCCGGTAATTGTTTTGATGATTCCGATTTCTTTCATTCGTTCAAAGTCAGGAATTAAATAAAAGCTTAATCCTTCTTTGGCACCATCCATAAAAAAGCTGTTAATGGCAAGAATGACCATAATAAATAAAAGAGAGATCATCATTACCTTTGTTACTTTTTCAAGACCGTTTTGTAATCCGATGGAGCAGACTAAGATACCTGCGATAACAATAATAACCATCCAAAAGCCCATAACCTGTGGCTGGCTGAGCATGGTATTAAACTGTGAAGCTACAGCATCGGAATCCAAACCTGTAAACTTTCCTGTTGCAGTCAGATAGAAGTAATGAAGCATCCATCCAGCAACTGTTGTGTAAAACATCATTAATAAATAGCAGCCGATTAGTGTAATGTAACCATGAATATGCCATTTCTGTCCCGGCTTTTCCAAAGCATAGTAAGCTTTTACCGGGCTTTTTTGACTGGCTCTTCCAACTGCAAATTCCATTGTCATAATAGGAAGTCCGAGAATTAACAGGAAAAGAAGGTAGAATAACACGAAAGCGCCACCGCCTCCCTGACCTGCCATATAAGGGAACTTCCATACATTTCCTATTCCGATAGCACAACCAGCAGAAATAAGAATAAATCCAAGACGAGAACCTAACCTTTCTCTTTCCTTCATAAGTACCTCCCTTATAAAATAATGTATTCTCGGAATTTTCTCACAAAATCAAGCACAAAAAGATTCCGAAAGTACATAATAGTGTATAAATACCTCGGAAATTATATAGTTTTACCAGAAAAATGTCAAGGATACCTTTTCTTGATTTTGTGGGATTCTCTGATATAATGATGTTAGGGTCAAAATGTATTTTACCCCTAACATCAATTATAATTAAAAATAACAATGTACTCAAAATGATTTTGAAAGAATAGAGTGAGGGAGAAAAAATGACAGTAAAAGAATGTTATGAACAGATGGGCTCAGATTATGAAGGTGTTCTGGGAAGATTAGGAAGCGAGGCTATAGTTAAGCGTTTCGCATTAAAATTCTTACAGGATCCAAGTTTTGCTCAGTTAAAAGAAAGTCTTGCTAAGAATGATGGAGAAGAGGCATTTCGTGCAGCACATACATTAAAAGGTGTGTGTCTGAATCTGGGATTTGATGAACTTTTTGAAGTGAGTGCGGAACTTACAGAAAAGTTAAGAGAGAGAAAAACTGCAGGAAGTGAAGAATTATTTCAGAAGGTATCACAAAAGTATCAGAAAACAGTGACGGCAATCCAGGGCTTGGAATAGATTGGAGATTTGTAGATTGTACGTTATTTAGAAAAGATGAACCCCTGAAAAGTATAGAAGAGGAAACGGAATTGTTTTAGGCTGCTATACTTTTCAGGGGTTTTATCTGTGGAAAAAAGAGAGAAGATTAAGCAGTCTTTGCTCCGGCTTTTCTGCGTACCCATCCCATAAAGCGGGCAAACTCTCTTTTGTTTGTAAATATTTCTTCATAACAATTCAGTATTTCTGAAACCATCTGCCGCATATAGGCCGTATCATTCTCATTGCACATTTCCTGGGAAAGATAGTTATCGTGTAATTCCTGAATTCTGTTCTTTAACTGTGAAGAAGAATCAAGTTTCTTACAGATTGGCATGGACATCTGCTCTAAAGCACCGTCTCTCATCCATCTAGTCATCTTCTTCTCGTAAGCATAATGTTCGGGAATGGTTCCCTCAAAAATTGTATTGTGTGGATAAGTAAAATAATCTTCTACATAATGCAGGACCCAGCCAAGTTTTAAATAAGAAAAACAACCGCCCCGGCCCTTCTCTTCCAAAACTTCCATGTGATTTATTATTTTATCAAAAGTCGCTTCCCACGTATGTCCTTCCAAATAGGTGTATACAAATAAATCCGGTAATATACTACCAAGCAACAAAGCTGCTTTATGAGTTTTGTGCATATTCCCTGTTAATGACTTTGTCACAACTAAATGTCCTATTTTATCCATTAATTTAATTTCTCCTTTTAAAAACAGAATGTCCTTTCGGAATGTTTTCGTGCCTGACGTTGTGAGTACATCATATAATTTGATATACTTTTGTTATTATACACTTTCTTTCTGTCTTGTTGGTCGAATTCACCTAATCGTAAGAAATACTTAAAGATTGTGAATTGTTAACTCAAATATACCGAAATGCGTTGACAATTAAAATTTGCCATGCTACATTTAATGATGTTAGGGGTAAATACCTTTTGACCCTAACATCACTAAATGACAGAAAGTTAAAACAGAAGTGTTTGGTTATATACATTTTCGGAAAGGATTTTACTATGAGTTCAATGATAACTGCGGATACAATACGAAAAATATTATCGGATAATATAAATAAAGAATATTCATTTTCCAGAGAAGAAGCGATTGCAATTATGAATCTTCCGGAAGAGGATATGCCTTTCCTTATGGAAGTGGCAGGAAGTTTACGTAAAAAATATAAGGGGAATTATGTGAGTATTCATCTGCTCACGAATGCCCGAAGTGGAAACTGTTCTCAAAACTGTGCTTATTGTGCACAATCCTGCCGTTCGAAAGCAGATATTGAAAAATACAAATGGGTTGATGATGAAAAGTTATACAGTGATAATGCATTTGTACATGACAATCATCTTTCAAGACATTGCATCGGTCTTAGTGGAATGAAGTTTACGGATGAAGATATCGAAGAACTTGCTGAAAAAATTCGTGTTATGAAAGCAGACGGGACACATCTTTGCTGTTCCATTGGTTTTCTTACGGAAAAACAGGCATTAATATTAAAAGAAGCCGGATTAGACCGTATCAATCACAATCTTAACAGTAGCCGGTCTTACTACCATAATATATGTACAACTCACACTTACGAACAACGCGTAAATAATATACATATGCTTCAGCGCCTCGGTTTTGAAATTTGCAGCGGAGGGATTATCGGTATGGGAGAAAGTAAAGAAGATATCGTAGATATGCTCCTCGATCTTCGTGAGATTCAACCGGAAGCACTTCCGATTAACTTCCTGCTTCCGATACCGGGAACTCCATTAGAACATGCAGATACTACAGTACTCACCCCGTCTTACTGCATGAAAGTTTTATGTCTTGCCCGCTTGTTAGTTCCTCAATCAGATATCCGTTGTGCGGCTGGAAGAGAAGTTTATTTTAAAGGACGAGAGAAAGAATTACTCAGTGTTGTAGATTCTATCTTTGCCTCTGGTTATCTGACAGCAGATGGACAGGGAATCTCAGATACGATAAAAACGATTACGGATGCAGGATTTGTATATGAAATAGAATCTGATTGATTTCTGTTAATATAGATAATTTAATAGAAGAAGATAGCAAAAAAGCTCTGAATTTTAGCCATATTTAAAAAATTCAGAGCTTTTTTGTATAAATGATGAAAAAATGCAGGGAATAACTTTAAAAATTTATTTTTTATTCTAAAAATGAAATAAAAATTAGGAAATGCCTTGACAAAATGAAGGAAAAGGTCTATAAAACTTCATGTATACAAAATGTATACATAAGGAAGGAGAGGACTTAGAAATGAATACATTAGTAATTGTTTTAATTGCGGCGGTTTTATTAACAGCGGCATATGTATTTTATGGCAGGTGGCTTTCTAAAAAATGGGGAATTGATCCAAAGGCGGAAACACCAGCACATAAATTTGAAGATGGACAGGATTATGTTCCGACCGATGGCTGGACAGTATTTAGTCATCAGTTTTCTTCTATTGCGGGAGCAGGACCTGTAACCGGAGCGATTCAGGCAGCAGTATTTGGATGGCTCCCCGTACTCTTATGGGTATTAATCGGAGGTATTTTCTTCGGAGCAGTTACTGATTTTGGCGCATTATACGCCAGCGTAAAAAATGATGGTAAGTCGATGGGACTTTTGATTGAAAAATATATTGGCAAGCTCGGAAGAAAGTTATTTCTTGCATTTTGTTGGTTATTTACTTTAATTGTTATCGCAGCATTTGCTGACATGGTTGCAGGTACATTTAATGCGTATACAGTAGACACAAATGGAGTGATCCGTCTTGCAGATGCTGCAAAGACAAACGGAGCAGCAGGAACAATTTCCTTGTTATTTATTGTATTCGCAATGATTTTCGGACTGATTCACAAACATTTTCAACTGACAGGCTGGAAAGAGACAGTGGTTGGTTTAGTATGTACAGTAGCAGCACTTGCGATTGGTATGGCAATGCCAATTACTTTAGGAAAAGATGGATGGACATATATTACATTTATTTACATTTTCTTTGCAGCAGTATTGCCAATGTGGTTATTAAAGCAGCCACGTGATGCAATGACAACGTATATGTTTATCGGAATGATTGCAGGTGCAGTAGTAGGTTTGCTTGTAGCACATCCGAGCATGAATCTTCCTGTATTTACAGGATTTCATAACGAACAACTTGGAAATCTGTTTCCTATTTTGTTTGTTACCGTTGCCTGTGGAGCAGTTTCCGGCTTCCACAGTCTGGTATCTTCCGGAACTTCCTCCAAAACAATATCGAATGAAAAAGATATGTTAAAAGTTGGATATGGCGCAATGGTCTTAGAAAGTTTACTGGCAGTGATTGCTTTATGCGTAGCTGGTGCAGCGGCTTCTGCTAATGGAACGCCGGCTGACGGAACACCATTCCAGGTATTTTCAAGTGGTGTAGCTGGATTCTTTGAAATGTTTGGAATCCCTGTATACGTAGCACAGTGCTTTATGACGATGTGTGTATCCGCACTTGCACTTACAAGCTTAGATGCAGTGGCACGAATTGGCCGAATGAGTTTTCAGGAACTGTTCAGCGTAGATGATATGACACATGCAGAAGGCTGGAGAAAGCTTTTATGCAATACATATTTCTCTACGATCGTCACTTTACTGGCAGCATTTATCTTAACAAGAATAGGATATGCGAATATCTGGCCGCTGTTTGGCTCTGCAAATCAGCTTTTATCAGCATTAGTGTTAGTGACACTTTGTGTATTCTTAAAAGTAACAGGAAGAAGCAACAAGATGTTATTCCCTCCACTGATCATCATGCTTTGTGTAACTGGAACTGCATTAGTAGAGAGAACGATTTCACTTGTACAGGCATTCTCAGCCGGAACAGCAACATTCTTAGTAGAAGGATTACAGCTTATCATTGCTGTTTTATTAATGATTCTTGGTGTGATCATTGTAGTAAATTCACTTAGAGCATATTTTGCATCCAAAAAGAATTCAGAAACGATTTAGCTGATATGCCCTTCATCCTATTTGGTTTATCTCAGTCGAGAAGACTCCCACCTCTTTTAGGTGGTGAGTGACAGCTGCTCGACTTGAATAGAAAAATAAACGAAAATACAAACATCAGACTATAGCAAATGTAATGCCAGAGGTTATAGCCTGATGTTTTTTTCACTGTTCTTTCACAGGAATTAAATCATAATCTGTTGACTTCTATTCGCATAAAAATTATAATCTTCAATGTATTAGAATATTAGAAAATGGGTTCGAGGGAATGGAGCAGGATGATGGATACAGCAAAGATGAATCAGGCAATTCGAATTGCCAAGTTATATTATGAATTACATTATAACCAGCTGGAAATTGCGGCGAGAGAGGGAATCAGTAAGTCTTCCGTAAGCCGTATTTTAAAGAATGCGATGGATATGGGAATTATAGAAGTTCGTATCAAAGATTCTGTCCTGGCAGATAGCAGTCTGGAAAATGAATTAATTGAACGGTTCCCGATCAAAAGAGCAATTATCGTGCCAGATCTGGTAGGCAATCCACAGATATTAATGCAGGACGTATGCGCAGCCTTAGCAGAAGATCTTCCTCGTTACATAAAAAATGACAGCGTGATCGGAGTAACCTGGGGGCATGCCCTTGCTGTATTGGCACAGCAGCTTCCGAAAATGAAAAGAAAAGGCGTTTCAGTCATACAGTTAACCGGTGGATTTTCCAGAGCAATATTTGAATCAGGGGCATTAGATGTTCTGAAGCGATTTGTCGATAGTGTAGGAGGAATTGGATATCAGATTCCGGCCCCCGCAATGGTAGCAGAACCATCTATTGTAGATGCACTAAAAAAAGATCCACAGATTCAGGAAATTCTTGAAATGGCAGAGGTATGTCAGACTGCGATATATTCTGTAGGAAACCTGGAGCGGCCATCTATTGTATATGAGATGGGACTTATCGATGAAAATGATTATAAAGATTTTAGCCGAAGAGGAGCAGTAGGAGACTGCTGTTCTCATTTTATCAATAAAAATGGCGAGCTTTTCGATAAAAAAATTGATGCAAGAGTTGTCGGTGCCTCTCTCGAGACAATTAAAAAGATTCCAAATAAACTTGTTGTTGCCGTAGGGAAAGAAAAAGAGAAGATCCTTACTGCAGCACTTCGGGGTGGTTTGGTGGATAGTCTTTACATTGACGAACCAACAGCAGAACTTATTGTAAGACATAATCCAATCAATTAAGAGGATGAAATATCAGATGCGTAGAAGAAGTATGTCATGCATTGCATGACGCGTATCTCGTAGCAAGAATGCCGGGGCATTCTTGAATTGAAACGTAGAGAAAAAGCAAGAGAAAAAGAAGAGATAAGAAAGAGATAGGGAAGAAATTATGTTAAATCAATTTTCCAGAACCCAGCTTTTACTGGGAGAAGAAGCAATGAATAAATTAAAAAACTCCCGCGTTGCAGTTTTTGGTGTTGGCGGAGTCGGAGGGTATGTCTGTGAGGCACTGGCACGAAGTGGAGTTGGAACATTTGATCTAATAGACGATGACAAAGTATGTCTCACCAACCTGAACCGTCAGATTATTGCCACCAGAAAAACTGTTGGAAAATATAAAGTGGAAGTGATGAAAGAAAGAATCTTAGACATTAACCCAGATGCCCAGGTAAACATTCACCAGTGTTTTTTCCTTCCGGAAAACGCAGACGAATTTTCATTTGATGTATATGACTATGTTGTGGATGCTGTCGATACCGTCACAGCCAAAATTGAAATCATTATGCAGGCAAAGAAGAAGGAAGTACCTGTAATCAGCAGTATGGGAGCCGGTAATAAGCTTGATCCTACAGCTTTTCGCGTAGCAGACATCTACAAAACAAAAGTATGTCCTCTTGCAAAAGTAATGCGCCGGGAATTAAAAAAACGAGGCGTAAAAAAGCTTAAAGTTGTTTATTCAGAAGAACAGCCAATCCAACCAATCGAGGATATGTCCATAAGCTGCCGGGCAAACTGCATCTGCCCTCCGGGAGCAAAACATAAATGCACAGAACGACGTGCGATTCCGGGAAGCGTAGCATTTGTCCCATCTGTAGTCGGACTGATTATCGCAGGAGAAGTAGTAAAGGATATTGCAGGAAAATAATGATCAAATAAAATAATGATTAAATATTGAAGAATTCAAAGAAATTCAAAGAAATTAAAACGAAAAGAAAGCAATGAAGAAATGTAAAATTACAGTCATGCGTAAAGCATGCTATAAAGATTTGATGAAAAAATATGAGAACCCTATGGAACATGCCTGTGATATGGAAGAAGGACAGGTTTTTATCGCAAACGGATGGAGTAAGCCAGACGGAATATGTGATAGTGCCTGGGAAAGCATGTCCCCTTTTGTTATGACACTTGCCTATGGCGGAAAAGATATTTACAATGGCTGGATGAAGAATGAAAAGTCTGCAATGATATCCTGTAACGATGGATTTCGACCAGTAAGTTTTCTGATTGAAGCCTTGGAAGAAGAAGCAGATTGACAGATTTTAAAGAAATGATTACAGAATATATTAGAGGAACGTGATGTTTGATATTAGCGACAGGATAGAACCATTAGAACTATCGGATGTTTTTTATAGATTAGAAGAACTGTTAGAACAAGATCAATTTGAGTTGATCTTTCCAGAATATAAACATAAACATGAATTCCAGAAACAGCAGGATATATCACTGGTATATTTAATGAATGATGCAGTAGAGAGTTTTCTTGTATTTCATAATGCAACGATGACAGGAGAATATCAGAAGGAATATGAAGGGGAGATACTTGCAGTTCTTGATAAAAAAGAAGAACAATATGTATTAGTTGTGCATCAGGGCGACAGCGTTGTAACCTTGTTTTTTGATACACTGTTGCAGAAAAACAATTTATACAATTACGGGGATGTTGGACATTTCTGGGTAAAAGGGTATGAGTACCTGCGTGTGTTAGAATACCGCCTGGCAATCCTGCGTGATAAATGCGATTATCTAGATGAATCCTGCAGCACCCCGGAAGAAAGAAAGTTAGCTTCTTTAGTAGAATTTCCACCACTAAATTATTGCTGTTACCCTGCCGTACCCGAAAAATACATTGTTCCAAGAGAAAATCCATGGCAGCCTTCCGAAAAAGCCATCAATCTAATGCTGGAAATAGCTAAAGAAGCAGACGATAAAACATTTATCCGGCTTTTATCCTATTATAAGAAAAACAGCTCCACAATGATGTCAAGATGGATCGCTTACATGCTGCATCGGAAAAACCATATAAAGATAGTCAGCATACTTACAAAAAGATTACAAAAAGCAGCATCAATCTATCCAAACCGTTCCTTTGGAACAAAGAACGATATAAAAATTCAAAAAATTCTGCAAAAAGCAGAAAAAAGAAAACAAGAATTAAAAGAAGCAGGAATAAAAGCAGATATCATCAGAGAAGAACCGTTTGTAGAAGCTAAAGATTCCGTACAGTATAAAATATATATAATGAAATGGAAAGCACAACATGGGAACTACCACACAAAAATAGAAGAAATAACTATTTGATTCATTGAGAGAAAACAGACGAAAAAAGAAACAATACCATATCCCATCTGCTCTGTAGTCGTTGTATTTAAGATGCTCATCCGCATCTTAAATACGCTCCGAAGCCGCATCTGGGATATGGTATTGTTTCTTTTTTCTGTGTTTTGGCTCCAGAAGGAATGAATACAATAGTATTTAGGTAGAAAAATGGGGAAGGTGACAGAAGGTTGTGGCTTATTCTGATATTGTCTCCGAGATGCTGTTAATGAAGACGCCAGCTGTCATTGTATACGATAAATTTATCACTGTATTGTAACAATATATTATTCTGGCGATATACCCTTCCGAGCAAGAAGTAGACTTCTGATCTCTCCCCCTTCTTTTTCCCAAAGACTATTGACTTCATTCCTTCTGGAGCCGAAACACAGAAAATAAAAAGAATAGACCATTGCAAATGTAATGTGAGAGCAAGTAAAAATGCCGAACAGGCATTTTCTACGCAGTGATATCTTTACATTTGCAATGGTCTATTCTTTTTATTTTCGTCTGTTCCCTAATGAATCAAATAGTAATTCACATTTATTTCACAGAATCCTCGTTGACAACTTTGGTCATAAAAGCTTACAATAGTCTGATAGACAATAATGGATAATTGTAAGAATTTTCAGAAGATTATTATTGCCTGTAAGTACGCAGAAAGGAAGAACAGACATGAAAGAAGTAAAGACACCGAGAAAGCCGTTTATTTTTTATTATATTGTAGTGCTTCTCATACTCATGTTAATCAATATGTTTGTTATGCCAACGATTCGGGAGGCAAGTATTAAGAAGGTTGACTATAATGAGTTCATGAACATGACATTGAATAAGCAGATTAAAAAAGTAGAGATTGATGATTCACAGATTACATTTACAGATCAGAATGGCACTGTGTATAAGACAGCAAAGATGGACAGTGACTGGGGATTGACAGAGAGATTGTACCGTTCCGGAGCTGAATTTACAACAGAAGTTCAGGAACAGATGTCTCCATTGACATCATTCCTCTTATCCTGGATCATTCCGATTATTTTGTTTTCCGCATTAGGATACTATGCCCAGAAGAAGATGATGAATAAGATGTCCGGTGGGGGAGCGAATATGATGTTTGGTATGGGTAAAAGTAATGCCAAGATTTATGTTCCATCCGAAGAGGGAATCCGATTCAGCGATGTAGCCGGGGAAGATGAAGCAAAAGAAAATTTAGCAGAGATTGTAGATTATCTTCATCAGCCATCAAAGTATTCAGAAATTGGTGCATCTATGCCAAAGGGAGTTCTCTTAGTAGGCCCTCCCGGAACTGGTAAGACCATGCTTGCAAAGGCAGTAGCAGGTGAGGCAAATGTACCGTTTTTCTCTATTTCCGGTTCGGAGTTTGTAGAGATGTTTGTCGGTATGGGTGCATCGAAAGTAAGAGATTTATTTAAACAGGCAAAGGAAAAAGCACCATGTATCGTATTTATTGATGAGATTGATGCGATCGGTAAAAAGAGAGATGGTCAGATTGGCGGTAATGATGAACGTGAGCAGACGTTAAATCAGCTTCTTACGGAAATGGATGGATTTGAAGGGAATAACGGTGTTATCATTTTAGCAGCAACAAACCGTCCGGAATCTCTTGATCCGGCGTTAACAAGACCGGGACGATTTGACCGTCGTGTGCCGGTAGAGCTTCCTGACCTGGTAGGAAGAGAAGCAATCTTAAGAGTGCACAGCAAGAAGACCCGTCTTGCCGATAACGTAGATTTACATGCGATAGCCCGTATGGCAGCAGGAGCTTCTGGAGCAGAGCTTGCGAATATTATTAATGAGGGAGCGTTAAGAGCAGTAAGGAATGGAAGAAGAATCGTTACACAGGCAGACCTTGAAGAAAGTGTAGAAGTAGTAATTGCAGGTTACCAGAAGAAAAACGCAGTACTGTCACCAAAAGAAAAGATGACGGTTGCTTATCACGAGATAGGTCATGCCTTAGTGGCAGCTAAGCAGACCAACTCCGCACCAGTACAAAAGATTACGATCATACCAAGAACTTCCGGTGCATTAGGATACACGATGCAGGTAGAACAGCAGGATAAATATCTTATGACAAAGGAAGAATTACAGAATAAGATCGCTACGTTAACAGGTGGTCGCGCAGCAGAAGAAATTGTGACAGGAACGATAAGTACAGGAGCTTCTAATGATATTGAGCAGGCAACAAAGCTTGCAAGAGCAATGATTACCCGTTACGGTATGACAGAAGAGTTTGACATGGTTGCAATGGAAACCGTGAATAATCAGTATCTTGGCGGTGACACTTCTCTTGCCTGTTCCGCAGAGACCCAAAAGAAAATCGATGAGAAGGTCGTAGAAGTCGTAAAAGCACAGCATAAAAAAGCATTGGACATCTTAAATGAAAACAAAGATAAGCTCCATGAATTAGCGAACTTCCTCTACGAAAAGGAAACAATAACCGGAGAAGAATTTATGCAGATTCTGGAATCCTAATCAAATAATAGTCTTAGTTATCAAAATAAAAAAGAGAAATTTATCGACAGATTAATGTTATTTGAGAGAGGGTATGATTATATCGCTCTATCTCATTTAGATATATCAGATGTGTGATGAAGTTCTCTTTTTTTATATCCATTTATAATAAATTTATAAAATAATAATGATTATTAATATTAAAAAACTTGCAAGAATAGACAAGACCAGATATAATCTTAATAGTTATGATTACTTTTAAAAATATAATTTGTGATTGATAAAATGGAGGAAAACTATGCGAAAAAAAGAACGTGCATCAATTGTAATAGAGCGGCTTAAGAAAGAATATCCGGGAGCAGACTGCACTTTAGACTATAATGAGGCATGGAAGCTACTTGTCAGTGTGCGCCTGGCAGCACAGTGTACAGATGAGAGAGTGAATATTATCGTGAAAGATTTATTTGCAAAGTATCCGGGAATCAATGAACTGGCACAGGCAGAGCCAGAAGAAATTGAAGAAATCGTCCGTCCCTGTGGACTTGGTAAAAGTAAAGCAAGAGATATCAGCAAATGTATGCGGATGCTCAGAGATGAATTTGATTCTAAAGTACCAGATAACTTCGATGACCTGATGAAGCTTCCGGGAGTAGGAAGAAAGAGTGCAAATCTTATTATGGGAGATGTCTTTGGAAAGCCGGCAATCGTAACAGACACACACTGCATTCGCCTTTGCAACAGGATTGGTCTGGTTGACAATGAGAAAAATCCGAAGAAGGTCGAGATGGCTTTGTGGAAAATTATACCGCCGGAAGAAGGAAGCGATTTTTGCCATCGTTTAGTGTATCATGGTAGAGAAGTTTGTACGGCAAGAACAACACCTTATTGTGAAAAATGCTGTCTCGCTGACGTTTGTAAGTCGTATGCTTCTTATATGAAAGAAAAAAAGCAGTAAAAGGGAATTGTGCAAAGCGAAAATTTGTAGTAAAATAATTTCAGCAAGTCAGTCTTTGCAATAATGCAGGATGTGAATTGAGGAAAACTATAACTTATCACATTGGAAAAAGGATGGACAACATGAAAGAATTTAAACCAATCAAAGAAGGAAAAGTCCGCGAAGTATACGATAACGGGGACAGCTTAATTATCACTGCCACAGACAGAATTTCAGCATTTGACGTAATTTTGAAAAACAAAGTAACAGACAAAGGTGCTATTTTAACCCAGATGTCCAAGTTCTGGTTTGATCTTACAGAGAACACAGTACCGAACCACATGATTTCAACAGATGTAAAAGATATGCCGGAATTCTTCCAGAATGAGAAATATGCCGGACGCAGCATGATGTGTAAGAAGCTTGAGATGTTCCCAATCGAATGTATCGTTCGTGGTTACATAACAGGAAGCGGCTGGGAAAGCTATAAAGAGAACGGAACCGTTTGTGGTATTAAGCTTCCAGAAGGATTACAGGAATCTGAGAAACTGCCAGAACCGATTTATACACCTTCCACAAAGGCTGATCTTGGAGATCACGACGAGAACGTATCTTATGATAAGACAGTAGAAATCCTTGAAAAAGCATATCCTGGCAAGGGTAATTACTACGCAAACATTTTAAAAGAGTACACAATTTCCCTCTACAAGAAATGTGCGGAGTATGCTTGGGAAAAAGGTATCATCATTGCAGATACTAAGTTTGAATTTGGTCTTGATGAGCAGGGCAGAGTCGTTATCGGTGATGAGATGCTCACACCAGACAGCTCCCGTTTCTGGCCAAGAGAAGGATACGAAGCAGGTAAGGGACAGCCTTCCTATGATAAACAGTTTGTAAGAGATTGGTTAAAACAGAATCCGGACAGCGATTATAATCTTCCGGAAGAAGTTATTGATAAGACAGTTGCAAAGTATAAAGAAGCATATGAGCAGCTGACAGGTGAAGAATTTAAATACTAATTTGCTGAGGACACAGACGCCGCTTTATGTAGAAGATATTGTGCTGAATTGTAGTTAGTCTTCTAAAGAAAAAAGAATGGTTATAAGTTTGATTTTGTTCCGTTGCGCTAAGCATTCCATTCTGCCCAGAAAAACAGGAACTTGGGAAAAACGAGTCCCAAGTTCCTATGGTCAGAATTCCATAGCGCAAAGTCACAAAATGCAATACTTATAACCATTCTTTTTTCTTTATCATAGTCTTCTTACAATTCAGCATAAAATTTTATTTCAGTGGCTGTCTGGTTTTGATAACAAATAGCAAATTAGTGATTTATATTGGAAAGAGAAGGGGATTCTCCAGAAGATTCTGAGAGTTAACCAGAGAAAAATTCTCCAGAAGAGAAATTTCTTCTTACAGAATTGTAAGGATATTATAGTGAAAGAAAACGAATTAAGTAGAAGGCGTGGATTTCACTGTTATTTTCTTATGGATAAATAGTTCTCTGATTAAAAATCATAGCCTTCTGGACAATCCCCTTATTCTTCCTCAAGCGAAAATACTAATTTCCTTCTGGTTTTCGTTTCTTTAGCCCCTCAAATAAATTAGTATTTAATCCCCCATTCTCTCCATTTCCTGTTATAATATAAATTTGAAAGAGTACATGAAGGAATGAGAGAGGTGACCCAGTATGAAGTGCAGATTTTGTGGTACCAACTTGCCGGATGATGCAAGATTTTGTTCAGGATGTGGACGAGAGGTAGAGAGAGAGGATGTATCTGCAAAAGAGAAGAATAACAATGAAACGGAAGATGCATACTATAGAGAGATTGATGATAAAGAGTACGAAGAGATAAAGAAAAAGAAAAAAGAAGAAGAGAGACAAAGAGAAGAGGCGGCAAAGGAAGAAGCGGAACGAAAACTTCTTGAGGAGAACTATGCCAGAGAAGAGGCGGAACGTAAGCGGCGTGAGGAACAGCGTATCATGGAAGAATCGCGCAGGCGGTATGAAGAGGAACAGCGCAGATGGAAAGAATTTGTGAAAAAGCAGGAGGAGAGTGAAGCTAAGAAGTTATATCGAGGTTATGATGCTAGCTCAGGAACGGCGGCATCGGAATCGACGAAAAAGAGACAGGAAGCTAAATCGCAAAAAAAGAAGAAGTCTTCGATGCCGTTTCTGCTTTATTTATTTATTGTTTTAGCCGGAGGTTTTGCGCTTTATAAATGTGGATTTCCGGAGATGCTGATAGACAGTATTCATAAAAGTTCTTCTGTTTCTGATTCTAAGAAGAATACTCCGTCAAAGGGTGGTAAAGATAAGAAGGAGGTAGATAAGAAAACTACAGATAACACCACTTCAGATAAGACAGGAGATAAGAAGGAAGCAGAGCATATGCTTGAGGATACAGAGAATTCGCATATGAGTGTGGAGGAATGCCTCAGTACGGATGCATATAATACAGTAATCTCAGAAGATGGAAGTTTTAGCTTTGGATATCCGAAGTATTTGTTTAATCACAGTGAGGTGAATGCATCAGGGACATCGTACAGTCTTACATATAAAGAAGGCAGCGAAGAGAAAAAAGCAGAACTTGCTGTTTATACAGAGGAGAATGAAGGGAATGCATTAGAGAATGCGAAACAGCTTTATGATAGATTTTCCTCTCAGGTAAATAAGATTTACTTTAAGATGCAGCCGACAAGGACGGACAGCGAAGGAATGGCGCGCACCCTGATCGGGGCTTCCGTAGATTCTTCAGAGACGACAGGGGTATATATTATTGCAGCAAATGATGGGGAGAAGAATTATATTTTGAAGTTTACATATCCGGATCCGGATATGAAGGATGATTATAATGCGATTGATTATGTTGTGGATTGTGTGTATCGTTACTGCTCTTTTAGCGGAGGAACGTATCGCCCAAGGACATATCAGCAATTTTTGAAAGACGATATGGGGAAGAAAAAATAATAATGCGAAAGTATGTTATCGTTACGTGTTTAATAGTTTTTGTGATAAGTACAGTTTTTTGTTTTAAAGAGAAAACAGAGGTGCGGGCGAAGGAAAAGCCTCTTGTGCTTGTTCTTGATCCGGGACATGGAGGCAGTCAGTCCGGGGCGGCAAGGGATAATGAAAAGGTGGAGGAAAAGGATTTAAATTTAAAGATTGCTGTATATTTGAAACAGGAGCTTGAATCGTATGAGAATACAGAGGTTTACCTTACAAGGACGGGAGATGAAGAGATAGAACTTCCGGAGAGGATACAGTTTGCGGTAGAGAAAAGAGCAGATACACTGATTAGTCTTCATAATAACGCGGCTGGTCCATGTGCGGCATATGATCATGGTTGTACAGTGCTTGCGGCAAAAGATGGTTATAAAGATGCTCTTGCGCGAAAAGGACAAGAGCTTTCCTGTAATATTTTAAATGAACTTACGAAGCTTGGACTTACGAATCAGGGAATTTTGACGCGGGATTCCGAGGCGGATGAACGCTATCCAAACCAAGTGCTTGCAGATTATTATGCAATTATCCGAGGCGGGGTAGAGAATGATATGCTGACTGTTCTTGTAGAACATGCCTTTATTGACAGTAACAGTGATTATAAAGCGTATCTGAGCAGTGATGAGAAGTTGAAAAGTCTTGCCTGTGCAGATGCAACGGGGATTGCCAGGTATTATCAGTTGGTTAAGAAAAGCCAGGAAGATACAGTGAATCATGGAAAATGTCTGTTGGAACCTTTGAAAGAGTATAAGGAGAAGCTTGTACATGTAGTTGATGGGAATGCAAAGCATAATGAGATTAGCTATAAGACATATTATGGCGAAGAAAGTAAACAACTGCCCTATGATATGGAAACATTTGACCAGATAACAAAGGATATCAATGAAAACGTGATTTCAATGCATATTTCCTGTGATTAAGTAAACAAAAGAAAAACTTCGTAACGAAAGTTTGTTTTTTTGTGGCATAAATGTGTTATAATAAACGAAAAAATAATGTCGATTTTCGCAAAAGAGGAAAAGCCTTTGGCAGTATTTTATTCGTGAAAGGATTGAGAGAATGAAAGATAAGTCAATAAAGTCAACAATGAAGAGCTGGATTATGTTGTCTGATAAGGAATTGGATGATACACAGGTTTACATGAAAGAACAGGAAGGCGAGAATGTAGAGTCCATGTCAGAAGACAGGGAAGCTATTCATCATGACAGGAATGCTGCAGGAGATTCCGGTATATATTCTGATAATGACGGATTGTATTCGGACAGTAATGAAGAGAAGACAGAGTCAGACATAGAATCTAAGCAAAACAGAAGAGGCAGGAGAAGAAGATTAAGTCGTGATGAAGAAGTAGAACAGCTGGTACAAGAGGTAGGACAGGAAGTTGTAGGTGCAGATGATGAAGAGGGAACGATGTTCCATAGGAGAAAGAGACGTCAAGATAAGAAGGCAGCACCAGATCCTGAGAATACACCAGAAACGCAGGAGAAGCATCCGGAAGTTAAGAAAGTAGATTTTAAAGAAGTAACAACAGAAAAAACAAAAAAAGCCGGAAGTGAGGAACAATCAGATAAAACAGAGAAGTCAGGCAATATGGGGAAAGTATTTGCTGCTGGAATCGGAATTGTTCTTGTACTTATTATTGCCGGTTTAGGTTATCAGAATCAGTCTCTTCAGAAACAGAATCAGAAGCTAAAAACGCAGATTTCTGCCTTGAAAAAGGAGAAAAAGCAGGCAGAACAGGCTTCGGAGGAACAGGCATTACAGACAAAGAACGAAGATGGTGTTGTAGTGAACACAGATAAGATGTTCTCTTCTGTAAAAGTAGGAGATAAAGAGTATAAATTATTAGGAAAGGTATCCGATTTTACAAAGGATGGCTGGAAGTTAGAGGCACTTCGAAATGAAAATGCGACACTTGTTCCGGGAGGAAAGCTTGAAAAAGATGCTTATCTTACGAATACAGATGGAAAGAAGATTGGCGTGATTATTCGAAATATGAGTGATAAGAATCAGAAGGTAAGTAATTGTATCATAACGAAGCTTTCTTTTAGTAAGGAAATGTTTGATGGGCAGATTACGCTGCCGGGTAATCTGACTTTTAGCAGTACGGAAAAGGAATTAAAGAAGGCCGGCTTTAAAAAAGATGCGGATGGAATCTACTGCTATACAAGCAAGAGGATAAAAGAAGATACCGTTAAAATGCCAATGGCGGACGGAGAATCCGTATCGGAAATCACATTGGAAAGAGCGGTGGATGAAAGTACAGCGACAGCCACAACAGCAAGTAGTTCCGCTACAACAGCGGCATCGGAAGATGAAAAGAATACCGGAACAGTAAAGAATGAGACAGAGACGACAGAAGAAGGGAATACTGTGGAAGATTTCTCTCAGGAAACAACAGATACAGTAACAGAAGAATAAGAGAGAAACAGAGAATTTAATCAACAAGATAAGGTGTTGATTAAGTTCTCTGTTTTTTTGTTTATTTATAACTGTGCAAAACAGTGATTGTGTAAATAATTATGCAAAAAATATTGACTAATTATGCATAAAGTATTATTATACATAGAAAAGACCACAAAATATACATAAAAATGCAAAGAAGCATACGAAGATTTTCATTTTTAAACGATTTGTGGGATAGTATTGATATTATTGAAGTAGAGGAGAGAGAAAGATGAAGAAATTAGTGTTAACAATGCTTTCTATTGCAGGTATGATGCTTTTTACAGCATTACCGGCAAAGGCATGTACATCTTATTATGTAGGTAAAGATTGTACAAAAGACGGAACAACGATGTATGGACGAACAGAGGATATTTCCTCCCGTAAGGACAAAGTTTATAAAGTAATTCAGGCCAAACATGTTGGGAAGAATGCAGTATATAAAGATGAATCAGGTGCGACAGAATTTCAGGCACCGATTAAAGTCGATACAACGTACCGTTATACGATCTGCCGTGATAATGAGGGAGATGAAGATGGATATTTTGGAGAATTCGGTACAAACAGTAAAGGTGTTACAATGTCTGCAACGACATCAGCATCTGCTGCAAGGAGTATCAGACAGTACGATCCATATGTAAAGAATACAGGTATTACAGAAGAGAATCTTACAGATTATATTCTCTGTCAGGCATCTACAGCACGTGAAGGTGTGGAGATTTTAGCTGATGTAATGGATACAATTGGTGCAGGCGAAGGGAATGGACTTTTTATAGCAGATAAGAATGAAGTATGGTATTTCGAAATGTTATTGGGTCATAATTACTGTGCAATTAAAATGCCTTCTAATAAAGCAGCAGTTATTCCAAACTGTCTGGTCATCGGAGATGTGGATTTAAGTGATAAAGAGAATGTTATTGCTTCTCCAAACCTTGTAAAAGTTGCAAAGAATAATGGATTCTATGTTCCAGCACAGGACGGAAAGGGCGATATTAATGTGAAGTTATCTTACACAGGTAAGGGATATAGTGCTGGGAATGCAGACAGAATTCGTGGTGGACAGTATTTGTTAAACGGACAGGATAACACAGCCATTTATACAGATGATTATCAGGATATTTTCATTAATGTTAAGAATGTTACTGTAGAAAAGTTATATGAATTAGCTGGATATCGTTATGAGAACATGAACTTCGGAAGAGATATTTCACGAGTAATTGGCGTGAAGTCCTCAGCGGAATGTCATATTTTCCAGATTGATTCATCTATGCCGGCAGAACTTGCTACGGTACAGTGGGTATGTATGGGTAATGCAGATATGTCAACATTTGTACCATTCTATGGAGCATTATTAACAGATGTATCAAGAGCATATAAGATGGAAGCACACAATTATAATTCCCGTGCTGCTTATTGGATTTTCCGTAATGTAGGTTTCTTATGTGAAGATGGGGATAATAGAACGGCATATGGAAAAGGTGTAAAACAGTTCTATACTGCATATATGACAAAGATGGAAGAACTTCAGAAAAATGTAAATGCACAGATGCTTAATGTTTACAAGAACGACAAAGCAAACTTAGAATATTATGCAACAAAGCTGGGTATCGCGATTGGTGATGAAACAATGGATTTTGCCAAGGCACTGTATGCAGATATCCAGACATGTAAAGCAGATGGAACAACATATGAAGTATCCAGTTTAAGTGCAGATGATATTACTTATGATTTATCTATGGTAGCTGCACCGGCTAAGAAGGCAGAGAGTATAACTGTGACAAAGCCGGATACACAGATAAAGAAGGTAGCTGCACCAGCTCGTGTAAAAGTAAGAGCGAAAGCTTTAAAAGGCAAAAAGGCAAAAGTAAATCTGAAAAAAGTGGCACAGGCAAGTGGTTATGAAATTATGTACTCTACAAATATGAACTTTACAAAGAAAGCGACAAAGAAAGTTTCTACCACAAAGATTACAAAGACGATCAGAAAGCTGAAAAAGAAAAAGACTTATTATATCAAGGCAAGAGCTTACAAATTAGATGGTAAGACAAAAGTTTATGGAAAATGGAGTCTTATAAAGAAAGTAGTTATTAAGAAATAATTTACGAAGTAAGTAGAATATAATAGTATAGATCAGTATCCTTTCAAATTTATCAAAAACAGAAAAATAACTTTCTCTTTTACGTTTACTGTAAGGGAGAAAGTTATTTTTCGTCTATTGAAAAAAAATAAATCTTATGTTATGATTCCACAAGTGTATTGTTAGAAAAAATAGTGGGAGAATAGAGATGGAACAAGAAAAGCAAATAGAAAAGCAAATAGAAAAGAAAGTAGAAAAGAACATACAAAAGAAAGATATTTTTGATAAGATTATGGCGCTTCCGGGATTGAATATTTTTGAGAGCATTTATTATAAATATAAAGAAGTATTGTTATATTTATTTTTTGGAGGGTTAACTACAGTCATCAGTATTGGTTCTTATAGTTATTGTGATGTGGCATTACATATGAATCCTCTTGTAGCGAATATTATTTCATGGATTCTGGCGGTATTATTTGCTTATGTAACGAATAAAATATGGGTATTTAATGCAGAGAGACATGGAGTAAAGGAAGTGTTTTTGGAAATCATCAATTTCTTTGGCGGACGTTTGTTTACATTAGTTGTCGAGGAAGTGATTCTTTTGATCTTTATTAACAAACTGCACTTCAACAGTATTTTAGTAAAGGTTGCAGCACAGTTTGTCGTAGTTGTACTGAATTATATTATCAGTAAGCTTATTGTATTTCGTGAGAAGGAATAATCTCTGTAACAAAGAGATCATTATGATTTACTTTGAAGTGAATATCGAAACCTGCGTAGTTCATGCCGTAGATTCGTTCTGGATCATGCTGGTAGGAAGGTCGTGGGTCAAGGGAAAGGCAGTCTAAGAGAGACTGTCTTTTTTCTATGGGGATAAGGTGCAGTAATCCTTCAGGACAGTGGATGACAAGACGGTGCTCTAAAGCTTTTGTGGAAAAGCTTCCGGAAGCTTCCGGATGGGAATCGGTAAAAGCAAGATATGGTTTGATGTCGTAGATTGGAGTACCGTCTAATAAATCTGCACCGGAAATATAGAGCAGTGGTCCTTCCGGAGAAGTGGGGATACATTTTTCTAAGCGTACAGAGGATAGTCCAAGAGGGTTTGGGCGGAAAGGCGCACGACTGGCAAATACTCCTTTTCTTTTATTTCCGCCGAGTCTTGGCGGGCGGACGGTTGGTGTCCACTTGTCACGCTGATTTTTGGAAAACCCCCAAATAAGCCATAGATGGGAGAATTCTTCGATTCCGCGGATGCAGTCCTGATTGCGAAATGGTTCTGTAAATACGATTTTAGCCTGCAGGCTGTTTACTAAACCGCTTTGGCGTGGAATGCCAAATTTTTCTGAAAAATCAGAGTGAATATAGGCAATCGGCTGCAGTGATAATGAAGCGGCAGGGGTGCTGGGGGAATGTTGAAAAGAACTATGTTTAAAATGTGAATCTGTAGGTGAAAATTGTTTTTGTTCCATAAATGATTTCCTCAATAATTTCCTTAAATATTTGTATTGTCGTAATTTCGTTCATATTTTTAGTATAGTGGGTTAAGTTTACAAATACAAGTGCAAAAAAGCTAATTGGGACAAGATAGAAATTGCGTAAAGATAGAATTTGAGTTATAATAAGTAATAATATGCCGGAATGAATGGATAATTTTTAGAACATAAAGCAGCGAAAAATGTCCGGTAAATATAGGAGGATAAAAATGAGAGTTTTAGACAACTTAGTGCCAGAAAAGGTGTTTTATTATTTTGAGGAGCTTTGCAATATCCCACATGGCTCAACGAATACAAAAGCAATCAGTGATTATTGTGTGAATTTTGCAAAAGAAAGAGGTTTGGCATATCATCAGGATGCGGAGAATAATATTATTATCTTAAAGAATGGTTCAAAAGGATATGAGGATTCCAAGCCGGTAATTATTCAGGGACATCTGGATATGGTATGTGAGAAGGAAGCTGACTGTACGATTGATTTTGAGAAGGATGGATTATCTTTAGCAATCGATGGTGACTATATTTATGCAGAAGGAACTACATTAGGTGGAGATGATGGAATTGCGGTAGCAATGGCATTGGCGATTCTTGATGATGATACGCTGGAACATCCACCGATCGAAGCAGTATTTACTGTAGATGAAGAGATTGGTATGCTTGGTGCGGTAGCAATGGATTGTTCTTCTTTGAAGTCTCGTCTTATGCTGAATCTGGATTCTGAGAATGAGGGACATTTTCTTGTTGGATGTGCCGGAGGAATGAGAGTGGATTGTGAATTCCCGGCAGAGAGAAGACGTTGGAACGGTAAGCTGGTTTCTATTCACGTAAGTGGCGTGACAGGTGGACATTCCGGTGTAGAGATTCAGAAACAGGGAGCGAATGCGAATGTTGTTCTTGGAAGAGTTCTTTATGAATTAAAGAAAAAGGCTGATTTTACAGTTGTATCTGTAGATGGTGGATTAAAAGATAATGCGATTACAAGAAGTGCAAGAGCAATCCTTATGTTTGCACCGGGTCAGGAAGATCTTTTCATGGATATCCTTAAGGAACAGCAGGGAATCATTGAAAAAGAATACCATAAGACAGATGCAGGCATGTCTATTGAAGGATTTTTAGAGCTTTCTAAAGAGGATGCAGAAAGTGTTGACGGTGTGCTTCCTATGACGGATGTCTGTGGTAATGCAGTAATCACAGCACTTCGTACATTCCCTTGGGGTGTGCAGAAGATGAGTAAGGATATGGAAGGGCTTGTACAGACTTCTTTAAATCCTGGTATTTTAGAAACAAAAGCAGATACCGTTTCTCTTGTATTTTCTGTACGAAGCAGCGTAGCAAGTGAGAAAGAAGAGCTTTATGATAGATTAGTATGTTTGACAGAAAGTCTTGGCGGAAAGGTAAGCCGTTCCGGTGATTATCCTGCATGGGAATATGTAGAAGATTCCAAGCTCCGTATTTTAATGGGAGATACTTATCGTGAAATGTATAAAAAAGAGCCTGTAATGGAAGTAATCCATGCTGGTGTTGAGTGCGGATTATTCTCCGAGAAGATGCCGGGTCTTGATTGTGTATCTTATGGACCAGACATTTTTGACATTCATACACCACAGGAACGTCTCTCCATTTCAAGTACAAAGAGAATTTACGAATATACTGTAGAAGTATTAAAGAGGCTTAAATAGTGGAAAACAAACATAAGGTGCAGTGTTACGCTGCACCTCTTGAAGGGATTACCGGGTATATTTATCGTAATGCACATCATAAGTTTTTTCATGGAGTAGATAAATATTTTACTCCGTTTGTGACCCCAAAACCGAAAAAAGGCTTAAATACCAGAGAGAAGAATGACATTTTGCCAGAACATAATCAGGATATCGTAGTTGTGCCGCAGATTCTTACGAATAAGTCAGAAGATTTTATAAAAGTGGCACAGATGATGGGAGAGCTTGGGTATAAGGAAGTGAACCTTAATCTGGGATGTCCATCCGGAACGGTTGTTTCTAAGAAAAAGGGAAGTGGTTTTTTGTCAGATCTTGATGGGATGAAAGCTTTTTTTGATGAAGTTTTTTCGGGAGTGAACCTAGCTGTTTCTGTAAAGACAAGACTTGGCATGGAGAAGCCAGAAGAAATAAAAGACTTGATCTCTCTGTATAATCAGTTTCCGGTTTCGGAAGTGATCATTCATGCAAGGGTAAGAGAAGATTACTATAAGAATCCGGTAAACTACGAGGCTTTTGCAGAAGGTTTTTCACAAAGTATACATCCAGTCTGTTATAACGGAGATATATTTTGTGCGCAGGATATACAGGAAGTAACAAAGCGATTTCCTAAACTGTCGGCTGTGATGGTCGGCCGGGGAATGATCGCGAATCCTCAGCTTACAGAAAGTTTTGACTGTGCAGGAGACAAAAGCTTAGAATTTTCAAAAGAAGACATAGATTATGCCAGATGGAAGGCATTTCTGGATGAGTTGTGCTATGGATATGAATATATTATGTCTGGCGGAAGAAATGTTTTGTTTAAATTAAAAGAAGTATGGTCTTATATGATTCCACTTTTCCCGGAATGTGAGAAGTATGGAAAGAAGATAAAGAAGGCAAAGACAGTTGCGGAATACCGTACGATCGTGAACGCTCTTTTCCGAGAAGCAGGAGTGCAGTAGATTATGGTATATCCCCGGAGGTGAATAACATGTGGAAGAAAATAACAGTTGTAACGATGATTTGTATACTGTGTGTTTTTTTCTCTTTTCGTATTACAGATGCAGCAGAAGTATCAGGAATAGAACGGGATGTTACGGATTATAAACAGATATCCGCTTTGATATCAGATACATGGGATGATGATTACTTTGAAAAAATGGTAATTACTCCGGGAACAGATACGATGGAAAAAGATGGAGAACAGGAACAGGTTTCAGATACATTTGATGTTAGTTCTTCAAAAGCAAAGAGTATAACAAAGTCAGAAGATGTTTTAGATAATTATCTTGATAAGCAGGATGGCGTATATGAAGTTAAAGAGAATACGGACGGAGATTTAGAAGTGACCGCACCATATCAGACGAAGCGTCTTATTGTGGAAAGTGATCAGGTAAAGGATACTTGTGGTGCATCAGAAGTTTATGTCAATGAAATGGATCATGAAACGATTTTACAGTATGATTCAGAGGAAAAAACGGAAGAAGCCTTTCAGCAGTTAAGCCGGACTTATTCATCCTGTTATCCGGATAAAGTAGTTTCTGTTGAAGATTCTACGATGGGACTTCCTCTTTCTCAGGGGGGAGAGAATGGCCAGGGAACCTATTCCTGGGGAAGCGATTATATGGGATTGAATGAATTGAAGAAGCAGGCTGCTTCAAACGGGTATACAAGACGTGTCACTGTTGCGGTAGTTGACACAGGAATTGATACTTCCAATGTTTTATTTGCAGGACGAAAAGTTTCTTCACAAAGTTATAATTTCTTTGGGAATAATCATAATGTACAGGATACCTTTGGACATGGTACCCATGTAAGTGGGATTATCGCAGATGCTACACCGGCAAATGTTGAACTGCTAGTACTTAGAGTATCTAATAATGAAGGAAAGTCTTCTTTGCTGACGATAAAGACAGCATTGCAGTACGCTGTCAGCAAAAATGCAGATGTCGTAAATCTGAGTATGGGATTTATTGATGTGAATGCCAGCTTATATGATTATCTTGATTCGACAATTGATAAGGCATATAATAGAGGGATTCCTATTTGCTGCGCTGCCGGTAATGGAGAAGGTGGAAGTAAAGGTGTGGATGTTCGTTATTGTTATCCAGCCTGCTATAGTAAAACGATCGCTGTTTCAGCAATTGATTCAAGCCAGCAGCTTGCCAATTATTCCAATCGTGGAAGTGCCATTGACTTTACGGCTCCGGGAAGTGGTATTGTCAGCGCTTACTATAAAGGGAACTTTGCGACAATGTCAGGAACATCTATGGCAGCACCTCATATTACAGCGGCGATTGCTTATTTAAAAATGATGCAGTCTAATTTATCGGTAGATGGTATTTATCGGGAATTAAAATTATACTGCAGGGATCTTGGTTCCAAAGGAAAGGACAGTTATTATGGATGGGGCTGTCCGATCATGACGAATCTGTTTCAAAGAGGAATCTCCCATAAGCGGTATATCGTTATTTTCCGTACAACACTGAAAAGTGTATCCAATGTAAAGAAGGGAATCAAAGTTAGCTGGAAAAAGGCATACGGTGCAGATTCCTATTATGTTTATAGAAGAAAGAATAAGGGATCATGGAAAAAGGTAGCGGTCGTGTCTTCTTCAAAAGATTTTTACATTGATAAAAAGGTTAAGCAGGGTAAGAAGTATTCTTATAAAGTACGGGCATATAACGGGGGCGTGTTTGGAGGATTCAGCTCAGTAAAGAAAGCATATTTCTTAAAGCCACTGAAAGAAGTAAAGGTACGGCGCAACACCAAAAGAAAAGCAAAGGTTTTCTGGAAAAAAAGAACATACACAACAACGTATCAGGTTCAGTATGCGACAAACGCTCGTTTTAAAAAGGCAAAAAAAGTATCGGTAAGCCGTAAAAATGGGAGCCTTATTACTAAACAGTTAAAAAAGAAAGTATATTATTTTCGGGTGCGCTATTCTTATAAAAAGGCTGGGGTGAAATCCTGGTCTGGCTGGTCAGAAATCCGAAAGATAAGAATACGTTAAGGAAACCTTAGAAGAGAGTAAAAAAGTAAGAATGAATACAGAAAAACAATCGGAAAATACAAATACATTTTCAGAACAGACAAAACGATTAGAACAGCAGATCAACTTTATCCGCGAGATGGATAAAGAAAAGTTTATTGGCAGGCAGACTTATTTATCAGATGGAAAGAGGAAAGAGAATGATGCGGAACATGCATGGCATCTGGCATTAATGACGTTCCTTCTATCAGAATATGCCAATGAACCGATTGATGTATTAAAAACAATGGTCATGGTACTGTTTCATGATGTAGTTGAAATTGATGCCGGTGATACATATGCTTATGATGAAGAAGGAAAGAAGACTCAGGCTCAAAGAGAGCAGAAGGCAGCCAAAAGGCTGTATGGTCTTTTGCCGGAAGATCAGGGAGCAAAGTTAAAAGCAATCTGGGAAGAATTCGAGGCAAAGAATACACCGGAATCCAGATTTGCACATACGATGGATAACTTGCAGCCGGTCATACTAAATGCTGCGACAAACGGGAAAGCCTGGAAGGAACATGGAGTATATCTCAGCCAGTTTATGGGGCGTCAGAAAGATACACCAAAGGGTTCTGAGGTATTATGGCAGTACGAGTGGGAGAAGCTTGTAGAACCATTTTTGAAAAACGGTACGATAAAAGATGATTCTCTTCGGGAATAATAATGTAAGGTAAGTAGCTTTCGTGTTAATAAGAAGAAGGAGTGTAATTCAAGTCGAGCTGCTGCGAGACTTGGCGCGTGATTCTGGTCAGCGTAAGCTGACATATTCTTTACAGAATCACTGCGCATCCTCGCGGAGCGTTTATCTCAGTCGGAGATTGGACTCCCACTGAGACAAATTTGCTGTCACTCACCACCTGAAAGAGGTGGGAGTCTTCTCGACTGAGATTTTTATTTTTATATTTTAAAAGCCTGCCTAAAATTTTACTTAAAATATTATAGGAAGAAAATCAGCATATCGATTAAAAATACCGGAATCAGACAACTGAGTGACCAGAACATATATCCAAAGAAGGATGGCATCTTGATACCGTTTTCTTCTGCAATAGAGCGTACCATAAAGTTTGGAGCGTTACCGATATAGGTATTGGCACCCATAAATACGGCACCACAGGAAATCGCCATCAGAACCGCCTTCGGAATAAAACTGGTTAGCGTTTGTACACCGGAGGTAAATCCAAGAGAAGCTGCGGTAGTAAAGAATACCAGGTAAGTTGGCGTGTTATCAAGGAAGCTTGATAGTGCTCCGGTTATCCAGAAGAACTGCCATGGCTGTGTCAGTCCAAGATCAGCACCTCGTGCTTTCAGAATAAGAAGTGCCGGGATCATGGTGATAAAAATACCGATGAAAAGAATGGCAACTTCTTCGATGGCATCCCAGGTAAAGTGGTTGCTGTCTCGGATTTCTTTCTTTGTTGTTTTAAAAGAAAGATAGGCGGAAGCAAGTATCATTATAATTTCGATAATGGAAGCATAGGATAAGGTTACTCCCATGATCGTAAGTCCTTCACTGAAAACAGGAAATGTTGTAGGAAGGACACCGCTTAAAATAACTGCTGCAACAATGATAAGCATAAAGGCAATGTTGTGAGCACCATCTAAGTGAAGTTTAACACGCTCGCTTTCCGGACGAATCTCTGGTTTAAAACCATCAGCGATATCCTTCTTGTATGCTTTTGTATCAATCAGGAAAAACAGAGTAAGCAGGATAAGAACATTCAGGAGCATTACAGGAAGCAGATTAAGACTCCAGAAGAATCCAACACCGTTCATAAATCCCATTAAAAGAGGCGGATCACCTACCGGTGTGAGACAGCCGCCGATATTAGAAATAAGGAAAATGAAAAATACCATAATCTGCACTTTGCGCTGCCGCCATTTATTTGCTCTTATGATCGGGCGGATCATGAGCATACTTGCTCCGGTTGTTCCAATCCAGCTCGAAAGCAGGGTTCCGATGAGGAGTAATACAACATTTACTTTTGGGTTACCGGTCAGATCACCTTGTAAACTGATGTTACCGGCAACACAGAACAGACCAAACAGAAGAACAATAAAGGTAAGATAATCACCGAGTGTTACTTCTATTAAATGTTCTAATGCAATATGTCCACCGAAGATTACAGCGAATGGAATGAGAAATAAAAGAGACCAGAAAGCAACGACCCAGGGTTTATGCTTTTCCCACCATTCTTCTTTTATCAGAGGAAATATGGCAATACTCAGGAGCATTCCAGCAAAAGGAATACAACTCCAAAGAGGAAGTGTAGTTCCAAGTGCAGTATCAGAGAGCGCTCCGTCAGCAGCAAATACATGGAGTGGACTAAACAGCAGAAAAGCAGAAAGTCCGGTCAATAGTTTTTTCATTTGTTCAACCTCCTGTATCTTGGCTTGGTACTTATTGTAGCTTCACTAATACGGTACACCTTCGTATGAAACGGTATTGTGAAACTGCCATAATCTTATTATGGGCGCACTTCACCAAAATAATAAAATAACTAAATCAATACTAAGACGAAGCCTTTTTAATGTCAAAGGACAATCATTTGGATTTGTCTAAAATAGCACAAAAAGTTATGAAAAATGTTAGAAATTTATTTAAAAATAAATTAGGAAAAAACTTTTGTATCTGTTTAAAAATAGAGCAATGTTTGCTATAATATGACATATCATGGAAAAGGGAAGGATATAGGACGTGAAAGAAGAAATTAATATAATAAACCAGGTGAATAACGATACAACGCCAATCGTAAGCCTTTCCATTACGAGTCTGGATATTGAGGTGGAAGAGGGACGAGTTTACAAAGATTCCTTTTTCATTGAGAGTGAGAATAAGATTCCGATAGAAGGATATGTATGTACAACCAGCGATAAGATGGCAGTAGAAGTAGAGCGGCTTGCGGGAATCCGTCAGGAGATTCCTTTTTATTTTAAAGGCAAGCTGGCGACGGCGGATAGCAGTTTTGAAGGAGACATAGTTCTCATTACTAATGGGGGCGAATATACGATTCCTTACTCTGTCAAGGTCATACATAAATATATAGAAACTTCAAAGGGAAGAATATCTACGATGGAAGAATTCGTAGATATTTATAGAGAGAATCGAAAAGAGGCGATGGAATTATTTTTCCTGCCGAATTTTGAAAAAGTATTTCTGGAACATCTTCCAGAACAAAAGAGCTTATATCACAGTCTCATGAAGAGCAGATCAAGAAGTCTTATCTTAGAAGAATTTCTTACAGCGGCAGGATATAAAGAACCGACGTTTCTTGAAGTATCTGGTGAAAAGATTGTAATGGAAGAGAGCGATACGCAGACTACTTTGTCAATAGCACTTACTTCAGCAGGGTATGTAGAAGGAAGAATTTACAGTGAAAAGGGACAGGTTCAGCCATCTGTGAGCCGTTTTTCCAGTGATGATTTTACAGAAGGAACGTTTTCATTTACGATAGAGAAGAAACAAAATCTTCGGAATGGAAGCGATGTTATACGAATCGATACAGTTCGGCAGGATATAAAGATTCCGGTTGAATGGTGGACAGAGTCTTCTGCTTTGATAAAGGATAAAGAACAGAAGCTTTTATTAAAGAAGAAGCGGGCGGAACTTATGCATAATTATCTGTATTTTAGGACAGGAAGTATTGGATTTGAAGATTTTGCGGAAGATTCCGGACAGGTTTTAAAAGAATTGTATCGTTCTACTGAAGAGAATGAATGGAAGCTTTACCGAATGCATTTCCTGTTAATGGAAGAACAGCAGGAAGAGGCGAAGGCGGCGATGGAAGCTTTAGAAGAGATTGCACAAAAAGGCGGTTTTAAACCGTTAGAAGCGAATTATTTTCTTTATCTTAAAGCAATGTATTACCGGACTCCGGAGGTGATCAGCAAGGCGGTTACCGGAATAAGAGAGTTTTACGAATTATCAGAATATAAGGCAGAGGCGCTGTGGATGCTCATTTATCTTGATAGAGAGTATGTGTATAATAAGCGGCTTCAGTATGATACGATACGACAATTATTTGAAGATGGAAATAATAGCAGCTTATTATACTTTGAAGCGTGTGATATTTTAAATGAGAATCCAAATTATATGGAAGAGCTTGGCAAGTTTGAAATCAGTATTTTCCGATGGGGAGTAAGATACGGCTATATTTCACTGGCGCTTTCCTATCAGTTTGCCCGGCTTGCTTTAAAGATGAAGTTTTATAATAAGGCAGTATTTTATATTGCACAGAAGTTATATGGTGTTGAACCGGATGAGCAGTTTTTACAGGTGATCTGTTCCCTTCTTATAAAGGGGAATCGAACAGGGAAGGAATACCATGAATACTTCCGTCTTGCAGTGGAGGCAAATCTTAAGATCATAGGATTGAATGAATTTTTTATCCGCAGTATGGATTTTACAACATATGATATTATTCCGCAGAGAGTGCTTATTTATTTTACCTATAGTAACAGCCTTGATTATCTGGAAAAGGCATATCTTTATAGTAATGTACTGCGTAATAAAGAAAGTTATGAAGAAGTGTACGGTGCATATTATTCTAAAATGCTTCCATTTGTGGAAGAACAGCTGTTAAAAGGAAGAATTAATGAACATCTGGCATATCTGTATACTTGTTTTCAAAAAGAAGTTCTTGAAAAGCCGGATAACTGGAAGTCAGTATGTGATATTTTATTTTATCATAAGCTGATCTGTAATAATCCGCATATCAGCGGTGTCTATGTTTCCTGTCCGGAAACAGAGCAGGAAAGATACTATCCACTTTCGGCGGGTGTAAGCTATGTGGAAGTATATAATAGCAGAGCCGTATTTTATTTTGTAGATAATAATGAGCAGCGATATGTCAGAGATATTGCATATCAGTTAAAGCCATTCTTATCAACAGAACAGTTTGAAAAAGAATGGATTCGCCGTAACCTTTCTAATAAGAAGATTTTATTAATGGAATCAGAGAAGATGAACGAGGGAATCAAAGAAGATGGCATAGCCGTTCTTCAGCAGCTTACATTTAACGATGATTTTGTACGCTGGGTTCAGACAGAGGCAGTTGAGAAGCTGCTTACCTATTATGAGAATCATCAGGAAAAGCGAAGTCTGGCCAGATGGCTTGGAAAGATTGATTACTCGAATATTTCTGTAGAATTTAGAAAGACATTAATGGATTATTATATGGAAGTCGGCATGATGGAGGAAGCTTTCTTTGGAATCGAATTATATGGATGTGATATAATGGGTTCCGCAAAGATTCTTCGTCTGGCATCCTTTGGTGCGCAATATTATCAGGGAAAGAAGGATGAGGAAACACTTTCCTTAGCGTATGCGGCATTTATTCGAAAGAAGTGTAACAAAGATACACTGACGTATCTGATGAAGCATTTTCAGGGTGAAACAGCAGTACTTTTGGATATTTGGGAAAGAGGCAGGCGCTTTGGCCTGGAAACGGCTGATTTTGAACGAAAGATTCTTGAACAGGTCATGTTTACCGGTAATGATACAGAAGGCGTATTTCCGGTATTTGAATCGTTCTATCAGACCAATGAGGGAGATGATCTGATTGACCGTTATCTGGAATATGCATCGATGAAAGAATTAGAAAGTTCTATGGAATTGAATGACTTTATGCATATGGCGATCGGTCAGGAGATTGTAAATGGCCGCATGGAAAACCGACATTCCAGAATTCATTTCCTGTATTATTTTGCCGGAAGAGAAGAATGGTATGATACCATTAAAGATACGGCAGTATACATTATAGAAGGCTTTTTGCAGGAAAAGTTTTATCTTCCGATTTATCATGCGTATGCGCAGTGGGTTCATTTTCCAATCTATTACAGAGAATTGACATTCCTGACATACAGAGGACGTGCGGGGCAGCATGTTACATTGAATTATCAGATTGATGGAGAACAATATTCTTTCCGTAATCTGAATTTGGAAGAAGTTCTTCCGGGAATGTATGTCTGTCATATGAATTTCTTCCAGAGAGATCATGTAAAGTATCGTCTAGAAGCAGACGGAAAGCTAGTTGCGGATGAGAATGCCCTGGAATTTGAAACATTTGAATATGAAGATGGAGAGGAAAGCCGTTTCTTTACATTGAATTATTTAGATACGGAAGAAGCATCACTGCCAGAGTTAAAAGAATATCTTTTAAAAACTTTTTTTGCAGACCAGTGTATGAAGCTTTTGTAGATAAACCAGTGTATAGTGGTTCAGAAAAACAGATTGAGAGGTTTATAATATAAATGGAAGAACTGGATACAAAAAAATATGCGGGAATTGATCTGGGGAAAACTTCTGTACAGTTTAGCATATACAGGGAAGGACAAGAAGAAATGTCCGAAGAAAGTTTCCCAATAGCAAAAGAGCAGCAAGAGGCATATATAGAGACAGGAATCCATCTGGTGGAAGAGTATATGAAGGAAAAAGAATATCAATGGTCTGATTATCAGGCGGTTCATTTTTCCATGCAAGATCCATCCGAAGAAAACAGAGATAAATTAAAAGAAAGTGTAAGTGAAGAGTTTTTAAAGTTTCATACAGTAAAGGTCATCACACATTTCAGAGCATTTGCAGAATATGTATTCCATCAGGAACGAATTATGTGGGATCGCAATACACTTTTATTAGATTATCATGATAACCAGTTGAGTTATGTATTGATCGATCAGATACGCCGTTCGAGACAGAAGGCCTATCGGGCAGTAGAAAAACAGATTGATCTTAATGAATATCGGGTAGTGGAAGGAACACCGGAACAGGATGCGAATTTTGGACAGATGGTGAAGCGTTTTCTTGTAAAGAACCCAGCCAATATTATTTTCCTTACGGGAAGTGGATTTGAAGGAAACTGGATGAAGAAAACGCTGACCTATCTTTGTGCCGGAAGAAGAGTATTTCTAGGACAGAATCTGTATGCGAATGGAGCCTGTCTTCTGGGAATCCACCCGATCGAGCTTATGGATGAGGGAATGATTCTCATGGATGGACCGGATATGGTCTACCATACAGTGGGAGTGATTACAACAGAGGCAGGGAAGCCTCAGTATGTACCGATAACATCCATAGGAAGAGAGTGGTATAATACGCATGGCAGTGTGGACATTATTCTTGATAAAAGCCAGCGGGTAGATTTTTTCTATCATAATACGAAGGAAAATGAAATCGAGGGAGCTGCCTGTGATATAAAAGGATTGCCGAAACGTCCGCCTAAAACGACGAGAATCCGCATAGAAGTTCGGTTTACTTCTTCGGTTGAGGGAGTGATTTTACTGAAAGATATGGGGTTTGGGGAAATGTTTCCGGCAACAGGAAAGATTACAGTCTTTCCATTTAAATTAATTTCGTAATTAAGTTAATTTCGTAATAAAAGATCATTACGGAGGGAAAGAGGTAAGGAAGATGAGAGAGTCACTTATCTGTATTGGTAAGATTGGAAAAAAAGGATATTATTTTGAAGATACCGGAATACAGATTTTTTCCTATGAGGAACTTTGTTATTATTTAAAAAGACATATGATCTGCTATATCCATACACTTCCCGGAGAGGATCTGCTCATATATCTCAGGGATGAACTGGGGCTGGAAAAGTTATATAAGCAGCTGATTCGTCTGACAGATCCGGAAAAGGACCAGATGAAATACTTTTCTGCATTATTTCGAGAAGGGCATTATTTTAATGAAGATGAGATAAGAGATATTTTAGATGAGTATCGAAGCCTTATGAATGCTCCGGTTTACCGGCAGAAAAAATGGATGGGCGACCTGCTTGTAAGATCGGGCAGATCGGCAAGAGCGCTGGAAAGTTATCAGGCAGCTCTTGCGGAAGAAGACATGGAAAAAAATGAGATTGGACGGATCTATCACAATATTGGAATCGCGGAATCAAAGCTTTTTCGTTTTCAGAATGCAAAGATTGCTTTTATCAAGGCATATCAGCATTTAGGTGAGGAGAAATCTCTTTTTTATTATTATGCGATTACGGCATTGTTAGAAGGAATCGAAGCAGCAGGAGAAGAATTGAAGGAATTTGAGGATTCCGATATGCTACTTGATGCATTTGAGGAAAAGTTTGCAGAATATCAGGAAGATTTTCAATATAATGCAGTATCGGAAATATATAAAAAAATAGTATTTTTAAATGAAAATGGAAAAGAAGAAGAGGCTAAAATAAAGAAAAAGCGTCTGATTCGAAGCCTGCAGAGCGATTTTCGCAAAGAAATAGAAATTTAAATAAAAAATATTAGTGACAAATGCGCAAATAAGTTATACTATGGTAGCTGGTACGTTATTTACGACATAACATCAGAGTTAGAATGTCAGGAGATTTATAGGGATAGACCAATAAGAAATACCTGGCATATATGATAAAAACTAGGAGGAAACCACAACATGGCAACAGAAATGAACAAAACCTACAATCCATCAGAGATTGAGGACAGACTTTATAAAAAATGGATGGATAAGAAGTATTTCCATGCAGAAGTAGATCGCAGCAAGAAACCATTTACAATTGTAATGCCGCCGCCAAATATTACAGGACAGCTGCATATGGGGCATGCGTTAGATAATACACTGCAGGATATTCTCATTCGATTTAAGAGAATGCAGGGATATAATGCTTTATGGCAGCCAGGAACAGACCATGCAAGTATCGCAACCGAGGTAAAGGTTACAAACAAATTAAAAGAAGAAGGCATTGATAAAGAAGAACTTGGACGTGAAGGATTCTTAAAGCGTACCTGGGAGTGGAAAGAAGAGTACGGCGGACGTATTGTCAGCCAGTTAAAGAAGCTTGGTTCTTCCGCTGATTGGGACAGAGAACGTTTTACAATGGATGAAGGCTGTTCTAAAGCAGTACAGGAAGTATTTATCCGCCTTTACGAAAAGGGATATATTTATCAGGGCTCAAGAATTATCAACTGGTGTCCGGTATGTCAGACATCTATTTCTGATGCAGAGGTAGAATACGAGGATCAGGCAGGACATTTCTGGCATATTAACTATCCAATCGTTGGAACAGATAAATGTATTGAGATCGCAACAACCCGTCCGGAGACAATGCTTGGAGATACTGCGATCGCTGTACATCCAGATGATGAGAGATATAAAGATTTAGTTGGAAAGATGGTACTTCTTCCAATCGTAAATAAAGAGATTCCGATCGTTGCGGATTCCTATGTAGATAAAGAATTTGGTACAGGTGCAGTAAAAATCACACCAGCACATGATCCTAACGACTTTGAAGTTGGAAAGCGTCACAACTTAGAAGAAATCAATATTTTAAATGATGATGGAACAATTAACGAAAATGGTGGAAAGTTCGCAGGAATGGATCGTTACGAGGCAAGAAAGGCTATCGTAAAAGAGTTAGAAGAAGAAGGATATCTTGTACGTATTGAAGCGCATGAACATAACGTAGGAACTCATGACCGCTGTCATACTACAGTGGAACCAATGGTGAAAAAACAGTGGTTTGTAAAGATGAGCGAGATGGCAAAGCCTGCGATCGAAGCAGTAAAGAACGGAGATCTTCGTTTTGTACCGGGCCATTTTGACCGTACGTATCTGCACTGGTTAGAGAATATTCGTGACTGGTGTATTTCAAGACAGTTATGGTGGGGACACAGAATTCCTGCATATTACTGTGACGAATGTGGAGAGATTGTTGTAGCAAAAGAAATGCCATCCGTATGTCCAAAGTGTGGATGTACTCATTTTACACAGGATGAGGATACATTAGATACATGGTTTAGTTCTGCTTTATGGCCATTTTCCACATTAGGCTGGCCGGAAAAGACAGAAGATCTTGATTATTTCTATCCTACAAATGTTCTTGTAACAGGATACGATATCATTTTCTTCTGGGTAATCCGTATGGTATTCTCAGGATATGAACAGACAGGCAAATGTCCATTTAGTGATGTACTTATTCATGGTCTGGTTCGTGATGAACAGGGCCGTAAGATGAGTAAGTCTCTTGGGAATGGTATCGACCCATTAGAGATCATTGAGCAGTACGGCGCCGATGCACTTCGTCTTACATTAGTAACAGGTAATGCTCCGGGTAATGATATGCGTTATTCAGAGAAGAAGATTATTGCAAGCAGAAACTTTGCCAATAAAGTATGGAATGCTTCCAGATTCATGTTAATGAATATTGAAAAAGCGGACTTAAGCAACGTATCTCTTGCGGACCTGACACCGGCTGATAAATGGATTTTATCCAAAGCGAATTCTCTTGTAAAAGAAGTGACAGACAATATGGAAAAATACGATTTCGGTGTTGCTGTTGCCAAGTTAAATGACTTTATCTGGGAAGAGTTCTGTGACTGGTATATCGAGATGGTAAAACCAAGACTCTATAATGAGGAAGATACAACAAAAGCAGCAGCACTCTTTACATTAAAGAAAGTGTTAACGATTTCTCTGAAGTTGTTACATCCATATATGCCTTTTATCACAGAAGAAATCTTCTGCAGTCTTCAGGATGAAGAAGAGTCCATTATGGTTTCTGAATGGCCTGTTTTTGAAGAAGAGTTTGACTTCAAGGCTGAAGAAAATGAAGTAGAGATGATTAAGAATGCTGTAAGAAATATTCGTAATCTTCGCGCAGATATGAATGTACCACCGAGCAAGAAAGCAAGTGTCTATGTAGTATCTGAAAAAGAAGAAGTTCGCAGAGTATTTGAGGATTCTAAAGTATTTTTTGCAACACTTGGATATGCGAGTGAAGTTCATGTACAGGCAGATAAAGCAGGCATTGCAGAAGATGCAGTATCTACAGTAATCCCTGATGCAGTTATTTATATGCCATTTGCAGAACTTGTTGATGTTGAAAAAGAAATTGCCCGTCTTGAAAAAGAAGCAGGCCGTCTCGAAGGAGAAATTAAGCGTGCAAAGGGAATGCTTTCTAATGAAAAATTTGTAAGCAAAGCACCGGCAGCAAAGGTAGAGGCAGAAAAAGAAAAGTTAGAGAAGTATACTGCAATGGCAGCGCAGGTTGCGGAACGTCTTTCTCAGCTTAAGAAATAAATAGCGATAAGAAGGATTTAGGAATGATGACATACAGCGAAATGGAACGGGAACTCAACGAGATTCCGAAGTTCGGTGCAAAAGCAAGCCTGTCTAATCTTTCCGCTTATCTTGAACTGGCGAATCACCCGGAAAGGAATCTCCGGGTGATTCATATTGCAGGGACAAATGGTAAGGGCTCCGTCAGTGCGTATATTGATTCGATTTTACGGCAGGCAGGGTATACGACTGCATTATTTACTTCGCCTCATTTGATAAAAATTAATGAAAGATTTCGTATTAATTTTAAAGAATGTTCCGATGAAGAGCTGATCAAAGCCTGGTGCAGCGTAAAAGACTATATGGTGAAGGGCGAGGAGAAAGGTTTGCAGCCGCTTACGTTCTTTGAAATACTTTTTTTTATGGGGATGCTTATTTTTTCACAAAAATCAGTAGATTATTGTATTTTGGAGACAGGACTTGGAGGAAGACTGGATGCAACCGTTCTTTCAAATCCGGTACTTTCTGTCATAACTTCCATTAGTTATGATCACACAGAGATTCTTGGCGATACAATAGAGAAGATTGCAGCGGAAAAAGCAGGAATCATAAAAGAGGGGATTCCGGTTGTCGCAATTGATGAAGAAAATGGTGCGTTTTCAGTGATCGAAAGAACTGCGAAAGAAAAAAATGCGCCTGTTTATGGGCTGAAATCGCAAGAGCTTACAATTTTAAAAAAATGTGAGAATACGATTGATTTTTCTATCAATAGCCGTTATTATAAGATAAGCAACTTGAAAATAAAAAGTTATGCTTCCTATCAGGTGCAGAATGCTGCCTTAGCGGTACTTGCCGTAAAGGTTCTTTTACCGGAAGTATCACAGGATGTGATAAGAGAAGGAATTGTAAAGATGTACTGGCCTGGAAGGATGGAAGAGATTGCAGAGAATGTTTATGTGGATGGGGCACATAATCCGGGAGCGGTTCATCAGATTTATAACAGTTTGACTGATTCTGATAAAGAGTGGCTCTTATTATTTGCAGTTTGTTCAGATAAAGATTATTCTGAGATGATTCGTGTACTAGGCAGGCTTCCCTGGAAGAGAATATACATTACAAAGATTGACAGCGCAAGAGGAGCGGATACTGCTGCAGTAAAACAGTGTTTTAAAGAAGAGACAGCAGGGTGTCCGATATACGAATACGATAATGCAAAGACAGCATTTGAGACAGCTTTAAAGGATAGAGAATATGAGAATCTTTTATGTCTCGGATCACTGTATTTGGCAGGAGAGATTAAAGATTTTGCGACAACAATTTTTTGAAAGTGAGGATATATCATGTTTGATTTTGATTTAGAATTAAAGAAGTTTAAACCGGCAGTAGGTGTTGAGATTGGAGAAGATGAACTTTTTAGTGATGACGTTAAAGATATCACTGATCTTGTAGAAGAACTGGTATCAGAGCGTGAAGGAAAGAAAGCTTCTAAGTAAGCTCATCTGATAGAAATAAAAGAAACAACAGTCTGATCTAGGAGGAATTCAATGAAGTGTATTAAATGTGGTCGGCCAGTTGGTGTGGGAAGATACTGTAATGCCTGCGGCTTTGACAATAAACACATAGCGAAAGCGTTAAATACTGCAGATTATTATTATAACATCGGTCTTGAAAAGGCGCAGATGCATGATTTAAGTGGAGCGGAGATATATTTAAAGAAGGCTCTTACTTATAATAAGTCTCATAAGAATGCAAGAAATCTTCTCGGTCTTGTTTATAATGAGATGGGTGAAGGCGGCAAGGCATATATCCAATGGAAAGTCAGTGCGAAGCTTTCTTCCGTAGAAGAGAACATCGCGAATCTTTATATCAAACAGATGGAAGAGCATCCGGCAGTATTTGAAGAGATTAATGAAACAGCTAAGAAGTATAATGCAGCACTTTCTTATGCAAAGCAGGGAAGTGATGATCTTGCGATGATTCAGGTAAAGAAGGTACTTAGTGTCACTCCGAACTTCGTGAATGCACATTTATTATTTGCCTTACTTCATATGCGTGCAGGTGATAATGCTTCTGCACAGGCAGATTTAAATAATGCCCTTGCGATTGACAGATATAATACGACAGCTCGTCGTTATTTAAAAGAAATCGGAGAGAATCCGGAAACAGTGGCAGAGAAGATTCCTGCCGATGCTTTAAAGCCAGATAATGAGAATCTTAAAAATGTTCGTCCGGTAGATCATTATGAAGATCCGAATAAAGAAACATGGAAACAGTTTGTTTATATGTTAATTGGTCTTGCAATCGGTGTTGTTGCCATGTTTGTACTTGTTATTCCAAGCGTTAAGGCAAGTGTAAGTGTTGACTATAACAACTTGAAGAAGGAATATAGCCAGACAACCAATAAAAAAGATGCAGAGATCAATACATTAAAGGATGACAAGAAGAGTCTTCAGAAGAAGAATAAGAAGCTTACAAAGCGTCTTAAAGTTTACGAAGGTTCTAAAGGTGAAGACAGTATGTATGACAGCATCTTAAAGGCAAGCCAGGCATACTCAAGCGGTAACTATGTAGAATGTGCAAAACATCTTTTAAAAGTAGATAAAGACTCTTTACCATCATCTACAGCTAAGAATTTATATACATCCATGAAAGATAAGGCATTCCAGAATGCGGCAACACAGTTATATAACAGTGGAAAGGCTTCTTTTGATGCATATAAATATCAGGATGCATTAGATGACCTTGAACAGTCTTATAAGTATGATAAGAGCTACAATACGGAGTATCATATTGCGATGTGCTATAAGAACTTAAATAAGAATACAGATAAGGCAAAGGAATATTTCTATGATATTATTAATAATTCCGGAGATAGTGATCTGATTCGTAAGGCAGCAAATCTTGGTCTTGATATGGTAATTAATTCTGCAAAAGAAGCGGCAGCTAAAGCAAAGGGTGGCAGTACGAAGTCTTCTGATTCAAAGTCAGACAGTGATGATGACAGCACAGATTCTTCTGAATCCAAGAAGAGCAGTTCAAAGAGTACAACAGAAGAGGACTTTAGTACAGATACTGCTGATGATAACGAATAATTATTGCTATTTTTAAAAACATTATAAATAAAAATAAGTTCGACAGAATATGTCGGACTTATTTTTTTGTTTTTTATAGAATAGTACCAGGACCAAAAGGTCAGAAAGCGGATGCAAGCTTGTTCCACTTTAATAAGTGGAGAGTATCTCAGATATGAGATGACTTTAACCTTTGTAGGTGACAAGCAACAAATCAGTATCAGAAAGGGAGGCAGTGTAAAAATGAATTGTTGTCATGTAAAAAATCAATGTCTGGTCATTCGTCTGCCAAAAGAAATTGATCATTGTCAGGCGGAGCAAATAAGGCAGGAATGTGAGAGAAGTTTTATGAACTTTATTATCCGGGATATTATTTTTGATTTTTCGGACACCTCATTTATGGATAGTTCAGGAATCGGATTAATACTTGGAAGGGTGAGACAGATTCATCCGATTAATGGAAAAGTATATTTATTTGGCGGGAATGAAATTGTTCGAAAGATGCTGGAAATGTCCGGAATACAAAATGTAGTTACCGTTTTAGATACGATTGAAGAAGTAAAGGAGGTATACGAATGAGACAGGCAGGAGAAATAGGAAACAGCTTAAAAATGGTGTTTCGAAATCATCCGGAAAATGAAAGAATTGTCCGGACAACGGCAGCAGTTTTTGTATCCATCTTAGACCCGACACTAGAAGAAATCTCAGATTTTAAAACAGCAGTTTCTGAAGCAGTTACCAATGCTATTATTCACGCATATCCGGAGACTGGTGGAGATATTGAGGCGTATTTTAAACGGGAAAATAGAAAAATTACAGTGATCATCACAGATTATGGTGTAGGAATCAAAGATGTGAAAAAATCAATGCAGCCATTGTATACAACGTTACATACACAAGAACGCTCCGGTATGGGATTTACATTTATGGAAGCTTTCTCAGATGAGATAACCGTAAAAAGTGAACCGGGGAAGGGGACAAGCGTAAAACTCATAAAAACTATGGGAAAGGGGGAAGAGTGTGGAGAGGACCTGTGAATTGATCAGGCAGGCAAAAGAAGGAAATAAAAAGGCACAGGAAATATTAGTAGAAGAAAATACAGGATTGATATGGAGTGTAGTAAAACGTTTTCAGGGGCGAGGGTATGATAAAGAAGATTTGTTTCAGATTGGAAGTATTGGTCTATTAAAATGTATTGACAACTTTGATCTTGAGAGAAAAGTAAAGTTTTCCACATATGCTGTTCCGTTAATTATGGGAGAAATCAAACGATTTTTAAGAGACGATGGCCTTGTAAAAGTAAGTAGAAGTCTGAAAGAAGCTTCCTATAAAATAAAAAGAGAGAAAGAACATTATGAAAAATTATATAATAGAGAACCAACATTAAAAGAAATCGCAGCAACCTTAGATATGGATGAATCCGATATCCTTATGGCTATGGAATCCGGTCAGGATATATGTTCACTTCATCAGGTTATTTACCAGAATGAAGGAGATGAAATTCATTTAGAAGATAAATTGGAACAACAGTCGGACTTAATTGAGCAGACTGTAGATAATATATACATACAGGAACTACTGCAGAAATTAAATGAACAGGAAAGGAAACTAATTGAACTTCGGTATTTTCAAAATCAGACGCAGGCTGTTATTGCCGGAATCATGGGGATATCTCAGGTACAAGTATCAAGAATGGAAAAGAAGATATTAGAAAAATTACGAATGCATTCCTTAAATTAAACAGAGAAAAAGAATTTCAGATTATAGCTGTATTGTGGCTGCAATCTGAAATTCTTTTTTGTTTGTGAATACCACAAGGAATAAATTCTGTTTAGATATGGTCAGAGCGAGGAATGAAAATGCGTAAGATTGGTATAATATAGGATAATGAATGTTTTTGAAGATTGCGAGAGTGCAAAGCACATAGCAATCTGGCATCAAAAGGTCAGTTTACACGATAAGGAGTTTGACTTAGTGACATCTTTATATCGAAATGAGGATGAAAAAATAAGCATGAAAAAATGAGTATGGAGAAAACAATTATTTATTTAAAAGCGGAGCAAAGTTCTTATGTGGATCATGAAATGATTCATATTGGAGATATTGCTTCTGTCTATTGTGGGGATAAGAAGAAGGAAGAGGAGATTAGAAATATTATTTTGTATGAGTTTGATGAGAACAAAGAAAAAGAAGGACGGATTTTTCTTTCGATTTTGTTAGTAATCGAAAAAATATCCGAGCAGATTCCATGTGGTGAAGTTCGCAATGTGGGAGAATTGGATATGGTTGTGTATTATAAGTCTAAAAATGCAGAGAATAAGAAATGGGTACAGACAGCGAAAATTTTATTTATCGGTGCCACATGCTTTTTTGGAACTGGAATTACGGTGATGGGATATAACAACGATGTGGATATGGCAAAAGTGTTTGGACAGTTGTACAGAACATTTGTGGGCCAGAAACCAGGCGGTCCTACTTTTGTGGAATTGTTCTATTCTATAGGACTGGCATTGGGAGTCTTTTTGTTTTTCAATCATGTTCCGGGAAAAAAAGTTACAAATGAGCCAACGCCGATACAAGTGCAAATGCGGCTTTATGAGCAGGATGTAAACCAGACTTTTTTACTGGGTGCTTCAAGGAAAGGGGAAGAACTAGATGTCGCCGGTAACAGTCGTGATTAATAAGATTCTTTTAGGCTGGATTGCCTTTGGTGCCGGGTTTGCGGTAGCAGGAGGTTTTATTGCCTTCATCAGTCTGATCGGAATCGTAACAAGGCTTGCCGGGATTACAAAAACAGCAGATCATATCCCGATCTATGAAAATAGTATGGCTATGGGAATCCTTTTATTTAATTTATTATCTCTGTATCAACCGGTATTTTCCTGGATTTTTCCTGCGGCCGGATACAGCATTATGTACCTGTCAAGTTTATTTACAGGGATTTTTGCAGGATGTCTTGCCGGGGCATTGGCAGAAGTGGTAAATATTATTCCTATCTTTTCACGCAGGGTAAAATTAAGAAAAGGATTTCCATATATGGTAAAAGCGGCAGCACTTGGGAAATGTATAGGTTGTCTGATCCAATTTTATCTTTTTAACATAATATAGCAAGAATTCTCCTTCCTCTGCAGGTGGGAGATGAATTGCGTAAAAACAAAAAGAGAACACTTGTTCAATAATATAATCCATGGTATAATAGAGTCAGTAGAAAAGGAAAAATAAATCATAATGCGCATTCAGTATATATGATGTACTATCATCTGATTATGGTAGTGAGATATCGAAGAAAAGTCATTGATAATCCAATTTCAGAAAGAGCAAAAGGAATATGGGAACATATTGCTCCAAGGTATGGGATTGTTCTGGAAGAATGGGATCATGACATTGATCATGTGTATGTAATGTTCCATGAGCAGCCGAGAACGGAACTTGGTAAATTTATCAATGCCTGTAAAAGCTCCAGTAGCAGACTATTGAAAAAGGAGTATATGGAAATCAGGGACAAGCTTTGGAAAGAAGCCTTTTGGAGTCAGAGTTTCTGCCCTGCTGACAGCAGGAGGGGCTCTGGTAGAAGTAATCCATCAAGACATTAAAACCCAGGGAGGGAAAAAGTATTGAACATAGCATATCGTTTCCGAATTTATCCGACAGAAGAACAGAAGATACTTCTTGGAAAAACATTTGGCTGTTGTCGTTTTCTGTATAATCAGATGCTTAATGATAAGATCCGGGAGTATGAAAAGACGAAGAAAATGTTAAAAAATACACCGGCCATGTATAAAAAGGAATATCCATTTCTGAAGGAAGTAGATTCGCTGGCGCTGGCAAATGTCCAGCTTCATCTGGAAAAGGCCTATAAGAATTTTTTTCGGGATTCCAAGATTGGATTTCCAAGGTTTAAGTCAAAACATCATTCCAAAAACAGCTATACAACGAATGTGGTCAATGGAAATATCCTGGTGGAAAGTAAGCGGATCCGGCTTCCTAAATTAAAATGGATTGCCATGAAAAAACACAGGGAGCCAGCAGAAGACCTTCACCTGAAATCAGTGACAGTCAGTATGGAACCATCCGGAAAATACTTTGCAAGCCTGCTTTATGAAGGATACAGCTGTGAAAACCAAGCAGCTGGACCGGATTACAGTACTGCAAAGATACTTGGGATTGATTATGCAATGCAGGGGATGGCAGTGTTTTCAGAAAAGGTTGAGACGGAAGAAGCAGGATTTTTCAGAAAAAATGAAAAAAGACTGGCGAGGGAGCAGCGAAAGTTGTCAAGATGCGTACGGGGAAGCCATAATTATGAACTGCAGAAAAAGAAAGTTGCCAGATGTCATGAAAAGATACGAAATCAGCGAAAAGATTATCTGCACAAGCTTAGCCGAAAAATTGCAGACGGTTATGATGCAGTTGCAGTGGAAGATATCGATATGAAAGCAATGGGTCAGTGCCTGCATTTCGGAAAAAGCGTACAGGATAATGGATATGGAATGTTCAGGGAAATGTTAGACTATAAGTTGGCATGGAAAGGAAAGAAAATGGTAAAGGTAGACCGTTTCTTTCCTTCCAGTAAAAAATGCTGTAAATGTGGAAGGATAAAGAAAGAGCTGAAATTATCCGAAAGAGTCTATTACTGTGTGTGTGGAAATAAGATGGACAGAGATCGTAATGCGGCAATCAACATACGTGAAGAGGCAAGAAGGATGCTGACAGCATAAACTGTCCGTATCCGGACAAGCTGATAATAAGAAAATATGCCCGTATCCGGGCAAAAGAATCGCGGGGCACGCGAGGATAGCTTGTAGATACTTGGCTCAGTAGAGCCATTGAGCAAGAAGCCCCCACTTCAAAATCTATGATTTAAGTGGTGGGAGCATGTCACTCTGTAAGATATCAGGGTCAAAATACTTTTGCCCCAGCGTCATTTGCAAAAATGAATACAAAAATAAGAATACTTTTATAAAATCAGGAGATACTTTCAAGAGGTATTCTTGAAAAAATGACAAAGGGCTTCAAAGGGGGAAGAATTATATGAAAAAAGAGCTTACGAATCAGGAGTATGCCAAGAGAGTAAAGCAGTTAACACCAAAGTTTAGCTCCTTTTCAAATTGCTGGCATGCATTTGTATCAGGAGGTGCCATCTGTGTTCTGGGGGAAATCATACGTCAGATTGCATATAATAAAGTGGGAGTAAATGAGGAGAATTCCTATATTGTAGCCAGCATCTGCCTGGTATTTTTGAGTGTGATTCTTACTGGTTTTCAAGTTTATGAGCCACTGGCAAAGTGGTGTGGAGCCGGAACGTTAGTTCCAATCACAGGATTTGCGAACTCGGTTGCCTCACCAGCGATTGAATATCAAAAAGAAGGACAGGTTTTTGGAATCGGTGTAAAGATTTTTACAATAGCAGGACCTGTTATTTTATATGGTGTATTTAGCAGCTGGGTAGTAGGAGTAATCTATTGGCTCTTTTCTAGATAAAAGAAAATAGTATGTAAAAATAATACAGAAATAATAAAATATTTTGCAAAGTAATTCCCAGTAATATATAATGATATTAGGCTCAAAAGGTATTTTACCACTAACTTGATACTATGAATTACTCCGTAGCTAACGCTGCTACCGTAATTCTGAAAATAACAGGGAAAATGATTCCCTGAATATAAACATTTGGAGAATGAAATGACAGGGAAAGAACGTTTAGAAAAAATCATCCTATCTATGGATTTGAAGAAGGAGTTGCACCAAAAAGTATTTGATAATTATGAGGAAATGCTCAGGGAAGGCTTTAGGGAAGGAGATGAGTTATTTCTTGTAGCAGCGTATTTTACAGGTAAGCCCGATGAGACCATCGGCCCATTATTACGAAGACTTAAAAAAATAATGGAAAGTCGGGAGGATATGATAAGTGGTGCAGTACTGGCAGCATCCTATTATGGTATAGAAGAACTTTCTATGCGTCTTACAATTTTAGAAGAGGGAGTAAGAAATTTATATACAGACCAAAAGTGTGTAGAAGCGCTTACAGGAAGTATTATGATTGCTGACGGAGGACCGGCAGAAGTAGCCAAGGCGATTCAGTGGTATATGTTTTTGATGAAGAATCAGTACGATATGAATAATGAACGTATGGCAAGGCTGCTTGGAATATTAGCGGTAATCTCTTCACCAAATATCCTGGGGAAAAAGATGCTAAGCAAAATAACAGAGAAGATTGAGCAGAACACAAAAGAAGAAAGTACAGCAGACAAAGAAACAATCTTTTTTGAAGAAGCCTGTCAATTTATCAAACAGTTACAAAAGCAGGAAGAAGAACGTGTAAATAAGCTGGAGAGAACAAGTTACAAGATGCTGACAGGCGAAAAGAATGTTACGGCATCGGACTTTGATTATAGTAAAGAATATCATCAGGAAGAAGAGATTAGTCTGAATGGAAGTAACCTTTTTACCGGTATGAAACAAGAAGTAGATATTATTTTATCAGCGATATATCAGATGTGAGATGACTCCCATCTCGCAGCAAGAATGCCGGGGCATTCTTGAATTTGATTTGATGTAGAATGAGATATAAATTAGAATATGATACAAATAATGAAACAGGTAAAATAGAGAAAAGCCTGGAATCAGGCAAAAAGAAAGACGAGGTACATAGTGAAAAAGAATTATAAATTAACAATCTGCTATGATGGCAGCAGGTATTATGGGTGGGAGCACCAGCCGGACAGAGATACGATACAGGGAAAGTTAGAGAATGTATTAACGAAAATGTGTGGAGAATTCATAGATGTACTTGGTGCCGGCAGAACGGATGCAGGAGTTCATGCCAGAGGAATGGTTGCAAATGCAGTATTTGATGCAGCAGATAAGGAAAGAGGCGGCAGGGAACGAACCCCAGATGAAATTCGTGAGTATATGAATCGCTATCTTCCAGATGATATTGCGGTAAAGGAAGTGAAAGAGGCATCCGAACGATTTCATGCAAGATATAAAGCGGTTGGTAAGTTATATCGTTATACATGTTACGATGGTCCGGTAAAACCAGTATTTCAGAGAAAGTATGTAACAGTGTTGGAAAAAAGACCAGATTTAGAAAAGATGCAGCAGGCGGCATCCTATCTTGAAGGAAAACATGATTATAAAAGTTTTTGTGGAAATCCCCGGATGAAGAAGTCAACAGTACGAGTTGTTGACAAAATCGAAATTACGAGAAAAGGAAGTTTTATTTACTTTGATTTTCATGGAACAGGTTTCCTTCAAAATATGGTGCGGATTCTTGTTGGGACACTTTTAGAAGTAGGAAAAGGAAAGATAAAGCCAGAACAGATTCCAGACATCCTTGAGGCAAAGAACCGGCAGATGGCCGGACCGACAGCTCCACCACAGGGACTATGTCTGATTAAAGTGGATTATTAATTAAGAAAAACAGATAAAGCGAATGAAAAGTAGAATAAAGAGTGAAATAAAGAAATGAATTAAAATGGATTACAGTATAAGTATTACAACGATAACTATACTGTAATTCATTTTTTGTTTTTTAAGAAATATCATACATAAATCTAAGAAAAAAGGAAAATACTATTTGAAAATACGATTTCTCAATAAAAATTTTATATCATATGTGGGATGACTCCCACTTCTACAGGTGTCAAGCAGTAAGAATGCGGAGACATTCCTGAAAAAACTAGTATTTCTAAAAGTTTCATAGAAAGGTGGTATTTTTTGTGCAGCAAATGAAAGGAAAGCAGAGTATTTTATTTCAAGAGCCAGTGAAAATAATGAGTCATGCGTGTGTAGGCGGAAAAAAAGAAGGGGAAGGACCCATAGGGAAACATTTAGATTTAATTGTAGATGACCCGATGTTTGGAAAAGAAAATTGGGAAGAGAGTGAAAGCAGTTTTTTAAAGACAGCAGGTGAAATTGCTATTAGAAAAGGAAAAAAGAAAAAAGAAGATGTAAGAATGGCTTTTTGTGGGGATTTATTAGGACAGCTTATTGCTTCTTCTTTTGGAATTGCTGAACTGGAAATCCCTTATTACGGAGTGTATGGAGCCTGTTCTAGTATAGGGGCAGCCTTATCTATTGGTGCGATGACGGTAAATGGAGGATTCGCAGATTTGGTATTGACCGGTTGCTCCAGTCATTTCGCCAGTGCGGAAAAAGAGTTTCGTTTTCCTCTTGGATATGGAAGTCAGCGGCCGTACAGTGCAACCTGGACTGTGACCGGAGCAGGAGCTTTTTTGCTGAATACACAAAAAGGTGACGTACAGATTCGGGGGATAACAACAGGGAAAATTAAAGATTACGGTGTGCAGGACCCATTTAATATGGGAGCGTGTATGGCTCCGGCTGCTGCAGATACTATTTATCAAAGTTTGTTGGATTTTGAGATGAAACCAGAAGAATTTGATCAGATTATTACGGGAGATTTAGGAAGTGTAGGTCAGAAGCTGTTATTTGAACTTCTTGATGAAAATCATAAAGATATTAAGAAAAACCATATGGACTGTGGAATGCAGATTTTTGATGCAGGCAGTCAGGATACACACGCAGGTGGCAGCGGATGTGCCTGCTCTGCGCTGATGTTATCAGCAGTGATTTTACCTAAAATAGCCAGTGGAGAATGGAAAAAAGTTCTTTTTGTTCCTACCGGAGCGTTACTGTCTCAGGTTTCTGCGAATGAAGGACGGACAATTCCGGCAATTGCACATGCAGTATGGCTGGAATCCGGAAAGGAGAAAAAATGATATACGTAAAAGCGTTTGTAGTAGGAGGAATTATCTGCACATTAGTACAGATTTTTTTGGATAACACAAAGTTGATGCCGGGAAGAGTAATGGTGTTACTCGTAATAACCGGAGTAATCCTTGGAGCAGCAGGTATTTACGAGCCTTTAATAAAATGGGCAGGCTGCGGAGCTAGTGTTCCATTATCGGGATTCGGGTACAACTTATCCAAAGGTGTGATAGAAGCAGTAAAAGAGGAAGGAACCATTGGTTTATTTAAAGGAGGACTAAAAGCTGCCGCTGCCGGTACGAGTTCTGCGTTGATTTTTTCTTATCTGGCAGCACTTATTTTCCAGCCTAAAATGAAAAAGTAAAAAAAGCAGAGGGATGAACTATTACAGGATGTTGATTATTTTAATCGTTTTTTAAATTCCTGAATGGAAATTCCCTCAACTTTCTGAAAGACTTTCTGAAGGTAGCTGCTCTCATTAAAGCCGAGCATGAAAGCCACATCGGAGGTATTATGAGTAGTAAAAATAAAGTTGATCTTAACCATTTGAATTTTACGAAGACGGATATACTCCATCATACTAATGCCAAACTGATCACGAAAAATACGGCTAAGATATCCCTGGCTTATCATACTGCCTTCTGTAATCTGTACTAAAGAGATTTTTTCTTTAATATGTTGTTCGATAAAAAGGAAGACGCCTTCTAGAATACTGTAACGCCGTATACTCTTTTGCTGATAAATATAATCTGCTATCTTAAAAAGCCATATTTTCATAATTTCCTGATTAATAAGCCAGGTATCAGGTAAAGGAAATAAATCGGTGACTTCATTTTGTGGGTTGGCATATTCAAGAGAGTCTAAGAGTCCCTGTCCGATTTCGATAAAAGTTTTTTTCAGGGATTCGATGTTTGTATCCTGATTGGAATAAATCTTGTTGATAATATCAGAAAGTCCAGTATAAGTTTTTGAAAAATTCTGAGAATTCATCAATTCTAAAGCTAGAGAGAGATGCGGACAGATACTTTCAAAAGAAGAAAGGGAAAAATTTTCTAAATAATGATTGACATCAAGAATGGATACTGGTTTGGAAAAGTATTTCTTTATATGCAGTTCCATTGCTTCTTTAGCAAAGTGAAAATCCGAATAAGCAGAAAGAATGCATATTTCTGTTTGTGGAGAAACTTCTTTTATTTTTTTACTGGCTTCGATCCCCGTAATTCCGGGCATGATAATATCCATAAAAATCAGATGTACAGGATAATGGCGGCAGATAGAGACAGCCTCAGAGCCACTAGCTGCTTCTCCTATGATCTGAAAATTTTTAAAACGTGAAATCATAGCACGTAACGTATCTCTCATTAATGTGTCATCATCTACAATTAATACATTATACATTACATAATCCTTTCCTCATGAGATATTGGCAGTTTAATTATATCATGGATTTTAGAATTATCCTGATAGCTTTCCTTGATCTCATAATCATTACCAAAAATGCTGTGAAGTCTCTGGCGGATATTTTTGATCAGAGAGTGGAAGGCTGTGTTATCCGGAAAGTTTTTGAAAGAAGAAGCAGGATTGTCTTCTGTCTGGTCCGGATTAAAATCAGATACGATATCAATAATTATGTAGCCGTTCTCACAGGAGATACAAATAGCAATGTCAAGATGTCCGGTATTTACTGTGATTAATGATGTAGCCCGGTCTAAAAAAGGAAAAAGGATATGGGAAGGTATCCGTAACATATCTATATTCTTTTTTATCGTAATCGAATAAGTGAGCGCATCTTCATATTTGATTTTAAGCATATTGAAATAAGATTCAATTTGTTTTAACTCTTCTGCGAGTAAAATATTATCTCCTGTAGTACATAGACTGTATTTTAAATATTGAGCTAGTGAAACGGTCATTTGATTTGTTTTAACTGCATTTTCCAAAATAGAAAGATTGGAAATGTCAGTAAGCAGGGATAGAATAAAGTGAGGGTTTAATTTTGCCTTCATATAATTAAGTTCTTTTGTAAGAGTAGAATTTTCATATTCTAGTTCCTCAATTCGGGAAGATAGTTTTTTCTCCTGAATTTTGTGGGAGTGATATTGCTGTTGGCGGAGCATTTCATTTTCAGCAAGCTGATTTATCATCTGATAAATAAGTTCAGCAATATTTGAAAACTTCTCATATTCATAGACAGGAAGCTGCTGGAAATATTCATTAATCTGTGTTTGGTCTTCTTCGAGATATTCTGGATGAATAAGACCGGAAAAGCGAGGAATATCGTCGGGGGCATCGTTGCATCTTACCTGTCCAGAAAGAAAGCCGCCTAAGAACTTTCCATGAACGATGATGGGAATGGCAACTTCTATTAATCCGCATGGACAAAAATAGATGCAGTATTTTCGGGTAATCGCAGAGCGGACAATACCAAACGCATCTGAAAGATTACATAGTTTCCCATTATTTCCTCTTTCTCTTGTAAATTTGCAAAAAGGGGTAAAAGAAGTCATAGTAGTGAGTGGTTCACCACGAAAATCAGCAGTAACGAGACCCAGCCCGGTAACTTTAACAATAATAGATTGTAAGTTTTCTAATGTTTCTTTTCCAAATAATTCAAGTATGCCGACATCGGTATCAAAATTGTCTCTGTTTTCTTCATCGTTGTTGGCAAGTAAATCTTTTTCGGTATGCAATGCAATCTCCTTTCTAAAATACTCAAAGGGGTTGTCACAGTAAGAGGATAGGATAAGACCTCCTGTGACAGCCCCAGAAAATTTATGATGCAAAAGGATTATAAATTAAAAATCAATAAGTTTCTAAAATAATTTTTGAAATTAAATGTTTATATTTGTTTACTCAGTTCGTGTTGATTAAAATTTAGAAATGCTGTTCTGTTCTGTTGATAATGTCATCCTGAACTTCTTTTGCAAGCTCAGTAAACATTGCGCTGTAGCCGGCAACACGTACAACTAAATCTTTATAGTTTTCTGGATGTGCCTGTGCGTCAAGAAGAGTTTCTTTGTCTACAACGTTGAACTGAACGTGCATTCCCTTCTTATCAAAGTAGCTTCGAATAACAGCAGCAAAGTTCATTAATCCCTGGTCTCCGGCAACTGCGGAAGGAAGGAATTTCTGGTTATAAAGAGTACCGTTAGAAGCAACTTCGTGGTCAAGTTTTGCAACAGAAGCAGCGGCAGCAGTAGGTCCCTTTACGTCTTTACCGGCTCTTGGGGAACAACCATCGGCCAGAGGCTTTTTAGCAAGACGTCCATCAGGAAGTGCACCGACATCTTTACCAAATAATACATTAGCAGATACAGGATAGATACCAGCCTGGAACTGACCGCCACGAGGATTTCTGTATTTTTCAACTTCATAGCAGTAAATTTGTGCACAACGTCTTGCAATCATATCAACTTCGTCAATATCATTACCAAAACATTCTGTTGCATCCATCATAGCACGAATACGTTCGTATTTTTCATTGTTGCTGCATATAGCAGGAGCAGCGGCAGCAGTAGACTGCTTACTAAAACTGATACCTTCTTTACCAAGAATCTTACAAATCTGGTCATATAAGTCTTTTTCGATATCTGTTTCAGCGGATGCAGAGCAAGGAGCAGTATCACTATCTACAGGATAACCGAAGTTAGCATCCATAGCTTCTTTTAACTCAGCAAACGTGATGTCTTTATTGTCAAAGATATGCTTTTTAATTGCGTATACAGAGTCTCCACTATCAGCAACACCAAATGCCTGAGGACCGGTAAAGTTGTATTTTGCACCACCGGCACAAATACCTTTTGCATCAGAGATACAATCTGCAACAAAGCTTGAAAGGAATGGAAGTTCGCCACGTTCCATATGTGCATAGTCTACACAGTTATCAGCTTCAGCTACGTAGTATACAAAATATTCAATCTGTTTCTGGAAGGCTTCCATGAAGTCTTCTAAAGTCTTAAATGTATCAACTTCACCTGTCTTAGGTCCAATCTGAAGATCGCCAACTTTACCATTATGAATAGTAATCTCAAGAATCTTAGCAACATTTACGAAAGCTGCATCATGCCAGCCCTGTTCTTTTCCAGGAACAGAAGGTTCTACACAGCCGATCAGACCGTAACCACGTGCATCATGAAGGGAGATTCCGCGGTTTGTAAGTGCCGGAATAATAACTTCATCATTATACATAGCTGGAAGTCCATAGCCAAGTCTGGCAAGTTCGCATGCACGATAAAGGAATTCATCCGGAGTTCCCTGCCATACACGAATTGAGAAAGATGGTGCGCTAAGACGAAGGTGGGCAACTGTTTCCATCATCATGTAAGATAATTCATTTGTTGCATCCATACCATCTTCAGTTTGTCCACCGGCACCGATATTCTGAAATACCTGGAATCCGGCAAATGCCTGTGCGGAAATCTGGTCACGTACTTTATTAAGATCATTTAATTTTACGAATACACAGTCTAACAGTTCCTGAGCAAAATCTTTAGTAATAGAACCATTTGCGAGATCTTTTTCAAGATATGGGTACATATACTGGTCAAAACGTCCCGGAGATTCAGAATGTCCACTGGATTCTACCTGAAGGATCATCTGTGTGATAATAAAGGACTGACATGCTTCATAGAAGTTTGTAGCGCCATTTGCAGGAACATTTTCACAGTTAGCAGCAATCTGAAGTAATTCTGCTTTTCTTGTTGGATTTGTTTCAACAGCAGCCATTTCTTTGGCTTTATCAGAATAACGTTTTGCAAAGTTGATAGCAGCAGATAATACAGTGATAACAGCTTTACAGAACTGTGTTTTCTGAATGAATTCAGGGTCGTTACAATCAAAGCTTTTCAGCGCTTCAACAGCATCCTGGATAATTGCCTTATAACCACGACGGATAGCTTTATCGTAATCAATGATAATATGACCAACACCACCAAAGAAATAGTTACCTACGGTAAAGATACCATTAGCAATACATTCCTGTGTTTTTTCGGACATGTAGCTGGAAGCAAGGTCGCTGATCGTTTTATCTTCCCAGTATGGAAGCACTTCTCTTAAAGTAGCCTTGTCTTCTTCTGAAATTTTAAATGGATCAGCCATTCTGGTTTCGATTGTATCGAATTCATCCATAACCCATTTGTAAGAGTTTTCAGGGAAAAGCTGGCAGGAACGAACCGCTTTTGTAAGAGTACCAACAACAAGTTCGTCATCTCGAATGGTAACAGTTAAATTATTTAAAATATTTTCCAATGCTTTTGCGCGGCGCATGATCATTGGAAGACCTTCCGTTGCCTTGTAAGACTCTGTAATCAGTACAGCTCGTTCTGCTTCGATACATGGAACAGCATTAACAATCATACTTCTAAGACGTTCAACTCGATCAGTTGGTTTTGAAAAACCTTTTGCTAACATAAATTCATCCTCCTTTAAATTTGGATGTACTCTCGGAGTTTTTCTCACAAAATCAAGCACAAAAAGATTCCGAGAGTACATTTGGTTAATTGGTTTTCCTGTGTCAATGTATCATCATACGAAATACATAATATAATTATATTGTTTACAGGAAAAGAATACCAATACGAAACAAACCAAAAAAAGGATTTTCAAAACTAATTCAAGTTTAACTTTTTAAGTGGAAAAGCGAGTAGTAAAAAAAGAGATATTTTGTTGGAAAAAATGAAAATAAAAATGTTGAAAGAATAAAAAAATATCCTATCCGGATAATAAAAATACCGGATAGGATATTTTTTTGCGTTGTTTGACACGCATCTTACAGCAAAAATACCAAGGTGTTCTTGAGTGTTGTGAAATTATTGATTAAGTATTTTTTTAATCTGATTGCTTATATCATCTGGAGTGGTGATAGTATTATTGCCGTTCTGCTGTTCCTGCTGTTTTTTTAGTTTATCTTCCTGTTTTTTCTTTTTCTTTTCCTGCTTCTTTAAATACCATTCATTGGTGTGGATATTACATTTCTTCTTGTTAATATCAATATTCAGGAAGTAAGGTTCATCCTCTGTTTTACCGGTAGAATGTTTTGGCCTTACGCGGAAAATCTTAGTATATCGGAACTTTTCAGGACAGAACTTCTGTGCAACTAAATGAGATTTAGAACAGAAGGTGACAGCAATATGTGCATCACAACTGTCTTTTGGTACAGTGCCGGGTGCAAAGTATTCTGTACGAACCATGGACTTTTGAGGATCCTTTGCACATATATCAGGAAGAGGCTTTTTACCTGATTTCATACAGATAGAAGCCTTTTTAATGCTTTTGCATGCAGGAAAGCTTTTTACAGACTGTTTCGTTTCTTTGATGATACGGTCCATAATCTTTTTCCAGATTACTTTGTGATAATCTTTATCGTTATCAAACGAAGTATTGTAGTCGTACCCGGTCCACACAGAAGCTGTGTAGTAAGGGGTATATCCGCAAAACCAGTAATCGTAGTTATTAGATGTAGTACCGGTCTTTCCGGCGGCTGCCATATCAGAATCGAGCTGAGCTTCTTTTCCGGTTCCCTTCTTTATAACATCTTCCATGGCATTTGTAAGAAGCCATGCAGTAGACTTTTTCATTACCTTTCGGGAAGAAGTTTTATTGCTGAGGAGAACATTACCATTACTGTCTTTTACTGTAGTGTAAAGAACAGGTTTGTTATAAGTTCCCTGATTAGCAATTGCAGCATAGGCAGCAGTCAGTTCAACATTCGTTACGCCATCGGTGATTCCTCCAAGAGAGAGTGACTGGTTCACATCACTTTCATAAGCACCATTTGTATTTACACGATTATTTACTAACGTTGTAAATCCAAGCTTTTGGAGAAAGTCGAATCCAACCTGTGGGGTAAGAGATGTGATTGCTTTTACAGCTACAATGTTATTAGAATCGATAATGGCATCACGAAGTGTCGTGAGTCCCTTGTAGCTGGTAGGTACATAGTTCGTAACTTTCTGACCATTTTCATAGTGGTAAGGTGCATCATCAAATACGGTTGCAAGTGTCATACTTCCGGTATCAATACCAGGGGCATACGTCGATAAAATCTTAAAAGTAGATCCTGGCTGGCGCTTTACAGAAGTTGCCCTGTTTAAGGCAAGATCATCTTGTTTCTGACCACGTCCCCCTACGAGAACTTTTACCTGACCGGTTTTCTGGTCGATTAAAGAATAAGAAAGCTGCGGTTCCATAGAATAGTGTATGGATTGCGACTTCTTTGTATCTCCTTTTTTTATGACAGACTTTCTAAATGCCTTTACGGCAGCCTTCATTTCTTTTTTGGAATTATAAATTGTTTTATAACCTGGGTCCTTTTTCTTCTTACGGAAATAGGCAGCCACATTGGATTCTGTATAAGTACTCGTAGTGCCGTCTTCATGTGTAACTTGAAGTTTATACTCCAGGGAAAACTTTGTGTCTACCGGATAATTATCAGGATTGTTAATTACAGAATCAGCAATCTTTTGCAGCTTGGTATTTTGTGTGGAATAAATGCGAAGTCCTCCACGATAAACAAGCTGATAAGCCTGAGACTGTGTATATCCTTTTTGTTCCTGTAAATCAGAAACTACTTTAGTGATTACAGCATCTGTAAAATAGGAATATACAGAATTCTTTCGTCCCTTTGCTGTTTTATTCGCAATTCTTGCATATACTTTATCTTCAAGAGCAGATTGATACTCCTTATCTGAAATGTAGTTTAACTGGTACATTTTTTTCAGGATCAGTTTACGTCTGGCATCATTATCTTCCGGATAATCAACAGGGTTTAAGAAAGTCGGATTCTTTGTGATGCCAGCTAATACAGCACATTCTGACAACGTAAGTTCATTTACAGACTTGCCAAAATAATACTTTGAAGCGGCTTCCACTCCAAGATTTCCCTTACCAAGATTAATTGTGTTCAGGTAATTGGTCAGAATGTCTTCTTTGTTGTACTTTTTTTCAGCGATTATAGCAAGATATTGTTCCTGAATCTTTCTCTTCACTTTTGCGATAATATTAGTCTCTCCGCCAGCTTCAAATACATTATTCTTAATGAGCTGCTGGGTAAGAGTACTGGCACCCTGTGAAGTAGATCCGTTTTGGATATCTGTCCACAAAGCACGAAGGATTCCCTTGAAATCAATGCCATCATGCTCGTAAAAACGTTCATCTTCAATAGAGATAAATGCATTCTTTAAATTATCGGGAATCTGTTCATAGGCAACAGGAATTCTGTTAGAAGAATAATCAGAAAGCTGCTGCACTTGCTTATTATCATCATCGTAAACGATGGTAGCAGAATACTTCGGTGCAAGAGAAAAGTCTTTTGGTGCACTGGCAATGATTCCTCGAAAGGAGCCGTATAGTAAGCCGGCTCCACTGACGATTACAGCGCAGATCAAAATCAAAACAATTCGAAAAACAATTGCAGAAGCAGTAGTCTGCTTTCGCTTCTTTTTGGAGAATACTTCTTCTCTTTTCTTTTTTATAGATGGTTCATTATAATTCATAAGTATATCCTATTATCGGATGAAACTCCTATCTTACAGGAACAATTTCAATCCAGTATCCGTCAGGGTCATTAATAAAGTAAATTCCCATAGAAGGGTTTTCGTAGCAGATACAGCCCATCTCTTCATGCTTCTTGTGGAATGCATCATAGTCATCTGTTTTAAATGCGAGATGGAATTCTTCATCGCCAAGGTTATAAGGTTCCTTTCTGTCTCTCATCCATGTAAGTTCCAGGTTGAAGCCTGTTCGGCCGTCACCGAGATAGACGATTTTGAAACTGCCATCACTGGAATCTTTTTCGCGGACAACGGAAAGACCGATTGCTTCCTTATAAAAAGCAATACTTTTTTCAAGGTCTAAAACATTAAAATTAAAATGGTTAAATTCAATCATAGTGAGCCTCCTTTAACATATAAAACATATATTTGCTATGTTTTGTATTATAACATAGAAGAACGTACAGGGCAAATTTACAAATTTACAAACTTCTTCTTTACAAAAACCAGAAAGATTATATAATAAAAATGGAGTTTTGCGTAATTACCTGAATAGAAAGATTTCATAATGAGAGGAAGGAGAAGAGATGAAGCAAAGAAACAAGAAAAAAGGAATACTTTTACTGACAGCGATGCTTATGTTTGCATTTGCATGCTTTCGATTTAATACGATTGATGCGCAGGCTGCAAGTAAATATACTATTTATGTAAATCGAAAGACAAATCTCGTGAATGTAACAGATTCAAGAACTGGTAAGCTTGTAAAAGCAATGTATTGTTCTACAGGAAAGAATTACAGAACGATAAGCGGTACATATAACACAACAGCAAAGTATAAGTGGCGTGCATTGATACATGGTGTATATGGACAGTACAGTACAAGAATACATGGTCCTTATTTATTCCATTCTGTACCGTATTATAGTGTGAATAAGAGTAAGGTATCCACGAAGGAATATAATAAGTTAGGGGTGCAGGCATCGGCAGGATGTATCCGCCTGGCTGTTACTGATGCAAAGTGGATATATGATAATTGCAGGATTGGAACAAAGGTTGTTATAGGCGAGAGCCGTACCTTAAAGAAACCGGCACGCCCTAAAGTAAAGGTATCAACAAAGCGTAAAGCATGGTGGGATCCAACCGATCCGGATACACGCAATCCATATCGTCCGAAGTTGACATTAAAGAAAAAAGGAAAAAGAACGATTGATTACGGAAGTACATTTGAGATAAAAGATGTATTAAATGTAAGTTCGCCGTATGCATCCGCCTCCGCTTTACTTGAAACATTAAGTGTAAGAGGAAGTGTAAATACAAAGAAGGCTGGGACATATAAAGTGAGCTGTACGATTACAGACCCATATACAGCCGTAAGCGTAACGAAGACTTTTAAGTTTAAAGTTGGCAAAAAGCCAGTGAATACAACAACAGAAGTGAAAATACCGGAAAAGGACAGTACGCAGATAAAAACACAGAAGTAGCTAACTATCATCCACCCTTTTGTTAAGATTAAGATAAGAACAAAAGGAATTGGATATAATTATATTATATTTTATGATGCAGGAGGAAAAACCTATGGCAGAACCTTATAACCATAGAGCCGTTGAGCAGAAATGGCGCCAGAAATGGGAAGAAAACCCGATTAACGTAAATGATGGAAAGAAACCGAAATACTATTGTCTTGATATGTTCCCATATCCATCAGGAAGTGGACTTCATGTAGGACATTGGAGAGGATATGTAATCAGTGATGTATGGAGCCGTTACAAAATGCTTCAGGGATATTATCTGATTCATCCAATGGGATGGGATGCATTTGGTCTTCCAGCAGAGAACTATGCGATCAAGATGGGAACACACCCTAAGATTACAACAGCATCCAACATTAAGAATATCAAAAGACAGATCAATGAAATCGCTGCAATTTATGACTGGGATATGGAAGTAAATACAACAGACCCAAACTTTTATAAATGGACACAGTGGATTTTCGTAAAAATGTTCAAAGCAGGTCTTGCTTATGAAAAAGAGATGCCAATTAACTGGTGTCCTTCCTGTAAGACAGGTCTTGCGAATGAAGAAGTAGTAGACGGATGCTGTGAGCGTTGTGGTTCTCCAGTAACAAAGAAGAACTTAAAACAGTGGATGCTTCGTATTACAAAGTATGCAGACCGTCTTTTAAATGATCTTGATAAGCTTGACTGGCCGGAAAAAGTTAAAAAGATGCAGACAGAATGGATCGGTAAGAGTTACGGTGCAGAAGTAGATTTCCCTGTAGAAGGAAAAGATGAAAAGATTACCGTATACACAACAAGACCAGATACTCTTCATGGAGCAACATTTATGGTATTAGCGCCAGAACATGCTATGGCTAAAGAACTTGCTACAGATGAAACAAGAGAAGACGTAGAGAAATACATCTTTAACGCTTCTATGAAGTCGAATGTAGACCGTCTTCAGGATAAAGAAAAAACAGGAGTATTTACAGGCTCTTATGCAATCAACCCATTAAATGGAGCAAAAGTACCAATCTGGTTATCCGATTATGTACTTGCTGATTATGGTACCGGAGCAATCATGTGCGTACCTGCCCATGATGATCGTGACTTTGAGTTCGCTACAAAGTTCAATATTCCGATTATTCAGGTAATTGCCAAAGACGGAAAAGAAATCGAAAATATGACAGAAGCTTATACCGAAGCAGCAGGAACAATGATCAATTCCGGCGAGTGGAACGGAATGGAATCCTCTGTACTTAAAAAAGAAGCTCCTCTTATGATCGAGAAGATGGGAATCGGAAAGAAAACAGTAAACTACAAGCTTCGTGACTGGGTATTCAGCCGTCAGCGTTACTGGGGTGAGCCAATTCCAATCGTACACTGTCCAAAGTGTGGTGCAGTACCAGTTCCAGAAGAAGACCTTCCATTACTTTTACCAGAAGTAGAAAAATACCAACCAACCGGAACAGGAGAATCCCCGCTTGCTGACATTACAGAATGGGTAAATACAACATGTCCATGCTGTGGCGCTCCGGCAAAGAGGGAAACAAACACCATGCCTCAGTGGGCAGGATCTTCCTGGTATTTCTTACGTTATATTGACAGCAAGAATAATGAAGAATTAGTAAACAGAGAGAAAGCAGATAAGTACCTTCCGGTCGATATGTATATTGGTGGTGTAGAACATGCCGTATTACATCTGTTATACTCCAGATTCTATACAAAGTTCCTTAATGATATCGGAGTAATCGACTTTGATGAGCCATTCAAGAAGCTCTTCAACCAGGGAATGATCACTGGTAAAAACGGTATCAAGATGAGCAAATCCAAAGGAAATGTCGTATCTCCAGATGATCTTGTAAGAGATTACGGATGTGACTCCTTAAGAATTTACGAACTCTTCGTAGGACCACCAGAACTTGACTCCGAATGGGATGACAAGGGAATCGAAGGTGTAAACCGTTTCCTCAAACGTTTCTGGAAACTTGCTCTTGATAACAAAGATAAAGATGTAAAAGCAACACCAGAATTAATCAAAGTACGTCATAAACTTGTTCATGATATCACAAACCGTCTGAATACTTTCAGCTTAAATACAGTAATCAGTGGATTTATGGAATACAACAATAAACTGATGGAACTGTCGAAAAAAGGCGGTGTAGATAAAGAAACATTAGAAACATACATTATCTTATTAGCACCATTTGCTCCACACGTTTCCGAAGAACTCTGGGAACAGTTTGGACATACCGATTCTGTATTCCACGCAACATGGCCAGAATACGATGAGGAAGCTATGAAAGACGATGAAATCGAAATTCCAGTACAGATTAACGGAAAGACCAAATGCACAATCGCCATTAATCCGGATGGAGATAAAGACGAAATCCTCGCAAAAGCAAAAGAAGCACTTGGGGATAAAGTCAATGGAACAATCCGCAAAGAGATCTATGTACCGGGAAGAATCGTAAACCTGGTTATTAAATAATAATTTGCTGGGGACACAGACGCCGCTTTAGTAGAAGATATTGAGCTGACTTGTACGGGGTCTTCTAAGAAAAAAGAATGGTTATAAGTTAGATTTTGTTCCGTTGCGCTAAACGCTTCATTTTGCCTCAAAAAACGAAAACTTCGGAAAAATGAGTCCGAAGTTTTCAGAGTCAAAATTCCACAGCGCAAAGTCACAAAATGCAATACTTATAACAATTCTTTTTGCTTTACCATAGTTTTCCTACAATTCAGCATAAAATTTTATTTCAGCGGCTGATAGTTTAACAACAAATAGCGAATTAGTTATTTCTGTTGGAAAGAGAAGGGGATTCTCCAGAAGATTATGAGAGTTAACCAGAGAAAAAATTCTCCAGAAGGTAGGAGACAGAGGTGGGAATCATCTCACATCTGATATAATTTTTATACAATCGAGTAAGAAAGTATCCTCTTCTGGAGATATTCATTCTAACGAAATCCATAGACTTTTGGAGAAACCCCATGTTTTCCTCAAACAAAAATACTAATTCTCACTAACTGTAAGTTTTGTATAGTCAGAAAAAAGAAACAATACCATATCCCAGATGCGGCTTCGGAGCGTGTTTAAGATGCGAACGAGCATTTTAAACACAGCGACTACAGAGCAGATGGGATATGGTATTGTTTCTTTTTTCGTCTACACGAAATCTACAAATTAGTATTTGAAGAATTCCCCCTTGATTTTGGTTGGAAATAGTAGTAGAGTTTTATTTGAATAACGATTATACTATTTGAAAGAAGGGTTTAAGTTGAGTAAAATCGAAGAAGTCCGTACCGCAATGTACGCAGCAATGAAAGCAAAAGATAAAGAAAGAAAAGATGCATTATCCATGCTTCTTGGTGCTTTAAAGGCAAAGGCAATTGATAAGAGAGAAGATTTAACAGAGGCAGAAGAGAATAGTATTATTGCAAAAGAAATCAAACAGTGCAAAGATACGATGGAGATGTCTCCGGCAGACCGTACAGATATTATCGACCAGTGTAAACTGAGAATTGCTGTTTATGAAGAATTTGCTCCAAAGCAGATGAGTGAAGACGAAATTAAGGCAACGATACAGTCTGTACTTGATGAACTTGGAATTACAGAACCAACTGGTAAAGACAGAGGTAAGATTATGAAAGACCTCATGCCGAAGGTAAAAGGTAAGGCTGATGGTAAGCTTGTAAACCAGATGGTTGCTTCAATGTTGAAGTAATTTGCCGCAGGCAAGGGAGACGCTCACGAAGAGAGAAGGCATCCTATATTTGTGACTCTATCACTGCGGGTTAAATGTTCGCTTAAACGTTTACATTTAATCCTCGTTCTAAGGCCACAAATATAGGATGCCTTCTCTCTTCGTGAGCTGTTTTTGGGCTGGGGATGAAATTACTATTTAATGTTGGGGGATTCGGGAAATTACCAGAAGGTTGATACTTTCTGCGGAGTTGATTTTCGAAGGACTGACATAAAGAATGAATAGCTAGTGTTCCATCCATCTAGTTTCTAAAGTACGGTTGGACATAGCCTAGTCACATTCATTTATGCATCTTTTATTGTGAACTGCCAAATGACTATCCGTAAACTATTATTACTAAATGGATGCTATACTAGAGCGTGTCTGAAAAAGAATTCCTACAAATTGTAACGCACATCTTGCAGAAAGCATTTATAAGTTGTAACGTGTATCTTATAGAAAGTATTTTTTATATATTATCAGAGTTTACTATGGAAATATGAGATGGGATTTGAAAAATGAAAATAGTTCTAAATGCACTTTGAATACAAATATTGACAAAATACAGAGACTGGAATATAATGTAAATTAAGGATTGGGCTTATAAAAGTTTCAGTAAGAAGTTTACAGAGTATTTTAAATCCGCTATAATTATAGTAAAAATAATTGGAAGGCGGTGAAAGGATGGTTGAAATGCCAACAGATGTGCAATTTAAACATGAATTGAGAAAGCAGCTTACTTATCTGAAAAATAAACTGGAAGTACTGAGAGAAGGAGATTACAAAAGACTCGAAAAAGAATATTTAGAAGAGATTGCAGATATAGAAGCAAGTCTTCAGGATTAAATAGAATGTGAAGATAGTCACTTCATAGAAAATGCCTGTTCGGCATTTTTATTTGCTCCGACATCACATTCTATTTAATATAAAATTTCTGCTTTTCTGTTCTTTGGCTCCAGATGGGAATTGGTATTGGAGTCTGATGGGAAGAGGGGATTATCCAGAAACCTAGAATCCCCATTCTTACTAACTGTAGATTTAGATAGTCAGAAAAAAGAAAAAACACTCTATCCCAGATGCGGCTTCGGAGCGTGTTTAAGATGCGGATGAGCATCTTAAATACAGCGACTACAGAGCAGATGGGATAGAGTGTTTTTTCTTTTTTCGTCTACACCAAATCTACAAATTAGTAGTTAGCTCTTGCCAAAAGTTCTTCCCATTTCCTATCAACCTCTGCCTGGATTCTTGCGATTAATTCTTCTTTTCCAGGTTTGAATAAATGTTTGAATCTTCCTTGTGGACGTAAGAAGTCTTCGATTGGGAGCTTTTTCTTTGGAACGTAGTTTACGATCCATTTACCGTCAATGACTTCAAATAATGGCCAGAAGCAGGTGTCTACTGCAAGCTGACATATTTCAAGAATATCAGGGGTGTTGTAGCGCCAGCCTCGTGGGCATGGAGCCATAACGTTTAAGAAGGCGGCTCCCTCGGTATAGATTGCTTTTTCTGCTTTTGTGTGCAGATCTTTAAAGTTTTGTACAAAGGTGGTCTGTGCAACATAAGGAATATTATGTGCGGCGATTACCTGAGTCAGATCTTTTCTGTTTTGTGCTTTTCCGTCAGATTCGGAACCAACAGGTGTGGTTGTTGTATCAGCGTACATTGGAGTTGCAGAGGAACGCTGGATACCGGTGTTCATGTAAGCACCGTTATCGTAACAAACATAAACCATATCATGATTTCGTTCCATTGCACCGGATAAAGACTGGAATCCGATATCGTATGTACCGCCGTCACCACCGAAAGTGATGAATTTATGAGTGTTTTTTACTTTTCCTTTTTTCTTTAAAGCACGATAGGCAGCTTCTACTCCACTGCAGGTTGCTCCGGCATTTTCGAAAGCGTTATGAATAAAAGAATCTTTCCATGCGGTGTATGGATACATGAAGGAGGATACTTCAAGGCATCCGGTTGCACAGGTGATAACGGCTTCGTCTTCTTCGTGAAGGCCGCGCAGTACATTTCGTACAGCGATGGTAGCGCCACATCCGGCACACATTCTATGGCCTGGTGATAAACGTTCTTCTTTATTTAATGTTTGTTTTAAATTATAAGCCATGATTGTTTCCCCTATTCTCTGACAGATAAATAACGGTAAGTTTCACCGAGCTTGCCTGTTTCCTCGACAGTTTTTAAATCTTCAAAAACAGAAGCGAGGCTTTCTACAGTAACATCACGACCACCGATACCATAGCAGTAGTTTAATGTAGCTGGGTGAAGGTCTGCGTTGTAAAGAGCAGATTTGATTTCTGCATCAAGAGGACCACAGTGACCATTGTAATCTTCGGTACGATCCATGATCGCGAGATATTTTACATTTTTAAGGGCTTCTGCGATTTCTTCTGCAGGGAATGGACGGAAAAGGCGGATTTTTAAAAGTCCGGCACGAACTCCCTGTTTGCGAAGCATATCTACAGTATCTTTTCCTGTTCCGGCGGCAGATCCAATGATGACCATGGCATAGTCTGCATCTTCCATACGGTATTCTTCAAATAATCCGTAGGAACGTCCGGAAATTTTTTCAAATTCTTTTGCCACATCAAGGGTAACCTGTTTTGCATTACGGAGTCCCTGCATCTGAGCACGTTTTGCTTCCATAACATAGTTTGTAACGGCATAAGGACCGACAGCAAATGGTTCGTTATCTTTCAGTAAGTAATGTTCTGGTTCATATTCACCAACAAAAGTTTTTACAATATCGTCTTCTAATAATTCGATATTTTCTACAGCGTGGCTTGTGATGAAGCCGTCCTGACAGATCATAATAGGAAGACGAACATCTTTATGTTCTGCGATGCGGTAAGCCTGCACCCTGACCGCCGCGTCCATGCCAACGGATTTCAACTAAATCTTTCATGTTAACCTCCAATGTATTCCTATTAAAAACTCATGTCCGCCATGCACGGAAAAAAGACGCAAAAAATATAAACAATGGTAATTGCATAAAAAATCATTGTTTAAAAAAGCCTTATATATGAATTCTTATAAAATTTATGTACTATCATAAACCGGACTGAAAATAAAGGAAATAAAAACAAGAGAAATGCCGATTTATGATAGAAACGAATCAATTATAACAGAGAAGATTCAATTTGTGAAGTAAAAATGATAAAAACTTTCAAAAATATCGTATAAAGTTCTCTATTCTTTTATGACACTGCTTCCGCTTCTATTATTTTTCAAATAAACATTTAAGGTGTTTTGCTGGTTTCCTGTTGCAAGGAAAACATCAGAAAGACGTTTGCATCCATGGGAAGAAAGTTGCTTTTTTAGCCATTCTTCGTCCTTTCCTGAATGAAGGAGATTCTCATAAAGAATTTCTCCGTCCATTACATAAGTTGGGAGCAGCCATTCTTTTTCAGGAGTGAGATTTAAGTCGGAAGGGCAAGCGGGGCGGTTTTCGGATTTTGCAAGAAAACTAATTCTTCCATTCTCTTCAAGAATTGCGGTTTGTAATTCTTTCAAATCAAAAAATCCATTCAGACGGCACTGCACGAGGAATTCGGACAGGTCGATATGTCCTTTTTTAAAATTTCCTTCATATAAATGTCCATCATTAAACAAAATGTATGGAGAACCTGAAATAAAACGTCGAATTTTCATATTTTTACTTGTGATAAAAGCAAGCAGAGCGGTTATAAGTCCGTACACAATCATAGCAGTAAGTGGTTCTAAAAAACTCGAATCAAGAGCGGTTGCCATCTCAGCGGCAATCGAACCAATCGTAATACCGCTGATATAATCAAACATACTCATTTCAGACATCTGACGATAACCGATGAGCTTCGTTAAAAGAAAAAGAACAATGAGAGAAAAAACAGAAAGCAGGATAACATATAAAATATTCATGAAAACCTCCTTAAGGAATTAATGTACTCTCGGAGTCTTTCTTGCACTTGCTTTTGTGTTTGATTTCGTGAGTACATATTGTTACTGAAACCGAATCAATAGTTAAGATGTGAGACCATGATGAAAAATATACATTTTACGATAGAAAAATTTCATGTTAAAATTACTTTATCAATGTTTTAGATTATCAGGAAAATGCGATCAATATGATGCAAATGATGAAGGTTGGTTTTACAGCCCAGGGAGGACATAATATAATGAATAAACAAGACAGAAAACTAATCGAAAAGATGATGGAATATTATGCAGGAGATCCGAAGAGAGTGCAGCACTTTTTAAAAGTGTATGAATTTGCGAAGTTAATTGGTGAATCGGAAGAATTAGAGTCGGAAAAGCTGCATATTCTCAGAACCGCAGCGATTGTTCATGATATCGGAATTAAAATAAGTGAAAAAAAGTACGGAAGTTCTGGCGGAAAATATCAGGAAAAAGAAGGTCCGGCTGTAGCAGAACCAATGTTATGCGCACTTGGATACGACGAAGCAGTCATTGACCGGGTACTATTCCTTATCGCTCATCACCATACTTATACAGGAATAGAAGGAGAGGATTATCAGATTCTTGTGGAAGCCGACTTCTTAGTAAATCTATTCGAAGACGGAAGCAGCAGAGAAACAGCCGAAAAAGTGAGGGAAAACATTTTTAAAACAAAAACAGGAATGAAGTATCTTGAGACGTTATTTTTAACGGAAAGAAGGTCTTAGGAAATTCAAAAATAACAGGCAATCCAGATATAGAGATATTCCTGAATTATAAAGAAATAACCGACAATGTTAAAAAAGTAATTTAATTGACATGATACCCTAATCTGGTATATGATGATGTCAGGGTCAAAAGGTCAAAATATCGTTCGTGCTTGCACGATAAGATGTTTGATTGATAACGCTATATTACTTTATGTATAAAAAGGGATTTTTCCCTTGAACAAAAGGAGGAGCAAATGGTTTTTGGAGTAATTTTAGCCGGAGGAATCGGCAGCAGAATGGGAAATGTTGAGAAGCCAAAGCAGTACCTTAATGTTGGTGGCAAGCCGATCATTCTTCACACATTAGAGAAGTTTTATGTGAACAGTAAGTTTGAGAAGCTGATCGTACTTTGTCCTTCTCAGTGGATTAACCATACGAAGAATCTGGTGAAGAAGAACTTTAATGATGATAGTAAGATTGTAGTAATCGAGGGTGGTTCTACTCGTAATGAGACGATCATGAACTCTATTCGTTATATTGAAAAAGAATATGGTCTGGATGATGATACGATTATTGTAACACATGATTCCGTTCGTCCGTTCCTGACATATCGTATTATTGAAGATAACATTCGTTATGCACAGGAATATGGTGCATGTGATACAGTTATTCCTGCTTCTGATACTATCGTAGAGAGCGTAGGTCACGAGGTCATCAGCAATATTCCTGATCGTTCTGTTATGTATCAGGGACAGACTCCACAGTCTTTCAAGGCGAAGAAGTTAAAAGAGCTTTATGAAGGTCTGACAGAAGAAGAGAAAGAGATTCTTACAGATGCCTGCAAGATTTTTGTTATTAAAGGACAGGATGTACATCTGGTAGAAGGAGAAGTTTTTAACATTAAGATCACTTATCCATATGACTTACGAGTTGCTGAAACGTTGATTAAAGGAGAAGATAAATAAATGTTGAATACAGTGTATCGTCTGGTAGCACCCAGAAGATTTGAAGTAGCATTTAATGATATTGATTTAAATAGTGACAAGGTAGTTGTGCGTCCGACACATTTATCTATCTGTCATGCGGACCAGCGCTATTATCAGGGAACACGTCCGGCAGATGTTATGGCGAAGAAGCTGCCGATGGCTCTGATTCATGAAGCGATTGGCGATGTAGTTTATGATGCGACAGGAGAATTTAAACCAGGGGAACTGGTTGTTATGATTCCGAATACACCAGTTGAGAAAGATGATATTATTGCAGAGAATTATTTGAGAAGTTCTAAGTTCCGCGCAAGCGGTTTTGATGGTTTTATGCAGGATAATGTCGCTTTAGACAGAGACAGACTGGTTCGCTTACCACAGGATATTGACAGAACTGTAGCAGCATTTACAGAGATTGTCAGTGTCAGCGTACATGCTCTCCGCCGATTTGAACGTTTTACTCATGCAAGAAGGAACGTTGTAGGAATCTGGGGAGATGGTAATCTTGGTTATATTACCGCTGTATTTTTCCGGTATATGCATCCGGATACGAAGCTTATTATCTTTGGAACGAATGAAGATAAGCTTAGCAGCTTCACTTTTGCCGATGAGACCCATCTGGTATGGGAGATTCCAGAGGGACTGACGATTGATCATGCAATCGAGTGCGTAGGTGGAGATGCATCCCAAAAGGCAATCGATCAGATGATCGATCTTATTCAGCCAGAAGGAACAATCGCACTTCTTGGTGTTTCTGAATATGCGGTTCCTATTAATACACGTATGGTATTAGAGAAGGGGCTTCATCTTTATGGAAGCAGCCGAAGCGGAAGAGCTGATTTTGAAAAAACAGTGGAATTATATCAGGAGTATCCGGAGATTCTCGGTTACCTTAGTAATATCGTGGGAGCGCAGGTTGAAGTTAGTTCTATTGCAGATATGACTAAGGCTTTTGAGATGGATATTAATAAGATGATGGGTAAAACTATCATGATATGGAATAAGTAGAGAATCCTTTTCTTTTTGCAGGACAGATAACCTGAAAGTGAAAATGAAGGAATCTTAAGTGAAAATTGCATATTGACATACTTGTCATATATGATATACTTGATTCATAAGTTGAAGGAGCAACGAATATTCGTTGCTCCTTTTGTTATTTTCTGATATATAGGAAATCCGAAAAAAGAGAGGAGAGAGAAAGATGTTAAGTATAAGTAAAATGGTAGCCCAGATTGATGCATTTGTCTGGGGACCAGTCATGTTAGTTCTTTTAGTCGGAACAGGAGTACTTTTAACGGTTCGCTGTAACTTTCTTACATGGAGAAATCTTCCATGGGCATTAAAAAAGACTCTGAGTAAAGAGGCACGAACAAAGAGTCGTGGAACAGGAGATGTTTCCCCGTTTTCGGCACTTACAACCGCTCTTGCGGCAACAATCGGAACCGGCAATATCGTAGGTGTTGCAACTGCTATGGTTTCTGGTGGAGCAGGAGCATTAGTATGGATGTGGATATCTGCCTGTTTTGGGCTTTCTTCTAAATTTTCTGAATGTATGTTAGCGATTAAATACAGAGAGGTTAACGAAAAAGGCGAAATGTCCGGAGGACCAATGTATACTATGAAAAAAGGGCTGAAAAATAAAAAGCTAGGTGCAGTACTTGGCTGGCTGTTTGCCCTGTTTGCAGTAATCGCTTCCTTTGGTATTGGAAATATGACACAGGGAAATTCCATTGCAACATCCGTTCACGCAACCTTTGGTGTGTCAGTAACGATGGTCGGTGTCGTGATCACAGTACTCGCACTTTTAATTATTATTGGGGGAATTAAGACCATTTCTAAAGTTTCTTCCGTAGTAGTCCCTGTTATGGCTATTTTTTATGTAGCTGCTGGAATTATCGTCATTCTTGGAAATATACATAACCTTCCAGCAGGAATCGCTATGATATTTAAAATGGCATTTAGTGTGAAAGCAGTAGGTGGTGCTTTGTGTGGAAATATCGTAGCATCCATGATGAATGCAGCACGTTACGGTGTAGCACGAGGCTGCTTCTCAAATGAAGCGGGAATGGGATCTGCCGCCATTACAGCCGCAGCGGCAACAACAGACAATCCAGTAAGGCAGGCATATATCAATATGACCGGAACCTTCTGGGATACTATTGTTGTCTGTACAATCACAGGTCTTGCTATTGCAAGTTCTGGTGTACTTGGGCAGATTGACCCGTCAACAGGCCAGCTTTATGTCGGCTCTGCCTTAACAATCGCAGCCTTTTCTACAGTACTTGGAAAAGCAGGTGGCTATCTCGTAACAATCGGTATCGCCTTATTTGCATTTTCCACAATACTCGGATGGGAATATCATGGAGAAAAAGCTTTTGAATATTTAATGGGAACCCATAAATGGAATATGATCTATCGAATTGTTTTCTCACTTGTAGTTTACACTGGAGCAACTCAGACATTAGAACTGGTATGGAACTTCTCCGATATTGCCAATGCTTTGATGGCAATACCGAATCTTATTTGTATGATACTTATGAGTGGGGAAATCGCAAAAGATGTGAAAGAATTCCAGAAAATTAAATCTTGATTGTAGATTTTGTATAGACGAAAAAAGAAAAAATAATATATCCCATCTGCTCTGTAGTCGCTGTGTTTAAGATGCTCGTCCGCATCTTAAACACGCTCCCAAGCCGCATCTGGGATATATTATTTTTTCTTTTTTCTGTCTACTCCAAATCCACAGTTAGGTAAGAATGGGGATTCTCCAGAAGGATATGGATTTCCATGGAATTAAATCCAAAAAGGCTGACATTCTAATAGTTGTGTATACTTGAAATTTAGTTATATCAGATGTGGAATATTCCGCAACAAGAAATTTGTTCCTTATGGAAAATTTTATTCTAGAACTAACTCCGTTGCAAAAATCGTACATACTCCTGCAAGTAAGCTGAGCACCATATAGAGAAAAGCCACCTTAGGATGTCCCTCTTTTATGAGAGTGGTGGATTCAAGTGCAAAGGTTGAGAATGTAGTAAATCCCCCACAAATTCCAGTCTTTAAGAAAAGAATAAACTTTGGATTTGAAATGGATCCTTTTGAGGCAAGCATGGCAACAAGGGCGATAGCAATGCAGCCTGCGATGTTGATAAAAAATGTTTTGACGGGAAACAGGGTGGTTTCACAGACGGGAATTAATCCGATAAGATAGCGGAGTGTTGCTCCGATGAAACCACCGAGTCCGACAGCAATACAATTTGTCATAAATGTCTCCTGATAATATGATGTCAGGGTCAAAAGGTCAAAACGCCGTTCGTGCTTGTACGATAAGGTGTTTGACTTTGGGACCCGCGGAACATGAGAAAGTAGCGATTTACGTAGTAAATCAGCGGATTTTGAATGTTTCAGAATTACGGGAGCTGCATTAGCTGCGGAGTAATTCGTGGCATCAAGTTAGGGGCAAAATACTTTTTGACCCTAACATCATAATATTAGTGTAGTTAAAAAATTAAGAAAAATAGCGTTTTTCTAAGTCTTCTAGATGTAAGATCATAGAATCTGTCATTTTGCGCTATCTCATTATAATATAGCAATGGTTACTAAAAAATTAGTATATACATAATGTAACATAAAAGTCAATAAATATTTGTAAAATCTCCACAAGGAAGTTTCACTACAGAAGATGGTTCCCAACTGCCGATTTGCACAGTCAGAAAAAAGAAAATATCCCCTATCCCAGATGCGGCTTCGGAGCGTATTTAAGATGCGGACGAGCATCTTAAACACAGCGACTACAGAGCAGATGGGATAGGGGATAGTTTCTTTTTTCGTCTATACTAAATTTACAAATTAGGATTTCAGTTTTGATTTTATCTGTTTTGTGTCTTTGATAAGAGTTCTTATGGTTGCCTTAGTAATGAGTTCATAATCTGTTCTAAAATCAAATGTTTTATGTAAGGCATCGTTAGTTCGATTCTTTATTATTAAAAACATAAAATTTGACATAAAAAATGTAGGTTTTACAAGGTTTATAAGGTGATTTTTAATAAGGATTTTTGCGTTGGATTAAAAAAGCAAAAAGTAAAATTAACAGCTTCTCAGCAAATGGAGTTATTGCCATTATTTGATGAACGGAAAAAACAAATTTCAGAAATTTGTGCACATATTAAAACTATACAAACATCTTTAGATGATATAATTTTTTCTATTTATCAAATACCATCGGATATATCAGATATGATAAAAAGTCGGATTCAAATAACAGGCCTTGGAAAGAACAGCAGGAGATTCAGGAGTATTGTGAGGTACTTGGAAAGGAGAGTTGAGGAAAGGAAAACAAGGCTAGAAGGGGATGGAGCGGACAAAAAATGTAGTTGTGCAAAAACCAGATAATAGATATAATATAGAAAAGAAGGTGAGAAAATGCAGGTATTAAATCTGGAAGAAAAGAATACAGAGCGTATGGAGGCTATTAACAAATTTACATTAATGGATGATACCTTTATGACGCAGGTTTTTTCAGGTGATTTAGAATGTACAGAAGAACTTTTGAAAATAATATTAAAGAGAAATGATTTATCTGTGACAAAATCACTTACACAGTTGACAATAGGAAATCTGTTTGGACGATCTGTGAGGCTTGATATTTACGCCAATGATGCTACAGGGAAACAGTATGATATTGAAGTTCAGCAGGATGATAGTGGTGCTGTTCCCGAACGAGCCAGACTTAACAGTGCATTATTTGATTCAAGGCTTACCACATCAGGAGAAAAATATAAAGAAATGCCGGAAACATACATCATCTTTATTACATCTAATGATGTTTTGAAGAGGGGACTTTCGGTATATACAATAGAAAGAACCATACAGGAAACAGGAGAATTGTTCGGAGACAAAGCACATATTGTTTATGTGAATGGTTCTTATAGAGGAAACGATAAAGTTGGATGGCTGATGCATGATTTTAACTGTAAAGATTATCGTGAGATGCACAATCCTAAGATTGCAGAAAGAGTCAGATATTTTAAAGAAGAACCGAAAGGAGTGACTGAAATGTGTGAAACGATGCAGAAAATTGTAGACAGAGAGCGTGATGACGCTGATGTTAAGGCAAGAATGGATATAGCACTGAATTTGTGGTCAGAAGGCGAACATGATCTTGATAAGATATCGCGAACCACAAAACTGTCAGTAGAACAGGTTAGGAGAGCGATAACGGTTGTTCAGCCTGTTTAATGTCAAAACATATCAACAGTTTAACCAACTGAACCCATTGCTGTAAATGATAATCAGCAGCAACCGCTGTAGTAATAGAACTCATAGGAAATGCCTCCTAACCAGTCCTAAAAATTGAGTACTGAACTTTTAAGACGTTTAATAATCATAGGACTATTATGGCACTGGTTGGAGGTAAAATCCAGATACGGACTATTTACCACTTACGTTTCCAACTGCAGATTTGCACAGTCAGAAAAAAGAAAATATCCCCTATCCCAGATGCGGCTTCGGAGCGTATTTAAGATGCGGATGAGCATCTTAAATACGCTCCGAAGCCGCATCTGGGATAGGGGATATTTTCTTTTTTCGTCTGTCTAATCAAGCAAGATTACAGCTTAAGTCCTGCCAGTAATGCTCCTAATCCTGTGGTTGCATCACCTTCGTCTTTATAGCTTACAGTTTCTTCTCCGTTTGTATCTTCTTCTTCAGGAGCAACTTCCTCTAAAGCTTTCATGCTGAGGCTGATCTTGCCATTCTCAACTTTTAATACTTTCACATTAACTTCCTGTCCAACTTTTAATACTTCTGCTGGAGACTCGATACGTTTCTGTGCAATCTGGGAAATGTGTACCAGACCGGAAATATCATCGCCAAGGTCGATAAATGCACCATAAGGCATCAGAGATTCTACTTTACCGGTAAGAACAGCACCAGCTTCGATTGCGTTGATACGCTGTTCTTTTTCTGCACGCTTTTTGTCGTAAAGGACTTCTTTTACAGATAATACAAGACGGTTCTTCTCAGGATCGGCTGTGATAACCTTTGCTTCTACCGTTTTTCCGAGGTATGGGTTTGTATCTTCTACATAACCGATCTCAAGATGGGAAGCAGGGATGAATCCGCGGAGTCCATCTACATAAACGATAACTCCTTTATTCACGATACCGCCGATTTTTAAGGAGAGAACAGTGCCATCTTCTAAATACTGCTGAACTTTATCCCAGGCATTAAATCCTGTTTCTTCTTCAGGAGCCTCGCCTTCATTCTCTACAACGTTGAGAGTTTTCAGGGACTCATCAATTTCTTTTTCAAAATCTGCCATTGATTCACTCATGATAATATCCTCTTTTCTTAAAAATAAATTACTAATCAGTTAGTTTCTTAAAAAGTATTATAACATAAGTTTGAAGTCTTTGACAAAGAAAATAGATTCGATATATAATTATACATTAGATGTGCCCCAACCGGTGCTACAGGGGGCTTAAGAATTCCGGGACATTCTTGGATTAGAAGAAAGAGAATTTTAACATAATATAGCAAGAATTCTCCTTCCTCTGCAGGTGGGAGATGAATTGCGTAAAAATAAAAAGAGAACACTTGTTCAATAATGCAATCCATGGTATAATAGAGTCAGTAGAAAAGGAAAAATAAATCATAATGTGCATTCAGTATATCTGATGTACTATCATCTGATCATGGTAGTGAGATATCGAAGAAAAGTCATTGATAATCCAATTTCAGAAAGAGCAAAAGGAATATGGGAACATATTGCTCCAAGGTATGGGATTGTTCTGGAAGAATGGAATCATGACATTGATCATGTGTATGTAATGTTCCATGCGCAGTCGAGAACGGAACTTGGTAAATTTATCAATGCCTGAAAAAGCGCCAGTAGCAGACTATTGAAAAAGGAGCATCCGGAAATCAGGGAAAAGCTTTGGAAAGAAGCCTTTTGGAGTCAGAGTTTCTGCCCTGCTGACAGCAGGAGGGGATTTGGTAGAAGTAATCCATCAAGACATTGAAACCCAGGGAGGGAAAAAGTATTGAACATAGCATATCGTTTCCGAATTTATCCGACAGAAGAACAGAAGATACTTCTTGGCAAAACATTTGGCTGTTGTCGTTTTCTGTATAATCAGATGCTCAATGATAAGATCCGGGAGTATGAAAAGACGAAGAAAATGTTAAAAAATACACCGGCCATGTATAAAAAGGAATATCCATTTCTGAAAGAAGTAGATTCGCTGGCACTGGCAAATGTCCAGCTTCATCTGGAAAAGGCCTATAAGAATTTTTTTCGGGATCCCAAGATTGGATTTCCAAGGTTTAAGTCAAAACATCATTCCAAAAACAGCTATACAACGAATATGGTCAATGGAAATATCCTGGTGGAAAGTAAGCGGATCCGGCTTCCTAAATTAAAATGGATCGCCATGAAAAAACACAGGGAGCCAGCAGAAGGTCTTTGCCTGAAATCAGTGACGGTCAGTATGGAACCATCCGGAAAATATTTTGCAAGCCTGCTTTATGAAGGATACAGCTGTGAAAACCAAGCTGCTGGACCGGATTACAGTACTGCAAAGATACTTGGGATTGATTATGCAATGCAGGGGATGGCAGTGTTTTCAGAAAAGGTTGAGACAGAAGAAGCAGGATTTTTCAGAAAAAATGAAAAAAGACTGGCAAGGGAGCAGCGAAAGTTATCAAGATGCGTACGAGGAAGTCATAATTATGAACTGCAGAAAAAGAAAGTTGCCAGATGTCATGAAAAGATACGGAATCAGCGAAGGGATCATCTGCACAAACTTAGCCGAAAGATTGCAGACGGTTATGATGCAGCTGCAGTGGAAGATATCGATATGAAAGCAATGGGTCAGTGCCTGCATTTCGGAAAAAGCGTACAGGATAATGGATATGGAATGTTCAGGGAAATGTTAGACTATAAGCTGGCGTGGAAAGGAAAGAAAATGGTAAAGGTAGACCGTTTCTTTCCTTCCAGTAAAAAATGCTGTAAATGTGGAAGGGTAAAGAAAGAGCTGAAATTATCCGAAAGAGTCTATCACTGTGTGTGTGGAAATGAGATGGACAGAGATCGTAATGCGGCAATCAACATACGTGAAGAGGCAAGAAGGATGTTGACAGCATAAACTGTCCGTATCCGGACAAGCTGATAATAAGAAAATATGCCCGTATCCCGTATCCGGGCAAAAGAATCGCGGGGCACGCGAGGATAGCTTGTAGATACTTGGCTCAGTAGAGCCATTGAGCAAGAAGCCCCCACTTCAAAATCTATGATTTAAGTGGTGGGAGCATGTCACAAAATATGTTAAAGGTAAAAATAAAAACAGGGAATAGAGGATGAAAAAGTGGATAAAAAGTTAACGATTAATGATATAGCAAAAATGTCAGGGGTGGCGAAAAGTACGGTGTCGAGATATTTAAACGGTGGAAGTGTCAGACCGTCTACGGGACAGAAGATAAAGAAGATTATTGAAGAAAATAATTACGAGCCGAATGTTTTTGCAAGGTTGAAGGCAAAGGAAAGCCGGGTAATTGGGCTGACAGTGCCGGGGTTTGATTCCGTAACAACGCCAAGACTTGTGGAAGTAATCGTGGAGTATCTTAAGAAGAATGATTATACGCCTCTTATTATGCATACGGGAAATAAAATAGCAGAGGAAATCAGAAGTATTGAGCGATTAAAAAATATGAATGTAGATGGGATTATGGTTCTTGCGACTGGCAGTACGAAGGAATATGAGGAAGTTGTAGAAAAACTGCAGATTCCTATTTTGTTTCTTGGACAACGTTTTCCGGGAGCGAATTCAATTATAAATGATGATTATAATGCCGGATATAAAATTGGAGAATATATTGGAAAAAGAGATTTTGAAGAAGTTTATCTGTTATGGGTTTCTAAAGAGGATCCGGCAGTAGGAGGCGAACGCCAAAGAGGTGTGATTGATGGACTTTTTTCCTGTGGAAAGGAACCAACAGAAGTGATCGAGACAAGCTTTTTTTATGAAGATGCGGTCCATAATGTAGAGAAACTTACAGAAAAATTAAAGAAACCGGCTGCTCTTATCTGTGCGACGGACAGAATTGCACAGGGAGCTTATAAAGTTTTATATGAAAAAGAGATTGCAATACCGGATGAGGTCTCTGTTGTTGGATTTGGTGATTACGAAACTGGAGAATTAATGCGGCCACCGTTAACTACAGTGAAGTTTGACTGGAGAAATTGGGGGGAAAGCAGTGCAGAAACAATGCTTCAGATGATACAGCAAAAGCCGGTTAGTGTGATACAGGTTAATCCCTATGAATTTATTGAACGAAAGAGTGTGAGATGAGGTGTTGTTTGTTGACAATTCGCAAGATTTCTTTGACAGATTTCACGAGCTTGTTAACAAATAGAATTAACATATATAATTCCAAAGAAGATGAATAAAGCATATTTGTGGCATTAGAGCGGGTGTTTAACACAATGAGAGTAAAGTCATAAATATGCTTTATTTATCTCAGTCGAGAAGACTCCCACCTCTTTCACGCGCAAGTCTCGCGGCTGCTCGACTTGAATTTACGAAGTTCCCCTGATTCGCTAGTTTAGCAAACCAAAATAATTGTGCAGGTTGAACAAATTTCAGGGTGAATTTTTGGTACCGGTTCCGAAAATAAAAAAATAGATAATTTATTATTGACATAGCAGATTAAGGTGATATAATGAAACACGAAAACAGAACCGGTTCCAAAATAAAAATGAGGAGAGTAAAAATGATAAATAGGAATGAATATCTGGAAATATCAAAACAGATAGTTGCGTGTATTGGCGGAATGGAAAATATTCAGGGAACAGCACATTGCGCGACGAGACTTCGCATTGTGTTACAGGATAACAGCCTTGCGAATATTGAAAAATTAGAAGAGATTCATAAAGTAAAAGGTGCATTTATTGCAGGAAATCAGCTCCAGTTGATTTTTGGAGCAGGTGTAGTAAATGATGTGTATGATATTTTTGCAGAGTACACGCATACGCAGAATATGTCATTAGGTGATCTGAAGGAGCAGAGTAATAAGAAACAGAATCCGGTACAGGCAGTTATTAAGTCACTTTCTGATGTATTTATCGGAATTATGCCGGCACTTCTTGCCGCAGCCCTTCTTATGGGAATTACAAGTGTTTTAGGTGGAATGGAAGTTGTAAAGACACATGATACCTTATATGCGATTAACCGATTAGTCAGTCTTGCAGCGACTGGTATTTTTGCAATCCTGCCAATGGCAGTCTGCTATTCTGCTGTAAAGAGATTTGGTGGTAATCCTGTTCTTGGTATGGTAGTAGGAGCAATTATGCTTGATTCTTCCCTTGCAAATGCTTATCAGGCAGCGCAGGGAGCTGTTGATCCGGAAATCATTCGTTTATTTGGATTAAAGATTGAAATGGTAGGTTTCCAGGGTGGAATTATTATCGCACTCATGATGGGATGGGTAGTAGCAAAACTTGATAATTTCTTTAATCGTAAGATTCCTGATGTTGTAAAGTTATTAGTTGCACCAATGCTTACCGTATTTATTTCAACCGTTTTATTATTTACGATCGTAGGTCCTGTAGGAAGAATTCTTTCTAATGGAATCACAGATGGTCTTGTATGGAGTACAAACCATCTTGGCGCATTTGGTTATGCATTATTTGCCGGAATTCAGCAGATTGTCGTTATCACAGGACTTCATCATATTATTGGGGCGGTAGAGGCACAGCTTATCGCTGCTACAGGAACAAACTTCTTAAATCCATTGATGTCAGTTGCGCTTATGGGACAGGGTGGCGCTGTTCTTGGCTATCTTGCATTAAACTGGAAGAATGTTAAGGCAAGAGAAATTTGTATTCCAAGTTTTGCTTCCACATTATTTGGTATCAGTGAGCCAGCAATCTTTGGTGTAAACCTTCGTTATCGTTTTCCTCTGATTGGAGGATGTATCGGTGGAGCTGCTGCTGGCGCATATGTATATTTCTCAAAATTAACTGCACTTGGTTTCGGTACGACAGCACTTCCGGGAATGGCAATCGCAAACCCTGCAAATCATGGATACATTAATTATATCGTTGCACATGTTATTGCACTTGCTATCGGGTTTGTTGCTACAGCGATAATCGGAAAAATGTGGACAACAGTGAATAAGGCAGAAACTATTGAGGAAGAAACAAACAGCACAGATGACGGAAAAAAAGCAGAAGCAAAAGATGTTGTGGAAAGTATTTTCTATGCACCGGCAGAAGGTGAAGTAAAGCCTATTTCAGAATCTTCTGACCAGACATTTTCTAAAAAAATCTTAGGCGATGGTGTAGTTGTTTTTCCGGAAAATGGATTTGTGATGTCACCTTGTAATGCAAAGGTAAAACTCGTATATCCTACAGGTCATGCTGTAGGACTTGAGACAGAAGATGGAACAGTAATTCTTATTCATTGCGGAATTGATACCGTAAATATGAAGGGAGAAGGATTTGAAGTCTTTGTAAAAGAAGGTCAGCAGGTGGCAGCAGGCGATATACTTGTGAAGTTTGATAAAGAATTGGTAGAATCCAAAGGATATTCTTCCGAAATTCTAGTAGTCTTTACAGAAGTTCCGACAGGAAATGTGCTTAAAATTAACGAGCAGATTCCGGCAGACAGAGTCATTGCTGAAATTGAAAAATAAATGAGTCAGATGTGAGATGATTCCCATATCGGATATAGCCTCAGGCAGGATTGCATGACGCACATCTCACAGCAAGAATGCCGAGGTATTCTTGAAAGAAACAGATAGGTGAATGAATGAATAAAGAGATATATTTAGAAGAATATCCCAAACATAAAAATATGCGGGAAAATGTAAAACGTGATAAGAACCGATTGCATTTTCACATGATGCCACCGACAGGCTGGATGAATGACCCAAATGGACTGTGTCAGTTTCATGGAATAAATCATATTTATTTTCAATACACCCCGTTTCTTGCAGGCTGGGGAACGAAGCTTTGGGGACACTATACGACCAAAGACTGGATTCATTACGAGGAGGAGGAACCATTCCTCTTCCCAGATACTAAATGGGACAGAGATGGCGTATACAGTGGTTCTGCCATTGTAAAAGAAGATGGGATTCACTTCTTTTATACGGGAAATGTAAAGCTTTATGACAAAGAATATGATTACATCATGAATGGAAGAGAGCAGAATACGATGCATCTTTTCAGCCCGGATGGAAAAAATATCACATATAAGGAAATGGTAATGACAAACGATGATTATCCTTCCAATATGTCAAAGCATGTAAGAGATCCAAAAGTCTACGAAAAAGACGGAACGTACTACATGATTCAGGGCGGACGAGATGAAAAAGACAGAGGCTGTGCGCTTCTTTTTCAGTCAACAAATTTAAAAAACTGGAAGTGGTATGATACCATTTATCCGGAAAAAACATTTGGTTATATGTGGGAATGTCCAGACCTGTTTGAAATCGATGGACAGCAGATCATGACCTGCTGCCCACAGGGAGTAGAGCAGAAAGGATATGATTATCAAAATGTGTACCAATGTGGATATTTTCCGGTGAACTTTGACTTAGTAAATAGAAAATATGAGTTCGGAACATTTGTTGAATTTGATAAAGGATTTGACATTTATGCGACACAGACATTTCAAGATGAACAGGGCAGACGTATTTTAATTGGATGGATGGGAATTCCGGATGCAGAATATGACAATGATGCTACCGTTTCCTATGACTGGATTCATGCTCTCACTATGCCAAGAGAACTTTCTTTTAAAGACGGAAAGCTGCTGCAGAAGCCATTAAAAGAAATGCAGGAACTACGTAAAAATGAATTCCATTGTGCGTTGTCGGAATTTACGCAGTGGGAGCCGGAAGATAGCTGCTTTGAGCTTCATATAGATTTTGAAGAAAAAGCAGAGAAAGTGGAAAAAGTAGAAATAGTAGAAATAATAGAAAAAGAACGTGGGCAGCAAAGTCGCTCGATGAAGCTGCAGCTTCGAGAAGATGTTATTCTATCTCTGGAAGAAGGAATTCTCCGTTTAAATATGGGCAAAAGTGGACGGGGAAGAAAAGAGAGAGCTGCGAAGGTGGAGAAGTTGAGAAATCTCACAATCTTCTCAGATACTTCTGCAATAGAAATTTTTATTAATGATGGAGAAACAGTTATGACAACTCGTGTTTATAGCGAGAATTTAAAACAGAAAGTTACTTTCCTCTCAAAAGAAAATACGGGAAGTGTAACAGGATATGAGCTGGGAAGTTTTATTGTTCACCATCACGAAGAAGTATAGTATCTAGACAGTATTGGAAGGAAAGGTAAAAAGAAAAATGGAAGAAAATAAGAAAACGATAGATGTGACGGCGTTAGGAGAATTGCTTGTAGACTTTACCATGAATGGGCAGAGCGAACAGGGCAATCCGTTATTTGAAGCCTGTCCGGGCGGTGCACCATGTAATGTACTTGCATTTCTTCAGAAAATGGAGAAAAAAACAGCATTCATCGGAAAAGTAGGAAATGATCAGTTCGGAAAAATGTTAAAAGAAACGATCGAAGAAGCCGGAATTCATGCTTCCAATCTCATATTTGATAATCAGGTAAATACTACCTTAGCATTTGTACATACTTTTAAAAATGGGGACAGAGACTTTTCTTTTTATCGAAATCCTGGAGCTGACATGATGCTTACAGCCGCAGAAGTAAACGAAGAAACAATAAAACAATCAAAAATATTCCATTTTGGCACGTTATCAATGACGGCAGAAGGCGTACGGGAAGCTACCAAAAAGGCAGTAAAAACAGCAAAAGAAAATGGCTGTCTTATCTCCTTTGACCCAAACCTTCGCCCACCATTATGGGAGTCATTAGAACTTGCCAGAACGCAGATGGAATATGGATTTGCCAACTGCGATATTTTAAAAATATCCGACAACGAAATTCAATTTGTCTCTGGCAAAGAAGATTACGATGAAGGAATACAGTACCTGATAGATAAATATAATATTCCGCTCATACTCCTTACAATGGGAGCAGACGGAAGCCGGGCTTACTATAAAGGGCAAAAAGTAGAGCAGGCCGGATTTGAAGTTGATACCATAGAAACAACAGGTGCCGGAGATACCTTCTGCGGCAGTGCATTAAACTATATCTTAGAACATGACTTACAAAACCTCTCCGAAACAGAACTTGCAGAAATGTTAAAAATAAGTAATGCCGCAGCCGCACTTGTAACAACAAAAAAAGGAGCATTAAAATCAATGCCGGAAAAAGAAGAAATTAACTATTTGATTCATTAGAGGAAAACAGACGAAAAAAGAAATAATACCATATCCCATCTGCTCTGTAGTCGCTGTGTTTAAGATGCTTGTCCGCATCTTAAACACGCTCCGAAGCCGCATCTGGGATATGGTATTATTTCTTTTTTCTGTGTGTTGGCTCCAGAAGGAATGAATACAATCTAATTCAAGAATGTCTCGGTATTCTTGATGCGAGATGTGCATCATGCAACGTATGACACGCATTGATAAAAACGATGTATTGCGACAATATAATGATAAATGTATCATGTACAGCGATAAATTGCAGTATCATCTTATCATCAGTGAAACTTGAAAAAAGGTTCAGCATAGCGAAGAGAGTAAGTAGCAGACTCCTGACCTCTCCCCCTTCTCTCCTCAAAAACTATTGCATTCATTTCTTCTGGAGCCAGCAAGCAGAAAATAAAAAAGGCAGCCTATAGCCAATGTAATGTGAGAGCAAGTAAAAATGCCGGTCAGGCATTTTCTACGCAGTGATATCTTTACATTGGCTATAGGCTGCCTTTTTTATTTTCGTCTATTTCCCCAATGAATAATAAAATAGTAATTTTAATGGAAAAAATTTCTCTTTTCTGGTATACTAATACAGCATTAGAAATAGAACAATGAAAATTTTGGAGGTTTTAAAATGGCTTTAGATACAGGAATGAAAATGATAAAAACGGAGAAAGTAACAGTAGAGAATGCGGCTAAGACATTAGGAAGCGGAAGTCTTTTAGTATACGGAACTCCTGCGATGTTATTATTAGTGGAAAAGACAGCAGTTGCTTTATTAGATGGCCATCTTGATGAGGGAATGACAACGGTTGGTACGAATTTAAATGTAGATCATGTTTCTGCCAGTCCGATTGGCTGTGAAGTAAGTTGTGAAGTGACACTTACAGAGATTGATAGAAAGAAGCTGACTTTTGTAGTGGAAGTGAAGGATCCTGCAGGTGTGATCGGTAAGGGAACGCATGAGAGATTCATTGTAGATGCAGAGAAGTTTCAGAATAAAGCGAATGGAAAGTTTGATAAGTAATGACGGATACAGGAAGAAAGAATCAGGATTTTAAAGAAAAGATTTCTACAGGGGAGCCGATGCGCCTGAATAAGTTTCTAAGTGATGCAGGTGTGTGTTCTAGAAGACAGGCAGACCGCTATGTGGAGCAGGGCCGTATTTTGATTGATGGAGAGCCGGCACAGTTAGGGCAGAAGGTTCATGCAGGACAGGAAGTTCGTGTCGATGGTAAGTGCATTTCGATAAGCCGTAAGCAGATCGTTCTGGCTGTGAATAAGCCAAAGGGAATTGTCTGTACTACGGAGAAGAGAGAAAGAGATAATATCGTTGATTTTTTGAAGTATCCGGAGAGAGTTTATCCGGTAGGAAGATTGGATAAGGATTCCGAAGGTCTTATTTTAATGACGAACGATGGGGAGTTAATGAATGAGATTTTAAAGGCGAGAAATTATCACGAGAAAGAATATGAAGTGACGATCAATCGTCCGGTGACGAATGCCTTTTTAAAGCAGATGAGTGAGGGAGTGGAGATTCTTGATACAGTTACCCGCCCATGTAAAGTAAAAAAGACAGGTGTGTATACATTTCGTATTATTCTTACACAGGGAATGAATCGCCAGATTCGTCGTATGTGTGAGGCATGTGGCTACAGAGTAAGAGAGTTAAAGCGTCTTCGTATTATGAATATTCATCTGGGAGATCTTCCGACAGGAAAGTATCGGGAAATTACTGGCGAGGAGCTTTCTAAGCTTGAAAAACTTGCTGGAAGAAAACCGGAAGGGGTTTATCATGGATAAGCAGGCAAGAATGAAAGAACTTGTAGAAGTATTGAATAAGGCTTCTAGAGCATACTATCAGGAAGACCGGGAAGTATTTTCCAATAAAGAATACGATGAATTATATGATGAACTGCAGGCGTTAGAGAAAGAGACTGGTATTGTTATGAGCCAGTCTCCGACACAGAATGTCGGCTATGAAGTACTTAGTGAACTCGAAAAAGAAACACATGAAAGTCCGATGCTGTCTTTAGATAAGACAAAGAGCCCGGAAGCATTACGAGACTGGTTAGGTGAAAGGGAAGGGCTTCTTTCCTGGAAAATGGATGGTCTTACGGTTGTGCTTACGTATCGTGACGGTATTTTGCAGAAGGCAGTAACGCGGGGGAATGGTGTTGTAGGTGAGGTTATCACGAATAATGCCAGAGTATTTAAAAATCTTCCGGCAAGGATTCCGTTTGCAGGTGAGGTCGTTCTTCGTGGTGAGGCAGTGATCAAGTATTCGGATTTCCGAAAGATCAATGAAGGAATTGAAGATGTTGATGCGCGTTACAAGAATCCACGTAATCTGTGCAGTGGTTCTGTAAGACAGCTGAATAATGAAGTGACAGCCAGAAGAAATGTATTTTTCTTTGCATTTGCGCTTGTAAAAGCAGAAGGAAGAGAGCTGGAGAATTCTGTTGAAAGCAATATGCTCTGGGTACAGGATCTCGGCTTTGAAATTGTACCGTATAAGAGAGTGACAAGAGAAAATATTATCGGAGAAGTTCAGCAGTTTTCAGAAAAAATCGTAGAAAATGATTTCCCTTCGGATGGACTGGTTCTTATTTATGATGATATTGCCTACGGGAATTCTCTTGGAAGAACGGCAAAGTTTCCTCGTAATGCTATTGCGTTTAAATGGGCAGATGAGGAGGCAGAGACAAAGCTTTTACACATTGAGTGGAGTCCGTCAAGAACAGGGCTGATTAACCCGATTGCGGTTTTTGAGCCGGTGGAACTTGAGGGAACGACAGTCAGTCGTGCGAGCCTTCATAATATCAGCATTATGGAAGGACTGGAGCTTGGAGAGAATGATCATATCAAAGTTTATAAGGCCAATATGATTATCCCTCAGATTGCTGAGAATCTGACGAGAAGTGGAACATGCAGTCCGATTGCCCATTGTCCTGCCTGTGGTGGTGCGACAGAAGTGCGGATTGAGAATGATGTGAAGACGTTATACTGTGTGAATCCGTATTGTAGCGCAAAGAAAGTAAAGCTCTTTTCTCATTATGTGAGTCGTGATGCGATGGATATTGAAGGATTGTCAGAAGCAACATTGATGAAGATGATCGAGCAGGGATTTTTGTCTGAATTGAATGACCTGTACACTTTAGAACAATATAAAGAGCAGATTATTGCTATGGACGGATTTGGTGAGAAGTCGTATAATAATTTAATACAGTCTATTGAAAAGTCAAGAGAGACACAGTTATTCCGTTTTGTTTACGGAATCGGAATTCTTAACGTTGGAAGTTCAAATGCGAAGCTTTTATGCCGTCATTTTGGCAATTCGTTAGAGAATCTCCGAGGAGCATCCGTAGAAGAGATGACACAGATCGATGGAATCGGAGAAGTGATCGCAGCAAGTGTAAGAGATTACTTTGATAATATCCATAACCAGAAGCTCCTTGAAAAGCTGCTGCCATATTTGCATTTTGAAGTGGAGAATATATCAGCAGAAGGAGAATCGGCACAGAGCCTTTTAGATAAGACATTTGTTATTACCGGAACGGTAGAGCACTTCACAAACCGAAAGGAATTAAAAGAGAAGATCGAAAGCCTTGGAGGCAAAGTGACAGGTTCTGTTTCTAAAAAGACAGATTATCTTATCAATAACGATACGATGTCTTCTTCAAGTAAGAATAAGAAAGCGAAAGAACTTGGAATACCTGTGATTACAGAAGAAGAATTTCTTTCGATGATTGATAATAATTGACAAAGATTAAAAATGATGAAATAACAATAGAATGTTTTACAAAAAAGAGACTTAGCGGCAGTAGCGGGTTGAAACAATAATAGAAAAGAGATGAAAATATATGCCAATCAGAATAAATACTGATTTGCCGGCAAAAAAAATACTGGAACATGAAAATATTTTCGTAATGGATTATGAACGTTCTTTAAAACAGGATATCCGTCCATTAAAAATTATTATCATGAATCTGATGCCTACAAAGCAGGAAACAGAGCTTCAACTGTTACGGAGTCTTTCGAATACACCGTTACAGGTTGACATTACCTTTTTAAAAACAGAAACACATAATGCGCAGAATGAATCCAGAACCCATATGGAAACTTTTTATACGATTTTTCCTGAAATCAAACAGCAGTATTTTGATGGATTACTTATTACAGGAGCACCTGTAGAAACACTGGATTTTGAAGAAGTAGATTACTGGCCGGAGTTAGTGGAAATTATGGAGTGGTCTAAAACACATGTCACTTCAACCTTCCACATCTGCTGGGCAGCGCAGGCAGGTCTTTACTATCATTATGGTGTGCGTAAGGAACTGTTAGATGAAAAGATATTTGGAATTTTCGAACATCGTACAATTCACAGAAAGACTCCTCTTGTCCGGGGATTTGATGATGTATTTAATGCACCACATTCCAGACATTCCAGGATTGTCAGAGAAGATGTGGAGAAGAATCCGGAACTGACGATTCTGGCAGATTCCGAAGAAGCAGGTCCTTTTATTATCATAGCAAAAGAAGGACGACAGATTTTTGTAACCGGACATCCTGAATACGACGTTATGACACTTGACGGGGAGTATAAGAGAGATCTGGCAAAAGGAATGGATAATGTTCCGTTCCCAAAACGTTATTACAAGGATGATAAGCCGGAATTAGGACCGGTAAAGTCATGGAGATGCCATGCCAATACGTTGTATACGAACTGGCTTAACTACTATGTATACCAGATGACAACTTATGATCCATTAGAGATTCAGAATCTGAAATAGGGGATTTTGAAAGTTTTCGGGGGTCTGTTCGTTGGCAACCTGCAAAAAGAATTCTCGGAGGATTTCTATTTCAGATTTTAGGGGGAGAAAAGGGGAGGGCTCCGAAGATTTCATTTCTCTCCCACAGGCTCTTTTATACAGCATTTTCTAAATAAATACCATCGTTTATTAAAGTAACAGAGCACAGCACAAAGTCTACGAGAAAAGAAGAGTATTTCATATAAAACTCCAAGTCGCACTCGTCTCTTTTTAATAACACTTAAAGTTTTGACATAAAAAATAGTGAAGCGCAGCACATAGCCTACAAAAGAAAAAGAATTTTTTATATAACAATGAATCTGACATTTGAAAAACATCTGCCGAAATATCTCTATCGGGGCGGACACGTTTTTTGTCCGAATCCGAAGAGATATTTCGGCAGATGTTTTTCAACAGGCACGATTCATGTTATATAAAAAAATCTTTTTCGTTATACAGAACTAAAAGCTGCGCGCATCATAGTCTGTGAAATTTACTTGTTAAAAAGAGCCGGACGATAAGCCGGGTTATGTCGTGAATGATCATCTGTCTACTTCTGCTGTTGCCAGCAGCCTCTAGCGACCCACCTGAAAACAATCCGGGCCAGATTATCGTTTTACATTCGGTCTTGCTTCGGGTGAGGTTTACATGGCATTCTCTGTTACCAGAGAATCGGTGGGCTCTTACCCCGCCTTTCCACCCTTACTGGCATAAGCCAGCGGTATATCTCTGTTGCACTATCTTTGGAGTCACCTCCACCGGACGTTATCCGGCACCCTGCCCTGTGAAGCCCGGACTTTCCTCTTCCCAGACCTTTCGGTAACGAAGGGAAGCGATCATTTATCCGACTCTTACAAACAAATATAAGATGCAAAGCATCGCTCATCATTCTAGCAAATAAGGTGAAAAATGTCAAGGTAAGAAGTTTGTAAGGACTTTTAGAGTAGTTTTATGGTAAAATGTAACCATTCAATGTTATGCAGAATTTTAATAAAAACATAAAGGAAGGGCAAATGTATGGAAAAGAATGCTAGTATTCTCGTAGTAGATGATGATAAAGAGATTGCGGATCTCGTGGAGATTTATCTGGTGAATGATGGATATCAGGTATTAAAGGCATCAGATGGGGAACAGTGTTTAGAAACACTGAAGCAGCATCCGGAGGTTCGTATGCTTATTCTTGATATTATGATGCCGGGAATTGACGGATTAGAAGTGTGTCGTGAGATTAGAAAGACCAGTAATATCCCGATTCTTATTTTATCAGCTAAGGCGGAAGATATGGATAAGATTGTTGGCTTTGGTACGGGCGCAGATGATTACCTTACGAAGCCATTTCATCCGTTAGAGCTTCTTGCAAGAGTAAAGTCGCAGATGAAGCGCTATACGACAATACAGTTAGGAGAAGAGCAGGAAGCGGCCGGGAAGGATGAGATCGAGATTCAGGATCTTACGATCAACAAGGCAGCGCACGTAGTGAAAAAGAACGGAAAAGAAATTGCACTGACACCGATTGAATTCGATATTTTATATTTATTAGCATCGAACAGGGACAGAGTATTCAGTACGGATGAGATTTTTGAAAAGGTATGGAACGAGAAAGTTTATGAAGTGAATAATACGGTAATGGTTCATATACGAAGATTACGTGAGAAGATTGAAGATAATTCCAGAAGTCCGAAGATTTTAAAAACAGTATGGGGGGTAGGCTACAAAATTGAAGGTTAAGCGATTTAAAAGCTTTCGTTTTAAGATGATTATGTACATGTTTTTAAGTCTTCTTGCAACAATTGCAACGGAAGGCCTCATATTCATGGGAATCTATTTGTATGAGACGGAGATCATAGCTGGCGAATATAAGAAAGTGTGGGGAGCATCCGGGCAGGGAAAGATGAGTTTAGGAACATTTACGATGTCACAGTCTGTGGCGCTTGATGCCTGGGTGATCGTAATATTTACCATATTGCTTCTGGTTATTTATTTTATTTTGATATCGAATAAGTTCGTTATGTATGTCAGGGAGATCATCAGTGGCGTAGAGCGGATGAAGTCGGGAGATCTGATGGAAGAGATTCCTGTGCAGGGAGAGGATGAGTTCTCAGAAATCGCTGCTTCGATTAATGAGATGCGACAGAACCTGTATGAAACGATGGAATCCCAGAAAGCAGTAGAGAAGACGAAAGATGAACTGATTACCAATGTAGCACATGATCTTAGGACACCGCTTACATCGATACTTGGTTATCTTGATCTCCTTACACAAGGAGACTTTCTTACGGAAGAACAAAAGCAGAAGTATCTTGGAATCGTATCATCGAAAGCAAAGCAGTTAGAGACACTTGTAAAAGATTTATTTGATTATACAAGATACGATAAAAACAAAGTAAAGATAAAGAAAGAGATTCTTGATCTGAATCTCTTTGTTCCGCAGTTAGTAGATGAATTTTATCCAAGCTTTATGGACCATAAGTTAGAGTGCCGCACAGACTTTTATGAAGGGGCACTCAATATTGAGGGAAACGGCGAGCTTCTTGCAAGAGCGATCGGTAATCTGATTTCAAATGCAATTAAGTATGGAGTAGATGGAAAGCTTGTAGAAGTGCATACCGGGCTAAAAGATAAGATGGCATTTGTAGCGATCGTTAATTACGGAAAGATTATTCCGGCAGAAGATCTGGATAAGATTTTTGATAAGTTTTACAGAGTAGAGAATTCAAGATCCTTAAAAACAGGCGGAACCGGGCTTGGACTTGCGATAGCCAAAAATATTGTGAATCTTCATGAGGGAGAAATATGGGCAACAAGTGATGAATCCGGAACCAGATTTCAGATTGAGCTTCCGGTCGTGCAGGCGCATGTACCAAAAGCCGGAAAATAACAGAAAAGATACGAGGAATGAAGTATGATTAATGATTTATTCCGTACTTACAAAAAAATTATAATATTACTTCTTTTACTTCTGTGTTCCGTTGTTTTCTGGTTTTACGGATGTCGGCATCAGCAGCGGGGACAAAAGATAGTCGTAGAATGGGATAAGAAGACATTAGAAGGTACGAATGGATATTGTTACAAGTTTAAGACAGAGAACTGTACCGGAAGTGTTGTTTTTGGTGTGGCGGGATATGTTGCCAGAGATAAGGAAATGCCAGTCACATTAAAGATTCGTTCTACAGATAAGAGCTTTGCCGGCGTAATGAAAGTTACACTTCCGGGAGAGAACGGAAAAGGAATTGCCTATCAATCGGCGATCAGGTGCCAGCGCTCAGAAGAACAGACCATTACGTTGAATGTTCCGCAGCTTGGGAATCCATCGGTGATCTGTTTTGAAATCAAGGATTCCTTTGGGGTAACACAGTTGTCAGAGAATGTTTCTTTTTCTGATAAGAAGAATAAAGAAGAGGAAAGTAGCGGGCAGAGCGAAAGCCTGATCGGTGTGTTGAGTAGCCAGTCGAGACAGTTATCTTATTTAAACAGTATAGAAGTTGGAGAAGAGAGCGAAGAAGACATCAGGATGATTACCTTTTCAAGAAAAAGCTTTCCACAAAGTGTAGAAGCTTTTCAAGGGCTGGATGGAATCATCATTGATTCGTTTGATACCGGACAGTTATCTAAGGAACAGAAGCGCGCCCTTAGAAAGTGGGTTAAAAAGTCAGGAGGGAAGCTGCTCCTTACGGGAGGAAGCCAGCAGGAAGGCTCTAAAGATTCATTAGAAGGAATCGGAAAGAATTTTGGTATCGTACAGGAAGGAGTCGAAGTTTCTACTCTGCCTGATCTGGAAGGAGAAGAGAGTGGGCAGGAGCTTTCGATTCTTATGAGTACGTTGGAGTTTTCAAAAAAATACACCTGGAATTCCTATAAAAATCTTAATCCAGCGATTGCATATACAGCAGTGGTTGGGGCAGGAAGGGTATCGGTACTTCGTTTCAGTCTTAGTAACACTTCTTATTTGCAGTGGAGTGGAAGAGATAAGATGACTTCTACTGTAATGACACATTTTCTGGAAAAAGATAACGAAATGGAAAGCAGTGATACGAGTCTTTGGTATGTAAAGAAATCTTTGTATGCCTTTATGAAGTCACAGTTACCGAATACATTTTATTATGGCGTTTTCTTTATTTGTTATATTTTAATGCTTGTAATGATTGCCTATTATTATCTCAGAAAGATTAAAAAGAGAGAGTACATCTGGATTGTCGTTCCTGTTCTGGCAATATGCTTTACAGCAGGTATGCTTGTGCGCTCAAGAGGAATGACTGGGAACAATGACAGTGCTTTTTCTGCGTTAAGAGTAAGGGATAGTGAAAAGCAACAGGAAACCATTTACTTTCTTTATCAGACAAACGAGGGAGAAGAAGCAAGTGTGAATCTGCTTCCATCCGTTACTTCTGTAGTTCCGGTAGATTATAATTATCGGACGATTATTGGAAAGAATGTAAAAACTTCTGGCGAGGACGTTACGATAAACAATACAAAGAAAGGATTTGATATTGCTTTTGAAGAAAGTGTGCCGGGAAGTTCAAGAGTTTTAAAATTATCAGGAGATGTCGGTGAACATTCAGAAAAAGAAGTGTTTCGTCAGAATCTGACCGGAACATATACTGCATTTTCCGGAGATATTACAAATATTTCTGCAAATAATTTTTCCAGAGTTATTTTAATGCGGGACAATCAATATGTGATTCTTAAGAATATAAAGGCAGGGCAGCAGGTTTCTGTTTCTGAAAGTATGGTGAAGTGCTGGAATCGTTATGATGAAGAAAATACAGTTTTTGGAACAGATAATGAAAATACGGTAACAGGGAATCTGATGGAATATATTCAGCAGACCTATATGAATACAGAAAAGTCACAAAATGAACTGCTCATTGTTGGTATTACAAATGAAAATGATTTCAAGCTTTTTTCAGATAAAAATGTCTTGAAAAATCATGTCACAATGCTAGTTAACCACTTTCCTATAAAGGAGAAGAATAGCGGTGAGAAGATTTTGAATATTAATATATCCTGTCTGGAACAAAAAGAAGAAGGTCTGGCGATTGAAGAAGATACATTAGATGAAAAAAAGACAGAAGCGACGTATATCTTTGACCGAAAAGAGGAGATACAGGCGCTTGTGAGAAACAAGGATAATTTCACCGGCAAGATTTATGCCTATAATTACCGTACAAAAAAGAAAGACAGGATTTTTACATCTGCAGGTGATTGCCTGTATGAGGAGGCTCTCGAATCGTATTTATCAGATTCCGGTGAAATGATGATTACGTATCAGTTAAAAGAAAGCAATGAGTATACGACTGCACCGGTGATTTCGTTAATTTATAAAGAATAACAGGGGGAGAAGAATGCTGGATTTTCAAAATATTTCTATTTACAGAAAAGGGGAAAAAGTATTAGATCATTTCAATCTCAAAGCCCCGGATGGAGTGATACTGGCATTGCTTGGAGAGGATAAAGAAGCGAAATCCATGCTTCTAAAGGTAGCTTCCGGTGGAGAAAAGCCGGAAGAAGGACAGATTTATATGGATGGCATCTCTATTTATGAAGAAGGCAGGAATGCTTATTGTAATTTTGGATATATGTCAAAAGAATATGGCTTTTATAATCTTCTGAAGGTGGAAGAGTACTATGAGTTATTTTTATCTTTGTATAAAGTAGGAGGACGTTACCGGAGCAGGCGGATTGAAGAAGTTCTTGAGATGCTTGAGATGACCCAGTATAAACAAACATTTATCGGAGAACTTCCAATAGATATCTTTCCATTTTTATATCTGGGAAAGGCAATCTTGCAGGAACCGGAATGGCTCTTAATGGATGACCCTTTTGACAATATGAGTGTTACAGCAAGAAAAAAGATGATAGGAATTTTGCTGAGTCTGCATGAAAAAGGAACATCCATGATAATCAACACATCCATGTATCCCGAAATGATGGGTTTTATTACAGATGTTGTTGTAATAGAAGAAGGAAAGAACCTGACCTTTGGACCGGTGGAAGAAGTATACGCAGAAGCATTATGTAAAAGTCCAGTGCGGATGCATATTTTAGCCCAGATGGAAAAAGCACTGGAAGTATTAAAAGAAAATCATCTGGTTGACAGGGTGACGGTTGACGGAGATGATGTCATTTTCCGGTTTAACGGCGGAGAGAAAGAAGAAGCAGAGCTTCTGACTGATTTAGTTGCATCCGGTGCATTAATTCACAATTACATGCGGGATCTGGCTAATATAGAAGAAATTTTCCGGAGGTAAGAGCTTATGCTAAATCCCTTTTTAAAAGTAGAATGGTTAAAAGAAGGAAGAAATGTCCGTCTTCCGATGATCATTATTTTTTATAATGCAATTCTTGCATTTATCACAATTTTATTTATGTTTTTTAATGCAGAATCTTTACAGGAAGGCTATTCCTATAATACCTCTTCTTATCTGTATCAGTTTTTGATCATAAGCACTTTTCAGATTGGTATGATTTTTGTTTTGATGCCGTTTTCTGTGTGGGGATTCTATGCGACAGACAGAGAAAAGCATATGTTAGAGGAATTCGCTATGATACCAGGTTCTTCCAAACAATTTGTAATCGCAAGAGTTTCTGTAATTATTGCCATATATATGATGCTCTTTGTATCAAGCCTTCCGATTATTTCTCTGTCCTGCATCTACAGTGGCTTACCATGGCGAAAAATCCTACGCCTTGGAATCATGATGCTGATCTGCACTTTTTGGAGTGCATCAATCTCTGTTTTTTCATTCAGTTACTGCAAAAAAGGAATCTGGGCATTTGCACAGAATACAGCAATCGAAGCAATGTTTGTTTTAGGAACAGTTTTAGCAACGGAAATAATACGGTCATTTTCGATTTCAGTAACAGGAGCAGAAAGTCTTGCACCGATCGCTATTAATTTATGTATGCTTTTTAGTTTGCTGAATCCTCTGGCAGCATATATGGGATATTATGGAAACATTACAGGAGACAGCGGACTGATGAATCTTTACTGTGGAAGAATCGGAATAGACAGTTCTACACAGACATTTTCTTTTTTATTTTATAAGGCAGCAAGTATCGTGTGTATTCTTATGGGAATTGCCTTCATTGCTCTGGCAGTATGGCAGATGGAAAAGCAGGCAAAAGAATAAAAGGCGTAAAAATAAAAACATACAGAATAAAAAATAAATGATAAAAAGGAATAAAAACAGGCAGAAATTGTTCGAAAATTTTGTTGAAAAAATAAAAAAGAATAAATAAGAATGAAAACCTGCAAATTATGCGTATACAAAAAGTTTGGATTATGCTATAATTGTGACGTTTATTTGATTGCGAAACACACTTGTGTGCGGCTGACGCACACTGCATACAGGAGGTAAAAATGGATTTGATTTATAAAAGTACGAGAAATAATCAGGAAACAGCAACCGCTTCCGAGGCTATTTTAAAAGGACTTGCCGGAGAAGGCGGTCTGTTTGTTCCTTCATATATTCCAAAGCTGGATAAGTCATTAAAAGAACTTTCTGCAATGAGTTACCAGGAAGTAGCTTATGAAGTTATGAAGCTTTTCATGACAGATTTTACAGAAGAAGAATTAAAACACTGTATTAACAGTGCTTACGATAAAAAGTTTGACACAGAAAGTATTGCAGAATTAGTAAAGAAAGAGGATGCCTACTATCTTGAACTTTTCCATGGTGCAACAATCGCATTTAAAGATATGGCACTTTCCATCCTTCCATATTTAATGACAACAAGTGCAAAGAAAAACCACGTAAAGAACGAGATCGTTATTCTTACAGCAACATCCGGCGATACAGGAAAGGCAGCTTTAGCAGGCTTTGCTGATGTACCTGGAACAAAGATCATCGTATTCTATCCAAAACATGGTGTAAGCCCGATCCAGGAAAAACAGATGGTAACACAGCGTGGAGATAATACATACGTTATCGGAATCGAAGGTAACTTTGATGATGCACAGACAGGCGTAAAGAAGATGTTCTCTGATGCAGCCCTTGCACAGGAAATGAACGAAGCAGGATATCAGTTCTCTTCCGCAAACTCTATCAATATTGGCCGTCTTGTTCCACAGGTTGTATACTATGTTTACAGCTACGCAGCATTATTGGCACGTGGAGAGATTTCCGAAGGAGAACAGATCAACGTTGTTGTTCCAACAGGAAACTTTGGAAACATCCTCGCAGCATCCTATGCAAAAGAGATGGGTATCCCGATTGCGAAGTTAATCTGCGCATCCAACGAGAACAAAGTACTTTTTGATTTCTTTACCACAGGATGCTATGACAGAAACAGAGACTTCATCCTCACATCTTCTCCATCCATGGACATCTTAATCTCTAGCAACTTAGAACGTCTCATTTACCAGACAGCAGGAAGAGATGCCGAGAAGAACAGAGAATTCATGAAAGAACTCAACACAGACGGTGTTTATACGATCACCGAAGAAATGAAAGAACAGATGAAAGACTTCTACGGAAACTACGCAACAGAAGAAGAAACAGCACAGACGATTAAAGAAGTTTACGATAAGACAGGTTACATCATCGACACACATACCGCTGTAGCAGCCGCTGTTTATAAAAAGTATGAAAAAGAAACAGACGACAAGACAAAGACAGTGATTGCATCTACAGCAAGTCCATATAAATTTACAAGAAGCGTTATGAATGCAATCGATCCTTCTTATGACAGTAAGACAGATTTCGAACTCATTGACGAATTAGAAAAACTGTCAGGAGTAAAGGTACCACAGGCAATCGAAGATATCCGAAGCGCCGCAGTACTGCATGATACAGTATGCGAAACAGCAGACATGTGTAAAGAAGTAAAGAAGATCTTAAAGATAAAATAATTTGCTGGGGACACAGACGCCGCTATAGTAGAAGATATTGAGCTGAATTGTATTCAGTCTTCTAAAGAAAAAAGAATTGTTATAAGTTAGATTTTGTTCCGTTGCGCTAAACATTCCATTCTGCCCAGAAAAACAGGAACTTGGGAAAAACGAGTCCCAAGTTCCTATGGTCAGAATTCCATAGCGCAAAGTCACAAAATGCAATACTTATAACAATTCTTTTTTCTTTGCCATAGTTTTCTTACAATTCAGCATAAAATTTTGTTTCATCGGCTGTTTGTTTTTGATAACGAATACCAAATTATTTTATTTGCATGTTTTTGAGCAATCCGACAAAATGTATATATAGCGGCGTTTATCACTCATCTGGCAACTTAGTAATTTAGTAAGTACATTTTTTTAAAGAAGGGACAGATAAAGTATTATTATGAAAAGTTAAGAAATCTTTAGAGTGAACTAAGTTGAATATATGTTACTATTTGTTTGTATTACAGCATGGATTGAAGTGGAAGAAACAAAGCAGTTTTAGATTTACGGATACAAACAAAAGGAGTATATAGTGATGAAGAAATATAAAAGATTCGTATTTTTATTTCTTATGATAGGTCTGCTGGTACTGGTAATTGTTAGCGTGGCGGTTATATACAAGCATAATTCGGATATTAATAAAAAGGAAAAGGCAGTAATATCTAATGAAATAGAGCGGCTTTTAAAGGACAGAGCAAGTATTATGATTTCTGATGAACAAATAGTGAGTGAAAGTCCATTTATATCGAAAAAAGAGAATCTTAAAGAAAAAGAACTGCGGGAACAAATCGCACAGTTTAGAGATGAATTGAAAAAATCAGGGGAAACATATTCAGCAATAAAAACTGCGGTAAATCTCATAAGTTCTAAAAAAATATCTGATTCAATAATCAGTACAAAAATCAAAGAAGAAACATATTTAACAATATCAAACACAGATACCGCGACAGGATATGATGCAGAACATGAAATTATTTTAAAGAAACACAAAGATACTTGGAAAATTGTTGAGGATAAACAGCTAGAACCCATTGGCTTATTACCATTAAATGAAGCAAAGAAGTACATAGAAAAGTAATACAAACTATAGATTACAACCACAAACTTCCGCATCTATTTTGTCATAAAAAGGGCATTGCAGAAGTCAGAAAAGATTTGAAAACTACAAGGCGATGAACTACGGGAAAGAAGGGTTTCTTTCAATATTACTTTTTATGACTTTTGTGCTGTGGAATTTTGACTATAGAAACTTCGCATTCATTTCTGCGAAGTTTCTGTACTATTGGGCAAAATGGAACGTTTAGCACAACAGAATAAAAAGTAATATTGGAAGAAATTCTTCTTTATCAAGATCTAAAATTGTAGTTTTCAGATCTTTTCGTCCATTTCCCCTCACTTTTTGTTGACAACCTCTTTTTTTTGGGGTATTATGTTGATAACATGAGATTATAATAGGTTGAGTGTCGCCACTGGTAATGGAGGTGAGCTATGTTATTAGTTACTACAGAACAGATTGCAGGAAGGAATGTTGAGCCGTTGGGTATTGTGGAAGGTTCTTCGATCCAGACTGTTCATGCAGGGAAGGATATCATGAACAGTTTAAAGACTTTAGTAGGTGGAGAACTGACTTCGTATACGGAGATGATGGAGAAAGCCAGAAAGCTTGCAACAGATAAGATGGTGAAGAATGCACAGCAGATGGGAGCAGATGCAGTAATCTGTGTTCGCTATTCATCCAGTGAAGTGATGCAGGGGGCTGCTGAAGTGTTAGTATATGGTACAGCAGTTAGATTGGTATAGTAAAGTTGGGAGAACAGAATGGAAGATACAAGATTAGTTTTTTCGAATATTATGGAGAAGCTTCTTAAGCAGGCACAGAAGAATAAGAATGTGTTAGAATATAAGGAAGTTAATGATGCGTTTAAGAACATCGAATTAACTCCTGAGAAGTTTGAGTGGATTCTTGATTATTTTGAAAAACAGGGTGTTGATGTTTTAAATACCAACGAAGATGAAGATAACGATGATAATTTTATAGACGATGATGCAGAGGAAGTAGAGATTATTGACGATGCGGATATTCTTGAAGGTGTAAGCTTAGAGGATCCGGTTCGTATGTATTTAAAAGAGATTGGTAATATTCCTTTGCTTACTGCAGAAGAAGAAGTTTTTCTGGCGCAGCGTATTGAGAAAGGTGATGAGCAGGCGAGAAAGCAGCTGATCGAGGCGAACCTTCGACTGGTTGTCAGCATTGCTAAGAAGTATGTAGGAAGAGGAATGTCTTTCCTTGACCTGATTCAGGAAGGGAATATGGGTCTGATGAAGGCCGTTGAGAAGTTTGATTATAAGAAGGGGAATAAGTTCAGTACATATTCTACCTGGTGGATTCGTCAGGCGATCACAAGAGGTATCGCTGATACAGCGAAGACGATTCGTGTACCGGTACATATGGTAGAGACAATTAATAAAACTCTTCGTACTTCAAGAATGTTACTTCAGGAGCTCGGAAGAGAACCTACGAATGAAGAGATTGCTAAGAAGATGAATATGCCGGTTGCCAAGATTGATGAGATTTTAAAGACATCAAGAGATCCGGTATCCTTAGACACACCGATTGGTGAAGAAGAGGACAGCCAGTTAGGTGACTTCATTGAAGATGAGTCTCTCCTTTCGCCAGTTGATTCCGCATCCTTCTCCATGTTGAAGGAAGAGCTTGAAGAAGCGATGGCTTCTCTTACAGAAAGAGAACGTAATGTAATCAAGCTTCGTTTTGGTCTTGATGATGGCAAGACAAGAACTCTTGAGGAAGTTGGTAAGGAATTTAACGTAACAAGAGAGCGTATCAGACAGATTGAGGCGAAGGCGCTCCGTAAGCTTCGTCATCCAAGCAGAAGCAGAAAGCTTAAGGATTTCCTTGAGTAAGCTTTTTATGAAGATGTTGTCACAATTTTTGTGATATACACATTTTTCGTATACTGTTTGTTGCCAAAAGATAAATAATTGATTACAATAATGGGAAGACTAAGGTACTTAGGATTCCCATTTTGTATTTTTGGAGGTTTTTATGAAAGACGGCTTTTTAAAAGTCGGAGTGGCATCTGTCGATGTGGAAGTTGCCAATCCGATTCACAATAAAGAAAAGATAATGGAAGTAATGAAAAAGGCAGATAAGAATGGAGTGAAGCTTTTAGTTTTTCCGGAACTTGTGCTTACTGCATATACATGTAATGATCTGTTTTTACAGAAGACATTACTAGATGAAGCAAAGAAACAGCTTTTTGTTATTTTAGAGAAAACAAAGGGGCAGGATATGGTTACTGTTCTAGGTCTTCCGTTAACAGTGAATCACAAGCTTTATAATTGTGCGGTATTTGTGCAGGGAGGGAAGATCTTAGGGGTAGTACCGAAGCATTATCTGCCGAATTATTCGGAGTTTTATGAGGCAAGACACTTTGCTCCGGGAGAAGAAGAGATAAAGATGATTCGTCTTGGTGGAAAGGATGTACCTTTTGGGATGAATCTTTTATTTTGCTGTGAGAATATGGAGGAATTAGTGATCGGCTGTGAAATCTGTGAAGATTTATGGTCTCCTCTGCCGCCATCTACACATCATGCATTAGCTGGTGCAACGGTAATCTGTAATCCGTCAGCCAGTGATGAGACAACGACAAAGGATACGTACCGTCGTAATCTTGTCTCACAGCAGTCTGCGCGGCTTGTCTGTGCCTACCTTTATTCTTGTGCCGGCGAAGGAGAATCTACACAGGATTTAGTATACAGCGGGCATAACATGATTGCAGAGTATGGCGCTATTTTAAAAGAATCAAGAAGATTCCAGAACAGTTATATTGAGACAGAAATCGATCTGCAAAGATTAGAGGCAGATAGAAGAAGGATGACTACCTTTGTGACTGAGGGCGCAGATAAGAAGTATGAGAGAGTGTATTTTAGATTAAAAGAAGAAAGAACCCAGATTAGCCGGACGTTTGAACGCACACCATTTATTCCTTCAAATAAAGCAGACAGAGAAAGACGATGTGATGAGATTCTTACGATTCAGGCAATGGGACTGAAAAAGCGCCTTGCGCATACACATTGCCAGTCTGCGGTTGTCGGAATCAGCGGAGGTCTCGATTCAACACTTGCGGTATTAGTGACAGCGAGGGCATTTGATATGCTGAATATTCCAAGAGAGAACATTGTCTGCGTGACGATGCCTTGTTTCGGGACAACAGACAGAACCTATTCGAATGCGGTAACGCTCACAAAGAAGCTTGGAGCAAGTTTAAGAGAAATACGTATTAATAAAGCAGTAGAACAGCATTTTTCAGATATCGGCCATAATCCGGAGAATCACGATGTGACCTATGAGAATTCACAGGCACGTGAAAGAACCCAGATTCTGATGGATATCGCAAATCAGACGAACGGAATGGTAATTGGAACCGGAGATATGTCCGAGCTTGCACTTGGCTGGGCGACCTATAATGGGGATCATATGTCCATGTATGCAGTGAATTCTTCTGTACCAAAGACTCTCGTAAGACATCTGGTACGGTATTACGCAGATACAAGCAAGGAGCAGGAGCTAAAAGAAGTACTTCTTGATATTTTAGATACTCCAGTAAGTCCGGAACTGCTGCCACCGGTAGATGGTGTGATCTCACAGAAAACAGAAGATTTGGTAGGACCTTACGAACTACATGATTTCTTCTTATATTATATGCTTCGTTTTGGCTTCCATCCGGAAAAGATTTTCCGTCTGACCCGCCAGGCATTTGGAGAAGAATATGATGTGGCCACCTGTTATAAATGGCTTCGTACATTCTGCTGGCGTTTCTTTGCACAGCATTTTAAGAGATCCTGCCTCCCGGATGGCCCAAAGGTTGGTTCGATTGCGGTTTCACCGAGAGGAGATTTGCGAATGCCGAGTGATGCAAGTTCAGCAGTCTGGATGAGCGAATTGGACGAGTTAAAGGATAAGCTGGGGCTGTAAAGTTTTTTCACTTTAAAATGCTGCTTTGTCAGGATTTTGCTTTGGAAAGCGCATTTTTAATTGCTTGCTGGAGAATCAGTCCCGTATATTTGTTTTCTGAATTTAATTTCAGATCATCGATTGAAGAAATATTTTCAAGCTGTGCATTGATTTCTTCAAGTGATGGCTCAAGGAGCGGGTACATGGCACTGACACTGTCCGACAGATGATTTAAACTGACGGAGGTAATGTGATCGGCATCGACCGAAACGGCAACATCTAATGTATTATCACCAAGTGCGATGGTAGAAGTATAGACTCCGGGTGTGTAAACACCTGCACTTGTTTTTGTACTTTTTTCTTCCGGAGCAAACATAAAGATCAAAAGAAGGATCAGTATGATACCCAGGCAGACAAACAATGCAGTATAGATAAGTTCTTTTGCTTTTACAACAACAATTTTAGTTTTTGCACTCAAAAAAAACAGTCCTTCCGATTACTATTTATTAAAGTGTATTCTGAAAATAAAAATATATGCTACATCTTGAAAATGTACTCTCGGAGTCTTCTCACAAAATCAAGCACAAAAAGATTCCGGGAGTATACTAGAGCTTGTTTGAAAAATCATTCCAGCAACCTGCACGCCTCAATTTACGGTATATTTTGCCTTCATTCAGTTGACGTAGCCCGCTACGCCGCCCTCATTCAGGTGAAATCTCCCGCAAATTGCAACGCACATCTTGCAGAAAGTATTTTTCAAACAAGCTCTAGAGCGGAAAGGAGGAAAAAGATGCTTGAAGGACAGACATTTCCAGAAGTATTTCCAGATTATACGGTTCCTGAGAATTTAAAATATATTTTGTCCAATGCAGTTGTTTCTAAAGTAGTAATGAAGCAGCAGAAAAGGCAGTTAGTGATTCATTTAAAGAGTGAACATATTATCCAGAGAAAAGTTTTAAATAAAGTTGCTTACGATCTCAAAAAGGAGCTGTTTGGAAAGACCTCTGTTTTTATTTCATTTGATGATACGTATGAGTTATCCGCAGCGTATACACTAGAAAGTATTACAAATGATTACTGGGGCAGTATTCTTCATGAAGTAAAGAACATGGGACGTGTGGAATACAGTCTTCTTGCAAACGGAGAATGGGGATTTGAAGGGAATATTATGACGATTCTCTTAGAAGATTCCTTTCTTGCAAGAGATAAGTCGCGGGTTTTAAAAGAATATATGGAACATCTTTTTTCTCATCGTTTTGGCAAAGAGATTCAGGTTGGGTTCGACTTTACCGATGATGCGAAACAGGCTTTTTATAAGGCGAGAAATCATAAGCTGAATCTGGAAGTGGATATGGTTATGAGCCAGATTAAAAAGGTGGAAAGTGAGAAGAAAGAGAACGGAGCGGAAGAAGGGGAAACGCCAAAAGAAGAAAAGAAGCATCATAATTATTCCGGTAATTTCTTTGAAGAGCGGGCAAGAAGGCAGGAATTTAGCCAGAGAAGACGGTCTAAAGATCCGGATGTTATTTATGGGAAGGATTGTGATGGGGAAGTTGTTCCTTTGGAGGAAATCGTGGACGAGATCGGACAGGTTGTCGTGCGTGGAAAGATTCTGAAGATGGAACTGAGGGAAATCCGAAGAGAGCGCACGATCGTCAGCTTTCATATTACGGACTTTACAGACACGATCGTTGGAAAGATATTTATTGCCAACAACCAGCTCCCGGAATTTTTAGATTTATTTGAAAAAGGAAAGTTTTATAAAGTAAAGGGAATGCCTCGTATGGATACCTTTGAGCACGATCTGACCCTTTCTTCTATTTCCGGTATTAAGCCGATTCCTGACTTTACAGAAAAAAGAATGGATAAAAGTCTTGAGAAACGTGTGGAACTGCATCTTCATACCGTAATGAGCGATTTAGACAGTGTAGTTGACATTAAAAAAGTAATCAACCAGGCAAAAGAATGGGGACATCCGGCGATGGCGATTACCGACCATGGCGTATTGCAGGCATTCCCGATCGCAAATCACTGTATCACGATGGACGAACCATTTAAGATTATTTACGGAGTAGAGGGATATTTTGTAAATGATTTGAAAAAGCTTGTTACGAACGATAAAGGACAGACGCTTTTCGATGACTATGTAGTATTTGATTTGGAGACTACCGGTTTTAGCCCGCTGCACGATGCGATTATCGAAATTGGTGCGGTGAAGGTAAGTAATGGGGAAATAGCAGACCATTACAGTGTGTTTGTCAATCCACAGCGGCCGATTCCTCTGCGGATTACCGAACTGACAAGTATTGATGATGCGATGGTTGCAGATGCAGGAACGATTGAAGAGATTCTGCCGGAATTTCTGGAATTTTGCGAAGGCTGCAGCCTGGTTGCACATAATGCAGAGTTTGATGTCAGCTTTATTGAAGAGAATGCAAAGCGGCAGGGATTTACGACCGATTTTACGGTGCTTGATACGGTACAGATGGCAAGACTGCTGCTTACGGATCTGAATAAGTTTAAGTTAAATACAGTATGTAAGCGTTTAAACATTAAGCAGGAACATCATCACAGAGCAGTGGATGATGCAAGGGTAACGGCAGAAGTCTTTCTTCGTTTTGTGGAAATGCTTGAAGAAAAGGATGTGCATACGCTTGCAAAGTTAAATGATATGGGAGCGATGTCCCCGGATCTGATTCGGAAAGCACCGGCATATCATGGAATTATCCTTGTAAAGAATGATATCGGCCGCGTCAATTTGAATCGTTTGGTATCGGCCTCGCATCTTGATTATTTTAACCGTCGTCCGAAAATGCCGGAAAGTCTCATTCAAAAGTACAGAGAAGGACTGATCTTAGGTTCTGCCTGCGAAGCCGGAGAGTTATTTCAGGCGATTATTCGGGGAAAGAGCGAAGAAGAATTAGCAGAACTGGTCCGTTTCTATGATTATCTTGAGATTCAGCCGATCGGCAACAACATGTTTATGCTTGAGAGTGATAAGTATGATGCAAAAACAGTAGAAGATCTGCAAAATTATAACCGGAAGATCGTGGAACTTGGCGAGCGTTATCACAAGCCGGTTGTTGCGACCTGTGATGTACATTTCCTAAATCCAGAAGATGAGCAGTACCGCCGGATTCTTATGGCAGGAAAAGGTTTCTCCGATGCAGATAATCAGGCACCGCTGTATTTTAGAACGACAGAAGAAATGCTAGAAGAGTTTGCATATCTTGGGGAGGCAAAGGCGAAGGAAGTTGTTATTACGAATACGAATAAGATTGCCGATATGATCGAAAAGATATCGCCGGTACATCCGGATAAGTGTCCACCGGTCATTCCAAAGTCTGATGAGACATTAACAAATATTTGTTACGATAAGGCGCATGAAATCTATGGACCAGATCTTCCAGATATCGTAGAAGAACGACTCCAAAGAGAGTTGAATTCCATCATATCCAATGGATTTGCCGTAATGTATATCATCGCGCAGAAGCTTGTGTGGGATTCAAATGACCATGGATACCTGGTAGGTTCAAGAGGTTCGGTAGGTTCCTCTTTCGTAGCGACAATGGCAGGAATCACAGAAGTTAATCCTCTGTCTGCACATTACATTTGCCCGAAATGCCATTATGTAGACTTCGATTCAGATGCGGTAAAGCCATATGCAAAAAAAGGTATGTCCGGATGCGATATGCCTGACCGGGACTGTCCGGTCTGCGGGACACCTTTACAAAAAGAGGGGCATGATATCCCATTTGAGACCTTCCTTGGATTTAAGGGAAATAAAGAGCCGGATATCGACTTAAACTTCTCTGGAGAATATCAGTCAAAAGCGCATAAATATGTAGAAGTTATTTTTGGAGAAGGGAAAGCCTTTCGTGCCGGAACTATCGGTACACTTGCAGAAAAAACAGCCTACGGATATGTATACAAGTATTTTGAAGAAAGAGATATTCACAAAAGAAGATGTGAGATGGAGCGTTTAGCGGAAGGCTGTACGGGAGTAAAAAGAACAACCGGCCAGCATCCGGGAGGAATTATCGTAGTACCACATGAGTATGACATTTATGACTTTACGGCAATCCAGCATCCGGCAAATGATGTGAATACGGATATTATTACGACACATTTTGAGTACCATTCCATCGATCATAACTTATTAAAGCTTGATATTCTCGGCCATGATGATCCAACAATGATTCGAAGGTTAGAAGACTTAACAGGAATGGATGCGACAACGATTCCGCTCGATGATCCGGAAGTTATGTCGCTGTTCCACAGCACCGATATTCTTGGAATCACACCGGAAGATATCGGTGGAATCGAGATGGGTTCTCTTGGTGTACCGGAGTTTGGTACAGAATTCGTTATGCAGATGTTAAAAGATACGAATCCAAAGTGTTTCTCTGATCTGGTACGTATTTCCGGTCTGTCCCATGGTACGGACGTATGGCTTGGCAATGCACAGACATTAATTGAAGAGGGAAAAGCGGAGATTTCTACAGCAATCTGTTGTCGAGACGATATCATGACCTATCTTATCAACATGGGATTAGATAAAGAGCAGTCCTTTACCATTATGGAATCCGTCCGTAAAGGAAAGGGGTTAAAGCCGGAGTGGGAAGAAGAGATGACTTCTCATGGCGTGCCGGACTGGTATATCTGGTCTTGTAAAAAGATTAAATATATGTTCCCGAAAGCACATGCCGCTGCCTACGTTATGATGGGATGGCGTGTAGCGTGGTTTAAAGTACATAAGCCACTGGCATATTATGCCGCCTATTTTGGTATTCGTGCATCCGCATTTTCTTATGAGATCATGTGCAGAGGAAAGGAACGGTTAGATATAGCACTTTCAGAACTGCTGAAAACACCAAAAGATCAGCAGACGAAGAAAGACCAGGATACGATTCGTGATGGAAGAATCGCGCAGGAAATGTATGCGAGAGGCTTTACATTCATGCCGATTGACATTTATAAGGCAAAAGCAAGAGAATGTCAGATTATAGACGGTAAGATCATGCCGCCGCTTTCTAGTGTGGAAGGACTTGGCGACAAGGCATGTGAGCAGGTGGAGGAAGCGGCAAAGCATGGACCGTTTACTTCCCTTGAAAACTTTAGAAATCAGGCAAAAGTCAGCAAGACAAACGTAGATAAGATGGTGGAACTTGGTATCCTTACCGGATTACCGGAAACCGATCAGCTTACATTTGATTTCTTTATGACACAAGGTTCCGCATGATCTGAGTATAATCTAATCTGAGGCAAAAGCAATTATACAATGTTACTCTCGGAATCTAAATCAAGTGCAAGAAACACTCCGAGAGTACATTACAAAAAACAGGAGGGAAAAATGAGTTATATTAAAAATGCAGATATTCAGGGAAATGCATGGGTAGCACCCGGTGCATGTGTAGTGGGAAATGTTACATTAGGGGATGAAAGTTCAGTGTGGTACAATGCGGTAATACGTGGAGATATGGCACCGATCGTTGTTGGCTGTGGATCAAATGTACAGGATGGCACAGTTGTTCATGCAGATGCAGGCTTTCCATGCGAGATTGGCAACGGCACAACAATCGGCCATAATGCGATCATTCATGGCTGTACGATCGGTCATAATACAGTGATCGGAATGGGCGCGATTATTATGAACGGTGCGAAAATCGGTTCTGACTGTATCATTGGGGCAGGAAGTCTTGTCACACAGGGAACCGTTATTCCTGATGGAATGTTAGCTTTTGGTTCTCCGGCAAAGGTAGTCCGCCCACTGACCGATGAAGAGAAAAAAGAGAACCAGACAAACGGAATCAGCTATATGTTGATGAAAAATATACAAAAAGATTGAAAAAACTTGAAATGTGACTAAAGATTGATTTATAATAAGGCAGATATGGCCTTTGACGACTTCTTTCTGGTAAGAGCGTCAGAGCATATAAAAGTGTACTTTTGAATTCTTTCTTGCCTGGAAAGATACAGCAGGAGTACATAAAACTAGAAAGGAGAACATTTTTATTTATGGCGGATACTACAAATGCACAGAAATATAAAGGCTATGACTTAGACCGTAATTCGTCTCATCGACGAAGAAGAAATCAACCATGGTTCTGGAAAGTTTTAGGCATTAGCTTATTACTTACGATCATTATTCTTGCAGGTGTTGTTTTTGGTGTGCTGCATAAAACACATAAGAATGCAAAGCACATGGAAGAAATCAATGCAGCAAATAACATCGAGGCTTTATTAAAAGACCATAAGAACGTAACGATCACAACTTCCTATTCTCATCTGGCAGAAGGTTCAGATTACACAACAACTCGTCAGGTAAGAAAGGATAAGAAAGGCAACTACTTCTCTTACTTTAAGAAAGAAGGAACCGATGCAGATTATAAAGAAGTAATCGCAAATAAAGAATTATACCGTTATAACGATAAGTATGTACAGTATTATGGACTGATCGGAGATGACTACGAACAGGAATGTGTAAAGAGCATCGAAGACAGCGTTTTCCAGGGAGATACGAAAGACCAGCTGCAGAATGAGAAGGAACGTGATAATACCATCACCTTACGGCTTACAACAAAGGTACAGGCCAGTGATGAGTACGCAACAACGTACGGATTCTCTGTTGGCGATACGATTGAGAAGACGATTACCATGGATAAAAAGACACAGATCATCACTTCTGTAGAAGAAAAGTGTGGAGATGAAGTATTTTACGGATATAACGTAGAATTTGATGGACAGAAGAAAGTTCCGGTATTTTATCAGAAGCTTGAAAAAGAGAAGCGGGTATGTACCGTATACTCCGATTATAACGGAGAGAATAATCAGGAATACACATATAATATCCCTGTAGATGTATACTTTACTGTACTAGATCACGAAGGTTATAAAGTATATGAAGACGAAAATGGTAACAAGGAATTTACGGAGTATCAGATGCAGATACAGAATCCGGAAACCGATCTTTCATTATATGTAAAGACCGCATCATCTAAATAGAAAACAGACAGGATTATGAAGACAAGAAGATTATTTTATGAAGATGTATATATCCAGGAATTTGAGGCGATTGTTCTTTCCTGCGAAGAAAAAGATGGAAAATACCACGTCATTTTAAACGCAACCGCATTTTATCCGGAAGGCGGCGGACAGCCAGCCGATAAAGGAATGATTGACAACATTCCGGTAGCTGATGTGCAGTATATCGACGGGGAACTCTGCCATATCATGGAAAGCCCATTAGAAGAAGGCGCACAGGTCGTCGGAAAGATAGACTGGAACTGGCGCTTTGACCTGATGCAGCAACATTCCGGAGAACACATTGTCAGCGGAATGATCCATGAGAAATACGGCTATGAAAATGTCGGTTTCCATATGGGAGAAGAAATCATCACAATTGATCTTAGCGGAATGCTCACCTGGCAGCAGGTACAGGAAATAGAAAAGAAAGTAAACTATTACATCTGGATGAACCAGCAGGTGAATATTTTCTATCCGGACGAACGCCAGCGCAAGTTTATCCCGTATCGCAGTAAAAAAGAACTAACCGGAGAAATCCGTTTAGTCGAATTCCCGGGAGCGGACCTTTGTGCCTGCTGTGGCTTACATGTCACTCACGCCAGCCAGATCGGACTCGTTAAGATACTTTCCTGCAAAAAGTTCCGGGATGGTGTCCGCATGGAAATGCTTTCCGGCAAACGTGCTTTAGACTATCTGTCCGGCAGCACAGAGCAAAACAGCCAGATTGCGGTCAGCCTTTCCGTAAAGGAGAATGAAACAAAAGAAGCGGTACAGAGATTGCTTGATGAAGTCTATGATTTAAAAGGACAACTGGCACAGGAAAAACAAAAAAGCTTTGAGGCAAAAGCAGCTTCCTTTGCTGGGAAAGGCAATGTACTCCTCATCGAGGATACAATGGAAGCAGCAGAAGTCAGAAAGTGCACCGATTCCATTTTAAACACCTGCGGCGGCATAGCAGCCCTCTTTGCCGGCAACGACACAGACGGATATAAATATGCCATTGGAGAACGGAACGGGGACATTAAAGAACTCGTAAAAAAGGTGAACAAAGAATTAAACGGCCGCGGCGGCGGTAAACCATTCTTTGCACAAGGTTCCGTAAAGGCAGCCGGAAAACAAATAAAAGCACTATTTTGCGATTTCATTTCTGAATAGAAAAAAGAGAAAAAACAAAAAGAGAAAAAACGAAAACAAGAACTCTATCACATGATACATGTAAAGGTCGTCACAGCATTAGGAAATGCCGCATCCGTATTTTCAGCATTTTTACCTGCATTGATCTTACATGGATTATGTAATAGAGTTCTTGTTTTTTTGTATGTGAATAAATTCTAAAATTTTAAATAAATAGTGTAACCTTTTTCTTCTTTGATTGTTATATAAACGAAAGAAGTCGAAAAGTATCGGAATGAGGGGGTGAGAATCTGGATAAACATTTGTTAGAAGCATTATATCAGCGATATTATAAAGAATTATATATTTTTGTCTTTTCACTTTGTGGAAGTGAGAGTGTAACAGATGATATTTTGCAGGACACCTTTTTAAAAGCCTTACTGACATTGAAGGATTCTCATACCAATATGCGGGCATGGCTTTATATGGTAGCGCGTAATCTTTACTATAACTATTATAACAGGCAGAAGAAGCAGATGATGGTCGAAGCATCTGATTTCGAGCATGCAGCCATGGAGGTACATATATCACGAAGAGAAGACTTAATACAAAGGGATATTCTGGAAGAAATTCTTCATAAAGAAGAGAAGAAGCAGCTTTTAGAAGCGGTAAGCCAGTTAAAGGGACAGAAAAAGGAAGTGATCCTATTACAGTATTTTGGGGACTTTTCACAGAAGGAGATTGCGGCGATGCTTAAGATCACTCCGGGTAATGTGAAGGTTCTCTCTTACCGGGCGAAGAAGGAACTGAAGGATTATTTAACGAAGGAGGAAGGAAGATGACCTATCGTGAATTATTAGAATTATATAAAGCAGGAGAGCTGGAATTAGAACAGAGAAAGCGGATCGAGAAAGATATCGAGAAGCAGGAAGCAATCAGTGATTATCTCTATGAACAGGAAGGAATTCCCGGTTTGGAAGACGTTTTTGCAGAAGAAGACCGGAACAGCTTCGTTTTTGCAGATGGAAGGCAGACAGAGACAGGGAAAGAGAAAGCAGAAGCTGATGCTCAGGAACAAAGAGCGAGAGGTCAGCGAGGGAAGAACAAGAAAAGAAGAAGTACCAAGGAAGAGGATATCGATACAGAATTTATCACAATGATCAATCGTTCCATCAGACGGGCATTTCGAAGATTAGGGTTAACCGTTCTCGCTTTAGCGTTCGCATTAATTCTATTTGTACAGTTCTGCTTTCCGACCATAGTATCCTGTTTCTATTATAATCCAGCGGAAAATATCGGGAATAAGGATTATACGATCAACAAGATGAGTCGTGATATGGCAGTATACTCAGAAGTCTTTCTTCCGGGAAAGAGAAGAGTTTCTGTTGAAGCAGAATCAAAAGGGTATGGAAAGTATAATATTACAGTGAACCAGACTTCGAGCTTTACAAGAAACCTGACCGATGTATCCGGAGAGATTGTCCGAGGCAAGCTGAGATATTACGACAATAATATTTTAAAAACACCGGTTAGCAATGCCTTTGCATACAGTAACCTTGTTGGAAAAGAAGAGAATACATTAGAAGAGAATTTACAATGTACCAGAAAGTATTTTCAACTGAAAGAGAACGAAGAAGTCAATATGTGCGCTGCTGGTACAAAAGAACAATCTATAGAATCATTAAAAAATCTGGATTCTCAAAAAATGTATATAGGTTACATATCTCTAGATAAGATCATGCCTTATGCCGATTTTAAAAAGTACGTAGATAAGCAGGATCTTTCAGAAGTATGGTGTGCAGTACAAGTATTAGAACCACAGAAAGACGAAGGAGATCTTGAAGAGGCTGCCGATTTTTCAAACAAGGATAAAGCAGAGGCAGGAGAAGAGTATATAACGGATTTCCTCTCCGGTGCAGCAAATATTGGTTTCGTATGCGTACCATCTTATAATGCAGCCTTCAACTGGGACGATAAAAAGTATCCGGCCCTTCTGCCGGGATGTGAAACAGATCAAATGGATGAACCAGATCACTGGGACAGCGTAGAAAACAATCTTAAAAAAGAAAACTATGCCAGACAGCATTTTGTAAGTCTTCTTAATTATCTGTCAGATCAGAAACAGTTTCTGAAAATGATAGCAGGAGATGATTACTCGCCGGAAGCATTAAAAGAAATGGCATCCTACGTTAAAAAGAATGGTCTTAAAATATATGGTTTTACAACGATTGCAGATAAAGATACCTTACTAAAACTCAGTAAGCAGAGCGAAGTATATGAAATCTATACCGAAGAACTGAACTAACTATTCCTTTGCCTGCTTTCTATTCATTCATAAAATCAGAATAGCGTAAAAGCCAGGAAAGAAAATAAAGAGAAATACCTTTACAATTTTTTTTAAGTGCGCTATTATTTCCATGAAAATATTTTACGGAAAGGAACGATATTATGATTAAAAATAAACTGAAAAGAGTGCTTGCAGTAGCATTAGCCGGAATGATGGTAGCAGGTGTTGCGGGATGTTCCAGCAGTAAGGATGCGAAGAAAAACAACACAGCTAAGAGCGAACAGGGAACCGAAGCAACGACAGAAAGTAAGGCAAATACAACAGCAGACTACGTAGCATCGAATGTGACACTTCCTGACAACTTCGACAACATGATCTATCCGATCGAAGCGTTAATGGTACAGAAGCTGTCGAAAGGCTATGCATATTACACGAACGACACGAGCGAAGAAGAAGCAGATTCCTTCTGGTTTTCCATGGCAGTTCTCACATCCTTAATGGAAACAGAATCCGCATACGGAGATGGCGTAGAAGAAGACTCCTTCTACTATCTTAAAGAGAACACAACGAATATGTATGCCTCCGCATTATATAACACATACGGAAAGGGCGACATGGAATTCCCTGAAATTTCAGACGGAGATAAATACGCAACCTACGATGATGATAAAGACATGTATGGATTCTTAAAAGGTGACGTAGGAAGCCTCGTCCCATATATCACAGACTGTACAAAGGACGGAAGTGACTATATCATCACAGCACAACTTCGCAACAAAGATACAGACGAAGTAAGAGGAACTTATCAGGTAACGATCACAGAGACATCATTCGATGGCGATGATAATAACTTCGCTTATTCTGTAACAGATATCACAGCAAAGAAAAATAGTTCCTACGGCTTTGACGAAGAAAACACAACAGACAAGAGCGAAGAAGAAAAGAGTACAGAAGAAAGTACTTCTGAAGAAGGAAGCACAACAGAAGCAGACAGCGAAACAGATACAGACTCTGACTCATCAAGCAGCAGCTCCGAAAGCATTTCCCAGGATGATGCGTTAAGCCAGGCAAAAGATTACTACGGCAGTGATGCAGAATACTCCTACAAGAAAAAAGTAACCGTAGGTGATAAAGAATATTATGACTTCTCTGTAAAAGGAGACGATATCAGCAGCACAGACGTATTAGTATCCGTAGATGGACAGGATGTCATTGGCGGAACACAAAACGATGACGGCAGCTGGTCATTTGATCAATAAAGTTACGTTTCATTAAGAAATAAAAATAGCAGTTAAAATGGCATAAAAACAAACAGGGCTATCTCCGAAGAGATAGTCCTGTTTGTTTTTCGAGACTTTTTAATATACCGATAGGTATATCTTTCTTACCATGGTTTGGTATAGTTGCCAGAGTAGAAACTCCTGCTTTCTTGTACTGATGGTGTGAACCACTAATGCGAACAAGCTGCCAGCCGTTAGAGGTAAGTTTTTTCTCGATAGATTTAAAATTATTACTCATATGTATCTCCTTATATTTGCAAAAGTTAATAGCAACAAAAAAAGCTGAACTTTTATATAAGACATATGAATAATATATACATATATTATAACTTTGACAGACAGAATAGTCAATTAAAAAAATTGAAAAAAACTATTGACAGGAATAATAACACGTGTTACAATACGTATCAGAAACAGGGATGATTAACTTAAAGAACTTTTCGCAGAGAGGAGAGTATTTATGGGAACATTGGAATTGTTTGATATTACAAGATATGTATCTGAAAAAAATGTGGAAATCTTAAGAGGAGGTATTTGTTTATGAGTATATTGGGATGTTTTACATGTCCATTACAAATTGTGTGCAGATTAAGCGGCAAGGAGTTGTGTCATTGATAATATTTAATAAGGCATCTGTCTTATAAAGGCAGATGCCGAAAAAAAGGTAAGGAGAAAAATAAACCCATGAAAGAAAACTATATTTATCCAGCAATTTTTAGTAAAGGAGAAGAGGGAGAAACAGAAATTCGTTTTGTTGATTTTCCAGATATACTTACATATAGTGAAACAGATGATATAGATGATGTTGTGAGAACGGCACAGGATATACTAGCTTTAACCATTATGGATTATGAAGCAGAGAACAGAGAACTTCCTAAGCCATCGTCAGATATAAAAGGAGCAGCATATATTCATATATGGATGCCGTATTTTAGAAATAATATAAAGGAAATTTATGTAAAGAAAACGGTAACAATTCCTCAGTGGCTGGATATCTTAGCAAAAGGTAAAAAAGTCAATTTCTCGGCTGCTATGGTTCGGGGAATTAAGGAAGAACTAGGGATTGAAAATAGATAAATATGTATTAAGTTATTAAAAAGGAGGGACAGCAGTGAAAAATTTATGTATGCTTGCTAAAATTATTGCAAAAATTATCGTAAGATAGTATTTGTATCCGGGGGGGGGTACAGAGAAGAAGCTTTGTTGTTGTATAGTTTATATCTAAATTTATCCTATATTTATGATTGTATTTAAAAATGAGAGGAGTCTTTATTATGTTAGGTAAGTTAGAAGTAGCTGCACGTATTATTGTTGCTGTAAGTGATATTCTTCGGGGATCTTTTTAATGTGTTTAATGAGAGGTGATTGGTTATGAGAAGAACAAGATCAGACTGTACTGTAGGAACATTTGAAAAAAAACATGGATTACCACCAGGAACTATTCGTAATAAAAATGGAAGAGACACCAGAAGTGATAAAAAAATTGGAACAATCCGAAAAGAAAGTCGCTAATATGTAATCAGCTTAAGAGCAACCAGAGAAGATGTCATATCATCTCCGGCTGCTTTTTTTATTTTACTTCGAACATTCCAAAACCCTCAGAATTCTTGGAACCAAGGCCGGCATAATACAAAAAGTCGAGAATATCGGAAGGCGCTTGTAATTGATAAGTGCCTTTCCAGCCATTAATATAAGTATGATTTTTAAATAATGTTACATATTTGTCTCGACTGCTTACACATATAGTCGAGAACTTTATATATGGAACAGAATTGTTATGATAAAGAGAATAATACTTTCGCTGCAGATTATCATTAAGCCAGGTTTCATAATGGTCTTCGAGAGGATTATGATAAATAGTTTTATTCCCTTCGGGAGTAGAAACGGTGTGGTATAAGACAATTGGGGAAAGCATACGAACTTGTATGCGATTGCTTGTTATCTTATAAGAATCCGTATTTATATCTGTAATATGAATATTGGTGCCTCCAAGATGAAAAAGAGTATTAGAATATAAGCCATCAAGGAAAGCTTCGCTGAAACGAAAGTCTGCACTGCGAACTTCAAAAGTAACCGCACCAAAAAAACGAATTTCTTTTCGTTGTCTATTTACGTGGTATGTTCCGTTCAATGGACCAAAAGTAAAAAGTTTAAAAGAACTTCCGGATGTACGATAGCCTTGTTCATGTAAAAATTGACTGTAGTTTTTATTGCTGGAAATAACAGAATAAATAAAGCCTTGTAATATGTGGTGGTGTGCCAAAGGTAAAGTAAGGACACCTTCAGGTTCAAAAGTGAGGTAAAAACGCATAACAATCCTCCAGATTTATTATATAAATTTATCAAACTATACTATATTATAAATAAAAAGTTTGGATTTGCCAAGAAAATGAGATAAAATAAAATTATAAATAAGAGGGAGGGAAAGAGAATGAGCAATTCAAAATACGCACTGGCAATGTATGATGTCAGAGGAAAACAAGAATACATATTCAAGACAAATAAGTTAAAAGAAATTGTCGGAGGATCCTGTATTATCAGAGATTGTTTTAAAGAATACTTATTCCCGTCAGCAGAAGAATATATGAGACGTAAGGCGAAGAAGGAGGGAATACCATTATCTGATGATGCAGTCTGTGGGATTTATAACTATAATGATCCAAAAAAGGAACCAGAATATATTAGTGAAATAAATAAAGGGAAAGAGTTTTCACAGAAGGCATTTGAGCGTATGATGCAGGATGAAAAGTGTGCTGCAAGATATGCAGGTGAAGTTGTGTATGAAGGGGGAGGTAATTTCTTTGTATTATATAAAGACAAGGAAACCTGTATAGAGATTAATAAGATTTTTACAAGAAAGTTATTAAAAGAATTGTATACGTTAAAGGTGCTGTGTACTTATATTGAATTGGAAAATGGTTTAGTAAATTTTATAGAAGATCGGAAGAAATTATATGAAAAGCATCGAATCAGTGAAGCGGAAGAGAGCGTGATTTGTCCGGTAAACACACTGCCGTTTGTTCAGGTGGACGAGGTAACTTCGCTTCCATTAACAAAATATAATGAAAATACGAGGAAAAAAGTAAGTACAGAAGCAGAAGCTAAGCTGGCCAAACATTTAGATGTTTATAATGAGAAGTATGGAGAGAAAGATTTAGATAAACTGGTAACCAGAAAAGGTGAGGAAAGTCTTCTTGCAGTGGTTTATATTGATGGAAATAATATGGGAGCGAAAGTGCAGAATGTTTTAGGAACAGAAACATCCTATGATCAATGCGTAAAAAAACTACGTGAAACATCTGAATTTATTCAGAAAAATTATGTAGAGGACCGAATAAAAGATATAGACCAGATGTTGGAAGAAAAAGCAAAGAAAGGGAAGAAAAAAGCAGGAAAGCGATTAGTGGTATTTGCAGGAGATGAAATTAATTTAATCTGTAATGCAAGAGATGCTTATGATATAGCAAAAACATATTTAAAAGGGCTTCATCAAGTAAGCTGGAAAGATAGTACCGAGCCATGCAGCGCCTGTGCAGGAATTGCTATTTTTCACAGCCATGCACCATATGCTCAAGCTTATAAAATAGCAGAAGAATGTTGTGAATCTGGAAAAACACGAATGAAAAAGCTTGAAAAAGCTCGTGAAAAGGAAGGAAAAAGTAAAGAAGTCTGCTATATTGATGTTCATTATTGTCAAAAAGGAATCGGAATGAGCTTAGAGGATATTCGTGAAAAAGAAGTAGGTGGGTTAATAAGTAAACCATGGCTTTTAGATATGGCAGATGAGAAAAATACAACAAGTAAAATGCCAGAAGATATTACGATAATGGAAATAGAAAAAGTTGTAGAAGCACTTCAGATGATAGAAAGTCGTACAAATGTAAAAGATTTGGCGGTAGCTGCAAAATTGTCTGAGGGCGCATTTAATCTTGAAATGCGAAGAATTTATGCACATCAGTCTGATGAAGATATCAAACGTAGAATGAAAGAAATATTTGTACAGGAAGACAGAGAAGAATTTGGACAAAAATATAAGAAATACCGGAAAATGATTTATGATATTGTGATAGTTTATGATTTGTGGTTTCGCAAAGAAGAGGGGGAAGAAAAATATGGTAACAATTCAAAATAGTTTGAAGATTACGTTAAAGTCTGATCTATGTGCAGGTTCCGGTTTTTCTTACGCAGGACTTATTGATAGTGATATTTCGTACGATAAATATGGAGTTCCATTTATTTCAGGAAGGCGTTTAAAAGGATGCATGAAAGAATCTGCCTACATGATTAAAACAGATCAAGCACAGATAAAAAGAATTTTTGGTGTATCAGGAGATAATGGCAGCTATGGTGTGATAATAGGGAACGCATTTCCGATCGGATGGAAGAAAAAAGAAAAAGCAATAGAGACTTTAAAAGAAAAGACATTTGGTGCAGCGGAATATTTAGGTGCGCAGGAGTTGCTAGATCAGTTTACGATGGTGCAGGCGCAGACACAAATAGGAGAATCAGGCGTAGCGCAGGATGGATCTTTACGATTTACAAGAGTTGTAAGACAAAATAATTTTGCACAAAAAGAAAAGGCACTCGTATTTGAAGCACCGATTAGCTATACTTGTAGAAAAGAAGAAAGAGAAGTATTAGAAAATGTACTTTTACGCATTATGAAAGCTACAAGACATATTGGAATGAAGAGAAATCGAGGACTTGGAAACATACAAATAGAGATGGGAGAAGGCCGGGAACTTTATTCTAAGACAGAAATAAAGGGATTGGATACTGTTGCGGGAGAAGAAGGAAAAGTAAAGATTCAGTATGTGATTCAAAATCATGAACCGTTAAAAATGAGTGCAAATGATATTCGGGGGTCTGTAACTTATATCAGTGGTGCGAGTGTACTTGGCGCAATCGCTGCACAGTATTTGAAAACAGGAACAGCAGAGGATGAGGCATTTCAGGCTCTGTTTTTAGATGGGCAGGTTTGTTATTCTGATTTGATGCCGGTCTCTAAAAAGGGAGAAGAGTATCTTATTTGTTATCCTGCGCCACAGTATATCAATCGTCTAAAGAAAACAAAAAAACTGGTGAACATTATTTGCAATGATGAAAAAGAACAGGAAAAAAGATATAAAGAAGATATTTCTTATTGCTCAGACAATGGAAATCAGCCCAAAAAACTAAAAGGAAAATATGTAGCATGTAAGAATGGGAAATATGCCGTACATGAAGTAGAGATGGAGATGGTCTATCATCATAATACAACAGAAAAAAGTAAAGATAGACCTAATGGTTTACTGTATTCAGAGGAAGTCATTGAGGCAGGACAATTATTTGGTGGAACAATTCTGACAGAAAAGAAATGGCTTAATGTAGTGCTTGAGTTACTGTCTCAAACCGACCTGCGTTTTGGAAAGTCGAAAAGTGTACAGTATGGTCACTGTTATATTGTAGGGGATGTGGAAGTAACAGCAGCAAAATCAAAAACTAAGCAGGAGATATTTCCTAAAGGAGATTCAATTATGGTGACACTTCGGAGTGATGCTGTATTTATGGACGAGGAAGGAAATTATACAGTATATCATGAAAAAGTGCGACAGGAGATTGCAAAATATCTTGGAATTACCAACACAAGGCTAAAGACGAGTGTAGGTTATACAGGGGATTATATCCAGACAAAAGTATTAAATGGATATCATGCGAAATGGAATTTGAAAAAACAATCTGTTCCGGCAATTGCAGCAGGAAGTGCTTTTAGTTTTGTATTGGAAACGGATTTAAAGGAATATCCAGAATATATAGGTGAACGAAATATAGAAGGTCTTGGAAGAATCTCCATAACAAATATAAAAGATTGCTGTTATTGTATTGATGAATTAGACCCTCAGGAGATGACAAACAAAATACTACATTTGGATAAAAAAGAACAAATACAGCAGGTAAGAGCTGAGCTTGATGAGTTAGAGCCACAACTTAAAGTAATTCTTCAGGAAAAATTATATAAAAGAATGCAGAAAAACTGGTACGAAAACATACAGCAAGATAAAAAAGAGAAACGTCTCAAAATTTCTGCGGCTACATTAGGGCGCGTGAAATTAATGCTTATGGAAGCGGTAAATGAATGTAGAGGAGAAGTTAATGAGGCAGAAAGAATATATTTCAATCTGAAAGAAAGGATTCAGTCTGTTAAAAGAGAAGAAGTGCGTGATGAATTGACAGACTTTTTGTCAAAATTATTTGGGAAAAAGGTATTTAGAGAGTTAGAAAAAGAAGAGGAAAAATCAGACTTGAAGATAAGTATAGTAAAAAGCCTGATACAAGACAACAAAGGAAATGTGTATAAAGAATATACAGATTTATGTGATTGGTATGGAGAAGAAGCAGCTCGGAATCTGGCATATGAACTCTGGCACTATTGTTTACAGGAGCAGCTTGTTTTACAGAAGTATTTAATGAAAGAGAAGGAAATGACGGAGGTTTAATAATGGGGGAGATAAAGAAAAAGGTATATTATCGTTACAAATTTAAAATTACCTCTGCAATGAATATTGGGAATGGACAAAATGAAGTAACGGATAATGATTTGATAAAAGACGGAAGTGGAACACCATATATTCCGGGAAGTACAATAACAGGAATTTTTCGAAGTGTATTACCGAAAGAATATCAGTCTTTATTTGGAACAGTAAAGAATCTGGAAACCGATACAGATAAGAACGGACAACCAGAAATAGAAGCCAGTCAGGTTATTTTATATGATGCAAAAATCAAGAAAAAAGATTATAAAATATCAGTAAGAGATAGTGTTGCTTTGGATGAGTATAAAACAGCGCTGGCAGGTGCGAAATTTGATTTTGAAGTGTTGGAACCGGGTATTGAGTTAGAAACCTGGTTAGAGCAGGATATCAAGGATGAAGCTGGAGATATACCGCAAGAAAGAGAAGTTGGGTATCTAATCGCACAGCAGTGGAAAAGGGGACACATTCACTTTGGTTCTAAAGCTTCACGTGGACTGGGACAGACAAAGCTTTGTAAAGTACAAAGAGCAGAGTTTATATGGGACGAAGCCGGAATAGACCAGTGGCTGGATTTTGATATGTATAGTGAGAACGGATGGGTGGAGCAAAGTATAGAGCAATTTGCTGCATCTGAGGAACAAGACAAAGGTCTTCTTGAAATCATTCTTTCCCTGAAACAAGAAAGTGGAATCTCTATTCGACGTTATACAACAACAGTACAAAGAGAAGGTGAAAATAGAGAACCAGACTATAAACAGATGTCTTATATACGTGGTAAAAACAACGAAGAGATTCCGGTTATTCCGGGAACTTCCTGGGCAGGAGCATTTCGCCATCACATCAATCGAATCACAGAAAATAAATTCGAACAATACTTTGGTTCAACTAGTCATAAATCGCAAATTTATTTTAGTGAAAGTGAGATTAAAGACGCAGTAGAAAAAGTATTAACGCATAATGCTATTGATCGTTTTACAGGAGGAATCATTGATAGAGCATTATATACAGAGAAAACCTGGTTTAATGGAAAAACAAAATTAAAAATTCAACTGGATGCAAGAAAGAAGGCTTTTAACAGGGAAAATAATGAAAAGACGATAGAGAAAGAATTTTATGCAGCTTTATCGGCAGCTATATTGGATTTACACTTAGGAATACTTTCTGTTGGTGGGTTAACATCCATTGGAAGAGGACTATTTTCTATTGAAAAAATACAGATCAATGGAGAAGAAATTCCGGTTGCACAGGAAGCAGAGGAAATACCACATATGTACCAGCAATTGATACAGAAGATGATGGAAGGAGGACATGCATAATGAACTTAGATGAAATAAAAATCAAAAGGGAAGTTCGGAAAATAAATAAGGGGTATTTATATGCCGCCTTCACAGATAAGATATGCATTTTAAAATGGCCGTTATCCATTCAAGAAGAAGAAATGCTGGAACAATCTTTTCAAAAAATGCTGGAATGCCGTATATTTAACGAACAGATGGAATACCGCATAATTCGTTCAACAATCAAGAGAGAATGGAAAAGCCGTTTTATTGAAGATCAGACAGCAGAAGAAGATACGGAACAATACTATACAGAAAGACAATATTTAGATATTGATTCTACCAGAACAAAGGCAACAGAAGAGGGTTTACAATTCACAACAACGGGAGGAGGAAGATTTATTCTGCCAATAACGTATAGTAAGAAGCCTTCGGATATCAAAATTAAAATAAGGAATTATATTGGCTATTATGAAGAAACAGGTCAGGCATATGTAAGAGACTGGCGGATATGCGGATTTGAAACGGTAGGAGAAGTTTAAGGGGGAAGGAAAATGACCAAAAAAAATATGTATAAAAAGTCAGATAGAACTTTTGTAAATCCTTATAATTTTGTGTCGATTGATCGAAAAAAAATAAAACAAGAAAATATAGAAGAAACATACAAAGATAAAGAAGAACTTCATACAGGATATTTAGATTGTGTATTGGTTGCAAAAACGCCTCTGGCGATACCAGATTTACCAGAAGGGGAAGAGTCTGGCGGAGAAAGTAAGCATGATTTTTTTTCAATAAACGAGAATAATCAAAAAAATCCTATGATACCGGGGAGCAGTCTTCGAGGGATGATTCGTTCAGTATACGAAACAATAACAGAGTCCTGTTTATCGACGATGAAACCAAATACGCATTTGTTTTCAAGAGCAGGTGCAGAAAAAAAAGAAATCTATAAACCAGGGATTTTGAAAGAAAAAGATGGTGAGTGGAAATTATATACAGTAGAAAAAATTTATAAGATTCCAGATAAAAACGCTTATAAAAAAGGAAAAAAAATCAAAGTAAAAATAAAACAATCATATAGAACAGAAATAGAAAATGAAGTTAGATGCCTTGTCGCGGATGACAATACAAAGTTTCGTATGGGGGATTCGGTAAAAATTGAAATAGAGTCTGGAATGTATGTATCCAAATTATCACTTGTTAATGAATCAGATCAATATGTATATGTAGGGGAAGCTTTTTCAAATAAAAAATTTGAAAGGGTATTTGAAATAGGTAAAGAAATCAGTGATTTAAGAGAAAATGCTGTAAAAACTGCAATGCAGCTTTTGGAGGAAACTTTAAAAGTTTATAGGAATACGGCAATTAATAAAATGTATCCTGATGAGCATACAGGATACGCTGATTATGAATATGCCAAAAAGGAAAAGAAAGTAATTCCTATATGGTATCAAAAAGATCAGAAGACAAAGAAAGTAAAGTTATCTATGGCATGCATAGGGCGGATTGGATATTATACAACGCTTGATGATTTAGCAAAGAAAAAAGTTCCTTGTCAAAATAGAAAAAAGTTATGCAGTGCCTGCAATTTATTTGGTATGGCCAGAGAAGAGGCAGTAGGAGGAAGAGTAAGGATTACAGATGCCAGAGCAAAAGGGGAAGTTAAATGGCAAAAAAATGTTAAGTTAAAAACATTAGCTACGCCAAGATATTCATATTGGCCTTTTTATGCAAAAACGAATTCTTTTAAATATCCTACAGACTATGAAAGTCCAGAAGTCGAAATAAGAGGAAGAAAATATTACTGGCATATTCCGGAAGCCGCACACAATAAAGATATTTATAGAGATTTAAGGAAAGAAGAGAATATAAATCAAAATATGCAAAGTGGATATTTTAATTTGGCAGACACTGGAAGTGAATTTGAATTTAGAATTTATTATAATGAAATAACAACAGTACAGTTAGATGAATTAAAATGGACATTATGTTTGGGGGAAAATCAATTAAATGGAAATTTGTGTCATAAATTAGGAAGAGGGAAACCGTTAGGATTAGGAAGTGTGAAAGTCTGTATTATTAATCAGACAGAAAGAAGATTGTCTCCGGAATATCATTTAGAGATAGAAAATAATTTAGAAAAATTAGGGGGAATGTTACATAAACAATATAAATCGGTAACAGAAATACAACGCATTTCTGATTTCAATATTATGGAAAATAGAAAAGTCGAATATCCAATGATTTTATGTCCTGAAAGTATACAGGAAAGCGATAGAGCTAAAAAGAATGACTTAGCATCACATAATTGGTTTTCGGAAAACAAATCTCCAAAAAATAAAAAAGAAAATAAGGTTCAATGTCTTCCTGAAATTTTGTCGGAAGATCCGATTTTATATCATTATGAATATATGGATACGTCTAAATTAAATTCAAACAGGAGCAATACAACACAAAAGGAAAAAAACAGAAGATGATAAGAAGGGCATCGGGAACTGTGTCGATGCCCTTTTTTGGAGCGTGCCCATAGGTAGTGTTAGTACTTCTCACACTATATAAAACATGAGAAAAAATAATAATATTGATAAATGTAAAAAAAAGTCCGTCGACCTCTAATTCTGCATGAACAGTGCGTTTTGGACAGATTATTTAAACAGTATTTCATCAAAAAAGCATAAAAAATTATGAAAAATGACTTAAAAAGTCTGTCGACCTATTTACATAATTAACCAAAGGTAAAAAACGTAGAAAATAAGCAGAGTTTAAGAAGAATAAGCATTGGAGGTCGACAGACTTTTTTGCAAAAAATGGGTTGAAAATGGAAGAAAAAAGAGATATTATAATAACAAGAGCTGATAAAAACAGTTGGATTACATTACCTATGAGGGATTGAGACACAACAACATTGTTTTTATCTTTAACATTTGATACGGGGATTACATTACCTATGAGGGATTGAGACTATCGATGCTAAATAATTTCTTCATATAGATACCTCCGGATTACATTACCTATGAGGGATTGAGACGATTTCTTAAAAGCAATTACGCCAACCGTACCAGGATTACATTACCTATGAGGGATTGAGACATGTTAAAAGACTTAAATGTATACTTTTTATTTATTTTTCGGATTACATTACCTATGAGGGATTGAGACGATTTATTCGGAATAGTGTTTATATCTTCATTTTTATGGATTACATTACCTATGAGGGATTGAGACATAGGAAACGGAGTATCTACATAAACAGTTCCATATGGAAGGATTACATTACCTATGAGGGATTGAGACTCTCGAATTTCTTCTAGTCCTGATATTTTACTTGTTAGAGGGGATTACATTACCTATGAGGGATTGAGACTTTTTTAAGGTCTTATATTGATTATTATTGTATTACGGATTACATTACCTATGAGGGATTGAGACTTTTTTGAAAATGTAATTTTAGTTTTAATCATAGGATTACATTACCTATGAGGGATTGAGACGTAATAAACTACTCCATCGTAACCATATTCAAGTTTACCGGATTACATTACCTATGAGGGATTGAGACGCTGAAACATTTAGACGAATATCTTTCCCGTCTTCGGATTACATTACCTATGAGGGATTGAGACGGTGCGATAATTTCATCATAACCAATTTTATCATTAAGGATTACATTACCTATGAGGGATTGAGACCTTTATATTGCATATGTTTTTTAAGTTAAAAATGAGGATTACATTACCTATGAGGGATTGAGACGTTAATTCTTCACAATACTCAGCACTGATTTTCTCTCCATAGGGATTACATTACCTATGAGGGATTGAGACATTATCCTCCGCATTTTTAAAAATAAGATTTCTATTATCTTTAGGGATTACATTACCTATGAGGGATTGAGACCTTGTAAAAGGGTTATAATTACACATATTTTTTCATTGGATTACATTACCTATGAGGGATTGAGACTTAATGCAACTTGAAAATTTTCTTCTACTCTTCGTCTTCGGATTACATTACCTATGAGGGATTGAGACATAAGACTTTTTAAAAGAAATGATTCCAACAGTTCCGGATTACATTACCTATGAGGGATTGAGACCTCATTTTACCATATACCGGTTTTAAAACATCTTTTAACAGGATTACATTACCTATGAGGGATTGAGACATTGTAAATCCATTGATGATTTTCACATCTTTTTTTGGATTACATTACCTATGAGGGATTGAGACTTTAATCTTTAAATCATCAAAATATGTCATGGTATGGATTACATTACCTATGAGGGATTGAGACGGCACAACGCGATTATTAAATTTGATCAATATGCGTAATATTGGATTACATTACCTATGAGGGATTGAGACTGTGAATTTGATTCTTTCCGGAAATACCTGCTTAACGGATTACATTACCTATGAGGGATTGAGACGATTTATTTTACCAATGAATTCATCATTGTTATGGTTGATAACACGGATTACATTACCTATGAGGGATTGAGACCCATACTGTATGTCTGTTAAAACACCATCTGATGGATGGATTACATTACCTATGAGGGATTGAGACTATCTTTTTCATTATTGAAATCATAATTAATAATATGGATTACATTACCTATGAGGGATTGAGACGATTTCGCATTCCCATAATAACAAATTCCATCTGATCTGGATTACATTACCTATGAGGGATTGAGACCCTTCATCCAACCCTTAATTCTTCCTTCTTTTTTCTCGGATTACATTACCTATGAGGGATTGAGACAAAAGAGAAAAAGTTGATAGCTTCATCATAATTAAGAAGGATTACATTACCTATGAGGGATTGAGACAGTTAAATAAATTTTTTTTGTACATAATGTACCTTCATCGCGGATTACATTACCTATGAGGGATTGAGACATACATCGAAACAATTTCTATTATCTTCACGGAACATACTTGGATTACATTACCTATGAGGGATTGAGACGATTGCTGCGATTACCATATTATTATTGTTTTCATTTGTACTGGATTACATTACCTATGAGGGATTGAGACAGATATAACCTCTCATACAAACCGTCTGTTGACGAAACGGATTACATTACCTATGAGGGATTGAGACTTTCTCAAAGCAAAACCGTAATCGAAAGAAATATTTTTATCGGTTTCTTTTGTATTGCATTACCTATGAGGGATTGAGACTTCTAACATCGAGATGATGTAGTATTTTCCAGTTAAAGGATTACATTACCTATGAGGGATTGTATAATGGTCTCATAAATTAAGACACTTTTTCGGACAGTTTTTAATGAATCTGATATACTTAAACCAGTATGAAAGAAAGGATCCATTATCATGTCCAGACAAAGAAGAAATTTTAATGCCAAATTCAAATCAGACCTTGTAATTGAGCTGCTTAAGGGTGAGAAAGATCTCAATACCCTTGCAACTGAAAATAACATCCAACCAAATCTGCTCCGCAACTGGAAAAAAGAGTTCTTGAACAATGCTTCGGTTGTGTTCGACGACAAGCGTGAGGAAAACCTCAAAGAAAAGCTTGCCGAAGAGCGTAAGGAGAAAGCGGAGTATGCCAAAAAGGTTGGTCAGTTAACCATGCAGGTTGACTGGCTCAAAAAAAAATCTGAAGAAATTTGTGGACCTGACTACGAGAGTAAGTTTAGTCCAAAACCTTTTGACGACTAAGGAAATTCCGGCTTCTGTTGGCGCCAGGTTGCTTGACATCAACCGTACAAGCATTTATTACAAGGGTGCCCCTATTTCAGATGAGGAACTGGCCTGCAAAGAGATCATTGATCATCTCCATACAGATAATCCCACTTGGGGCGCAAGACAAATGTCTGCACAGTTAAAAACCCGTGGTTACCAGGTTGGACGCCGCAAGGCAAGACGCTACATGAATGAGATGGATATTTACCCGATTTATCCAAAGATGAATCTTTCCAAGCGAATGCAGCAGGCGAAAGTATGTCCATATCTTCTTCGTAATGCGGTCATAGACAAACCAAATCAGGCATGGTCTATTGACATTACATATATTCCGATCAAGCGCGGATTTCTGTATCTGACAGCCGTGATCGACTGGTATAGCCGTTGTATTGTCGGCTGGGAAGTGGATGACACACTTGATACCAGAATGGTTATCAGTGCCCTGAAAAAAGCTTTCAAAGTGGCAAAACCTCAGATCTTGAATTCAGATCAGGGTTGTCAGTTTACAAGTCAGCAATACATTGACTTTGTAAAGGAAAACGGTATCCGCCAGAGTATGGATGGAAAAAGCCGCTGGGCAGACAACATCATGATTGAGCGCTGGTTCCGCAGCTTCAAGTATGAGGAAGCCTATCTGACACAGTACAACAACATCAGGGAAGCAAGGGCTGCTATCAGACAGTATATCCACACCTACAACTTTGAGCGACGCCATTCTGCACTTGATTACCAAACACCGGCTGAATGCTACTATCCGGCAATGTTGATGCCATATGTAGCTTAGCATATATTGGATCTGGGGAGTGCTCCACTGTTCTCTCCATGTTCCTTGTAACTTGTCCACCATATCAGTTCATTATAAAAATCTTAGATTTTTGTCTTGACAACTGAGCCACTATATTGAGACCATATTCAGCCAACATTTCATCTTCGACCACCTTATAAGGATTACATTACCTATGAGGGATTGAAACTTCTTCAATTTCTTTTTTTAAGAACTACAATTAAATATAGACATAAGATATGAAAGATGGTGGGATTGTGACAGAAATTAGTCTGGAGGCTATTTTTGATGCAGAAAATTTGCAGAGAGCTTTTGAATCTTTTGAAGGAAAAAGAGATAGCTGTGGAGCAGATGGTGTCATGGTATCAGATTTGCCGGAATACTGGAATGCAAACCAGGTGGTGATTAAGGATACGATTTACAGTGGGAATTACAGTCCGGGGATTGTAAAACAACGAGAAATTGTTTCTAAGATTGGAAAACATAGAATCATTTCTCAGATAAATACGATAGACAGATTTCTATTGAGAGCAGTGGCGCAAGTTATATCAGGAAGGCTGGATTCAGAGTTTTCAGAATATTCTTATGCATATCGAGAGAATAAAGGAACACTTGCGGCAGCAGAGCATGCGGCTTTTTGTATGCAGGAAGGGAAAAGGTGGAGTGCAGAATTGGATATTCAACATTTTTTTGACTGCATTCCCCATGATCGGCTGATAAAGAAGCTTAGAAGATATGTGAAAGATGAGAAAGTAATGAATCTGATTCTTTCTTTTTTACATTGTACGATTGAGGATGATTATCGCATTTCACAAAAAACATTAGGAATAGTGCAGGGGTCCCCGTTAAGTCCGGTACTTAGTAACTTATATTTGAATGATTTAGACCAGTACATGGAGAACAAAGGATATTCTTTTTGCAGATTTGGGGATAACATTAATACATATACCACTTCTTATGAAGAAGCCTGGCAGCAATTACAGGAAGTAAAAAATTATTTAGAGGAGAAGGAAGAACTTCTTATTAATGAAGGAAGAACTGGGGTTTTTAAGGGGATTAATCGAAGGCTTCTTGGGTTTGTATTTGAAGAAAAAAGTGGAAAAGTAGTTGTAAAGCGGGCAAAGAATGCAGAAAAAACGGTATTTCGGGGGTGGTATACTACAGGAATACAGAAAATTGATAGAAATTATCATTTGATAAATGATGGGATTCTGACAAGACAGGATTATAATATATTATTTGAGAATAAAGAAAGGAAGAAGTACATTCCAGTAGAGACAATGGATTCGCTGTATATATATTCCAATACGATATTTACCAGTGAATTTTTTTCTTTTGCGAATAAAAAAGGAGTTAACATTGCATTTTTTGATAAATTTGGAGAAAAAATCGGGAGTTTTGTTCCGCAAAATTGCAGAAAAAATATGAAAACACAAATAAAACAAATGCAAATTTATCAAGATACAAAGGAGAGGCTTGCAATTGCAAGAAAGCTCGAAATTGCCAGTATTGCAAATCTGCGAGCGAATCTTCGCTATTATGGAAGAAGAAAAGAATCACAAATTCTTACACAGGCAGTAGAACAGATGTCTGATTATGTGAAGAAACTAAATGAGGCGCAGGATGTAAATGGATTAATGTTAATTGAAGCACAGGCAAGACAGAAATATTATCAGTGTTTTAATGAAATTTTAGATAGCCAGGAATTTGTTTTTACGAAAAGAACCAGACGTCCGCCAAAGGATTCATTAAATTCAATGATAAGTTTCGGAAATACGATGCTTTATCAAAGGATTGCGAATGAAATTAATCGGACTTCTCTGGATATTCGAATTGGATTTGTTCATGCGGCAGGATTTCGCCCAGAAAGCTTGAATTTGGATATTGCAGATTTATTTAAACCAATTCTTGTGGATCGCACGATATTTACGCTTATAAATCGAAAAATGATTCACGCGGTTGATTTTGTTGAAGTAGAACAGGAAGGAATCTTTATTTCAGGAGAAGGGAAAACACTTTTTATTCGAGAATTTGAAAGGAAACTTTATCAGACGATTCTGGTTGAAGGACAACAGAAAACCTATGATTATATAATAAAAAGAGAAATACAAAAAATAAAAAAATATGTAGAGCAAGGCGAAAAATATGTTCCGTATAAATATATATAGCGATAAAATGATAAACAGGTAGAAAAATGTTTGTAATTCTTGTATACGATATTAATATAAAACGTAATAAAAAAGTGTTAAAAATATGTAGACGATATCTGAATCATGTGCAAAAGTCTGTTTTTGAGGGAGTTATAACAGAAGCAAAGCTCAATCGTTTAAAAGATGAAATCAAAACGGTCATCTGTAAAGAAGAGGATAGTGTGGCTATTTATGAATTTGAAACATTAAAATATAGTTCTAAAGAAGTGATTGGATTAAATGAATTAGGAGATAATATTCTATGAATTTTATTAATTTATCAAACCATCCCTCTAGTGGCTGGGGAGAAGAACAAAAACAGGCAGCAAAACAATGGGGAACAATTATTGATTATCCTTTTCCTGAAGTAAATGCACAAAGTTCTACTCAGAATATCAAAGAATTAGCAGAGACAATAGTTATAAGTGTTTTAAAAAAGAATCCATCGGCTATTATGTGTCAGGGAGAAATGACACTTACATATCAGCTTGTAAAGCTTTTTAAAGAAAAGGGGCTTACCGTACTTGCAGCGTGTAGTGAGAGAAAGATAAGCGAAACAATATTGCCGGATGGAACGTATCAGAAAAAAGCTGTTTTTCAGTTTGTAAAATTTCGTGAGTATTGATATCAGAGAGGTGAAAAGAATTATGAAAAATGTACTGTTATTGTGTATGAGTGCAATTAAAGAAGAGGGAATAAAGGAAAATCAATACGTATATACGTTGAGTGATGGAAAAAAGCAGGATGAAGTATGGGGCTTTGTAACAAATGAAGCACCGATGCGATATGTAATGAAGATGGTTTTTCCGAATAAATTAGATAGAATTGTTATTATTTGTTCGAACGAAGTATCTAACCGAAAGATTGAGATTAGCAAGTGTAATGAAAGTGGTAAAGAAGTAGGAACTCAAAGAAGGGATAGTTTTCAGGAGAAGATCCAAAAATTATTTTTGGGTAAAAAAGAGTTTAAGCTTTTAGATTATTATAAAAAGCTTGTGGAATTAGAGACAGAGGATTATGATTACGTGCCAGAATATAAAGAAATACCAATCTCGGATAATCCAGAAGATACCGAGGTGGCAGAGGCGGTAATTAATGCAGTAAATAATGTAATGGAATTTCCAGATAAGGATAATGATATTCATTTGTATATTGATTATAATGGCGGTCCGCGTTATGTGGCATTTATGCAGGTTGTTTTGGCTCAGTTTTTAAAGACCCGGAATGTTCAGTTAGAACAGATTATAACAATGAATTTTGGCAATAAACAAAATGGCAAAGTACCGCTTCAGAATTTGTTGTCTATATTTGACAGTACGAATTTAATTGGAAGTATTAATGAATATATTAATTATGGCCGGATTAAAGGTTTAAAAGAGTATTTTAAAAAAGCTCAAAATAAAGAAATAAATAAGTTGTTAGATGTGATGGAAGAATTTTCAAATAATCTGCAACTTTGCCGTACAAGCAGTATTATGGAAAGTGCAGGTGCTTTGTTGGAAGAGTTTGAAACATTTATAAATAAAGCAGAGCTAGAAGAGCAATCTAAAAAAGATAATACATATACACAACTATTCCGTTATGTAATAAGAGATATACAAAAAGAATTTCAGCCATTATTAAATAAGGATATTGCAGAAATTATAGGATGGTGTATAGAAAAACAATATATCCAGCAGGCATTAACATTTTGTTCAGAATGTTTGCCGCAGTATTTATGGGATACAGGACTTTATAAAGCAAAAGATGAAGAGTATAAAGATGTTCTTCAAGTTATAGACGATGTTGATAATAAGACAAATGGAAGAGAAAATCCGAGCAAAGAATTAAAAAAAGCAATAGATGAGAAGAGGAAGTATTTTAGTAAAGAAGAAAAATATGCTTATAAGTGGTTTGTTCAGTATTTACCGTTTTGCTTTCAGGATGATAAATATCTCATAATATTATCGGAAATTAAAGAACTTCCTAACATGCCTGAAAAGTATAAAGCAGATGTTAAAAAAATGTCAGCGCAAATCGAGAAAAAACAATATTTGAAAAGCTGTATGAAAAAAACAGAGAGTGAAAAATATGACAAAGCAAATGAAAATGCTTCAAATAACGCGGCAAAGGTAATGTGGCATTATGAAAATGGAAGGGTACAGAGTAAGGTTACAGAACAAAATAAAGAAGCATTAGAAGAAATAATATATATATATTTCTTCATGAAAGGGCAAAGAAATGCCGCAAATCATGCTGATGGAAAAAAGAATGGTTTTGAATATGCAGATATATGTGAAGTTTTAACATATCTAGTTAAAAAACTTAAAATGCAAAATGAAAAGCGGAAAGGATAATCTGTACTGTGAACGATAAAAAGTTTATTAATCGCTAAAATCGCATCAACACTAAATTGACGGCTTTCCAAGTTGTGATATCTATGTACTATTGTATATTATAAAATAAGGAAAATTTCCAAGAAATTTACAGATAGTAATTGGATTTGTAAAAAGATATAATTAGGAAAAGATTTTTTTGAAAGACATTTCCTGTCCAGCCAGATATATATAATGATGGCAGAGAGGGGAAATGTTTATGATAGAGAAAAAAAGTTGTTGGAAACAATACGGAAAAGCAGGACAGACGTTAGAGATGGATAGATATGATAAGGAAACTCCGGATAGCTATCGCTCAGTTTACAGTGAACTATTTTCAGAATTTGGTGTAGAAGTAACGAGAAAGATACATAGCGAGTATAAAGGACGGCAGGTGTCATTTCCTAAGAAACTATATACAGAACAGTATATTGATTATTATGTAAAGGTGAATAGTGCAAGTAAAAGTGTCTCAGAGATGGCAGTACAACTTGAGTACACAGAGCGTAATATCAGGCAAAGATTACAAAAGAGTCAGAAAGCTTCCATTAATGTAATTAATGTAAATGAAGAAACAGGACAGAAAATAATCATGAAGTATCGTCCAATTTATAATGAACTTTTTATTATGTTTGGGGAAGAAATTACAGGACGAATTTATAATTTGTATAAGGGGCATCAGATTTCATTTCCTAAAAAGCTGTATACGGAAAAGTATAGAGACAGCTTTTTAAGGGAAAATATTGGAAATAAAAAAATATCAGAACTGGCAGCAGAGCTTGGGTATACGGAAAGAAGAATTAACCAGCTTCTGAAGAAATATAAAGAAGAATATATTAAAGACGATCTTTTAGGGAAGTGATAATTTGTGTGCGTAGAACTTCTGGTTCCAGTACGATAGCAGCTCGTCCGTAACTGAAGATCCATGAACGGAACTTATCAATACCATATACATCATCTTCATAGTAAAGGAATCCATCTTTTTCGTAAAGCTGTCCATTAGTACGACAGGAGAGTTCTTTTCTTACTTTGTTGAATACATTAGCAACATTGAAGAAGCGAACTTTAACATGAAATAAGTTTTTAGGGTCTGAGACAGCAGAAAAATTACATCCCCATACGTTAGGAGCAATTTGCATTAAAAAAGAAAGATCAGGGGAATAATCGGATATTCCGTTTGCTGGTTCTAAATGAATGATACGGTCAATACGGTAGGAACGAATATCAGAATTCTTTTTTCCAATGCTTAATACATAGTAAAGATTATCGGTAGAATCATAAGCAATTTTAACAGGAAGAAAGGAAAAATACAAATAGTCTGCCTTTCTTTTCGGTTTAGGTGACAAATATGTAATCTTAATTACCTGCTGGTAGTTAATTGCATCATTTATTTGGTTAAGATGGTTAATAATGTGTGGGTTGTGGTGAAAACGATAACTATCTTTTACACGATATAATTTAGTGATGGAAGGAAAATGAAGGTGAGCCGGTTGTTCCAAATCTTTTTTCAGAAGTTCCAAAGCTTTCTGTTCTTCAAAAGTAACAGGGATTTCATAAGCTGCTATTGTATTCAATACAAGTAGATAATGATCTAATTCGCCGGAAATGAACTGTTCTTCGGTGGGATTATCAATATATTGATCAAAATAAATGTAGGGCAGAGATTCTGTATTTGAATCAATATTCTGATTTTGCCATAGAAATATTAAATAAATATCCTGGCGAACGATTTCTTTTGGTATATTACTAATGCGTGACAGATCATTTATGGAATATCCTATACTGTCTTCGGTAGATTCAATATAGAAGTCAAAATGACTTGAATTAAGATAAGAGTAATAAAAATGGAGCCGATTATATGGATTATAGTAGTTATTCATGTGTACTCCTTTTATAATAATCTAATGTTTTTTTTACGGATTCTTGTAGTTTGTCGTGAAGTTCGGCTGGCTCTAAAACATGAACAGCTTTGCCAAATTGTCGCAGATAATTAGCAAAATCATTAAGACCGCTAATGGAATCCGTATAAATAATTTGCTGATTATCATACTGTTGTGATGCATTTGGACGCTGTTTGCAAAGAGCAGATATCTTGTCTTTTATATTGCCCCAATCGTCAAAAGAGAGTGTTACTTTTACAGGGGAATCTGTCGAAATGCTGAACATAGAGTCAAAAAGATCTTCAAATTCTTTAGAGAGATAATAGTTATTCTTTGTTTGTGTCTTTTCGATATGGCTTATATTTTCAATGGGAATAACGGTATTTTTTTTGAGATTTTGAATATCTTTTCCTACTAAATATAATTTATCCTTTTCTAAAACATGAACAATCAGACCAACAGCAAAAGTTTTTGTATAATGAAGATTTTTTCTTGATGTATATGTGATTTTTAATATGTTTTGTGAAAAGCCGGCTGATTGTAATTGGTTGAAAATATATAAGGTCTGCTCATTTAAAGCATGCGGAAAATACCCGTAACAAATATAGTTGTCTATATGAGAATCAGAGTCTGGTTCATCAAAATAGGCAGCTATTTTTTTGTAAAGAGACTGGTATTGAGGTGCATGAGAAGTTGTGGAAGGCAAAGCAGGAAGTTGGTAGTAGTATAGTGGCTCAGTTGTCAAGACAAAAATCTAAGATTTTTATAATGAACTGATATGGTGGACAAGTTACAAGGAACATGGAGAGAACAGTGGAGCACTCCCCAGATCCAATATATGCTAAGCTACATATGGCATCAACATTGCCGGATAGTAGCATTCAGCCGGTGTTTGGTAATCAAGTGCAGAATGGCGTCGCTCAAAGTTGTAGGTGTGGATATACTGTCTGATAGCAGCCCTTGCTTCCCTGATGTTGTTGTACTGTGTCAGATAGGCTTCCTCATACTTGAAGCTGCGGAACCAGCGCTCAATCATGATGTTGTCTGCCCAGCGGCTTTTTCCATCCATACTCTGGCGGATACCGTTTTCCTTTACAAAGTCAATGTATTGCTGACTTGTAAACTGACAACCCTGATCTGAATTCAAGATCTGAGGTTTTGCCACTTTGAAAGCTTTTTTCAGGGCACTGATAACCATTCTGGTATCAAGTGTGTCATCCACTTCCCAGCCGACAATACAACGGCTATACCAGTCGATCACGGCTGTCAGATACAGAAATCCGCGCTTGATCGGAATATATGTAATGTCAATAGACCATGCCTGATTTGGTTTGTCTATGACCGCATTACGAAGAAGATATGGACATACTTTCGCCTGCTGCATTCGCTTGGAAAGATTCATCTTTGGATAAATCGGGTAAATATCCATCTCATTCATGTAGCGTCTTGCCTTGCGGCGTCCAACCTGGTAACCACGGGTTTTTAACTGTGCAGACATTTGTCTTGCGCCCCAAGTGGGATTATCTGTATGGAGATGATCAATGATCTCTTTGCAGGCCAGTTCCTCATCTGAAATAGGGGCACCCTTGTAATAAATGCTTGTACGGTTGATGTCAAGCAACCTGGCGCCAACAGAAGCCGGAATTTCCTTAGTCGTCAAAAGGTTTTGGACTAAACTTACTCTCGTAGTCAGGTCCACAAATTTCTTCAGATTTTTTTTTGAGCCAGTCAACCTGCATGGTTAACTGACCAACCTTTTTGGCATACTCCGCTTTCTCCTTACGCTCTTCGGCAAGCTTTTCTTTGAGGTTTTCCTCACGCTTGTCGTCGAACACAACCGAAGCATTGTTCAAGAACTCTTTTTTCCAGTTGCGGAGCAGATTTGGTTGGATGTTATTTTCAGTTGCAAGGGTATTGAGATCTTTCTCACCCTTAAGCAGCTCAATTACAAGGTCTGATTTGAATTTGGCATTAAAATTTCTTCTTTGTCTGGACATGATAATGGATCCTTTCTTTCATACTGGTTTAAGTATATCAGATTCATTAAAAACTGTCCGAAAAAGTGTCTTAATTTATGAGACCATTATATAGAGAGATTCGAGCTGGTCGAAGCTAACCTGTATCGTAGGCATAAACGTTTTGCCAGTCAAATAAAAAAGATTGTCTTCTTCGGATTTGTAAATTTCTTTTTCTGCTAATAATTCATTAAAAAGTTCATAAAATTGACTTTTTTTTATATCGGGAATGGTTGTCTGCAAGGAGTTTTTCTCTGAAACAGGTTTGTTTTGCAGCTTCTTTAAAATAGAATATTTTCGCAGCGTCTTTAAAGTCAGAGGCTCATATAAGAGAAGCTGTACTTCTTTTGAATCTTTATGTTCTAGAGAATAGTAAGTGTGACGGTTATGAATATTTTTAGAAAATACACATCCCACGTGCTGGAGGGAATTTATATAAGAATAAATTGTTTGGCGTGTTTTAAACCCAAGCTCTTTTTCAATATCAGAAATGGAAAGGGAATCTTTTTCTATAAATAGTTTTAAAAGACGGATTATATTTTGTGCAGCGAGATTATTTTTTGAGCGGATATTTTTATCAGACATATGCTAAAACTCCTTTCTAAGTATAAGAAAACTATATCATATGGATAACTGACTTGTCAAAAATAAGCGGAATGATCTGTGCTAAAATGATTTCAGCAGTAAAGAGATGGCAACAGCAGTTCAACGTAAATGATTAAAACAAGAAATGATATCAGATTATAACTGATATGCGAGGAGGGATAATATGGGATTATTAAGAACGGTAGCGGGTATCGTAATTATTATTGTCAAAAAATGATTTTAGAAAGTTTATGTGAGGTTTGATATGGAAGTGAACGGAAAAAAACGTATTCTTAAAATTTTTGCAAGACTTCAAAACGGGGAAGGAATTAATAAAGAAGAAATGGCACAGGAATATAAAGTATCAACAAGAAGTATTCAGCGTGATCTTTCGGAAATAGATGGAGTTGTATCAGACCCTTATTTTGCAGGAAGTGGAAAAACATCTGTAAAATATGATCGGAATAGTAGAAAATATTATATGTTACAAGAAAATGGTGAATTGTTGCTGCCAGAGGAAGCGTTGGCAGTATGTAAAATTCTTTTGGGAAGTAAAGTCCTTTCTAAAAAACAAATAAAAAATATTGTAGATAAATTAATGAAAAAAGATAGTGGAAGAGCGCAGGTTGTTGGTGCAGGAGAAATAAGAAATGAATTGGAGTATTATAGGGAAAATTCCGAGAAAGTAGAACTGTCTAAAATATGGGAATTAGAACGGTCTATAGAAGGTCAGAAATATATTGATATTGTTCTGCAAACAGATAACAACGAGTATCAAAAAGTGAAGATAGCGCCAAAAGGGATTGTGTTTTTAGAACAGGAATTTTATCTGGCAGCATCAAAAGGAGAGGACGATAAGTACTTAGAAATATATAGGATTTGTGACATTAAAGAAGTTATAAACTTAGAAGAAAAATTTTCAGTAGTTTATGCGAAACGTTTTCAAGTGGGAAAGTTTCGTGAAGAATGGGAGAAGAAAATGAAAGGCTCATTAGAAGGTAGTAGTTTATTAGTGGAATGTGCATAGGTGCTTTGTGAAATAAAATAAGGAAAATTTCCAGGAAATTTGCAGATAGTAATTGCTTTTTATGGAGTCTATAATTATAAGCAAAAATAAATATAAAAGGAACACAGGAGGAAAAGGTTATGGGAGAAATAATCAGTGCAATTTTCGGGATTTCATATTTTGTGCTTGGCTATTGGTCAGTGGGTGAGACCATTTACGCGAACAAAGTAATTATTGGGAGAATCGGAGATATGTGGATTCAGCGTTTTTTAATCGGAGCAATGTTTGGCTGGATTTTAATTCCGGTAGCTTTGATTAAGCGTTGGCTTTTCAGGTAATTATTTTAAATAATGGGAGGAATCATCAATGGCAAAGAAAGAGAAAGGATTCATGGAATCTGTTCATGACGGCTACATAAGAGGAAGTATGGGCGGAGAAGAGGATACTTCGCAGGCAAGAACAGTCACCTCGCCGGAACCATTACCGGATGAAATCAAGAAATTCCGCAAATTATATATACTGGTTCCAATCAGTTTGATAATTGGAATTCTGAAAGGGGATTTCACAGGATGGCTGGCAATTGCTGCATTTATCTTGCTGTGTCTTGTATGCCTGATCGATACATATGCAGACCATAAAGTGAGGCGGCTTCGCAGAATGAAGTTCAAACTTCCGGCAGGGGTCACATCTGATGAATTCTTTAAAAAAATGCAGCCAGTTTTTATTTCAAAGTATGGCTGGGATGTCGAACGGGGAGATCATGGGGAACTAACTGTACTTGATAAAAAATACAAATATGATGTTAATCTTGAAGAAGACGGAACGTTTGTCATTTGGTGGAGAATGTCGGTAGCAAAGGCATTTTTGTCTACAAGGCATTATCCTATTTACAAAAATGCAATCGCAGCAATGGGAATTATCGCTTATGAAGTACAGCAGGTTTTTCCGGTTGTAGAAGAGGCATAGACACTGTAGCACATATCTTATGGAAAGGATATTAAGTCATTCTTATTGTGAGATGCGTATCATTTCACACCTGGTATAAAATCGTATACCGGCAGCTGTAGATCAGAGGCTGGTATACGATTTTTTTTTATGTTTTCTTGTAAAATACAAGGTCTTCGTATAAAATAGAGTATACGGTCCGAGGTGAAATTGGTGATTTTGATCGGATTAGGAAGTCTATAGCAGTGAAACGGATACGAGGGGGTGTGTGCGTGATTTCAGATGAGATGGCTTACAGAGAGTACTTAGAGGGAAGGGAAGAAAGTGCGGACATACTGGTTGACCGATATGGAGATGCACTTACTTATTATATAAATGGTTATATTCATGATATCCATGAGTCGGAGGATTTGATGATCGAGGCGTTTGCGAGAGTTTTTGCGAAGGAGCGTCCGATTGATGGAAAGGGGAGTTTTCGAGCTTATCTTTATAAAACAGCGAGAAATCTGACGATTCGTCACACACAAAAACATAAGTTGTGGTTTTTGCATTTGGATGAGGTGGATTTTGAATTGCCGAGTGAAGAACTGGTGGAGACAAGGCTTTTGCAAAATGAGAGGGAAAAGTGTCTTTATGAGGCGATGGCGAAGTTGAAGACGGAGTACAGAGAGGCGTTATATCTTGTGAGTATAGAGGAGATGAGTTATAGTGAGGCTGGAAAGATTCTTGGAAAGAGTGAACAGCAGATGACGAATCTGGTACATAGAGGAAAGAAGAGTTTGCGGAAGATTTTAGAGCAGGGAGGGTTTTCGTATGCGGACGAATAAAGAGCGTCAGCAATTGATTTATAGAAGAACACGGGAGCTTCGTAGTAAGGAAAGACGTAAGAAACAGTGTATGTTCAGTGTGTGTGGTGTAGCGTTATGTCTGATGCTTGTTATCGGAATAGGAAGTTTCATGCCGGGGGTAGTGAAGCAGGCTTCTGTAGGTAATATTGATTATACGATGGGAACAGCGAGTATGTTGGGACATTATGAGGCATTGGGATATATTTGCATGGGCGTGTTAGCATTTGCGCTTGGCGTATGTGTGACGGTATTGTTGTATCGTTTGCGAAGGGTTGAGGAACATAAGCGCAGAACGAGGGAATATCAGCATAGAATGGAAACAGGCGGACAGCCTGAGAAGAAAAAACAACAAGAATAACAAGAGGAACAAGAAAAAGAACGAGAAAGAGAACAGAGATGAATTTTGAGATTATTGATAATGTATTTCAGGTAGCGGTATTTTTTGTTGCGGCGCTTGGAGATATGGTATATTGGTTTTATAAGAGAGACCGCTTGTATATTATACTGGCGCTGGTACATAGCTGCTTTATGATGGGAACGCTTTATTTTGTGCTTCATCTTGTGATTCGGGGCGTTGTACCGCAGGTGTTTTATGTGTCGGAAATCTCATGGATTGCCAGTTACTTGTTTATGCATACCTATCAGATCGTGCGGTACAGGATAAAAAAGATGCGGATTGCAAAGATTCCTGTGATATGTGGAGCGGGAGTTCTGATTGCTTCTATGTGGAGCGGAATTTTTGGACCGGTATTTCTTACTACCGGTATTTTTGCGATGGTGGCAGGGGTGATTGTTTTTATCGCTGTATTCCGGATTTTGTATGAGAAGGAGCCGCATGGGGTATGTTACTGTATGATTGTGTGTGTTGTGCTAGAAGTGGCGTTGTATGTGAGTTCGAATTTTATTCATGACTATACAAGGTTTAATTTGTATTTTCTGATTGATTTTGTTTTGACGATTGTCAATATGTTATTATTACCATGCACAGTTTGGGAGGTGTCCCGAGATGATGTATATTGAGAATATTTTTATATGTATTTCGATTCCGCTTTTCCTCTCATTGATTTTTATACGGGGAGATATGCGTAAATATATGCTGTTTATCTGTATCGGGATGGGAATGTGTGTGTTGTCTGCTTATGTCAGCAGTTTTTTTATGGGGTATTATCATACAGATGCGGTTGTGGCAGCGATAGAGATCGTACCGGTTTGTGAAGAGGTGATGAAGCTTCTTCCGCTGTTGTTTTATCTTTTGATTTTTGAACCGGAAAGGAAGGGAATTCCCGGAGCTGCGGTTGCGATTGCGGTAGGTTTTGCTACATTTGAGAATGTATGTTATTTGACGGAAAATGGAGCAGCAGATTTTGATATTTTGCTTGTACGTGGTATTTCAGCAGGGGCATTACATATATTATGTGGCATTTTGCTCGGTTTTGGAATGGCTTATATATTTTGCTGGGGTTTTTTGAAAGTGACAGGAACAATCGGTTTGCTTGGGGCTAGTAGTGCTTTTCATGCTATTTTTAATTTACTTGTTTCGGCAGATGGAATATGGAAATGGATTGGATATCTGTTTCCGTCTGTTATGATCGTGCTGTTGATTCTAGGATGGCATTTGCTGATAAAAATGAATAAGTATTCGATGTAGAATATATAGAACAGGTTAAAAATCTTTTCAGATCTTTTCATTTATTTTTGATTTTTTTCAAAATAGGTGAAAGGATTTTTTTTTATATGTCTTTATATAAATAAGAATTGCAAATATGTATCATTTGCAAAAAAAGAATGAGGAAGGAGGGAGGGAATGAATCAAAGGGAGATCAGACGGTGCAAGATTCACCGGCGGATGAATGTTCTTCGCAATCGATATGACAGAAGGATACTTGGCAGTATGACAGTTCTGATTGCTGGATTAACGGTATGTATGGGAATCCTGCTTCAAATGGCACATGTATCCGGAATTCCTACGGTTAATGACGGGTATGGATCTGTTCTCCTGCGGAATGGAGCAGATGTTTATGTGATTATTGGTATAATAGCTTTTGTGGCAGGAGTTATTTTTACGGTGATTTGTATTCGGTTTCGAGACAGGAAGGCACATAAACAACAGGAATAAAAATGTTGTATGGGAAAATATTGTATAAGAATAAGAGGTGAGAGTATGAAGTACAAAGGAACAAGGCAGTTGTTAACAGGTATTCTTACAGTGATGCTTACGATACCGGTCGTGGTTGGCCTGGCATCTCCAATTAGAACCCAGGCGGCTTCTAAGGTGGGAGTGCAGTACCGGTTTGCAGATGGTGCGGAACATGAAGCAAAGAATCGCGTGGGAATCCGGTCAGTAGTGATTGATGGCAAGACATATTTTGATATTCATGATGGCAGCAAGACGGGGCGCACCGATCCGACCAATCAGCTTGCTTTTTTACAGGCTGTTTTACAGAGTGGGAAGGATATGGCTGATGGAAGCGACAGTGTGCTTGGCCAGTGGGCTTCTCTAGCAGAACAGATTTATGGAACGCATAGCCATTATACAGCAAGAGTGAATGCTGACGGTGGATTTAAGAAGAACTTTACAGGAAGCTCGAACCGGGAGAGAAGTGGATACGCGGATCTGGCATATGCATTAGCGCAGACAACAGAACATACTGTTGGAAGCCGAAAGAATGATTACACAAAATGGAAAGGGCTTTCTTATGCTACGGATTTAAAAAAAGTACGCCAGGAGGCAGCGGATGAGATTGCGGGAGCGATCAATCGAAAAATCAGTGGCAGTGATGTACTGAAAGAAACGGATGGAGATGATACATTAAGCCAGCTTAATGATGAGACACCGCAGGATGTTTTATATACGCTTGTGACGTGCGTAGACAGGGCAGGAAAGACTTATAAGTATAATTACAATTCGTTTGGTATAGCTTTTTATGATTTCCAGTTATCTGTGCTTGCGGGAGAAGGACTGGAATATGTTACAAAGGCGCAGAAGTATGAGTCTTTGCAGCAGGCAGTGGAGAATAATGTTTCCGGTGTCACATATAAAACAAGTGGGAAGAATAATCCGGTACTTAGCTACTATAAGAATGAATCGAAACAGGAAGCAGATGTCGGTATGGAATTTACTCAGTCGAATTCTGTGACAACCTCAAATACTCTTGAAACTGGAAAAAGTTATTCTTATAGCCAGATGATTGGTTCTGAAACAACACTTTCGGGAGGAATTCCTCTTCTTGGTGAAGTAGAACAGACCTTAAAGCTGGAAGTGACGTGTGAACAGGCATTATCTACAGCTTATTCCGAAACAAAGGAATATAGTGAAACATCGGAGAATAAAGTGTCTTCAAGTATGACACTTCCGGCACAGACGGCTGTTGGAATGGAGTCATCTAAGGCAGTAACGAATATAGAGTTAGGATATGACTGTCCGGTTGCGATTACTTATAAAGTGGCGATTTTCTCTTTATCTGGTGTTGTATATGATGACAGTGCAGCGGTACAGTCTTTTAGTACTTCCGGTTATCGTCAGAGTCATTTTAGTACAATATTTGGCTCTTCCTCCGCAAAAGGTGGGATAACGGCAATGGATAATCTGTATAATCGTGCAGTCAGATATACCGCAACGAAAAACTATGAGCAGTCGTATGGACAAACTTATGGATGGACAGAAAAGCGTGATGATGGTTCTTCTGCGGATGAATTAACTGGACTGGAATGGAAAGATATTTTAAGTGGAACGATCAATGAGGAAGATGTTGGCGTGGAGATGGCGAAGGTTAAGATTCATCGAGTCCTGGTTAATGAAGAGGGTAAGATCCAGAATACATTTGAATCGAAAGATTTAGAAGAAGAATATCCTGTAAATTACGAAACATTGGTTACAATGGGATCTGTTTATGAGTTATCAGGGAAAAAGTATAATCTGTATTCGGGACAGGTAAAAGATAGTAATGGTGCTGCTGTAGATAATGAAATGGGATATGATAGTTCATCAGGACGTTACAGTAAAGTGGTTCAGCCGATTGGCGAAGCGGAGAAGAACTCCTTGAAAAAGGAAGGGGTAAGTGACGACGTCATTGCTGCGATGAACAGTGTAACATTTTATTATACGGAAGATACATCAGGAAGTGGGACATCAGGCCAGAATACAAAGAATGGCAAGGCAGTCAGAAGTTCGATCGATCAGTCTGCTAAGGCAATCCAAAGAGCTGTAAGTAATGGAGGGGTTACTTTGAAAGATAAGGTAACCTGGCTGGCAACGAAGTGTCCAATGTCTGTGACAGGTGGAGTACTCAGCTATGATGCAGTGAGTATGAATTCTAATATTAATGCGATCGTACCGTTATATCCGTTAAAGAATATCAAAGTGGTTAACGGTGTGAAGACATTGAATATGATTGGCGGGGATACATTTGATATTAGTACTGTTACTTTAAATGGAACGAATGAAAATGATGTTGATTATTATGGATTTGACCAGGATAAGGGACATTGGATACTTACGGATACCGAAGGACATGAATTGACGGGAAGTAAGAAGGCATCGATTGAAAGAAATACTGCGACAGGTGAAGAGATTCTTACAGCAGGGGAAGAAGAAGGAACGCTGTATCTAAAATATGTGATTGATGAAGATGTCTATACGAGTTTAGAGAAATCTTCTCCATCAATATCAACGAATGAATCTCTTGATTCAACCGCAAGAATTAAAGTGAATGTGACGACGAAGCCATTTGACGGAAGTGTGCAGGCAGAAGGAACGGTAACTACTTATGTGGGAGAAACACCGGTGAATCTGTTTGGCAATGAAGAAATCAAAGGTTATGCATTAGACAGCACAGATAAAAAGATTTCCGGTGCACCGATTGTATGGGAATCAAGACTGGATGAGGAAGATGGAATTAAGCTTGAGAATAATCAGCTTTCCTTTACAAAGAGTGGAACATTCCAGATTCGTGCGACTTATCGTGGAAAACATTCAGGATGGATCAGTGTAAAGGCGCTGCCGAGGAAGGCATTAACAACCCTTACGATTTCTGATGACACGCAGCCGGCTACGTTGGAGAGTTTTATTTATAATGACCAGGGCTCTCCAAAAGAGATTGATTTATCTAAACTGACTGTAAAAGCATTCGATCAGTATGATGGTGAGTGGAAGGATACTTCTGATGTGAAATGGGCAGTAGAGATTGATGGGCAGAGTGCAGCCTTTACAGAACTTTCTCAGAATAAACTTCCGATACGTAAGGCGGGAATATATAAGATTACGGCAGTTTCTCAAAAATATAACGTAATATCTAATGTAGTAGAGCTTAATGTAAAACCAGCAAGAAAGTTAAGTTCGGTTACGATTCAAACAGACCTTGAAAAGAATGGTATAGGCATTGGAAGTGCTTATGAAAGTGATTTGAAAAAGGATGTAACAGTAACAGCGCTTGACCAGTATGGTGAGTCTTATGACTGGACAAAGAAAACATACCGATGGATTACTGGTGGAAAGTATTCTGCGGTAACTGAGGATACACTGCTTGGGCTTGTAAAAGGTTCTGATACATTACAGCTCGCTGTAGGTGAAGGGGAAAACATGGTTGAATCGAACACCATCAACTTTAATGTTATCGCCAAACCATATGTAAAGGAATTATATACCGGAGATTCTGCAGTAGTAAGAGAAGGCGAAGTTTATGATCTTTCCAAGGTGAATTTTACTGCCAAAGACCAGAATGGAGATCCTTACGAACTTTCTGCAAAAGAAGTCGATAGCATTACATGGGAACTGACGGATAAGGGAACGATTAAGAGTGCGCAGGTATCTTTTGATTCGAAAGCAAAGAATCTGTCAGTAACAGAGGGAACTGTAGATTATGGTGAAACTGGAAATGTGATTTTAAAGGGAACATTTACAAATGTAAATGGTGAGAAAGCGCTGGCAGCGCAGTTTACTTTAAATGTGAGACAAAAACCAGTTCTTGATACATTAAAACTAGAACAAAAAGATGCAGATGCTACATTGAAAAATGGAGAGAATGCTTATGTTTCCGAGTATTTTATCGTAAAGGGCCTGGATCAGTACGAAGAAGACTATAATCTAAACGGTGTACCGCTTACATGGAATTCTGATAATGAAAAGGCATTTCGATTTAATAGAAATAATATAATAGCTGCGGTAGAAGCCGGTAAGAAGGCCAATATTACTGTTCGAGCAACGAATCGACTGAATAAAGAAGTCATAAGTAACGCTTTAGAATTGAAAGTACCAAGAGTGCGTTCACTTCAGAAAATCGTATTAGAAGATGTTCCTGAAGCTATTGCATTTAACACTGTGTTAGATGTAACAACATTAAAAGCAATTTGTTATGATGATTTAGAAGAAGCGTACAGTGAAGAAGAATTAAAGGCTTATCCGGCAAAGATTGCATATTCATTGGATGCGAATGGAACAGATTGTAAGTTAGATACAGCAAAGAACATTTTAAAGACCAGTAATAAATATGGATACATTACGATTTCTGCAATGGCAGTAAATAGCAGTACGACAACTACAGTGCAGGATGAGAATGGCCAGGATATTGTTTCCAGTGTAAAAGTCTGGGTAGGACCGAAAGTAAAGTCATTAAATGTAACGGAAAGAATGATTGCTACCGCAGGAAAGAATGAAGTGGCGCTGGAAGGTAAATGTCTTGAAAACGCTATGAAGGTTGGTCTGTTTGATGCATCCGGTAAGCTGATCGATGAAAAAGATACGAAAGGTAATGCCGGCACACAGAAAGCGACCTTGGATGTCCCTTCCAATATCGGTGGAAAAGCAGACGTGACCTATACAGTGAAATATGCAGTTACAGATACGTATATGGATGAACCGGCAGGAAAGATCATAGTAAGTAATAAGATTCCGGCAACTGGAGTAAGACTCAATAAAAACAGTATCGTCCTTTCTCCTAATGCCAGAGAACAGCTTATAGCATATCTGTCACCGGAAAACAGCACAGATTGGTTAAGCTGGAAGAGTTCACAGCCTGCTATGGCAGCAGTTGATCAAAATGGTAATGTAAAGGCAATCGCACCAGGTAAGCTTGCGATCACAGTTACAACAGAAAGTGGTAAGAGCGCGTCTTGTAATCTGCTTGTCGGACTTCGAAAAGGCGATGTGATCACAAATGGTATTTACAGATATAAAGTGACAAATACAATGGTTGACGGAAGCGGAGAAGTGGAAGTGATTGGATTTGTAAAAGGCCGTAGTGCGAAGAAAGTCTCTATTCCAAAGAGTGTGGCATGGAATGGAATTAAGTACAATGTAACTTCCGTTGGAACGAGAGCTTTTATCAAGAATAAGAAGATCAGAAATATTGTGATTCCGGACTCTGTAAGAAAAATCAGACATAAAGCATTCTATGCATGTCCGAATGTGAAGAAGCTTACGATCGGAAAGAATGTTTCCTTTATGGGAGCTCACGCATTCTGTCTGAATAAAAAGCTCGAAAAGATTGTGTTTAGAGGTACAAAGTTAAAACAGTTAAGAAAACCGCATGTGTTTATTGAGGTGAAGCACGCAAAGGTTTATGTACCAAAACGTAAATACAAAGCCTACAAAAAGATGTTATCTGATTATGGACTTGACAGATGTAAGTTTGTAAAGAAGTAATCCGATGATATAAATAAAAGTTTTTATAATTTGCCTTTATGACAAAAAGAGGAGACAGCAATGCTGCTACGAAAGAGCAGACATTGCTGTCTCTCCTTTTTTCTAGTGCGCCCGGCGCTTTTTAAATACGCATGAGCAGGTATTGTGCTGTAAAAAATTTACGAAAATAACATTGCGTTTCTGTGAAGAGTATTATAGAATGTAACTGTTTGAAGCCGTATAGATTTTTTTTAAATCTTGTCAGATCCTATGGGATTTTTGAATGGATTTCAAGACCGGCTTTAGATAGTGAAAATAAAAAGAAATAAAAAGAAAGAGAAAGAAAAAAGAGAAAGATGAAGAATCAGAACAACACAGAACAAAGTGTAGGAAAGCAGAGCTTTCTAAAAAGGAAAAATGTAGAGATTTCTTTTAAGAGATATGCGATTGATGCGATGGGAGCGATGGCTCTTGGATTATTTGCATCTCTCTTGATCGGGACGATCATTAAGACATTAGCAGAGAATGTCGGCACAACAGGTCTGATGGCAGCATTGGCATCAGTGACAGATACGGGAGAGTTAGCGGCAAAGGTCGCAGGACTTAGTACATGGAATCATTTTTGCTGGATTTTATGGCAGATTGGTAATTATGCGACCATGGTAACAGGAGTTGCTATGGCAGCGGCGATCGGCTATGCATTAGATGCACCACCACTAGTGTTGTTTTCTTTATGTGCGGTAGGACAGGCGACAAATACATTAGGCGGTTCCGGTGGACCGTTGGCAGTCTTGTTTGTTGCGATTATTGCCTGCGAAGTTGGTAAGCTTGTTTCTAAAGAGACGAAGATCGATATTCTTGTCACACCGGCAGTAACAATTATTGTCGGTGTAGGATGCGCCATGGTACTTGCACCGATTTTCAAAACAATCTGTGATTCCCTTGGTACATTTATCGGCTGGGCAACGAATTTACAGCCATTCTTCATGGGAATCATTATTTCTGTTGTCGTCGGTGTTGTACTTACTCTTCCAATCAGCTCCGCAGCAATCTGCGCAGCAGTTGGTATCAGTGGCGGTGCCGTTCTTGCAGGCGTTTTAGATGGCAGTATCTCTATGGGCGTATGGAATGGGCTTGCGCTTGCCGGTGGAGCAGCTACCGTAGGATGCTGCTGTAATATGCTTGGATTTGCTGTGATCAGCTATCCCGATAATGGAGTTGGAGGTCTCGTAGCACAGGGGCTTGGGACGTCGATGCTGCAGGTACCGAATCTGATGCGAAAACCGATCTTGTGGATTCCACCGGTACTTACCTCCGCGATTTTAGGTCCGGTTGCCACATGCATTTTCCAGCTTCGCAATAACGGTGCGGCGATTTCTTCCGGCATGGGAACCGCGGGCTTAGTAGGTCCGATCGGGATTATCACAGGCTGGTCGAATATGCCAGAAGGATATGCCGTTGGAGTATTTGACTGGTTAGGAATGATTTTAGTCTGCTTTGTACTTCCTGTTCTTTTAAGCTGGGCAATTGGTAAGTTTATGAGGAAAAAAGGCTGGATTAAAGAAGGAGACTTAAAGGTAGATTTGGGATAATATTAAAAAATCTGTGGATTTAAAATAGACAGAAAAAAGAAATAATGATACATTCCAGATGCGGCTTGGGAGTGTATTTAAGATGCGGACGAGCATCTTAAATACAGCGACTACAGAGCAGATGGAATGTATCATTATTTCTTTTTTCGTCTTCTACACAAATCAAGAGTTAATAAAGTGTTTTTCCAGTCGATTGAGTATTCCATACAGTAATGCGGCAATCAGGCAAAGCAGCACGATAGAGAGCATTACCCAATCCATTTTAAAGACCTGTGAGCCATAGATGATCAGATACCCAAGCCCTTTTCTGGCGGCGAGAAATTCTCCAATAACTACTCCGATCAGGCAAAGTCCGATATCGACTTTCAAAATACTAAGGATTGCAGGAAAGTTGATCGGAAGAATAACTTTGGTAAGACAGTCCAATCGGTTGCCATGCAGGGTATAGATCAGTTTTAATTTATCTGGGTCGGTTGTCTGAAAGCTGGTAAAAAGATTTAAGATGCTTCCAAAGATTGCAACGGATATGGCGGTGATGATAATGGTTTTCATGTTGTTGCCAAGCCATACGATAAAGATCGGAGCCATTGCTGATTTTGGAAGGCTGTTTAAAATCACAAAGTACGGTTCAAAAATCTCACTTAATGTTGTATTCCACCAAAGGAGTATGGCAACAAGAAGACTTATGGAGGCAACGAGAAAAAAACTGCCGAACGTCTCTGCAAGTGTGATGCCAATGTGTTTTAAGAGGTCTCCGGTGAGGAATAGTTCCTGACAGGCAAGAAGCATCCGGGAAGGGCTGCTGAAGATAAAGGCATTGATGATTCCGTTATGGGAAGATATCTCCCATAAAATAATAAAAAATACAAATATAAAAATTTGAAAGAACAGGACAAGGTGTTTATGTTGTCTTGTTTTTTTCATATAGAATTGTTGTTCTTTTGATAGATTGTTTGCTGATTCATTCATCATGTTTCAGCTCCTTCCATATCTGGTTAAAGTAATTTTGAAATTGAGGATGAATGCGGGCTTCTTTGGAAGAAAGCTGGTGTTCTGATCCAAAATCAATTGTTATGATTGATCGTATGTGGCCTGGACGTTTTCCAAGTACAATAATACGGTCGGAGATACTGATTGCTTCGGACAGATCATGTGTGACTAAAAGGGTGGTGACACCGCTTTGGCGAATGATTTTTGCGATGTCATCTGAGACATCAAGCCGAGTTTGGTAATCTAGGGCGCTGAATGGTTCGTCAAGAAGAAGAAAGTCCGGTTTTAAGGCAAGTGTTCGGATAAGGGCAGCGCGCTGGCGCATTCCGCCGGAAAGTTCTCTTGGATAAGAATCTGCAAAATCAGCAATATCATATTGCCGCATTAATTTCTGGACATATTCTAAGTTTTTTTCAGTAAGACGGTGTTGTATTTCGAGACCTAAAATGATATTTTTATATATAGTTCTATATTCTAATAAATGGTCTTTTTGCAGCATGTAGCCGATGGAAGGCGGCTGATTTAAAAAGGGATAACGAAGGCTTCCTTTTTGTAAGGGAATCAGACCGGCAATCAACTCTAAAAGAGTGGATTTTCCACAGCCGGAAGGTCCGATGATCGCTGCAAATTCGCCAGTGAAAAGGTCGAAGTGAATATCTTTTAACGCAGGGGTTTCGCCATTTTTTGTGTGATACGTATGGGAAAGTCCGCGCACAGATAAAAAAGCATTTGGTTGTGGCAACGTAGCTCAGTCCTTTTCTTTGAGGTATAATTTAACATATGCACAGGAGGTATCAAAGTGATATATTTCATAATTGTAACATTGATTATTGCAGGAGATAAGTTTTTAAAGGAATATTTCAGGAGTTCTCTTAGAGGAAAGCATCGAAAAGAACATTTTACCAGGTCTGGGGAGGGAATAAATACGGTAGATGCTATGCAGGATGGATGGAGAAGGAAGTTGTCTCCAAGAATTGAATTCCTAGAGAATAAAGGAGCAGCCAGTGGTATCCTTTCTTCACATCCAAAGATATTAAAAGGGATATCCGGTGTCATGCTTTGCTTTTGTGCGTTCGTATTGGGAAAAGAACGGCAAAAAGGAAGAGTGAGTGTTGCAGGACTTGGTTATGCGTTACTTCTTGGAGGAGGACTTAGTAACTTTATAGACAGAATGAAAAAAGGTTCTGTGACAGATTATATTCGTTTTCCTGAATTTCCAGTGAAGAAAATCAGTAACCTGGTTTTTAATATGAGTGATTTTGCGATTTTTGCAGGAATATTCTGCCTTTTGTTTCGGAAAAAGTAAGGAGGTTCGACTGAAAAGTCTAAAATTCTAGGTGAAATGTCGGATAATAAAGAATACTTTCAGAAAACGGTTAAAAACGGATTTCTCTATGAGAAATGGCTGAAAATTGTGCATAATAGACAATGAAATATACATAAATTTACAAAATGCAAAAAAGAACAAAGTGTCGGTGTATAACTCTTTGCAGTTATCCACGAAGAAAAAAACTGAAAAATGTTGAAAAACAGACTTATCCACTGAGTTATCCACAATATCCACAGTGGAAAAACAAAAGAAAAAAATGGAAAAAACACGTCAATATAAAACATCTGTTTTGTGTGATTTTTTTAAATAATTCATTGCCAGAATGAAGAATTGTTGGTATAATAATTATAATATAAGAAAAAAGGAGTGTGATCGTATGCGTTACATTATTTACGGCAAGAATCTGGAGGTTTCCGAGGGATTAAAGCAGGCTGTACACGATAAGTTCAGCAAGCTGGAGAAGTTTTTCACTCCAGAGACAGAAGTTCAGGTCACATTAAGCGTGCAGAAGGATAATCAGACAGTAGAAGCTACAATTCCTATGAAGGGAACGATCTTAAGAGTAGAACCTACAAGTACAGATATGTATGTTTCTATTGATATGGCAGTAGATTTACTGGAGCGTATGATTCGCAAGTATAAGACGAAGATTTCCAAGTACGGTAAGGGCGAAGTGAAGTTTAATGATGAGTTCATGGAAGAAGATGTGGACAATCATGAAACAGTAACGGTTACAAAGAGTAAGAGATTCGCTATTAAGCCGATGGATGTTGAGGAAGCCTGTGTACAGATGGAGCTGTTAGGGCATAGTTTCTTTGTATTCCGTAATGCAGAGACTTTTGAAGTGAATGTAGTTTATAAGAGAAAAGATAAAACATATGGTTTGATTGAACCAGAATTTTAAACATACATGAATTCATTTAGAAACGAAGGAAGAAGGCAGATGATTATCTGCCTTCCCTTTTTCTGTATATTAAGGGGATTAAAGCTTGAAAAGAGAGCTTATCAATGTTACAATATAATCTGTATGTTTAAAATTAGAAGAAGATTACCAACTCAGGAGGTGTGACCCCATCTTCTGTCAGTGGGGCCATACGTAAGTTTATGACGTGATTTACGATAGAAATAGGAGGTAAAGATGAGTTTTGTTGATAAACTTTTTGGCAATAAAAGTGAGAAAGAAATCAAGAGAATTGAAAAGTATGTAGATGCGATCGAGGCTCTTGATGAGAAGATGCAGGCATTAAGCGATGAAGAACTTCGTGCCAAGACACAGGAATTTAAAGATCGTCTGGCAGCAGGAGAGACTCTTGATGACTTGTTAGTGGAAGCCTTTGCTGTTGTAAGAGAGGCAGCAGACCGTACGATCCATCTGAAGCATTATCGTGTGCAGCTGATGGGTGGTATTATTTTACATCAGGGTCGTATTGCCGAGATGAAGACTGGTGAAGGTAAGACTTTGGTTTCTACTCTTCCAGCATATTTAAATGCGCTTGAGGGCAAGGGTGTTCATATCGTTACTGTTAATGATTATCTGGCTAAGCGTGATGCGAACTGGATGGGTAAGGTTCATCAGTTCTTAGGTTTAAGTGTCGGTGTTATTTTGAACAGTTATGATAATGCAGAACGTCAAGCTGCATATAACTGTGATATTACTTACATTACGAATAATGAATTAGGTTTCGATTACCTTCGTGATAACATGGTTATTTATAAGAAGGATCTTGTACAAAGAGAACTGAATTATGCCATTGTCGATGAGGTCGATTCCGTATTGATCGATGAGGCAAGAACCCCTCTTATCATTTCCGGTCAGAGTGGTAAGTCCACAGATCTTTATAAGGCATGTGATGTCCTTGCAAGACAGATGCAGCGTGGTACTTCGGATGGTGAACTTTCTAAGATTGATGCCATCATGGGTATTGATATCGAAGAAGATGGAGATTTCCTTGTTAACGAGAAGGATAAGCAGGTTATGCTTACAACAGAAGGTGTTAAGAAGGTAGAGCAGTTCTTCCATATCAAGAACCTTGCGGATGCAGAGAACCTTGAGATCCAGCATAATATTATTCTTGCTCTTCGTGCACATAACCTTATGTTCCGAGACAGGGATTACGTAGTAAAAGACAACGAAGTTCTTATCGTTGATGAGTTTACCGGACGTATTATGCCAGGACGTCGCTATTCTGATGGCCTTCATCAGGCAATCGAGGCAAAGGAGCATGTAAAGGTTAACAGAGAGTCTAAGACTCTTGCGACGATTACATTCCAGAACTTCTTTAATAAGTATACAAAGAAAGCCGGTATGACTGGTACTGCTATGACCGAAGATAAAGAGTTTATGGATATTTACGGCATGGACGTAGTAGAGATTCCTACGAATAAGCCAATGATCCGTATCGATCATGAAGATGCTATTTACATGACAAAGAAAGAAAAGTTAAATGCAGTTATCAACGATATCGTAGAGTCTCATAAGAAGGGACAGCCAGTTTTAGTTGGTACGATTAATATCGATACATCAGAAGAAGTCAGCGAATTATTAAGTAAGAGAGGAATTAAGCATAACGTACTGAATGCGAAGTTCCATGAATTAGAGGCAGAGATTATTTCACATGCTGGTGAAAAGGGAGCTGTTACGATCGCAACGAATATGGCTGGTCGTGGTACGGATATCAAGTTAGAAGATGGTGTTGCAGAACTTGGTGGATTAAAGATCATCGGTACAGAAAGACATGAGAGCCGTCGAATCGATAACCAGTTACGTGGTCGTGCCGGTCGTCAGGGTGATCCTGGTGAATCGAAGTTCTACTTATCTCTTGAAGATGACCTGATGCGCCTGTTCGGTTCTGAACGTATGATGAGCGTATATAAGGCGTTAAAGATTCCGGAAGGGGAAGAGATTCAGCATAAGACGATTACAAAGCAGATCGAAAAGGCACAGAAGAAGATTGAGAATAACAACTTCGGTATTCGTCGTAACCTGCTCGATTATGACCAGGTAAATAATGACCAGAGAGAAGTTATCTACGCAGAAAGACGCCGTGTATTAAATGGTGAGAGTATGCGGGATGTTGTTTACAAGATGATCAAGGATGTTGTTGCTGACGATGTAAATATGATCGCAGGAGAACAGCCATTAAAAGAGATGAATCTTGTAGAGCTGAATGAATCTTTAAGAAGAAAGATTCCATTAGAGCCAATCACTCTTACAGACGAAGAAAAAGAGAAGAATGATAAAGAAGCACTCATTTCCCGTCTTCAGGATGAGGCGATGAAGATTTACCATAAGAAAGAGAAAGACTTTAATGAATTTGCCAAGGTGAATGTACCGGAAGAAGGAGTAGAACTTGGTGAAGAAGATGCAGCAATCTTTAATGATGGTATTCGTGAAGTAGAACGTGTTATTCTTCTTAAAGTTATTGACAGTAAGTGGATGAACCATATTGATGATATGGATCAGCTTCGTGAGAGTATCGGACTTCAGTCTTATGCACAGAAGGATCCGGTTGTTCAGTACAAGTTCCTTGGATATGAGATGTTTGAGGAGATGACAAAGAACATTCGTCACGATACGGTTGGTGCTTTAATGCATGTTCAGATTGAGCAGAAAGTTGAAAGAAAGCAGGTTGCAAGAGCAACAGGCACAAACAAGGATGAGCTTGTCGAAAGAGGACCTTACCGCAGAAAAGAAGCAAAGATTGGACGTAATGCTCCTTGTCCTTGCGGAAGCGGAAAGAAATATAAAAACTGCTGTGGCAGATTTGCAAATTAAGGCAGGAAAAGTTTCGCACAGTGAATATTTTGCAGCAGATGTCAGGAAACGCACCTGTGAATGAATAGGCACTGTGCCTTTCTTTATCATATTATCATATATAGAAAGGGTTTTATAATTGGTTGAATTAGAACAATACAAATTTACGGTAAATCAATATAAAGAACCGATGAAGGAACTTGGTCTTTCTTTATCACTTTCCCATAAACATGAACAGATTAAAGAACTGGAAAGCGAGATGCGTGAGGAAGGCTTTTGGAATAATCCGGATAAGGCGCAGGAAGTGACAAAGAAGCTGAAGAACCTTAAAGATACGGTATCAGCATATCATGCATTGGAGATGACACTTGATGATGTCTCTACCATGATCGAGCTTGGGAATGAGGAGAATGATGCCAGTGTGATTCCGGAGATTGAAGAATTACTTGGTGAGTTTGAAATAGAGTTTGATAATCTAAAGATCCAGACATTGTTATCCGGTGAATACGATAAAAATAATGCAATCGTAACGCTTCATGCCGGTGCAGGTGGAACAGAGTCTTGTGATTGGGCGGGTATGCTGTATCGTATGTACAGTAAGTGGGCCGACAGTCATGGATTTAAGACAGAAGTTCTTGATTATCTTGATGGAGATGAAGCAGGAATCAAGTCCATTACTTTTGAAGTAAATGGAGAGAATGCCTATGGCTATCTTAAGTCAGAAAAAGGCGTCCATCGTCTGGTAAGGATTTCTCCATTTAATGCGGCAGGAAAGAGACAGACATCCTTTGCTTCTTGTGATGTTATGCCGGATATTGAGGAAGATTTATCTGTAGAGATTGCGGACGAAGATATTCGTATTGATACGTATCGTTCCAGCGGTGCAGGTGGACAGCATATCAACAAGACAGATTCGGCGATCCGTATCACCCATATTCCTACAGGTGTTGTTGTGCAATGTCAGAATGAACGTTCTCAGCACAAGAATAAAGATAAGGCAATGCAGATGTTAAAGGCAAAGTTATATCTGATTAAAGAGCAGGAAAACAGGGAAAAATTATCAGATATACGTGGCGAAGTATCCGATAACGGCTGGGGAAACCAGATTCGTTCTTATGTTATGCAGCCATATACGATGGTAAAAGATCACAGAACCGGGGAAGAGACCGGAAATGTACAGAGCGTGATGGATGGAAACCTGGATGCATTTATGAATGCATATCTCCGATGGATCACTACACCGCAAAAAGCATAACAGATCGTAAAATAAAAAGTACAGACATAAGGAGCAGACAGATTAATGGATATTATAAAGAAACTGGCGCAGGAGCTTACGATTAAGGAAGAACAGGCAAAAGCAGCGGTACAGCTCATTGATGAGGGAAATACGATTCCTTTTATTGCCAGATATCGTAAAGAGATGACAGGAGCCCTTAATGATGAGACTCTTCGTAATTTACATGAGCGCCTTCTTTATCTTCGTAATTTAGAAGAAAAGAAAGAGCAGGTTATTAACGCGATTACAGAACAGGGCAAGATGACCGATGATTTAAAGAAAAAGATTTTAGCGGCAGAAACTCTTGTAGCAGTAGATGATCTGTATCGTCCATATCGTCCAAAGAAGCAGACGAGAGCGACGAAGGCAAAGGAAAAAGGGTTAGAGCCACTGGCGAACATTCTTCTTTTGCAGGCAACTTCTAAGAGTATGGAAGAAGAAGCACAGAGCTTTGTAGACGAAGCAAAAGGAGTTACTAATGCAAAAGAGGCGCTTGCCGGAGCAAAAGATATTATTGCGGAGATGATCGCAGATAAAGCAGATTACCGCAAGAGTATAAGAAACTGCACGATGAAGCAGGGGCGTCTTGTAGTGAAAGCCAAAGATGAAAAGGCTGAATCTGTTTATGAAATGTATTATGATTTTAGCGAGGAACTGTCTAAGATTACAGGGTATCGTGTGCTGGCGATTAATCGTGGGGAAAAAGAAAAGTTTCTTACGGTTAAGGTAGAGGCTCCTGATGCACAGATTGTCAATGCGTTGAATAAAACAATGATAAAGGACAATCCAAATACAAAGACACTGATGGAAGAAACAGTGCTTGATGCTTATAATCGTCTAATCGCACCGGCAATTGAAAGAGATATCCGCAGTGAGATGACGGAAAAAGCACAGGAAGGTGCAATTACTGTTTTTGGAAAGAACTTAAAACAGCTTCTTATGCAGCCTCCAATGGAAGGAAGAACAGTTCTTGGCTGGGACCCGGCTTTCCGTACAGGCTGTAAGCTTGCTGTTGTAGACCCAACCGGTAAGGTATTAGATACCGTTGTCGTTTACCCAACTGCACCACAGTGTAAAGTAGAACAGGCAAAGAAAACAGTGCATGAGATGATCAAGAAGTATCATGTTTCTGTAATCAGCGTAGGAAATGGTACTGCCTGTCGTGAATCAGAACAGGTAATTACTGAACTGATTAAAGAGATTCCGGAAAAGGTAGCTTATGTTATCGTAAATGAAGCCGGAGCTTCTGTATATTCTGCAAGTAAGCTTGCCACAGAAGAATTTCCGGAATTTGACGTAGGACAAAGAAGTGCCGCATCTATTGCCAGAAGATTACAAGATCCGTTAGCAGAACTAGTAAAGATTGAACCAAAGGCAATCGGTGTTGGCCAGTATCAGCATGATATGAACCAGAAACGTTTAGAAGAAGCGTTAAATGGTGTAGTAGAAGACTGTGTAAACAAAGTAGGTGTTGATCTTAACACAGCTTCTGTTCCATTACTTTCTTATGTTTCAGGAATCAGTAAAGCAGTAGCAAAGAATATCGTAGCTTATCGTGAAGAAAATGGACGATTCCATACAAGAAAGGAACTTTTAAAAGTACCAAAACTTGGACCAAAAGCATTTTTACAGTGTGCAGGATTCTTACGGATTCCGAGAGGAGAGGAACCGCTTGATAATACAAGTGTACATCCAGAATCCTATGAGGCAGCAGCGAAGTTGTTAAAGGATTTAGGTTATACTTCTGAAAGTATCCGTAATGGCGGACTTAGTACTCTTCACTCTCAGATTACAAATGAAAAAGCAACAGCGGAAAGTCTTGGCGTTGGAGAAATGACACTGCATGATATTGTAGAGGAACTGGAGAAGCCGGGAAGAGATCCAAGAAGTGAGATGCCAAAGCCTGTATTAAGGACAGATGTTCTTGAAATGAAAGACTTAAAAGAAGGTATGGTTTTAAAAGGAACGGTACGTAATGTGATCGACTTTGGAGCATTTGTTGATATTGGAGTACATCAGGACGGTCTTGTGCATATTTCCCAGATGACAGAGCGCTACATTAAGCATCCGCTTGAAGTAGTCAGCGTAGGAGATATTGTAGATGTGCAGGTTATGAGTGTGGATTTAAATAAAAAGAGAATCCAGCTTACGATGAAGATTGACCACAGCAAGTAACGCTGTGGCCATTGCAGGAGGAATAACGCGTGAAAAACCTTGAAAAAATAAGTAAGATGAACCTTGCTGATCTTGACAGACCGGAGGGAATTATAGAAGAAGAAAGTATACAGGATGCAGATCTGTGTGTAGAAAAAACAGCTCAAAATCCAGAAGATGGGGAGCGTTCTGAAACAATCGTAACAGAGAATGTACAGGAACAGCCGGAAGAACTTGCGAAAAAAGAAATGATGGAGCCACAGGGCAGACATTTCCGAGTTGATGCCAATGTAACAGAAAAGGAATTGAAGGCATTTCTTTTTGGTCATACGTATCGTCAGCCATTAATGATTATCGTAACGATATTAGCAATCGTATGGCCGCTTGCTGTGTTAATTAAGAAGCAGGGAAGTGTTACGATGCCGTTGATCTGTTCTTTATTTATTCTTATATGGATTCCATTTACAACAAATCTTCGTGCAAAGAATGCGAAAAAGCTGAATCCAATTTATAATGAAGAATTTCACTATATGTTTGATGAGTGGGGACTGCATCTGGAATTAGGAGATGACGCAATTGATGTAGAATGGAAAAAAGTAACGAAATTAATCTTTTACAAGACAGTTGCAGTGATTTATACCGGAAAGAACAATGCATTTTTAATCCCAAGTGCGGCAATGGGAACGCAGCGGGAGGAAATCATGAATTTCATAAAAGAGATGAAAAAGAGGTAAAAAAGAGGTAAAGATGAGAATAGAAAGTAACAGCGCAGAGGATACATTTGCACTGGGAAAACAATGTGGGCAAAAGGCAGCAGCAGGACAAGTCTATTGCCTTTATGGAGATTTAGGAGTAGGAAAGACAGTATTTACACAGGGATTTGCTGCGGGTCTTGGAATAAAAGGTCCGGTCAGCAGTCCGACCTTTACTATTTTGCAGGTATATGATGAGGGAAGACTTCCGTTTTATCATTTTGATGTATACCGGATCAGTGACCCGGAAGAAATGTACGAAATTGGTTTTGAAGAATATATTGAGGGAGAAGGAGTCTGCTTTATCGAGTGGGCGAATCTGATTGAGGAACTGCTCCCGGAACAATATACGGAAATCCATATCGATAAAGATTTGTCGAAAGGATTTGATTATCGTCTGATTACTGTTGAGGAGGTGCAAAGATAGATGAAACTTCTTGCATTAGACAGCTCTGGACTGGTGGCTTCCGTTGCCATTTTAGATGGAGAAACCTTAGTTGCAGAGTATACATTAAATTACAAAAAGACACACTCACAAACACTTTTACCTATGCTTGATGAGATTGTGAAAATGACACAGACAGAACTTTCTGAAGTGGATGCCATTGCTGTTGCAGCAGGTCCGGGTTCTTTCACAGGTCTCCGAATTGGTTCTGCCACTGCAAAAGGATTGGGTCTTGCGCTTAATAAACCAATCATTTCTGTTCCGACATTAGAAGGAATCGCTTGTAATTTTTATGGGACAGATGCGCTGATCTGTCCGATGATGGATGCCAGAAGAAAGCAGGTTTATACAGGAATCTATCATTTTGCAGGAGGGACAGAATTTGAAGAACTTGTAGCTCAGGAGGCAGGTCCGGTAGAAGACATTATTAAAAAGTGTAATGCGTTTGGACAAAAGCTTGGAAAACAGGTTATTTTCCTGGGAGATGGTGTTCCGGTATACAAAGATATTATTGAGGAATTCTGTACAGTAGAACATTCTTATGCACCGGCACATTTAAGTCGTCAGAGAGCAGGAGCGGTTGCCATTCGTGCAGTGAGATTATACGATGAAGGCAAGGCAGAACCAGCGAGTGACCATGCACCAATTTATTTGAGAAAGTCACAGGCAGAGCGCGAACTTGAAGCGAAGGGAAAGAAGTTAGAAGAATGAGAATTTGTCCAATGGCAGAAACAGACTGTGAACAGACAGAGATTCTGATGAAAGAATGTTTTTCGGTACCATGGTCAGTTGATGCATTAAAGGAAATGTTTCATACTAAGGGATATTGTTCTTTTCTTGCAAAAGAAGAGACAGAGGTTATCGGCTATATCGGGATGAAAGTAGTTCTAGATGAAGCAGATATCACCAATGTTGCCGTACTTCCCGCTTACAGGAAGAAAGGAATTGCCAGAAAGCTGCTGCAGCAGTTATTAGACGAGGCGAGACAGCAGGGAATTTATAGTATATATCTTGAAGTGCGGGATTCTAATGCAGCGGCGATTACTTTGTATAAACATGCCGGATTTAAAGAAGTCGGAAAAAGAAAGAATTATTATGAACATCCACAGGAAGATGCCAGGCTTATGTTATGGCAATCTTAAAAATACCAATAGTTACTAACGTTTTTCAGCACATTTTTCTGTATAATTAAGAGGAACTTCCATATGTAAGAGAAACTTTCATATGAAAAATGTTTAAAAAGATGGAGGCTATGGAGAATAGAATGGAGAAAAAAGTGTATGAAGTATACTGTAATTCCTGTGGGAAAAAGATAGAAACAACAGACAGTACCAAAAGAGAAGATTATATTTCCATTAAAAAAGAATGGGGATATTTTTCAAATAAAGATGGACAAATACATATATTTCATATATGTGAGTCCTGTTATGATACATGGACAGGGCAGTTTCGGATTCCGGTAAAGGTGGAGGAACAGACGGAACTGCTATAGAAAAGTGAGGGAGATTATGCTGGAATTGTGTTTGCTCGGTTGTGGCGGAATGATGCCGCTGCCATATCGCAAACTGACATCATTGATGGCGAGATACAATGGAAACAGTATTTTAATAGATTGTGGTGAAGGAACACAGGTGGGAATCAAGGAAAAAGGCTGGAGTTTTAAGCCGATTGAGGTCATCTGTTTTACGCATTATCATGCAGATCATATCAGTGGACTGCCGGGGCTTCTTTTAACGCTTGGAAATGCACAGAGAACAGAGCCGCTATTAATGGTAGGACCAAGAGGATTAGAGCGTGTAGTGAATTCACTGAGGGTAATTGCACCGGATTTACCATTTCCGATTGTTTTTCGTGAGCTAAAAGAAAAAGAAGAAGTTATTGAAGTAGCTGGATGCCGGATTACGGCATTTCGTGTGAATCACAATGTAACCTGTTATGGATATACGATAGAGATTGACAGAGCAGGTAAGTTTGATATCAATAAAGCAAAAGAGAACAATGTAGAAATGCAATACTGGAACCGCCTGCAAAAGGGGGAAACCATTGAATTGCCAGACAGAATACTGACAAGTGATCTGGTTCTTGGACCGGCACGAAAAGGAATTAAATGTACGTATACTACAGATACAAGACCAACAGCGTCTATTGTAGACCATGCAAAAGGTGCGGATTTGTTTATCTGTGAAGGAATGTATGGTGAGCCGGAGAAGAAAGCAAAAGCAATAGAATATAAACATATGACATTTTATGAAGCGGCAGAAATGGCAAAGAAAGCTGACGTGAAGAAGATGTGGCTTACGCACTACAGTCCTTCCCTGGTAAGACCGGAAGTATATCTTGAAGAAGTGCGGAAGATATTTGCCCGTACCAGTGCGGGAAAGGACGGAAAAAGTACGACTCTGTTATTTGAGGAGGAATAAGAAACATGGAAGAAAATAAAAAGGATGTGCTGATTCTGGCAATCGAGACTTCCTGTGACGAGACAGCGGCGGCTGTTGTAAAGAACGGGAGAGAAGTTTTATCAAATACCATTTATACGCAGATCAAACTGCATACATTATTTGGCGGCGTAGTACCGGAAATTGCATCCAGAAAACATATAGAGAAGATTAATATTGTAATTGAAACAGCATTAAAAGAAGCAGGTGTTTCTTTAGAGGATATTGATGCCATCGCTGTTACTTACGGACCGGGACTTGTCGGTGCACTTCTTGTCGGGGTTGCCGAAGCAAAAGCAATTGCGTATGCGACGAAGAAACCATTAGTTGGAGTGCATCATATCGAAGGCCATATCAGCGCCAACTATATTGAACATAAAGAGTTAGAGCCACCGTTTTTATGTATGGTAGCTTCCGGCGGACATTCGCACCTGGTTCTCGTAAAGGATTACGGAGAGTATGAGATTATTGGAAGAACGAGAGACGATGCGGCCGGAGAAGCATTTGATAAAGTAGCAAGAGCAATTGGACTCGGCTATCCAGGCGGACCGAAGATTGATAAGCTTGCAAAAGAAGGCGATAAAAAGGCAATCGCATTTCCAAGAGCTAAAATAACAGATGCACCGGATGATTTCAGCTTCAGTGGTTTAAAATCAGCAGTACTGAATTATTTAAACCAGTGCCAGATGAAAGGGGAGGAAGTGAATCGTGCCGATGTGGCAGCTTCTTTCCAGCAGTCGGTAACAGATGTGCTTACAGAACATACAGTGGGAGCGGCAAAGCGCCTTGGAATTAAAAAAGTTGCAATCGCAGGAGGGGTAGCGTCAAATTCTTCTCTTCGTGCGCAGATGGAAGAAGCCTGCCGCAAAAACGGATTAGAATTTTACCATCCGTCACCAATCTTTTGTACAGATAATGCGGCGATGATCGGTGTTGCAGGATATTATGAATATAAGAAAGGTATCCGGGATGGCTGGGATTTAAATGCAAAGCCAAACTTAAAGATTGGAGAACGTTAGGAATCTGTACCAGGAATCTTTTTATATAACCAAGTGCAAAAAGATTCCAGGAGTATAAAGGAATGTACTCTCGGAGTTTTTCTCACAAAATTAAGCACAAAAAGATTCCGAAAGTACATAGGAGAGTACAGGAGGGGAGTACATGAAAGATAAAGTGACAGCAGTTGTCTTAGCAGCGGGAAAAGGAAGCCGTATGCATTCTGATATACAAAAGCAGTATATGACTCTTTTAGAACGACCGGTTATTACCTATGCGTTAGAAGCTTTTGAAGACAGTTCTGTTGACGAAGTTATTCTTGTGGTCGCTCCAGGTGAGGTAGAATACGCACAGAAGAATATTTTAGATAAATATTCATATAAAAAAGTAAAGAAGATTGTTACTGGAGGAGCAGAACGGTATCATTCGGTATATGAAGCATTGTGTGTTATCCCAGAAGAGAATTATGTTCTGATCCATGATGGAGCCAGGGCATTTATTACACCGGAATTAATAGAATTTTGCATTGAGCAGGTAAAAAAAGACAAGTCCTGTGTTATGGGAATGCCGGTAAAAGATACGATCAAGATCGTAGATGATAATTGCTATGCAGTTTCTACGCCACCAAGAAGCAGTATGTGGCAGATTCAGACCCCACAGTGTTTTATTACAAAAGAAATAAAAGAAGCCTACCGGAAAATGATGGAGGCCAAAGATGATTCTGTAACGGATGATGGCATGGTGATGGAAACATATGGCATTCGTGGCGTCCGCATGATAAAAGGAAGTTATGAAAATATAAAGATTACTACACCGGAAGATATGCTGCTTGGTGAGGCAATCTTAAAAGGCAGAAGGCAGAGTCAGTAACTACGGGAGATAGAAAGAGATAGAGAAATGAAGAAAGAAAATACAAGAAACCAGGAAGAACTGGTATTAGAGGATGCTCTGACACAAATTATTTTCAATGAAAAAGAAGAGCAGGATATGGTTGAAGATGACAATGCGGAAGAAATTGATGACGAGGACTATGAAGTAGAAGAAGATGACGATGATGAGGATGACGATTCCAAAAAGAAGATGGATTCCTGTTGTGTCTGTCATCGTACAGAATCGCAGGGAGCAAAGCTTATTCATATGCCAACAGGCTTAAGCATTTGTTCTGACTGTATGCAGAAGTCCTTTGATTCTTTTAATTCTGGCTTTGGAGGAGGGAATGGTATTCAGTTCCTTGACCTTTCCAATATGGATTTTAACAACTTAAAGGATATGAATCTTGGGGAGTTATTATCAGGAAACCTTTCCAATCAGAAACCAAAAACAAAGAAAGCAAAAAAGAAAAAGAAGAAAAATAAAAAAGAAGAACCAAAGCTTACATTAAAGAATATTCCTGCTCCGCATCAGATCAAAGCGCAGCTTGACGAGTATGTGATTGGACAGGACTATGCAAAAAAAGTCATGTCTGTGGCAGTATATAACCATTATAAACGTGTAATTACAAATACTATGGATGAAATCGAGATTGATAAGTCCAATATGCTGATGATCGGACCAACTGGTTCCGGTAAAACGCATCTGGTAAAAACACTGGCGAGGCTGTTAAATGTACCTCTGGCAATCTGTGATGCCACTTCTCTTACTGAAGCAGGTTATATCGGAGACGATGTGGAGAGTGTACTCTCAAAGCTGCTTGCGAATGCGGATAATGATGTAGAAAGAGCAGAAACAGGTATTATTTTCATTGATGAGATTGATAAGATCGCAAAGAAAAAGAATACGACAAGCCGCGATGTAAGTGGAGAATCTGTACAGCAGGGTCTGTTAAAGCTTTTAGAAGGTAGTGAGGTAGAAGTACCAGTAGGAGCAAGTTCTAAAAATGCAATGGTTCCAACGGCGGTTATGAATACAAGAAATATTCTTTTTATCTGTGGAGGTGCCTTCCCGGGATTAGAAGATATTATCAAAGAAAGAATGACGCAGCATTCTTCTATTGGATTCCATGCGGAATTAAAAGATAAATATGATCACGAAAAGAATCTTTTACAGAATGTAACAGTAGAAGATATCAGAAAGTTTGGAATGATTCCGGAATTTATTGGAAGATTGCCAATCATTTTCACATTAAACGCCTTGACAAAGGAAATGCTGGTTGATATTCTTAAAGAACCTAAGAATGCAATATTAAAACAGTATCAGAAACTTCTGGCATTAGATGAAGTTGATTTACAGTTTGAAGATGGTGCACTTACTGCAATTGCAGAAAAGGCATTAGAAAAAGATACCGGTGCCAGAGCACTTCGTGCAATCATAGAGAAGTTTATGCTGGATATTATGTATGAGATTCCAAAGGATGACAATATTGGTCGTGTAACCATTACGGAAGATTATATTCGTAATAACGGGGCGCCGCTTATTGAGATGCGTCCATATCTTCAGCTTGAACAAAAGAAGAAAGAGCTTGCTTCCATGGAGAGGGAACAGAAAGATAGAACTAAAGATAAAAACGAAGATGAAACAAAAAGATAGAACTAAAGATAAAAACGAAGATGAAACAGAAAGATAATGATACTGATTTACATGAGTAACATAGGTAAGGCATAAAGCAGCAGTTTGGAGAAATATAGAAATATGGATCATTCCATAAGGGGGAGGAATTATGGAGAAGTTGAATCTGAAGTTTTTACAAAGCCTGGCAACACAGTATCCAAGTGTCGCAAAAGCATGTACAGAGATTATTAATCTGCAGGCGATTCTGAATCTGCCAAAAGAGACAGAGCATTTTGTTTCTGATGTACATGGTGAGTATGAGCAGTTTTTACATATATTAAAGACAGGCTCAGGAGCGATTCGTAATAAGATAGAAGATGTTTTTGGTAATACATTATGTGCCAGGGATAAGAAGAGTCTGGCGGCTTTGATTTATTATCCAGAACAGAAAGTGGAGCGGATGCGTTTAGAGATGTCAGAAGAAGACTTTCAGGACTGGTATAAGGTATCATTACACCGTTTGATTGCTGTATGTAAGGAAAGTTCTGCCAAGTATACAAGATCGAAGCTTAGAAAGAGTCTCCCACCAGATTTTTCCTATATTCTTGAAGAACTTTTAAGTGAGAATAATCGTGTTGTAGAAAAGGAAGAATATTATAATGAGATTTTTGATACGATCATCCGTTTGAATCGTGCCAAGGAATTTATCGTTGCAATCGCAGGGGTAATTCAGAAGTTAGTTGTCACAAGACTGCATGTGATCGGTGATATTTTTGACAGAGGACCAGGACCGCATATTATTATGGATCATCTGATGCAGCATAGTAATGTGGATTTCCAGTGGGGGAATCATGATGTTGTATGGATGGGAGCCGCTTCCGGAAATAAAGCCTGCATTGCCAATGTCATTCGTCTTTCGGCAAGATATAATAACCTCAATGTCTTAGAAGATGGATACGGAATCAATCTTGTTCCTCTTGCAAGTTTTGCAATAGAAACTTATGCGAATGATCCTTGCCAGTGTTTTCGTGTGCATGCGCAGGAAGATTCTAATCTGCAGGAAGTATCTCTTAATATGAAGATGCATAAAGCGATTGCGATTATCCAGTTTAAGTTAGAAGGACAGCTTATTAAAAGAAGACCGGAGTTTAATATGGACAGAAGACTTCTTCTTGATAAGATTGATTATGAAGAAGGAACGATCAAAATTGATGGAAAGAAGTATGAACTTCTTGATAAGTCCTTCCCGACGGTAGATCCGAACAATCCGTATGAGCTTTCCGAAGCGGAAGAATCCCTGATGAACCGCCTTTGCATGAATTTCCTGAACTGTGAGAAATTACAGGAGCATATTCGTTTCTTGTTTAATAAGGGAGGTCTGTATCTTTGCTATAACTCTAATCTGCTTTATCATGGATGTGTACCCCTTGATGAGAACGGTAAGTTTCGTAAAGTAAAGATCGGTAATAAACAGTATTCTGGAAAAGAACTTTATGATGTGCTTGAATACTATGCAAGAAAAGGGTATTACGAGCAGGATAATAAAGATGAACATGAATATGGTAAGGATATTATGTGGTATATCTGGTCTAATGAGAATTCTCCGGTATATGGTAAGGAAAAAATGGCAACATTTGAACGCTATTTTATCGCAGATAAAGAAGTACAGATTGAAAGAAAAGACCATTATTATCGACTGATCGAGAAGGAAGAGGTAGTGAACAATATCCTCAAAGAGTTTAATGTGGACGTAGAAAAAGGACACATTATCAATGGTCATATGCCTGTTCATGTAAAAGAAGGAGAATCCCCGGTTAAGTGTAATGGAAAGGTCATGATTATCGATGGAGGCTTTTCAAAGGCATATCGTGGAACAACCGGTATTGCAGGCTATACATTAATCTATAATTCCAGAGGCCTTCGTCTGGTTTCTCATGAGACATTCACTTCAACAGAAGATGTGATCGAAAAAGAAATCGATGTACATTCTGATACGGTTATTCGTGAGATTTCCGCACAAAGAGAGAAGGTAGGAGATACCGAAACCGGCCGCCAGTTAAAAGAGCAGATCAGCGATCTTGAAAAACTTCTTCACGCATACCGTACCGGCCAGATTCTTGAAAAAGAGTAGAGAAATTGCTTTAAATCGAAAAGAAAGAAGTGAAAGGTATATTTCTTTTCATAGGTTACATATATTTAGTAAAACATTATAGATGCCTTTTTAAAAGATGTATTATTAGAATTTTTTAGGAAGCGGAGGTTTTACTATGAATATGGACAGGAAGTATAAAGAAGCAGAGAATAGAACAAGTGAATATTTAGAATTAAAATACGGGACAGATGTGCAGTCTGGTCTTAGTCTTGCAGAAGTAAGGCGCAGGCGGCATATCTGTGGTACGTATAATATTGCAAAAGAGAAAAAACGGATTTGGCTTATTTATTTAAAAAAAGAATGCCAGAATCCGTTTTTCTTTTTCTTTCTTTATCTGTGTGGGATAAGCCGGATATTCTATTTTCCAAAGAAAATACAACTTTTGTTATTCTTTACTTTATTTTTTCTCATTATTATAAATATAAGGACAGCATTCCAGAGTAGAAAAATATTTTTTAAACAGAAGGAAGCGAAAGCAAAGAAAGTAATTGTACTCAGAGAGGGTGTTTTTCAGAGAATACCATGGAAGTATGTACTAAGAGGGGATATTGTCCGATTAAAAAAGGGAGAACAGATAAGCAGCTCGGTGATTAGTTTAACGAAACCATATAAGGAATATCAATCAGGACAGGTTTTTACGGAAAATACAGGAAGAGCAATCGTGATACATACCATGGACAGTTCACAAGAAGATTCGCAATGGGATTCGAACTTAAGGGACTTACGATTAGGAGAACTACAAGAAGAGTTACAAGAAGATGTACAAATTGAACATTCCCAATTAGAAGCTTGCGGAGTAGAAAATACTACCTTACAGGAAAAATTTTCATCCACATTGAAAAAAGTAGAAGAACAGATTTTAGACAGCTTGTGCATATTTATGTGTTTGTCAGTTGTAATATCGCTGTATATACATCAGGAAGGGAATATGCGGCGGATTCTGGAAGTGGGAAGTCTCTTTATTGCAGTATTCATGATCGGAAAAGTGATAGCACGAGAAGTTTTTCGCAGATATGCAAAGCGTCTTGAGAAAATTAATAACACTTAAGTATTATTGAATTTTATCCTGCGTTTATGCTAATATAATTAACGTATGCAGTGATGCGGAACTTGTCAGATATCCGTATCAACGTAGTTTATTTATTGATATAGCCTCTGGCGGATTGCTTTAGATGCGCAGAAGAAGATAGGATGTGTTGCATGATGTGCATCTTGCAGCAGGAATGTCGAGGTATTTTTGAATTTAGGAAAGGAAAAGCTATTTGAGCAAAGACTTTAATAGCAGGATAGAATGATGGAACTGTTAAAAACAGGAGCGTATCTTGTAAACGGAACAGAGATTATAGAAGATACTCCGGAGGCAGCAGCGCAGCTTCAGGCAGTAATTGGTCCAAATGTACCTTCTAAAGAAGAGGCAGCAAAAGGAACGATTGCATATGGTATTTTAGAAGCACATAATACTTCCGATAATATGGATAAGTTAAAGATTCGTTTTGATAAGCTGACTTCTCATGATATTACTTATGTAGGAATTATCCAGACAGCTCGTGCTTCAGGTTTAGAGAAGTTTCCGATGCCATATGTTCTTACAAACTGTCATAATAGTTTATGTGCAGTAGGTGGAACAATCAATGAAGATGATCATATGTTTGGACTTACCTGTGCGAAAAAGTATGGTGGAATTTATGTACCTCCTCATCAGGCAGTTATCCATCAGTTTGCAAGAGAGATGCTTGCCTGTGGCGGAGCGATGATTCTTGGATCGGATTCTCATACACGTTACGGAGCCCTTGGAACAATGGCGATGGGTGAAGGTGGACCTGAACTTGTAAAGCAGCTTTTAAATCAGACATATGATATCAATATGCCAGGCGTTATCGGAATCTATATGACAGGAGAGCCAATAAAGGGTGTCGGACCACAGGATGTGGCGCTTGCTATTATTGGAGCTGTATTCCAGAACGGTTATGTAAATAATAAAGTCATGGAATTTGTTGGTCCTGGTGTGGAGAAGTTAAGTGCGGATTTCCGTATCGGAGTTGACGTAATGACAACAGAGACAACCTGTCTTTCTTCTATTTGGAAAACAGATGATGTGATTAAAGATTTTTATGATATTCATGGCAGAGCTGGTGATTATAAAGAACTCAATCCTGCACCAGTTGCTTACTATGACGGAATGGTTAAGATTGATTTAAGTAAGATTCGTCCAATGATCGCAATGCCGTTCCACCCAAGTAACACATATACAATCGAAGACATGAATAGAAATCTTATGGATGTTCTTCATGATTGCGAGCAAAAGGCACTTGTAAGTTTAGATGGGCAGGTAGATTTTAAACTTACAGATAAAGTACATAACGGAAAGCTTTACGTAGAACAGGGAATCATCGCAGGCTGCGCAGGTGGTGGATTTGAAAACTTATGTGCAGCAGCAGATATCATCAAAGGGAAATCCATTGGAGCTGATGAATTTACTTTAAGCGTTTATCCGGCAAGTACCCCTATTTATATGGAACTGGTAAAGAATGGCGCAGCAGCAACACTTATGGAAAGTGGTGCAATCGTAAAGACTGCTTTCTGTGGTCCATGTTTTGGTGCAGGAGATACTCCTTCAAACAACAGTTTAAGTATTCGTCATTCTACAAGAAACTTCCCGAACAGAGAAGGTTCTAAGTTACAGAATGGACAGATTGCTTCTGTAGCTTTAATGGATGCCCGTTCGATTGCAGCAACAGCAGCAAATAAGGGATATCTTACACCTGCAACAGATCTTGATGTAGAATATAGCGGAAGAAAGTATCACTTTGACAGCAGTATTTATGCAAATCGTGTCTTTGACAGTAAAGGGGTTGCAGATCCTTCTGTAGAGATTAAGTTTGGACCAAATATTAAAGACTGGCCAAAGATGAGCGCCCTTCCGGAGAATATGATACTTAAAGTTGTTTCAGAGATTCATGATCCGGTAACAACAACAGATGAATTGATTCCTTCTGGAGAAACGTCTTCTTACCGTTCTAATCCACTTGGACTTGCAGAATTTACTCTTTCAAGAAAAGATCCTGCGTATGTAGGACGTGCAAAAGAAGTAAGAGCAGCGCAGGAAGCAGTAGAAGCAGATAAGAATCCTGCAGAGGCACTGACAGAATTAGCACCGGTTATCGATGCGATCCATACAAAGTATGCAGAGATTACTAATGAAAATATCGGAATCGGAAGTACAATCTTTGCGGTAAAACCAGGAGATGGTTCTGCCAGAGAACAGGCGGCATCCTGCCAGAAAGTATTAGGAGGATGGGCTAACATTGCAAACGAATATGCAACAAAGCGTTATCGTTCCAATCTTATCAACTGGGGTATGCTTCCATTCCTCATTGAAAAAGGTGACTTACCATTTATGAATGGAGATTACATTTTCCTTCCAGATGTAAGAAAAGCAGTAGAGGCAAAAGCATCTGAATTTGAAGCGTATGTTGTAAAAGATGGAAGTCTTGTTCCATTTGTATTGAAAATGGGAGAATTAACAGACGACGAGAGAGAAATCATTCTCAAAGGCTGCCTGATCAACTATAACAGACAGTAAGCATTGTTTTGCGCCCGGTTCACCAGACAGAATTGTATACATAGACATACTATTGACAAAAGGAAAGTATTTGGTATATCATAAAAAAGATTATTAACTTTTGAATGTAAATTTTCTAAAAGTTATAACCAAAGACAATTAATAATAATGAAAATGAATGAGAAAAGAAGGAGTGAAGTAAGAATGAAGGTTTCGGGAAATGACCTGTTTGTAACCGCAATGAAAAAAGAAGGCGTGGATACGATTTTCGCATATCCAGGTGGCATGGTCGTCAATCTTCTAGACGCACTCCATGATTGTCATGGTATTGATCTTGTATTGCCAAGACATGAGCAGGGTCTGATTCATGCAGCAGATGGTTATGCCAGAGCGACCGGCAAGGTTGGTGTATGTCTGGTAACCAGTGGTCCGGGTGCAACGAATCTGGTAACTGGAATTGCTACAGCCAATTATGATAGTATTCCATTAGTATGTTTTACAGGACAGGTTCCAGAACATTTAATAGGTAATGATGCATTTCAGGAAGTTGATATTATTGGTGTGACAAGAAATATCGCGAAGTTTGTTATTATGGTTCGTGACAGAGAGATGCTGGCACAGCGCATTAAAGAAGCTTTTTACATTGCAAGATCTGGAAAGCCAGGACCGGTTCTCGTAGACCTGCCAACAGACGTTATGGCAGAACTTGGGTCGACCTCTTATCCGACCGAAGTGAATATCCGCGGATATAAGCCGAATAAAGGGGTACATGTAGGACAGCTTAAAAAGGCAATAACGCTGTTAGAAGAGGCGAAAAAGCCAATGTTTTTAATTGGTGGAGGTGTGAATCTTGCACATGCACAGCGGGAGATGACAAAGCTTGCGGAAAAGATAGATGCACCGGTAATTACAACGGTCATGGGAAGAGGTGCGATATCTACAGAACATCCATTGTATATCGGTAATATCGGAATGCATGGCTCTTATGCGGCGAATAAGACAGCAGATGAGTGTGATCTGATGTTCTCGATCGGATGTCGTTTTAATGATCGAGTAACAGGTGAGATTAAGAAGTTTGCACCGAATGCGAAGATTGTACATATTGATATTGAATCAGCAGCAATTTCAAGAAATGTAACCGTAGATATTCCTATTGTTGCTGATGCGAAGGCAGCTATTTTAAAGATATTAGAACATACAGAGCCTATGGAGCATAAAGAGTGGCTTGATGAGATACAGGGCTGGGATAAAGAATATCCACTTCAGATGGAAGTGAAAGATGGAGTGAATCCACAGCGCATTATTGAGACATTGAATGAAGTATATGCAGATAGAGATACGGTATTTACCAGTGACGTAGGACAGCATCAGATGTGGGCATCTCAGTATCTGAAGTTAGATGCTACACATAGGCTGGTACAAAGCGGAGGACTCGGCACGATGGGATTTGGTCTTCCTTCCGCCGTAGGTGCACAGATCGGATGTCCTGAAAAGTCAATCGTATCAATCAGCGGAGACGGCGGATTCCAGATGAATATGCAGGAGCTTGCAACAGCAGTATGTCAGGAACTTCCGTTAGTTAATATAGTATTTAATAATAATCGACTTGGAATGGTTCGTCAGATGCAGGAATTGTTCTTTAAAAAGCGTTATACGATCACCTGTCTGCGTTATCATAAGTCATGTAAGGGTAAGTGTGGTACACCAGGCTGGGTATGCCCGGAATATGTTCCTGATTTTGTGAAGATGGCAGAGGCTTACGGTACAAAAGGATATTTTGTCACAGAGGATGAGCAGTTAAGAGATACGATTCTTGAAGCGAGAGATTATGCGGAAAAGAATAAGAAGCCGGTTATTGTAGAATGTATGGTAGCTCCGGATGAATTGGTTATGCCGATGATCAAAGGTGGAGCAAGTTTTGAAGACATTATGTTATAGGAGGATACAGAGATGAGAGAGATAAATACAGAAAAGAAAAAAAGATGGGTATCTCTGTATGTGGAGAATAGAATTGGTGTTTTGGCACGTATCTCAGGAATGATGTCAGGAAAGTCCTATAACATTTCCAGTATTACTGTAGGCGTTACAGAAGACCCTACTGTATCAAGAATGACAATCGGTCTGTCTTCGGATGATGCAACTTTTGAACAGATTAAGAAGCAGTTAAACCGTTGTGTAGAAGTAATTAAGTTAAATGATATTACTGATGCACCGACTCATATGAAGGAGATTCTTTTTGTAAAGATACATGAATGTTCTGAATTTGAAAAAGGTGAGATTTTCCGTATATCACAGGTATTTGGAGCAAAAGCAATTGATTATGGCATTAATAGTGTATTACTTGAGAGTGTCAATACAGAAGGAAGAAATAATGACCTTATCGCACTTTTAACAAGGAAGTTTGACCATGTGGAAGTAGTTCGTGGAGGTATCGTAGCTATTGAATCAATCAGTATGATCGATCGATAAAAGCATAGCATTGCAGATATAGTAATAATGGAGCAGGTAAAAATGCAGTTTGACATTTTACCTGCTCCTTTTTTATCCCTGCAATACTGTGTTTTTTTATCTCTCATCTATCCCCTCCCTCATCTCTGAACAAGTTAAAATAAAACATTAAAGTAAAATATTGACATAAAATAAAAAGGATGATAAAATAAAATGGAAAAAAATTCCTAGATAAGAAAGGGGGATAGATGATATAAAGATATTTTCATAGATAGGAATATATGATTTTCAGGAGGTTAGAACGTGCGAAGAGTGTTAAAGCAGATACTCTTATTTATACTGGTGACAGCTATTTTATTTACGAATATACAGATCAGTCAGGCTGCCGGTACAGGTACAGTAAGAGTTAACGATTTCTACCAGATGAAAAGCCAGGAAGAAAGTACGATAATAAAGGAAGAGAAGAGTCAGGAAGAAAGAGATCAGGAAAAAGATTCATCGGACTATAAGGATAAAGAAGATAAGAAAGAAGATAAAAAAGAAGAGAAAGATAAGGAGGATGTTATAAATAATACCGTAAGAATACAGGAAGAAAAGAATGAGGTGATACCAGAAGAACAGGAGATGACAGAGAAGAAAGCAGAAAGCCAGACAGAGAAGGAAGAAGATATTGAAGATATTTCAATAAAAGATGCGAAGGAACCCGAACAAGTACAGGAAGCGACAGAAAGTCAGCAATCGAAGGAGGAAGAAGAGAGGGAGCAATTAGAAAGAGTAAGTGGATATACGCTTAGAACTGTGCGCCCAGATACGAATCATTCGGTGACTATGCCGGATATTACAAGTCATTATTTTCTGTTACAAAAAAACAGTAAGAAGGTAAATGCAGCTTCTGGAGGTAATCTTGCAGTAGTTGCGGATGCTAATGTTGCTTCTAAATATATTTATGAAAGTTATTCTAATGGGAAGCAATACAATTTTACCCCTCGTTTTACAAGTAAAACTACGGTTACTGTAGGTGGAGGCAATGGTGGGGGAGTTTCTTTTGCAACGGTAAAGAAAGGACCTGAGAAGCAATTTGGTGATGTATATGATGCGGTAAAAGATGGGCGTATTGTGTCTAAAGTATTTAATCTTGATAAATGCAGTGAGAATCCATATGCGATCTATACTAATGTAGGAACCTGGTATGATTATGGTTCTAAGAGAACGTATGCCATAGATATGAAGATGACCGTTACAGGATATAAATTTCCAGGAGCAGCTGTCAGAAAGCAGTTGGCGAATAAAGATTTAAAAGCACCTTATATAGGATTTGGAAAGTCTAAAATCGGAATCACAGTTATGGGAACGGATTATCTACAGACTCGTCTGGAATTCTATTATAGTGGAACAACAACAGCAGTAGCCGGCATAAAGGGCATGATTCAGTTTTGTGATATTGATGCACAGCAGGGGGTAGACTTTGGGAATGGTTTTGAAAAGATAGTCATGTTTAATACATCACAATCAAAACTACAATATAATAAAAATGGTTTGATTGCAGGCTCTAAGGGATATGTATCTTCCCGAATAAGTACAGATTTAAATAGTAATAATGAACATACAACAGCAATGGGAATTTTTTCAGGCAGTAGTGTGAACTGTCGCTGGACAGTAGCAAAATGTGATCAGAAAGATACTGGTGGTGATGCAGCCTATGGTGTAAAAGGAGGATATGGAATTCCGGCAGAAAGTACACTCGAAAACTCTAATTCATACTATTGGTCTAACAGTACAGGCTTTTTAGGAGTCAGAGCGGATGTTGGAATTGCTCCATTACCAGAGGAAGTAATTAAGTCTGTTTATGTGGGAAATGTGAATGGTCAGAATTCAGAGAAAGGAAGCAGGTTTGCAGGTCTGTCTGAGAGAAATCAGGTGTTTACCTATGTACTTTCCGCCGTTGCACCAACACCTTCTAATGTGAAGAATGCACAGTATACGATGTTCCAGATTGAAGACAGAGTGGATGCACTTCTAAATGTAAAATCGGTGAAAGTCTATGCAGATGAGGCAGTAAGTAATAATTTCCAGACAATGGGAATTAATTATAGTGATATGACTTCATATTTTCATATTATAAAGAGAGAGGAGGCAGATCACAGCACAACGGTTCAGGTAAAAGCAGTAGATGAAAGGCTTGGAAAGGCAGCTTTTTATGGGAGAACTTATTATATACATATAGAAGTGGAAGTAAAGTCAGACAAAGAGCTTCATGCGATTCATCGTTCAATCGCAGAGTGGTATCAGGAGAATGAGACACTTAAGCAAAAGGTACCAGAGGCAGGAAGCTGCAAAGGTAGTGTTGCAGTAAGTAATAACGGTACTTTATATGTTAAAAATGATAAAGGGAGTGCTGTAGAGAGAAAATCTAATGATGTAGCTTCTAAAATTGCAATGAAGCTACGTGTTAAAAAACTAGATGAGGAGTCAGGTAAACCAGTAAAAGGCGTTGTATTTGGATTATTTGGAGGTTCAGATAAGAATTCTGCCAAGGAACCGTTGTATACAGCAACAACGGATGATAACGGTGTTGCATTGTTTACATCCATGCCATCCTACACTTTTTACAAAGAACCGTTTGGTAATGGACCATACTATATAAAAGAGATTTCTATTCCAGAAAAATATAAAAATATCTGGAATCCTTCAGTGAATACGAACTGGTCTTATGAGATAAATACATTAAAAACAGAGGAGCTATTTGATAATACAGCAAGCATTACAGAGAATAAACAGTTAATCAATAAGAATTATGAGGCAGGAAAAAATATTGTAAAGGTTTATAAAAAAAGTACGGATACCGGAGCATATTTATCCGGAGCAGAATTTGTATTATCCCAGTGGTCAGCTGCAACAGGTACCTATCGTGAATTATTTGTACTAACAGAAGGGAAAGATGAAGAAGGACATCCGGTTTATCAGAATAAAGAGACATTTAAAAATACGCTGGATAATCTGGGAAAATATAAGATTACAGAAAAGAAAGCGCCAAAAGGATGTATCTTAACAGGACAGGAGTGGACTTTTGAACTGTCTGAGAACAGTAAAGAAGATGGAAGTAATATTATTTTTGAAAATACGGTTACGGGAAAGAGACAGACGGGAGCTTTGATTTATCGTAATCCATTACAGAAAGCAAAGCTAACAATTACGAAAAAAGATGACGAGAATCAGAGCGTAGAAGGTGCTGCATTTACAGTAAAAGCAGCAGAAGATATTTATGCCCCTTGGGATTTACAGGAGGATAAAAAACCGTTGAAAGAGGCGGAACCACTTATTTCTAAAGGCAGTGTTGCAGACAGAATTGTTACAGGAAAAGACGGAAAGGGAACAAGCACTGAAGGAAGTGAGCTGTACATTGGAAAGTATGTCGTAGAAGAAACAACAGGAGCCTTAGATCATATTAAGGGAGATGGCATTTATGAAGTAGAACTTACTTATGGAATTGAGCAGAATAATCCATTTGTAATCTATATGCTTGATGCATCGAATGTTTTGATGCGCCCTGCTTTTTCCATTGCAAAGATTGCAGATAAGACAACGAATGAAGAAGGAAAAACAGTGTTGTTTGATGAGAAGACTGGCCGTTATATAGAGAAAAAACAGGCAGGAATATATAAAGCAGGGGAAATGGTAGATTACACTATCCGAGTAACGAATACAGGAAATGTTCCTCTTTATCAGATTCGGCTTACAGATGATATGGATAGAAAAGGAGAATTTTCAGAACAGACACTTTCTAAATATGCCGATATGGAAACAGCAGCATTTGTTGTACCGAATTCAGGAATTTTGAAAACAAGAGAAGGGGATAAAGTAGCAGCATATTTATCCTTAGAGTCCGATCTGGTGCTAGTACTGCAGCATTTAAATGTGAATGACAGTGTGGACATTCATGTAAAGGTCCGATTAAAGGAAGATGCAAAAGATGCATGGAAACTTCGTAATGATGTGTATGCAGAAGCAAAGTATGCAGATAATGGAACAGAAGAAAAAGGAGATATTCATTTAAGAGATGTTTCAACAGATAAGCTGGTAGACGGAGAAGGGAATAGCCTTGTCACAGATTGGGATTTTATCAATGTTCCAGGAAGTCCGGGAGAAGATGTCATAAAGACAGCAGATAAAACGACAGGAATCACAATTGAAAATGGAGAAATTACATCAGGAATAAAGGTACCAGGAATTTATGGTGCAAGGGACAAAGTCAGATTTTCTATTATAGTAAAAAACAATGGAGAAGCGGCATTAAAGAATATTACGGTGAAAGATGCTATGAGTGATGAATTAAAAGCAATCGTAAATTTAGAAAGTGCAAAATTTATTTTTGATGAAACGCAGACAACAGAGGAAGGCTTGTATATTCTTACTACAGCTCATAAGAAGAAAATCACAGCTAAGGTAGTAGATAAAAATACGCTCCTTTTATGCAGTACAGGAGAAGATGGAGATGGAACAGACCGACTGTGGGCAGATGATTATATTGTCTTATATTATGAAGCTGATTTGCTGCCGGGCATAGCCAACATTTATAATGTTTCTAATAAAGTATGTATTAATGGATGGTATTTTGATGGAAACAAAGATGTGGAAGTACCAGAAAAAGAAGATGAAGATAAAATAGAGATACCGGGTGTACCGGAAGGAAGAGCGGCTAAACTTGCTGACAGAACAAAAGGAGCAGTATTAGAAGCAGGAAGATATAATGCAGAAGCAAAAATTTCAGGAGTATATGAAAACGGAACGACTGTTACCTATAAGATTACAGTAACAAATAATGGAACATCTAATTTGTATGATTTGTATTTGCAGGATACACTTAGCGAGGAGCTGGAAAAAGCCTTAGAAAAAGAAAGCGTATCTTTTGAAGAAAGTATATATACATCACAGAATGGAAGAAAAGTTCGAACTAGTCTAGAAGAACCACAAAGATTATGGATGGATTTCCTGGCAGCAGGAGATGCCGTTGATGTATTCTTAAAAGGAAAAGTCCGTCTAGATGTTGGGAATCTATTTGAACTGAAAAATATAGTAGAACTTACAGCTCGTTATAAAAAGGGCAACGAAGAAGCATACAAAGAGTACGAAGAAAAGATGGAAAAAGAGAAAAGAAGATGGAAATTACAGTATGATGCGAACAATGGTTCCGGCGAAATAGAAACTGACAGTGAAACTCCATGCAGGGAAGGAAACAAGATCACTGTAAATGGCAATGCCTTTTTATATGAAGGACATTATTTTACAGAATGGAATACCAATCCGGATGGAAGCGGAGAAAGATGGAATCCAGATACAGTATATAATATGCCGGGAAATGATGTAAAGTTGTACGCACAGTGGAAGAAAAATCCGGATGAAAAAGAAGAGGAAGCAAGTCAAGATTATAATAATCAGAGAAAATATCCAGTTTATAATCTGATTTATCATTCAAATAATAAAAAAGAACAGATAGAAGCGGATGAAGAGAATTCTAGACTGGCAGGTACTTTATTAACGGTAAATGAAAATCGTTTTTCTTATCCAGGTTTTACTTTCAAAGGATGGAATACCAGAAAAGACGGAAAAGGAAAACAATATACTCCGGAAGAGGTAGTGGCAATGCCAGCAAGAAACCTGAATCTGTATGCACAGTGGGAGAAACGACCGGTATATCATTTACAGTATGATGCCAATAATGGAAGTGGAAAGAGAAGAACAGATGCAGAAACTCCATGTGAAGCAGGAAACAAAGTCCAAATTGATGGAAATGCCTATCGCTACGAAGCCGGCAGGGATTGTTACATGTTTACTCAATGGAACACAAGACCGGATGGAAAAGGGGATGCTTATAAACCAGGAGAAGAAAAAGAAATCAATACAGACATAATTTTATATGCACAGTGGGAAAAACTTCAGGATAATGCAGAAGACATTGAAAAGTATCATGTTTTTTATCGCGCAAATAATAATACAACAGCATTTTCTGTAGATCCACAAACTCCGAAAGAGGCAGGAAACAGCATTTTATTGCAGAATAACAGATTTTTCTATGCAGATTATCTTTTCGCTGGATGGAATACAAAAGCAGATGGAAGTGGAAAGCAATATAATTCCGGAGATACCTTCGTTATCCCATCAAAGAATATTTATTTATATGCACAGTGGAAAAAGATTGAGCAGAAGAAGCTCATCTATTCTTCTAATACGAAAGAAGAAGAAAAATACACAGATGCAGAATGTTTTTCTGATGATGGTGAAGATGAAGAAAAAGAAGTGCTAATAGACGGAAATTCATTCCACAATAATGGAAAGAAGTTTGTAGGATGGAATACAAAGACAGATGGAAGCGGAAAGCGTTATGCACCATCTGAAAAGTTTACTTTAAAAGAAAACACTGTATTATATGCACAGTGGTCAAAAGATGTAAAACAATATAAATTAGTGTACCACTCAAATTATCCATCAAAAGCAGAAGAAACGAAAGAAGAACAAAAAGAAATCGATTCAGAAACACCAGCATATGCAGGAACAAAAATAAAAATAAATAAAAATTATTTTTCATGCGGCGGATACAAATTCACAGGCTGGAGTACGAAAAAGACCGGAGAAGCAGAATATCTGCCAACACAGTGGTATGTAATGCCGGAAAAAGATGTAGATTTATATGCATGCTGGAGCAAGGCGGATGAACATAAAAAAGAAGATACGAATAATCCGGAGGATAAGGAAGAGGATAAAAAAGAAGATAAAGAAGAAGATAAAAACGAAGAAGATAAGAATGACAATAATAAAGGCGATGAAAAGAAAGACGAAGCGGAGGAAGATACAAAGAAAGATCCGATGGCAGAAGAAGCCAGGAAAGCAATTGAGAAAGCCTATGAAGAGATTCAAAAGCTGGCAATAGAGGAGTTAAAAGAAGAAAGTAAAAAGTATACAGAAATTCCAGTTACGGAATTAATGAAAGATGAAGATACTATCAATATTCCAGGTACTCCGGTTGCTAAAGTTTCTAAGCTTGCAGATAAAACACAAGGAGTCACTTTAGTAAAAGGGCGTTACGAAGGCATAAAAAAAGAAGGCATTTATGAATACGGAGATGTGATAGATTATACAGTAAATATAAGTAATGAAGGAACAGCGGACCTGTATGATTTGGTAGTAGAAGATTTCATGGATAAATCATTACAGGAAATTATAAAACCAGGTACTGTTACAATTGTTTCAGGCCAGATTACAACAAAGCAGGGAAATACAGTTTGTGTAGAACGGATGCCAGAAAAAGAAGATGAAGAAGGAAAATACATAGTACATTTAGATAAATTAAAAGCAGCAGACAGTGTAGTACTACACATGAAAGCAGAGGTACAGACAGGTGTACAGGCAGGCACACATTTGAATAATGCTATCCATATCACAGCACAATATGAAACAGTGAATGACAATGGAAAGAGAGAAAAAATCTATATAATCGAAACTCCGGAAATGACAGATAACGATACCGTAGGAATAGGAGTGCCAGACATTGTTGTTGCGAAAAAATCAGATAAAACAAAGAATATTGTTTTAGAGAATGGAAGGTATACAGGAAAAAGAAAATATGGAACATATAAAGCCGGAGAAGAAATTAAGTTTACAATTACTGTATCGAATAGTGGAACAGCAAGTGCAAGAAATATAACAATAAAAGAAGAACCGTCAAAAGAGTTGAAAAAATATGTACAAATGAAAGGGTTTGCTCATAAAGCAGGAAGCAGTATACGAAGTAAGAAGAGCAATACGGTTAAAGTAAAAGAAATAAAAAACAAAAAAGTCTTTTTAGATAAAATAGAAGCGGGGGATTCTGTGGAATTAATTTACACAGCAAAGGTAAAGAAAGATATTCCATCAATAAAATTTTTGAAAAATGAAGTTTCTTTAGAAGGAAAGAACAAGGACGGAAGTGATATTCCGATTACACCAAAAATGAACGATTATGATAAAGTCAATTTAAAAGAAAATAACAAACCTATGAAAAAAAATAAAGATCAGGGAACACCAGGAGCGAAAACAGGAGATAACAATACGATTGCGGTGTATCTTTTAGTAGGTTTACTTTCACTCTCCATGATTTTTATTATCCTATATTTCCAAAAAAGAAAAAAGGATAATATTTAAAAAGAAAGTCTCGCTGATAAATGTATTTGAAATAAGACTGCCTTAACCCACTGGATTTAGAAGAGGGTAGTTCGCAGAATTTGTTCTCGTAAAAACTTGACATGTCTCGTTAATTTTGATATTATAATCGTTGTGAAAACGAGGCGTGGCTCAGTTTGGTAGAGCGCTGCGTTCGGGACGCAGAGGCCGTGGGTTCGAGTCCCGTCGCCTCGATTCTGTATTAGAAGCATCGAAAATTCGCTTAAACAGTGGGTTTTCGGTGCTTTTCTTTTTTACAAGGATATACTTTAGAAATTTTCTTGGAAAAATAATTATATTGATCTTCAAATAATAAAATAATTTATTATAATATTATTACATACTATAATTTGTGTAAAACAAGAAATGTATTAAAAAGTATTACAATGAAATATCTTCCGGCGGAGCAGAGACAGAAAAGTTTTTCTATCGCTTGGATATAAAAAGATGGACTGAGATTAAAAAATACGGTAAAATCAGTATTGGAAATGATGTCCTGAAATTAGAATTTAGAGGATAGATTATGGAAATTAGAAAGTATAGAGAAAAAGATATTCCTGCAATGATCTCCATTTGGAATAAGGTCGTAGAAGATGGCGAGGCTTTTCCACAAGAAGATTTTTTGAACGATACAACAGGTGCAGACTTTTTTGCGGCACAAACATATTGCGGCGTTGCAGACAACAATGGAAAAATTGTGGGGCTTTATATTCTGCATCCAAACAATATTGGCCGCTGTGGGCATATTGCAAATGCGAGTTATGCTGTTGATACCGATTACCGCGGCGAGCATATTGGTGAAAAATTAGTAGCTGATTGTCTTGTACAGGCAAAACAGTATGGCTTTGGAATTTTGCAGTTTAATGCTGTGGTGGAAAACAATATTCATGCCCGCCATTTGTATGAACGACTGGGTTTTGTACAGATTGGAATTGTACCGAAAGGTTTCCGTATGAAGGATGGAACATATCAAAACATCTGTTTATATTATTATGAACTGTAAAACAGACTGAGAACTTCTCGTTTGTTGGTCTGTTAAAATACAGAAAACAACATAGAAAATTCTTTTAGATAGAGATGTAGCATCCCCTTCTGGTATATGTTTGACTAATAAATTTGATAGTTCATTTTAGAGAGTACATTATGAATAAAAAGGAGAAGAACAAAATGATCAATACTTATGATAGCTATGTAAAAGAGTCTGGGGCGATAACAATTGAACAAATGAGAAAGATGCACGAAAATATGATGCTGGAAATCGGAGAAGATGAAGATGCATTGGAATTGTATGATGATTTGTGTAATGCTATTTTTCCCTATGCGGATCTTCGTGCAAAGTGGCATACATTCTCAATAGAAGAGAAAATGGATAAAGATTCTTTCAGGACAGCCTGTCATGATAACGTTATTCTTCATTTTAACATGATTGCAAGATATTTAAAGATGCAGGGAAAAGAAGTACAGTGGAGAGAGCAATTAGGAGACGAGAAAGCAGATAAGGCTGTTCGAAAAGGTATCGGAGACTTTGGCTGCTATATTATTTTTGTTAATAGTATTTGTGCAAGATAAGCTGGTATAACTGTTACATTGAAATAAAAAAATAAAAAATAAAAAGACCTCTGCATGCCCGGTCATTTAAATGACAGGAAACATGCAGAGGTCTTTTATAGTAATTAACCTGCTAATCTACGGGAAACTACTTTAAAATATGGAGACTCATAATTATAGTCTTTGTTATTCACTCTGAGCCAGCCAGTCTTTTTTCCATATTGAAACTGAAGATACATAGTGTTTTTGGACAGAGTAAGCTTTTTCAAAGTTACCTGTTTTCCTTTAGGAACAGTGAAAGCAAGTTTACTTCCGTTATAAAAACGTAACTTTTTCGCTGTTACAAAAATATTTTTCCGGAATAATTTACTATAAGAATCATTGTGGTAGTTACCAATAATACTTTTCACAGTAGAAGTGGTAGTACTTGTTAAAACAAGCTTATTATTACGAAATTTGTAATTCATTTTCCAGTTAAGCCATCCTGTTTCAGCAGGCTGGTCACCATGACGAAGAGTCAGTAAATTCTTTTTAGCAGAAACAATTTCGCAGGCTGTATAATCTAACTTGCTTACAGAATAGAGCTTTTTAGATTTGTTATTATATTTATAAATCTGATTAAATACAATATAGTCATTATCTCCGATACCCATTAGCTGAAGAAGTTCATTTTTATTTGACATTTTAGCATATCGGGCAGTAAAGGAATGAATATTGTCATTCGTACAGTTTTTAGTAAAAGCAACTTTATTATTTACTTTAACTTTCAATTTTTTTATGAAGCAATCCTTATCCATACTGGTTGTGATAAGAATTTTATCTGCTTTTCCATCTCCGGTGATATCAGCAGATAATATTTTCTTTACAGGAATATTCTTCACAGAGGCAGCATTCAGTGTCATAGAAAAAGGCAGACACATCATAAATGCAAGCGCAAATGGGAAAGTAACTTTAAATAATTTAAAAATAGCATTTTTCATAGCAATCCCTCCTTGGAAAATATTATATAAGAATACTATAGCATATTTGCAGGTAAAAGTTCCTTAATTTTCAGATGAATTTAATTCTCATGTTACGCGGATTCCAAAGTCAAACACCTTATCGTGCAAGCACGAACGAAGTTTTGATATTTTGACCCTAATATCATATAAAAAAATCATAAAAAATGATAGTAGCCGACAGTCACATTTTTATACCAATAAAAAGAAAGTGAAAAAGAAAATAAAAAAGAACAATCTACAGATGCACAAAGTATTTTTCTTAAAATAACAGAAATTATTTTAAGGCTACTGTATACAGTACATCTGTCAGATCGTTCTTTTTGTATATCAGATGTGAGAGGATTCCCACATCTGCAATCCTGCCGGAGGCATTCTTGAATTTTTGTTTAGGTTAGAATTAAATGTTTAATAAATCACTGTAGGATTTTAATGCGCCATCTGTATCATGAGCAAGAACACGTTTTGCGAGAATCTTACCAAGCTGTACACCTTCCTGGTCAAAGCTGTTAACATTCCATAAGAATCCCTGGAACATAATCTTGTTTTCGAAATGAGCTAATAATGCACCGAGTGATTCTGGTGTTAACTGCTCACCAATAATAATGCTGGATGGGCGTCCACCTTCAAAGTTTTTGTTAAGGTTTTCATCTTTTTTACCACAGGCGAAAGCAACGATCTGTGCAGCTACATTCGCACATAACTTCTGCTGGCTTGTGCTGTCTTCAATTACTACATCCATACCAATCTGGCTGTTTTTAAAACCAACAAACTGTAAAGGTACGATATCAGTTCCCTGATGTAATAACTGATAGAAAGAATGCTGTCCGTTTGTTCCTGGCTCACCAAAGATAGTAGGACCTGTCACATAATTTACAGGTTCACCAAAACGATTCACAGACTTACCATTGGATTCCATATCACACTGCTGTAAATGTGCAGGGAAGCGGCTTAATGCCTGAGAATATGGTAAAACAGCAGTAGAAGGGTATTCCTGAACATTACGTTCATAAACACCAATTAAAGCATCTAACATATCTGGGTTTTCTAAAATGTTTTTATTAGCAGCAAGTTTATCTTCTTCAGCTGCACCATTTAAAATTCTTGCGAAGATTTCAGGACCAAATGCAAGGGAAAGAACAACTCCACCAACTGCAGAAGAAGAGGAGTAACGTCCACCGATAAAGTCATCCATGAAGAATGCTTCTAAGTAATCATCGCTCTTTGCTAAAGGAGATGTCTCACTTGTTACAGCAAGCATATGATTTGCAGGATTTAATCCAGCCTTTGTTAAAGCATCTTTTACGAAAGCTTCATTTGTCAATGTTTCCAAAGTTGTTCCGGATTTAGATACAACGATGAAAAGAGCGTGAGCTAAATCTGTAGATTTTAAAACTGCAGCAGCATCATCAGGATCTACGTTGCTGATAAACTTCGCTTCCATCTTAGCAACACCGTTCTCTTTAGCCCAGTTCTCTAATGCGATATATAAAGCACGAGGACCTAAGTCACTTCCACCGATACCAATCTGAACAACAGTTGTGAACTTCTCACCAGCAGCGTTAGTAATTTCACCGGCATGTACTTTATTAGCAAAATCTGCGGCTTTCTGTTGCTGGGAAACATAGAAATCACGTTTGTTTACACCGTCAACAACAACATCTTTACCTAACTGTCTACGTGCTAAATGATGAAGAACAAGACGTTTTTCACCGGTATTGATCACAGCACCGTTATATAATTCTTCAAATTTATCAGCGAGCTGTGATTCTTCTGCTAATTCTGCCAGCGCAGCCAAAACAGTGTCATCTACCTGCTTTGCAGCATAGTTAAAGCTAAGTCCCTCTGCCATAGGTGCGGAATATTTTGCTACACGTGTAGCACCATTCTCTCCGCTCATAGCTTCTTTAATGTCTACGTGGTTTTTCAGTCCGGCAAGTTTCTTATAAGATGCCAGAGTGTCAAGATTGTTCCAAGTTGCCATAAATAAATCCTCCTTAGTTAATGTGGTTATACATTAAGCTTAAATAAAATTAAGAATGCAAAATATAATAATGCATTCAAAATTTCTTAACATAATTATACTAAAAAAAATTTCCAATTGCAATGGATTATTTACTATTTAATTCATTAGAGAAAACAATCGAAAAAAGAAATACCACCATATCCCATCTGCTCTGTAGTCGCTGTGCCTAAGATGCTCATCCGCATCTTAAACACGCTCCGAAGCCGCATCTGGGATACGGTAGTATTTCTTTTTTCTGTGTGTTGGCTCCAGAAGGAATGAATGCAATAGTCTTTGGGAGGAATAAGGGGGAGAGGTCAGAAGACTACTGCTTACTCGGAAGATGTATCATCCAGAAGATTAGGTACTCTTTTTAACGAACAGTAAAAATAAAGGGGGTTGTCATTTTACAAAAAAGTACAGAAATCGCCTTTATATTTATCGTACATTCTAATTCAAGAACGCCGAGGCATTCTTGCCGCGAGATGTGCGTTATATATAACGTATAGCATACGTTTTGAGAAAAAATGATATATTGCGACAATATAATGATAAAATTATTATGTACAGTGATAGGTTTCGGTATCATCTTATCATCAGTGAAACTTGAAAGAAGGTTCAGCATAGTGGAAATAGCATCAGAATAAGCCACGACCTTCTGTCCCCTTCCCCATCTCTTTCCCAAAGACTATTGCATTCATTCCTTCTGGAGCCAAAACACAGAAAATAAAAAGAATAGACCATAACAAATGTAATGTGAGAACAAGTAAAAATGCCGAACAGGCATTTTCTACGCAGTGATATCTTTACATTTGTTATGGTCTATTCTTTTTATTTTCGTCTGTTTTCTCTCAATGAATTAAATAGTTATTTGCAAAATATCCATTTTGTGTTATCAGAATATTCTTCCTTATATTTATACCCAAGTTCATCGAATTGTTTCATTTCCTCTGGATTTTCAATCTGATGCTCTGCCATATAACGAACAAGGGAACCTCTTGCCATCTTTGCATAAGTTCCTTTTTCTTTTATTTTCCCATCAATTATTTCTCCGAATACACAGGTTATGACCTGTACATTTTTTGGAATATATTTCAAAACACTTTTACTGTACTCTTTTGAGGCAAGGTTAATGAGACAATCACAGTCTTTTAATATATAGTCTGCTAATTTTTGTCCCCAAAAGTCGTATAAATTATTTATTTTTTCATTATGAAAACGTGCCTGCATTTCTAGTCGATACGGAATCACCCCGTCAAACGGACATAGTACCCCGTAAAAGCCGGATAAAATCCTCAAATGCTTTTCTAACCATATAAAAGCCTGTTCTTCAAACACTGCTGGTGCCATGTATTTATATTGAATTCCCTCATAAGAAAGAATCGCCGGACTTAGATTTTGCTTTAAGTTTCCTGTTCGAAGCTGTTGCTCATTTTCCTGTACAAGCTTGTCACTGCATTTCCATAGATTTTTTAATTCCTCCAAAGACATATTTTTCATATAAGAAAAAAGAATTTGAGCCTCATTTATAAAAAATGGTATATTTTTATAGGATAAAATGTCATTTCTTACATTCATTTTTTTTGCCGGGGAAATAATTATTTTCAACATGGGTAGTTTCCTCATACTTTCTGATCATTTATCTAAAAGAACTATACTATATATTTGTTAAAATTACTATGGATTCATTTAGAATAATACACGACCTTTTGTAAACTATGAATACAATCCTTCAGGAGCAAACAAACAGAAAATAAAAAGAATAGACCATAGGAAAAGAAATGCGAGAGCAGATAAATGTAATCTTCTGACAGAGATATCTTTCGAGCAAGCAGTAGTCTTCTGATTTCTCCCCCCTCCTTCTCCCTCCAAAAACTATTGAATTCATTCCTTCTGGAGCAAACAAACAGAAAATAAAAAGAATAGACTATAGGAAATGTAATGTGAGAGCAAGTAAAAATGCCGACTAGGTATTTTCTACGCAGCGATATCTTTACATTTCCTATAGTCTATTCTTTTTATTTTCGTCTGTTCCCTCTCAATGAATTAAATAGCAAGAAAATAGTGGGAGAATAAAGCAGCTAAGACGGCTCCGACAAATGGAGCGATACCAGGCACGAGCAGACCGTACTGCCAGTCATTGTCCGCTTTATTTTTAATAGGAAGTAACTGGAATGCAAGACGAGGACCTAAGTCTCTTGCCTGATTCATAGCAAATCCAGTCGTTCCGCCAAGTCCCATACCAACGGCCCAGACGATAAGTCCAACGCCGATAGGAAGCTGTTTTTCGTAATTTGTTGCAACAGCCAGGATTGCAGTCAGAAAAACAGCAGTTGCGATTGTCTCGACCAGGAAGTTGCGTGGAAGATTTCTACAGTTTGGATTTGTAGAAAAAATGTTTCGAATGGCAATCGGGTCTATTTTTCCTTCACTTGCTTTAAAATGGTCAGCATACATAACATAAACAACGAGTGCGCCAAATAAAGCACCGAGGAACTCAGCAATACAATAAGGAATAAAGCTGCTCCAGGGAATCATGCCAAGAATTGCCTGACATAATGCCATGGCAGGGTTAATGCAGACACCACCAAAGATAAACAGAGTAACAGAAATACCAAAAGCCCAGGTGGTGATGGCAAAAATGTGTCCGCTTCCATGGTATTTTGTTTTGGTAAGGACTTCATCACAGTGTACGCCGACACCGAATAAAATCATAAGGGCTGTTCCTAAAAATTCAGCCATAAGTGAGTGTAACATAACGATTTTTTCCTTTCTTCTCTTTCTTTTTATAAAATTATTTATAGCATTTTAATAAAAAAGTCTGAAATAATCTATTTTGATAATGATAGTCGCTAGGGATTCTGATATTAAAATTTAGATATTAACAACAACGCCTAAACCATCAGGAATAACAGCAACTTTTGCATCATTTCCTTTGATTTTAAATGCCATAGCAAGAGCTTCATCTACATTAGAAGCAAGTTCCATATGCATATCTTTTACCAGTTTTGGGTCAACAAGATCAGATACCATAATAACTTTATGGTGTGCCAGAATACGGGCAAAAATCTGTGAAGTCCACTGGTCTGGTACGGTTTCCAGACGAGGAGTATGGATTGCTTTTTGCTCAAATTCTTCTGGATCTTTTACATCAGCAATGTTATGGTAGAAACCAACTCCGCCATGACCATCGCGGCATCCGGCAATCATAATAATGATTCCATCATCAGGAAGAGTAGCTTCTGCAGCAGTCATACCTTTGATAGCCTGGTAAATATTCTGGTCAAGAGGATAACCGCCGTTAGTGGAAATAGCGATATCACAATTTACTTTGTTTACGCTTGCAAGAGAACGAACAAAATCACAGCCTTTTTCATGAGCAGTTTCCATATCTCCGGCAAAAGAACCAATAATCTCGTGATTTCCATTTAATACAACATTAACGATAAAAGCAAGATTGGCTGTTCTTGCAGCATAAACCATATCTTCGTGAATTAAATTATGACAGAGATTACCCGGGCGGGATTTTTTGTCATTAATAAATTCTCCGCTGTGATTAGCCATAATTGTTTTATAGGAAGCAATACCTGGTAAAACAGACTTTCTTCCACCAGAAAAACCTGCAAAAAAGTGAGCTTCGATAAAACCTTCAGAAATTAACAGGTCAGCTTCTGCTGCAATCTTATTAATGATGCAGTCGCCGCCACTTGGCAGAACACCAATCTTTTTCATAGAAGCATCATCCGTAGAAATGTGCATAACAATTTCTTCATTAGCAACGATTTCTTCACCGTATTTATCAACTAATTCCTCATGGGTACTAGGACGATGGAAACCAGTTGCAACAAGAATACGGATTCGTGCATCAGGGGATACAGAACGGATTCTTCTTAAAAGAATCGGAGTAATAATTTTTGATGGAACAGGACGTGTATGATCAGAACTGATAATGACAATATCCTTTTTTCCTTTTGCCAGTTCCTCCAATGATTTCGAACCGATTGGGTTGTCTAAAGACTGTTCTACCAGTTCTTCCTCAGAAAGTTCGGTGGTGTACTCAGACTGTTTTCCTTCCAAAACACCTGCAAGATTTTTTTCAGGCAGGCTGATTTTCATTTCTCCTTTATCGTAAGGCACATTCATTTCAAACATTTTAAAATCCTCCTTAAAAACTTAGATATGTGCGAGTACATTTTCTTAACAGGAAGTTATTTTATGCAAAATAAATGTCTCTGCAAACCACATTTCGTGTTAATAAAATGTGATAACAAAGAATATTATCAAATGTTACCAACATCTGTTAAAAATATGATATACTTTTGTAAGAAGAAAGGATGAAAAAAATGGAACATGAATATTTGCTAGAGTTTTTAGAGAAAAAAGACATTCCGATAGTACATAAGGCGCGCCATGCATATCTTACTTATTATGGTTTTGAGCAGCAAAGTACTTATGTATTAAAAGAAGGTGTAGTGAAAACAAGTATTATCCTAAGAGATGGAAGAGAGTTTAACATTTCCTACTTAAAGGCTCCTAATATCATTTCATTATTAAAAGACGAAGTAAGCCAGTATACTTCTGCACCATTTAATGTACGAGTAGAAAGTGAATCAGCTGTATTTTACAAAATTCCTCGTGTAACTTTCTGGGAATACGTTAATAAAGATAAAAAACTTCAAGATTATATTAATGCCTACTACAGAGAAGAACTTTCACAAGCAATTTATCGCCAGCAGCTTATGACAATGAATGGAAAAACAGGAGCAGTATGTGCGTTCCTGTACTTGCAGATTGAATCATTTGGAAAGAAAATGAAAGAGGGAATTCTTATTGATTTTCAGATTACCAACGATGATATTGCAGGATTTTGTGGAATATCTACACGAAATAGTGTCAACCGTATTTTGCGTGGATTAAGAGAGAATGGAGTCATCTCAGTAGAAAATCAGAAAATACTCATAAAAGACAAAGAATACCTTGAACAATATATGCAAGGATAATGTAGATTTGGTATAGACGAAAAAAGAAAACATGCCATATCCCATCTGCTCTGTAGTTGCTGTGTTTAAAATGCTCGTCCGCATCTTAAACGCGCTCCGAAGCCGCATCTGGGATATGGCATGTTTCCTTTTTTCTGACTATCTAAATCCAAAGTTGGTGAGAATGGGAATTCTCCAGAAGGATATGATTTTCTAAGTTTGATTTTATTGTGCTGCACGAAACTCTTTGTTTTTGAGGCAAAATTCCGCAGTGCAAAGTCACACAATGCAATACTTATAAAACTTCTATTTTTGTTAGAATTTCCTTATAATTCGGCAGGAAATTCTATTATAGCGAGTGCCTAACCTAATCCTACAAAATCAGTTAACTATGGATTTAGATTAGACAGAAAAAAGAAAAAACAATATATCCCAGATGCGCCTTCGGAGCGTATTTAAGATGCGGATAAGCATTTTAAATACAGCGACTACAGAGCAGATGGGATATATTGTTTTTTCTTTTTTCGTCTGTATTAAATCTAGAAATCAGACTTATTTAGCTGTGGCAGTCTCTTTATGTGCTGCTTTCATTTTATCATACTGAGCGAAGAGTCCTGCCAGTAATGTACCGGAAATGGAATGCCATACACAGGAAACAGCGCAGATAATTGCGGATTCTGGTGTAGAAGCAAACTGTGCAGTTGTTGTTGCAAGGTTTGTTGCAAGACCGGCATTCTGCATACCAACTTCGATAGAGATTGTTCTTTTCTTTGCAGTATTCATTCCAGTAAGGCGACCGGCACAATATCCGAAGAAATATCCGAGACCGTTGTGAAGAAGAACTGCAACGAAGATTACGACTCCAGACTGGAAGAATTTTGAACCCTGGGAAGAGATAACTCCGCCAACAACGCAGGCAAGACCAAGAACAGCAATGCCTGGCATAACTTTTTGTACTTCTTTAAATGTTTTATTTTTACCTAATGCATAATTTAATACAAAACCAATTGCTACAGGTACGATAACGGTTTCAATGATAGAAATAAACATTGGAAGTCCATGAATCGTAATTTTTGCCCCACTTGCAAGAAGTGAAACCATGAGTGGTGTCATAACTGGGGAGAGAATAGTAGATACTGTCGTCATTCCAACAGAAAAAGCAACATCTCCGCCACAAAGATAAGACATGATATTGGAAGATACTCCACCAGGACAACAGCCTACAAGAATCAGTCCAAGTGCGATTCCAGCAGGAAGGTGTAGTAATTTTGTAATAAAAAATGCTAAAAACGGCATAATTAAATATTGCGCAATGGCTCCGATACAGATGTCAAATGGTCTTTGTGCCAGAATCTTAAAATCATCAGTTGTAAGAGTAAGTCCCATACTAAACATGATAACACCAATGATAATAGACTGACTTGTAAATTTATTAGCTACCGGGTCAGTGAATAATTGGAAATTAACCCAGCCCATCAATGATGGAAGGAAAAATGTGATTACTGCGATGGCGATTACAACGATAGATGTGTAATCTGATAAAAATTTGCTGAATTTTTGTAATTGTTTCATACTTATGTTACCTCCTGATGTGCCTCACCGCTTTTGATATTATTCGTTGTATTACCAAGAAAACAAAAAATCCCTTCTCAGAAAAAACTGAAAAGGGACGAAAAAAATCCGCGTTACCACCCAAATTCTGTAATAAAATTACAGCTCTTAACGTACTATCATACGCTTTCCTTTTAACGGAGGATTCCGGCGAGACTTACTGATTAAAAATTTAAGTAATGTTCAGTCCGCATCTTAGAGAGGATATCTGTCATTGAAAGTGTACCTGCTCACACCAAACGCAGGCTCTCTGAAACGCCTTATTCAAAAACAGCATTGTTCTCTTCAACGAATTTCGGTGAAGTTTATGTATTTGATGAACCTCATTATAGTCCGATTTTTTGAAATGTCAAGAGAAAAATTGTCTTAAATTTAATACAGAAGCATATTTTGAGGTAAAACTAATTTTGAAGGATACAGTGGTGCACCTTGTCATAATAGCTTATAAAGCGTATAATAAATAAAAAAATATGCAGTTTTTAATGAGGTGCTTTGCAAAAAAAGGAGAGATACTATTATGTTTAACATTTTTAATTCGGAGAGTCTTTGGGTTGGAACAGACATGGAGATGTTTAATAAAATACGTACAAGATTAGAACAAGAAGGAATTCCCTATAAATATAAAACAAAAAACCATTTATCACAGACGATGTTTCCGGCAGAAGGAACATTAAGAAGTCGAATGGGAAGCTTGGGAAATGATGTGAATCAAATGATAGAATATGAGATCTTGGTACATAAAAAAGATTATGAAAAAGCAAAAAAATACTAATTTATAGATTGCGTATAGACGAAAAAAGAAATAATACCATATCCCATCTGCTCTGTAGTCGCTGTGTTTAAAATGCTTATCTGCATCTTAAACATGCTCCGAAGCCGCATCTGGAATATGGTATTATTTCTTTTTTCTGTTCTTTGGCTCCAGATGAGGAATCTTTTCTTATGGTGAAATACTTCTTTAATTAAAAATCATAATCTTCCGAAGAATCCCCTTCTCTTTCCAATATAAATCATTAATTTGTTATTTGTTATTAAACTGTCAGCCGCTAAAATAAAATTTCCTGCTGAATTGTAAGAAAACTATGGTAAAGAACAAAGAATTGTTATAAGTATTGTATTTTGTGACTTTGCGCTGTGGAATTTTGACTTTGAAAACTTCGGACTCATTTTTCCGAAGTTTTCGTTTTTTGAGGCAAAATGAAACGTTTAGCGCAACGGAACAAAATCAAACTTATAACAATTCTTTATTTTTTAGAAGACTTCTTACAATTCAGCTCAATATCTTCTATTAAAGCGGTGTCTGTGTCCTCAGCAAATTAGTATTTAATCCCCCCATCTTCATCAACTGTGGATTTGGAATAGTCAGAAAAAAGAAATACTGCCCTATCCCAGATGCGGCTTTGGAGCGTGTTTAAGATGCGAGCGAGCATTTTAAACACAGCGACTACAGAGCAGATGGGATAGGGCAGTATTTCTTTTTTCGTCTATACGAAATCTACAAAGCTGGCCCACAGGTATCTCGTATAGTGAGTCTGCATGGAAGGGTCATTCTTACAGGCATATTGTAAGCTAATTTGGTATTGCTTTCTGCGAGAAGCTGGATATAGTGGGCAGCAAATTGCCCCATAAAATCCGCAGGAGCATAGATCGTCGTCAATGGTGGGTTGGAGAACTTTGCTACATTAATATCGTCAAATCCTATGACGGAGATATCTTCTGGAATACGATATCCTTTTTGATAAAGTGCACGCATTGCGCCAATGGCAATGGGATCGCTGGCAGCAAAGACAGCGCTGGGAAGAGTTCCTGCATCAATAAGCTCCATCATCATCTGGTATCCTGCATCAGCAGAAAATTCAGTTTCTTTTAAGTAAGGTTCATAAGTAATATGATGTTCTTTGCAATAGCGGATAAAAGTATCTTTTCTTTGCTCAAAATAGACGGTATCATCGTTTAAATATTCTTTTCCGCCAAGATAAGCGATGGAAGTATGTCCAAGATCGGAAAGATAATCAAGGGCATCAATAACGGCCTGCTCAAAATCGAGAGATATCGTATTACAATTGATTTTTGAGGTCTGCATATCTACAAAAATAACGTTTGGAGTGATAGATTCAAAAAGTTGAATCTGTTCAGCATTAAACTTACCGATACAGATAAGTCCCTGAACATCGTGGAGAGTATTGATATAATCGGGATCACTTTGAAAAGCACGTCGAATTTCGAGATTCTCTGTCATACAGTATCGTTCAATGCCACTTCGTATTGCCTGATAATAAGGATCTTCTAGTTCTTGAAATAAAGTAACCCATTGGAAGATGCCGATTACTGTTTTTGAAGAAGGTGCAGTCTTTTTTTTATAATTTAATTCCTGGGCGATTTCTAGTACGCGTTCTCTTGTCTTGGTAGTGACACTCAAGGTTTCATCCTGATTCAGAATACGAGATACGGTAGCAGAAGATACGCCGGCTTTTTTTGCAATATCTTTCAGTGTTGCCATAAGAATAGCACTCCTTTTCGTGTGTTTATTATATTAAGTATTAAAGTAAATGCAAATAAAACGATTGTGATTTTGAAACAAATATACCAGGTTATATTGATCAGAATCATGCGAAGTCTTAGGTGCATTCGATTTGATTTTTATGAGTAGTTACAGTATATCAAATTTTATGGAACAGGTGAAGAAAAAATTACTAAAAATATAGTAAAATATTTAGTAAAGATTTCTCTTGATAAATTTACTAAAATACTTTACTATATAAATAACACGAGAATAACGACTGGAAAGAACAGACGGACATGTGTGTATTGCAAGGTATAGTGAGTATAGTAACCGTAGGAATCAGGAATGAAGAAGGGTCGGATTTTAAGAAAAGGAGTTTAAGGTAATTATGAAAACAACAGAATTAAAAGCAGGGTTTCAGAGCGGAAAATATGCAGAATTATTGAAAGATATTTATATTGATGAAAGTGTCTTAGAATATCAGAAAGGACGCTATGTTAAGGCAATTGAAAGTTTTGAAGAACTGTTTGGAGTAAAAGACGTAGAAATCTACAGTGCACCGGGAAGAAGTGAGATCGGAGGAAATCATACAGATCACCAGTGTGGAAGAGTTCTCGCTGCATCTATTAATTTAGATGCGATCGCAATTGTAGCAAAAAAAGAAAGTGGTATTGTTTTAAAATCAGAAGGATATCCAATGATCAATGTTTCTTTAGCAGATCTTCTCCCAACAAAAGAAGAAGAAGGAACATCCGCTGGTCTGATTCGTGGTGTTGCTGCAAGATTAAAAGAAGAAGGATATGAAATTGGTGGATTTGAAGCATATGTGACAAGTGATGTTTTAAATGGAGCAGGAATGTCTTCCTCTGCCGCATTTGAGGTGCTGATAGGTAATATTTTATCCGGCCTTTATAATGAGGGAAACATTTCTCCAGTATTAATCGCTCAGGCAGGACAGTATGCGGAAAATGTTTTCTTTGGTAAACCATGTGGTTTGATGGATCAGATGGCATCTTCCGTTGGAAATCTTATTTTTATTGATTTTGCTGATGTGAAGAATCCTGTAATTAAAAAGGTAAATGTAAATTTTGAAGATTTTAATCATAGTTTATGTATTGTTGATACAAAAGGATCTCATGCAGATTTAACAGATGAGTATGCAGCAATCCCGGAAGAGATGAAAAGAGTAGCAGCATATTTTGGAAAAGAAATATTAAAACAGGTTGATAAGAATGAATTCTATACTAATATTCCTGAAATAAGAAAGGTTGCAGGAGATAGAGCCGTACTTCGTGCAATGCACTGGTTTGAGGAAACAGATCGTGTTATTGACCAGGTAAATGCATTAGAAGAAGAGAATTTTGAGGAATTCAAGAAGTTAATTAAATCTTCCGGAGATTCTTCATTTAAATATCTTCAGAATGTATATTCTGTGAAAAATCTTTCCAGACAGGAGATGGCTGTTGGATTAGCATTAAGTGATGTAATCTTAAAAGGAAAGGGAGTAAGTCGTGTTCATGGTGGAGGATTTGCCGGAACGATCCAGGCATTTGTTCCAAATGATATTGTTGATATTTATAAGAAAAATATGGAAGATATTTTTGGTGAGGATGCCTGCCATGTATTAAAAATCAGAAAATACGGTGGAATGAAAGTTTTATAGAATTTTCCAGGAGGAATGAAAAGTGGGATTAACAAAGAATATTAAAAAGCTTGTTGCCTATGGTATTGGTGCAAGATTAATTCAGCCGGAAGACGAGATCTTTATGATAAATCAGTATCTGGATTTATTTGGTTTAGATGAATATGATGATCCGGATATTGATGGTGAGAAGATTGTTCTTGTGAATATTTTAAATGCCCTGACAGATGAGGCATTTGAAAAAGGTATCATTCAAAGTGATGATATCGTAACAAGAGATTTATTCGATACAAAGCTGATGGGAATTATGACACCGCGGCCAAGTGCTGTACAGAAGACATTTAATACTTATTATGAAAAAGGTCCGAAGTATGCTACAGATTATTTTTATGAACTCAGTGAAAACAGCAACTATATAAGAAAAGACCGTATTCAGAAAGACAAAAAGTGGACGGTGGATAGTCCGTATGGTGTTATTGATATTACGATTAATCTTTCAAAACCGGAAAAAGATCCTAAGGCGATTGCAGCAGCAAAGAACGCAAAACAGAGTGCGTATCCAAAGTGCCAGCTTTGCATAGAGAATGAAGGATATGCAGGAAGGATGAATCACCCGGCAAGACAGAATCACCGTATTATTCCAATTACTATTCATGGAAGCAGATGGGGATTCCAGTATTCTCCGTATGTATACTATAATGAGCACTGTATCGTTTTAAATGGTGAGCATACGCCAATGCAAATAAATAGAGATACATTTGCTAAGTTATTTGATTTTATTCGTCAGTTTCCGCATTATTTTGTAGGTTCTAATGCAGATCTGCCAATCGTTGGAGGATCTATCCTTACCCACGATCATTTCCAGGGAGGACATTATACTTTTGCGATGGAACGTGCAGAAATGGAGCAGGAATTTACAATTCCAGGATATGAAGATGTAACAGCAGGTATCGTACACTGGCCATTATCTGTAATACGAATTCGACACAAAGATTCGGGACGTCTTATTGAACTTGCAGATCATATTCTTAAGAAATGGCGTAATTACAGCGATCCGGAAGCATTTATCTTTGAACAGACCAATGGAGAGCCACATAATACGATTACGCCGATCGCAAGAAGAAGAGGAGAAGAATACGAGCTTGATCTCACATTAAGAAATAATATCACAACAGAAGAAAGACCACTTGGTGTATATCACCCAAGAGCAGAATATCATCATATTAAGAAAGAAAATATTGGTCTTATTGAGGTTATGGGGTTGGCTGTCCTTCCATCACGTCTTAAAAAAGAAATGGAAAGTCTGGCAGAATGTCTTGTGAACAAAAAAGATATTGCTTCTGTAGAAGAATTGAAGAAACATGCAGCTTGGGTGGAAGGATTCCTACCAAAGTATACGGAAATCACACAAGAGAATGTATGGAATATTCTTGAAAAAGAAGTTGGAGAAGTTTTCGTAAAAGTATTAGAAGACGCAGGTGTATATAAATGTACTGAAGAAGGAAGAAAAGCATTTATGCGTTTTGTGAATACACTCTAATCTTGATGTAGTCTTGATTTATCTCAGTCGAGAAGACTCCCACCTCTTTCAGGTGGTGAGTGACTGCTCGACTTGAATGAAAAAAGAAAAGAACGAGAAATAAAAAATATACTATAGTATCTGTGACAGTAGTTTCAGAATGGAGAATGTTTCATAGCATTTTTCATTGGAATGGAACTCGCAGCTGCTATAGTATATTTTTTTATATAATCCTGAACAGCTTTAAAAAGCAGGAAAGGATTCCAAAAGACGCTGCATTGTGGTATAAAGAAGTTATAAAAATAAATGAAGTTATAAAAATAAATGGGGAGTGTTTGAATATCCATGATGACAGAAGAGTATAAAGAGGAATATAAAAAAGCAAGAAAAGCAGCAATGAAACAGTATCGTACCTGTGCATCAAAAGGCTGGTCTTTATATCCACCGGTGTTAGATGAAGTATCTGCGTATGTAAAAACAGCAGGTGAGGAAGTACTTGGAGAAATGGAAATACCCCTTTCGCTTGTGACCGGAACGAGAACTGTCGGCAGGCAGAATGCATTCAGTAAAGGTTTTCTTCCGATTCTTCCGGAGAGCAGTGAATTTGCAAGAAAGTGGATTACACTGTATGAGGCGCAGATGGAAGAAGGGATTCGTGACCCGATTTTAGTTTATGAATTCATGCATCAGTTTTATGTGCAGGAAGGAAATAAAAGAGTTAGTGTTATGAAGTACCTTGATGCCTCGCGTATTATGGCAAAAGTCATTCGTGTCATACCAGAAAAAACAGATGACCCGTCTGTAAAGCTTTATTATGAATTTATGGAATTTTATCGTAGTACAAAAATATATGATATTGACTGTAAACAGCCGGGAAATTATGCAAAACTACTGGAACTTATGGGAAAAGAACGGAACGAAGCCTGCAGTGATGAGGAACGGAAGAAGTTAGGAAGCCTTTTTTATCATTTTTCTTCCATATATCATGCGAATGCAGCTGCAAGAAATGAAGGAGAGGTATTGTCAGCAGGAGATGCCTTTTTGATTTATCTGGGTATTTTTTCTTATGAAGAAGCAGTCAGTAAGCCAGCTTCAAAGCTTCGAGAAGAAATTCTTAAAATGTGGAAGGAGTTTGTTTCAGTAAAAGAGGCAGCGCCGGTAAAGCGATTATTAGAGCCAGAAGATAAGAAGCCGGCATTTTGGAATAAGCTGTTAAACTCCACACAGAAACTATCCATCGCCTTTGTTTATGATAAGAAGCCAGATACATCAAGCTGGTTATATGCACATGAACTTGGCAGGCTGCATCTTGAAGAAGTCTTTCCAGAAAAAGTAGAAACAAGATCTTATATCGGAGATGTGGAACGGGCGGTGTCCGATGGAAATCAGGTTATATTCACGACAACGCCGCTCTTAATGCCAGACAGTTTAAAAGCAGCCTTAAAATATCCAGAAGTACAGATTTTTAACTGTTCGCTAAATTATGCTTGGAAATCGATACCCACTTATTATGCGAGAATGTATGAGGTAAAGTTCTTAACCGGACTGATTGCCGGTTCGATGGCAAAAGGAGAAAATATCGGTTACGAGGCAGACTACCCGATTTATGGAAGTATCGCCAATATCAATGCGTTTGCCATCGGCGTTGCGATGGTTAATCCAAACATTAAGATTTATCTGAACTGGACTTCAGGAAAAGAGGATAAAACAACAGCATATACAGAGCAGCTTGCAGTTGTTTCCGCAAAAGATATGATTTCTGCTGACGGATACAATCGGCGTTTTGGTCTTTATTCTAATAAGAACGGTGAGATTTTAAATATAGCAACTAGTGTTCTTGATTGGGGTATTTTCTACGAGAAAATCATACAACAGATGCTAGACGGTACATGGAAGAGGGTATCAGATAAAGAGACCGTTTCAAGGAATTACTGGTGGGGGCTTTCTGCTGGAGTGGAAAGTCTCATTTGTTCCTCGCAGATGCCTTATGGAACAAAGCGCCTTGTAAATACTTTTCAGAATCTTATCATAGAAGGAAGTTTTCATCCGTTTGAGGGCGTATTCTATGATAAAAATGGCAAAGAATACGGCAAAAAGGACACAATATTAAGTAATGAAGAAATTATCACAATGGATTGGCTGTTCTCCAATATTGTAGGAGAGATTCCTGAAAAGTATGAATTAAAAGAACAGGCAAAACCAATCGTAGAGCTTCAGGGAGTGAAGGGAGAAAAAGAATGAATATCCTTGTAATTGCAGACGAAGAAACGCCATCTTTATGGGACTATTTTCGCCCGGAAAAATTGAAGGATGTTGATTTGATTTTATCCTGTGGAGACTTAAATCCGAAATATCTTTCGTTTCTGGCAACCTTTTGTAAAGGGCCAGTACTTTATGTACATGGCAATCATGATGACCGGTACGAGAAAACCCCGCCCGAGGGGTGCATCTGCATAGAAGATAAAATCTATGAATATAAAGGTATCCGAATTATGGGACTTGGTGGTTCTTATCGTTACAGCCCGGGAATCAACCAATACACAGAAAGAAAGATGCGAAATCGTATTTTTAAAATGTGGTTTTCACTTTGGCGAAAGAAAGGATTCGACATTCTACTTACCCATGCAGCAGCTTATGGCGTAGATGATGCCAATGACTGGGCACATATGGGATTTGAATGTTTTGTGAAATTGTTAGACATATACCATCCGAAGTATTATATACATGGACATATTCATTTAAATTATGGTGGGGGACATACCCGCAGACAGCAATATGGCGAGACAGAAATTATTAACGGATATCAGTTCCATAAATTTGAATATGAAACAGGAAAAGAAATAAAGATGCTTTAGATGCCTCTCTGCTCAATTACACAGGGGCATTCTTGAAGTTAAAAGACAGGATCACTGCGCATCCTCGCGGAGCGTTTATCTCAGTCGGAGATTAGACTCGCACTGAGACAAATTTGCTGTCACTCACCACCGGAAAGAGGTGGGAGTCTTCTCGACTGAGATAAAATTCTCTTGCAAATAGAAGAAAAATAGAGTATCTTGAGAGAGATTGACAATTAGAAGACAGGTGACAAAGCTTTTCTCATAAAAATAAGTACAGAAGAGCTTTGGAAGTACAATAATACTGTCAGGAGGTATATCGTTATGTTAAATAATTTTTCTGTGTCTGAACGAAAGGTGGCGATTATTGGAGCAGGATTTGTAGGAGCATCGATTGCATATGCACTTACAATACGCAAGCTTGCAAGGGAAATCGTTTTAATTGATATTCACGAGGAAAAAACAATTGGGGAAGCCTTAGATATTCAGCATGGTATTCCGGATATGGGAATCTCTTCAGTAAGGGCAGGAACTTATGCCGACTGTAAAGATTGTGATCTGATTATCATTACTGCTGGAAGAAATCGAAAGCGTGGAGAGAGCCGCCTTGATTTGATTGCAGGAAATTCGGCTATTTTAAAAGATGTTGTAGGTCAGATGAAGCCTTATTATACAAAAGGTGTGATCATGATTGTAAGTAACCCGGTAGATGTGCTCGTATATCAGTGTACAAAGTGGATGGGACTTCCGAATGGAATGGTATTTGGAACAGGATGCATATTGGATTCTTCTCGTTTTACACGCTTGATTGCTGATTATACGCATTTAAATACCGAGGTCGTAAAAGCGACAATCGTAGGAGAACATGGAGATGCACAGATTCCGATTTGGAGTCGTGCTTCGATTGCGGGAGTACCATTACAGGAATATTGCGAGAATGTAGGTCTTAAGTGGGGTGAAGAGATTCGAAAAGAAATAAGTGATAAAGTAAGAGAGATGGGTGCAACGATCATAAAAGGAAAGGGAAGAACACATTATGGGATTGCAACCTGTGTCTGTTATCTGGCTGAAGCCGTTTTGAATCAGCGGCTTACGATCGCGCCGGTGTCTACAATGTTTCAGGGTGAATATGGTATAGAAGATGTCTGTCTTAGTGTCCCTTCAATTATTGGCGTAAATGGTGTGGAAAAACGTCTGGAAGAAAGATGGGCCGAGGAAGAATTTCAGGCATTCCGTCAGGCAGCGGATAAGATGAAGAAAGTTTTGAAAACACTGTAATATTAGTTTCAGAATTACGGGAGCAGCGTTAGCTAGGTAGTAATTTGTGACATCATATGATAATATCATAATATGATTATAAGATAGGAGGAACAAATGAGAGTATCGAGTGATTTCAGAGAGCTGGCAAGAAGAGCCCTTTCGGGTAAATGGGGTTCGGCAGTACTTACGACCTTAGTAGCATCTATATTAGGTGCAGATATTGCAATGGCTGGCGGTCCAAGTGTATCAAGAGTTACAAACTATGTAAGTAACACAATGGGGAATGGAGGTAGTGATCATTCATATAGCACACAGTTATCTTCCCTTTCGGTAACTACACTGACATATATTTTTGGTGCTGTTATGGCCATTACAGGTTTAATAATTATGATAGGATTAGTGCAGTATGTCATAGGAAGTTTTGTTTCGCTTGGATTAATTCAGTATAATCTGGATTTGATTGATGGCAGAGATGCAGAGCTTAGTCAGATCTTTTCAAAGGCTTCCATGTTTGGAAAAGCATTCTGGCTTAGACTTCGAATGAGTATTTTCACATTTTTATGGGGCTTGCTGTTTATTATTCCGGGAATTATCAAAGCTTACTCTTATAGTATGTCAGGATTTATCTTGACAGAGAATCCGGAAATGACTGCAGAAGAAGCCATGGAAGTTTCTATGAAGATGATGAAAGGAAATAAATGGCGTTTGTTCTGTTTGGAGTTTAGCTTTATTGGATGGAATATTCTTGGAGTTTTAAGCCTGGGAATTGGAATGTTATGGGTAACACCATATCAGAATGCAGCAGTTACAGCATTCTACGATGAAATATCAAGAGAACCATTAAATTAAATATTGGCGTGTAGATTTTGCATAGACGAAAAAAGAAATAATACCATATCCCATCTGCTCTGTAGTCGCTGTGTTTAAAATGCTTATTCGCATCTTAAACACGCTCCGAAGCCGCATCTGGGATATGGTATTATTTCTTTTTTCTGATTATCGTAAATCTATAGTTGGTGAGCATGGGAATTGCCCAGAAGTCTATGGTTTTCATTAGAATGAACATCTCCAGAAAGGGATACTTTCTTACTCGATTGTATAAAAATTATATTTATCTATTCTTACCTTATGGAGAATTTTTCTCTGAGTAACTCTCATAATCTTCTGGCGAATCCCCTTCTCTTTCCAACAGAAATCACTAATTTGTTATCAAAAACAGTCAGCCGCTGAAATAAATTTTTATGCTGAATTGTAAGAAAACTACGATAAAGAACAAAGAATGGTTATAATTGCATTTTGTGACTTTGCGCTGTGGAAATTTGACTCTGAAAACTTCGGCCCCGTTTTTCCGAAGTTTTCGTTTTTTGGGGCAAAATGAAGCGTTTAGCGCAACGGAACAAAATGCAATTATAACCATTCTTTGTTCTTTAGAAGACTTGGTACAATTCAGCTCAATATCTTCTGCTAAAGCGGCGTCTGCATCCACAGCAAATTAGTATTTAATCCCCATTCTCATCAATTGTGGATTTAGATTAGACAGAAAAAAGAAAAAATACCATATCCCAGATGCGCCTTGGGAGCGTGTTTAAGATGCAAATGAGCATCTTAAATACAGCGACTACAGAGCAGATGGGATATGGTATTTTTTCTTTTTTCGTCTACATTAAATCTACAAGTCAGTATTACATTGTTTGTAAACGTTCTAAGATAAGCTTCTCAATATATTTTGGGGGCTTTTTTTCTTCTTCTTCCCACGCAAGCCATGTTTTTAATGGAAAACCAAGAAGTTTGGCAACTTCTTCCGGGGAGCGATTGGTTTTTATTCTAGCTTCTTTGATTGTCATAAAAATATGTTTCTCCTATAAAAAATGGTATTTAAAAATACTATACGTGGGTGTTGTTGATTTGTCAAATGAAAAGCGTATTCGATCATATTTAGTTTGATGAAAATATTGATAGATGCGTTCGGAGAAAAGGAAAAAACGGATTACTAAAAAATAAAATTATTGGTTAAAGATTACAAAAAAAGAAAATCTTATAGAATAACAGATTTTTATGAATTAGTACAGACAATTAATTGTTGAATTATAAAATAAAAAAACGAACTTATCATACTATTATAAAAAATAAAATATAAAAATTACTCGCTACTTACAAATAATTACATTCCAAAATTTTCTTGTTCTGGTATAATGATGACATAAAACACAGAGCCACATAAGGATTCTGAAAGAAAGGAAATATAACTATGAGAATAATCATGAAAAGCGAGAGGCAAGTTGAAGGAGGTTTTAAGAAGTATTTGTTAAAATATGAGCTTATAGCGAATGGGTTTCTGAAAGATGAGGGAGAGGGAACATATTATGGAGTGACAGTAGAACAGTTTGTCTGGTCGGAAGAAAAGAGAGTATGGGAGAGATACGATTCGGCAGAAGTAACAGGATTTTCAGAATCTTTAAAGGAATCCATGTTGTTTTTTGAAAAGATTGTTAAGGGGGATGTTATGCCGGTATGTCTGGATAATATTGTCGATGATTGGAAATCTGCCTTTTGTCTTGATAACAAAGAATCTGCATAGTGCTTGTGTGTGATTTTTATAATAAATACAACCGTATAGAAGAAAAAGTACCAATGGAAGATTCTTCTATGATATAATCAAGTATAGTATAGCTTATATTATAGATTATATTTATAGAAGAGGAGGTGTCTTATGATCAAACATAAGGCGGTTTACCGCGGTGGAAGCGGAGAGATTATAGAGAAAAAGTCAAGATTTATTGCGAATGTTAAGAGCGTAGAGACTGTGGAGGAGGCACAGGCTTATATAGAGGAGATGAGAAAGAAGTACTGGGATGCCAGACATAATTGTTCTGCATTTTCAGTGGGAACAGAGCGTGTGATAACGAGATGCAGTGATGACGGAGAACCAGGTGGAACGGCAGGAAAGCCGATTCTTGAGGTGATATCCGGCAGTGGAATACATAATATTGTTGTTGTTGTAACAAGATATTTTGGTGGAACTTTGCTGGGAACAGGGGGGCTTGTAAGAGCATATACCGATGCGACAAGAGCAGGGATAGAGAATTCAGACATCGTAGAGAAGATTCCAGGAAGAAGAGTAGATCTTGCTATGGAGTATACAGACCTTGGGAAGCTTCAATATTTGCTGGCGCAAAATGAAGTGCTTACGGAGTATACAGAGTATACAGACAAGGTTATTATTCATGCTCTTTTTTCAGAAGAGGATAAAGAAAGATTAAAGAAAAAGATAACGGAAGCAACTAGTGGTCGTGTGACAGTGAGGGAAGGGGATGAAGTCTATTTTGGTACGGTTGGGGGAGAAGTAATTATATTTTAATTGCAGCCTGACTTGTAATCTGAATATAGAAAACCGGAAGATATGGTATGTATCTTCCGGTTCTTCAAAATATTCAAGAATTATGCTTTTCCGTTTCTCTTAGCACGATAACGTGCAGTAGGATCAAGAATCTTCTTTCTGATACGAATATTCTTAGGTGTGATCTCAAGTAATTCGTCTGTATCAATAAAATCTAAAGCCTGCTCTAAGCTTAAAATTCTAGGAGGGCTTAATTTTAATGCATCATCAGAACCTGAAGCACGAGTATTCGTAAGTTTCTTTGTTTTACAAACGTTCACTTCGATATCGTCTGTTTTTCCATTCTGACCGATAACCATGCCGGAATATACTTTTTCACCGGCACCTACAAATAATGTACCACGTTCTTGTGCACTGAAAAGACCATAAGTAACGGTTTCACCAGATTCATAAGCAATTAAGGAGCCTTGTTTTCTATACTGGATATCTCCTTTATATGGACCGTATCCTTCAAATAAAGTATTGATGATACCGGTTCCTTTCGTGTCAGTCATAAAGTCACCGCGGTATCCAATCAAGCCTCTGGCAGGAATGGAGAACTCCAGACGAGTTGAACCGCTTCCGGACATGGACATATTACGAAGTTCACCTTTACGTTGGCTTAACTTTTCGATAACTACACCGGAAAATTCTTCTGGAACATCGATAACAGCAGTTTCCATAGGTTCTAATTTTTTACCGTTTTCATCAGTATGATAAAGAACTTCTGCTTTACTTACTGCAAACTCATAACCTTCACGACGCATGTTCTCAATAAGAACAGAAAGGTGAAGCTCACCACGACCAGATACTTTGAAAGAATCTGTGTTGTCCATTTCTTCTACACGAAGGCTGACATCTGTATTCAGTTCGCGTAACAGTCTATCACGAATATGACGGGAAGTTACAAATTTACCTTCCTGTCCTGCAAGAGGACTGTCATTAACAAGGAATTGCATAGCAATCGTAGGTTCAGAGATTTTCTGGAATGGTATTGCTTCCGGATGGTCTGGAGAACATATGGTATCACCGATATGGATGTCTGCAATACCAGAGATAGCAACGATGGAACCGACCGTAGCATCATTTACTTCTACTTTATTAAGACCATCGAATTCATATAATTTGCTGATTTTTACCTTTTTATTTACGGATGGATCATGGTGGTTCACAAGAAGTGCATCCTGATTTACGCGGATAGAACCATTCTCAACTTTACCAATACCAATTCGTCCAACATATTCATTATAGTCGATTGTGCTGATAAGAATCTGTGTATCTGCATCAGGGTCACCTGTAGGTGCAGGAATGTGCTTGATGATAGTTTCGAATAATGGTTTCATATCTGTACCATTTTCACTTAATTCAAGCATCGCAATACCAGATTTTGCAGAAGCATAAACAAAAGGACTGTCTAACTGCTCATCATCGGCGTCTAGTTCTAAAAGAAGTTCTAGTACTTCATCCATGACATCTTCCGGACGCGCCTCCGGACGGTCAATCTTATTAATACACACGATAAATGGAAGATTTAATTCAAGAGCCTTTTTTGTTACAAACTTAGTCTGTGGCATAGGACCTTCGAATGCATCTACAACAAGAATTACACCATCAACCATTTTCAGTACACGTTCTACTTCTCCGCCGAAGTCAGCGTGTCCGGGAGTATCAATGATATTGATTTTTACTCCTTCATAGTGAATGGCTGTATTTTTAGATAAAATAGTGATTCCACGTTCTTTTTCAATATCGTTAGAATCCATAACACGTTCGCCAACTTCCTGATTGGCACGAAAAGTACCACTTTGTTTTAATAGTTCATCGACGAGAGTGGTTTTTCCATGGTCAACGTGGGCGATAATAGCCACGTTACGGACATCTTCTCTTGAGATTTTCATAAATTGCCTTCTTTCTAAAAGTGTAAAGTATAAATTGCTCATCACTTGAGGAATGAACCAATTTATAACCGTATTTTAACGTTCAAACTAAGTTATTCTAGCACAAACAGAGTAAAGACACAATAAAAAATACGAAATAAATAGGAAAATAAACTAGAAAGAATAATTTTACTATATAACTATATCAATCTATTGCAGAAAGATTTGTGGTTATATAAAGTAGAGAAAAAGACTCCGAAAAATTTATCTTGAGAGTATTTTGAGGACGTATAGGACATCATGCATAGGATATCATATAGAAAGAAAAAGGAATATTTTTATAATTTTTGTATATATATAAACTAAACAACATATACAGAATCTGCGCTACATACAGGGAGGAGTAAACATGACAGAAAAAATTTTAAAAAATAACCAGGCAGTTGTTGCCGGAGAAATTATCTCTGATTTTGAATTCAGCCATGAAGTTTTTGGTGAGGGATTCTATTTTGTTAAGTTGAGAGTAAACAGACTAAGTCATTCAAGTGATACGATTCCATTATTGGTATCAGAAAGATTAATTGATGTGACACATTCTCATATAGGGCAGTATTTGGAGGCACATGGACAGTTCCGTTCGTATAATAAACATGAAAATAATAAAAACCATCTTGTTTTATCTTTATTTGTAAGAGAACTTGAATTTATAGACAGTATGGAAAATCGAAAGCCTAATATGATTTTCCTTGATGGGTATATCTGTAAAGAGCCGGTGTATAGAACAACACCTCTTGGCAGAGAAATTGCTGATGTATTATTAGCGGTAAACAGAGCTTATGGTAAGTCAGATTATATACCATGTATATGCTGGGGAAGGAATGCAAGGTATGCCGGTAATCTTTCTGTAGGAAGCAGGATTCAGTTGTGGGGTCGTATTCAGAGCAGGGAGTATCAAAAGAGAGTTGGAGAAAATAACGTAGTCAGTAGAGTGGCTTATGAAATCTCTGTAAATAAGATGGAATATATAGATGATGGAATAAACCTTGAAAGGAAGGTTGCAGATTCGGGAAATATAGGTTAAATTATAAGGGACTGTTCAATTTGAGCGGTCCTTTGATTTATCATATAATAATATAAAAAATAAGTAAGAATAAAAGACAGAAAGGAAAACAAAAATGAAGATAACACCAGTAAAAGGTACGAATGATTATTTGCCAGCACAGGCAGAATTGAGAAATTATTTACAAAAGAAGATTTGTGAAACATACGAACAGGCCGGATTCCAGAGAATTGCTACTCCAATTATTGAGGATATCGAGAATCTTGATAAGAGTGAGGGAGGAGATAACCTGAATTTAATTTTCAAAATAATGAAGAGAGGAGAAAAGTTAAAGAAGGCAATCGCAAGTCAGAATCCAGACAATATTGCGGATATGGGACTTCGTTATGACCTTACATTACCTCTGAGCCGTTATTATGCTAATAATCGTGCATCATTGCCACATCCATTTAAAGTAATTCAGATGGACCGGGTGTATCGTGCAGAGCGTCCACAGAAAGGACGTTTAAGAGAATTTATTCAGTGTGATATTGATATCCTTGGTTCTGATTCTGCTACATGCGAGATTGAATTAATTCATACAACAGCAAAAGCGCTTCTTAATATTGGCATTAATAATTTTAAAGTAAAGATCAATGACAGAAGAATTTTAAGAGAAATTCTTTTATCTGTAGGTTTTGAGGAAGAACAGTTAGACAGTGTCTGCATTTCTTTTGATAAATTAAATAAAATCAAGGCAGAAGGTGTTGAAGCGGAATTAATTGAAAAAGGTTTTGACAAAGATGTTATTGCAGAATTTATGAAACTCCTTGCTAATGCGCCATTTACACTTGATTATGTAAAAGAAATCTGCAAAGATAATGAATATGTAGCTTCTTTAGCACATATTATCGATACGTCTAATGCTCTTGCAGATGGAAAATATACAGCAGAGTATGATATGACATTAGTTAGAGGACAGGGATATTATACAGGAACAGTATTTGAAGTAGAATCTTTAGATTTTAACAGCTCTATTGCCGGTGGTGGAAGATATGATAATCTGATCGGAAAGTTCTTAAAAGAACAGATTCCGGCAGTTGGATTTTCTATTGGTTTCGAAAGAATTTATAGTATCCTGATGGAAAAAGAAGCATACAAAACAGAAAAACAGAAAAAAGTTGTCTTGATTTATGAAGAAGATCAGATCGCTGATGCTATTCGTTATGCAGAAGATCTCCGTAAAACTTATAAAACTGCTTTATATATTAAACCAAAGAAACTTGGTAAGTTCCTTAATAAATTAGAAGAACAGGGATTTGATGGTTTCCAGGTATTTGGAAGAGATGAAGAAGTAAGAATGTTTGGAGAATAGTAGATTTTTGTAATGATTTATGGTATGATGTTGCAAACATCAATAAATATAATCAGGATGAAAGGTCAGAAAATGGACGGAAGTATACAGGTTTATTATGGCAATGGAAGAGGAAAAACTACAGCAGCTTTAGGGCTTGGCATTCGTGCGGCCGGTGTAGGGAAGCAAGTTATTATGGTGCAGTTTCTCAAGAAAAAACATTCCGATACGCTGGATTTCTTAAAAAAGTTAGAGCCAGAATTGCAGATTTTTCGCTTTGAAAAGGCGGCATGCGGGTATTCTGATTTGAGCCCGAAGGAAAAGCAGGAGCAGATGCTCAACATTAAGAATGCTCTTGGATATAGCAGAAAGGTTCTTGATACAGGACAGTGTGATCTGCTGATTCTTGATGAGATTTTTGGATTAGTTGATTATAATATCATTACCATCGAAGAATTGATGGATTTGATTGCAGTTAAAAAAGATTCCATGGATCTGATACTTACGGGAAGAAATCTCCCTGAAGAAGTAAGGGAGATTGCAGACTGTGTCTATTCAATCCAAAGAGAAAAGGAAAAAACCCCAGAGATATTAGCACAGGGGATTTCCTGATGTATTCTTAGATTTAGATAAAGAAAGGAAGGATAAGGATGGCTGTTTTTACAGGAGCAGGTGTTGCGATTGCAACTCCATTTGATGAAAATTACAATATTGATTATGAAAGTTTTGGAAAGTTTATAGATTTTCAGGTAGAGAATAAGACCGATGCGATTATCGTATGCGGAACTTCAGGAGAGGCATCTACTTTAAGTCATGAGGAACATATTGCAGCGATTCGCTACTGCGTAAATCGTGTAAACAAGAGAATCCCTGTCATTGCAGGAACAGGTTCTAATTGTACAGATACGGCTTCCTACCTTACAAAGCAGGCACAGAATGCAGGAGCAGATGCAGCTCTTGTAGTAACACCTTATTATAATAAGGCAACCCAGAATGGTCTGATCGCTCATTATACAGATATTGCAAAACATACAGATTTGCCAATTATTCTTTATAATGTACCAAGCAGAACTGGCTGTAAGTTAGAGTCTTCTACAATCGCAAAGCTGGTAAAAGATGTAGATAATATTGTTGGCGTAAAGGAAGCAACAGGAGATATCGCTATGGCTGCACAGATTATGTATGATACGCAGGGTGATATTGATATGTATTCCGGTAATGATGATATGATTGTTCCGATGCTTTCTATCGGTGGAAAGGGTGTTATCTCTGTTCTTTCTAACGTAGCACCGGAAGATACACATAACATCTGTGCAGAATATTTTGCAGGTAACGTAGAAAAGAGTCGTGAATTACAGATTAAATATCTTGAACTGATTCATTCCCTCTTCTGTGAAGTGAATCCAATCCCTGTAAAGAAAGCCTTAGAATTAATGGGATTCTATGGCGGTAACGTGAGACTTCCTCTGACACAGTTAGAGCCTGCTCACACAGAACGTCTGAAAAAGGCTATGATCGAGACTGGAATTTTAAAATAAGGACATATTCGGAGGAATGAACATAAGATGGTTAAAGTAATGATGTACGGATGTAATGGCTATATGGGTCATGTCATCTGTAATTTAATAAAAGATATGGAAAATGTCACTGTGGCAGCGGGAATTGACCCATGTCCAGGTGACCAGAAGGATTTTCCTGTATTTGCATCCTTAGATGCGTGTGATGTAGATGTAGATGTTATCATTGATTTCTCTGCAGCAGTAGCAGTAGATGGTGTACTTGATTACGCAGCAGCAAAGAAGATTCCTTTAGTAGAATGTACAACAGGTCTCTCAGAAGAACAGCTCGCACATCTTGAAGAGGCCAGCAAGCAGACAGCGGTTCTTCGTTCTGCCAATATGTCACTTGGTGTAAACACATTGTTAGAGATGGTAAAGACTGCAACAAAGATTCTTGGAGAAGCAGGCTTTGATATTGATATCGTAGAGAAACATCATCGAAGAAAGTTAGATGCACCTTCAGGAACAGCATTAGCTTTTGCTGATTCTATCAATGAAGCAGCGGATGGCAAGTATAATTATGTATTTGACAGAAGTGATAGAAGAATGCCACGTCCAGCAGATGAGATTGGAATTTCTGCAGTTCGTGGAGGAACCATCGTAGGTGAACATGAGATTATCTTTGCAGGAACGGATGAAGTAATTGAATTTAAACATACCGCATATTCTAGAGCTGTATTTGGAAAAGGAGCGGTGGAAGCAGCAGTATATCTGGCAGATAAACCAGCAGGTTTATATGACATGCAAGATGTGATTGCAGCTAAATAATCCTGATTTGTAGATTTAATGTAGACGAAAAAAGAAAAAATACCATATCCCAGCTGCTCTGTAGTCGCTGTGTTTAAGATGCTCACCCGCATCTTAAACACGCTCCCAAGCCGCATCTGGGATATGGTATTTTTTCTTTTTTCTGACTACTATAAATCCACAGTTGATGAGAAAGGGGATTTTCCAGAAGGTTATGGATTCTCAGGAAATTAAAGCCTAAAGGATTGACGCATTTCTTCTGGAGTTTTCCATTTGAATGAAAAGCCTAATCCCTCAACTATGCTGGGGAGAATAGAGTAAGTGGAAACGTGGAGTATGCGATATAATATTTATTCCGAAGTATAGAAAAAAGGTACTGTATGGAAAATTGAGTAATGATGTAAGGGAAATATTATCTACGCTATGCAAATAAAAATTCTCTTTTCTTTAGAAACCTTAATGTGATTCAGCAACATAGAACAATTTAAATGTCAGTCTTTTAGAAATTAATTTCCCGGAAAGTCATATCCTTCTGGTACATTCCACGTTGCTCAACTGTAGATTTAGAATAGTCAGAAAAAAGAAAAAAAATATATCCCAGATGTGGCTTGGGAGCGTATTTAAGATGCGGACAGGCATATTAAATACAGCGACTACAGAGCAGATGGGATATATTATTTTTTTCTTTTTTCGTCTACATTAAATCTACAAATCAGGATTTTTTTGTGAAGTGAGCGGACTTTTTTGTTGTGCTATTGACAGAAATGAAAGTATATAATATACTCTAACGCAAAAGTTTTGATTTCAAAAAAAAGATAAATAATTACGTTTGAAATCAAAATACAACTGGTAAGCGAAACAATATGGTGTAGAAAAGAACTGTAAGTGAGAACTCGCATGCAAATAGGAGGGTTAGGGTTATGTCAAAAAAGGTAAGTGTAAAGAAGTTTAGAAAAGTCCTTGTTGCGAATCGTGGGGAGATTGCGATTCGTATTTTCAGAGCGTTAAGTGAGCTTGGGATTACAACGGTTAGTATTTATTCGAAAGAAGACCGTTATGCAATGTTTCGTTCTAAGGCGGATGAGTCCTATCCGTTAAATCCTCAGAAGGGGCCGATTGATGCATATCTTGATATTGATACGATTATTAAGATCGCACTTTCTACAGGAGTAGATGCGATTCATCCGGGATATGGCTTTCTTTCAGAAAATCCGGACTTTGCAGATGCATGTGAGAGAAATGGAATCGTATTTATTGGACCGGGCAGCAATATTATGAATGCGATGGGAGATAAGATTTCTTCTAAAAAGATTGCTATTGAAGCGAATGTTCCAATTATTCCCGGTGTGGATTATGCAATTAAGGAAGTAGATGAAGCGAAAAAAATTGCAGCGCAGGTTGGTTATCCAGTTATGCTTAAAGCGAGCAATGGCGGTGGCGGACGCGGTATGCGAATTGTAAATCAGGAAGAGGATTTAGAGAAAGAATTTAACGAAGCGAAGAATGAATCGAAGAAGGCTTTCGGTGACGATATGATCTTCATTGAAAAGTATTTAAGAGGCCCAAAGCATATCGAGGTGCAGATTATCGGAGACAATTATGGGAATGTAGTACATCTTTATGACAGAGATTGTTCTGTTCAGAGAAGACATCAAAAGGTAGTAGAGTATGCACCGGCATTTTCCATACCAGAAACAGTACGTCAGGAAATCTTTGATGCATCTATACGATTGGCGAAAACAGTAGGCTATCGTAATGCCGGTACGTTGGAATTTTTAGTAGATGCAGATAATCATCCATATTTTATTGAGATGAATCCTCGAATTCAGGTAGAGCATACAGTAAGTGAGATGGTTACGGATATCGATATCGTACAGACACAGATTCTTATTGCGGAAGGTTATCCTTTAGATTCAGAAGAGATTGCGATTCCGTCTCAGGAAAACGTAGTATGTACAGGATATTCTATACAGACTCGTGTGACGACAGAAGATCCAGCCAATAATTTCCTTCCGGATACAGGAGAAATTACAGTATATCGTTCGGGTTCTGGTAATGGCATCCGTCTTGATGGAGGCAATGCATATACAGGAGCAGTGATTTCTCCATATTATGACAGCCTTCTTGTAAAAGCAATCTCTCATGACAGAACTTTTCTTGGAGCGGTAAGAAAGTCTATCAGAGCGTTACAGGAAATGCGTATTCGTGGAGTAAAAACGAATATTCCATTTCTTGTGAATGTGTTAAATCATCCAACATTTCAAAGTGGACAGTGTTATACAACGTTTATTGAGGAAACACCGGAACTTTTTGAACTTACTAAGAGTCAGAATCGTGCGAATAAGATTATTGAATTTATTGGGGATCGCATCGTAAATTCAAATAATGGAGAAAAAACATTTTATGAGAACAGAGTTCTTCCGAAGCTTGACAAAAGCAAACCAGTTTATGGAGCGAGGGATGAATTTTTAAAATTGGGTGCACAGGGATTTATGCAGAAGATTTTAAAAGAAGATAAGCTTTATGTGACAGATACTACAATGCGAGATGCGCAGCAGTCACTGATGGCAACTCGTATGAGAAGTAAGGATCTGTGTGGTGCGGCTTATGCGACAAACGCGTTTATGAAGAATGCATTTTCTGTGGAAGCATGGGGTGGTGCTACCTATGATATAGTGGCTCAGTTGTCAAGACAAAAATCTAAGATTTTTATAATGAACTGATATGGTGGACAAGTTACAAGGAACATGGAGAGAACAGTGGAGCACTCCCCAGATCCAATATATGCTAAGCTACATATGGCATCAACATTGCCGGATAGTAGCATTCAGCCGGTGTTTGGTAATCAAGTGCAGAATGGCGTCGCTCAAAGTTGTAGGTGTGGATATACTGTCTGATAGCAGCCCTTGCTTCCCTGATGTTGTTGTACTGTGTCAGATAGGCTTCCTCATACTTGAAGCTGCGGAACCAGCGCTCAATCATGATGTTGTCTGCCCAGCGGCTTTTTCCATCCATACTCTGGCGGATACCGTTTTCCTTTACAAAGTCAATGTATTGCTGACTTGTAAACTGACAACCCTGATCTGAATTCAAGATCTGAGGTTTTGCCACTTTGAAAGCTTTTTTCAGGGCACTGATAACCATTCTGGTATCAAGTGTGTCATCCACTTCCCAGCCGACAATACAACGGCTATACCAGTCGATCACGGCTGTCAGATACAGAAATCCGCGCTTGATCGGAATATATGTAATGTCAATAGACCATGCCTGATTTGGTTTGTCTATGACCGCATTACGAAGAAGATATGGACATACTTTCGCCTGCTGCATTCGCTTGGAAAGATTCATCTTTGGATAAATCGGGTAAATATCCATCTCATTCATGTAGCGTCTTGCCTTGCGGCGTCCAACCTGGTAACCACGGGTTTTTAACTGTGCAGACATTTGTCTTGCGCCCCAAGTGGGATTATCTGTATGGAGATGATCAATGATCTCTTTGCAGGCCAGTTCCTCATCTGAAATAGGGGCACCCTTGTAATGAATGCTTGTACGGTTGATGTCAAGCAACCTGGCGCCAACAGAAGCCGGAATTTCCTTAGTCGTCAAAAGGTTTTGGACTAAACTTACTCTCGTAGTCAGGTCCACAAATTTCTTCAGATTTTTTTTTGAGCCAGTCAACCTGCATGGTTAACTGACCAACCTTTTTGGCATACTCCGCTTTCTCCTTACGCTCTTCGGCAAGCTTTTCTTTGAGGTTTTCCTCACGCTTGTCGTCGAACACAACCGAAGCATTGTTCAAGAACTCTTTTTTCCAGTTGCGGAGCAGATTTGGTTGGATGTTATTTTCAGTTGCAAGGGTATTGAGATCTTTCTCACCCTTAAGCAGCTCAATTACAAGGTCTGATTTGAATTTGGCATTAAAATTTCTTCTTTGTCTGGACATGATAATGGATCCTTTCTTTCATACTGGTTTAAGTATATCAGATTCATTAAAAACTGTCCGAAAAAGTGTCTTAATTTATGAGACCATTATAGTATTGATGTTTTCCGTATTTTTGACAGTTTAAACTGGGTAGAAAATATGAAGATGCCAATAGAAGAAGCGCTGAAAACAGGTAAAATTGTTGAGGGAACTATTTGTTATACAGGAGATGTCAGCAATCCAAATGAGACAAAATATACACTTGATTATTATGTAAAAATGGCTCTTGAATTAGAAAAACTCGGATGTCATTCCATTGCTATTAAAGATATGGCGGCACTTTTAAAACCTAGAGCGGCTAAAGAACTTGTAGGCACATTGAAAAAAGAACTTCATGTACCATTACATTTACATACACATGATTCTACAGGTAACGGTGTGAGTACAGTGCTCATGGCAGCGGAGGCAGGAGTGGACATCGTTGACTTAGCGATTGAATCTATGTCATCGATGACAAGTCAGCCATCCATGAATGCGGTTGTAGAAGCGCTTCGTGGAACAAAGAGAGATACAGGGCTTGATTTTGAAGAGTTGTCAGAACTGAGCAGATATTATAATCGAATTAGAAGTGTGTATGCACCATTTGAAAGTGATATGAAGTCTCCGAATACGGAGATTTATAAATATGAGATCCCAGGTGGACAATATTCTAATCTTCTTGCGCAGGTTACCGAAATGGGATCTCCGGAAGAATTTGAGGCGATCAAAGGGCTTTATAAAGAAGCGAATGATTTACTTGGTAATATTGTAAAAGTAACTCCTACTTCAAAGGCGGTAGGTGATCTTGCAATTTTCATGTATAAAAATAATCTGAATAAGGATAATATTTTAACTGCCGGAGCTAGTTTGTCTTATCCGGATTCCGTTGTTTCTTATTTTCAGGGAATGATGGGACAGCCTTATGGTGGATTTCCGAAAGAATTACAGAAAATTGTGTTAAAAGATATTGAATCGCTTACAGAACGTCCAGGTAAATTGTTACCGCCAGAAGATTTGGAAGGTATCAAAAAGCACCTCATTGAAAAATACCATTATGAGGATAAATCAGAAGAAGTTATGGCGCAAAAAGCAATCAGTTATGCATTATATCCAAAAGTGTATGAAGACTACTGCGAACATTTTGAAATGTATAATGATGTGACAAGATTAGAAAGTCATGTGTATTTCTATGGCTTGAGAAAAGGAGAAGAAACATACTTAAAGATTGGTGAAGGAAAAGAGCTTCTGATCAAATATCTTGAACAGAGCGACCCGGACGAAAATGGAATCCGAACATTAAGTTTTCAGGTAAATGGTTCTATTCGTACTGTGAAGATTCAGGATCATAATCTTGAAATTAAGACAGACCGCCGCTTGAAAGCAGATAAAAATAATCCACAGCATCTTGGTTCCTCTATTCCAGGAACCGTTGATAAGGTTCTTGTTAAAGAAGGCGATGTAGTAACAAAGAATATGCCGCTTATGACAATTGAGGCGATGAAGATGGAAACAACGGTAGTATCTACGGTAAACGGAACAGTAGACAAGATTTATGTTGAGTCAGGGGACAGTGTACATCAGGATGATTTACTTGTATCATTTCATATTAAAGAATGATTTTACGATTGATGAAAAGCAACAATCAATAATAATACAAAAATAATACAAAATATCCTTCTTAAAGTTTTCGATGTGCAAAAATAACCTCAGCCGCAATCGTTGAAATTAGCGGTTGGGGTTATTTTTTACTATAATTATTATAATTTTATAATTGTAAAAAATATAAAAAATGACATTAAGGTTAAAAAGTATTTTTTACACATAAAGCTCCCCAGCCGATTTTTTCATTAGGATATTCAGAAAAGGCGGGTAAAGCTCTTGCGCTTTTCCAAAGGTATGCCTTTAGTTTTTCACCATAAAGAAAAGGGTCATTGCCTTGTACAATGCCATATTGCATTAAAAGTGCAGCGGCTCCGGCAACAAAAGGCGATGCCATAGATGTTCCGGTTTGTATAGTATATCCCCCTCCGGGAGCGGTGCTTAATATATTTACTGCAGGGGCACAAAGATCAGGTTTTGTATACATAGTATTAGAAAAACCCTGGCCAGAAAAGGAGGCAAATATATCAAGGCTGCTGTCGTAGCCGCTGACACTGATTACGGAAGATGCCGTAGAAGGAATCGTGAAAGTCATGTCAGAAGAAGGTGTTGTAAAGCCTGTAGCGGAATTCGTAGCATCTTTTGAGGGCAACCAGAATTGCAGCCGCCCATCAACAATTTTTCCTGTTGGAATGGATGTGATCCGTAATGTCCAAGTACCAGAAGGAATAAAGGAAGTATTTGGACTAAAAGAAAGAAAATATTGTCGAAATGGCTGATAGGGTGTGGGGTTGTTAATAGTAAGATAAATGGTTGTATCCGCAATCATATAAGTGTAGATACCGGGCGTAGCAGGAAAGGTAAAACTTTGTGAGCCAGAAGGAGCGAGAAGTTCATAAGAAAAATCATCTGCAAAGACCTGCCATATTTCCAGATAAAGACTGCGCTCACCGGGAGCTATAGTAAAAGAGAGGGATTTCTTATAGGAGCTTTTGGTTAAAGAAGACCCAATATTTAAAGAAGCGTGTCTTCTTGTGCGCCCTTCGTTTCCTGTAGCAACAGAAATGATGTTTTTGCCATAAAAAGAAACCTGTTCCATAAAAAGTTCTAAAAGACTGTTCCCGGTATGAGAACCATCATTTGAACCATAACTGATATTGATACTTAACGGCAGAAAAAGGGAATTCGTAAAGCGAACAGCAAAATCAACAGCCATCATAAGATTAGCGTAGTCGCTATAAACAGAAGAAGCATCGTTTTTTAATTTTACAACAATCAGAGAACTTTCAGGAGCAACTCCCTGATTCTTTCCATTACTGACTCTGCCATTTCCGGCACAGATACCAGCAATGTGAGTACCATGACCGGAACTATCTTCTGAAGGAGAAAGTGACTCAGAAGCAGACCCAAGTGCAGTCGGGGTGGAAGAATCAAAAAATGAAAAATTATTTGCGCCTGTAAGCAGTTGATTTAAATCTTCTTCTGAAAAAATAATTCCTAGATTATAAGGATTATTTATAGAAAAATGATTGTGAATAAAAGGCAGACTTTGATCCCAGTAAGCCAAAATACGTGTGCTTCCGTCAGTATTTCTAAAATCAGGGTGTGTATAATCCACCCCAGAATCAAGAATAGCAATAACAGTCCCTTTGCCGGTAAGAGTCGTTTCATTAACATTTCTTCCGGTAATAATATTGTAATCAGGTAAACAAGAAGAAGCGATACCGGTAAGAGCATTTTCATAAATCGGACGGGAAAGTTCAACATAAAGAACCTGAGGATAAGCTAAAAAAGCAGGAAGATACTTCTCTTGAATAAAAAGAATGGCAAAATTACCGAGTAAAGGAATAAAAGAAAAAGGAATTTCTTTCTGTATTTCTTCAAGAGAACCATTATAAAAAAGAATCAGCTTCCATGTATTTATATCGGGGGAAAAACCAGACCGAAGCCAGGGACTTTCCATTCGTTTGGTATCATCTAAAGAAAGCGAGAGCGCAAGCGCAGGATTTAATTTCTGGTTTATAGGTTCTATTTCAGTAATAGAAAGCATAATGAACTCACTTTAAATCTTTACCAAAATATATTCATTAAGTAACTATTTAATTCATTTAGAAGAAACAGACGAAAATAAAAAGAATAGACCATAACAAATGTAAAGATATCACTGCGTAGAAAATGCCTGTTCGGCATTTTTACTTGTTCTCACATTACATTTGTTATGGTCTATTCTTTTTATTTTCTGTGTTTTGGCTCCAGAAGGAATGAATGCAATAGTCTTTTTGGGGAAAAGAAGGGGGAGAAGTCGGAAGATTGTGGCTTATTCTGATACTGTCTCCGCTATGCTGTCATGATGATAAGATGATATCGCCAGCTACCATTGTATACGATAAATATAAAGGCGATTTCTTTAATATTCATATCAGATGGGGATTGACTCCTCTACTGATATAGCCTCCGGCAGGGCGCACATCTTCCGAGTAAGCAGGAACCTTTCTGACCTCTTCCCCTTATCCCTCCCAAAGACTATTGCACTCATTCCTTCTGGAGCCAAAACACAGAAAAAAGAAATAATACCCGTATCCCAGATGCGGCTTCGGAGCGTGTTTAAGATGCGGATAAGCATCTTAAACACAGCGACTACAGAGCAGATGGGATATAGTATTATTTCTTTTTTCGTTTGTTTTCTCTAATGAATTAAATAGTAAAATGTGTTATAGTTGGAGTGAATTTGATAAAGGATGGATGAAAGTTATGAAAGCAGTATTACAGGTAGTTTCTCATGCGACAGTTCGTGTGGAAGGAGAAGTTGCAGGACAGATTGATAAGGGATTATTGGTTTTTCTTGGTGTGGCTGAGGAAGATGAGCAGACCGATCTTGATAAGATTGTAAAGAAGGTAACAGAGCTACGTATTTTTAAGGATGATGCAGGAAAGACAAACCTTTCCCTTCAGGATGTGGGAGGGGGACTTTTAGTAGTTTCTCAGTTTACCTTGCTTGCAGATTGTAAAAAGGGAAGACGACCAAGCTTTGTAAAGGCGGGAAATCCGCAGAAAGCGGAAGAGATGTATGAAGAGTTTATACGGGTATGCAAGGAAAAGGTTTCGAAAGTGGAGCATGGTGTTTTTGGAGCAAATATGAAAGTGGAACTTTTGAATGATGGTCCGTTTACGATAGTTTTAGACAGTAAAGAGTTATAAATATGAATTATTGTCGGAAAAAACTTGCATTTTATATGCGCTTTACTATATAATAACGGATAGCAGGTTTTGAAGAATAATTTCCTATTTTTAAATAAGCAGAATAGGAATACGTTAAGTGAAATAGAAGGGAGACATACGATGGATAAGATTAAGATGACTACTCCATTAGTTGAGATGGATGGAGACGAGATGACCCGAATTTTATGGAAGATGATTAAAGATGAACTTCTTCTTCCTTTTATTGATTTAAAGACAGAATATTATGATCTTGGTCTTGAGTACAGAGATGAGACAGGAGATCAGGTTACTGTAGATTCCGCATTAGCAGCAAAGAAGTACGGTGTAGCAGTTAAGTGTGCTACGATTACTCCGAATGCAGCCCGCGTAAAAGAGTATGATTTAAAAGAGATGTATAAGAGTCCGAATGGAACGATTCGTGCAATTTTAGATGGTACAGTATTTCGTGCACCGATTGTTGTAAAAGGAATTGAGCCAACGGTGAAGACATGGAAGAAGCCAATCACAATTGCAAGACATGCTTATGGAGATGTATATAAAGCTTCTGAAATGAAGATTCCTGGAAAGGGAAAGGCAGAAATTGTTTATACGGCAGAGGATGGAACAGAGACAAGAGAATTGATCCATGAGTTTGATGGTCCGGGCATTGTGCAGGGAATGCACAATCTGAATGGTTCAATTGATAGTTTTGCAAGATCTTGTTTTAATTATGCATTAGAGACACATCAGGATTTATGGTTTGCGACAAAGGATACGATTTCTAAAAAGTATGATCATACATTTAAAGATATTTTCCAGGATATTTATGATGCAGATTATAAAGAGAAGTTTGAGGAAGCCGGTATTGAGTATTTCTATACTTTAATTGATGATGCGGTTGCCAGAGTTATTCGTTCCGAAGGTGGATATATCTGGGCATGTAAAAACTATGACGGAGACGTTATGAGTGATATGGTTGCAACTGCATTTGGTTCTCTTGCTATGATGACTTCTGTACTTGTTGCACCGGATGGAACAACAGAGTACGAAGCAGCACATGGTACAGTACAGAGACATTATTATAAACATTTAAAGGGTGAAGAAACTTCTACAAACTCTGTAGCAACTATTTTTGCATGGTCAGGAGCTATTAGAAAGCGTGGTAAGTTAGACGGAATTGATGAGTTAGTATCATTTGCAGATAAGCTTGAAAAAGCAACGATCGATACGATTGAAGGTGGTACAATGACAAAAGACCTTGCGCTGATCACAACTTTAGATAATGTTACGACTGTAAATAGCGAAGACTTTATCAAGGCAATTCGTGCGACGTTAGAAAAAATGTTGTAATTTACAGAAAAATGCGTTATATATAATAAGATGCAAATATAAAACCATGGAATCCTTAGCATATGGTATACAAAAAAACATGAACAAAATAAGCAATGTGCTGTTTTTTGTAAATTAGTTTTAGAGTGTTACAATGAACATTACGAAAGGATACCATGGTTTTGTGCTGTGAATAAATAATAGAGATAATTTTTTGGAAAAGAGGTAGATTATGGAGTTTCAGCCTGTAAAGGCGAGCGATAAAGCAGTTATCGATCGATATATGAAGAAGGCAAATTCACGTAGCTGTGATATGTCTTTTGCAGCCGTATATCTTTGGAAAGACTTTTATTTACTGGAATATACAGTGTGTGAAGATATGTTGATTTTTCGAACAACTGAAGAAGGAAGCAGTTATAGTTTTCCGATAGGGGATGCAGATCCTGGAAAGGCACTGCTTGCATTGGAGGAACACTGCAAAGCAAATGAAGAAGTTTTGAAACTGCACTGTGTATATAGAGAAAATGAAGCGTGGCTTGAAGAACATATGCCCGGAAAGTTTGAGATAGAATTTGACAGGGACAGTGCAGATTATATTTATGAATGTGAAAAATTAATTGGCTTAAAGGGAAAGAAGTTCCATGGCAAAAAGAATCATGTGAATAAATTTACCAAGACGTATGACTGGGTTTATGAAAAAATAACAGAAGAGAATATAGATGATTGCCTTGCCATGTTATATAAGTGGAAAGAAAAAAACTGTGAGCCGGGTAATATAGAAAAACATGCGGAAGCCTGCGTGTCAGAAAATGCATTACGAAAAAGGGAATTTCTTGGCTTGAAGGGTGGTCTGCTTCGTGCAAATGGTGAAGTTGTAGCATTTGCGTTAGGAGAACAGATTAATGAGGATACATTAGTTGTCCATATTGAAAAAGCATTTTCAGAAGTGCCAGGAGCCTATGCGGTGATTAACCAGCAGTTTTTGATTCATGAATCTGGTGGATTAAAGTATGTAAACAGGGAAGATGATGTAGGAGAGCCGGGACTTAGAAAGGCAAAGTTGTCTTATCATCCGGAGTTTCTTGTAGAAAAAGGTTTTGCAAAACGAATTTAAAAGTATGGGAGTAATAGCCGAAAGCGAAGTGTAATTCCGTTGTGAATGGGACGGAAAAGAAAAATGCAAAAGAGTTCCCTTGACAGGAAGAGAATTAAAGGATATAGTTAAAAAAATTAACTGGCAAGGGAGCTGGTCATAACGAAGGAGGTCATTATGAGACATTTAATAGATCCGATGGATTTATCTGTAAAAGAGATTGAACATTTATTAGATTTAGCTGATGATATTATTCTTCATAAGGAGAAGTATCAGGAAGTTTGTAAGCATAAGAAGTTAGCGACTTTATTTTTTGAACCAAGTACAAGAACTCGACTTAGTTTTGAAGCTGCCATGATGGAGCTTGGCGGTAATGTACTTGGTTTTTCTTCTGCCAATTCTTCTTCTGCAACAAAAGGAGAGAGTGTTTCTGATACAGTAAGAGTTGTATCCGGTTATGCAGATATTATTGCGATGCGTCATCCAAAAGAAGGTGCGCCATATGCAGCAACAAGAAAGGTTACAGTGCCAATCATTAATGCTGGTGATGGAGGGCATAACCATCCAACACAGACATTAACAGATCTTATGACTATAAGAAGAGAAAAAGGACGGCTTAATAATCTGACGATTGGAATGTGTGGAGACTTAAAGTTCGGTCGTACGGTACATTCATTAATTAAAGCGATGTCTCGCTATGAGAATATCAATTTTATTATGATTTCACCGGAAGAATTATGTCTGCCGGATTATATTATCAAAGATGTTTTTGAAAAGAAAAACATCAAATATAAAAACGTAAGAACAATGGAAGAGGTTATGCCGGAATTAGATATTCTTTATATGACCAGAGTGCAAAAGGAAAGATTCTTTAACGAGGCAGATTACATTCGTTTGAAAGACAGCTTTATTTTAGATGAGCGTAAGTTAGTAGATGCGAAGAAAGATCTTTGTATCATGCATCCGCTGCCACGTGTGAATGAAATCTCTACGAAAGTAGATGATGACCCACGTGCATGTTATTTTAAACAGGCATTGTACGGAAAGTATGTTAGAATGGCATTGATTATGACGTTATTGGGGGTAAGCGCAGATGAAGATAGATAGTATTCAGAGTGGAATTGTTCTTGATCATATTAAAGCAGGAAAGAGTATGCAGATTTACAAATATCTTGGGTTAGATGATTTAGACTGCAGTGTAGCGATTATTAAGAATGCTTCTAGCAGCAAGATGGGAAAGAAAGATATTATTAAGATTGCAGATAATATGGATTTGAATTTGGATGTTTTAGGGTATATTGATCCAGATATTACGGTATGTTATATCAGAGATGGAAAGATCGTAGAAAAGAAGCATCTTGAATTGCCAGAAAGAATTGTGAATATTGTTCGTTGTAAAAATCCAAGATGTATCACATCGGTAGAGCAGGATTTAGAGCAGGTGTTTAAGTTGACAGACAGAGAGAACAGAATATATCGCTGTGCTTACTGTGAATCTAAAAAAAGTGAATATTAATTTAGAAGAATCTAAAGGAGAGGTCGCGCAAGAATGTGCGGCCTCTATTGCATCTTGTGACGATTTGGTGTACAATTATTCTACTTTTATTTTATTATATCTTATGAGAAGTGTGGTGAGAAAGCAATGGAGGCCCAGAAACAAAAGTTAAAAAGAACACAAAAAGAGATTAGTAAGCCAGAAGATTTCACCGATCCGGAAGTCTTATACAATAAGTTGATAACCACGATTCGGGAGTATCATCCGTCAACAGATCTTTCTATGGTGGAGAAGGCATATAAGTTAGCCAGGGATGCCCATAAGGATCAGAAAAGAAAGTCGGGGGAGCCGTATATCATCCATCCGCTCTGTGTAGCGATCATTCTTGCAGAGCTAGAGCTTGATAAGGAGACAATCGTTGCAGGACTCTTACATGATGTAGTGGAAGATACAACGGCAACGTTGGAAGATTTGTCCAGAGAATTTAATGATGAGGTTGCATTGTTGGTAGATGGTGTAACAAAGTTAGGACAGTTATCTTATTCTCACGATAAGATGGATCTACAGGCGGAGAATTTACGAAAGATGTTTCTTGCGATGGCAAAAGATATCCGCGTTATTCTTATTAAGCTGGCAGACCGTCTTCATAATATGCGTACACTACAGTATATGAAACCGGAAAAACAGAAGGAAAAGGCTAGAGAGACGATGGATATTTATGCACCGATTGCTCACAGGCTTGGTATTTCCAAGATAAAGACAGAATTAGATGATTTGTCTTTAAAATATCTGCAGCCGGAAGTTTATAAAGATCTTGAGGAAAAGTTACAGACGAACAAGGAAGGCAGAGAGAATTTTATTCAGTCGATCATTGATGATGTCAGCAAGCATATTAAAGATGCGGGAATTCGTGCAGAGATAGACGGAAGAGTTAAGCATCTTTTCAGTATTTATAAGAAGATGCGTAATCAGAATAAGACGCTTGATCAGATTTATGATATTTTTGCAGTAAGAATTAAAGTAGATACAGTAAAAGACTGCTATGCAGCTTTGGGGGTTATTCATGAGATGTATAAGCCGATTCCGGGTCGGTTTAAAGATTACATTGCGATGCCAAAGCAAAATATGTATCAGTCTTTGCATACAACATTAATTGGGTCATCAGGAACACCGTTTGAAATCCAGATTCGTACTTTTGAGATGCACCGTACTGCCGAATATGGTATTGCCGCACATTGGAAGTATAAAGAAGGTGGCGGCAACATTAATAAAGAAGAGGAAAAGCTGAGCTGGCTTCGTCAGATTCTTGAATGGCAGCAGGATATGTCAGATAACAAAGAATTTTTAACAATGTTAAAGACAGATCTTGATTTGTTTACAGAGCAGGTATATTGTTTTACTCCGCAAGGAGATGTTAAAACTTTACCGGCAGGCTCTACACCGATTGATTTTGCTTATATGATTCATACAGCGGTCGGCAATAAGATGGTAGGAGCAAGGGTTAACGGCCGTCAGGTTCCTATTGATTATAAACTGCAGAATGGTGACAGAGTCACGATCGTTACTTCGCAGAATTCGAATGGGCCAAGCAGGGACTGGCTTTCTATTGTAAAGAGTTCACAGGCAAAGACAAAGATTAATCAGTGGTTTAAAACGCAGTTCAAAGAAGAGAATATCTCAAAAGGAAAGGAACTGCTTGACCGGTATTGCAAAGCAAAAGGACTTGTGATATCCCAATACATGAAGCCGGAGTATCAGAAGAAATGTATGCATAAATATGGCCTTAAGAACTGGGATTCTATTCTTGCAGCAATCGGGCATGGTGGATTAAAGGAAGGTCAGGTTATTAACAAGCTGGTAGAAGAATATGAAAAGGAAAACCAGAAGAAGCTGACAGATCAGGATGCCCTGAACGAAATAGAAGAGAAGAATAAGACAAAGGCTGTTGAGAAGGCCAGAAGCAAGTCAGGAATTACGGTAAGAGGAATTCATGATGTTTCAGTACGCTTTTCTAAATGCTGCAGTCCGGTACCAGGAGATGAAATTATTGGTTTTGTCACAAGAGGAAGAGGAATTTCCATTCATAGAACAGACTGTGTTAATGTGCTGGGTATGCCAGAAAGCGACAGAGCAAGATTAATTGATGCAGAGTGGGAAGAAGAAGCGGTAGAAAAAGGCGGAGAGCTTTATATGACAGAAATCTGTCTGTATGCTCACAATCGTACAGGAATTCTGCTTGATATTTCTAAAGTTTTTATGGAACTTAAGGTGGACATTAAATCTGTGTCAACGAGAACAAGTAAACAGGGGTTAGCAACTATCGTTCTTTCTTTTGAAATAGGAGGAATCGATGAGTTGAATCATATTATTAAAAAGCTTCGAAACATTGAAAGTGTTATCGATATAGAAAGAAGTGCTGGTTGATCAGCGGAGGTATTTTTTTATGGGACAGTTAAAAATCGTTTGTGCACAGTTAGGACCAATTGATACAAACACATATATTTTAATGGATGATGAAATCAAAGAAGCGATTGTCATTGATCCGGCAGGAAGCCCGGAAGAGATAATTAAGTTTTTGGAGAATGAAGGATATTCTTTAGACGGCGTTCTTCTCACACATGGACATCATGACCATATTGGAGGATTAGAAGGTTTAAGAGAACATTATGATCCTTGGAAACTGCGTGTGTATGCTGCAAAACCGGAGCAGGAAGTTCTTATGGTTAAAGATTATAACCTAAGTCCGATGTTTGGAGAGGGATATACGACACATGCCAACATGATGATCAATGATAAACAGATTTTTGAAGTGACATCCAAACATAAATGTCAGTGTTTATATACACCGGGACATACAGTTGGAAGCTGCTGTTATTATTTTGCAGAGGAAGGATGGCTTTTCTCAGGAGATACACTTTTTGCAGGAAGTGTCGGAAGAAGTGATTTCCCTACCGGAGATGCACAGACCCTTCTTAAATCTCTGAATCATGTAGTGATGAATCTTCCGGATGAGGTTATTGTATATCCGGGACATGGTCCATCTACTACGATTGGTGAGGAAAGAGAAACAAATCCATTTGTAGAAAGATAATATAGAAAAGATAGAGAAGTATAGAAAAAGTATAGAAAAGATAGAATAGAAATGATTTATTTAATACAAAATGATCAGGAATATGATTATGACGTGCGGGCTACGGCACTGGCCTTTTTTGAACGGACCAAAATAGTAGAAGTGACAAAAGAAGAGTTTGAAAAGCAAGGATGGGAGAAGGATGACCTTCTCCTCACGCTTGTCTATACGAAAAACTGTATTCGGGGAACACTGGAGAACAAAGAGGGTAAGATAATTTCTGAAGAAATAATCTGTGACTATAGTGATCATAAAAACAGTCGTAATGCCGTATGTCGCTTTTTGTATCGTTTGTTTGAAAAGTTTACCGGAAGAAGTCTTCCCTGGGGGATGCTTACCGGAATTCGTCCAACGAAAATTATTATGAAGTGGATGGAAGAAGAGAAAGATGCGAAGAAGCTGGAACAGCGTTTTAGAGAAACGTATCTTGCTGATGCACAAAAGGCGAATCTTTGCCGCAGAGTGGCGCAGAAAGAAAAGGTATTATTGGAATCAAGACCATTTGAAAAAGAGTATAGTCTTTACATTGGAATTCCATTTTGCCCGACAACATGCCTTTACTGTTCTTTTACCTCATTTCCGGTGGCTCGTTTTGGCGACAGGATGGATGCATATTTAGATGCATTATATAAGGAACTTGCTTTTGTGGCTGAACACCACAGGGATAAAAAACTTACGACGATTTATATTGGCGGAGGAACACCTACAGCGCTAAATGAAAAGGCATTATCAAGGCTGATGTATATGATTCATGAGCTTTTTCCAGTGGAAGAAACAGAAGAATTTACGGTAGAATCTGGGAGACCCGACAGTATTACAAGAGAAAAGTTCTGCATTTTAAAAGAAGCAGGAGTAACAAGAATTTCTATCAATCCACAGACAATGCATCAGGAAACACTTGATCTGATTGGTAGAGCACATACGGTTGTGCAGACAAAGGAAGCGTTTTTATTAGCAAGAGAGTGTGGATTTGATAATATTAATATGGATATGATCACAGGACTTCCGGGAGAGGATATTTCCCATGTTCGTGCAACCTTAGATGAAATATTTGCGCTCCGACCGGAAAGTCTTACGGTACATTCCTTGGCTATAAAGAGGGCGGCACATCTTAATATGGAGATGGAAAAGTATCAGAATATGGTTAAGGGCAGTACGAACGAGATGCTTCGACTAGTAGATGAATATGCCAGCAACATGGGGATGAAAGCGTATTATATGTACCGGCAGAAAAACATACCAGGTAATCTTGAAAATATTGGGTATTGTGTTTCAGGAAAAGAATGTTTATATAATATCTTGATTATGGAAGAAAAACAGGATATTATTTCTTGTGGAGCAGGAGCCAGCAGCAAATATGTATTTGCAGATAACAGAATAGAAAGAACAGAGAATGTTAAAAACCTGGATCATTATATTAACCGAATTGATGAGATGATTGATCGAAAGAGGAAATATCTCTAAAATAAAAGAGGAGATACTATGGCATTTGATTATGATGGGACGCATGATCTGGAGACATCATTGCAGGATTCCTTTGGAGAAGCAATTGTTCATGGGATGGTTGTCAGTAATCTGGCATCGTTTGTGGCAAAGGAAATGGCGCTTTCAGAAGAACAGTGCCATAACTTTGCAGTGGCAGGAATGCTGCATGACATAGGAAAATTGCGTCTTCGTTCTTATGTATATGAAGAAAAAGAAGCAAAACTAAATATAGATGAACTAAGGTATGTAAGGCTGCATCCTTCTTTAGGATATGCTATATTAAAAGAACATGGATATTCGGAAGAAGTTTTGTCAGCAGTGTTATATCATCATGAGAATGCAGATGGAAGCGGTTATCCGAATAACCTAAAAGGGGAAGAGATACCGTTAGGGGCTCGTATACTTCGAGTATGTGATGCATTTGGAGCCTTGATAGCGAATCGCCCATATAGGAGCGCATTCGATATCGAAACGGCAATATCTATTATGATTGAAGAAGTGAAAAACTTTGATATGAGAGTTTTTTTAACTTTTCAAAAAGTAACCCAGTCTGAAAATATGAAAAATATGTTGACGGATCTGGGAATATATTAATATATTATTTTACTGTTTTAGGAGGAAAATAAAATGGCTGAATCCATGAAAGGATTGAAAAGATCCCATAGATGTACAGAAGTATCCAGTGAAAATATTGGAGAAACTGTTACCCTGATGGGATGGGTACAGAAAAGAAGAAATCTGGGGAGTCTGATTTTTGTTGATTTACGTGACAGAAGTGGATTGATCCAGTTGTATTTTGAAGAAGAAACAATTGGTGAAGAAGGTTTTAAAAAAGCAGGTTCTTTAAGAGCAGAATTTGTAATTGCTGTAACCGGAACGGTGGAGAAAAGAAGCGGAGCGGTAAATGAAAATCTCGCGACAGGAGATATTGAGGTAAAGGTAGAAAGTATTCGTATTTTATCTGAATCAGAAACTCCGCCTTTCCCAATTGATGCGGATATTACAGTAAAAGACGAACTTCGCCTGAAATATCGTTTTCTTGATTTAAGACGTCCAAATATCCAGAAGAATCTTATGATGCGAAGCAAGGTAGCAACACTTACAAGACAGTTCCTTGCGAATGAGGGATTTTTAGAAATTGAGACTCCGATGCTTACAAGAAGTACGCCGGAGGGAGCAAGAGATTATCTTGTACCAAGTCGAGTGCATCCAGGTAGTTTTTATGCGCTTCCACAGTCTCCACAGCTTTTTAAGCAGTTGTTAATGTGTTCCGGTTATGATCGCTATTTTCAGCTTGCAAGATGTTTCCGAGATGAAGATTTACGTGCGGATCGTCAGCCGGAGTTTACACAGGTTGATATGGAATTATCTTTTGTAGATGTAGATGATGTTATTGATGTGAATGAAAGACTGCTTGCATATTTATTCAAATTATGTCTGAATGTAGAAGTGACTCTTCCAATTCAGCGCATGACATGGCAGGATGCAATGGATTACTATGGATCTGATAAACCAGATCTTCGCTTTGACATGAAGATTCAGGATGTATCCAAACTTGTAAAAGACTGTGGATTTGGTGTGTTCTCCGGTGCGATCAAAGATGGTGGTATGGTTCGCGGACTTTGTGCAAAAGGACTTGGAGATGTTTCTAGTAAGAAGATGAAACATATCGAGAAGACAGCAAAAGACTACGGTGCAAAAGGATTAGCATATATTCAGCTCAAATCAGATGGAACAGTAAAATGCCCATTCTCTAAATTTATGTCTGAAGAAGAGCTTCAGTCACTTATTCAGGCTATGGGTGGTGAAACCGGTGATTTATTAGTATTTGCAGCAGACAAATTTAAAGTAGTATGTGATGTACTCGGTGCACTTCGTCTGAAGTTTGCAGAGGAACTGAATCTTCTTGATAAATCAGATTATCGTTTTGTGTGGATTACAGAATTCCCATTACTGGAGTGGTCAGAGGAAGAAAATCGCTATACTGCAATGCACCATCCATTCACTATGCCAATGGAAGAAGATTTAGATATGATTGACACAGAACCAGGAAAAGTACGTGCAAAAGCATATGATATTGTTTTAAATGGTACAGAAATCGGCGGCGGCAGTGTCAGAATTCATCAGAATGATATTCAGGAAAAAATGTTTGAATGTCTTGGAATTTCTAAAGAACAGGCACAGGAAAAGTTTGGATTCCTTTTAGAAGCATTTAAATATGGTGTTCCACCGCATGCAGGACTTGCATATGGTCTTGACCGCCTTGTAATGCTTATGACAAAAGAAGATAGTATCAGAGACGTTATTGCATTCCCTAAGGTGAAGGATGCTTCCTGTCTGCTTACAGATGCGCCAAATACAGTAGATGATAAGCAGTTAGAGGAACTTTGTCTCGAAATTGAGATTCCGGAAAAGGAATAATAATTTCGTCTGATAGACTGACAGACGAACCCCAGAAATAAAAAAATCCCTATTTGTGACTTTCGTCGCGGCGTGTTGAATGTTCGCTTAAGCGTTCGCATCCAATAATTGCTCCCGGGTTACAAATAGGGATTCTTTTATTTCTTTTTTTTAATGATTTGGTTACAGAAGACTACAATAAGGTTAATTGCTGGTGTGGAAAGATGGATTTCAAGGGTAGCGGCCTTCCAAAAACATTGGAAGAATATATCAGATTTATAGAGTTTGAAATGGATTTTCTAGAAAAAAGAAATTGTAGAATTAAAGAATTTTGTGGGAACGAAAGATGAATTAAGACAGTGTGAAAATGTAAATAAAAACATAGAATGATTCAGAATTATGAGAGTAGCGTTAGCTATGAAGTAATTCTCGCGCCATTATAGAATAGATATAATATCCGGCGCTTTTTGCAAAAAAGAAAAAATATTAAAAAAAAGCTTGACGTAATTATGTTGTTGTGATAAGATAATATACATTGCACATGAGAACACATTGATTTGAAAGAAATCGGAAAGAAAATCTTCAGATAAATGAAAAAAGTTCTTGACAAGATAAAACATGTGTGATAAGATATAAAAGTTGCACGACATAAAAGAACAACTTCTTCTGAAAGAGATAGAAGAAGAAAGTAAGATGGCTTCGAAAAAGAAGTTGAAAAAACTTGAAAAAAGTTCTTGACAAACAAAAGTCGATGTGATAAAATATAAAAGCTTTCGCATGAAAGCAAAACCTTGATAACTGAATAACAAAACAACCTTGAACGTTAATTCAAATTTCATTCGGGTTTTCCTGAGAGTGATGTCTGCAGGAAAGTCCATGGAACAGAACGAAAGTTCAAAACCTAAATAAACAGTAAAGACAGGAAAAGAACCAGTGGTTCTGGACCTGGATCTGACATCTTAAACATTTTATTTGAGAGTTTGATCCTGGCTCAGGATGAACGCTGGCGGCGTGCCTAACACATGCAAGTCGAACGAAGCACCTTTTAAGATTCTTCGGATGATTGATCGGTGACTGAGTGGCGGACGGGTGAGTAACGCGTGGGTAACCTGCCCTGTACAGGGGGATAACAGTTGGAAACGGCTGCTAATACCGCATAAGCGCACGAGAGGACATCCTTTCGTGTGAAAAACTCCGGTGGTACAGGATGGGCCCGCGTCTGATTAGCTGGTTGGCAGGGTAACGGCCTACCAAGGCGACGATCAGTAGCCGGTCTGAGAGGATGAACGGCCACATTGGAACTGAGACACGGTCCAAACTCCTACGGGAGGCAGCAGTGGGGAATATTGCACAATGGGGGAAACCCTGATGCAGCAACGCCGCGTGAGTGAAGAAGTATTTCGGTATGTAAAGCTCTATCAGCAGGGAAGATAATGACGGTACCTGACTAAGAAGCTCCGGCTAAATACGTGCCAGCAGCCGCGGTAATACGTATGGAGCAAGCGTTATCCGGATTTACTGGGTGTAAAGGGTGCGTAGGTGGCAGTGCAAGTCAGATGTGAAAGGCCGGGGCTCAACCCCGGAGCTGCATTTGAAACTGCATAGCTAGAGTACAGGAGAGGCAGGCGGAATTCCTAGTGTAGCGGTGAAATGCGTAGATATTAGGAGGAACACCAGTGGCGAAGGCGGCCTGCTGGACTGTTACTGACACTGAGGCACGAAAGCGTGGGGAGCAAACAGGATTAGATACCCTGGTAGTCCACGCCGTAAACGATGAATACTAGGTGTCGGGGCCGTATAGGCTTCGGTGCCGTCGCAAACGCAGTAAGTATTCCACCTGGGGAGTACGTTCGCAAGAATGAAACTCAAAGGAATTGACGGGGACCCGCACAAGCGGTGGAGCATGTGGTTTAATTCGAAGCAACGCGAAGAACCTTACCAGGTCTTGACATCCTTCTGACCACTCCGTAATGGGAGTCTTCCTTCGGGACAGAAGAGACAGGTGGTGCATGGTTGTCGTCAGCTCGTGTCGTGAGATGTTGGGTTAAGTCCCGCAACGAGCGCAACCCCTATCTTCAGTAGCCAGCAGGTAAGGCTGGGCACTCTGGAGAGACTGCCAGGGATAACCTGGAGGAAGGTGGGGACGACGTCAAATCATCATGCCCCTTATGATCTGGGCGACACACGTGCTACAATGGCGGTCACAAAGTGAGGCAAACCCGCGAGGGGGAGCAAACCACAAAAAGGCCGTCCCAGTTCGGACTGTAGTCTGCAACCCGACTACACGAAGCTGGAATCGCTAGTAATCGCGAATCAGAATGTCGCGGTGAATACGTTCCCGGGTCTTGTACACACCGCCCGTCACACCATGGGAGTCGGAAATGCCCGAAGCCAGTGACCCAACCTTTTGGAGGGAGCTGTCGAAGGTGGAGCCGGTAACTGGGGTGAAGTCGTAACAAGGTAGCCGTATCGGAAGGTGCGGCTGGATCACCTCCTTTCTAAGGAAGACAAGTAGAGAGTTGTTTTGTTATTCAGTTATCAAGTGAAAACTTGATACGGTATTTCCGGTGGCGATGCGCTCAGGGGACACACCCGTTCCCATCCCGAACACGATGGTTAAGACCTGAGCGGCCGATGGTACTATGCTGGAGACGGCATGGGAGAGCAGGTGGTTGCCGGATTCCCTTGGGGGATTAGCTCAGTTGGGAGAGCGCCTGCCTTGCAAGCAGGAGGTCACGAGTTCGAATCTCGTATTCTCCACTTGGTGTCGAGAATAGACATCATTTATATGTACCTTGAAAACTACACACAGAGAAGTTTTTCTTTAAAAGAAAAGCGACATCAGATTTCTATGATAAGAAAGAATTGAGACTAAATCAATTCTCCCAATAGCAAGTCGAAAGACAAAATATGAGTTTTAACTCATACGCCGAATGTTCTCTACGCTAGGAAGAACAGGAGGCAGCCATTTCTTAGGAAATGGACATACAAAGGTCAAGCGAAGAAGGGCGCAGGGCGGATGCCTTGGCACTGAGAGCCGATGAAAGACGTGATAAGCTGCGATAAGCTTCGGGGAGGAGCAAATATCCTTTGATCCGGAGATCTCTGAATGGGGAAACCCGGCTGTATGGACTACAGTCATCCATAAGTGAATCCATAGCTTATGGAAGGGAACCCGGGGAACTGAAACATCTAAGTACCCGGAGGAAGAGAAAGAAACATCGATTCCGTAAGTAGCGGCGAGCGAACGCGGAAGAGCCCAAACCGTGATGCGTGCATCGCGGGGTTCGGACTGCATAAGGGATTCAGTAATGACAGGAGAACGGCTTTGGAACAGCCGGCCGGAGAGGGTGAGAGCCCCGTATCCAAAGTCAGAGCTGGCCTGGCAGGATCCAGAGTACCACGGGACACGGGAAACCCTGTGGGAACGAGCGGAGACCACTCCGTAAGGCTAAATACTACTCAGTGACCGATAGCGTATAGTACTGTGAAGGAAAGGTGAAAAGAACCCCGGGAGGGGAGTGAAAGAGAACCTGAAACCCTGTGTCTACAAGCTGTGGAAGTACTTCTTAGGTACGACCGCGTACTTTTTGTAGAACGGTCCGGCGAGCTGCGGGTACTGGCAAGGTTAAGTACTTAAGGTACGGAGCCGTAGGGAAACCAAGTCTTAATAGGGCGAATCAGTCAGTACGTGCAGGCCCGAAACCGGGTGACCTATCCATGTCCAGGTTGAAGCCGCCGTAAAAGGCGATGGAGGACCGAACCCACATCCGTTGAAAAGGGTGGGGATGAGGTGTGGATAGCGGAGAAATTCCAATCGAACCCGGAGATAGCTGGTTCTCCTCGAAATAGCTTTAGGGCTAGCCTCATACAAGTCTGCCGGAGGTAGAGCACTGAATTTCCGCGGGGGCGTCAAAGCCTACCAAAGAATATCAAACTCCGAATGCCGGACAGATGGTGTATGGGAGTCAGACTGTACGAGATAAGTTGGACAGTCAAAAGGGAAAGAGCCCAGACCGCCGGCTAAGGTCCCAAAGTGGGTGTTAAGTGGAAAAGGATGTGGGATCTCTAAGACAACCAGGATGTTGGCTCAGAAGCAGCCATTCATTAAAAGAGTGCGTAACAGCTCACTGGTCGAGAGGTCCTGCGCCGAAAATGTCCGGGGCTGAAACACCACACCGAAGCCGCGGAACTCGTAAGAGTTGGTAGAGGAGCATTCTTAGGGGAGGGAAGCATTACCGGAAGGGGATGTGGACTGCTAAGAAGAGAGAATGCCGGAATGAGTAGCGAGAGCAAGGTGGGAATCCTTGCGGCCGAATATCCAAGGTTTCCAGAGTAAAGCTGATCTGCTCTGGGTAAGTCGGGGCCTAAGGAGAGGCAGAGATGCGTATCCGATGGACAGCAGGTAAAAGATTCCTGCACCCCTTGTTATCAGAACTGCGGGGACACGGGAAGGGAAGCAGAGCCGGGAATGGAAAGCCCGGTGCAAGCGAAGTAGTCGCAGGATTGGAAAATCCGTCCTGCATAAGACAAAGGCGTGATGCGGAGCGAAACAAAAGTAGCGAAGCTGCGGCCCCTTCCTGTCGAGAAAAGCCGCTATCGTGTAGCAAGGGCCCGTACCGTAAACCGACACAGGTGGATGAGGAGAGGATCCTAAGGCCGGCGGGAGAAGTGTTGTTAAGGAACTCGGCAAAATGACTCCGTAACTTCGGGAGAAGGAGTGCTGCGAAAGCAGCCGCAGAGAAATGGCCCAAGCAACTGTTTAGCAAAAACACAGGTCTATGCGAAACCGAAAGGTGAGGTATATGGGCTGACGCCTGCCCGGTGCTGGAAGGTTAAGGGGAGAGCTTAGCGCAAGCGAAGGTTTGAACTTAAGCCCCAGTAAACGGCGGCCGTAACTATAACGGTCCTAAGGTAGCGAAATTCCTTGTCGGGTAAGTTCCGACCCGCACGAAAGGCGTAATGATTTGGGCACTGTCTCAACAACACACCCGGTGAAATTGAAATACCAGTGAAGATGCTGGTTACCCGCGCCAGGACGGAAAGACCCCATGGAGCTTTACTCCAGCCTGATACTGGGATTCGGTATTGCATGTACAGGATAGGTGGGAGGCTAAGAACTTATGGCGCCAGCTGTAAGGGAGCCATTGTTGGGATACCACCCCTGCAGTACTGGGTTTCTAACCTGCGCCCGTGACCCGGGCGGGGGACAATGTCAGGCGGGGAGTTTGACTGGGGCGGTCGCCTCCGAAAGGGTATCGGAGGCGCTCAAAGGTCTCCTCAGGATGGTTGGAAACCATCCAGAGAGTGCAAAGGCAGAAGGAGGCTTGACTGCGACACCGACGGGTGGAGCAGGTACGAAAGTAGGACTTAGTGATCCGGTGGCATAACGTGGGATTGCCATCGCTCAACGGATAAAAGCTACCCTGGGGATAACAGGCTTATCACTCCCAAGAGTTCACATCGACGGAGTGGTTTGGCACCTCGATGTCGGCTCATCGCATCCTGGAGCTGGAGCAGGTTCCAAGGGTTGGGCTGTTCGCCCATTAAAGCGGTACGCGAGCTGGGTTCAGAACGTCGTGAGACAGTTCGGTCCCTATCCGGCGCGGGCGCAGGATATCTGAGAGGAGCTGTCCTTAGTACGAGAGGACCGGGATGGACCGTCCGCTGGTGGACCGGTTGTCATGCCAATGGCACGGCCGGGTAGCCAAGACGGGAAGGGATAAACGCTGAAGGCATCTAAGCGTGAAGCCCCCCTCAAGATGAGATATCCAGACTCGAAAGAGTGAGAGACCCCTTAGAGACGATGAGGTAGATAGGGCAGAGATGGAAGCACAGTGATGTGTGGAGTTGACTGTTACTAATCGGTCGAGAGCTTGACCTTAGAAAGTTATTGGAATAGAAAAAAGATAGTTTGTGTGTAGTTTTGAAGGTACATACCTTAAAATTAAATATAGGGGATTGGTCAAATGGTATGATAGGGGTCTCCAAAACCTTTGGTGGGAGTTCGATTCTCTCATCCCCTGTACATTTAGGAGCTTGAACACCTTTAAAAGGTATTCAAGCTCTTTTATTTTGCCCGAAAAGGGTAAGATACCACTGAAGGTACCAAAGTTGGTACCCTGAGAAAATCCAGACAAAAAGAAATTGCACGTTAGAGATTTCTTCCCTCTGCGTGATTGCAAATTAGAACATTTCTTAAGATAAAAGTTTATGGTATACTTAATTCAACAAATTGGAATTTGGGATGATGTCGGTAACGGCATCCAAGGATCTTTGTAATATTTCTATTAAGAAGGAGAATATTTATGAAACTTAATCGTTTTGAAGTTGTGACAGGAAGGTATATTGAAGAAATTCCAGGTCAATCCCGTATTGGATATGCAATGAGTGATGCAACAGACTTTTATGATATGATTGAATGGTCAAAAAAAGGTGGGTATCAAGGTTCAACTATTTCTTTTTATGATTACAATAATGGTAAAGTTTATGAACCATTTCAAAAACAAAGAAATGTGTTATATGGAACTCCTATTTGTTTAAAGAAATCTTTTTGGTTTTTACAGGGAGATTATAATAGTGGGAAAATTACTCTTTTCAAATATTATCCAGATCAAATCCCAGAGATGATTACACAACTTAATATAGAAGATGTGGATCTTTATAATCTACGTATTATTGGAGAGGATGTTTACATTGTAAGTGAGGATGAGGAATTTGTCAGCTATTATCCGGAAAGTTTTAGATTTTCCAAGGGTGTTAATGAAAGTGTAAGTATGATAGCAGACCAAAAAGTATATCTTTCTGCCTGGGTAGAAGAAGGCTGGGACGATGAAAATGATTGTGAAACCGAAGAATATAACTATTATGAAAAAGTAGTAGAGAGAGACTTTAAAGGGAATTTATTATCAGAGAAGCTTGGTTCTTTACAGCAACACTCAGATGGAACATGGTGGATAGCATGAAAATTGGCGCATAGAAATATCCCTGATAAAAATTAAAATTAGCGACAATAATAAAAGTTAAAAGGTCAGAAAAGAAATAATTAAACAAGATAATTTTATCAATTTTATAAATAATATCTTTAACAAGCCAAGTACAGAAATTCACTACTTTTAGGTGGTAGGGAGTTGGCATCAGTAGAAGGAGGAGCAAAATTTATGTGTACAGCAGCAACATACAAAACGCAGGATTTTTATTTTGGCAGGACATTAGATTATGAATTCTCATATGGAGATGAGATAACTATAACACCACGAAATTATCCGTTTTATTTCAGACATATGGGAGAAGTAATATCCCATTATGCAATAATTGGAATGGCACATGTAGCTGGAGATTATCCATTATATTATGACGCAGTTAATGAGAAAGGACTTGCAATGGCAGGCCTTAACTTTGTAGGAAATGCAGTCTATCAAGAAGCAGAAGAAGGCAGAGAAAATGTTGCACAGTTCGAATTTATTCCATGGATTTTAAGTAAGTGCGCATCTGTAAAAGAAACAAGAGAAGTTTTAAATAAAATCAATCTTGTAGGTACCCCTTTTAGTGAACAACTTCCATCTGCACAGCTTCACTGGATCATTGCCGATGAAAATGAGGCAATCACTGTAGAATGTATGAAAGATGGTATGCATATTTATGATAATCCAGTAGGAGTTCTTACAAATAACCCTCCATTTGAACAGCAAATGTTCCAGTTAAATAATTATGTAGGCCTCTCCCCAAAACAGCCGGAAAATCGTTTCTCTGATAAACTAAACTTTAATGCATATAGTAGAGGAATGGGTGCATTAGGGCTTCCAGGAGATTTATCTTCAGCTTCCCGTTTTGCAAAAGTAGCTTTCACTAAAATGAATTCATTCTCTGGAACATCTGAAAAAGAAAGTGTCAGTCAGTTTTTTCATATTCTTGGATCAGTAGATCAGCAGAGAGGCTGCTGTGAAGTTGCCGATGGAAAGTTCGAAATTACACTCTACACATCCTGCTGTAATACAAATAAGGGAATTTATTATTATACAACTTATGAAAATCATCAGATATCTGCAGTAGATATGTTTGGAGAAAATCTTAATGAAAAAGAATTGATAAAATATCCGCTTATCAAAGGAGAGCAGATTTACTGGCAAAATTAAATCTTTGTTACTTTTAGACTTTAATTCCATGGAAAGCCATAACATTCTGGAGAATTCCCATTCTTACCAGCTGTGGATTTAGATTAGACAGAAAAAAGAAAAAATGCCTTATCCCAGATGCGGCATTTTTTCTTTTTTCGTCTACAACAAATCTACAAATAAAGATTATTCTGGGACGAATTCAGCAATCTGGTCGAGCATATTTATTTTTATTTTTCCCTTTTTTCCATCTACTTTTGCAAATGGGATTACTTCATATTTTGCCTTTTCCATGCACTTACCAGGGTCGTCTGCCGGTTCTTCGTTGAGAAAGATTTTTTCAGCTCCACCACTTAACTGGCGCTTAATATTTTTTACCATGAGACGGTCATAACGCTCACAGGCTTTTTCTGCTTTTTTCTGGTTTTCAGGGTCTGAGAAATATTTTTTTGTCCATTCTTCTAAGTTTGCAATTTCAATCATCTTGTACACTTCTCCTTTGATTTTTATGTCTGATTATCTTTTATTATAAGATAAATTTTACAGACAATATAGGAATAATACCATTTATTTATAGAAATATTACAGATTCTATTGTGAATCATGGAAAGACAAAAAATCAGTGTCATATTTCCCTATTTTATGAAAGGATTATCCAAGAGTGAACGGAATTGGTTTGCTATAATGAGAATAATTATTGATATTGTAGAAAACTGTGCTGGAATGTTTTTTAACATACTCTGGAGCAGGAGTACTGCGAATTGGGATAATTGCGATGAATAGGAAAACTTGTTAGGAAAATTTCATGAAAGAATGAAAGGAAAATCAGGAGGAGGTTATATAATGTCAGATAAGATTTGCAGCAGTGCGGATAAGGTGCTAGAGGTATTTTTAGAGAATGCACCGATGGATACTTCACATCATCGTATGGTGAAGCAGCAGAATAAGTGTGGATATGGATTACAGGGAGTATGTTGTAGATTATGTTCGAATGGCCCATGTCGTTTATCACCGGCGAAACCAAAAGGTGTATGTGGAGCAGATGCAGATACCATTGCCTGCAGGAATTTTTTAAGACAGGTGGCTGCTGGTTCAGGATGTTATACGCATGTTGTAGAGAATACGGCAAGAAGATTGAAGGAGATGGCACAGGAATTACAGGCGGAAGGCAAGAAACCAAAATATAAGGACTCTGTTGCGAAGCTTGCAAAGATTTTACAGATTAACTGTTGTGGTAACTGTGGACCGGACTGTCATAACAGTTGTGCGAAGACGGCAGAGATGATTGCAGATGCAGTTCTTGCAGATATCAGAAAACCGTATGATGAGAAGATGACACTCATGAAGAATATTGCTCTTCCAAAGCGTTATGAACTGTGGGAGAAGCTTGGTATTTTACCGGGTGGAGCAAAAGACGAGATTTTTAATGCGGTTGTAAAGACATCGACAAACTTGAATTCAGATCCGATGGATATGCTGTTGCAGTGCTTACGTTTAGGTATTTCTACAGGTAATTACGGACTGATTCTTACAAACTTGATGAATGATATTATTATGGGACCACCGCAAATCAGTATGGATCCGGTAGGTTTTCGTATTATTGATCCAGAATATATAAATATTATGATTACAGGACATCAGCAGTCAATGTTTACAGATTTAGAAGAAAAATTAGAATCAGAAATTGTACAAAAGTCTGCCGAGCTTGTTGGTGCAAAGGGAATCCGTATTGTAGGCTGTACTTGTGTGGGGCAGGATTACCAGGCACGTTCCGGCTGCTATAAAGATGTATACTGCGGACATGCAGGTAATAACTATACAAGTGAAGCGGTATTAATGACTGGCTGTGTGGATTTGGTTGTTTCTGAATTTAACTGTACGATTCCGGGAATCGAGCCAATCTGTGATCAGTTAGATATTAAGATGCTCTGTCTTGACGATGTGGCAAAGAAGGCAAATGCACAGTTATTGCCATATACTGCAGAAGAAAAAGAAAAGATTACAAGTCAGATTATCGCAGATGCTCTATGTGGATTTAAGAACAGAAAAGAAAAGTTATATGGAACAGCTCCAGCAGAAGGAGAAAAGCGTGTCAATGTCATGGCACAGCATGGTTTTGACAAGTCCATTACCGGTTTATCAGAAGATACTTTAGTAGCTGCCTTAGGTGGTACTTTACAGCCGCTCATTGATGCGATTGTTTCAGGAAAAATTAAAGGAATTGCGGCAGTTGTCGGATGTTCTAATTTAAGAGCAAAAGGACATGATGTATTTACAGTAGAACTTGCCAAAGAATTAATTAAGAAAGACATTCTTGTATTATCAGCAGGCTGTACTTGTGGTGGTTTAGAAAACTGTGGACTTATGACGATGGATGCAGTAGAACTTTGTGGGGAAGGATTGAAAGAAATATGTACAGCACTTGGTGTTCCGCCGGTTCTTAATTTCGGACCATGCCTTGCAATCGGACGAATTGAGATGGCTGCCTGTGCTTTAGCAAAAGAACTTAATGTAGATCTGCCACAGCTTCCAGTTGTTATAAGTGCACCGCAGTGGCTTGAAGAGCAGGCGTTAGCAGATGGAGCATATGCTCTTGCACTTGGATTCCCTCTTCACCTGGCATTATCACCATTTGTTACAGGAAGCCAGGTTGCGGTAAATGTCCTTACAGAAGGATTGAAAGATTTAACCGGAGGACAGCTTATTATTGAAACAGAGGTAGATGCCGCAGCACAGAAGTTTGAGGATATCATTAAAGAAAAAAGAGCAGGTCTTGGAATTGATAATGGAATCAATAAAGGAGGAGATGCTATATGCTAATGAATCGAACGACTCCTTTTATGGTTCCGGTAGATGATGCGAATCCTGCGATTATCAAAAATGAAGCATTATGTAGTGAATGTGGACATTGCTTTGCAGTTTGTGAAGAAGAGATCGGGGTAGCAGCAAAATATTTATTAAACCAAAGGGAGGCTTATCAATGTATTGGCTGTGGACAGTGTAGTGCATCCTGTCCGGAAAAAGCAATTACTGGACGTCCTCATTATAAGATTGTGAAAGAACTGATCCAAGATCCGGAAAAGATCGTTGTTTTTTCTACTTCCCCATCTGTCAGAGTTGGTTTTGCGGACGGCTTTGGAAAAGAGCCAGGAACATTTGCACAAGATGAGATGGTAGGTGCATTGCGTGCGCTTGGAGCAGATTATGTATTTGATGTTACATTTTCTGCGGATCTTACGATTATGGAAGAAGGCTCTGAACTTTTGTCTAGAATTTTAAAGGGGACCGGACCACTTCCTCAGTTTACCAGCTGCTGTCCAGCCTGGGTAAAATACATGGAGAATTTTCATCCAGATAAAACAAAACATCTTTCTTCTGCAAAAAGTCCGATCGGAATGCAGGGAGCAGTAATTAAAACATATTTTGCACATAAAAAACATATTGATCCGGAAAAGATTATTTCTGTAGCAGTGACACCTTGTACAGCGAAAAAGGCAGAAATAGCAAGAGAAGAGTTATGTGATGCGGGAAAGCTTCTTAATATAGAAGAAATGCGTGACAATGATTATGTTATTACAACAAAAGAGCTGGTACAGTGGTGTAAAGAGGAAGGAATGGATTTAGAGAAAATCACTCCTTCAAAGTATGACAGTGTATTAGGAGAAGGAACTGGAGCCGGAATGATTTTCGGAAATACCGGTGGTGTAATGGAGGCAGCACTTCGAACAGTTTACAGAGTTCTAGAAGGGAAAGAGGCACCGGCAGATTTTTATCAGCTTCGTCCGGTAAGAGGATTAAATAACCGAAAAGAAGCGGAAGTGACGATTGCAGGAAAGAATCTCAGAGTTTGTATTCTGTATGGAACAGCGGCTGCGGAAGAATTTTTGGCAGAAGATATGAGTGGATATCATTTTGTAGAAGTTATGACATGTCCGGGAGGCTGTATCAGTGGAGCAGGACAGCCAGATTGTGGAAGTGTTCCGGTATCAGATGCTGTAAGAAAAAAGAGAATCGCATCATTATACCAGGCTGATGAACGGGCGCAATACAGAAATTCCATGGATAATCCGGAAATTGGAATGATATATAATGAATTTTTCAAAGAACCATTGAGTCTTTTATCTGAAACACTTTTACACACCACATATAAGAGTGAGTAAGAAAAAAGAGTGCAAAATAGTTCAAAAATGAGGATTAAATTTTCCAACTAAAAAAACGGTGCGAAATGAGAAATTCTTGCCTATATTTTCTTGGCAATGATACCAATTTGTTTCATATCGACAGATGTAATTCGTTGCTGTTGCAATAAAATGTGACAGCAACGTTTCTTTTTGTTGTGCAAACTGTATAAATGTAAAAAATATCCGATTGATAATTGCCACATACTGACACGGATATTCCTAATTATTGATTATTTTTTACTGTATAATGCAAGACAGATGAAAGCTCAGTAGTGGTTGATTTACAGGATTTATAGGATAATTTTTTGAGTTATCATCTCTCAAACATTTTCATTGCACATTTTTATGTGTCAGTAAGAAGGAGGAAAATTGTAATGATTGCAAAAGGATTTACAGAACCAACCGCACGTATCAAAGCCTTAAAAGCAGAAGTTGTTAACGCAGTACCTGAAGTAGAGCCATATAGAGCCGTACTTATTACAGAGTCTTACAAAGAGACAGAAGGTATGCCAGCAGTTATGAGAAGAGCAAAAGCTAACGAAAAGATTTTTAATAATCTTCCAGTTGTAATTCGTGATAACGAATTAATCGTAGGTGCTCTTTCCGTAAAACCTCGTTCTACAAACCTTTGCCCAGAGTTCTCATTTGACTGGGTAGAAAAAGAGTTTAAGACAATGGCAACTCGTATGTGTGACCCATTCGTAATTACTGAAGAAACAGCAGATATCCTTCACGAAGTATTTAAATACTGGAAGGGTAAAACTACCAGCGAATTAGCTACTTCCTACATGAGCCAGGATTGTCTTGACTGCCAGGCTGGTGGAGTATTCACAGTTGGTAACTACTACTTTGGTGGCATTGGACACGTGTGTGTTGATTACGGTAAAGTATTAAAAATCGGTTTCAAGGGTGTTATTGCAGAAGTAGTTGAAGCAATGAACAAACTTGATGTAAATGATCCGGAATATCTGCAGAAGAGAGCATTCTATGAAGCAGTTATTATTTCTTACAATGCAGCAATCAATTTTGCAAAGAGATACAGCAAAAAAGCGGCTGAGATGGCGGCTACATGTACAGATCCAGTGAGAAAAGCTGAATTACTTCAGATTTCCAAGAACTGTGATCGTGTTCCTGAAAGCGGAGCTACAAACTTCTATGAAGCTTGTCAGTCTTTCTGGTTTGTACAGGCATTAGTACAGATCGAAGCGAATGGACATTCCATTTCTCCAGGACGTTTTGACCAGTATATGTGGCCATATTTAGAAGCAGACAAGAACATTTCTAAAGAATTCGCTCAGGAATTACTTGACTGTCTCTTTGTATTATTAAACCATGTAAACAAAACTCGTGATGATGTATCTGATCAGGCATTCGCAGGATACGCAGTATTCCAGAACTTTGGTGTTGGTGGACAGACAGAAGATGGTCTTGATGCTACAAACCCAGTTTCTTATATGTGTATGGATGCAGCAGCACATGTTAGATTACCTGCACCATCATTCTCCGTTCGTATTCATAACCAGACACCGGATGAATTCTTATTAAGAGCTTGTGAACTTGCAAGACTTGGTACTGGTGTTCCAGCTATGTACAATGATGAAGCAATCATTCCTGCATTATGTAACAGAGGATTAACTCTTGCAGATGCTCGTAATTACTGTATCATCGGTTGTGTAGAGCCTCAGTGTCCACACAAGACAGACGGATGGCATGATGCAGCATTCTTTAACGTTGCTAAGGTATTTGATATCGCTATTCATGGTGGTAAGAATCGTGATGGCAAACAGTTAGGACCTGTTACAAAACCTATGCCAGAATGGAAGTCCATGGATGATTTATATGAATCATACGAGACTCAGATCGAGTACTTTGTATCTAAATTAGTTGAGGCAGATAATGCTGTTGATATCGCTCATAAAGAAAGAGCACCATTACCATTCATGTCCGCATTAGTTGATGACTGTATTGGAAGAGGTAAAACAGTTATGGAAGGTGGAGCAATCTACAACTTCACAGGACCTCAGGCATTTGGTAACGTAGATACAGGTGATGCTATCTACTGTATCAAGAAACATGTATTTGAAGATAAAGACTTAACAATGCAGCAGATTTACGATGCTATGGAAAATAACTTCGGTGCTGAACTTGGTGCTGGATGTTACGATGGACCATTCGTAAGATTAAGTACAGATTCCGCTGATTCCGCTGCAGCAGCTATGGAAAGTGTTTCCGTATCCGCAGAGGATAACATGGAATCCATCATTAATGCTGTTGTTCAGAAAATTCTTGCAGAAAAAGGATCTAACTTAAGCATGAGCGTTGATACAAAATCTGCAGCTTGTGGAAGCTGCTGTAGTGATTCTCAGAGAGCTGAATACGACAGAATCAGACATATCCTCGATGCAACACCTTGCTTCGGTAACGATATTGATGAAGTTGATATGTGCGCTCGTAAAGCTACACAGGTTTACTCTCACGAAGTTGAGAAATACAAAAACCCACGTGGAGGCCAGTATCAGGCAGGATGTTACCCAGTATCTGCTAACGTATTATTTGGTAAAGATGTACAGGCTCTTCCAGATGGACGTTACAGCAACGCACCTCTTGCAGATGGTGTTTCCCCTCGTCAGGGTCATGACGTTAAGGGACCTACAGCTGCAGGTAACTCCGTAGCTAAACTTGACCAGTTAAATATCTCCAATGGTACATTATACAACCAGAAATTCTTACCTTCTGCAGTAGCAGGTGATCAGGGACTTCTGAACTTCGCAGCAGTTGTTCGTAACTACTTCGATAAGAAGGGTATGCATGTACAGTTTAACGTAATCGATAAAGAGACATTACTTGATGCTCAGGCACATCCAGAAAACTACAAAGACTTAGTAGTACGTGTAGCTGGATACTCCGCTCATTGGACAGTACTTGCTAAAGAAGTTCAGGATGATATCATTGCTCGTACAGAACAGAGTTTCTAAAATAATAAATTTTTGAAATAATCTGGAGGAAGTACCTATGAGTAATATGGAACCAAGCTGCGATACAAGTAAAAAAGGGCTTGTCTTTAATATACAGAGATTCTCTGTAAATGACGGTCCGGGTGTAAGAACGATTGCCTTTTTAAATGGCTGTCCTCTTCGCTGCAAATGGTGTTGTAACCCCGAATCGCAGGAATTAAAACCAGTCGTTATGTTTAAAGCACAGAATTGTGTTGGCTGTGGAAATTGTGAGGTTGTGTGTCCAACTGGTGCTTCTAATTTGAACTTTCCAGGAAAAATTGATCATACAAAATGTATTGCATGTGGTAAATGTATTGATGTCTGCTATCACAGAGCCCTTGAAATGTCCGGTAAATGGATGACAGTAGAGGAACTGATGGGAGAACTTTACAAAGACCGCGTTATTTACAGAAAGTCCGGAGGCGGAATTACCGTCTCCGGAGGTGAAGCGATGGTACAGCATGAATTTCTTTTAGAGCTGTTAAAGGCTTGTAAGGCATTCGGCTGGACTACTGCGATTGAAACAACCGGTATGGCTTCGCCGGAAGTAATCGAAAAGATTATTCCTTGGCTCGATGTTGTTATGATGGATATCAAACATATTGACCCGGAAGTACACAAAGAGTATACTGGAGTAAATAACGAGGCGATACTAAAGAATGCATTACTGATTTCCAGTCTTGCTAAAAAGATGATCATTCGTGTTCCGGTTATTCCGGGATTTAACGCAAGCCCGAATGTAATTGCGGCAATTGCGAAGTTTACTACCTATCTTCATAATGTAAATGAGTTACATCTTTTGCCTTATCATGATCTTGGAAGTAATAAATACGGAATGCTTGGCAAGGAATATGAGCTTGCCGGAGTAAAGAAACCGGAAAACGAATTCATGGAAGAATTAAAAGCAATAGTAGAAAAAGAAGGATTAACCTGTAAAATCGGAGGCTGATCGATACAGGCAATCCGAGGTATCCCTTATACATACCGAAAGGTACAGGAGGTCAAGATGAATAAAGACATAACATTATTAACTTCTGAATCTGTTACAGAGGGACATCCGGATAAAATGTGCGATATGATTTCCGACGCTTTGCTGGATGCCTATTTAAAAGAAGATCCATCTGCCCATGTGGCACTGGAGACAATGGCTTCTGAAGACACTGTCTTCATTGCTGGAGAAGTTGCTTCTTTCGCAAAGGTTGATGTTAAAAATAAGGCAAGAGAGATTATCTGTGAAATAGGTTATGACAGTAAAGAAAAAGGAATAGACGGAAACGAATGTCTAATTCTTACTAACATCGGTGTACAGTCACCTGATATCGCACAGGGCGTTACCCAGTGTAACGGAACCATTGGAGCGGGAGATCAGGGAATGATGTATGGATATGCCTGTGATGATACAGAGGAACTTATGCCACTGTCTATCTCACTGGCACATAAACTCAGCAAACGACTTACGCAGGTAAGAAAAGAAGGACTCCTTCCATACCTCTATCCAGATGGAAAGTCACAGGTTACAGTAGCATATAATAACCAGGGGGAAATCCTTGGAATTACAGATGTTGTAATTTCTGCACAACATAATGCAGAAGTTTCTGTACAAAAGCTTCGAATGGATATTGAGGAGCATGTTATAAAAGAAGTAATTCCGAAAGAATTACTTTTACCGGATGTAAAGATACATATTAATCCTACAGGACGATTCGTAGTAGGTGGTCCTGCCGGAGATGTAGGTCTTACCGGAAGAAAGATTATTGTAGATACTTATGGTGGAATCGCCAGACATGGTGGCGGAGCATTCTCAGGTAAGGACCCAACAAAGGTTGACCGTTCCGCAGCTTATATGGCAAGATATGCCGCAAAGAATGTGGTAGCTGCCGGATTTTGCAAAAAGTGTGAGGTGAATCTCGCATATGCAATCGGTGTGCCACAGCCAGTATCTATAAAGATAGATACTTTTGGTACAGAAGAATTACCAAAAGAAATTATTGAAGACACTATAAAAGAAGTATTTGATTTCAGTGTGGCAGGTATTATCAATAACCTATCTCTCACTAAGGTTACATATAAGCCAGTCGCAGCATATGGACACTTCGGAAGAACAGAACTTGATCTCCCATGGGAACGGTTAGATAAGGTTACTGTTCTCCAGGAAAAAGCAGTTGCCCGTATGGCGGAAGAAATCTGTAAAAACCGTTAAACATTTAAATACAACAATCATTACACTTTTTAATAATTTATTATCTGTTCAGAACATTGTGAGTATTACTTTTACAATAGAAGTTCGGATAAAAAGTATACTACTTGGGGTCATTCAAGCGCATAATTGTTCTGAGTAATCGGTCTCAACACTCTCACAAATAGATTATAAAAAACAATAATAAGCTTGATCCACATAAAGGGGGCTGTCGCAGGAGTGACAGTCCCCTGATTTAATTTTTGGAACAACAGATGGTAGTAAGAATATAGATATATAGCATCTGTTCTGTATCACTGCACTCTTAATGCTCAGACCGCATTAAGAGCTTGTTCCAAAGTCACAGATGCTATATATTCCGCTTCTTACTCCCTATGTGTTGGCTACAGTAGATAATTAAATCAGGGGAATTTGTTGAGTGTGGTCTTGACGGCAGGAGTACATGAAGCAAAAGGAGCCAATGCTTTTGAAGAAAGTAGAGAATATTCATCTTGCATAAATGATAATTAATAGTTAAAATATAATTATATGATAGAAGTAAGTAACTATGCAGGTAAAAGCATTATGATGTAGATGCAGGTTTGCAAAGTGGTTGTGAATATTACTATTATAATTTTAGAAGGAGGATTTTTAAAATGGTAAGAAAAGCAAATATCGTTCAGAAACAGGAACTTGGTGGGGGAAAAGGTTGTGCAGAGGTACACGAAATCGTTCCGGAAAAAGATTTATACGGACATGGAAAACTGTATGCTAAAGTTGTATTAAAACCAAATTCCAGCGTAGGCTGGCATCGTCATGTTGGAGAGACAGAGCCATATTATATTTTAGAGGGAGAGGGAATCTTTGTGGACGATGACGGAAGCCGCACAAAAGTAGGCCCTGGAGATGTATGTACAATCCTTCCAGGACAGTGTCACGCAATCGAGAATGCATCATCATGCAAAGATTTAGCATTTATGGCATTAATTCATAAGGACTGATTCGTTTGAGGTTTTGTTAAGACAGACGAACCCCTGAAGAGAACCAATACCCTATATTTGTGACTCTATCGCTGTGGGTTGAATGTTCGCTATACGGCTCACATTCAATCCTCGCTCTAAGGCCACAAATATAGGGTATTGGTTCTCTTCGGGGGTTCTGTCTTTGATAAAAACAGGAAAGTAAAATCCACAACAAAAATTATCCTAATGGCCTGGCTATGAGGCATAAACAACCAGAAAAACGAGAAATCTGTATCTCTTAGATACGGACTTCTCGTTTTTCGTCTGTCTCATATTACAAGAGGGGTAATTACTTGTTGGATTTTGTTCTCGCTATCACAAATAAATAATCAAGAAAATTACATGTAAATGCAATATATTTTCCTATGATTGAGAAATAGCACAAAAAAAACAGTTTATTTTTTGGGTAAAAATGATAAAATATATATAAAGTAGGGTTTGGTGTAAAGAAAGTAAAAATTTTTGTCTTTATTTTTACAATTTAAATATCCCTTTGGAGGTGAATATGGAAGTAGAGAAGAAGAGTGGCAGAGGGAAAAAGGAAGTTAGTCTGATCGGCTTATTTGGAAAACAGTTTCTAGAAGAAATGCAGAATAAGCTGGCAGAAGCAACAGGAGTTTCTTTTTTTATTATTGATTATAAAGGAGAGCCAGTTACAAAGGGAGAAAAGGAAGAAAAGTTTTGTAAGGAAAGAAAGAAGGAAGATGAAAAGTGTAGTGAATGTCAGATTAGCAGGGCATTTGCTGCAGCGAAGAGTGCGATTAAAAACTGTACACATATTTTTACCTGTCCAAATGGGTTTGTACATATGGCAATTCCGATTATTGTAAACAACCAGTACATTGGAGCAATGGTTGGAGGTCCGATTCGATGTGAAGAAAAAGCATTAAAAGAGAGTGAATTGGGAGATAACGAGAAAGAACGAAAACAGTTTTTAGAAAAACTAGGCGAACAAAAAGAATATCAGAGTATTCCTGCTTTTACAGAAAAACGGATTGCAGCAATTGCGGATATGGTATTCCTTTTATTTAAAGAAATGGGAGAAAAGGAAACGGTAGCAATTCGGTTAGGTGCATTAGAGCATAAAGAAGTACATCTTTCAGATATTCGTAAAAAGAATAAATTGTTAGAAGATAAGGTGAACAGGCTTGAATATGAGGTATTAAAAGGAAAGCTGCCGAAACAGTTTATGCTTAATCTTTTAACAACGATTTCTAGTTTTTCTATCATTGAAAATGCAAATAGAACGGAAAATATTATAGCGGAAATGGCAGGAGTGTTACGATATTATCTGGATAATACATCAGAGATTATTTCATTATCAGAAGAGTTAAAGCAGATTGAATTATATCTGGATGTTTTAAGACAACAATATGATGATCGGTTAGAATATCGTGTGTATTGTCAGGAAGAAGTGGAAAAGCAAAAGATTCCGATTGTCGGACTTTTCCCATTTGTAGAACAATTGGTTGATTTTGGTGTCTTTTCAGGACATTTTAGAGGAACTGTATATATTGATGCGGAGAAAAAAGAAGAGTATTGCCAGATTGTATTGCAGTTAGAAAGTTCCGGTTTATCAATGGGACATTTTGGAGCAGATATTACAGATAGTAATTTTGTTCAGATGAAGGAAGCGGATACCAGAAAGAGATATGCAAAAGAATTTGGTAAAGATTTTGAAATAACTGTAGATCCGAATGTAGTAACGGTGAAAATCCCATTTCAGAAAATAAAGTAAGGAGGTAGCCATGGTAAATATTTTATTGATTGATCAAGAACCGTTATTTCAACAGGCTTTTTCAAAAATGATTACGGAAACGGAAGATTGTCAGCTTGTCGGAATTGCGGAAAATAGTAAAGAAGCATTTGAAATCATAAGCCGCTATCATCCGCAGGTTATATTTTGTGATGTGGTTCTTGGTATGGAGAATGGTATTGCAGTCTGCAGTCTTATTAAAGAGCACTTTCCGGAAATTGTAACGTATATTTTATCAAATTATTGTAATTTTCGCATGATTCGCCGTTCAATGGATGCAGGAGTGGAAGAATATTTAAATAAGCCCATATCTAGAACGAAGCTTTTAGAACTAGTAAAGAAACAGAATGGTCTTGGGCAGAATGAAGAGGAAAATGTTCAGCAGGAAGCCTTGTTTGCAGCAATAGAGCAAAAAGATTATAAGAAGGCGTATGATACAGCAAAGGAACTGGTAGAATGTTTGTTTGAAGAATGTGACAGAAGAGAGCGTAGAAGTAAACTGTCCATGCTGGAATCCAGCCTGTTTTATATGATACCAGGAATGGATAATATTCAGAAAAATTATTATTTACAAAAGTATGAGATTACAGTCAAGGTTCTGACAAAGAGTACGCTTTGCTATTACTGGCTGATTCAGATTATAACAGAAGTATTTCGTCAGCTTTGTACAATGAAGTATGCACATATGAATAAGGTATTCCAGTATATAGAGAATAATAAGAACAATGAGATTTCTCTCTCTGAATTAGCAGAAGAGGCAGGAATTAGCAGTGGATATCTAAGTCGTATTTTTAAAAAATATTATAAGATCAGTGTGGTAGATTATATTCACCTTCGTAAGTTGTTGCAGGCTAAATATTATATGGCAACAAGCGAGATGAATATTTCAGATATTTCTTTCTTGCTTGGATACAGTGAAGCGGGATATTTTTGCAAAATATTTAAAAAATATGAAGGACAGACACCGTCAGCATTTCATAAAAATTCACAAATTTTGACTTCGCAGGCAGGATAATTTCATAAAAATATAGCAGGGATTCCGTATAACATACAGGAATCTCTGCCATAGAATCAGGGGCTGTTTTTACGACAGCCCCTTTAGTTTCTACAAATAAATAATTAAATAAATGATTAAAGTCCAATGCACCAGAAGTCTTTTTGGAACAGATCATCACCGCTCTTATCTCGGAAAACAGGATGAAAATCGAAATTGACAGCACCTACTGGTATTTTTCTATCAACGGCTTTGCAGATACGGGCAACACCTTCATTTCCGAAAGCACCGCATAAATCAATAGCAGCGCAACCTTTTTCTAACATCTCCTGTGCTACGGTTTCTGCCTGACTATAATCTGCACAACCTACAGAGTACAGAATGATTTTTTTAGATTCAATAACAGAACGGTCTTTTTTTGGATTGCAACCTTCATTAAGAAAAATGAAAGCCACTTTAAATTTTTCTTCGTTTAAGCTTAATTTTTTCCCCATTTTATCAACGCCTTATCTAATATTTCCATTGCTTTTTTGCCATCGTTGGCAGTGATCAGTTCTATATTATGTTGTCGGATTGTTTTATAAGTTTCTAATAAAAGGTCAATATCTGTTGTAATTTTATCTAATGTAATTACAACTATTACATCAAGATTATCTGCTACTACATCTGTCATCATGCGTTTAAAGCCAGGTCGTTCAAGATTATCTGATGGATAGTCACCAAGATCCGTATAGTTAACAAATTCGTTGTCTTCGCCGTAAATACCTTTTGCACGATTCATGCATTTCATACCATCGGCAATCATGCCTTTTACATAAGTCTGAGAACAGACAGGACAGCCGCCTCTAAGATGCTGATGGTTATAAATTCCGATACGCATACTCTTTTCCCTCCAGTACATTTTATTATATTCATTGTAGCAGATGTATGAAAAATTACAGGGAAGATACGGGAACAATTATTGGAAATTATGAAAGTCAAAAAGGGGTAACAGTATATTTCCATAGAAAGAACGTGATACTCCCATAAAAAACAATACAAAAATGCTAAAATGAAACTGAAATAGTATGTAAAGGAGGAGCATATGGAACGTAGAGAACTAGAGAAACAGATTATTGAAAAAGAATGGCTCATGTTTCAAAAGGTACAGGACGTGAATGGCAGAGCATCCTGCCAGGATGACTGGACTACTTTTCTGATTATGCGTATTAGCCAGTTTGAAGGCTGGGATATGAATGTATTAGAAAGTTATTATGATGACATTGAGCAGGCGGAAGCACAGGAGAGAAATCTTATCATGGAGAAATATGCCTATATGATGGAGGAGACAGATCCAGTCTATTTCCTGTCCATTAAGGGGATGCTTCCGGAGATTTCAGAAGAGAAACAGTTGATGGCTGAAAAAATCACTTCTATTTACATGGAGTGGGAGAAAGAAGCAGATATTAAATATCCGAATATCAGAAGGCATGGCAGACCGGCAGAAGGAATCGGTGTAGACGGAACAGTAAGTGTTAGAAATTATTTAAAGTGTGAGCTTTATACGTATTCTGTAAAAACACTGGCACTTTTTATTTTGTCAATCGAACATAATCCGGAATATAACCGTTATCTTGCTACAATGCAGAAGATGGTACAGGCATATGGATATTCTTCTTTAGAAGAAGCAGAGAAGGCAATGGCATGATTTCAGACGGGTGTAACTGGCACAGGGAGATAATTGTATATGTCAATGTGTCAGTATACCGGGAGATAAGAAGGGAGAATTGACATGCAGAAAATATTGTTACTGGCAGGAGATTTTACAGAAGATTATGAGACTATGGTGCCATTTCAGGCATTATCTATGCTCGGATATCAGGTAGATGCTGTTTGCCCGGATAAAAAAGAAGGCGAATTTATCAAAACAGCAATTCATGATTTTGAAGGAGACCAGACTTATACAGAAAAGCCGGGACATCTTTTTAAATTAACGAAAACATTCGATGAAGTAGATTTTGATGATTATGTTGGATTATTTATTACCGGCGGACGTTCTCCAGAATATATCAGGATGAATCATAAAGTAATTTCTCTTGTGAAATGTTTTGTAAGAAGTGGGAAACCGGTAGCGGCAATTTGTCATGCGGCGCAGGTACTGACTGCAGCAGATGTTGTGTGTGGAAGAAAGCTTACCTGCTATCCGGCTTTAGCAGCTGAGGTGAAATTAGCAGGAGGAAACTATATTGAAGTTGCTCCGGATGAGGCAGTGGTGGACTGTAATCTTATTACTTCTCCGGCATGGCCAGGAAATACGGCAATTTTAAGAGAGTTTGTAAAAGCTTTAGGTTGTGAGTTCGTTTTTAGATCATAAGGAAATAAATATTATAGATTATGATGGATTTTTGTTTTGAATAGTTATTACAGGAGGTATAGATATGGGATCTCTTTTAGAAGAAATGCATAAGATGCGTTTAAAAGAAAAAATTGAAGAGTTAGAAAAGACAGGAGGTAATCCACATGTAGAAGATCATGGACTTGGAGGAGTCTATCGTTGTAAGGTATGCGGATATATTTTTGATGAAAACAGAGAAGGAAGACCATTTACAACACTTTCTCATTGTCCAATCTGTCATGTAGGACAGCAGCAGTTTGAAAAGATAGAGTGAATGCCTATGAAACTAGAGCGCTTAAATGAACTTTTAAAAAAGCTTGTGCAGATGGAGGATGCCGAAGAGAATCTTGAAATGGTTCCGCTTTATGAGGAAGCGTTAGAACTTTCAAAAGAGATTTATGGAGAGCATAATTTAAAAACCCTGGAAATTTATAATAATTATGGAGGACATCTTCGGAATCTTGGACTTTATGAAAAGGCAGAATATATTTTACGAAAAGCAGTAGTCTGTGCAAAAATTGTGCGGGGAAAAGAGCATCCCGATTATGCGACAACGCTTGTTAATCTTGCCAATTTACTTCGAATGATGAAACAGTGGCAGGAAAGCGAATCTCTTTTTTATCAGGCGCTGGCTCTCTATAAAATAACAATTGGAGAAGAACATTTTATTTATGCCGGAACGATGAATAATTTGGGACTTCTTTATTATGAGATGGGAAATCTTGAAAGAGCAAAGGAATGTTTAGAACACAGCCTTCATATTTTAGAAGGCAAAGAGGAGTATATCATTCCTTATGCAACAACCCTGCATAATCTTGTTGATATTTACAAGAAAGAAGGGGAGATTTTCAAGGCAGAACATACTTTAAAACAAGAAATAGAGATTTACAGACAGCAGCACTATGAAGGAACGGTTCTTTATGCAGCAGCGCTGAATTCTCTTGGAATTTTATACTGTGAAAAGGAACAGTATGAGAAGGCAAAAGCTGTGATGACTGAAAGTGTGGAAATTACGAAAAAACATCTCGGAGAGGCAAGTGATGCCTATAAAACCAGTGTGAAAAATCTGGAAATGATTCATGAGAAACTGCAGGAAAAAAAGATGCAGAAAAATCATGAAATTTTACAGGAAACATTAAAGGGTATGACTTCTGCCGCCTGTGCATCAGAAAGCAATCTGAACTGTGAGAAAGGTTCTGAAGAACGGAACCATACAATAGATAAAGATACGGAAAAAGGATTTGTAAAGGGACTTGATTTGTGCAGAGAGTATTTTAATCAAGTATGTTATCCTCTTTTAGAAAGAGAATTTTCAAATTTCCTTCCGCGTATGGCAGCAGGACTAATTGGAGAAGGTTCAGAGTGTTATGGATTTGATGATGAGATATCAAGAGATCATGATTTTGGACCATCTTTCCAGATTTATATTCCGCAAGAAGATATGCCGATTTATGGAGAACGGTTAAAACAAAGACTCAATACACTTCCAAAAACTTTCCAGGGCTTTGGTGCAAGAATCGAAAGCCAGTATGGAGATGGCAGAGTCGGTGTTTTTTCTATTGAAGATTTTTACAGAAAATTTATTGCAGCGGAAGGGGTGCCGGAAACACTTTCTCATTGGAGACAGATTCCGGAGAATGCACTTTCAACCGTAACTAATGGAGAAGTTTTCTTTGATCATTACGGAAAGTTTACAAAGATTCGCGAGGAACTTCAAAAAGGCTATCCGGAAGATATCCGGTTAAAGAAGATTGCTGCCCGCCTTATGAAAATGGCGCAGAGCGGTCAATATAATTTTCCTCGTTGTAATAAACGAAAGGAATATGTAGCCTCTCGTCTTGCCCTGAGTGAATTTATGTCCGTTTCGATGTCTCTCGTGTATTTATTGAATCATTCATACAGACCATATTATAAATGGGTACATCGGGGATTGTTATCTTTGCCGATTCTTGGAAAGACAGCGTATGATAAGATGCAGAGATTGTCTGTTTTATCTCTGGAAAAAGATTACAAAGAAATGGAATGGATCATAGAAGAATTTTGTGTGGACTGCGTGAAAGAGTTAAAAACACAGGGATTAACTTCTTCTTCTGAAGCATTTTTGCTGATGCAGGGTCCTGAAGTATTAAAAAGAATTAAAGAACCAGCTCTAAGAAATAGTAACCCATGGGTTGAATAACATGTTCTTTTTTATCATATAGTTTTTTTTATCATATACTGATAAAAAAGGAATCATGGCTATGGGAATGACAAATGTAGGAAATTTGTTAGAGTTGAGAAGAATTTACAGCCGTGGTATTACCGGAAAAGGTATTACTACGGCTGTTTTAGATACAGGAATTTATGCACATCCGGATTTCTTTATTCCAAGGAACAAAATAGTATATTTTCAGGATTTTATAAGAAATCGAAAGGGACCTTTTGATGATAACGGACATGGGACTCATGTCAGTGGCATTATCGCATCCGGAGGAAGGCTTGGAGATGGGAGCGGAATAGGAGTAGCCCCGGAAAGTGGAATAGTGATGTTAAAAGTACTTGAAAAAGATGGCAGCGGTAAAATAAAAAATATGCTAAAAGGAATGGAATGGATTCTTTTAAATCATGAAAAATATGGAATTCGGATCGTAAATATTTCTGTCGGTATGCCTGTGAAAAATATAGAAAATCCGGAAGAAGAGGAACTTGTAAAAAAAGTAGAGCAATTGTGGAACACAGGACTTGTTGTCGTTGTAGCAGCAGGAAATGACGGACCGGCACCATATACGATTACAAGTCCGGGCACAAGCCGTAAGGTAATTACTGTGGGAACAGGAAAAGAAGCAGGGGGAGATTATTCCGGACAGGGACCGGTTCCGGGAACCTGCGTTTGCAAGCCGGATATTATTGCTCCGGCGATTAATATTTTAAGCTGTGATAATCATGGGAAAAATTATAAAAGAAGAAGTGGGACTTCCATGGCAACACCGATTGTATCAGGAACCGTAGCCCTTTTATTATCAAATGAACCATGGCTTTCTAACAGAGATGTAAAAATACGCCTGATGCAAAGTGCGCTCGATTGTGGTATGGCAAAAAGCCGGCAGGGATGGGGGCTGTTAAATCCTGAAGGAATATTGAGGATTTAATCAGAAGGCAGCTCTGCTATAAAACGACAAAAAAATATCAGTATATATAATAAAAACAAGAATGTAGTACTAAAAAATACGTTTGAAATTCACAAAAAAATAAATAGAAAACGGAAATTTACAGTATTATTTCATAAAAGAATCTTTTCCGCTAAATGGAGAACTGTTATAATAATAACAGTAAAAATTATAAAGCACACTCAGTAAAGGAGAAGGGAATCATGGCAAACTGTATTACACTTAACCAGACATCTTATCATGGAGCAGGAGCAATCCAGTCTATACCAGATGAAGTAAAGGCACATGGACTCACCAAAGCATTTGTATGTTCTGATCCGGATTTAATTAAGTTTGGAGTAACAAAGAAAGTAACAGATGTATTAGAAGCTGCTGAATTAGAATATGAGATTTATTCTAATATTAAACCAAACCCAACAATCGAAAATGTGCAGACAGGTGTAGCTGCATTTAAAGAATCCGGAGCAGATTACTTTATCGCAATCGGTGGCGGATCTTCCATGGATACAGCCAAAGCCATTGGAGTAATCATTAATAACCCTGATTTTGAAGATGTAAGAAGCTTAGAAGGAGTAGCCCCTACTACAAAACCAACAGTACCGATTATTGCAGTACCAACAACAGCAGGAACAGCAGCAGAGGTAACAATTAACTATGTTATCAAAGATGATGAAAAACAGCGTAAATTTGTTTGCGTAGATCCAAAAGATATCCCTGTCGTTGCTATCGTTGACCCTGATATGATGAGCAGTATGCCATATGGACTTACAGCATCAACAGGTATGGATGCTCTGACACATGCGATTGAAGGTTACATCACAAAAGGTGCATGGGAAATGACAGATATGTTCCATATTAAAGCAATCGAAGTAATTTCAAGAAGTCTTCGAGCTGCCTGTGAAAATGATCCTAAGGGAAGAGAAGACATGGCTCTTGGACAGTATATTGCCGGAATGGGATTCTCTAACGTAGGACTTGGTATCGTTCATTCTATGGCTCATGCATTAGGTGCTGTATATGATACACCTCATGGTGTTGCCAATGCTATCCTTCTTCCTACTGTTATGGCATATAATGCAGATGCAACAGGAACAAAATATAAAGATATCGCTATTGCTATGGGTGTAGAAGGCGTAGAAGATATGACACAGGAAGAATACAGAAAAGCAGCAGTAGATGCAGTGGCTCAGCTTTCTAAAGATGTAAAGATTCCTCAGGACTTAAAAGAAATCGTAAAAGAAGAAGACTTAGACTTCCTTGTAGATTCTGCTTACAATGATGCATGTGCCCCTGGAAATCCAAAGGATGCAAGTAAAGAAGATATCAAAGCATTATATCAATCATTAATGTAATAATTCCTAATTTGATGAACTAAAGAAACGAAAAGCAGAAACTTTATATAGAATAAAATGTGAAGATAGTCGCGGCATAGAAAATGCCTGACAGGCATTTTTAATTGCTCCGACATCACATTTTTATTCTATATAAAGTTTCTGCTTTTCTGTTCTTTGGCGCCAGATGAAATTAGGATTTTGGGTGGGAAAAAAGGGGTTTTCCCAGAAGAATGCGTCAATCCCTTAGGCTTTAATTCTCCGGAAAGTCATAACCTTCTGGAGAACTCCATTCTCGCCAGACTGTAGATTTAGATAGCCAGAAAAAAGAAAAAAATAAGATATTCCAGATGCGGCTTGGGAGCGTGTTTAAGATGCGGACGAGCATCTTAAACACAGCGACTACAGAGCAGATGGGATATCTTATTTTTTTCTTTTTTCGTCTACTACCAAATCTACAAATCAGTATTTTTTTGTGGGAGTTCCAGGTAATTGAGTATTCCTACATAGATTCCATATGCAAATTGATATGGGTTATCAATCATTCGCTGATTATCTTCGTAGTTAGTTATGTATCCGAGTTCCACAAGAACTGCCGGCATTTTTGTATTTTTTAAGACATAGAGAGAAGGTCTGGTGAACACACCATTATATTTGGTGCTTGTTCTCCGCACAATTTCGGATACAATGTTTTGGGCGAGGTACCATGCGGCAGAATTAGCAGAAGAAACGTAAGCTTCGGTGCCGTTAATATCTGGGTTTTCGCTGGCATTTGCATGAATACTGATAAAGTAATCTGCTTTCCAGGTGTTTGCCTGTGTCACCCGTTCTTTTAAGCTGCTTGTATTGCTGTAACCTAAGGTGGTTTGTGGTGTTGGACGGGAAAGGCGGGCCGTAAAACGATAGTCTTCTGATAAAATATCAAAGAGAAAGTGCCCCACCTGGTAGGTGATATCCTGTTCTCGTATTCCAAAACCTTCTGCACCTGCATTGATTCCCTCCGGATTATGTCCTTGATCGATATAAATTTTGATTGCCAAATGATTTCTCCATTTTTCTTTTAATATATTCCTGAGTAAGCTGAAAAATTCCTCTGTAAGAAATTCTGAGCTATAAAAAAGAAGGGATTTATGGTATAGTAAGGGAAATACAAAGTAGGAGTATTATATTATGAGTAATCAGGAAGATAAATTTGATTTTTCGGATTTTGAAGATCTGGGAAGTAAGATTCAAAAAACAATTGATACGGCAACTGCAGAAGTTTTAAAACAGGCAGGTAATGTAAAGGAGGAGGCTTTAAAGCAGGTAGATAAGGCAAAGGAAGAAGCATCCAGGCAGATGGACAAGGCAAAGGAAGAGGCATCCAGACAGATGGATAAAGCCAGAGAAAGTGCAACAAGACAGTTTGATAAAGCAAAAGAGGGTGCAGCAAGACAGTTTGACAGATTTTATGGAGGTCAGAATGAACAGGCATATGTAGATGTGGGGCATGGAAGAAGAGTCATATCAGGAAAGCTCAGGAAGAATCCGGGACTGTATAGTGGACCAGCAGAGATTGCGATAGGAGTGGCAGGGCTTGCAGGTTTTGGAGGAGCCGGTATTGGGCTGGGAGTTACGACCCTCGTAGGTGCGATGGCGACGAATCTGGCGATTGCTTCGGCGGCGATTTTTGTTCCATTTGCGGTAATAAGTGCGGTACTGTTTGGAAAAGGTATCTTTAGCAGCAGCAGAGCCAGAAGAGTGAAACAGTATTCTCAAATCTGGATGGGAAAGCAGTATGTTATGATTGATGATATTGAGAGTAAAGTACGCTGGAACAGAAAGAAGATAATGAAGGATCTTCATTATCTGACAAAGAAAGATCTGATTATCGGGGCGCAGTTAGATGAAGGGGAAACTTGTTTGCTGCTTACGGATGAATCGAAAAGCCAATACGAGAATGCCATGAATGCGAAGAGAGTCAGAGAAGAGGAAGAGGAAAGAAAAAGAGCGTTAGAAGAGGCTATGGAGAATGCTTCTTTTGAGCAAAAAGAGATTTATAGAATAAAGAAAGAGGGGCAGGATTATTTAAAGCAATTGGCAGATATCAAAGCGCAAATAAAATCTCTGGATGTAGTAGTAAAGATTTCGCATATGGAAGTTCTTGCGGCAAGGATTTTTGTCTGTGCTTCTGAACATCCGGAAAGCATTTCGCGGACAGATAAGTTGTTTAAATATTATTTTCCATCGGTGATGAAGCTTCTTAATGTGTATGAAGATATGGAAAAACAGCCGATTCAGGGAGAGAATATTCAGAAATCAAAAAGAGAGATAGAAGAATCTTTAGATACGATAAATCAGGCTTTGGAAAAGTTATTTGACGAAATGTTTCAAAATGTAGCAATGGATATTTCGTCAGATATCCAGGTTTTGGAAGTAATGCTTAAGCAGGATGGATTAACTGAAGATGAACTGCATGCAGATAAGACAGAACCGATGTTAAAGTTTTAAAAATTTTCAGAAAGGAAAAGCCGTTTATGTTTAGCGGCAGGAGGAGCAGGATATGGGCATGGAGATGAGCAGTATTGAAGAAATGTTAAAAGAAGGAGCTACTCTTACATTAGAGCCGGAGACAGCACCAGAACTTCCGGTGGAGGAGGCAAAACCGATTCCTAAGGTGTATGAGGAGGAACAGTATCTTACTGATGACGAGAAAAAACAGGTAGAGTCTTTTGTAAAGCAGATTCGATTAGATGATTCGAATGCTATTTTACAGTATGGCTCAGGTACACAGAAAAAAATGTCAGCATTTTCAGAAGGAACGCTTGAAAAAGTTCGTTCTAAAGATCTTGGAGAAGTTGGAGAACTGTTAAACGGCGTAGTTGTAGAGCTTAAAGGTTTTGATGAAGAAGAAGAAAAGGGAATTAAGGGATTTTTTAAGAAAAAGATTTCCAAGGCTCAGACATTGAAACTTCGTTACAGTAAGATAGAAGGCAATATCGATGAGATCTGTGAGAAGCTGGAAGGGCATCAGGTACAGCTTTTAAAAGACAGTGCAATGCTTGATCAGTTATATGAATTAAATAAAGTATATTTTCGTGAACTGACAATGTATATTCTTGCAGGAAAGAAGAAACTTGAAGAGGAAGAGAATGAGGTCATTCCTGCATTAAGAAAAAAAGCAGAGTTAAGTGGAAGGCAGGAAGATGCACAGGAGGTTAATGACCGCGAAGCATTGTGCAACCGTTTTGACAAAAAGATTCATGATCTGGAGCTTACAAGAATGGTATCTTTACAGATGGCACCACAGATTCGTATGGTACAGTCAAGTGATGTGGAAATGTCAGAAAAGATACAGTCTACTTTGGTGAATACGATTCCTCTCTGGAAGAGTCAGATGATTATCGCTCTTGGAGTAGAACATTCCAGAGCGGCAGCAGAAGCACAGCGTAAAGTATCTGATCTTACGAATGACCTTTTGAAGAAGAATGCAGAGAAGCTGAAAGTAGCTACTGTTGAGACGGCTAAAGAAAGTGAGAGAGGTATCGTTGATATGGAAACACTCGTGGCAACGAATGAAAGCCTTATGAGTACGATTGACGAGGTAATGCATATCCAGCAGGAGGGACGCCAAAAAAGAAGAGAGGCAGAAAGTAAACTTATGCAGCTTGAGGATGAATTGAAAAATAAAATGCTTAATCCGAGAGGGTAATTTGTTTGGATTATGTCCAAAAGGTCATGATTTATTTTTTGACGTACAGTAAAATGCGAATATTTTAATAATAAATATATTCTTTTCTTGTTGTATATTACGGTTTTATTAAAAAATATTGCAAAAGTCACATTTTAGACACATTCAGCGTTTATAATGAGCCTCAGTTAAAGTAATGCGTGATTATAAATATGGAGGTCAAAACATGCTGAACAAGATGAAACGTGTCGCAGCTGGTTTACTTACTGCTGTTTTTCTTTTAAATATATCTGCTGTACCGGGAGTGAATAATGTGACACAGGTTGAGGCGGCAAGCCTTGTGAAAAAGGGAAAGGTAAATACTAAAAAGTTAAATATTCGTGTAAAGAAGAGCATGAAGTCAAAACGAATTACTGTTTTACATAAAGGAGACAGAGTAAAGCTTCTTTCTAACAATTCCAAGTGGGTTGCAGTAGAAGTGAATGGTATGGTTGGTTATACACAGGGAAGATACATTTCTGTAAAGAATGGTGGAACTGCCTCAGATACTACAGTAACTAAGGGAGAGAGTGTTGTTAATTATGCACTGAAGTTTGTTGGTAATCCATACAGATGGGGTGGAACAAGTCTTACTCGTGGTGCTGACTGCTCTGGATTCGTTATGAGTGTTTACAGACATTTTGGAAAGTCTCTTCCACATTCTTCTTATGCACAGAGACGTGTAGGAAGAAGAGTAGGAAGTTTAAGTAAAGCAAAACCGGGAGATATCATTTGCTACAGTGGTCATGTAGCAATCTACATGGGTAATAATAAAGTTGTCCATGCAAGTAATCCAAGAGATGGTATCAAGATTACAAAAGGTGCAGCTTACCGTTCTATCGTAACAATTCGAAGAGTATTTTAATCTTCATACATAAAATGATTAAAAGGTTCCGTCGCAGTAACGGTCTAACGACCGTAACTGCGACGGACTTTTTTTGCGCATTTTCAGCAGAATCTGCTTGCTTTGCCACAGACAGGGGAAACAAAAACAGCTTTTGGCATCGGGCGTGGCGAATGGCGGGGATTCTTGTATTTGCAATGGAATCGGATTCCGAAGATTTATGAAAAAAGCGTGGATGCCTATGGTATAAAGAGCAGATGCTTTGCAGGTTTTGTGTCACGAAACTTGAGAACGAACCCGCCACCGAGCGCGTTGTCTGAGCGGCAGCGAGTTTAGCGCGAATGGCGTTTCCATAAACGTTCGAAAGTTGAGTATCAAAACGCAAGTCGTCTGCGATTATGCCATAGGTCCCACGCTTGTTCATAAAAATATGGCAGCGATTCCATGCAATGCATGAATCCCTGCCATAGGGTAGGGCTGTTTTTGGTGCGACAGCCCCTTTGTACATCATAAAATTTATTCGTAAATATCTATGTAACTTTTTGGATTGTAAAAAGCCTCTTCATTACATCGATAAATCCGCCGCTCCTTATCAAAGGAATCAGGAATATCTCCTTTGAATAAACCATCCCGGAAAGGAATTTCCTGAAAGAATATAGTGTCCGGGCGGGATTTGCCGTTATCGCCTAAGACATAACGAATGCGTTCGATATCGCCATCAAACCATTTTTCTAAAAGAGGAACAAGCTGTTCTCTAAATATCCGGCAAAGAGAGATAAAGGAGTCTTTATCCGGAGATTGAAGGAAAAAGCCTTCTCCTAATTGGTAGTCTGCGCCTAAAAAGTAGGAAAGACGCATATTAAGTGTTGTCATAAGGCGCTGAAGGGATATTCCTTCAATACGCATACCATGAAGAATTTCCGGTTCTGGTGATACAGGACGGATAAAGAAGTCGTGATCAATTGCGCCGGTAATTGTATCTTCACATACAATAGAGTCACAGGTGGCTACAATGTAAAGGTTAGAAGGAAGACGAAACTTTTCTTTGGAAAGAGGCAAAGTTACAGCTGTTTCACTACTGGTTCCCTCCCGGCGGTTTTCGCGTAAGAGAACGGCAGTTTCTCTGAAAAGATGCATCCAGTTTAAGTCCACTTCTTCCATCATAATAACATATCGTCCGTCAGCACATTGGTTAGCAAATTTTTTGAAGATACCGTCTTCTGTAAATGGACCACATTTTCGTTCAATGAAGCCATCATAGCCATCACTGTTGATATCTGGATAAGAAATATGTAAAATGCGGCCTTCATCAACATATTGCTGATAATGTTCGAGTACGTCAGGAACAGGCTCAATATTCATCATATTAGAATCTTTTCCCTCAATGATACCTACAGCAGTCATAATTGCCTGATGGAACTTTCCTGTTTTTACAGGCCCCTTAATTAAGGTGTTTTTTGGATAAAGGCGGAAGCTTTGATCTTTTCGGTCCGGATGTGTGGAAGCAATCGCGTTGTCCGGATAAGGCCAGACAGACTCAGGAGTGATAGAAACAGATGCAGCGATGGGAATTCCGGCACCCGTAGAACTTCCAGAAGACGTAGAAGATGCAGAGGCATTACTGTTTCTATTGTCAGTTATTCGGTTGGTTCCGGCGCCTGTAACAGAGGCAGTGCCAGTAGAGTAATTGCCGGTTTTTCTTGCAGGAACTTCATCATCGTCCGCTTCCAAAGCGGCCTTATTTACGAAAGAAGAAACTTCATCTTCGTGATCAGAGCTAATGTCAGAAGAAATACCCTGAGTGGATTCGTTCTCGTAAGTTCTCTCATCGGAAGAAGAGGTTGTTCCGTAACCCTGTATTGCTTTGGTGATAAAATCGGTGGAGGCAGGTGTTCCGCCCTCTTTATAAATAACTTGTGGTCCTGGAACATCGGAGGCAGGACGATAGGTTAGCTTTGAACCAAGTGCGGCAGCAAGAGGATCTTCTGAGGAAGCGGAAGCTGTGATATCCTCACTGTTTTCGATGGCAGGGTAGTAGTTCTGGCAGATATCGGTATAGTAGGAAGCAAAAATCTCTAAGGAAGTAGAAAAGAGTCCTACGATATCTTCCTCAGACCTGGTTTTAAAGTCATCATAATGATAGAGAACAGATGCCTTTATCTTGTCCCCGAAAGGAGCAAGATCCGAGGCTTCTGCCGGAACAAGTGTTACCTGAAACGGTGCCGCAGTCATGAGAGTAAGCATATTGCATTTATCATGGATATCAAGCATAACTTCTTCATCAGAAACACAAGGAAGATTCAGGGAAACTTCAATATTCAGTTTATCCTCATCTAATACAGTACGAATGCCGATAAAAGCATTGTGCCCGGCATAGGATGGAATATATAAAGAATCCTGAAGTATGCCAGCAATTACACTGGATTGCGGAAGATACCAGTCAGCTTTTGACGCATAAATAAAATTTGGATATTCTTTTAAAATAGCTTCACTTATTTTGTGAAATGTTTCAGCGGCATCTTCACCATCTGCACGAAGAGAAATCGCTTTGTCAGAAGTATCATCCGGAGAAAATACAGTTCCTCCTTGTCTTGACAAATAGGCAGCCATACGAACAAACCCATTTGCGTTGGTCAGTTCAACATAAGATTCATCGACAAGATGTGCATATTCATGCTCGATAAAGTCAGTTAACTTTGTGAGCTTCATATAGCCAAGAATGGAGTAGATGTATGCATTATAATCCACTTCTTCAGGGTCAGGACGTTCCCTCTCTCCTTCAAACTCTCCAGGAAAAGATACACGATAATATTTATAAATATCTCTCAAATAATTAAAGCGATGTCCACGTTCATCGGCGTTACAAATCTGAGTGATGGTGTTCGCATTGACATCCTGTCCATATACTTTCTGAGAACGGGTCTGTACTTCGTATTGCATCAGTAGGATGTCATCAGAACTGATGCCGGGATTGCAGTAATACTTTTCGTAAAGAAGAACGGCAGCAGCAATCCATACAGCATCTTCCTGACTGTAACGTATCTGTAAGCTTCGTTCCACATCGTTCATAAAGGCATAGTATGCCTCTTCTAGTTCTGGGTATAATGCTCCGATGGCTTCTGTTAATTCCGGATGCATTTTCAGCTCTAAAGTTTTAGCATCCGTATTTTTACCCCAGAAAAAGAGATACCACCAATATTCATTCCCTTCATAATCGACTTCAGGATTCATACTGTTTGCCTCACCAAGAAGCTGTCCGGCAGCATTAAGCTGTGAAAGAAGATCTTCCTGAGTGCGGTTACTTTCAAAAGAAAGCTGAAGAAGTGTTGCGGCATGATTAAAAGAAGAGTAAATCTGTTTGAGCAGAGAGATATTGTTCTCATCAAGCTGTCCTGAATTTAAAATATTTGTCCATTGTTCAGTTGTATAGCGGCTTTTGGACTGATAATCTGCTTCGTACTCATAATCACGCTGTCGTTGTTTGTCCGTAATCATAGCTGTTGTCCTTTCTGATAGAAAAACTAAAAATTATAAAGAAAATCCGGATAATATTCCTTGTGGAGATTATCCGGATGTCAGGGTGGTAAATACTGCTTACACTTCAGAAGACGTTTCTTCGCTTTCAGAAGTGTGCCGTTCAATCTTTAAATAAACAATTTCCACCCGGTTTTTATCCATTTTTTTGATTGAATAGAGATAGTTTCCCTCTTTAACCGTTTCCCCCTCTTTTGGAAGATGATCAAGAAGTTCGATCATATGACCTCCAATGGAATCGTAATCGTCCGATTCAATCTCTGTACCGAGAACATCATTTAAATCGTCAAGCTTAGTACTTCCTTCGATTTCGTATTCATCGGTACCGATACAGCGGATAGCATCTGTTTCTGCATCATCAAATTCATCCTTAATATCACCTACGATCTCTTCGATAAGGTCTTCTAAGGTGACGAGCCCGGCAGTAGAGCCATATTCATCAAGAACAATGGCAAAACTGATAGAGTTATTACGCATCTCTTCCATTAAGGTAGAAGTCTTTTGATATTCATAAGTAAAGAATGGTTCTCTCAACACCTTATATATGTCAAATACTTCATTTCGGTGAGTTTCCCTGTAAAAAAATAAATCCTTTAAATTAAGGATACCAATAACATTATCCTTGCTTTCTTCATAAACTGGGAGTCTGGAATACTGTTCTGCTAAAAAGATTTCAACCAGTTCATCATAGGACATATCAACAGAAGCAAAGGCAACATCAATACGCGGAAGCATGATATCCTTCGCTACAGAATCACCAAAATCGAATACATTATTAATAAGTTCTTTTTCTTCTTTTTCAATTACGCCACTTTCCTGACTGACATCCACGATTGTCCGGAGTTCTAACTCGGTCATGGTCTGTCCACTTCCGGGCTTAATTCCAAATAATCTGCATAAAAGCCCACTGAAAAGATTAACCACATAGATTACCGGAGTAAGGATTGTTGTAATCGTATAAATAATTCCGGAATAAACAAGGGCCATGCTTTCATTCTTCATAGTCGCGATTGTTTTTGGAGTAATCTCACCGAAAATTAAAATAAGAAAGGTAAGAATTCCTGTTGCGATACCAACGAAAGTGCTGCTGCTCTTTCCAAGACCTGCCTGTGTGGCAAGACTCATTGCCAGCGTAGTGGTCAGAGAAGAAGCAGTAAGGTTTACAATATTATTACCAATTAAAATGGCACTTAACATCTTCTCTGGTTTCTCTATCATAGAAAGCACTCTGGCAGCTTTTTTGTTGCCCTGATTGGCAAGCGCTCGCATCCGGTGTTTGTTTACCGTAGTAAGGGCTGTTTCTGCAGAAGAAAAAAAAGCAGAAAGCAGTAATAGTATTAACAGAATAATAATCTGGCGTATGGAACTGGGGTCCAAGACATCATCTCCTTTAAAAAATATATTTGTATTATTATATTTTATAAAGGTTGTATTGTCAATCGTGGTGTAAAAATAATCCCCCTCTTTTAACGACTTCTTGCTTGTCGTTTTCGTTAAGTTAGCTCAATAAATATTGTGTTTTATCCATTTTTCTTTTATAATTAAAAACAGGTGATAATGAAGAAGGGAGAGGGAACGTATTGAAGCAATATCTTTTATTTGATCTGGACGGAACGCTGACAGATCCGATGGTGGGAATTACCTCCTCTGTTCAATATGCATTAGAGAAGTTTGGGATTCATGTACGGTATCTGAAAGAGCTGATTCCGTTTATTGGACCGCCGCTTGCAGAATCATTTCAGAAATTTTATGGGTTTTCGAAAGAGGATGCGGAGAGGGCAATACAATATTACAGAGAATATTATGCGCCGAAGGGAATATTTGAAAATGAAGTTTATGAGGGTATTCCGGAGATGCTTGCGCATTTAACAGAAGCAGGGTTTACTCTCCTTGTAGCGACATCAAAACCAACTGTTTTTGCAAGGAAAGTTCTGAAGCATTTTGGTATGGAGGATTATTTTTCTTTTGTAGGAGGAAGTGAATTGGATGGTTCACGTACAAAAAAGGCAGAAGTTATTTCTTACATACTAAAAACCTGTGAAATCAGAGCGAAAGAAGCCATCATGATTGGTGACAGAAGGCATGATATAGAGGGCGGGAAAGCTTGTGGATTAGAATCTGTCGGAGTGCTTTATGGTTATGGAACAGAGCAGGAATTAACAGAAGCCGGAGCAGATCATATAATAAGGACGGTGGCAGAGTTAGAGGATTATCTTAGAAATCAGGGAGAGAATCCAGCGAAACTGACATGGTATGACCGTTTAAAAGGACGGACGGAAGAAGGAAAGGAAACAGATATGATTCGATTTGGAATGATTGGAACGGGGAAGATTGCAGAGAAGTTCTGGCAGGCAAACCGTTATGGAAAAGATTTTGAACTGACTGCGGTATATTCAAGAACATTGGAAAGAGCAAAACAGTTTGGTTTTCAGAAGGGGCAGCTGCAATATTTTGATGATTTAGAGGCTTTTGCAAACAGTGACTGTATTGATGCAGTTTATGTGGCGAGTCCGAACGGTTGTCATTATGAGCAGGTTATGACTTTGTTAAAAGCAGGTAAGCATGTACTTTGTGAAAAGCCAATGGCATCTAATTTAAAAGAAGCACAGGAAATGTTTGCAGAAGCGGAGAAGCAGAACCTGATTCTTTTAGAGGGAATGCGTTCTATTTATGCCCCGTCTTTTCAGAAGATGATTCCGTATATGGAGACACTTGGGACGATTCGAAGGGCTACGCTGCAGTACTGTCAGTATTCTTCAAGATATGATAATTACAAAAGAGGAATTGTGGAGAATGCATTTAAGCCAGAATTATCGAATGGGGCATTGATGGATATTGGTGTTTACGTTGTATCTTGCATGATTCGTCTTTTTGGAGCGCCTAAGGCAATCAAAGCTTCTGGGATTAAGTTGCATAATGGTGTAGATGGGGCAGGAACAATACTCATGGAATATCCGGATATGATTGGAGAGGCGATTTATTCTAAGATTACAGACTCAGCAATGCCAAGTCAGATTCAGGGTGAAGATGCTTCTATGCTCGTACAGGAAATTGAAAATGTAAAGGATTTACGCATTGTAAGAAAAGGCGTAGTGCAATCGATACATTTTGAACAGTCGGATAATATATTGAATTATGAGACACAGGAATTTATTAAGATGATAAAAACAGGTATGGGATGGAAGAAGTCAAAAGAGATTACTTTGGAGACCATGAAGGTTTTAGATGAGGCAAGAAAACAACTGCATATAGTATTTCCGGCGGATAAGAAACCGAAGGAAAAGAAAAAATAAATATAAAAAAGACCGCAAAAGAGAAGGAGAAAAGTCATGGCAGGTCAGACAGAATTTTTACAGGCAATCCAGGAATTAGAGCGTCTTGGAGAAACGAATGGAAATCAATTGTCAATGGAGGAGATCAATGCGTATTTTTCTGATATGAAGTTGGAAGAGAAACAGCTTGATTTTATCTGTAATTATTTTGAATCTCATCAGATTTATATTACAAATCGTATTGAGAGACAGGAAGAAGAAATCGGAGATGAAGAACTTCCGAATAAAGAAGATCCGATGGATGCGGAGATTGTTGCTTTTTATTTAAAAGAGATGGAAAAGGCAAAACAATTATCCGGAGAGCAGGAAATGGTTATTGCAAGAAAGCTTGTAAGCGGAGATGATAATGCGAGAAATCTTCTTATAGAAGCGAATCTTTCCAAGGCAGTACAGATTGCGAAAGAATATGAAGGAAGAGGTCTTCTTTTAAGTGATCTGATTCAGGAAAGTAATATTGGATTGATGGTAGCGGTGAATGAATTTGAACCGGATATAGACAGAGATTTTCAAATGTTTTGTGAGAAAATGATTCGTAAGCATTTAGAAGAAACATTAGAAGAATATAATGCGTCCACCCGTTCAGCAGTGAAGATGGCAAACCGCGTTAATGAGATGAATGATATTGCGACAGCATTTGCCAGAGAATATGAAAGAGAAGCAAAACCGTCAGAAATTGCAGAAAGAATGGGAATTACTGAAGAGGAAGTGCGAGAACTGATGAAAGTATCGTTAGATGCGATCGCAGTATTAGATCAATCGAAATAAATAATATAATAATTTAGGATTCTCAACATATAATGTAACTATCCGGAGATAGATAAATCTCAGGAATTGTACCACATATGCGATAAGTGGGTATTATAATATTTATAATAAAAAGAGGAAAAAAGATGAGATATGAAGAAGAACTGATTGATGAGGTCAGAGAGAAAAATGATATAGTCGATGTGATTTCCTCTTACGTTTCATTAAAAAAGCGAGGTTCAAACTATGTAGGACTTTGCCCCTTCCATAATGAAAAGACCCCATCCTTCTCTGTTAGCAGGGACAAGCAGATGTATTATTGTTTTGGCTGTGGACAGGGTGGGAATGTCTATACATTTCTTATGGAATATAACCGTCTTTCCTTTGTGGAGGCGTTGCAGGAACTGGCAAAAAGAGCAGGAGTAGAACTTCCGGAAAGGGAACAGACAGCAGAGGAAAAACAGCAGGCAGATGCCAGGTTAACGCTACGGGATATGAATAAAGAAGCGGCGGTCTATTTTCATTATCTTTTAAAAAGTAAGAGAGGAACACAGGCGCTTGTTTATCTGAAGGATCGAGGCTTGAGTGATGAGATGATCAATCAATTTGGCCTTGGTTATGCAGATATTTACCGAGATGATCTGTATCAGTATTTGAAAGCAAAGGGATTTTCGGATTATCAGATGAAGGAATCTTCTCTTGTTAATATTGATACGGTCAAAGGGAACTATGATAAGTTTTTTAACAGGGTCATTTTTCCGATAATGGACATTAACCAAAGAGTGATTGGATTTGGTGGTCGTGTGATGGGAGAGGGGGAACCAAAGTATCTAAATTCCAGAGAAACTATTTTGTTTGATAAAGGAAGGAACTTATATGGGTTAAATTATGCGAAACGTTCAAGAAGTAAGTCACTTATTTTGTGTGAAGGATATATGGATGTCATTTCCCTTCATCAGGCAGGATTTACAAATGCGGTCGCACCTCTTGGAACAGCATTTACACCGAATCAGGCAATGCTTTTAAAAAGGTATACCAATGAGGTTATTTTATCCTTTGACAGTGATGGAGCTGGAGTGAAAGCGGCACTCAGGGCATTACCGATTTTGCGGGAAAATGGTCTTCGTGGCCGGGTGTTGTCAATGAAGCCGTATAAAGATCCGGATGAATTGATTAAGGCAGAAGGACAGGAAGGTTATCAGAAAAGAATAGAGGAAGCTGAGTCAGGCCGGATGTTTGAGTTGCTTGTCTTATATGGACAGTACAATCAGCAGGATCCGGAAAGCCGGACAGAGTTTATTCATGAAATAGCAAAGAAACTGGCGCAGATTGAAGAGCCGTTAGAGAGACAGACATATCTGGCATCCGCAGCGAATCGTTTTATGATAAGAAAGAATGATCTTGAAAATCTGGTCAACCGTTATGGGCTTGGCTATCAGTATGAAAAGGTAAATGAGCAGTATAAGACTCCGCCGGAAACGGAAGAACGGCGGCAGGAAAAAAAGAAAAGTAATAAAAACCAGCCGCAAAGACTTCTGCTTACCTGGCTTGTAGAACATCCGGAAATGTATCAGTATATCCGGGCTTATATCGGAGCCGATGATTTTATCGAGCCATTATATCATTCAGTAGCAATTATGTTGTTTGAACAGTTAGACAACGAAGAGAAAATAAATCCTGCGGCAATCTTAAGTCGTTTTACGGACGCAGAAGAACAAAAAGAAATCGCAGCAATTTTTAATACACATTTAAAATACGGACTTTCCTCCGAAGATGAAGATAAAGCGCTCTCAGATGTGGTGCGTAAAGTGAAGCTTGCAAGCATAGAGGATGAAATGGTTCATACCAGTGATATTGTGCGCTGGCAGGAACTTTTATCACTTAAAAATAAAATGCAGAAATTTAGTATAAGCCGGTCATAAACCGGGTTATACTAAGAGTACAGGTATAATGTATTCGCGGAGTATTCATTGCGCTTGATTTTATGCACTTGCTTTTATAAGAAGATTCCGAGGGCACATATATAATGATTTGGAGGGTTTATTTTGGGCAGGAAAGAACAGATTTTTGGCAGCCAGATGAATTGTCTGCTTGAGAGAGCAAAGAAGCAGAAAAATGTAGTGGAACTTCAGGAGATAAAAGAAGTTTTTCAGAAGGGTTCACTGACACCGGCACAGTTAGAAGGGATTGTTTCTTATCTTGAAGAAAGAAAAATCGATGTACTGACCATGTCTGAAATAGATTCTGATGAGATAGAACAAAGTGATGTGTTTCCAGAAGAAGTGGAGAAGGAATACGAAGCAAAAAGAGAGGATGAATCGGAGATTTTACACTCTGAAAGAGGAAGTGCAGAAGATCCGGTTCGCATGTATTTAAAAGAAATCGGAAGAATTCCTTTGCTAAGTTCTGAAGAGGAAATTGAGCTTGCCAAGCGTATGGAAATGGGAGACGAGGAAGCAAAAAAGAAATTGTCTGAAGCGAATCTTCGCCTCACCGTAAGCATTGCCAAACGCTATTCCGGAAGAGGAATGCAGTTCCTTGATTTGATACAGGAAGGAAATCTTGGTCTAATTAAAGCCGTAGAGAAGTTTGATTATCGTAAAGGATATAAATTTTCGACATATGCTACATGGTGGTTACGACTAGTTACTGCATAACAAAAACTAAAAAAATATAATATCCTCCACAAATTCGTTGGGGGATATTTTTATTTCTTTTACAATGCTTTTCCAAAACACCTGCTTACCTTGTTCGTCTAACTGCATATACATATCTTTCCAACCGTCAGGAAATCTGCTTTGTATTTTTTTCTTAGTTTCTAGTTCTTCCGTTGCGGCGGTCTGGGATAGTTCTTTTAATTCATTTGATATAGCCTCATATCTTTCGTCATAGTATTCTTCTGTTATCCTGCCTTTTTCAAACATCTTGTTGATTCTTCCCAACTCACTGGATAATTTTTTCTTTCTTTTTTCCACATCGTTTCCGGCTGCCTTCACACGACCTTCTGCCCTTAATACGTCTGACTGTATTTTTTCTTCGATGTGGTTAAGCATATATGTTTCTAATTTTGGTTCAGATCGCGTGTATGTTTTATGCTTTTTCGCGGCAGATCGAGGGCATTGATACACTTTATACCTCTTTTCTTTCTTGGCCATCGTGCGCCCAGAAAATTTATAACCGCAAATCGGGCAACGTATCAGCCCAGAGAAAATATAAATCCGCCTTTTGCAATCTACCCAACTTTTTTGGCTGGATACCTCTTTAATTCTTTGCGCCTGTTCCTCTGTTATGTATGGCTCGCAGTAGTTCTTTACACCGTACATTTCCCCATGGTACGCCGGGCTGGACATAATTTTTACTATCCTATTTCTAGTCCTTATAAAATCAGGGTATTTGCTCAAAATATAGTCGGCGGTACCCCATTTGGAAAACGTCTGGAAATAATGCTCAAACATATCCTCGATCATTCCACACGTCTTTTCGTCTTTTACAATCTTTTTCCCTTCTACGCGATAACCTACCGGCACTTTTCCACCTATATACTCTTTGTTCTGGCGTTTAAACTCCATAACAGACCGTATTTTTTCGCTATCCCTGTCAGCCTCTGCCTGCGCTACAGATAACATGATGTTAACTTTAAAAATTCCCTGACTTGTTTCTGTCTCGTAATCCTCCCAGATAGCCCGCCAAGGCACTTTACACGCATCAAGGACACTTTGTACCTCGTAGTACCCCGCAACGGCTCTAAACCACCTGTCAAGGCGTGTAAAGAGTATTATATCAATTTCATGTTTCTTGCAATCCTCAAGTAACTGTAAGAGGGCAGGGCGTTTTGTGTATTTTTTACGTGCAGATATGCCGGCATCGTTATAAACGCCAGCAACCGTATAACCTTGCTCATCACAATATTTTTCAAGTGCATCTATCTGTGAATCAACGGACAATCCGCTGTTTTTCTGCTCTTGCGTGCTTACTCGCACGTATAAAGCGGCTCTTTTCATTTATTCCCCTTCCTGCCTTCGTACCTCCGGGGCGGGTGCTGCCAATTATAGCTGCTAAGTCTATCTATTAGCTTTTTTCTTCTTGGTTTCCCATTGTTTGGGATAATGTTCTGCGTACCATTCCAAAAATGGACCATGCATTTTTTCTTCCGCCTCTTTTCTTGCAGCAATGGCGTCTTTTTTATTACTATAATAACCAAAAAAATAATTTTGCCCTTGAAACATCATTGCTGCATACCATTTTTGCTTTCGCTTATTGTAGTATACCCCAGTAGTTCCGGACGTATTATTTTTTCTGACTCCTTGTGTGAGATCGGTCACTAACGTGCCCTCCACCAAATAGGGGTTGTCAAAAAAACCTTTATGGCACTTTCTGCAAGAGCGAGTATTTCCACTCTTCAAATTATTAGATTTTACGCTGACGGTATTCCCACAATCACATCTACAAAGCCATTTTCCGTCCTTATCATAATCAATAACAGTCAGCGAGCCGAATCTTTTCCCGCGAATGTCTTTTTTGAATTTTTGCCCGCACACTTGACACCTGGTAGTGTCTTTTAAGTGTGAGCTACTCAGTATCTGCTCGCACCCGCATCGAATGCATTTACACCGATATATTTTGTTCCCGAGGTATTCGACAGCTTGCATATCACCGCGGGTTACCCCTACCAACGATCTCCTTGACATGTTATTTCCTCCTAAAAGATATATAAAACTTCTGCATCCTCCATGATGATGTCACCATCGTTGATGTCATATTCTACGCGATCTGAGCCAAGAACAACAAATTTCTCCTCTGGAAGGCAGCAAGGATATTCTTTTTTAAATCTTTCAATGGTCTTCTTGATGACCTCAAGATTTCCCTCATCGCTGTCCATGTCGTCAAAAAGGATGGCTCTTGCGGACGTTCCTTCCGCCTCCTCTGGCTCTGTCTGATATGTTGATAAATCGTTCTCAACGTCCCAGTAAAAGGAGTTGCGGGCGATGTCGCCGACTTTATAATCTTCATCGGCACAGGTTCTTCTAATTCCAAAACTATCATAGCTGCTATTTTTGATCGCTTCTAAAACTTTCATTTTTCTTCCTCCTTTTTAGTAAACTACACACTCTTTAGCTACAACTGCTCTAAGATTTTTAAGCTGAGATACCCATACTTTCTTAGCTGGATTCCATTTTGCATCAAAAATGTATTTGATGTGTTTTTTTACTTCGAAAGTTTCTCCAGATATTTCTCCGTTCTCAAGATTGATTGTTAAGTCGCGACCGCTAAACATAACGTTAACTACTTCTGGCATTTCCTTAGCCAATACTGCCTGTTTCGCTTCTCTCCATGCATCTCTTAAGCAAGCACTGAAACTCATTCTAGGATATCTTTTCTTTGTTTCCCATGCGTTTTTCATAATGTTTGATAAGTTGTATCTTTTAACTGTTTTTTTCATTTCTTTGTATCTCCTCTCTTGATTTAATCTTATTGTACACGATAATGTCTATTATGTCAAGAGAAAAATACACGAAAATGTATTATTTTTTATATTCCACGATATCGCACACCTGACAGTCTAATTTCTCACACAAATACATAATTGTATCTATATTCACGTTTCTGTCGTGCCGCAGCTTGTTGACCAGTGCCGGGGAAAGATTAAAACTTTCCTTATCTAATAGGTTAGAACGCTTTAACCCTCTGCGTTCTAGCGTGTCCCATAAATTACTATATGAGATACTACCTTTATATATGTTACTTCTTTTTCTTGATCGTGTTTCCATTTTGAAACCTCCTTTAATCGTTATAAATATATAGTACATTATTTTGAAATAAATATCAAGAAAAAAATAATATATTTTCGTGTATTTTTCTCTTGACATAATAGTCACTATCGTGTATAATGTGAGTAAATCAAGAGAGGAGATACAAAGAAATGAAAAAATACAATTTATCAAACATTATGAAAAGAGCATGGGAGTTAGTTAAAAAGGCAGGTCTTTGCATCTCCGAAGGATTAAAAAAAGCATGGAAGGAAGCAAAACATATGGGAGAAATCACAAAAGGTTCCGTAAAACAGATCGCATGGGCACAGGACATTAAAGACGGCGTAATCAAAGCATTAAATCTCAGTCTGAAGCTCAACAAAGAAAGTGAAAACAATTACTTAGTTTCAATCAGAGAAAAAAATCTGGTTGACATCGAAAAAGTAAACGAGGCTAAATGGTTTATTAATCTTTTCTTAACTGCTAAAGAAAATTACAAGGCTGAAATTTGTTTTGGAAACTATATGACAAAAGAAGAATTAGCCGAAGATTATGCTAGTCTTGTAAGTTCTAAATTAATGGAAACTTTTTAATAAGGAGGAGAAAAAATGATAGAAGGAGCAGAAAGAGTAAAAAAAGAAATGTTGGATTTTTTGAAGAAAAATGAATCTACAGGAACTGCAAAAGAGGACTTTTACGAACTCAAAGAGAAAACAGAACAAGCTTTCTTTGTATCACTCGCGCTAGATCTGCGAGAAAGACGTGCTAAACTTTGGAAGCAAGGAAGACATGACGAAGTAGATTCGTGGGCACTGTCAAAAATTCACGAAGCATTAGTCTCTGACAGAAAAACCGAAGTGAGAAAGATAACGGACATAGTGGAAAAGAACACTCATGCCGCCTTAAGAGAACGATTCCCTGATTTGTATGATTTTTTGTACGCCTGCAATGACGAGGAAACAGAAAATAAACAAAGAGTGCATGAATTACACAAACTAGGATACACGGCAGAAAAATTGTGGGAAATGCCGCATGAGGATGTGGGAGAAGATTATTTGCAGATGCTATTAGACACAGAAAAAAGAGGCTGAAAACAGCCTCCTTCTCCATTAACTTAATAGTTAATAAAATAGTTTCTACTCACACGCATATACAATATGCGGACAACTATATTATAGCAAAATATTATCACAAAGTCAAATAAATACTTGCCGCGGAGGTACGAAGGCAGGAAGAACGAAAGCACTTGTTTCGACAGGTGCTTTTTATTATTTTGAGGAAAAAGAAAAGAGAGAAGAATTGGCTCTCCCCTCTTGTTGGTTGTCCTATCAGTGGACTAATTATTTTAAATTAATAGTTATCTTCTTATCTGTCCAGAACGAAGCACTATATTCTAAAATTACTTTCTTTGCATCTTTTGGCATTTCGTAGTATGCTGTAAAGCTTACGTTCTTTCCCGGAGACAAATTAGTGTTAACAAAATCACTGTTTCCTATGTATTGCTGTTCGCAAGCTGAATTGTCCGCATAGCATTCGCAATCAGATACAGACACATATTTGTCACCTTTTTCTGCAACATTTTCGCAAGTAAAGTCTACAGCTACATATTCGCATCCATCTTTCGGAGTAAAGTATTCTCCTGCATCATATCCAAATTCAGCCTTTTTAGCAGTTACTTTTAAACCGTCATTCTCAAAAGATTCACCAACCTTTACGCTGTCTTTCTCTTTTGCTTCTTCCTTTTTAGCAGTTTCTTTCTTAGCCGCTGTTGTTGCTGTAGTACTCTTTGTCTGAGGATCAGTGGAAGAACTGCTATCGTCACCACTACCCATTGCCATGCCTAAAACAGCCAGAACGATGATAATGATAACTACCCATTTCAGCTTGCCGCCCTGTTTCTTCCGGCAATGAGGACACACTTTAGCTTTTGCGTCAATTTCTTCTTTGCAATGCTTACAAACTTTAGTTTTTTCCTTGCTCATATTTTCTGCTCCTTTTTTATTATTACCATAGTGCAAATATTAGCAAAATGGTTTGTTGTAAATAAATTATACAATAAATAAAATGATTTGTCATTATAAAACTGAATAAATCTGCATATTTTCTTTAACAAAAACATAAAAATATTATAACAAAAACTCTTGATAAGTCAGAACGAATGTTCTATAATTAAGCGTGAGAGGATGTGAAGCGATGTATAAAGACAAATTAATTGAACTGATTGAAAATTGTAACGACGAACATTTTTGTAAATTTGTTTTTGCGTTTGCAAACAAATTAAAAAAGGAGTGGGGGTGCTAGTCCCCACACCTTAGTTATTCCTCTGTTATTCTGTCAATGTAGCCGTAAACTTTATATTTGCGGCTACATTCCATACGTAGTATTTTTTCTGCGTATCCTAATAACTCAAAGTCCATTGCTATCTCGGCAAGTAATTCGGCGTTTTCTACTGTTGCGTTTTCTTCCCAACCCATTAACTCTGGCTGACTAACACCTAAAGCTTTCGCAAACAGCTCAATTTTTGATTGTTGCAAATCAACTTCTCCTTTTTCGATTTTGGCAATAGATGAGCGGCTCGTGTACCCTGTTTTCTTTGCTAGTTCATCTTGAGACATTCCGATTTGTACACGACGTTCCTTGATGTTCTTGTATAATTGTATCATTTTTCCTCCTTTCTACGATTATCAATATAGCATAGGTGTGAAAATAAATCAACATTTTTATTTAAAAGTGTTGACACAAATTCAACAACGTGGTATAGTAAGAGCGTGAAAGGAAATCACGCAAACAAAAAAAGAAAGGGGTGATACCTTGGCAGACGTTAAGGCACTTAGAAAAAAGATAGAAGATTCTGGAATGAGTATTTCTTTCGTAGCTAGAAAAATGGGCATGACTAGAGAGTCTTTCTATAACAGAATGAATAAACCTGATTTTAGAGCTTCGGAAATTGTAGCATTAACAAATATTCTTAGGTTGACTAAGAAAGAAAGGGACGATATTTTTTTTAACTAAAATGTTGAATTTAATTCAACAAGAAAGAAGGCGAATAGATGAAAAATATTCAAATCTTCGAAAACAATGAGTTCGGTTCAATTCGGACTCAGATAATTAATGACGAACCGTACTTCTGCTTAGCGGATGTTTGCCACGCATTGGGCCTTGAACAACCTAGCAGAGTCAAATCAAGGTTAAAACCCGATGGGGTTACTACTGGTATGGTCATCGACAGTGTAGGAAGAAAACAAAATGCAAACTTTGTGAACGAACTTAATCTTTACAAAGTAATCTTCCAGAGCCGCAAAGAAAGTGCAGAACGCTTTACCGACTGGGTAGCCGGAGAGGTTCTCCCATCCATCAGAAAGACAGGGAGCTACCAGAAACAGTTATCTCCTCAAGAAATGATGCGTATTCAGTTGGGCATGATAGACGACCACGAAGACCGTATTAAGAGCCTTGAGAGCAACATGGTGATTGACTACGGTCAACAGCAAACCTTGCGACAGCACGTCAATAAGGCAGTCCTGAACGCACTAGGCGGAAAAGATACAGAAGCATATGCATATATCAGTAAAGTTGTATTCGCAGAGTGTAACAGAGATTTGCAAGACAGATTTAAAGTTAACAGCCGGAACAACATCCCTCGTAAACGATATGAGGAGGCTATTGACTATGTAGACAACTGGGAACCGAAAACAAATACAAAGTTGAGAATTGACGAGTATAACCGTCAACAGAGATTTGAGGTGTAGGAGGTAAAAAATGAAGGTTATGTACATTTTACTGACCATCATGTCAGTAGCGTTGGTTATCTGGATCTTGTCCAGTTGGGTTGTGTGGTAACACATACCGCCGGAAAAGATTATAGCAATTATAATTTTTTCGTGATGTTAGGGGGTGAATAAAAAAATGAATGAGCCTCCAAGAAAAGAGTATGTTATTAGATTACTCTACACCCTTTTAGGACGACAGCAGGGCGTAGAGTATGACAAAGTGTTTTACACTGATAAGGACGGCGTAGAACACGAAGTAAAAAAGGAAGAGCCCTACCATTAAGCTCTCGCCAAATAAAACATAACTAGATTTTACAAAAGACTTGGCAATTTGTCAAGATAGGAGGTAGACATGGCATATATCGTTATTCAAGATTGGATGATATCAGATTTACAGTTAAAGGGGAATGAACTCCTCACATATGCCCTTATTTACGGCTTTTCGCAGGATGGCGAATCAGAATTTAAGGGGTCATTGAAATATATTTCCGAATTTCTTGGCGTGTCAAAAAGAACTGCACAAAGAAGCATTGAAAATCTTGTAGACCGAGGAATAGTTGAAAAGAGAGTAGAGGAGATTAGCGGCGTGAAATTTAACCGCTATATGGCCCATAAAGAAGCTGACACCCCTATAGACAAAATGACCATGGGGTATAGTCAAAATGACCATGGGGGTATAGTCAAAATGACCATGGGGTATAGTCAAAATGACCATGGGGGTATAGTCAAAATGACCACCAATAATACTAATATATATAATGCTAATAATAATACTAGTAATAATACTAAAGATAAAGATACGCCCGCGAGATACTTTGACGACGAGGAGCTAAACAATAAGTTTATGGAATTTCTTTCCATGCGGAAGAAGATTAGAAAACCAGTCCGAACAGATAGAGCCTTGAAAGCATTACTTAAAAAGTTACATGAATTATCTGGCGGTGATGTTGGACTGATGAAACAGATTATAGACCAGTCATTGGATAAAGAGTGGCTAGGGCTTTTCGAGCTGAAGACAGGTAACGACAACACGAAGAACATTAACGACCGACTATACGGAGACATACAGCACTGGGCAGCACAGAAAGAACAGGAGGGAGGCGGAATGTATGACGATTTCGGAGTTTTCTAAAATCGTGGCCGCACTAAAAACCGTCTACACGGCTCCGGGATTTGTTCCCAACGAACAGGCATTAGACATGTGGTACCGCCTGGTAGGCAAAAATAACGACTACCAGACAATAAGCGTAGCGGCACAGATGTACATGACAACAGGCAAGTTCCCGCCTACACCGGCAGACATTTTGGAGTGTGCCAGCAAACTCAAGGCAGAAAGCAGCTACCTGAGCGAGCAGGAAGCATGGGCAACAGTGGCAAAGGCGTGCAGTAATGGGATTTACGGTTACAGAGAGGAGTTTGACAAACTGCCTCCTACGTTGCAAAAGGCAGTAGGAACGCCACAGACGCTCCATGACTGGGCGGTAGTAGATTCAGCGGACTTTCAGACGGTCATACAGTCAAACTTCCTCAGAAGCTACAGAGCGGCGTTAGAAGCACAAAAGGAGATAGACAAGTACCCACCAAAACTGCAAGAAATGATAAGAGCGGCGGGGACGATAGAGCGAAAAGAAACAGTACCAGAACTACCCACACTGGGAGAAATAGTTGGGCGGTTAGAGCAGGATAATAAAAATTATACCCCGGAACAATGTGAAGGAGCGTTAGGGGATTGGATAGCAGGAAAGAAAGAGAGGCTAGGTTATGGATGTAATGATTAATGCAACCGGATTTCAGGCGAAGAAATACGACAACGAAGTGACAGGGAAAGTAGTGATTCCGGCGGAAGTCAGGGTCGATATCAAAGACAAAGAGGTAGCGCAGGGACTGCTTGAGCTGTTTAGGCTGGGCGTTGAAAGAAGCAACGATATGAAAAAGATAGAGGCATACGCCAGAGGCTACAACGAACTGAGCAAGGCTATTAAAGAGGCATGGGAGACAGGAAATGGAACGAGGATTTGACCCGGCTAGAGAGTACTTAAAAACACAGCACCTTGAGGCAGAATATGAGTGCAGAACAGCACACAAAGCAATCAAACGAGGTGCGGAAAGTTACAACGAATATGAGAGATACGAGGAGGAATTAGAGCAATGACACTATATGAGATTGACAGTGCAATTATGGACTGCGTAGACGAGGAGACAGGAGAAATTATCGACCTTGAAAAACTTGAGGCTCTCAACATCGAGAGAGACAAAAAGGTGGAGGGAATCGCACTGGCGGTGAAAAATTATGCCGCAGAAGCAAAGGCAATCAAAGAGGAGGAAGAAAAGCTTGCGAAACGCCGTAGAAGTTGCGAGAACGCCGCACAGAGGTGCAAAGACTATCTGTCCCATGCTCTTGATGGTGAAAAGCTCAAGACGGCAAGAGTCAGCGTGTCATACAGAAATAGCGAGTCTGTAACCATTGACGACTTAGGCAGCCTGACAGAGGAATACATCAGGATTCCAGAGCCGCAGGCGGACAAGGCAGCAATTAAAAAGGCGATTAAAGCCGGGAAAGAGGTCGCAGGAGCGCACATTGAGACATCAAAAAGCGTGATTGTGAGGTAAGAAAGATGGGAGATATTCACAAAAAGTTGCAAAAAATTCAGTGCCGCCTCAAAACACCTAAGTCTCGATGGAGCAAATTCGGGAAATACTGGTACCGTAGCCTAGAAGATATTTACGAAGCGGCAAAGCCGTTACTAGACGAACAAGGATTGCTTTTGATTCTGGAAGATAAAATTGTCATAATAGGCGGCAGAATCTATGTCAAAGCAACAGCAATTTTACAAGATGTAGAAGATGGAGGAGCGATTAGTACCACTGCATACGCCAGAGAAGAAGAAAACAGAAAGGGGATGGATTCCTCACAAATTACGGGAGCAACGTCAAGCTACGCTAGGAAATACGCATTAAGCAGTTTGTTTCTTCTAGACGACAGCAAAGATGCAGATACAGACGAATACAAAGGAAATGAGACCGTATCAGAACAGGAGGCAAAAAAATTATGCAGCCTGATGCGAAAGAAAGGCATGACAGAACAGGAAATCACAGAATGGGGGAATAACATGGGACTGAAATCATTTTATGAAATTACACGCAGACAGTATGTTGAAACCTTGAAAGTACTGGGATTGGAATAGCATGGATCTAACTGGAAAAATAAAAAACTTAGCGGTGGATTATTTTAGCAAAAAGATAACAGTTACCCTGGAAATCAACGAGGCGGAGCGGTTTATAAAGGGCGTGGACGAACTGAAAAAGTTGGAAAAATTGTCCATAATAATTAAACCGTTCCGCAAGAAAAGAAGCCTGTCGGCAAACGCCTATTTCCACGTCCTGGTCACCAAAATAGCGGAGAAAGCCGGAACGAGCAAGGCAGAAGCTAAAAATTTGATGATAGGCAGATACGGACAGCCGGAGTTGATAAAAGGAGACATAGCAGTTTTAAAAACTAACGTCCCAACCGACATCATGTACAAAAAAGAGGACGTTCACACAGTTGCGATCGGACGGCGGCTAGAAAAAGGCAAAGAGGTAGTGTTTTACAGGCTCATGAGAGGCTCACATACCTACGACAGCCGGGAAATGAGCGAGCTAATCAAAGGCACGATGCAAGAAGCGGGAGACTTAGGAATTGAAACGCTAACACCAAGAGAGCTGGAACAAATAATAGGAAAATGGAAGCCAAGAAAGGAAGAAGAGAAATGAAAAAATTTGAATTAACAACAGAAACTATTACAAACGTAGATGGAAAAAAATTATTTAGAATTAAGGCATTAATTGATTTTGGAGACGTGAAAGCCGGAGAGCTTGGCGGATACGTAGAGAAAGAAGAAAATGTATCGCAAGACGGCGATGCGTGGGTTTCCGGCAATGCAGAGGTTTCCGGAGATGCAGAGGTGCGTGACAATGCGTGGGTTTCCGACAATGCAAAGGTGCGTGACAATGCAAAGGTTTCCGGCAATGCATGGGTGCGCGGCGATGCGTGGGTTTCCGACAATGCATGGGTGCGCGGCAATGCAGAGGTTTCCGGAGATGCAGAGGTGCGTGACAATGCGTGGGTTTCCGACAATGCATGGGTGCGCGGCGATGCGTGGGTTTCCGGCAATGCATGGGTGCGCGGCGATGCGTGGGTTTCCGACAATGCAAAGGTGTCCGGAGATGCAGAGGTGCGTGACAATGCAGATTATACATTAGTACAGGGATTCGGGACAAAATTCCGCTGCACAACTTTTTACAGGAGCAAAAATAAAAAAATAATGGTTAATTGTGGGTGCTTCCATGGAGATTTAGAAGGATTTAGAAAACAGGTAAAAGAAACACGAAGCGGAAAAATAGCAAAAGAATACCTAATGATTGCCGATTTAATGGAATATCATTTTGCAAGCGAGGATTCTGGCGATGAATAGCGTACTACAAACGAAAAAAGAGTGTTTTTTCTGCAAAACGACTAGAAATCTGCATAGACATCACGTCTTATATGGCAGTAGCAACAGAAAACAAGCCGAAAAGTATGGCTTCACAGTTTATTTGTGTTTGAATCATCATACCAACGGCGGCGAGGCGATACATCGCAATCCCAACGGACCGCTAGACAGGTATCTCAAAGAGCTGGCGCAGAAGTATTGGGAGGAGAACAACGGAACGAGGGAAGAATTTATCAAAACATTTGGGAGGAATTATCTGTGAATAAGTTCAGAAATAAAAAGATTTTTACGACAGCCGGAAAGTTTGACAGCAAGAGAGAAATGCATCGCTATTTAGAGCTGGCGGCGATGCAAGAAGCGGGAGAAATTACAGGATTAGAGCGACAGCCGAGATACATCCTTGTAGGTAGCCAGAAACGAGAGGATGGCACTACAGAACGCCCTGTATCATATACAGCAGATTTCCGCTACACAGACAAAGAGGGCAAGATTGTTGTCGAGGACGTAAAATCCCCACGCACAAGAAAAAATCCGGAATATATCATCAAGAGAAAGCTGATGCTTGAGAGGTACGGTATCACGATCAAAGAGGTGGAGTGATGGAAAAAACGGATTCAGAAGCAAGAAAAGCGGCGGAAACGCTCAAAAAATATTGCAACCAGCATGAATATTGCGAAAACTGTATTTTTGCAGAAGAATATGTATGCAGTTTGCTAAACATTGTACCATGCAGATGGAAAAGCTGGACACCCTCCAAGGGTTAAGGATAGATACATATTACACGCAACACGTTAACGGTTCCATGTGGAGCTATATGCCATTGATTCCTCCGGATTTATTCCGGAGGGGAAAGGGAAGAAAATGCCATACGGTCTGAAAGATGAAGATTTTGATAAAATACAAAACAAAGTAGCGAAAAAACTATATGAAATACCAAGCCTTGAACGAGCCGCATTCTTGGTGGAATGCACAGAACAGGAACTAAGGGAAGCAATGACCGAACTACGCAAAATACCCAAATCAAAGGGGAAAATTGAAGCCGTAGAAAGGGAGTTGAGAAACAGAGGAAACAAAAACAAAAAAACAAAGTTTTTCCCAAGCGACTTGGCGGAAAAGAGATTTGCGAGGGAATGGACGAAAGCGTGCGAAAGAATAAGGAGGCATAAATGAACGATGGCACAACAAAACCAGACACCTACATGAGCATATCAGAAAAATTCATGCAAGGTAATATAAGCGAGGACGAATTTGTGGAGCGGTATAACCGATTGGTTGAGCAGGAAGCTGAAAAACACTGGGAACCGGTCGAACCACATGAGCATATTTAGGAGAGAAAATGAAGTTTATTGATTTTTTTGCCGGAATCGGAGGATTCCGCAGAGGCATGGAATTAGTGGGGCATGAATGCGTCGGGTTTTGCGAATTCGATAAATTTGCAACCGCAAGTTACACATCAATGCACCTGCTTACGCCAGAACAAAGAGAATATTTAAATGAAATGCCTTTAAAGCAACGGAGAAAAGAAATATTGAAGGAGGAATACAGGAATGGAGAATGGTACGCAAATGACATTAGAAGAGTATATGCCGGAGACATTCCAAAAGCAGATTGCTGGTGTTTTGGATTCCCATGTCAAGACATCTCAGTTGCAGGAAAACAACTTGGATTTCAAGGAAACCGTTCAAGCTTGTTTTTCAGAGTTATGTACCTTATCGGACAGCTCAAAGAAGAAGATAAACCCGCTTACCTTTTCATTGAGAACGTTAAAAATTTGCTTAGTGTTAATGGGGGATGGGATTTCGCCCGATTGCTCATTGAAATGGAACAGGGGGGGTATGATGCAGAATGGCAAGTGCTCAACTCCAGAGATTTTGGAGTGCCACAGAACCGAGAAAGGTGCTTCATTATCGGGCATCTTAGAGGGAGAAGTACCGCAAAAGTATTTCCTGTCGAAAGAGCAGACGGAGAAAATAGTATTCAAATAATAGGCCACAGGGACGGTTACAGAAGAAATACGCAGGTATTTGCACCTGATGGAATTACAGAAGCTCTTGATACTGGTCAAGGTGGTGGGAGAGGGCATCATGTAGCATTGCCGTGTTTTATAGATTTGTGCAATAGTGGAACAGAAACAACTAGCGTTGCTAGATGCTTGCAAGCGAGATACCAAAAAGGATATGGAACGTATAAAGCGCAAAATAGTGGTATTGCAATTCCGGTATTAACACCAGACCGAGCAGAAAAGCGTCAGAATGGACGGAGATTCAAAGAAGATGGTGAGCCGATGTTTACACTTACTGGACAGGATAGACACGGAGTGGCGATTGAACCGATTGGAGTTATTGATTCGCAGGGCATAAAAGTAGCCAAAGCAACAAAGCAAGGCTATTCCGAGTGTAGAGTAGGCATTGATAGCGTGAATTTATCAGTTCCAGGAAGTAAAACAAGAAGAGGAAGAGTCGGACAAGAAATCGCCAACACACTCGACACGAGTTGTAATCAGGGAATCTTCATTCAGGTATCGGAAGAACTAGTTGCGTATGCGGTCTGGTATGAAAAATATCAATGTTACATAGCAATCAGAAGACTAACGCCGTTAGAATGTTTTAGACTACAAGGGTGGACCGATGATTATTTTAAAAAGGCCGAGTTTGTAAATTCAGATAGTCAATTATACAAACAAGCAGGAAACGGCGTAACTGTAAATGTAATAAGAGCTATTGCAGAAAGGATAAAAAATGAGTAACCCCAAACACGATTGGTACGGACACGCAGTAAAGCAGGTAAAAAAATACCCAGACAAACTGATTGCAGAAAACACAGCTCAGTCGGCCTTGTGGATGTACGCTATTAACAAGGCGATAAAGCAGACAGAGGGGATGGACAACGGTGAGGACAGAATGAAAGCCGTACAGCTGGTATATTTTGAAGATAGATACACGATAGCAGGGGCGGCGGATAAGCTTGGATATGCAGAAATGACTATACGCAGATGGCTCAGTGCTTTCGCCAATTTGGCTGGTGAATATGCGGGATATTAGAGAGGGGAAATTATCTCCCTCTCTTTTTTTATGTTTGTCTAACGTGGCTTAAAAAATGCCGTACAATACACTTGTACGGACGAGTCTGGTAACTTTTTGTGAGACATAGCCTCCTCTATCTTGTGGTAAAAGTGTAAACTCTCACCCGCGTAAAAGAGAGTACGCAAGACGCCTATCCCACGGTGCCTTGCGTCCCATACGGGTTGCGGGATTTACAAGTGTTTAGGGACCAGTCGCTTATTAGACCCCGGCGGCTGTTAAGGTGCAATTCCTTATACTTGTGTTTGGTTGCATTATGCAACTGGTGCAAACGTTTTTTTTCATATTTTCTTTTCTTTCATATAACCCCGTAAACAATTCATTACGGGGTTATGGTTGTATTTAGGAGGTGACCCCAAAATGGGATAAGTAAATATCAAGAGTGGCTGACCAAAGAAGGGTTGCTAAAAATAGAGGGATGGGCGCGGGATGGATGCACAGACAAAGAGATCGCGGCAAACATCGGTATTAACCCAGATACCTTGTATACATGGAAGAAAAAATTTCCAATTTTAGCCGACACCTTAAAAAAGGGGAAAGATGTTGTAGACAGGCAGGTGGAAAAAAGCCTGTTACAACGGGCACTAGGGTACAGCTACAAAGAGACGAGCGAAAAGTACGAAGGCGGAGTAATGACGGAGCGAAAAGTAACAAAGAAGCACATTCCACCAGATACAACAGCGCAAATATTTTGGCTAAAGAACAGGAAGCCAGAACAGTGGCGTGATAAGCCACAGTCAGAGAGCGCAAGCGATAAAGTACTAGCAAAAGCTATTGAAATCCTTGGGGGTGTCGATAGTGCCATTGACTAGCAAGCAGGCAGAATACCTGCAAGGCTGCAACCATCGTTGGAATGTAAAGACCGGGGCGACAGGCTCCGGGAAATCCTTTGTTGACTACGCGGTCGTAATTCCTCAACGCCTGACACATCTAAAAGGATTAGGGTTGGCTGTGATGTTGGGAAACACCAGAGGCACACTACAACGTAACATACTTGACCCCATGCGAGAGATATGGGGCGAGGAGTTAGTTGGCGAGATACGGAGCGACAACACAGTACAGCTATTTGGCAAAAAGGTATATGCGATAGGCGCTGATAACAAAAAGCACGTTGCAAGAATACAGGGGGCAACGATTGAGTATGCTTACGGCGATGAGCTGACAACGTGGAATCAAGAAGTTTTCGAGATGTTAAAATCTCGTCTCAGGACGTCGCACAGTCATTTTGACGGGACGTGCAACCCGGCGGGGCCGAAACATTGGTTTAAGGGCTTTCTGGATTCCGATGCAGATATATTCCAACAGGCGTACAACATACACGATGGCTGCCTGCCTCCGGCGGTAGTGGACGAGTTAATAAAGGAGTACTCAGGGACACACAGGTATCAACGCTACATACTGGGCAAATGGGCAGTGGCAGAAGGGCCTGTGTACGATATGTTTTCAGAGGAAAGGCACGTCTGCAAAGCAAAGACCAGCGGAGAGATAATTGTGAGCAGTGATTTTGGTATGCAGAACCCTACCGTCTTTCTCATCTGGCAGAAAAGAGTAGATACCGGCAACTGGCACTGCATAAAAGAGTACTACTATTCAGGCAGGGAGAACAACCGCATGAAGACAGTCAGTGCGCTAGTAAAAGGACTAGAGGACACGCTAAGCGGGCAGAAAGATGATTTAGTGATCGTTGACCCATCCGCTACCGCTCTCATCGTGGAGTTACGTAGCAAAGGGCATAAAGTCAAAAAAGCAGATAACACTGTTAACGATGGGATAGCAGACGTTGAGACGATGTTGACACAAGACAAATTATCGTTTGACCCGTCTTGCACACACACGATTGAGGAGTTTGGTATCTATGCATGGGACCCAACAGCGGCTGACAAGGGAAGGGACGCAGTTATAAAACAGTCAGATCACGCGATGGATGCTATCAGGTATTTTGTAAAAACATTAAAACTCGTCAAGCGCAGCCGAACAAGACAATACAAATCAATTTTAGGGTAATAACAATGTATTTATCATATCAAGATTTCATTGCCGCAAAAGACAAAGGGCAATTTATAAATCAGTTTATAAAATTCCACGAGAGTACAGGAGCATACAAAGAGGCATTAAGGGCGGACAAGTATGACGCACAGGAAAATGAGACTATCTTGCAATTTCAACGCGTTTATTACACTCTGCTAGGTCAAAAAAAGATAGATAATTTCTCCTCAAACGCACAGATCTGCTCTAATTTCTTCCACAAATTAAATACACAGCGCTGTTCGTACAGTCTGGGAAATGGCGTCTTTTTTAATGACATGAGTGTCAAAGACAAACTGGGCAAACAGTTTGACAGAAGAATCAAAGAGGCAGCGTACAATGCATTAATTCATGGCCAGTCCTTCCTCTTCTGGAATGTGGACCACGTGCACGAATTTCCTTTTACGCAGTTCGCCCCAATGTGGGACGAGGACACAGGGGCGTTGATGGCGGGCATACGATTCTGGCAGTTGGACGAACAAAAACCATTTAAGGTTGTGCTGTACGAAGTAGATGGATATACAACCTACAGCGCAGAAAGCAAATTTGGGGAATTAAAAGAGACCGCTCCCAAACGGGCATACAGACAGATAATTGAGACTGCAAACAATTTGGAACCCGAAATTATCGGAGAAGAAAATTATAGCAGTCTCCCTATTGTACCGATGTTTGGCAATAAAAGGCATATAAGCACGCTAAGGGGGATGCAGTCAAAGATTGATGCTTACGATGCGGTACAAAGTGGTTTTGCTAATGATCTAGACGACTGCGCGCAGATGTATTGGCTCATTTCTAACGCTGACGGTATGACAGACGACGAACTGGCGGAATTCAGGGACCGGCTCAAGTTTCAGCACATCGCAAAGGCTGAGGAAGGGCAGGTACAGGCATACACGCAAGAACCGCCATATGCGGCCAGAAAAGAGTTTCTCACGCAGATGCGGTCAGAAATTTATGAGGACTTCGGGGCGCTGGATGTACACACCATAGCCGCCGGAGCAACAAATGATCATATCGACGCCGCATACCAGCCACTAGATGATAATGCAGATGATTTTGAGTACTTTGTGGGCGATGCGATTGAGAAGATTCTGGAGCTTGCGGGGATTGATGACGAACCACAATTTAAGCGGAACAGAATCAGCAACGAGAAAGAGCGTACAGATATGATTCTTGAGGCGGCTAATTATCTGGACGAAGAAACCATTCTGAAAAAATTACCGTTTGTCGCACCGGAGGAAGTGCCGGACATTTTGGCAAAGCTGGACGAAGAATCATATAACCGCTACACGGAGCCGATTGAACCCGATACGCCGGAAGATAACCCGGAAGGGGATGAATAACTATGTATCCATCCGACAAGTGGACAGAACAGGAGCTACAAAAGCTAGAAAAACGGTTAGCAGACGTATATAAGCAGGCTGAAAAAGAGCTTGACGGCAAAGCGAGAAACTATTTTAAACAATTCTCCAGGCGATACGCTAAAGAATATGCGGCATACCAGGCAGGGAAGTACACCAAGAAAGAATTTGAAGCATGGCTAATGAATCAGTATGGCAGAGGGCAGAGGTGGGAAGCACTCCGTGATGACATGGCGCGGCGCCTGACAGAGTCAAATGAGATTGCCGCGGCATACATCAATGAGAAGACCCCTCTTGTGATTGCCATTAATCATAACTTTGAGGCATATATGATTAAATCTCTTGTGCCTGATAGACAGATAAAAGAGATTGGAGATATTGCGTTTAATTTGGTTGACGAGCACACAGTTAAACGGCTGACGGTCAAAAAGCAGAAGATTCTTCCACCGCGTAGGGTACTGAAAAGCAAGGATGTGCACTGGAACAAGAAGAAATTGCAAAATGCACTACTGCAAGGAATATTACAGGGTGACAGCATAAAAAAGCTCGCAGGGCGATTTCAGGACGTTACAGGTATGAATCATACTGCCGCAATCCGAAACGCCCGCACAGCGTTCACAGGGGCGCAGAATGGAGGCAGGCAGGCGGCATACGAGGAAGCCTACCAGATGGGGATTGATGTAGTTAAGCATTGGACAGCGACAAAAGACTTGAGGACACGAGACAGTCACAGGGCACTAGACGGTGAGGAAGTGCCGTTTAACATGGCTTACTCCAACGGTCTCATGTATCCGGGAGACCCAAGCGGAATCCCGGCAGAAGTTTATAACTGCCGCTGTACGCAACGGACTGCACTACCCGCCGAACTGGAACAACCGCGAATGATACGCGTCAGAAACCCAAAGACAGGCAGGAGCGAAGTCGTAGAGGACATGACCTACTACGAATGGTTAGCAACGCAAAGGGGGCGAATATAATGGCGGATATTGATGTTGTGAGCCATGTGGACGAAGTAATACTCAAGACCACCATGGCACTCGCAAGAGCATTAGAGCAAGCAGGAGCCGCCGCAGAGGGGCACGCAAAAGACCTTTGTCCGGTCGATACGGGCGCGTTGAGAAACAGTATTACGCATCGGACTGACTTGGAAAATCTCACAGAGATAATAGGAAGTAACGAAGAATATGCCGCCTATGTGGAACTGGGAACTGGCGTGTATTACAAGGGAGGACGAAAGACCCCATGGACTTATCAGGATGATAAGGGACAATGGCACATCACAAACGGTCAGAGGGCACAGCCGTATTTAAAACCGGCGGCGGCAAATTACGCAAAAGAATACACAGCAATTATTGCGGACGAATTAAAAGGAGCGATGGGATAATGGACAGATTGTCTTTACTCGTCAAAGCAAAAGAAACAGCAGAGTATTTTGTTGATAAAAAATTTAAATACTCTCAAGGCGTGGCGAATAGCTGGGCGGGTGCAAAGAAGAAAAAGGTAAGTAATTGTGCATCGTATGTATGCTATTGCCTACAGCAATTAGGCATCCTCAAACCGGGACAACTGTTTTATTGCAACAGGAACGGAAGAGTTGTCTATAAGGGCGCAGGAACAAAAGCAGCTATATCAAAACGATATAGATTGATAAAAGTAAATAAATTACCACGGGATTATAAAAACAAATTAAAACCGGGAGACATTTGCTTTTACCGCCTGCACACCAATATTTTCGCAGGAATAAACGAGAGCAATAAAATGGTGTGGTGGGACGCCGGAAAGGCTAGCACAAATACTAAAAAAGCAGGCGGAACATATAAAAAAATACACAGAGTTATCAATGAAAATCAGAAGCTTTTATACGTGTTGAGATGGAAAGGGTGACGGAATGAAAAAGAAGATTTTAGTAGTAGCAACAGCAGTAATGTTAGCCACAGGAGCATTAGTGGGGTGTACAGAAGCAAGTCAGGTATCCAATAATGTCTCACAAGAAGCGGATAACTTTAATGTCTTAAGAAGATTTGCAGTTATCAACACAAGAACGGACAAAGTAGAGTTCGAAGTAGTAGGAGCCTTTTCTTTAGATGCCTCCGATAGCAAGAAAATTAGCTTAATCTGCGAAATGGAAGACGGGACTTACAAGAAACAGATCATTGGTTTAAACAGGGACTCTATGTATGTGATTGAAGATTTAGGCGGCGCAAAGGTAAACAAATATAAGTACGAAGTAAATTATATTCCAGAATCTATTGTACCGTTTACAATTACAAACAAGAAATAGGAGGCTGAGATGAAAATTATTGATGTATCGGTATACAACGGCACAATCGACTGGAAAAAAGTAAAGAAATACGGTTGTGATGGTGCAATCATTAAGATTATCCGCAAAGATTTAGGCAAGGATAAAAAGTTTGAGGAGAACTATAAAAAGTGTGAGAAATTAGGTATCCCATGGGGCGCGTATAACTACACATACGCAACCACAACGGCGAAAGCCAAATCCGATATGAAGCTTGTTTGTGACATCCTCGATAAAGTTAGCAAGAAACATTTTAAATACGGCGTTTGGTTTGACATCGAGGACAAAGTGCAGGCAAGGCTAAGCAAAGCAAAGATTGCTGAGATTATCAATGCGGCACAGACTGTCGTTGAGTCAAGGGGCTATAAATTTGGTGTTTACACCGGGATGTCGTATTTTTCGGAGCATATTGATAAAAACAAAGTTAACTGTAAAAACTGGTGGATTGCACGTTATTACAAAGGCTATAACCGCATGGCGTTTAAAGCGACACCAAACAAATCTTATAAGCCTACAAACGTGCCTGACCTTATGGCATGGCAGTATACCAGCTCTGGCGTATTCCCGACCAAGGTTTCAACCGGCAACGGCGGAAATTTTGATTTAAATATTTTGTATCATGACTTCTCGGTGACGGCACAGAAGGAAGAAACAGCAAAAAAAGGTAAATACACCGGGAAATTCCCTAAATTGCCGCCAAGAGGCTATTACACATTTTTAGACGGCATTACAGTGCTAAAAAGTGCAGGATGGGAAATTGAAAAATTGCAGAAGTTTTTAAACTGGGCTATCGGCTCGAAATTAGATACTGACGGCAAATACGGCGAAAAGACAGAAGATGCGGTTAGCATTTTCCAGTCGAAATGTAAATTAAAAATTGACGGCAAATTTGGGGCAAAATCCCTTAAAGCCGCAAAAACATTTAGAAAGTAATCGCGAAGTACTGCGATTTACATATAAAGTCATTTAGGGAAAGAAATCCCTCGAAGAAAAGGAGTAATCAAATGGCATTAACAAGAGCTTTTTTAAAGAGCATGACACTTACAGATGAACAGATTTCCGCGATCATCGAAGAACACTCTGCAACCGTTACAGGTTTAAAAGGCGAGATCACTAAATACAAAGAGGACGCAGAGAAAGTTCCAGACCTCCAGAAAAAATTGGAGGACTACGAAAAGGATGATTGGAAAGGCAAGTACGAGAAGGAACACGCAGATTTTGAAGGCTACAAGGCCGAACAGGACAAGAAGGCATCGTACAATGCGAAAGAAGCCGCATACAAAAAGATGCTTGAAGATTCCGGCGTGTCCAGTAAAGTAATTAACCTTGCATTAAAAGCATCAAAAGAGACTATTGATAATTTAAAAATCGGAACTGACGGCAAACTTGAGAATGCAACAGAGGTAGAAAAAGGCATCAAAGAAGCGTATGCCGACTATATTACAACCGAAACGACTCATGGCGCTAACGTATCGAACCCACCGGGAGGAGAACCGGGGAAAATGACCAAGAAAGAAATCATGGAAATTAAGGATGCGGGCGAACGTCAGAAAGCGATTGCGGAAAATCACGAACTTTTTGGATTTTGAAAGGAGTAGACAATGCCAGGAATAACCACTAGTACTGTATTAAATACAGATAGCGCTCTCAAAGCGAGAGAAATTGATTTTGTAACAAGGTTTGACAAAAATTGGGATGCATTAAGAACCATCTTGGGAATCTTTAGACCTATTAGAAAAGAGCCGGGCACCAGCTTAGTAACCTACGAGGCGCAGATGAAAGACGAAGCCTTACAGGGCGGCGCAAGTGTGGGTGAGGGAGAAGCAATCCCTTTTACACAGTTTAAGGTCGTAGAAAGCAAAAGAGAAGATATTGTCGTAGAAAAATACGCTAAATCTTTAACTCTTGAGTCTGTGTCAAAATGGGGCGCAGCGGTCGCGATCGAAAAGACAGATGATGCCTTTATGGTTGAACTGCAGAACAAGGTTTTAAAAGATTTTTACACATTTTTAAAAACAGGAACATTAAAAGGAACACAGAAAAAATGGCAGAAAGCACTGGCGATTGCAAAGGGGGCTGTACTCAATAAATTCGCAGGAATGAACAGAAATGTAACCGAAGTCGTAGGATTTGCAAATGTAATGGATTTTTATGACTGGTTAGGTGATAAAGAGATTACTGTACAGACGATGTTTGGTTTGCAGTATATCAAAGACTTTTTTGGCTTCTCCACACTGTTCCTCCTCCCTGACGACTACATCCCGGCAAAAACCGTCATCGCAACGCCTGTGGAAAATATTGATTTATATTATATAGATCCCGGTGATAGTGATTTTAAAAAGCTTGGTCTGGACTACACAACATCTGGCGAAACAAATCTGATTGGATTCCACGCAGGCGGCAACTATACAAACGCCACAGGCGAAACATACGCCATTATGGGGATGAAACTGTGGGCAGAATACCTTGACGGTGTTTGCGTAGTTACTGTCGGAACTACAGAAAATATTCCGACAGTATGAAGCACCGTTTCGGAAACAAGTTCGAATGTAAAATAAAAGGGGATGATTGAGTGCTTTACGAAATCATGAATCACATTCACAATTTTTTCCCAGTCAAAGGGGCGGCAATCACAGGCAAAATAACAATCGGGGAGTGGATTTTTGACACGCATATAGATGCGACAGCAGACACCAAAGACCTACGTTATTCTGGCACTGCGATTCGTCTCCCTTTGCAGGACGGGCAATACTATTTAATCAGCGGTTCTGTTTTTAATGACGGGGTTTACCAGTATCGCAAAGGCGATACTGCCCCGTTACAAGAGGAGACGTTTGACGGCGTGGTGGTTCCGCTGGCTATCCCCAAACCGTTCTTGTCACTGGTGGATGAAATCAGCGAGTGGCAGGCAAAAAACGGCAATCAGGGGGCGTATCAATCAGAGTCATTTGGCGGCTATTCGTATAGCAGGGCAACAAACAGTAAGGGTGAGGCCTACACGTGGCAAGATGCGTTTAGAGCGCGGCTGAATCCATGGAGGAAAATGGCATGAGTTTGATTAACGAGTTTTTACAAGATTGCATACTCATGGATAAAAAGCGCACTTCTGACGGCGAGGGTGGATTTATCACCGAGTGGGTGGAAGGCGCTAAAATACAGGCGGCAATAGTCCGAGATACCTCTATGTCTGCCAGAGTGGCGGAAAAAGAGGGTGTAACAGCAACATATACAATCACTACAGCTAAAACAGTAAAACTAGGCTATCATGATGTATTAAAAACAAAAGACGGGAAAATTTTTAGAGTTACATCAAATGCAGGAGAAAAAGAAACCCCTGCGTCGTCTAATTTAGACATAGCACAGGTCATGGCGGAGAAGTGGGAGTTAACGTCATGACCCCAACAGCGGCACTATATCAATTCTGGTCATCCTTTGGCATAACTGCATATCCGTCTAACAGAGTGCCGGAGGATACCGCTTTCCCTTTTATTACATATGAGCCAATTATAGCAAACTGGTGGACAGGCGCAGCCGCCGCCAGCACTATAAACGTATGGTACCACACAGAATCAGAGGCAATTCCAAACAAAAAGGCAAAAGAAATCAGCGGCAGGTTGCAAGGGGGTACTACGGTCAAGTGCGATGATGGAATCATTTTTCTGTCGCAAGACCAGCCTTGGACTCCTTTAGTCGATGAAGCTGACTCGTCAATAGTACGCAGATACACAGTAATAACTATGCAATTTATAACTATTTAATGAGGTGAGCAAATGAAGTATACGCAGGTACCTCCTGACCTTTTCAAAAAAATACAGATTAACGCCGGTATTATTGTATCAGCTTTTGAGCCGGAAATGGGTGCCATAACAGCAGCTAACATCCTCATGGCAACCAGCGGCGGTTGTAGCTTTAGCGCGGAGCCATCCTTTACGGATTTCGGGGAAGACATTGATAATGTGCCTAAAAACACGATGGAACTCAAGGAAATCGAATCTATCGAAGTAAAATTATCAGGCACAGCCGTTACAATGGATACCGCACAGGCTAAAAGTTTTATGGCGGCGGCAGACGTAGCGGGAAACAAAGTAACACCAAGGGCAGATTTAAAGGCAGAAGATTTTAAGGATATTTGGTGGATCGGCGACTATTCGGACGAAAATTCCGGGGATTCCGCCGGATTTATCGCAATCAAAATTATGAATGCACTCTCAACGGGCGGATTTAAGATTAAATCAGATGATAAATCCAAAGGAAATTTTGATTTCGAATACACAGGACATTACAGCATTAAGAACGCAGAGACAGTACCTTACGAGGTTTATATCAAAACAGGCGAAGCGGCGTAGGAGGTAAAGCATGAAATTATCAGAATTAACAGCAGAACAGGGTTTAGAAGCCATTGCGAACTCCCTCGAACATATCGGTAACATTGCAGACGATGATGATGCGCTCAGCCTGTGCCAGAAGCTTGTACCACAGGAAGGGGAGAAATATATCAAAGTCTTTGCTAGGGGTGCTAAAACAGCTCCTAGGCTGTTAAAAACACACAAAGATGATGTAATTGGAATCTTAGCAGCGTTTGAATTGCAGAGTGTTGAGGAATACAAGAAAAAGCATAAATTAATGGACATTATCAAAGGCATGGTTGACCTCATCAATGAGCCGGAGGTACGTCAGCTTTTTTTCTCAGCGCCAACAAGCGCAGCAGAAGAACCCTCTGGCGATGCGCAGGAGAATACAGAGGAAGAAGCGTAAAGGGCTTTCTGCTGTATGTCAAAGCCAAGATTTTAGACGACACAGAAGAATTAATTTACAAACGATATATGGCTGACGGGCTGAAATATGTAACCGAAAGTATTTCGCAGGCGTTTGGCGGGGAATATCTCTATGCATCGTTTATTGATTTAATTAATAACAACAAAAAACAAACAGTAACAAAGACTGGTGAAGAAATAGCCGCGGACGTCATTAAAAGAGCCGGATTGGTGGTGATGGATAGTTGAATGTAATGGAGTTGTTTGTCACTCTGGCAATCAAAGACACCGCATATAAGCAGGGGCTGAAAGACGCAGAAGGTAACGCCAGCTCGTCCACATCAAAAATTGGCGGGGCATTTAAAGCGGTCGGGAAAGTAGCTAAAACAGCTATGGTGGCCGGCTCTGCTGCCGCCGTTGCATTTACAAAAACATCAATAGATGCCGGAATTAATTTTGATACTGCAATGTCTCAGGTAGCAGCTACCATGGGAACAACCGTAGACAAAATAGGAAACGTCAAAGCCAAGGCCGAGGAAATGGGGCGCACAACAAAGTACACCGCAACGGAAGCGGCCGAAGGAATGAATATCCTTGCTCAGGCTGGCTTGTCGGCGGATGAGCAGATTAGCGGCATCGGGACAGTACTTAATCTTGCCTCTGCTGGTGCTATGAGTCTGGAAGAATCGGCATCGTATACCGCAGGTGCGGTAAAAGGCTTTGGTGACTCGATGAGTAACGCATCTTACTATGCCGATTTGATGGCAAAGGGTGCTACTCTTGCTAATACGGACGTAAGAGGCCTTGGAGAGGCTTTTTCCGGTTCTGCTGCCACAGCGAAAAACTACGGTCAAGCGGCGGACAGTGTCACGCTTTCCTTACTTCGCTTGGCAGAGCAGAACGTGACAGGCTCCGAGGCATCTACGGCATTAAATAGGGCAATGGCGGACTTATATACTCCGACTGATGATGCATCAAAAGCTTTAGATCAGTTAGGTGTATCCGCCTATAAGTCAAACGGCGAGGCAAAAGATTTTAACGACCTCGTAGACGAGCTTAATGGCTCTTTGCAGGGTATGACAGCGGAACAAAAAAACAATGCTCTTGCAACGATTTTTACAACGCAAGGATTACAGGCGTTTAATAAAATGACCGCATCGAGTGATGCGACTGTGCAAAAATTTTGGAAAGGAATACAGGATTCTTCCGGCTCCGCAGCACAACAGGCGGCTACGCAGTTAGATAATTTGCAGGGCGACATAACCTTGCTATCTAGCGCCACAGAAGGCCTGCAACTTGCTTTTTATAATACCTTTTCGGGTACTATCCGTGGTGCCATCAAAGGTATAACAAGCGAGGTTAGTGGATTAGCTGAGGCGATGGAATCTGGCGGCATAAGCGGCGCCCTTTCCAAACTGGCGCAAGATGCGATTAATTTTAGCGGCCAGTTGCCGGGGCTGACAAAAATCGGCGGCGACCTCATAAACGGTTTAATTTCAAGCGTTACTCAAAATTCTGGCAGTATTACAACTGCTGTCAGCCAACTGTTAAATAATCTTGCCTCTACGATTTCCACAGGGCTAAATGTATTTACATCGGTCGGAGTTAATTTGCTGACGACTATCGCTAACGGCATGACTCAGGGCATCCCGACCTTTTTGGGGCAGGCGTTGCCGATGCTGACACAATTTACAGAGTCATTGAGGAGCAACGCAGGCAAATTGATAAATGCAGGCCTGACACTTATCCAGAATATTGCTCAAGGGCTGATTAATTCTATTCCTGTATTGATTGCATATGTACCTACAATCATAACGAATTTGGCTGGCATTATTAACGATAATGCGCCAAAAATCCTTGCAACAGGAGTAACAATCATAACAAATTTAGCGATTGGCTTAGTTCGTGCGATTCCGTTATTAATTGCTAATTTGCCTAAAATTATCACAGCCATTGTGAGCATATTTACAGCGTTTAACTGGTTTTCGCTTGGTAAAAACATTGTTACCGGCATAATAAAAGGGGTCAAAAATCTCCCATCACTCTTAAAAACTGCCGCCAAAAATGCTGTAAACGGATTTAAAGGGGCATTTAGGGGCAACGGCATTTTATCGGCTGTAAAAGGAGCATTTACTAAGATACCATCAGCTGTTAAAAGTATCTTTACTAAGGCGGTATCCTTGGTAAAAAGTTTCCCTGGACGGTTCAAGAGTGCTTTAAAATTTAGCTGGTCTCTACCACACCTAAACCTACCACATTTAAGTGTTTCTGGCGGAAAGGCTCCGTTCGGTATTGGCGGAAAGGGCTCCCTGCCATCATTCCACATTAGCTGGTATAAAAAAGCCATGGAAAGCCCATATGTATTTTCTGATGCCACCTTGTTTGGAGCAGGAGAAGCAGGAGATGAGATGCTGTACGGTCGTAGCAGATTAATGAGCGATATCAAAGAGGCGACACGGGGAACAAAAAACGATGTAACTATTAACGTAACCGTAAACGGTGCAGATAACCCAGAAGAATGGGGAAGAAGAATGGCAAGTGAGCTTAGAAGGCAGGTGAAAATGGCATAATGGCAAAGAAAAATAAAAAATCTGCTGCTCCCAGCGGTCTGTCTATATCTAGAGACAATCTGAAATTTACAATATCTTGGAAGATACCGGTGAAAAAATATGAGGATGGGCAGTGGCTATGGTATCGTCTACATACAAAAAACGCTGGTGCCTCCAAATGGGATTGGACAAAATGGAAAGAAATAAATGTGGGGAAATCAGCAACTAAAAAAACAGTCGCGCTTGATGCAAAAAATTATTATCCTGCCTCATCAAAATTATTAAATGCGATAGAGTTTAAGGTAAAGGGCAAAACAAAAAGTGATAAAAAGCATACCTATACAGCCGCGCATTCCACAAAGACATTTACCATATATGCACCAAATACCCCTTCTGTTTCTTATTCCCTTGATGATACCGGCGCAAATAAAGGCACGTTTACCTGGAGTACCTCATACGAGGCGAATGATGCAAGGCATTTTGCAAGAACACAGGTACAGACCGCATTAATGACAAACTATAAGGGTGCCATTGCAAACGCTCGCTTTGCCAATGCATCCTATACAGGAGCATCTGGAACATGGGCGATAACGGAGGATGGTTCCCCGACACAGAGTATGACATTTTGCCGTATTGTAAGGGTAAAATCAAGGGGGTGCGCCGGAGATTCCGGTTGGGGCTATGCATACCATTATTACAGCATCCCGGAGCGCCCAAACATACAGAGCACAGGGAGCAAAGAGATAGGCTCATCTAGCCGCTATGTATGGGCAAACTGGGTGCAGGCATCGCCGCAGGACCGCCCTGTGGATTCCATGGAGTTACAATACGCTATAGACACGCCGGAAAGCGGAGAGAGATATACTGGCACATCGTGGAGCACAGGAGTAACTGTTGCGTACCATGATTATACGGTGTCAGCAGATTTCAACACGGACGACGGCATAGCGGAAGACCAGATTATGTGGACAAGGGTGCAAAGTACGCACGATAAAAAATATGCATATTCTGAGCCACGAGTAGCGGCACGAGGGGCTTTGAAATCCCCGTCATTTGATACGGTATCAGCGACAGGAACAACACTGACAATTAACAGCATTGAGCGCAACACGGAAGTACCTGACGCTAAAACAGCCGTCTGGATGAAAATAGACAATGAAGAAAAAGGTATTATTGCAATCACCGACAAAGAGGGGACGATCACGGTTACGTGTCCGGATGTTTCCAGCGGCACTGAATACCAGATTGCCCTCAAGAATTTTACCGGAACTTCTACACCTCAAAACGGAGCATCTGGCATCATCTACAAACTTGGCCCCCTCATGCAGTCAGGGTGGGTTTACTCAGAGACACGAAAAATCGCAGTCCCACCGAAAAATATAACTGCAATGGCGGTAGCATCTGATACCGTAGAATTAACATGGGATTGGTCGTGGAAAAATGCGGATGCAGCTACCATTGCGTGGGCGGACCATGAGGACGCATGGATTAGTACGGATGCCCCAACTACTTATGATGTAGAGGACAGGGAAACTACGTGGCATATCGGCTCTCTGGAATCGGCAAAAACATATTATTTCCGCGTAAGATTGCGTGATACGTCCGGAGACGAGGAAGTGTTGTCTCCTTGGTCTGATACGGTTTCCGTATCGCTGAGCGAGACACCAACGACTCCTACGCTTGCAACGACAGAAAATTATCTTGCTTTGGACGATACAGTTATTTGCAGTGTTGGCTACACCGGAAACAGCAAAGCGAGCATAAAAATAGCGGAAGCGATTAACGATGAACCGGTTAAAGGAAATGATGGAAATGTTGTTGTTTTGATGATGTCCTCCGGCATGGAGACATTGTCAGAAACGATTGAAAATATTAATAAAATCTATACTGCAAACGGTCTTTTAAGCGATCTATGGAACGTAGGGGAAATCCATTATTTAAAAGCAATGGTTACGGCACAAGGAGGCAAGGAAGGGGCATGGTCAGATTCTGTGGCTGTTGAAATCGTTGCAAAACCTACAATAGACAGCGTTGCAACGAATCTCGTCTCAGAAGCAACGTCATATAATTCTGACGATGTTACCACGGAGGCAACCGACCAGACAGTACCGGAATCATCGGAAGGCACAACAAATTATTTAGAACAGCTACCACTAACAATATCCCCTTCATTCGGGGATTCTTCCGGCACAGCAAAAGTAATGATTGTCAGAGACGAGGATTATTATATTCTGCGCCCGGACGGATTAAAGGAACAGCATTTTTCCGGCGAAATTATTGCCAGTTTTACCGGTAGTGAAACAGATAACTACAGTATTGCCTTGGGTGACCTGATCGGGCAGATGGATGACGGTGCAAGGTACAGCATACAGATTGCATTTACAGATATTTATGACCATGTGGCAGAAAAAAAGATACCGTTTGTTGTACGGTGGAAACACCAGCCGGAAGTACCAACGGCCACTGTAAGCACAAGCGAAGACAACAAAACAGCGAGCGTTGTTGTTGCTAAACCAACTACATATGCTGATGGGGATACATTTGACCTGTACCGGATGAGTGTAGACAGAGCGGAATTGATTCTGGAAAATGGAGTTTATGGACAGAAATATGTTGACCCATACCCAGCGTTAAATGAGTACGGCGGCATACTGGTTGTAAATAAAACCGCCAACGGTGACTATATAACGTCAGATAGTTCGTTTGCGTGGTTATATAGCGATTTTTCCATCGAATATAAAAAGGCAATCATTGATTTTGACGGAGAATCTATCGAAATTCAATATAACATTGATTGCGACAATTCATGGGATAAAGATTTTGAAAGGACAGTATATCTTGGGGGCTCTGTACAAGGCGACTGGAACCCTGCAGTCACTCGCGATTTAAAAATTGATGCAGTAAGTATATCACTAACGGAACCAACAATGATTGAGCAAATGAGGCGGCTCGCAACGTATCCCGGAATATGCCACGTTAGAACACCGGACGGCTCGTCTTTTTCCTGCGATATACAGGTATCGGAGAAAAAAGACCACGATAACAAAATGCGGACAGATTTTTCTCTAACGATCAAAAAAGTGGATTCGGAAGAACTGGACGCTGTGACGGAAGAGCAGTGGAGCGCAGAACATCCTAACGAGGTGACGTGATGGATTGGAGTAAAGGATTTTCAACAAGATATATTTTGACAACAGTTGACCCCAAGACGTGGACAGACCAGAAAGAATTTGAATTTACTGAGGGCAGTATTGACCGGGACAGCACGTCAGATTTAAGGGAATCTGCCTCTGTCACAATGACAGAAAAGATAACAGACAATGAGTGTTGGGTTCGCATTTACCTGCAAGCCAGACAAGGAGGGTCAGGGGCAAAAGTAGCACTGTTTACCGGCCTGACCGCCTTCCCGGAAAGAAAACTTGATGGCGTGAGGGAAACCTATAATATTGACTGTTATTCCGTTCTCAAGCCGGCAGATGATGTGATCCTGCCGCGTGGTTATTATGCACCAGCCGGTAGCGGAGCAAAACAGATTAAAAATCTGCTTAATGATTGTATCCCTGCCCCCGTGTATGTCGAGGGAACATCGCCGATAACTACAGATAATATCGTTGCGGAGGATGGGGAAACAAGGCTCACAATGGCACTGCATATTTTAGATGCTATTGGTTGGCGGATGCGAATACTTGGCGATGGAAGTATTGTTATCTGCGCAAATGATAATAATGGCAGTCTTACAGTAGGAATTAACACAAACGACATCGTGGAGTGCGATGTAACAGACACATTTAATTGGTATGACACGCCAAACTGTTTTATGGCAATACATGACGATTACGGCGCAGCCATCGCAAGGGACGACAGTCCGGATAGTTATTTATCGACCGTCAGCCGCGGAAGAGAGGTGTGGAAATCGGAAACAGGCGTTGAATTATCCTCTGGGGAAAACATAGCAGCATACGCTGTTAGAAAGCTAAAGGAATTGCAGAATCCTGCCAGAACGATACAGTATAGCCGGCGGTTTTTTGAGGATGTACTTCTGGGCGATGTGGTCTTTTTAAACTATCCACGGCATAACCTTACCGGAAAATTTAGAATAATATCGCAATCACTGTCTCTGGAACATGGTTGCCGCACGAAGGAAGAGGTGGAAAGCATTGAATGAATTTGTAAAAGAGATTGCTTCAGCAATGAAAGAAAGTAAAACAAAGCCATACGACACAGTTGCCGAGGTTCTTCGCGTTGATGAAAAAACAGCATATGTCCACATTGACGGTGGAGCAGACGAAACCCCCGCACAGATGGCTATTAATTGTAAAGCAGGGGATAGCGTAAAAATACGTGTTTCTGGTGGAAGAGCATGGCTCACTGGAAATCTCACATCTCCACCAACAGATGATACAGCCGCAGAAAAAGTAAAACAATCGCATGAAAGATTTAAAAAAGGAACCGTTAAAAATTTTGGGTTACAGAATGGAAAAATTATTAATGCAGCTAAAACTGCAACAAATTTTATTGATTATATAGATGGTGTTGGACTGATAGTTGGCGACATGAGAGGGAACACCCTTAAACAAAATACATTATTAGACAGTAACGGGATGGCGGTGCGAAACGGTAGCAACGAAATTGTACGGTTTGGTACAGCACCTATCGTGATCACTAACACGGACGGCGATAAAACTTATGAGGGCTCCGGCTCCGTGATGCAATCCGACCGCAACATTGTTGTTTCCACCCAGCAGACAAACCCAGACGACATCCATGGCGGCGGCAAGGCGGCTCTGGAATTGTATTACGATAAAACCAAGGACACCACAGGACTTTCGTTAACCGTTAAAGAGGGCTCGACGTATAGCGATCTGTATGAGTCTATGGGAACTGGAATACATGTCGATAACAACCACATACAAATTGTATCTAATGACGTAGAGTGCATCTTAGGTAAAAATAACATCCTGTGGGATGCTAACACTATAGGATATTGGATGCTTGCAGAGCATAAATTTACACTAAATGAGCCAATATCAATGCAACCGACCGGTGCCGTATTTGTCTGGAGCCACTATAGTAATGAAGCTTGTGATAATTGGTGGTGGACAACGTTTTTTGTACCTAAACAGCACGTTGCCTGGCGACCTGGAGATGGTATGTTAATGAGCAATCCATATTACGGATTAAATAAATACCTATATATCGGTGATACATTTATACAGGGTACTGACGGTAATAAATCTAATAACGCACAAAACGGAATAGCCGTTAACAATCAAGGGTTTGTACTAAGATATGTGTTAGGAGTGTAATTATGGAAGAATATTATATTGGATACGTGTTTGATGGTTTATACCCACCAAAAGCTGCACAGTGGTGCAATGAAAATGGTACGTGTCATATCGAGGCAAATGAGGAAGGAAAGTATGAAATCGTTGAGAACATTGACCGAGAAGAACCGGAACACCTATTTAACGATAACACGCCGTCCATACCAGAACTAAACAAAAAAATAGAAGAGCTCACAAAACAAAATGAGATGCTCACAGATTGCGTGCTAGAGCTGTCTGATAGATTTATACATAAGGAGGTGGAAGTATGATAGCTAGCGGGACAATAATTATTGACGGGCAGACATACCGCAAAGGAGATGTTATACACGATTTAGGTGGATGGGATTGCATAGATACGGACGGAAGTAAGCGATATTATTGGGGAAAGTCTTCTGAAGTAGATAAATTGCCTCATTATGTTGCAAGCGGTTCGACGGCGTTATGTGTAGACACAGGGGAATTATATGGCTTTTATGCCCCTGATAGCAAGTGGTTTTTACTTTAGGGAGGTGTAGAGCATGAGAAAAAGCGGTTTAACGGGAGATGAGGCGTATGCACTCTCGAAACGTAGGGGAACATCAGGAGACCTTGGCCCACTAAAGAAAGAACTTAGTTTGCTAAAGGAAGATTTATCCAACAAAATTACAAAGTTCTATGCCTCAAATCAAGGCGAAACCCATCTTACCGATTCTGATAATGGCAAAATCATGGATATGATGCTGTATGGAAAGAGCGAGCAGAAAAGTACCATGGGGAAGAATTTACTGAAATTATCCGAACCCAATGTACACGAAGGTACAAATATAAATGGTCTTTTGTCCACAATGAATGCGGATGGAAGTATATCTGTGACGGGTACTTCAACATCTACATGGTCAAATATTACAAAAACAAATAATGAATGCCATACTGATAATGCAACGTATACTTTTTCAGTTGACAAAAACTCAGATGTTGTGATTGGTTTAAAATTAGGGCGAACTAAATTGGACGATGCTAATTATCAAATACATAGAATTATGCAAAATCAATTAAGTTGCACATTTGAGACAGGCGCAAGTAATGAATACTGTAGTTTATTTTTAGAGGGATTAACAGTAGGAAAATCGTATAATTTCACGATTTATCCTATGCTCGAACTCGGCACCGAAGCCACCGCCTACGAACCATACACCGGAGGTCAACCATCGCCCTCTCCTGACTATCCGCAGGAGATTAAGAGCGTTGTGAATCCGACTGTGAAGGTTTGTGGGAAGAATTTGCTAAATGCGACATTACAGACTATTACGCTGAATGGGGTGACCTGTATAAACAATGGCGATGGGACTTATACTTTGAACGGAGCGTCAACAGTCGATACGGATTTTTATATTTTTGGGGCTTACAATACTGTAAATAAGGTTTCCCTGGATAGCCAAAAAACATACGTTGTCAAAAAAAGTGGGAATAGCAAAATTCAGTTTCATGTAGGGAGTCCAGATATATATACGACAATAGTCAGTCTCGAAGACGGACAGATTAAAAACCAAACAACAATATCTTTCTTTATATGCAGAATATTAAGTGGAGCCATATTAAATAATTTTACGATATACCCACAAGTTGAAGAAGGATCTGCTTCTACAGATTTCCAACCCTACCACGAACAGGCCATCACTCTCCCATACACATTGAACGCTATCCCTGTAAGTTCAGACGGTAACATCACCATTAATGGACAACAGTATGTTGCGGATTATGTGGATGTGGAACGGGAAAAATTGGTGAGGATGATAATTCAAAAGAAGTTAAAGGAATTAGACTGGACCAATGTAACAGTATATCAAACTAGATTGAATGAAAGCAATGGATACGTGTCATTTCGGTCTAAAAATATTGTTGGATACTTGAATGAAAAACAAGCTATTTTGTGTAAAAATTATATTTTTGTAAAAAATGGGTGGGATGTAGCAAAAACACTCATATCTTACGTAGATGGTTTAATAATCAATGATATCTATTCAAATTTTGGTTTAGAAAATTGGTCTAAAGACGCACATATAAGTTCAGACATTTTCGGAGATACTACATTTTTTGCGGAGCTTGCCACACCTCAAGAAATAGACTTAACATCAGACCAGATACAAGCTTTTAAATCCCTCGCCACAAATTATCCAGTAACAAATATAGAAGTATCTTCTGACCAGTTAGACGGACTGACAGTATTCAATTATCCAATAAGCATGGCTAATGGATGGAACTATGTAAAACAGCAGTTAAACGACAATCGTGATTATATCTATGATATGGACACAAAAACGCAGGACATCGACACACAGGCGGCAGAAGCCTATGTTAACAGCGAATACGCAGTAGTACTTACAGAATTGGAGGTATGATTATGTTATACAGAACATTACTGAAACTTAAAGAGAGAAACGGTCTAACAGACGATTTAAAGAATAAGATTGATATTTTCTTCGCAACGGGCAGGATTACAGAGGAACAGTACAATGAGCTGATGGATATTAATAAGGAAGAAGAACCGAAAACGGAAACTAATTAACTAAAGGAAGCTTTAATTAATTTATAAAAACAAAAGAAAAATAATTTTTAAGGAGGAATGGAGATGGTAGATATTATGTTACCCTTAATAACTTGTATTTTTGTAGTTTTTGATTTGGCTAGTGGCGGAGTATCCGCCTGTGCCAACCACGAGTGGAAATCCTCAGAAATGAGGAAAGGATTGTATCATAAATTTGGCTCCATTATGCTCGTGGTGCTTGCGTATCTTATCGACTATGCGCAGAGATATGTAGACTTAGGCTTTCAGGTGCCTATTGCCGCAGGAGTTTGTGTATACATTATTTTGATGGAGCTTGGCTCTATTGTGGAGAACATCGGTAAAATTAACCCTGATTTGCTCCCAGAAAAGGTTAGATCGATTCTGGGACTGGATAAAACGAAATAAATTTACGTAATTTTTGCGTGTTTGAGGTGATACAGTGAACAGAAGTTTGATTAAAAAACTCTGGAAATTAGGCGATAAACAATTTATTGATTACGCTTTGTCGTGTGCCCGCTTAACCTTGCGGGAGCGCGAAACTGTACAGTACTTGCTTTTTGACGGATTAACGCAGGAGCAAGCCGCCGAGAAAATGGATATAAGCACGAGAGGATTACAGGGGCTGTGGAGTTGTTCCGTAGAAAAGATTTTGTTAGTTCCTGGCACAATTCCGTACATAAATAGCCTTTAAGAAACTAAAGATAACTAAAAATCATGCGAGAAATAAGCGCGTTACCTTCGTGGTGACACGCTTATTTTTTTGCGATAATAAAACTATAAGGAGGGCAAAAAAATGTATCAATATTGGAATCCTAACCCCGCAGCGGCAAAAGTGGGAGATTGTACTGTACGTGCTATCTCAAAGGCTATGGGTCAGACATGGGAAGAAACATACATACAGCTTGCATTGTACGGATTGATACTGTCAGATATGCCCTCGGCTAATGCAGTGTGGGGCGCATACCTCAAAGATAATGGATTTAGCCGTTATATAATCCCAGACGAATACATGACCTGTACCGTCTCAGAATTTGCAAACAACCACCCAGAAGGGGTTTATATTTTAGCACTGTCAGGGCACGTTATAGCGGTAATTGACGGCAATTACTACGATACGTGGGACAGTGGAGCAATGACACCTATCTACTATTGGAGGGAAGGAGGAAAATAAATGTTCGGTTATCCACAATATCCACAACAGTATCCACAGTATCCGCAATATCCACAACCGGATTATCTTGACCAACTAAATCGACTAAAACAACAGCAGACACCGCCCCAACAAATGCAACAACAATCCAATCCCGATGAGCGGATTTGGGTGCAAGGACAGGGCGCGGCGGAGGCGTATTTAGTAGCGCCAAACTCTTTTGTTCGCCTGTGGGACAGTCAGGCGCCAGTTTTTTACGAAAAAAGAGCAGACCAGACAGGCAGGCCGTTTTTAGAGGTGTTTGAATACAAGCGCAAAGGCGCAGATTCGCCCACAGTGGAGCTTTCACAGTCTAGCCAACTAATCAATTATGAGGAACGCTTAAACGCCTTAGAAAGGCAAATGGAGACGCTAAGAAGGAGGGTATTAAATGAATCTCAATCCAATGCAGATGATACAGCAGTTTCAACAGTTCAGACAGCAGTTTCAGGGGGACCCGAAGCAGGAAGTGCAAAACCTGCTAAATAGCGGGCAAATGAGCCAGCAACAGTATAACCAGTTGCAGGGTATGGCAACACAGTTCCAAAACCTTTTAAAAGGTTTTAAATAAATAAAAAGGAGTGATTTCATGGGATTAACAACAGACGGAATGAGTCCGGCGGATTTAGCGGCGGTCACAGGCAACAATAATGGCGCATCTGGCGAGGACAACGGTGCTTGGTGGATTATCATTCTTTTCCTTTTCATCTTCTGTGGATGGGGAAACGGAAATGGATGGAATAACGGCGGCGGAGGCGCGGTAGATAACTATGTATTAGCTTCCGACTTTGCAACCTTACAGCGCCAGATTGATAGCGGAATTTCCTCCCTTGAGCGCAAGGGTGATGCTATCAACAGCGGTATTTGTGACGGATTTTATGCAATGAACACCTCTCTACTCAACGGATTTGCAGGAACAAATAGTACAATTCAGCAGAACGGCTATGATACACGGAATGCAATCCAGCAGGGGCAGATTGCAGATATGCAAAGTTTCAACGCTTTGCAGGCACAGTTAGCGCAGTGCTGCTGTGATAACAAACAGGCTATCGCAGGCGTTAACTACAACATGGCGATGAATACCAATGCAATCCAGCAGGAAGTTACAAACGGCTTCTGCCAGACAAATTTTAACAACGCAAACAACACAAGGGATATTATCGACAACCAGAACAACAACGCTAGAGCTATTCTCGATGCCCTCACAGCGCAGAGAATCGAAGCTAAGGACGCTAAGATTGCCGAGCAGAATCAGCAGTTATTTGCGGCACAGTTAGCGGCTTCTCAGGCATCACAGAACGAAACCTTAAAGGCGTATATGCAGGGACAGTTTACTTACTACAACCCTAGACCAGTGCCAGCTTTTCCGGTTTCCGCACCATATCAGTACGGTAATTGCGGATGCAATACTGGTTGCGGATGCTAAAATTTTTATAATTAGCAACTTCCTGCGTTGACGGGATTGTTCGGCTTGTGCCGATGATGCTTATAGCGGCGGGGCAATCGTTCCGCCGTTTATTATTAAAAAAAGGAGTGATAACGTGGCAGAATTTACTAATAGCAATATCGTAACCGTAGCAGCGGGGCAGAATTTACCGCTCACAGAGACAGCCGTAAAGTGCGGTAGCTGTATTGCACACCGGGAGGGAGCAGGAATTGTGACCCTTAGAGGCCTTACAAACCAGTGCAGGGCGCGCTATAAGGTCAGCTTTGGGGCTAATATCGCCATACCTGCCGGTGGAACTGTGGCACCTATTTCTATTGCCCTGGCAATCGCCGGAGAACCATTAAATAGTGCGACAGCAATCGTAACACCTGCGGCGGCAGACGAATATTTTAATGTATTTACGGCGGCATTTATTGACGTTCCGCGCGGGTGTTGCATAACGATCGCAGTCGAAAATACATCTACGCAGGCAATTAATATAGCCAATAGCAATTTAATCGCCGAGAGAGTAGCGTAAAGGAGGGCGAAAAATGGAATCATTACACAAATTAAAAAAGATGATGTGCAGAGAGCTGGACGAGATTTCGAACAAAGGCGATATGAGCGCCGGGGATTTAGAAGCAGTCCACAAACTGACAGACACAATTAAAAATATTGACAAAATCATGTATCTGGAAGGTGGCAACGAATACAGCCGTGGCGGCGACTGGAACACGTCAGGAAGATACAGTCGCGGGCGTTATCCTGACATGGATTACGACGACTATAGCAACGCTCGTAGAGGTCAGCACTATGTGAGGGGGCATTACTCTTACAACGATGCAAAAATGCAGGTAAAAGAAACTATCAAAGACATGATGCACGACAGTAATCTGTCTAGTACAGATCAGGCAGCACTAGGCAGAGCATTAGCAGAATTAGACCGATAAGAGAAAGGAGTGCCGCAATGATTAATATGGACGAAATTAATGCCGAAATTGCGGCATTAGAGGCAGGAAAAACAACCTACGCCACTTGCGAACGGCTTTCGATTTTATACAATGTACGCAATAATTTAATGAGCAATCAACAACCGAACCAACTATCTTCTAACACATCATACTACTCTTACAGTTCCGAGCCGGATTCTGAATTTAAAGAAATCGCCCGAAACGCAGACTTTGAGCACTTATTACGCGTGCTTGACGAACACATGAAAGCCATCGAAGCAATGTATCCGCGAGAATATCGGTCAGTTTTGCGAAAAATAAAAGAGGGCGCTTGAAACGTCCTCTTTCTTCTTGTATAATATAATTACTTCTCCTTTATTTCTATCATATTTTGTTATACGGTAACTGACCTTAACCTGGTGGATCAGGCAATCCATTACGAGAGCGATTGCAGATCAGGCGAGGACGATTCGGATTCCGGTGCATATGGTAGAGACAATGAATCGGGTTAATCGAACGAGCAGGAGGCTTTTACAGGAATACGGAAGAGAACCCACCCCAGAAGAAATCGCGGTTACGATGAATCTTCCGGTGGAGCGGATACTTGAAGTTTCTAAGATTTCACAGGAACCAGTTTCTTTAGAAACACCAATTGGAGAGGAAGAAGACAGTCACCTTGGAGACTTTATTCAGGATGAACATGTGCCTGTTCCGTCAGAAGAAGCAGCCCACACATTACTTCGTGAACAGCTTGAAGAAGTTATGGATACCTTGTCTGATCGGGAGCAAAAGGTTTTAGCACTTCGTTTTGGATTAGAAGACGGAAAGCCACACACCCTGGAAGAAGTGGGAAGAGACTTTCAAGTGACAAGAGAACGTATTCGCCAGATTGAGGCGAAGGCCCTGCGCAAGCTGCGTCATCCAACGAGAAGTAGAAAGCTTAGAGATTTTTTGGGAGAATAGAATAAAGAAATAGAGAATAAAGGACAGGTATATTTATATGGATTTTAAGTCTTATAAATATACCTGCTTTTGTCATTGAAAAAAGGGATAGAGATACCGTATAATATTCAGAGAAAATAGATAAGTAATACATACGAAACAAGAAATAGGTTAAGGAATATAATTTAGGAGGCAGACAATTTAAAATGGAACTTTCAATACGATTAAAAACAGTAGCAGAAGCGGTAACACCAGGAAATCGTGTGGCAGACATAGGAACGGATCATGGTTATGTGCCGATTTATCTTGTAAAGAATAACTTGTCACCAGGTGGTATTGCCATGGATGTGAATAAAGGACCACTTGAAAAAGCCAAGGAGCATATTCGTGCAGAAAAGCTTAGCGGTAAAATAGCAACCCGTCTTGGAAATGGACTTGCTCCACTAGAGCCAGGAGAAACAGATACGGTAGTTATTGCTGGTATGGGTGGTGATTTAATATGTAAAATACTAAAAGCAAAACCAGAATTTCTGATAGAAGGAAAGGAATTGATTTTACAGCCCCAGTCAGAATGGTTTAAAGTTCGCCAGATTTTAAAAGAATATCGTTATCAGATCGAAAAGGAATGGTTCTTAAAAGAAGATGGCAAATATTATGTTATTATCAAGGCAGAACCGGGATGGACGCAGCCACAGCGAATGAAGCACAAACAGCCTTCTATTCACGAATATATGAAAGAAATAGCAGATATGCCGGAGAATCAGACCGTTGCGAAGACAGAAATGGAAGAGATTTACGAACGGTATGGCAGATACTTAATCGAAACGAAAAATCCAGTCTTAATAGAATATTTAGAGAAAGAAATTGCAAAAAAAGAACAAATAGCAGCAGACTTAAAACAATCTATAAAGAAGATGGGAAATATAGAAGAATCCGAAGAAATTTCCGGAAAAGACCGGGCAAATATTATAAAAAGACAGCGAAGATATCAGGAATTACAAAAAGAAATAGAGGATATGAGAAAGGCCATTTTTTAAAATATGCTTATCGAAGACCGTTGCAATATTTCAAAAATTATAGAAAATATTTGGATAAAGGAGAAAAAATGTTAGCAGATTACCATGTACACACAGCGTTTAGTAATGATTCTGTTTATCTGATGGAAGATGTTGTTAAAGATGCGATTTCTTTGGAAATAGAGGATATCTGTTTTACAGATCATGTAGATTATGGTCCGTATCGTGACTGGGATGACCCAAGAGGGATTGAATATCGTGCGGGAGAGGAAGACGAACCGGAATGGGTTGCGCTTACTAACGTAGAATATAAAAAATATTTTTCACTAATTGAAGAACTGAAAGAAAAATATAAGAAGCAGATTTCAATAAAAGCCGGGTTGGAGTTTGGGGTGCAGACACATACCATTCCAGAATATGAGAAGTTATTTGCAAGTTATCCATTTGATTTCATTATCTTGTCCATCCATCAGGTAGGTGATGAAGAATTTTGGACAAACGAATACCAGAGTACGCGAACACAGCAGGAATATAATGAAGGGTATTATAAAGAATTACTTTCCGTTGTACAAAACTATCACAATTACAGTGTATTAGGACATATGGATTTAATAGTCCGTTATGATGAGCAGGGACCGTATTCATTTGAAAAAGTAAAACCAATTATCACAGAAATTTTAAAAACGGTCATTGCAGATGGAAAAGGAATAGAAGTAAACACTTCCAATCACCGCTACGGAATTGCAGATATGACACCATCAAGGGATATATTAAAACTTTACCGGGAACTTGGTGGCACAATTATCACGATCGGAAGTGACAGCCATAAAAAAGAACATCTTGGTGCGTATATTGACTGGGCGAAAGAGGAACTTCGTAAACTGGGGTATACACAATTTTGCACATTTGAGAAGATGAAACCGGTATTTCATGACTTGGAGTAACGGACGAAAAATAAAAAGTATCTTATAGCATCTGTGCCAGTAGTCGCTGCACATTGAATGCTTGCATAAAGGCTCGCATTCAATCCTTGCTCCGAGGTCACATCTGCTATAAGATACTTTTTATTTTTCTGTCTACTCCAAACCAGGCAGAAGACAGGGGGAAGCTCCAGAAGATTATGACAATCAATAAGCGAGACTCTTCGGCAGATGAGAAGAAGGAGCTGTATGACAAATTATAACTTTTATACGGAACCAAAGTGAGGAAAGCGAGTAATTATACGTTGACTTTGATTATAATGGATTGCGTGAGACGATAAGAATGAGGGCAGGATAAGCTGAAGAGAGTATCCTGCCCTTTTTCTTAGCGTTATAAAATTAATCATCATAGCTTTTTGTCTGGAATTATTTTAACCTGAATTTAGGATTATTTTTTTACTATTCGTGGGTAAGGTTTCTTCTCGTCCGTTAGTTCAGCGAGATAATCCATGCTTGTTTCTAATGCCAGTGCAATTTTTCTGCATTGTTCAAACGTATAATAGCGTTTTCCATTTTCTATTTTGGAATAGTCACTTTGATCGATTCCTGTTAATAACTGCATTTTTACCTGAGTGTATCCCTTTTCTTTTCTTAATTCTTTTAAACGAGACATAAGAACTCCTTTTTTGAAGAATTATGGCATATTGACCTATTGACTTTAGGGTGAAATTGACCTATTATTAAAGAAAACTTAAGGAGGAAGTATGATTATAATATTTTTTAATTTAGGGTTAGTATTAGCATTTATATTGCTAGTTTCTATTGTTTTTATTAACGCATCTACAAAATTTGTGTTGGCTATTCTGGGAGTGACTTGTATTTTATTTTTGATTAAGAATATAATTCAGGATTTATATTTCGCATTATATAAATATAAAAATAATGCCGTTATTGTACTTATATCTTTTGTGTTTGATGTTGTTAGAATAGCTTTTTTTTATAAACTTATACATCATTTTGCTGCGGGAACTGCTAAGGCAACTGGGTTGTCTATGTTTGGTTGGATGCTGGGATATATCATTTCAATATTGGTAGGTGGAATTATTTTTTTTGCTGGGGAAGCAAACGGATTACTTTTTGGAATGGGACAGCAAGAAAAAGAATCTTCTATCCTAATTAACATATTTATGACAGGCTGTTTAGTGGCGTTTTGTCATTTTATAATATGATTATTTTTATAAGGGAGGATTTTATGAGTCAAATAACAGAAAAAGAAAGAGAATTTGTCGAAAGTAAACTTAAGATGATGTCAAGAACAATTGAGGTTTCACGTATAAAGCAATTTTGTTTGAATAAAATTGGATGTGAGATTGTCCTTGATGGACGAAAAATAGCATCAGTAGATAGCGGAAAGAAGGTGAATATAAAAGTTAATGGGTTGCCTCATAAGCTAGCTTGTCTTTGGACATTTGCCGATGGAAACCAGACATTAACGGAAAATTTTACGATACCATATGGTGTGTCATCACTTAAATACGAAACAATGAGAAAAACGGAAAAAAGTCATCTATTTACTTTGAAAGGTTTAAATATAACAACAACACCAATAGGTGTTTTGATGGAAGATATTCAGGTAAAAGAAGAAAGTGATAATGTATTCCGTCAAAAATTAAATGAAATGCTGGAAGAGTACAGAAAAAATAATTTATAATGATAAAAGATTTGATAAAGACAGCAATTATAAAGGATCTATAGTAGTAGATGCGGTTCTTTCTGGACTTTGGGTATAGTAGAGAAGAGTCAGAAAAAAGAAAAATGATATATCCCAGATGCGGCTTGGGAGCGTGTTTAAGAAGCGGATAAACATCTTAAATACAGCGGCTACAGAGTAGAAGGGATAATTTAATTTAGCGGAAAGCCATAACCTTCTGGAGAATTCCCACTCTTACCAACTGTGGATTTAGATAGTCAGAAAAAAGAAAAAATACTATATCCCAGATGCGGCTTGGGAGCGTGTTTAAGATGCGGATGAGCATCTTAAGCACAGCGACTACAGAGCAGATGGGATATAGTATTTTTTCTTTTTTCGTCTACACGAAATCTACAACTCAGCATCTGCTTCCTCGTTTCACAGAGTCTTTGCCATATTTTTTCTGAATGGAGTCGAGTGCGGCATCTAATTTTGCCATTTTTTCACGACTTTTTTGTCTGGAAGCAGTCTCGGTAAAGAGCTGAATCTGTTCGATTTTATCAGAGGTCAGCTTTCCTCCGCGAACTCCGAGAAGACGGATAGGTGTTCCGTCCCATAATTCCTGAAAAAGTTTTATACTGATTTGGTAGAAATCATCGGTAGTGTTTGTGGAATAGTCAAGGACGGTCTGGTGAGATTTTCGACGGAAGTTTTTGTCTTTTAGCTCTACTTCGATAACCTGAGCATAAATGTGATCTGCTCTAAGGCGTTTAGTAACCGTTTCGCAAAGTTCTAAAAGAACAGGTCTGGCTTCAGAAAAAGAGGTCAGATCTTTGCTTAGAGTCATAGAGTTTCCATAGCCTTTTGGCGCATCGGGAGTTTCTTTTACAGGAGAATCGTCGTGGCCGTTTGCATAGTTCCATAAAGTGATGCCTTGAGAATTTAAATGTGCCTGAAGAAAATTCGGATCACTTCCCGCAAGGTCACCGATTGTATAAATGCCAAGTTGGTTTAATTTTTTTGCGGCAGCTCTTCCTGTGAAGAAAAGAGTGCGAACGGGCAGATGCCACATTTTTTCTGCCATCTCCTGTGGAAACAGTGTGTGGATTTTATCGGGTTTTTCAAAATCAGATGCCATTTTTGCCAGAAGCTTATTGGAGGAAATGCCGATATTTACAGTAAAGCCCAGGGTGTCCCGGATTTCTGTCTGGATTTTTGCGGCTGCTTCAAGTGGGGTAGAGTAAAAGTAATGTAGTCCGCTCATGTCAAGATAAGCTTCATCGATAGAAACCTGTTCTACCACAGGGGCGTATTTTTTTAAAATAGTAATAAATGCATTAGAGTATTCACGATAGAGGGGAAAGTTTGGACGGAAGCTTTTCAAGGAAGGACATTTTGTTAATGCATCGGTAACCGGTTCTCCTGTGTGGATGCCAAAATGTTTGGCAGGAAGAGATTTGGCAAGGACAACACCTTTTCGTAGGGAAGTATCTCCGCCAATGATTGCCGGGATTGTTCGTATGTCTGTACTGGCACCATTTTTAAGCTGGTAAACGGCTTCCCAGCTTAAAAAGGCACTATTTACGTCAACATGAAAAATCAGTCTTTCTTTCATAAATAAAAATCCTTTGTAAAGAATAGTTTCGTCTATTATTCTAGATTTTTTAGGGCATCCTCTTTCCAGTCGATTGCCTGCTCTAAACGCTCAATCTTTTGGAAACAATCCTCATAAGCTTCTTCATAGTCCTCCGAGTGTAACTCCCGGTAAATCTCCCCGATTTTATAAGTGGCAGAGCGGATTTCTCGTTTATCCTGGCGAATCTGATCTTTTAATTTTAAAATTTCAACAGTTGTCTTTGCTTTGTCTACGGTAGTTTGGCCAGTAGTCATAAGATTTTGTTTTAAGGTGTCGAAAAAAGCCATAGAAGAGTCCCTCCTTTATGAAATTCAAGTCGAGCAGCCACTCACCACTTGAAAAAGGTGGGAGTCTTCTCGACTGAGATAAAAATAATAGTTTCTGAGAAATAATACAGGAAAAAATCTGTATCATAAGATAACTAGGAAAAATATTCTATTCAACAAAAGTAGACATTTTCTTTTATTAAACAAAAAAGGTCTGTCTAAACAGACAAACCTTTCTAAAATAAATAGTCGATAGGGGAATCGAACCCCTGTTTTCGCCGTGAGAGGGCGACGTCTTAGCCGCTTGACCAATCGACCATGTCGTTGCGACTTGATTAGTATATCACATACTAAAGTGAAAATCAAGTGCTTTTTTATTTTATTTTTAATAAATAGTCGATAGGGGAATCGAACCCCTGTTTTCGCCGTGAGAGGGCGACGTCTTAGCCGCTTGACCAATCGACCATATCGTTGCGACTTGACTAATATAACACAGACAAAAATAAAAATCAAGTACTTTTTTCTTGAAAAATAAAAAGAGTTATCCTATAATAATTTTATCTGCGTAAAAATCAATTTTACACACCTTGGAGGTTATAATGAATATAAACTATGAATTAATTGATACAACCGCGCCTGCACCGGAAAAGGAACCGGAGAGACAGCGGTATTTTATTGCAAAGTGTAGAGAAATCATAAAGGAAAAAGAAATGGAGCTTGGACGTAAGCTTACATTTTATGACCAGACGTTTGGATGCCAGATGAATTTTAAAGATTCGGAGAAGCTGAACGGGATTCTTGAAGATATCGGTTACGTGAAGGCGGATACGGAAAAAGCGGACTTTGTTTACTATAATACATGTACTGTGCGTGAGAATGCGAATGTACGTGTTTATGGAAGACTTGGAGCATTGAAAAATTATAAAAAGAAGAATCCGGAGATGGTCATTGCCATGTGTGGATGCATGATGCAGGAACCGGAGGAGCAGGAAAAGGTGAAGACAACATTTAAGTTTGTTGATGTTGTTTTTGGGACACATAATATTTTTAAGCTTGCAGAACTTTTATATGAATGTCTTTCCGGAAGGAAGAGGGTATTTGATGTTTGGGAGAAAACAGATCAGATTATCGAAGATCTGCCAAGTGACCGTAAGTTTGGATTTAAGGCTGGAGTTAATATTATGTTTGGCTGTAATAATTTTTGCAGCTACTGTATTGTTCCTTATGTAAGAGGAAGAGAGCGAAGCAGAAAGCCAGAGGATATCGTAGCAGAAGTAAAGAAGCTGGCATCAGAAGGTGTTGTAGAGGTGATGCTTCTTGGACAGAATGTAAATTCTTACGGAAAGAATCTTGAGAATCCGATTAGTTTTGCCAAGCTTCTTACTATGGTAGAAGAAGTAGAAGGAATCGAAAGGATTCGTTTTATGACTTCTCATCCAAAGGATTTATCAGATGAGCTTATTGAAGTGATGGCACATTCTAAGAAGATTTGTAAACATCTTCATTTGCCGGTGCAGTCTGGAAGTAGCCGCATTTTAAAATTAATGAACAGAAAGTACACAAAGGAACATTATCTTACATTAGTAGATAAGATTCGTACTGCTGTTCCGGATATTGCGATTACAACAGATATTATTGTAGGTTTTCCGGGAGAGACAGAGGAAGATTTTCAGGAGACGCTTGATGTTGTAAGAAAAGCAAAGTATGACAGCGCATTTACTTTTATTTATTCTAAGCGTTCGGGAACACCGGCAGCAAAAATGCCGGATCAGGTTTCAGAAGAAGTGGTGCATGAGAGATTTGACCGCTTATTAAAAGTGGTAAATGAAACAGCAAGAGAGCAGAATGGCAAGCTTGCTGGGAATACAGAACTTGTTTTAGTAGAAGAGATTGACGAGAAGGATGCTTCTATGGTTACAGGACGATTATCAAATAATAGTGTTGTACATTTTAAAGGAGATGCTTCTTTAATTGGTAAGATTGTTCCTGTTGTGCTGGAAGAGTCGAAAGGATTTTATTATCTGGGGAGGTTGAGCATCCATGGCTAAACTGACTCCGATGATGGAACAGTATTTCCAGATAAAGAATAAATATAAAGACTGTATATTGTTTTACCGTTTAGGAGATTTCTATGAGATGTTTTATGATGATGCACTGACTGCATCAAGAGAATTAGAGATTACTCTGACAGGGAAAAACTGTGGTCAGGAAGAAAAGGCGCCTATGTGTGGGGTGCCTTTCCATTCCTGTGAGCCTTATATTAACAAGTTAGTGGAGAAAGGATTTCGTGTTGCCATCTGTGAGCAGGTGGAAGATCCAAAGGCTGCGAAGGGAATCGTAAAAAGAGATGTTATCCGCGTTGTTACACCGGGAACGAATGTTATGACGCAGAGCCTTGATGAATCAAAGAATAATTTCATTATGAGTGTGTTCTGTGAAGATGACCTGTTCGGAATTGGTGTGTGTGATTTATCTACCGGAGAATTTCGGACAACACAGGTTGAACATCAGGACGCACTTTTTGATGAAATGAATAAGTTTCAGCCGTCTGAGATTATTTGTAACGATGCCTTTTGTATTTGCGGTATGGATTTTGATTATATCAGAGATAAGGTTGGCGCAGTGATTTCACCGGTTTCCAGTGATTACTTTGAAAATGATCGGTGCGAGAAGCTGATTAAAGAACAGTATGCTCTTGTGAATTTAGAGGGAATCGGACTCTCAGATTATCCATTTGGCATGATTGCGAGTGGGGCATTATTACAGTATCTTCATGAAACACAGAAGAATTCTCTTGCTCATCTGATGGAATTAAAAGTATATTCGACAGAAAATTATATGGTCATTGACAGCTCTACCAGAAGAAATTTAGAGCTGTGTGAGACATTAAGAGAAAAAGGGAAAAAGGGAAGTCTTTTATGGGTGCTTGATAAAACAAAGACTGCGATGGGTGCCAGAACACTTCGTAAGATGATCGAGCAGCCATTAATTCATAAAGGGGCGATTCAGGACAGGTTAGATGCGGTAGAAATGCTAAAAGATAACCTTATGGCAAGAGAAGAACTTCGTGAGTATATGAATTCTATTTATGATCTGGAACGTCTTACAATGAAGGTAAGCTACCGTACGGCAAACCCAAGAGATTTGATTTCTTTTAAGACCTCTATTCAATATCTGCCATATATTAAAGATATTCTCGCGCAGTTTAGTAAAGGTGTTCTTGCAAAAATGGCAGAAAGCCTTGATACATTAGAAGATCTTCATGAATTATTAGAGTCTTCTATTGAGGAGGACCCACCGATTCCGATCAAGGAAGGTGGAATTATCAAAGAAGGTTTTGATGAAGAAATCGACCATTTAAAGAAGGCGAAAACGGATGGAAAGACATGGCTTGCTGAATTAGAAGAGAGAGAGCGGGAAAAGACAGGAATTAAAAATCTGCGAGTGCGTTTTAATAAAGTTTTTGGCTATTATATAGAAGTAACGAATTCTTATAAAGACCTGGTGCCGGATTATTATATCCGCCGTCAGACTCTTGCGAATGCCGAACGGTATACGACAGAAGAACTGTCTGAACTGGCAAGAACAATTCTTGGGGCAGAGGATAAACTTTATGCTTTGGAGTATGAAACATATGTGGCAATTCGTGAAAAACTGGCATCTGAGATGGAGAGAATTCAGAAAACAGCCAGTGTGATCGCATGGACAGATGTTTTTGCCTCTCTTGCACTTGTAGCGGAAGCAAATCAATATGTACGACCGACCCTTAACCAAAGAGGTGTCATTGATATTAAAGATGGACGTCATCCAGTTGTGGAAAAAATGATGTCCGGTGAACTTTTTGTTGCGAATGATACATTGCTTGATCATAAAAAGAATCGTGTCGATATTATTACCGGTCCAAATATGGCAGGAAAGTCTACGTATATGAGACAGACAGCCTTGATTGTTCTTATGGCACAGATTGGTTCTTTTGTTCCGGCAAAGTCTGCAAATATTGGTCTGGTAGACCGTATTTTTACAAGAGTAGGGGCATCGGATGATCTGGCTTCTGGACAGAGTACATTTATGGTGGAAATGAGTGAAGTTGCGAATATTTTACGGCATGCAACGAAAGACAGTCTGTTGATTCTTGATGAAATTGGAAGAGGAACGAGTACATTTGACGGTCTTTCTATTGCGTGGGCGGTTGTGGAATATATAGCGGGTTCTTCTTTAGCCGGAGCAAAGACATTATTTGCGACCCATTATCACGAGCTGACAGAATTAGAAGGCAAGCTTCCAGGCGTAAATAATTACTGTATTGCAGTGCAGGAAAAAGGAGACAGTATTATTTTCCTGCGAAAGATTATTAAAGGCAGTGCGGACAGAAGCTACGGGATTCAGGTGGCAAAGCTTGCCGGTGTGCCGGAAGTTGTTATAGAAAGAGCAAAAGAAATTGCGGCGGAATTAGAAGAATCTGATATTACAGCGAATACAAAAAATATTGGAAAGAAACGTACAGAAGAAGCCGAGCCAGTTCAGATTTCATTATTTGATACGATGGGAATGGTGGCAGAACAGCCAAAGAAAAGTGAAGTGGAAGAAACATTGAAAAAGTTAGATATTAGTAATATGACTCCGATGGAGGCAATGAATCAGCTTTATGAACTGCAGAAAAAATGTAAATAAAATCACTTCATACATATCATTTTAAAAGGACATGAGAGAAGAATTGTCAGAAGGGAGAAAGCATGGCAGAAATAAAAGTTCTTGATCAGGATACGATTAATCAGATTGCAGCCGGTGAAGTAGTAGAACGTCCTGCTTCTATTGTAAAAGAGCTTGTAGAGAATGCAGTAGATGCCAGTTCAACAGCGGTCACAGTGGAAATCAAAGGCGGTGGCATTGATTTTATACGAATAACAGATAATGGATGTGGCATTGAGAAAGAACAGGTTCGTAAGGCTTTTCTTCCTCATGCAACAAGTAAGATCAGATCAGCAGATGACCTTGAGACGGTGGCTTCACTGGGATTTCGAGGCGAGGCATTATCAAGTATTGCGGCGGTTGCAAAGGTGGAACTTGTCACAAAAACAGATGAAGGGATTTCCGGAATCCGTTATGTTATTGAAGGAGGCGAAGAAAAGAGCTGCGATGAGATTGGGTGTCCGGAAGGAACAACATTTATTATTCGTGATCTTTTCTTTAATACACCGGCAAGAAGAAAGTTTTTAAAGTCAAAAATGACAGAAGCAGGTTACGTAGAATCTTTTATTCAGCGGCTTGCCTTAAGCCATCCAGCGATTTCTTTTAAGTTTATCTGTGATAATAAAAATAAAGTTTCCACATCAGGAAATGGAAATTTAAAAGATGTTATCTATAATATTTTCGGAAGAGATGTGGCAATGAATCTTTTGCCGGTCAAAGGCAATGAAAATGGAATACTAGTTGATGGCTATATTGGAAAACCGGTTATTTCCCGCGGAAATCGAAATTATGAGAACTATTTTGTAAATGGACGTTATCTGAAAAATAATATTATCAGCAAAGCAATCGAAGAAGGCTATAAAGGACATGCCATGGTGCATAAATTTCCATTTACAGCATTGATGATCTCAATGGACCCTCATTCATTTGATGCGAATGTTCACCCGGCAAAGATGGAAATGCGTTTTCGAAATGCAGAAGAACTGTATTCTTCTGTTATGAGTGCAGTTCGGAGTAGTTTTGTGAAAAAAGAGCTGATTCCCAAAGTGGGTCTTGGTAATGAGCAAAAAGTAAAGGAAAATGCGAGAAAGATTCCAGAACCATTTGAAAAAAAGAGGAGAGCGATCGAAGAGCGGTTTTCTTCTCTTTCTTCGGAACAAATAAAGCAGATTGCAAAGAAAAAAGAAAATAATGAATCTAAAATAAAGGACTCATTTTCAAAAGCAGAAGGCAGAGTACAAAATGCTGCGCTAAATCCGAATGGACAGGGATGTGTTCAGGATGAGGATGTATCAGAAATATCAAATCGAAGAAGTTCGATTGAAGAAAGGATCGCCCGTTTGCATGTCGGAGAAAATACTGCGATTCAAAAAGAAATTGATAAAGTGATTCCAAAGACAATGGAAAAAAGCAGTATAGATCCTGAAAAATCTGAAAACAATACAGAAATTAATACAGGACAACCACAGTTACAGCAGCCGGTTCAAGTAGAAAAAACAAAGGCTGAACTTGTAAAAGAAACAGATAACTATGCGAAAGGTACACAGATGAGTTTTGCGGATGTTCCGCTTCTTTCTGAAGAAGCCCGTCCAAAGCACCGGATTATAGGGCAGGTATTTCGTACGTACTGGCTGGTAGAATATGATGAGAAATTGTTTTTTGTGGATCAGCATGCTGCTCATGAAAAAGTGATGTATGAAAAGTTGAAAAAAGATCTCGAAAATAATACAATTGTCCAGCAGATGGTTGCGCCGCCGATTATACTTACTTTTAGTATAAAAGAACAGCAAAAATTTGAACTGTGTGAAGAATCTTTTAAAAAACTGGGATTTCTTATTGAAGAATTTGGCGGAAACGAGTATTGTATTCGTGGGGTTCCGGCAAATCTGCTCGGAATTGATCCACAGGAGCTGTTTATTGAAATCTTTGATCAGATTGAAGAAAACAGTGGTAAGATGAATATGGAAATGATTACGGATAAGCTGGCATCAATGGCATGTAAGGCAGCGGTAAAAGGAAATACAACGATGTCTTATGAGGAAATGGACAGTCTTATGGAACAGCTTATGAAGCTGGATAATCCATACCAGTGTCCGCATGGTCGTCCGACAATTATTTCAATGACAAAATATGAACTGGAAAAGAAGTTTAAGAGAGTGCAGTAGAGGGGGATGGTCGTGAAACAACAGGAAAAGAAACCTCTTATTATATTAACCGGACCGACAGCTGCCGGGAAAACAAGTCTTTCTATCGAACTGGCCAAAAGTATCGGTGGGGAGATTATCAGTGCAGATTCTATGCAGGTATATAAGAAGATGGATATAGGTACGGCAAAGATTCGTCCGGAAGAAATGCAAGGAGTACCACATTATCTGATTGATGAATTGGATCCATCGGAGGAGTTTAATGTAGTAGCTTTTGTGGAAAAATCAAAAGAAGCCATGAAAAAGATTTATGCGGCAGGACATATACCGATCATTGTTGGTGGAACAGGATTTTATATCCAGGCGTTACTGTATGATATTGATTTTTCACAGCATGAAGACAAAGAAAGTTACCGTAAAGAATTAGAACAGCTTGCAAAGGAAAAAGGAAAAGAATATCTTTACGAAATACTTAAGAAAAAAGATCCGGAATATGCAAAGATCACACATTGTAACAATGTAAAGAAAGTGATCCGCGCATTAGAATATTATAAAGAAACCGGAAAGAAATTGTCAGAACATAATGAGGAACAAAGACAGAAAGAATCTCCGTATAACTTTGCGTACTTTGTTTTATATCATGACAGGGAAGAACTATATGACCGGATCAACCGGCGTGTCGATCTCATGATGGAAGAGGGTCTTCTTTTTGAAGTTGAAAGTCTCATAAAAGAAGGTTATACAAAGAATTTAGTATCTATGCAGGGGCTCGGTTATAAAGAGTTTTTTGATTATTTTGACGGCAGAATGACTTTGGAGGATACAGTCGATAAGATAAAAAAAGATACCAGGCACTTTGCAAAGAGACAGCTTACCTGGTTTCGTAGAGAAAAAGAGGTAATATGGCTGAATAAAAAAGAATATGAACAGGAAAAAGATTTACTTGATTCTGTTTTAAATATAATAGAAGAGAAAGGAATCAGGAATGGAACAAAGAGATAAAATACTAGAAGAGTATTATGCACAGATGGGAATTGCGAAGCCAGTATATGACTTTTGCATGAAAGTAGAAGAAGAATTAAAAGATCGCTTTTTATCGATAGATAAGACAGCAGAATGTAACCAGATGAAGGTGCTTCGTGCCATGCAGAAGAATCATTTAAGTGAAGCCTGTTTTGCCCCGACAACCGGTTATGGTTACAATGATATTGGAAGAGAAACACTAGAGAAGATTTATGCGGATGTGTTTGGAACAGAGGATGCTTTGGTGCGACCACAGATTACCTGTGGAACACATGCTCTTGCCCTTGCGCTCATGAGCCAGCTTCGTCCGGGAGATGAGCTGTTATCACCGGTAGGAAAGCCATATGATACATTAGAAGAAGTAATTGGTATTCGTCCATCCAATGGTTCACTTGCAGAATATGGCATTAGTTATCGTCAGGTAGATCTGCTTCCAGATGGAGAGTTTGACTGGGAAGGAATAGAAAAAGCATTAAATGACAAGACAAAGCTTGTTACAATACAGCGTTCAAAAGGGTATGCATCCCGTCCGACACTTTCTGTAAAAAGAATCGGAGAATTGATTCATTTTATTAAAGAAAGAAAGCCGGATGTACTTTGCATGGTTGATAACTGTTATGGAGAATTCGTAGAAATTAGTGAGCCATCTCAGGTCGGAGCAGATCTTATTGTTGGTTCATTGATTAAAAATCCAGGTGGTGGACTTGCACCGATCGGTGGATATCTTTGCGGAACAAAAGAATGTATTGACAGAGCGGCATATCGTCTGACTTCACCGGGACTTGGAAAGGAAGTAGGTGCTACATTGGGCGTGACACCTGCATTAACACAGGGACTTTTCCTTGCTCCTACCGTTGTAAAAGGTGCGTTAAAAGGTGCGGTTTTTGCAGCAAATATTTATGAGAAACTTGGATTTAAAGTGATTCCGGACAGTAAGGAAAGTCGTCATGATATCATTCAGGAAGTGGAGTTCCATGATCCTGAGCTGATGGTAGCGTTCTGCGAAGGAATTCAGGCAGCTGCACCAGTAGACAGCTTTGTTCGTCCGGAACCATGGGATATGCCGGGATATGATGCCAAAGTAATTATGGCGGCAGGCGCTTTTGTTTCTGGTTCTTCCATTGAACTTAGTGCAGATGGCCCAATGAAGGATCCGTATGCGGTTTATTTTCAGGGGGGACTTACCTGGGAACATGCAAAGTATGGAATTATGATGTCTTTACAAAAAATATATGAGACAGGAAAACTTAAAGATATCTTAATAAATGACACAGAAAGTTAACGAAAGCTGTCCTTGTACCCTATATACAAAAGTTTGTTTTTATGGTAAAATGTTTTTCGAATCAGTGTGTTCGTGCCTGGAGAGAATACAGGAGGGACCAATATGGAAAGACAGCCATCAATACAGTCATCACCAGCGAAAGTAACGATGAAAGAACGACCGGAAACAGAACGTCCGTATGAGAAGTGTCTGAGAGCAGGCGCAGAGAGTCTTACAGACGGAGAGCTGTTAGCAGTCATTATTCGTTGTGGAACACGAAGCTGTACTGCTCTGGAACTTGCATTTTCGCTTTTGAACAGACACCCGGTTTATAAAGGACTGGCAGGACTGCATCATCTTGATATCGAGATGCTGAAAGAGATTCCCGGTATAGGCAATGTCAAGGCAATTGAGATTTTATGTGTACTGGAGTTGTCTAAGAGACTGGCGAGAGCTTCTATTAAAGAAGAAAGTGATTTCAGTTCGCCGGATTATATTGCAGCTTATTATATGGAAGATATGAGACATCTTTCCGTAGAAAAGGTGATGCTTTTACTTCTGGATGGACGACACAGGCTGATGAAGGAGATTTTACTTTCGAAGGGAACGGCGAACAGTTCCTGGGTTCCAGTTAGAAATATTTTTGTGGAAGCTCTTCGGTGTGAGGCAGTATATATGATACTGATTCATAATCATCCGTCAGGATATCCGGAGCCGAGCCGGGAAGATCTCATTATCACAAGACAGATAAAAGAAGCGGGAGAACTGTTAGGAATTCCGCTTTCAGATCACATCATTATAGGGGATAAGTGCTATACTAGTTTGCGGGAACAGAATATGATGTGAGTCATAGATGTGACCATGGATTACAGATTATAGACATATTCTTGAATCTCGTGATCTTAATGTAATGTACCTGATGTCAGGTATATCGGACAAAGAGGAAAGATAAATGCGGCAACACCGCATTTGTTTCATGTATAAATGCTAACGAAAGGAGACATACCAATGTCTGAAAAAATATATGGAATTGATATGGGAACAAATTCCATCAAGATTTACCAGAAAGCTGCAGGAGTAATTTTACATCAGAAGAACATGATCGCTATGGTGAAGAAAAAAGAGCCATTAGCTTTGGGAGATGAAGCATACTCAATGTATGAGAAGGCTCCGAAGAACATCGAAGTAAAACAGCCGATCGTTAACGGTGTTATTGCCGATTTTACTGCTATGCAGACCATGATTCAGTTATACTTTAAAGGAATGCATGGAAAGAAGTTTGCAGAAGGACTTGCTGCCGGCGGCAATGCAGAGTTTTACATTGCAGTACCTTCTGATATCACAGAAGTAGAGAAAAGAGCGTTTTTTGATCTGATCGCAAGCTCTTCTTTAAAGACAAAGAAGATTCGTATTGTTGAAAAACCAATCGCGGATGCACTTGGAGCAGGTCTTGATGTCATGGATGCGACTGGTCGTCTGATTGTTAATATCGGTGCAGATACAACAGAAATCAGTCTGATCAGTCTTGGTGGAATTGTACAGAGTCGTCTGTTGAAGATTGGAGGAACCAAGTTTGATGAGGCGATTCAGCAGACTGTTAAGAAAAAGCATAACCTTGTAATTGGTATGAAGAGTGCAGAGCGCCTGAAGATGCAGCTGGCAAGCGGTATCAAGGAAGAGGAAGAGATTACGTATGACGTAATGGGCCGTAATCTGATCACAGGTCTTCCTAATAGGGTAACTGTTACAAATCATCTCATTTTTGAGGCAATGTCAGAGAGCCTTTCATCTATTATTGATGCGATTAAGTTCATTTTAGAGAAGACACCACCGGAATTATCCATGGACATCATGCATGATGGAATATGTATGACAGGTGCATCTACCCATATTAAGAATCTGGATCTTCTTATCCAGCAGGAGACAGGACTTTCCATTATGAAGATGGAAGAACCGGAACTTACTGTAGTAAAAGGATTAGGAATGATTATGGAAAATCCGGATTATGAAAGACTGGCTCATAATTTACAGGATTCTGATTTCCATTAATCAAGGAGTGGTACTATGAAAAATCGTCATAATTTTGAGTTTTCACCTAAAACGATGCTTATTTTGCTGACAGTTCTTTGTATATTACTTCTGTCTGTCAGTACAGTATTAAAAGATGTGGTGAAACCTCTTTCTGCAGTCGCAGAAACGGTAGTTATTCCAATGCAGGATGGAATTAACTCTTTTGGAGTCTGGGTAGGAGAGCATGTTGGCTCATTTAAGAGTATGAAGGAACTGAAAAAGGAGAATGCAAAGCTTAATCAGAAGGTGAAAGAGTTAACGCAGGAAAACGAAACTTTAAGTACCAATGAAAACGAATTGAATAGTCTGCAAAAGCTTCTGAAGATGGATAAAGAATACTCCCAGTATAAGAAAGTGGGAGCGAGAGTAATCAGCAAGGGAAGCGGCAACTGGTATAATACTTTTATTATTAATAAAGGTACAAAAGATGGAATCAAGGTAAATATGAATGTACTGGCAGATGGAGGTCTGGTCGGAATCGTAACGGAAACCGGACGGACCTATGCAAAGGTATGTTCAATTATAAATGATACCAGCAGCGTAAGTGCCAAGTCATCTCAGACTGGAGATACCTGTGTCGTACAGGGAAACAGTGAATCTGTTCAAAAAGATGGAACGATCGATGTGACCTATATCAGTAAAGATGCAGATATGAAAGAAGGGGAAGAACTGATCACTTCACATATCAGTTCAAAATATTTAGAAGGCATTAAGATAGGAACAGTCAGCAGTATTTCTACAGATTCCTCCAATTTGACACAGTCTGCCAAAGTGACACCGTTTGTAGATTTTCAGCATCTTGAAGATGTGCTGGTTATCACACAGCTAAAAGAAGTTCCCGCAGATAGTGAAAGTGCAGATTAAAGGATAAATCAGGCGGAAATAAGGGTATCGTACAGATATTTCTCTTTCCGCCATTTGTGTAAGAAGGGATTTATTATGAAACGAGGAATAGTGACAGCAGTACTGGTATTTATTTGTTTTATATTGCAGACTTCCGTATTTGAGTTGATTAAACTGGCAGGAATCGCACCGAATATATTACTGATTTTTATTTCCTCAATAGCAGTAATGAGAGGCCAGAAGCCAGGAATGATCGTTGGATTTTTCAGTGGGCTTTTGATGGATATTTTTTATGGCTCAACAATCGGTGGATTTGCTTTTTTATATATGATGTTTGGTTTTGTAGATGGATTTTTTCATCGAATCTATTATTCAGATGACAATATTCTTCCACTTGTCCTGATCGGTGTAAATGATCTAGTCTATGGAGTCATTATGTATATTCTTTGTGGATTGTTACATAATCATTTACGTATTGTCTATTATCTTAAAAATATTATTCTTCCGGAAATAGTTTATACCGTAGCGGTAGGTCTTGTATTTTATCAGATTTTATTGAGAATAAACGACTGGTTGGAAAAGAATGAAAAGCGGGGTGCAGATTTTGTTTAAATTCAAAAAAAAGCAGGAGACGGATAAGGCAAAAACAAAGAATCAGATTATAGAGCTGCTTTCCAACCGTATTATCATTATGGGAGTACTGTTGACGGCATTATTTTGTGTTTTAATCTATCGACTTTTCGTATTACAGATCATACAGGGTGATGAACATCTGGCGAATTTTAACTATAAGATAAAGAAGACGATTGAGATCAGTGGTGCAAGAGGAAATATATACGATTGCAAGGGAAAGATACTGGCTTATAATCAGCTGGCTTATACAGTGACGTTGGAGAATTCAGAAAAAACGAGTAAGATTGCCCAGGAGAGAACAGCTAAAAATGGAAAGAATGGTCCGAAAGTAACAGAGAATGAAGTTAGAAATGAGGTAATCTATAAGCTGGTGAAGGTTTTAGAGCAGAATGGTGATACGATAAATTACAGCCTTCCTATGACAGTAAACAGCAAGGGAAAGCTGAAATTTACAGTGTCTGGCTCAGCGCTTACGAGATTTAAAAAAGATATTTATGGAATTGCTAATATCGATAATCTGTCCGGTGATGAAAAAAAGAAAGCGGAGAAATATTTGAATTCTACACCGGAGGAAGTGTATGAATATCTGAGAAGCGGAAAAGGTGGTCCACAGGGAACGGGAAGTATGTTTGGTATCTCGGACAGTTATTCTACAGAGGATACATTAAAGATCATGTCGGTGCGGTATGATGTATTTATGAACCGTTATTCACAGACAACGCCGATTACTGTGGCAGCGAATATCAGCGATAAAAGTATTGCTGCTATTTCGGAACATGAGGAGGAATATCCGGGAGTTTCCATTAAGGCAGACTCTCTTCGTAAATATAATGATGCAAAGTATTTTTCTTCTATTTTGGGATATACGGGAGTGATTTCCGAAAGCGAATTAAAAGAATTGAATGCGGACAATGGCAAGTATGAGGCAAACGATGTTGTCGGTAAGACTGGAATCGAAAAGACGATGGAAAGTACTCTTCAGGGAAAGAAGGGACAGAAAGATGTTTTAGTAGATAATCTTGGTAAGATTATTAAGACAGTAAAGACAACAAAGGCTTCCGCAGGTAACAATGTGTATTTGACGATCGATGCGGATTTGCAGAAGTATGCCTATAATATTTTAGAACGACGTCTTGCAGGAATTCTGCTTGCACATCTAACAACAGCAGATACTGCCGGCTCAGACAAACGAGTTCCGATAAAGGACGTATATTATGCGCTTCTTGATAATAATATTATAAATATTTCCAGATTAGCAAAGAAAAATGCGAAAAGTAATGAAAAAGATGTTTACAGAATTTATAAGAAGAAACAGGAAAGTGTATTAAACACTCTTCGAAAAGATTTGAAAACAGGAACGACAGTTCGTAAATATCTTAGCGAGGAGAAGCAGGATTATGTAAATTATATTTACAAAATGTTAGAGAATGACGGAATTCTTGTTGCTTCTTCTATTGATGAGAATGATCAGGTTTATCTTGACTGGAAAGAGGAAAAAATCACATTCCGAAAGTTTCTTCAATATGCGATCAATAATGAGTGGATTAATATCAGCTCCTTTAATATTAAGTCAGATTATTATGATGCAGATGAAATATATGACGAATTAATAAATTATATTGTTGATGCATTGAAATCTGAGGAAGACTTTGATAAAATTCTATATGAGTATATGATCAAAAGTGGAACGCTGAGCGGACGGAAAGTTTGTCTGCTTTTATATGATCAGGGAGTTCTTGATAAAAAGAAAGATAAGGATTGTAATAGTTTGTATACAGGCAAAATGTCTGCTTATAATTTCATGTACAAAAAGATAAAGAATATAGAAATTACACCAGCTCAGCTTGCCTTAGATCCATGTTCCGGTTCTGTTATTATTACAGACCCTGATACCGGAGAGGTAAGGGCGATGGTTTCCTATCCAAGCTATGATAATAATCGCCTTGCGAATGGAATTGATTCAGAATACTATGCATCTCTTAATACAGATTTATCTTCGCCGATGTTAAACAGGGCCACGCAGTCAAGGACAGCGCCTGGTTCAACATTTAAACCAATCTCATCTACGGCAGTTCTTGAGGAAGGCGTAGCTACAGCTTCTACATATGTAAAGTGTACAGGGATTTTTGATAAGATTTCTCCGGCAGCGAAGTGCTGGATTTATCCGAATGCGCATGGCTCACTTAATGTAAGTGGAGCAATCGCTGTATCCTGTAACTTCTTCTTTTATCAGATGGGATATAATCTTGGTACGGTGAATGGAACCTATAACAGCCAGAGAGGTTTAACAAAGTTAAAGAAGTATGCATCAATGTATGGCTTAAATCGAAAGTCCGGTGTGGAAATCACAGAATATGAGCCGCATATTTCAGATGAAGATGCGATTCGTTCAGCAATAGGACAGGGTACCCACAGTTATACACCAAGTCAGATTTCAAGATATGTGACATCCCTTGTAAACCACAAGAATCTGTTGGATCTGTCTCTTTTAGAGAAAACCACAGATGCAGAGGGAAACACATTGACTTCTTATGAGAAGAAAACAGAAGAAAAACTGAAGATCAGCTCATCTACATTTGATTTGATAAAGAAAGGTATGATCGGTGTGGTTAACGGAAAGGACAGCTCTATCAAGTACCTGTATAAGAAACAGGGAATGAAAGTAGCTGGCAAGACCGGTACAGCACAGGAGAACAAAAAGCGACCGAACCATGCATTATTCATATCTTATGCTCCGTATGACAATCCGGATATTACCATGACCGTAGTAGTGCCAAATGGTTACACTTCAGCCAATGCTGCAGAGATTGCCAGAGATATCTATAAGTACTATTTTGGAAAGGCCAGCAAGGCAGAAAAGAAGGCGACTACAGCATTACTGCCTAGCGGTTCAGATGGAAGTAATGATTAATATACTCCTGCGGCGGCTCGACTTGAAAAGTTCGGACGCGAAAGATTCCCGGAGTATATGCTAGCAAACAGGAGGAGATATGAAAAGTTCCGTTATAATTAAAGGGAATAAATATGGATTTCAGATTGTGCTGAATCCTACACTTCCTTTTGAAGAACTTCTTCGGGAAGTGGGGGACAAGTTTAAGGAATCTACTCATTTTTTTGATTTAAAAAAGCCAATCGCGGTAAGTTTTACAGGACGGGAACTCACGTCCGGAGAACAGAATCTTCTGGTAGATACGATAGCTGAGAACAGTGGGCTTAATATAAGCTGTGTGATCGATGGCGCAAAAGTATATGAGACACAGTTTGCTAAAGTGTTATCGGAACTTAAAGAAGAGGAAAAAAAAGAGGAACATAAAACGGAAGAATCTTTTCCGGAGAATCGTCTGGGAAAGAATGGCCAGTTTTATCGTGGAACATTGCGTTCAGGTCAGAAGATAGAAGTAGATGGAAGTATAGTAATTCTTGGCGATATCAATCCAGGCGCACAGATTATTGCGGGGGGCAATGTTGTGGTGTTAGGATGTCTGAAAGGAACAGTACATGCCGGATATCCGGATGATAAGAGCGCATTTGTGGCAGCGCTTATGATGGAGCCAATGCAGATACAGATTGGCAGTTATATTGCCCGCTCACCAGATCAGAGGGGGAAGAGTACAAAAAAGAATGTCAGAAGAAAGAATCAGCAGGAATTGCTTGCGAAGCTGGCATTTGTAGAGAATGACAATATTTTTATTGAAACGATTACGAGGTCGTTGATCAGTGAGATTAGTATTAGTTAAGTGAGATAAAGGAGAACAAAGATGAGTGAGGTAATTGTTATTACATCTGGAAAAGGTGGAGTTGGAAAGACCACGACAACAGCGAATATTGGAACGGGACTTGCAAAACTGGATAAGAAAGTGGTTATGATCGACACAGATATAGGACTTCGTAATCTTGATGTTGTTATGGGATTAGAGAATCGTATAGTATATAATCTTGTAGATGTTGTAGAGGGGAACTGCCGCTTAAAACAGGCACTGATTAAAGATAAAAGATATTCTAATCTTTTCCTCTTGCCTTCTGCCCAGACAAGAGATAAAAGTTCTGTAAGCCCAGAACAGATGAAAAAGCTTGTGGATGAGCTGAGAACAGAGTTTGATTATATTCTTCTTGATTGTCCGGCTGGTATTGAGCAGGGATTTAAGAATGCCATCGCAGGTGCGGACCGGGCTATCATCGTAACAACTCCGGAAGTTTCTGCCATTCGTGATGCAGACAGGATTATCGGACTTTTAGAGGCGGAAGAGCTGAAAAAGATAGAATTAGTTATCAATAGAATCCGCATGGATATGGTGAAGCGTGGAGACATGATGTCTGTAGAAGATGTCGTTGATATTCTTGCTATTGATCTGATTGGTGTAGTTCCGGATGATGAGAGTATTGTCATTGCAACAAATGAAGGAGAACCACTTGTTGGTTCTGATACACAGGCTGGAAGAGCGTTTGCTAATATTTGTCACAGGGTGCTTGGAGAAGAAGTTCCGATCATGGAGTTTGAGACAGAAGGCATACTGAAAAAAATAGCAAATTTATTTAAACGTGGTTACTAAAGGGGGAGAATCTAATGGGGTTCATGGATAGCTTTCTTAGAAAAAAAACATCGGGCAGTACGGCGAAAGACCGTTTGAAGCTTGTTCTGGTATCTGACAGAGCAAACTGTTCACCGGAAACGATGGAATTAATAAAAAACGACATAATAAAAGTAATTTCAAAATACATGGAGATTGATACAGAAGGACTGGATATTCAGATAACCCAGACAGAGTCGGATGGAGGACATGGAAATGTTCCGGCAATTTATGCCAATATACCGATCAAAGAACTAAGATCTCCTAGATAGCGAACGCAGGAGGAGAAACATGTTAAAACAGAAATACCAATTTAAAAATTATAATTGGGTGTTGATAAGCGCAGTTCTTATTTTAAGCGGGATGGGAGTGATGTTTATCAATAGTGCGGACAGCAGCTATACGAGTAAACAGTTGATTGGACTAATATTTTGTGCAGGAATCATGTTATTGTTGTCTGTTGTGAATTTTAATTTTGTATGTGGCTTCAGCAGGATTTTGTACCTGATTAATATTGTGCTCCTTGTTCTCGTAAAACTTGTTGGTGTTAAAGTAAATGGTGCCCAGAGATGGATTAATCTTGGCTTTACAAGACTTCAGCCGTCAGAATTGACCAAAATTATTATGATAATATTTGTGGCGGTGTACATACAGGAACATGAAGAAGATTTCATGGAATGGAAAGTACTTTTTAAACTTGCTCTATTGTGTGCGCTGCCTCTTTTCCTGGTAGTGATAGAACCGAACCTTTCAACTACGTTAGATATTACATTCATATTGATGTCTGTAATTTTTGTAGGAGGTCTTTCCGGTACACTGATTAAAAAATGTCTCAAAATAATCATACCGATCATCATACCGCTGGGCTTCCTTTTTATCTGGTACATACAGACACCGAATCAGGTATTACTTCATGATTATCAGGTTACCAGAATTATGACATTTTTAGAGCCTTCAAAATATTCGTCTACGACCGCATATCAGCAGGATAATTCTGTTATGGCAATCGGCTCAGGCAAACTATATGGAAAGGGACTGAATAATAATACGATCGCAGATGTTACAGTATCTGATACGGGATTTGTGTCAGAACAGCAGACCGACTTTATCTTTTCTGTAGTCGGAGAAGAAACAGGGTTTATCGGAAGTGTTATTGTTATTGCATTATTGGCTATAATAATGATAGAATGTTTTAAGACGGCATATGTCGCGAAGAATATGAGTGGACGGCTCATTGCAGTAGGAATGGCTGCACTGATTGGTTTCCAGTCATTTATTAATATCGGAGTGGCAACAGAATTACTTCCGAATACAGGATTGCCGTTGCCATTTGTAAGTTATGGATTAACATCATTGTTAAGTTATATGGCAGGTATAGGGATTGTGCTAAATATAGGATTACAAAGACACTACTAGGAGGGGAAAACATATGAATATTGGATTAATCGCACATGATGGAAAGAAGAAATTAATGCAGAATTTTTGTATTGCTTATCGAGGAATTCTTAATAAGCATGAACTGTTTGCAACCGCAACAACAGGAAGACTTATTGAGGAAGTAACGAACCTCACGATACACAAATATCTGGCAGGACCACTTGGTGGAGAACAGCAGATGGCTTCTCAGATTGAACATAATCTCATCGATATGGTTATTTTCCTGAGAGACCCACAGAATCAGCAGCTTCATGAGCCGGATATATTTAATGTAATGCATTTATGTGATGTACACAATATTCCACTTGCAACGAATCTTGCAACAGCAGAGTTATTAGTTAAGGCTCTTGAAAGAGGAGACCTTGAGTGGAGAGAAATGTACAGATAGTACAGACAAAGAGAAAGAGTGACTATGAAAAAGAGAATAATATGCACAATCAGTATTTTTGTGTTAGTAGCAGCGTTGTGTAGTGGATGCAGTGGGAATCCTTTTAAGATCACAGATTCTTTTGCATCTTACTATGCAGAGAATAAAGAAGAGGCAGGTTCAGATTTAGAGGGGATGGCAGCAGAACTTGCAGTAGTGTCTGATTCAGAAGCGACAGACCCGAATTATCAGAGCAATGATTATGCGGATTTATTGATTAATGACAGTGCGAACGAGATTGTACAATCATATCATTGTTTTGATAAGTTATATCCGGCCAGTATTACAAAGGTAATGACTGCATTGCTGACATTAGAGCATGGAAATATGGATGACGAGATTACGTTAAAGCATGACATTAATTTAACAGAAGACGGAGCAGTGATCAGTACCCTTACAAAGGGAGATACCGTCACTGTAAGCCAGGTTTTCCATACGATGCTGATCAAATCTGCAAATGACTGTGCAGTAATACTTGCTGAGTATGTAGCAGGTTCTGAAGCCAAGTTTATAGATATGATGAATGAGCGGGCCAAAGAATTAGGAGCGACACATACACATTTTGTCAATCCAAACGGACTTCACAATAACGATCATTATACGACTGCGTACGATCTTTATCTAATCTTTAAAGAGGCAGTGAAGCATGAAGAATTTGTTGATACAGTATCTTCAAAGGACTATACAATGACATATACTACAGCAAAGAAAACACAGATTAATGAGTATATGCAGAGTACAAACTACTATCTTCTGAATGAATTCCCTGTACCGGAAGGTGTAGTGATGTATGGTGGCAAGACGGGAACGACCTCTATGGCGAAGTCCTGTCTGATATTGATGACAAAGAATAAAAAAGGAGAGCGTTTTTTCTCCGTTGTACTTGGAGCAGAAACAAAGGAGGCTTTGTATTCGTCAATGACCAGACTATTAGAAAAAACAACAAATTAAAGGTTGTGCTTTTATATGATATAAATTATAATATAACATATAAGGGAGTTGGCACGAGTCTTTCTCATTACAAAAGAAAGGACTACAGTCCAATAATATATCTAAAGGAGGATATTCACATGATTGATATTATTGCAGGTGCGAAAGGAAAAGGAAAAACTAAGATCTTAATTCAGCAGGTAAATGATGACATTAAGCTGACAAAAGGCACAATCGTTTACCTTGATAAGAACAATAAGCATATGTATGAATTAAGCAATCAGATTCGTCTTATTGTAGTTCCTGAATTTAATGTAACAGATACAGATATGTTCCTTGGCTTTATTGCAGGAATTATTTCTCAGGACCATGACTTAGATAAGATTTATCTTGATAGTTTCCTTACTACAGCATGTATTGATGATAATCTTGATTACGCAGTTGAAAAACTTGGTGCTTTATCTGACAAGTTTGGGGTTGATTTTGTAATCAGCGCTTCCGTAGATAAAGAAAATATGCCGGAATCTGTACAGAAATACGTTTCTCACGCATTATAATTCGTTATTATCTGATGCAGAACCGTCCGATAATATTACATACATGGCGGATATCTGGAATTTGAATAAGATACGAAAAGGTTAAGGCGCCTCATATTATTATGAGGCTGCCTTTTTATGGTTTAAGCTAAAATGGAAAAACAATATTATTATGCATATTCACAATATTTAAAAGATAAATACGGAGAGAAAGTATATAAGCTTCCTGTGAATCTTCCCGTAACCTGCCCAAATAAAAAAGATGGAAAGGGCTGTCTTTTCTGCGCGGAAGCAGGGACAGGATTTGAAGCAAGTGACAGTTCAGTTTCTGTTTTTGAACAGTTAGCAGCATCAAGGACAAAAGTAGAAAAACGTTATCATGCACATAAGTTTATTGCTTACTTTCAGAATTATACCAATACATTTCTTCCTTTAGACAGATTACTTGGCTATATGGAAGAAGCATCAAAAGTAGAGGATATTGTTGAGATTTCAATTTCGACAAGACCGGATTGCATCAGACAGGATTACCTGGAAGCATTTTATGAATTCAGTAGCCGGACAGGAATAGAAGTATCTATAGAACTTGGATTACAGACAGTGAATTATCATACATTAATGGAGATGAACCGAGGTCATGGACTCGCAGAATTTATTGATGCGGTTTTAAGAATTGCGCCGTATCATTTTCCTGTTTGCGTACATATGATTCTGAACCTTCCGGGGGATACGATGGATGATGCGGAGGAATCTGCAAGAATCCTGTCTACATTGCCGATTTCCATGGTGAAGCTGCATTCTTTATACATTCCTAAGCAGTGCGAATTATATGATAAGTATATTCGTGGAGAAATCGAAATTTGCCCCAAAGAAGAATATTTAAACAGATTAACAGAGTTTATTGCATTATTAAGACCGGACATTACAGTGGAAAGATTGTTTAGCCGTATCCCTGAAAAAGATTCCGCTTTTTCAAATTGGGGAAACAGCTGGTGGAAATTAACAGATGAATGGAAGGCGCTCATGGAAGAGAAAGGGTATGTTCAGGGAACAAAGTACAATTATCTCAACGGGGCAGCTTTAAATAGATGGGAGATATAATATGGCAAAACAAAAAAAGAAAAGTGTACATTTGCATATGAATCTCGGAACTTTGATATTTCTCATTATTGTGATCTATCTGATGGCATACATATTGAGTTATCTTGGAAAAAGCAAACTGGCAATCTATGAGGTGAGCGCAAGTGATATCGTAGACAGTATCGATGGAACGGGAGTGATTCTTCGAAAAGAAACTCTGGTGCATACAGAACAAAGTGGATATATTAATTATTATGTTCAGGAAGGTTCAATGATTCGTCAAAATGGTACAGTCTATACGGTAGATACTACAGGAAAAGTACGAAAGTATTTGAAACAGATGCTTGAGAAAAAGAATTCCGTCAGTCAGGATGAAAAAGAACAGGTAGTAGAGAAATTAAAAGTATTCAGTGAAGGTTATACAGATAATAATTTTTCTCTTCTGTATGAAACACAGAATGATATCAGTAGTACGCTTTTAGCATATACAGATACAATGCTTGCTCAGAATAAAGAAGAGCTTGCACAGAAATACGGACAGAGTGCATATATTACAGCCGCATCGCCTAAAGAAGGCTTGGTTTCTTTTTTATCTGATGGAATGGAAAAGCTAGAACAGGAAAAAGTTTCAAAAAATATTTTTGTCAATAAAGTGAAGATGAAGGATCTTCGCACAGATAAAAAACAAAAAGCGGGAAAACCGGTATATCGTCTTGTAGAGGGACAGGACTGGCAGCTAATGATTCCTGTTAATAAGAATGATTATGATCGTTTAAAGAAGAGGGAAGAAGACAGACAGACGATTCAGGTGACATTCCATAAAGATAATTTTGTGGCAGCAGCACAATATCATTGTTTAAAACAGAATGACAGTTATTATGTTATTCTGAGTTTTGATAATTATATACAAAGATATTTGAATCAGAGATATCTTTATGTGTCACTTACTTTATCAGAAACCAAGGGATTAAAAATTCCGTCAAGTTCTCTTGTAAAAAAGGAAGTATATAAAATTCCAAAAAGTTTTCTTGTAAATGGCGGCAACTCTTCGAAAAAAGAGCAGGTCAACATAATGAAGACAAACAAAAAGGGAGAAAAGGTTTTGACACAGGCAGCTGTGAATGTTTATAAATCGGATGAAGATTATGTCTATGTTTATTCTGCGAATCTGACAAAAGGTACAGTTCTATCGGAAACCAATAAAGAAAAGATCTATACATTAAAGAATAAGAGTCAGATACAGGGCGTTTATATTGTAAACAGAGGTTATACTGTTTTTAAACAGATCGAGATGGTAGAGAGAAATGAAGACTATTGTATTGTATCTGCAAAAAACAGCGGAATAGAACTTTATGACCGAATTATTTTAAATAGTGATACAGTAAAGGAAGACCAGGTGATTTATTAATGCTTAAAGATAATTTAAAAAAAGTACAGACAAATATTAAAAGCGCATGTGAAAGAGCAGGAAGAAAACCGGAAGAAGTTACGTTAGTGGCAGTAAGTAAGATGAAACCTCTTTCTGATATTGAAGAGCTTCTTGAGACGGGACAGATGGAATATGGTGAAAACTATGTGCAGGAGCTGTGTGAGAAGTATGAGAATATTTCCAAACCAGTACACTGGCATATGATTGGACATCTTCAGACGAATAAAGTAAAGTATATTATTGATAAAGTAGAATTAATTCACTCCGTAGATTCCTTCCATCTGGCAAAGCAGATTGAAAAAGAAGCGGTAAAGAAGAATGTAGAAGCGCAGATTCTTGTACAGGTAAACATCGCACAGGAAGATACCAAGTTTGGAATCGATGGACCGGAAGTGATCGCACTGGTAGAAGAAATCAGTAAGTTGCCGCATGTTCATGTAAGGGGATTGATGACAAGCGCTCCTTTTGTGGACGATCCAGAAGAAAATCGCTGTTATTTTAAAAAATTACATCAATTATTTATTGACATTAGAGAGAAAAACATTGATAATGTATCTATGGACATTTTATCTATGGGGATGACCAACGATTACGAAGTGGCCATAGAAGAAGGTTCGACGATGGTACGTGTCGGTACCGGAATCTTTGGGGCGCGGAATTACAATAAATAACAGGAGGTACATGGGGTGAAGTTTGCGGAAAAGTTTTTAAACATGATGAAGTTAAGCGATGCAGATGACGAAACCGAACCATTTGATGAAGAATACAACGAAGTGACAGAAGAAGGATATGACAGTGATGAGGAAGAGGAAGATGAGGAAGAAGATGATGAGCCTCATAAACCAATTCTTTCTCTGAGACGGAAGAAGAAGGAAGTATCCGATTCAGAAGAGTTCGATGGTAATCAGGGAAGAGTAATTCAGTTTCATGGAAAAGAAGAAGGTGAAAGTGTGAAAGTAATCAGAGCGCAGACATTTAATGAAGCACAGATCGTAGCAGAATTCTTAAAGGAAGGGAAGACGATCGTGGTGAATCTTGAGGGAATCGAGATTGGAAAGGCACAGCGTATCATTGATTTTATCGGAGGTGCATGCTTTGCAGTAGATGGTTCCTTAAAGGCAATTTCTAATAACATTTTTATCGTAGCTCCAGGAAATATTGAAGTAACAGGAGATCTCAGGGAAGAGCTTGTCAGTGAAGATATGCTGTCACCGGAGCTTTCAAACTTTTAGTACACCCGGATATACATACCGGATATACATAGAAGAATAACAGAGAGAATAGTTGGACGAGAAACAAAAGGCAGAGTGGATTTATGGATGGAGTGGAGGCCGTCCATAGATCCTCTCTGCTTCGTTTATTTCAGGAGGACAGACAATGTTAGAAAAAAGACTCGAAGTAAGTGCAGAAGGAAAAAAAGTATATGATATTGTAATTGAAAATAGTTTTTCAAACCTGGTAAAAGAACTTTCTGCTCTTGATATTCAGGAACGGAAGTTATGTATTGTTACAGAACGAAGGGTGGCTTCCTATTATCTGGAAGAAGTTAAAAGTATTTTAGAAGGCAGATGTGCAAAGGTAGAAGTATATATTTTTCAGGAAGGGGAGGCAAGTAAAAATTTATCCACAGTAGATAATCTGTATCACTTTCTGATTACACATGAATTTGACAGAAAAGATATGCTCCTTGCACTTGGCGGCGGAGTTACCGGAGATCTGACAGGATTTGCTGCTGCTACTTATCTGCGGGGAATCGACTTCGTACAGATTCCTACAAGTCTGCTCGCACAGGTGGACAGCAGTATCGGAGGAAAAACAGGAGTAGATTATCATGCATATAAAAATATGGTAGGTGCTTTTTATATGCCAAAACTGGTATACATTAATGTAAATACGATAAAGACACTTTCTGAGCGACAGTATCACAGTGGACTTGGAGAGGTCATCAAACATGGACTTATTCGTGATAGAGCATATTTTGAATGGATAAAAGCGAATAAAGAAGCCATTGCAGAAAGAAAAGACGAAGCACTCGCACATATGGTAGAGGAAAGCTGCCTTATTAAAAGAGCGGTGGTTGAGGAAGACCCAAAGGAACATGGTGTCCGCGCCCTGCTTAATTTCGGGCATACGTTAGGACATTCTATAGAAAAGTTAATGAATTTCTCACTGACACATGGAGAATGTGTGGCAATTGGTTCATTGTTAGCAGCGGATATATCAAGTAAAAGAGGATATATTAGTGAACAGGAAAACAAAGAAATCAAAAACATTTATGCATATTTTGATTTTCCAGCATTGCCGAAAGAACTTAAGGCAAAAGAAGTTGTGAAAGAAACAAAACACGATAAAAAAATGGAACATGGAAAGATTAAGTTCATTTTATTAGACCAGATTGGAAAGGCAGCAATTTATCAGGATGTCACTCCAGAAGAAATGCTTGCCGTTATAGAACAGGGAGAAGTATAATGGGGAAAAAATTAAAAGCAGCAGTTATTTTTATTATACTTCTGTTAGCAGACCAGCTTACAAAATTATGGGCAGTAAAGGTATTAAAGCCAATAGGAAGTATTCCTGTTATCCGGAATGTACTTGAGATTTATTATGTGGAAAACCGGGGAGCAGCATTTGGAATCATGCAGAATAAACAATGGTTCTTTTTGATCATTACTCTGGCGGTACTGGCGGGTCTTATATGGATTTCGGGAAAGATACCGGAGGAAAGACATTTTACTCCGTTAAAGATATGCCTGTATTTCGTGGGAGCAGGAGCTGTAGGAAATATGATAGACCGTATTTTCAGGAAGTACGTTGTGGATTTTGTTTATTTCAGCCTCATTAACTTTCCAGTATTTAATGTGGCAGATATTTATGTGACAGTGGCGGCGGTTATGCTTGTTATTTTAATTTTATTCTTCTATCAGGAAGAAGATTTTGACAGGATATTTCCTAAAAAAACAAAAGAGGGCAGGCGGGAGTTGTAACGATGACAGAAACGGCAAAGCAAGAGAAAGTAAATCAGGAAAGTAAGCAGGAACAAAGATATTATTATACGGTTATGGAAGAACAGGAAGGGATGCGTTTAGATCAATTTCTCGCAGCAGAGTTAAAAGAACATTCCCGTTCTTATATTCAAAAGCTGATCAAAGAAGGGCAGGTTCAGGTAGGAGAGAAAAAACAAAAACCAGGATACCGTCTTCGTGTGGACGATGCCGTTGTGATCTGTGTCCCTCCATTAAAGGAATTAGAAGTTCTTCCGGAACAAATGGATCTGGACATTCTTTATGAGGACGAAGATGTTATTTTAATTAATAAACAAAAAGATATGGTTGTTCATCCTTGTCCGGGACGTTATAAAGGAACACTTGTAAATGGACTCCTTTATCATTGTAAAGATAATCTTTCGGGAATTAACGGTGTTTTACGACCGGGAATCGTTCATAGAATCGATAAAGATACGACAGGAGTTCTTGTTGTGTGCAAGAATGACATGGCGCACAAAAGCCTGGCAGAACAGTTAAAAGAACATTCAATCACAAGAAAATACGAAGCAATCGTATATAATAACTTTACGCAGGAAGAAGGAACTGTTGACGCACCGATCGGAAGAAGCCCGGTTGACAGAAAGAAGATGGCTGTCGAACCTAAAAACGGAAAGCGGGCAGTAACACATTACAAAGTACTCAGTCATTTAAATCATCAGGTGAATCATATTGAGTGCCAGTTAGAAACAGGCAGAACGCATCAGATTCGTGTGCATATGGCAAGCATACGCCATCCTTTATTAGGAGATACGATTTATGGTCCAAAGAATGATATGGGACTTACCGGACAGTGCCTTCATGCCAGAGTGCTTGGATTTGTTCATCCAAGGACAGGAGAGTATGTAGAATTTGAGGCGCCGCTTCCTGAATACTTCCAGAAACTTCTTGAAAAATATTCTTAAAAAAACTTTACAAAAAAAGAATAGTATGCTAATCTATGAAAGATGCTTTTAGCTAGAACCTTTGCCAGGGTATGGAGTCTCCGACCTTATCTTCGTAAAGGTGATTATAATAATAGGAGGAATTGTAACATGATTACAAAGGAAATGAAACAGGAAATTATGACAAAATATGCAAGAACAGAAGGAGATACAGGTTCACCTGAAGTACAGGTAGCACTTCTTACAGCAAGAATTAATGATCTTCAGAATCATTTTAAGGCAAACCCTAAGGATCATCATTCAAGACGTGGTCTTTTAAAGATGGTTGGTCAGAGAAGAAACCTTCTTGCATACTTAAAAGGTAAAGATATTGAACGTTACAGAACCTTAATCGAACAGTTAGGTTTAAGAAAATAATAATTTTTGAGGAAAGGATGCTGCGGCATCCTTTCTTTCGTTCAAGTATTCCCAAAGCTTTTGCACTTGATTTCAAAAGTGCATCATTTAAGAGAAATGAGGTTTTCTATGCGTAAAATTATCATTCGTGGTGCAATTGTCGTTGTGATTTTATTAGCCGGAACAGGTATTTTTCAGTGGCATAATTATCAGCAGAAGATCGAATACCGAAAAGAGGCATTGCTTTATTTTAAGGAAGAAGATTATTCTAAAACAATCTCATACCTGGAAGAAGCGTTAAAGCGGAAGTCTGTGTTTGCCAGAGAGATTGATCTGGATATGACCTGTTATCTGGCAGAGAGTCATTATCAGCTAAAAGAATATGATAAAGCGGAAAAAATATACAATAAACTTATTAATAATGACAGTAAAAATGCACAATATTATATGTTGAAGGGCGAGTGTGTCGCAAAGTCCGGTGATGCACAAGGAGCCGTAAAAGTGTATGAACAAGGCTGGAATCATACACAGGATACTGATTTTCTGGAAAAAATCTGTGAAATATATGTAGAAAAACAGAATTATGATAAAGCACTGAAGTATGTTCAGAAGGGGATTGAACAGGGCGGTGAAACGAAGGCAGATTTTATGTATGGAAAGATTGTCATCTATGAAAAAGCAGAGGCGTATGATAAGGCATACGAGGCAGCGAAAAAATATGTAGAGCTTTATCCAGATGATGAAGCTGGGAAGAAAGAGTATACGTTTTTATCGACAAGGATTTAAATTACATTTCTGAAAAAAAGTTACAGATGATTTTACCGGAGTCGGGACGCTGTTATATTGACAGTGTATATAAAAAATGGTAAAATAATGAATACTAAAGGAATAAGGGGAGGTATGATCGCAGGGTATAATACTAACCGAATGCATCAGCCAGCAGCACAATATCCTGTTTTCTTTAGCTATTATTTATTTTTATATTACCCTATTTAAGAAAAGGAGAAATAACTATGGTATCACAGAAAGTTACAATCAACAACCCACAGGGACTTCACATGAGACCGGCAGGAGTATTCGCTAAAGGAATGGCTAAGTTTGATAGCGATGTTACAATCAATTTCAACGGAAAAGCAACGAATGGTAAGAGCCTTCTTAACATTATCGGTGCTTGTATTAAGTGTGGTTCTGAAGTAGAGATCCAGTGTGACGGACCTGATGAAGAAGACGCATTAAAGACTGCTATCGAGATGATCGAATCCGGTTTAGGAGAATAATTGTAATTCAAAATTTGAGGTGAAGATAATGTATACTGGTATTGGTGCATCAGCAGGAATCGGTATCGGTTCCGCTGTTATTGTAAAAGAACCTTCCCTTGCATACGATAATAAAGCAGTCAGTGATGTTGATGCTGAAAAGCAAAGATTAACAGATGCCCTTGACAAATGTATCGCAAAGACACAGGCAATGGCAGATGACATGAAAGAAAGAGTAGGGGAGAAAGAAGCAGAGATTCTGGAAGGACATGTCCTTCTTCTTATGGATCCGGAGATGACCGGCCAGATGGAATCAAGCATCGCAGATGACAAGATGTGCGCAGAAGCTGCCGTAGAGAAGATTTGTGATTATTATATGCAGATGTTCGCAGGTATTGACGATGAGATGTTTCAGCAACGCGCAACAGATGTATGTGATATAAAGACAAGATTATTGAAGATACTTCTTGATGTCGAAGATGTCGATTTAGCAAGTGTGCCGGAAGGAACTGTTTTAGTGGCAGAAGATTTAACTCCTTCTATGACAGCAGGAATTAATCCAAAGAACGTAACAGGTATTCTTACAGAAGTTGGAGGCAAGACTTCTCATTCAGCAATTCTTGCACGTGCGCTTGAAATTCCGGCGGTACTCAGTATACCGGGAATCACAGAAGAGATTTCTAATGGCGATAATGTAGTATTAGACGGCTCAGAAGGACAGGTATATGTTAATCCTGATGAAGCACTTCAGGCAGAATATGAGCAGAAACGAGCTGCATATCTTGAAGAGAAGGCAGCGCTTGCTCAGTTTATTGGCAAAGAGACCGTAACAGCAGATGGTGTTAAAGTTGAACTTTGCGCTAATATCGGTAAACCGGAAGATGCATTGAAAGTAGTAGAATGTGACGGTGAAGGAATCGGTTTATTCCGTACAGAATTCCTTTTCATGGATCGTCCACAGATTCCTACAGAAGAAGAGCAGTTTGCTGCTTACAGAAAAGTAGCTGAGACTTTAGAAGGTAAGCCGGTTATTATTCGTACATTGGATGTTGGAGGAGACAAAGAGATTCCATATCTTGCTCTTGAAAAAGAAGAGAATCCTTTCCTTGGTTTCCGCGCGATTCGTTTATGCTTAAAGAGAGAAGACTTATATCGTCCTCAGTTAAAAGCATTGCTTCGTGCCAGCGCATATGGCGATATTCGTATTATGATTCCTATGGTTACCTGTTTAGATGAGCTTCGTGCAGTAAAAGATATGGTAGCAGAAATTAAGGAAGAGCTTAAAGCAGAAGGTGTTGCATATAATGAAGATATCAAGGTTGGTATCATGATAGAGACACCTGCAGCAAGTTTAATGGCAGATGTTTTTGCAAAAGAAGCAGACTTTTTCAGTATCGGAACAAACGATCTTACAGGTTACACTATGGCAGTAGACAGAGGTAATGCAGAAGTTGCATATCTTTACTCTGCGTATAACCCGGCAGTACTTCGTTCTATTGAGCGTGTGATCAAGGCCGGAAGAGCGGAGGGAATCATGGTTGGTATGTGTGGTGAAGCAGCTGCAGATCCATTACTTGCTCCATTATTAATTTCCTTTGGTTTAAGTGAATTTAGTGTAAGTGCTACTTCTATTTTAGCAACAAGAAAGGGAATCTCCCTTTGGACAAAAGAAGAAGCAGATGCCATTGCAGCAAAGGCTATGTCTATGACAACAGAAGCAGAAGTTGAGGCATATCTTAAAACTGTTGCAAAACATTAATAGCAAAGAATAGCAGAAAGAGTATCCTCGAATGGAGATTTAACTGCGTGAATGATAAAAGGGTGTTGAGAGACACCCTTTTATTTTGCAAGGATTTCAATGATTAGAGAATATATGTCAGGGGAAAGGAGGAAGAAACGTGCCAGGTACATTTAATAGAGAGCAGGAAGAGGCTATTACACATAAAGGTGGTCCGCTGATGGTTCTGGCAGGACCCGGATCGGGAAAGACACTGGTAATTACTTATCGTGTAAAGTGGCTTATAGAAAATGCAGGAGTTTATCCGTCTAATATTTTAGTAATTACATTTACCAGAGCAGCGGCAGAGGAAATGAAAAAACGATTTTTTATGTTTGACGGAATGGAAAATGCTCCGGTAACCTTTGGTACTTTTCATTCTATTTTCTTTATGATTCTTCGTTATGCATACCGTTATACTGCTGCAAATATTATCAGAGAAGATGTAAAGCGGCGATACATAAAAGAGATGACAGAGAATATGGAACTTGAGATAGAAGATGAGAATGAATTTCTTTCCGGAATTATCAATGAGATCAGTTATGTAAAAGGAGAGATGATGTCCCTTTCCTACTATCACAGTAATAACTGTTCAGACGAATTGTTTGCTCAGATTTATGAAGGGTATGAGAAAAGACTGCGGGAAGAGAATCTCATAGATTTTGATGATATGCTGGTTTTTTGTTATGAATTGTTAAGAGAGAGAGAAGATATTCGGACTTTATGGCAGAATAAGTTTCAGCATATTTTAATTGATGAGTTTCAAGATATTAATAAAGTGCAGTATGAGATCGTACGAATGCTGGCAGGTAAGGGAGATCATCTGTTTATCGTTGGTGACGATGACCAGTCTATTTATCGCTTCCGGGGAGCAAGACCGGAAATTATGCTTGGATTTGAGAAGGATTATCCAGAGGCAAAAAAGGTGATTTTAAATACGAACTATCGGTGCAGTGAAGAAATTGTAGAGAGTGCGGAACATCTGATCAGTCATAATACAAAGCGTTTTCCAAAGAATATGCAGGCGGCTCGAGGGAGTAAAGTGCCTATTACATTTCGAAATCTAAAAGATGCGGGAGAAGAGTGTACAGATATTTTAAAAGGAATACGTTTTTATTATAAAAAAGGAATTCCACTAGAAGATATGGCGGTTATTTTCCGCACCAATACGCAGCCGAGATTACTTGTTGGACGATTAATGGAATATAATATTCCATTTCAGATGCGGGATGTGATTCCAAATATATTTGATCACTGGATAGCAAGGAATATATTAACGTATATAAAGCTTGCTATGGGAAACAGAGACCGAAAGCTGTTTTTACAGATAATGAATCGGCCCAAACGATACATATCAAGAAGTATGATTACAGAACCGCAGGTAGATTTAAAAAAACTAAAGCAGCAGACCTTTGGGAAGAAGTGGCTTTATGAGAAGATTGATAAATTAGAAATGGATCTGTATCTTCTAAGGAAGATGGAGCCATATGCTGCGATTCAATATATACGTAACGGGATTGGTTATGAAGATTATATGAATGAGTATGCACAGTTTCGGAGAATGAACCCGGATGACCTTGAAGAAGTCTTGAATCAGATTCAGGAAAGTGCAAAGGAATATCACAGTTTTGAAGAGTGGTTTACTTACATAGAATCTTATGGAGAGGAACTCAGGAAACAGATGGAAGCCGGAAGGCAGCAAAAAAGCGGTGTGACACTTACAACGATGCATAGTTCAAAAGGATTAGAATATGAAGTTGTATTTGTCATGGATATAAATGAAGGAGTAACGCCACATAAAAAAGCAGTAAAAGAGGCAGATCTCGAAGAAGAGAGACGGCTGTTTTATGTAGCAGTTACAAGGGCAAAAACATATTTGTTTCTCTATTCGGTAAAGGAACTTTATCAAAAAGATGCACAGATTTCTCGTTATATAGGAGAACTTCGTTATGACAAGAAAGAATTTCAAAAAGGAAAAAGAGTGATCCATAAAAATATTGGTAAGGGAACGGTACTTGAATTAAAAGAAGATAAAATTAAAATAAAGTTTGATAACAGTAAAAAACCGCGGCTGTTTTCCATAAAGTATCTGATGGAACAGGGACTTTTAGAACTTGAAAAATAATTTTCCTGTAAAAAGTACGGAAAGACTTTTTTCTTTTTAGTATGCAATAAAGAGGACAAATACAGGAATCTGTGATAGAATGAAGCGATAAAATATTACAGGAGGTAATTATAGAAAATGTTAATTGAAATGTTAAAAGTAATTCTGCTTGGAATTGTGGAAGGAATTACGGAATGGCTTCCGATCAGTTCTACCGGGCATATGATACTTGTAGATGAATTCATTAAACTTAATGTATCGAAAGCATTTATGGAAATGTTTCTTGTAGTAATCCAGCTTGGAGCAATTCTTGCGGTCTGTGTGATTTATTTTCATAAACTCAATCCATTTAGTCCCAAAAAGTCAGCCAGAGAGAAAAGGGAAACTTTTGATATATGGGGCAAGGTAATTGTAGGATGTCTTCCGGCAGCGGTAATCGGTCTTGCATTTAATGATAAGATCGATGCACTTTTTTATAATGCGCAGACAGTAGCTTTTACATTGATTCTTTACGGTATTTTATTTATTGTTGTTGAAAATCATAATAAGAATAAAGAAGCACAAGTAAAAGAGTTATCCGATTTAACCTATAAGATTGCATTGATCATCGGATGTTTTCAGGTACTTGCTCTTATTCCGGGAACTTCCCGTTCCGGAGCAACAATCATCGGAGCAATGCTTCTTGGAACCTCTCGTTTTGTAGCAGCAGAGTATTCTTTCTTCCTGTCCATACCGGTTATGTTCGGGGCAAGTTTCTTAAAACTTGTAAAATATGGTTTCCATTATACAGGGAATGAAGTTGCTATTCTTGTAGTAGGTATGGTTGTAGCATTTATCGTTTCTATTATAGCAATCAAGTTCCTGTTAGGTTATATTAAGAAAAATGACTTTAAAGCCTTTGGTGTCTATCGTATTATTTTAGGTATCATTGTTGCTGTGTACTTTTTCATAAAGTAATAGGATAATCAGACGGAATAACGATAATAATTCTATTTAAAAATCGGAGAGTATAGATTATAATGAAAAGAAGAACACCTATTACACAGTATTGTCATGAGAGAATCCGCCAGCTTATAAAGAATCCCTCCTTGTGTATTGATGCGACAGCAGGAACAGGAAAGGATACGGTTTTTCTGGCGTCTCTTGCAGGTGCCAATGGCAGGGTTATTGCCATGGATATCCAGGAGACGGCGGTGGAACAGACAAGAAACCGCCTTATCAAAGAACATCTTTCGGACAGGGCAGAAGTTGTTTTAGATACGCATGCACATATGGATGCATATGCCGATGAGGGAAGTGTTTCTTTGATTATGTTTAATCTTGGCTATCTTCCAGGTGGAGATCATCATCTTGCGACAAAGGCAGAGACAACAATAGAAGCGCTGAAAAAGGGACTTACCTTACTTTGTGAGGGTGGTATGATATCTTTGCTGATCTACAGCGGGGGAGACAGTGGTTTTGACGAAAAGGAACAGGTGCTGCAGTGGCTTAAAGAATTGCCAGATGATCAATATACCGTACTTGTAGAAGCATTTTATAATAAGCCAAATCATCCGCCGTTACCAGTGTATATTATAAAGAATGAGACAGTTTAGATCAGATGCCGGCTGCAATGAAAAGCAGCAGTATGTGGATCGTTTGATTTATGTACTCTTGGAATCTTCTCATAAAAGCAAGTGCAAGAAAGACTCCGATAGTACATATTTAATAAAAAAGGAGGCATATATATGGAGATGATAAAAGAAACAGCGAAAGTTGTTCGTCAGCAGCAGATCGATGAAGGAATATTTGATATGGAATTATCCTTTCCAAAGGGAGCTGCCTTAGCAAAACCAGGACAGTTCATTGCAATGTACTGTAATGATAAGAGTAAGCTTTTACCTCGTCCGATCAGTATTTGCGGGATTAATCCAACAGAAGGAACATTGCGGGTTGTTTATCGTGTTGCAGGAGAAGGAACAAAAGAGTTTTCAGAAATGAAAGCAGGAGATACATTAGAAGTCATGGGACCTCTTGGCAACGGGTTTACAATGAAAAATGAAAAAGCAATTATTATCGGTGGAGGTATTGGAATTCCTCCGATGCTGGAGCTTGCAAAACAGTTAGATGCCGAGAAGACAGTTGTACTTGGATACAGAACATCCACTTTCTTAAAAGAAGAATTTGAAGAAGTGTGCGATGTAAAGATTGCAACTGAAGATGGAAGTCAGGGTGCTAAGGGTACAGTAATTGATGCAATTGAAAAGTATGGTGTAGAAGGAAAGGTCATCTATGCCTGTGGACCAATGCCGATGTTAAAAGCGCTTGCAGCGTATGCCGAAGAACATGGAATGGAAGCCCAGATTTCCTTAGAAGAAAGAATGGCATGTGGAATCGGAGCTTGTCTTGGCTGCATCTGTAAGTCAAAGACAAAAGATCATCACACGAACGTAAACAATACACGAATCTGCAAAGACGGTCCGGTATTTGATGCAAAGGAGGTAGTATTCTCATGAATTTAGAAGTAACACTGGCTGGAAAGAAGTTTAAGAATCCTGTGACAACTGCCTCAGGAACATTTGGTTCTGGTGCAGAATATGAACAGTTTGTTGATCTTGCAGCACTTGGAGCTGTAACAACAAAGGGGGTGGCAAATGTACCTTGGGAAGGAAATCCGACTCCTCGTGTAGCGGAAACATATGGCGGAATGCTTAATGCGGTTGGACTCCAGAATCCGGGAATCGACTTATTCTGTAAAAGAGATATTCCTCATTTAAAAGAAAAAGGAGCATCTATTATTGTCAATGTATGTGGAAGAAGTACATCGGACTATGTAGAAGTTGTAGAACGATTAGCAGATGAGCCGGTAGATTTATTAGAGATCAATGTATCCTGTCCGAATGTAAAAGAAGGTGGTATCGCCTTTGGACAGAATCCAGATGCATTATATGAGATTACGAAAGCGATCAAGGCAAAGGCAAAACAGCCAATCGTAATGAAGTTAAGTCCGAATGTCACAGATATTACGGAAATGGCACGAGCAGCCGAAGCAGGAGGCAGTGATGCTCTTTCTCTTATCAATACACTTACCGGAATGAAGATTGATATTCACAGACGTAAGTTCGTTCTTGCGAATAAGACAGGCGGTATGTCCGGCCCTGCAATTAAACCAGTTGCCGTTCGTATGGTATATCAGGTAAGCCATGCCTGCAAGCTGCCGATCATCGGTATGGGAGGAATCCTTACGGGAGAAGATGCTATTGAGATGATGATGGCAGGTGCCACAATGGTTTCTGTAGGAACTGCTAACTTCCACAATCCACGTGCCACAATGGATGTGTTAGACGGAATAAAAGCTTATATGGAAAGATATCATATTGAAGATATTAACGAGATTATCGGATGTATTGATTAAAAGAATCTGTTTATACATATTTTATCTAAGTTGAAAATACAAATAATCTGTGTTAGAATCAAAACAACAGATGTACTTTTGGAATCTTAAGTACGAGGAAGATTTCAAGAGAACATATAAATCAAAAGGATAAATCGGAGGCTGTTATGGAACAATACAAAAAAGAGTTTATAGAATTTATGATTGACTGCAATGTACTGAAGTTTGGAGACTTCGTAACAAAAAGTGGAAGAAAGACTCCATTTTTTGTTAATACCGGATTCTACCGTACAGGCTCTCAGTTAAAGAGATTAGGTGAGTATTACGCACAGGCAATTCATGATCATTTCGGTTTTGATTTTGATGTACTGTTTGGACCTGCTTATAAAGGAATTCCATTAAGCGTAGCGGCAACAATCGCCATTTCAGAAAAGTATGATAAAGATATCCGTTACTGCAGTAACCGTAAAGAAGTAAAAGATCATGGTGATAAAGGAATTCTCCTTGGAAGCCCGATTCAGGACGGAGATAAGGTTATCATCATTGAAGATGTTACTACAGCAGGTACGTCTATTCAGGAGACACTCCCAATCATTAAGGCACAGGGAGATGTAGAAGTTGGTGGTTTAGTTGTTTCTGTTGACCGTATGGAAAGAGGCCAGGGAGAGAAGAGTGCGCTTACAGAAATCAGTGAGAAATACGGAATGAAGACAACTGCTATCGTTACAATGGCAGAAGTTGTAGAGCATCTTTACAACAAACCATACAAAGGAAAAGTCATTATTGATGATGAATTGAAAAAAGCAATTGATGCATATTATGACCAGTATGGAGTAAAGTAGTATTCTGACAGGAGATTTGTATGAACGAAAAGATTTTTAAAACATTGGGACAGATTGGTGCTGCAGGAATTATAGTAGGAATTATCACAACAATTGTCGGAATTACAGCAGGAGTGATTTCTATTGTAAGTGGAGCGCGTGCCCTCAAGTTAAAAGGGAAAATAATGATTTAAAAATGATGGGAACCGGCGTTATGCCGGTTCCTTAAAATGTATTATAGGAGAATAATAATTATAAGAAAAGGCTGGAAAAAGAATGAATGAAAGCAGAAAGAGACTGGGGTCTCTGAGCCGTTTAATATTGATTTTATATGGCTGTGTTGTAATATATTTTGTATTATTCAGTGACCGACTGGGACGGGTAGATGGATATAGTACTTATCGCTATAATCTGGTTCCTTTCGAGGAAATCCGTCGTTTTATTATATACCGGAATTATGTTTCTATCGAAGCATTTTTATTAAACTTATTTGGTAATCTTCTTGTATTTTTCCCAATAGGTTTTTTAGTTCCGATATGGAGATTGGAGAAAACCGGATGTATCCGGATTATTATATATACGTTTTTATTTAGCCTTTGCATAGAAACATTGCAGCTTGTTACAAAAGTAGGAGTGTTTGATGTGGATGATCTGATGATGAACACTTTTGGAGGACTGTTCGGATGGATCAGTTATTGTATCATCCGTTTTATTTATCATAAATGGAAGGCCGATCATAAAAAGAAAGAAGAGAAAGAAAAGAAAGGAAAGGCAGAGATATGAATACAGGAAATATTTCTTTTTCTGAGAAAAAAGTTTCAAAAAATGCAGTACTTACTCTGGTCATGGGAATAGGGATACTGATTGGATTTGCTATTTTGACAGTGTTGTCTATCGTGACAGAAGGAAGATTGAATGTTGTCGGAGGTCTGCTTGGATGTATTTTCGTTGTACTGGCATTCTTTTGTGTCCTTTGGGGCGTGATGAGCTATGATGATGCTAAGACCAACCAGAAGTATAAGATATCCGGAATATGTATTAATATTGTGGCTATTTTTATAGGGATTACTTTTATCATGATGTAGGAAGATGACATGACGCGTATCTCGCAGCAAGAATGCCGGACATTCTTGAATTTGGGAATAACAGAAAGAGAGTGATATATTTTATATGGATTATAGAGAGTTGTTTAAAGAAAGCAATAAAGAAGTGGAAGAACGCTTTTTACTGACAAAAGAAAGAATCGAAGAGATTGCCGCAGGGGAGAAAAACGGCATGAACGAAAAGATTCAGAATTATTTTAAGAAGACAGCACAGCTTCTAAAAAAATGTGCAGAGGATTTTGTATGTATTTCTTCTGATGCGTGGAAGTCCCGTTCTTTTGAGCAGTTAAAGAGTGAGAATGCATTATTTTATCAGGATATCTTACCTCAGAATTACGGACATTCTTTTGCGAATCCGGCATTTGCAGTGCAGGAATTAGGAGAAGAGTTTGGCCGGATTCTGAGTTTTTTATATACGGAATTACGTTCGGAAAGAGCGTTTGTTTTTGAACAGAACCTTGAAAAAATCACGATTTTAAATGAACTTTTTCTGGAAATATACTGTATGTTTGAAGAAGGGGATGTAACATATAAACAGATTAAAGATACCATCTACTGGTTCCTCTATGATTATGCAGATGACTGGGCAGGCTACAGGGTACGAGAACTGGTGGACCCGGCACTTGATTTTGCAACATCAATTATCATGGATTCTGACCTTTTGGATCTGACGTATCTGTATTCTTATGGGGATTATATCTCAGAAGTGGAAATTGAAACGGCAAAGTTTTTAAACAGCCTTACGGAAGAAGAGATTTCACAGATAGCAGAAACATTTACAGAAGGATATCGAAGAGGATTTGAGTTAAAAGGGGTGGATGTTTCAAAGAAAGATACAGTGAATATCCGTTACCCGATTGGCTTTGAAAGAGTGATCCGCGCAGCAATCCGCCAGTTTGCCGACATGGGATTGAAACCAGTTATTTACAGAGAGGCGCTTAATACATTAAATAAACGCCAGAATCTCCGTATCGGATATATTTCAACAGATCCAAATCCACAGTATGGCTATGACCATCGTTTTGATAATGCTATTTACCTTGATAAGCGCATGATTGACCGGAAGCTTAGCTGTATGAGAAAGGCATACGAAGAATATGAACAGGAGGCGGCAGGATTTGCAGGTCCGGCATGCTTTGAAGTCTTTGGAGAAGAACCGTTTGAACCGGTAAATAAGCCGGAAAGCTATCATTTAAGTGAGCGGCAGCAGATTCTTTCCACAGAGTATTCCTCTTTATCTAACGAACTTTTGAATGAATTTATCAATCAGGAGGAAAGGAGTTTTACGATTATTGCGTACCCAGTTCCTTCGATCGGAGAGAATTTCCCGGAAATTTTTGAGGAGATTCGTAAAGTAAATACGTTAGATAACGAAGTGTACAAAAAGATTCAGCAAAATATGATTGATGTGCTTGATCAGTCAGAAGCGGTGCATATCATGGGACGTGGAAGAAATATGACGAATCTTACGGTTGCTCTATGCGATCTGAAAGATGCCAGCAAAGAAACGAAGTTTGAAAACTGTCTTGCCGATGTCAATATTCCGGTAGGGGAAGTATTTACTTCACCTAAGCTAAAAGGTACAAATGGTCTTTTACATGTGACAGAAGTCTATTTGAATGGTCTTTACTATAAAGATTTAAAGATTACTTTTAAAGATGGTATGATCGAAGAGTATTCATGTGCAAATTTCCCGGATGAAGAGGACGGACAGAAGTTCATTAAGGAGAATCTTTTATATAACAGAGAAACACTTCCGATTGGAGAGTGTGCGATCGGAACAAATACAACTGCCTATGTGATGGCTGAAAAGTATGGTATTATGTCTAAACTGCCTATCCTTATTGCAGAAAAAATGGGACCGCATATCGCAATCGGAGATACCTGTTATTCTTATTGCGAAGATGTTCGTGTATATAATCCGGATGGGAAAGAAATCGTAGCAAAGGAAAATGAATGTTCTGTACTTCGAAAAGAGGATCCAAAGAAAGCCTATTTTAACTGCCATACAGATATTACGATTCCGTATGAAGAGCTTTCAAGAATTACAGCCGTAACTGTGCGGGTTGTGGAATCAGAGGTCATGCATGATCTGGCAGAGGAACGGGTAGAGATTCCGATTCTTTTAGATGGAAGATTTGTGCTGGAAGGTACATTAAAGTTAAATGAAGCATTTGAAGGTTAAAATAAAGTGAGGAGATACAAAGATGAAGTTAGTAATTAAAAATGGACATGTGATGGATCCGGCATCTGGAAGAGATGAAGTTACAGATATCTGGGTGGAAGATAAGCGGATCATCGGATTTGGAGAACATCCGGAATGGGAAGAAGATGCTGAAAAACTGAATGCGGACGGCTGTATTGCGGCACCGGGACTTGTTGATGTGCATGTACATTTTCGTGATCCGGGTTTTACGTATAAAGAAGATCTGGAAACTGGAAGTCATGCAGCAGCAGCAGGAGGATTCACAACGGTTGTCTGTATGGCAAATACAAAACCAATCGTTGATACTCCAGAAGTAATTCAGGATATTTTAAAAAGAGCAGAGAACTTACCGATTCACGTAAAGCAGGTGTCTGCGGTTTCCAAAGGATTTGAGGGAAAAGAGTTAGTGGATTTCCAGGCGATGGTAGATGCTGGTGCCTGTGGATTTACAGATGACGGAATCCCGTTAACAGATGCCGGATTTATTAAAAAAGCAATGGAAGAGGCAGCGAAAATGGATATGCCAATCTCATTGCATGAGGAAGATCCAGCACTTAACGAAGTAAACGGAGTGAACAAGGGTGTGATTTCTAAAAAGATGGGGATTGGCGGAGCACCGGCAATTTCAGAAGATGTGATGGTGGCAAGAGATGTCATGCTGGCACTTGATACTGGAGCAAAGGTAGACATTCAGCATATATCTTCTGGTCGTTCTGTAGATTTGGTTCGTTATGCGAAAAAACGAGGAGCAAAGGTTTTTGCGGAGGCTACACCACATCATTTTACATTAACAGAAGAAGATGTACTTAATTATGAAACGATGGCAAAGATGAATCCGCCACTCCGTACAGAATGGGATCGAACAAAGATTATCGAAGGATTAGCAGATGGAACGATTGATATGATCGCGACCGATCATGCCCCTCATTCTATAGAAGAAAAAGAGAGAGAATTTACAAAAGCGCCAAGTGGAATCATTGGACTTGAAACATCATTATCTCTTGGTATTACAAGTCTTGTAAAAAGAGGCTATCTTACGATGATGCAGCTTCTTGAAAAAATGACGGTTAATCCGGCAAAGCTTTATAATTTTGAATGTGGAACATTAAAAGAAGGAGCGGCTGCAGATATCGTTATTTTTGCACCGGATGAAGTCCGAACAGTAGAATCTTTCGAGTCAAAAGCGGAAAATTCTCCGTTTCTTGGTGCACAGTTATATGGAAAAGTAAAATATACGATTTGTGATGGTAAAGTTGTATATCGCGGCTAAGAATAATCGTGTCGTTTTTTGGCATATCGTGAGTGTACATCTGAAAAAATTTATGCTAGAATGAAAAGGATATCAGTAGAATTCTGGAGGAAGTTATGATTAATCAGTTAGTAAAAGGAATCAAAGAAAAAGATGCGCCTATCGTTGTTGGTCTTGACCCGATGCTTTCTTATGTACCAAAACATCTTGTAAAAGATGCTTTTGCTGCATACGGAGAGACATTAGAAGGTGCATGTGAAGCAATCTGGCAGTTTAATAAGGGCATTATCGATGCAACTTATGATCTTATTCCGGCAGTAAAGCCACAGGTTGCCATGTATGAGCAATTTGGTGTTGAGGGATTGAAAGCTTTCAAAAAGACATGCGATTACGCAAAGAGCAAAGGACTTGTTATCATCGGAGATATCAAGAGAGGCGATATTGGCTCTACATCCGAAGCATATGCGATCGGACACCTTGGAACAGTAAAGATTGGTGAACATGTATATTCTCCATTTACAGAAGACTTTGTAACGGTGAACCCATATCTTGGTTCTGATGGTGTAAAGCCTTTCTTAAAAGTGTGCAAAGACACAGATAAGGGTGTATTTATTCTTGTAAAAACATCCAATCCATCCAGTGGAGAATTCCAGGATCGTCAGATTGATGGAAAGCCACTTTATGAGATCGTTGCTGAAAAGGTAGCTGAGTGGGGCGAAGATGTTATGGGCGAAGACTACAGCTATGTTGGAGCCGTTGTAGGAGCTACTTATCCGGAGATGGGAGCAGCACTTCGAAAGATCATGCCTAAAAACTATATTCTTGTACCGGGATATGGTGCACAGGGTGGAACAGGTAAAGATTTAGCACCGTTCTTTAACGAGGATGGACTTGGTGCTATCGTAAACTCCAGTCGTGGAATTATCTGTGCTTATCAGAAAGACCCGTATAAAGAGAAGTTTAGTTCTGTAGACTATGCGGATGCCAGCCGCCAGGCAGTCCTTGATATGAAGGAAGATTTAAAGAACGCTTTTGTAAAATAAAGCATTTTGTTATAATTTTATAAGTTAGTTATAAACATTTCACCATAAAAATATACTCTTGGAATTTTAGAGTATATGTAATGAAAAAAAGGAGCAGACAATGGCTAAAGTAGGTATTGTAATGGGCAGCGATTCAGATATGCCAATCATGGCAAAAGCTGCAGATGTACTCAAGGAACTTGGAATTGACTTTGATATGACGATCATCTCTGCACACAGAGAGCCGGAAGAATTTTTCGCTTACGCAAAAGGTGCAGAAGAAAAAGGTTATAAAGTGATTATCGCAGGAGCCGGTAAGGCAGCACATCTTCCGGGAATGTGCGCAGCTATTTTCCCAATGCCGGTTATCGGTATTCCAATGAAGACATCAGATCTTGGAGGAGTAGATTCCCTGTACTCTATCGTGCAGATGCCAACAGGTATTCCTGTAGCGACAGTAGCGATCAACGGTGCAGCCAACGCCGGAATTCTTGCAGCAAAGATGCTTGCAACATCCGACCCTGCACTGTTAGAAAGATTAAAAGCTTACTCTGAAAAGTTAAAGAATCAGGTAGTAGCCAAGGCAGACAAGCTTGATGAGATTGGGTACGAAGCGTACTTAAAACAAATGTAATGACATAGCTCAAAGGTGATAAGAAGGTTTGTAAATTTGTAAAAGGGGAAACTATAATTAAGTATTTATAACAAGATAATGTATTCTCGGAATCTTTTTGTGCTTAATCACAAAAACAAGTGCAAGAAAGACTCCGAGAGTACATGATAAGAGAAAGGAGTCTGTCATGGACTATAAGAAAGCCGGAGTTGATATTGAAGCTGGATACAAATCAGTAGAATTAATGAAGAAATATGTACAGGGAACAATGAGACCTGAGGTACTTACAAACCTTGGTGGATTTTCAGGTGCATTTTCATTAAAGAAGTTTATGACAATGGAGAACCCTACACTGGTTTCAGGTACAGACGGTGTTGGAACAAAGTTAAAAGTTGCGTTCCTTATGGATAAGCATGATACCGTAGGTATCGACTGTGTTGCCATGTGTGTGAATGATATTGCATGTGCAGGTGGAGAGCCATTATTCTTCCTCGATTATATTGCATGTGGCAAGAACTTCCCAGAAAAGATCGCTTCTATCGTAAGCGGCGTTGCAGATGGATGTAAGCAGTCTGAGGCTGCTCTCATCGGTGGAGAGACAGCAGAAATGCCAGGATTTTATCCGGAAGATGAGTACGATCTGGCTGGCTTCGCAGTTGGAATCGTTGATGAAAAAGACCTGATTACAGGAAAAGACATTAAGGCAGGGGACGTCCTCATAGGAATTGCCTCCTCCGGAATTCACAGTAATGGATATTCTCTTGTTCGTAAAGTATTCCCTATGGAAAAAGAAGCATTAAACGAATACAGAGAAGAACTCGGAAAGACATTAGGAGAAGCACTCCTTACTCCTACAAAGATTTATGTAAAAGCATTAAAGGCAGTAAAAGAAGCCGGCATTACGATCAAAGGCTGCAGCCATATCACTGGTGGCGGATTCTATGAGAATATTCCAAGAATGCTCCCAGACGGTGCTCGCGCTGTCGTAAAGAAAGACAGTTACGAAGTACCAACTATCTTCCGTCTTCTTGCAAAAGAAGGAGATATTGCCGAAGAGATGATGTACAATACATACAACATGGGAATCGGTATGATGCTCGCCCTTGATCCAAAGGATGCAGAAAAAGCAATCGAAGCATTAAAAGCTGTTGGTGAGGAAGCATATGTTGTTGGTTCCATCGAAGCAGGAGAAAAGGGAGTAACATTATGCTAAAAGTTGCAGTTTTAGTATCTGGCGGCGGTACGAATCTGCAGGCGATTCTTGATGCGATAGACAGCGGAAAGATTACCAATACAGAAATTCGTGTCGTAATCAGTAACAATGAAGGTGCTTACGCATTAGAACGTGCAAAGAATTATGGAACAGAAGGTTTACTTCTTTCGCCAAAGAGCTTTGAGACAAGAGAAGAATTTAACCAGAAGCTTTTAGAAGCTTTAAAAGAAAGAGAAATCGATCTTGTTGTTCTTGCAGGATATCTTGTTGTTGTGCCTCCATGTGTTATTCAGGAATATGAGAACCGGATCATTAACATTCACCCATCTTTGATTCCATCTTTTTGTGGAAAAGGCTGTTATGGCCTTCATGTTCACGAAAAGGCACTGGAAAGAGGCGTAAAAGTTTCCGGAGCGACGGTACATTTTGTCGATGAAGGAACCGATACCGGCCCGATCATTATGCAGAAGCCGGTTATGGTGGAACAGGGAGATACACCGGAAGTTTTACAGCGCCGTATCATGGAACAGGCAGAATGGAAGATTTTACCGGAAACAATCAATCTGATTGCGAATGGAAAGGTTCATGTAGACGGCAGAGTTGTTACAATTGATAAATAGTTATGCATTTCTGGAATTATTCCTGCACTGGCTTTATGCTTTGCGGGAAGATTCCGGGAGCATATTAGTTATAAAATGGAGGAATTCCGATGAAAGTATTAATCGTAGGCAGTGGCGGAAGAGAACACGCGATCGCATGGGCAGTTTCTCAAAGTGCAAAGGCAGATAAAATTTACTGTGCACCGGGAAATGCAGGAATCGAAGAATATGCAGAGTGCGTGAACATCGGTGCAATGGAATTTGATAAACTGGTTGCTTTTGCAAAAGAAAAAGAAATTGACCTTACCATTATTGGTATGGACGACCCACTGGTAGGTGGTGTTGTAGATGCATTTGAGGCAGAAGGTCTTCGTGTATTCGGTCCAAGAAAGAATGCAGCGATCATTGAAGGTTCCAAAGCATTTTCCAAAGATTTAATGAAGAAATATAACATTCCAACAGCTGGATATGAGAACTTTGATTCTGATGAGAAGGCACTCGCTTACCTTGAAACTGCAAAGTTCCCAATCGTATTAAAAGCAGACGGACTGGCACTTGGAAAAGGTGTATTAATCTGCAATACTTTAGAAGAAGCGAAAGAAGGCGTAAAGACGATCATGGAAGATAAGAAGTTCGGAGATGCCGGAAATCGTATGGTAATCGAAGAATTTATGACTGGTCGTGAAGTTTCTGTTCTTGCATTCTGTGATGGAAAGACAATCAAATGTATGACAAGTGCACAGGATCACAAACGTGCCAAAGATGGGGATCAGGGCTTAAATACCGGTGGAATGGGAACATTCTCCCCAAGTCCATTCTACACAAAAGAAGTAGAAGAATTCTGTGAAAAATACGTTTATCAGCCTACTATGGATGCTATGGCAGCAGAAGGAAGACCGTTTGTCGGTATCCTCTTTACCGGTCTGATGCTGACGGAAGATGGACCAAAAGTTCTCGAATACAATGCCCGTTTCGGAGATCCGGAAGCACAGGTAGTACTTCCTCGTATGAAGAACGACATTATTGATGTTATGGAAGCTTGTATCGACGGACGTTTAGATGAAATCGATCTGCAGTTTGAAGATAATGCAGCCGTTTGCGTTGTCCTTGCTTCTGACGGTTATCCAGTTTCTTACGAAAAAGGTTATGTGATTAATGGCCTTGAAGAATTTAAGAAACACGATGGCTATTATTGCTTCCACGCCGGAACAAAGCGCACAGATAAAGGAATCGTTACAAATGGCGGACGTGTACTTGGTGTAACTGCCAAGGGAACAAACCTAAAAGAGGCAAGAAAGAACGCCTACGCAGCAACAGAATGGGTAACTTTTGAAAATAAATATATGCGTCATGATATCGGAAAAGCAATTGATGATGTAGAAGCATAAAAGTCATTAACAATGTAGCAGCGTAAAAAGTAACTGATGATCATAGAACAATAAAAAGATACAGTAGGAACAGAGACTGCAAGTGAATAAAGCTGGCAGTCTCTGTCATTGTTGGGGGAAACATGAACTTTAAACAGGGAATCAGAGATGGAATCCCCATCGGACTCGGTTATGCTGCCGTTTCCTTTGCCTTTGGGATTCTCGCGGTAGATAAAGATTTAACTGTCAGTGAGGCAGTACTTATTTCATTCACAAACTTAACATCTGCAGGGCAGTTTGCAGGACTTACGATTATTGCAGAACTTGGAACATTAGTTGAGATGGCACTTTCCCAGTTCATCATCAACTTAAGATATATGCTGATGGCAATTTCACTTTCCCAGAAAGTGGATGATGATTTTTCAGGAATCTGGAGATGGATACTCGGCTTTGCTATTACCGATGAAATCTTTGCTGTAGCAATCCAGAATCCAGGAAAAATTAAACGAAATTACTTTGCGGGACTTACGATAGTTCCGATTATTGGGTGGACGATAGGAACCTTAGGCGGCGCTTTGATGGGAAATATTTTACCGGCCATTATCACAAACGCTTTAGGTGTCGCTCTTTATGGAATGTTTATCGCCGTTGTCGTACCAAAGGCAAGAGAAGACAGCCATGTCTTCATTGCGGTATGTATCGCAATCGCGATCAGTACAGTACTGAAATACACTCCAGTATTTGCGAATCTCTCCGGCGGTTTCGCAATCATCATCTGTACCGTAGCCGCATCACTTATTGCGGCAATATTATTCCCAGTGGAGGTAAACGAAGATGAGCTTTAAAATATTTTTACCCTATCTTTTCGTAATGGCAATCGTAACCTATTTAATCAGAGCCATTCCACTCGTACTTGTAAAACACAAAATAAAAAACAAATTTTTTAATTCCTTTTTATATTATATTCCATATACCGTATTAGCAGCCATGACGATCCCGGCAATCTTTACAGCAACAGGAAGCTTGATTTCTGCTATTGCAGGACTCGTAGTCGCTGTTATACTCGCTTACCAGAGAAAAAGCCTGATCGTGGTAGCGATTGGAGCCTGTGCAGCAGTGTTTATTATAGAAGGAATCATAACCTTAATGTAAATCCTGATCTGATGGAATAAAGAAACGAAAATCAGAAACTTGATATAGCATAAAATGTGAAGATAGTCGCGGCATATTTTATTCTACTGCTGAATTGCATTAAGGTTTCTAAAGAAAAGAGAATTTTTATAAGTTTGATTTTGCTTGGTTGCGCTAAACGCTTCATTTTGTCTCAAAAAACAAAAACTTCGGAAAAGCGAGTCCGAAGTTTTCAGAGTCAAAATTCCGCAGCGCAAAGTCACAAAATGCAATACTTATAAAAATTCTCTTTTCATTACTGTAGTTTCCTTGCAATTCAGCAAGAAGTTTTATTACAGCGACTACAGAGCGGATGGGATGGATTCTTTTTTTCTTTTTTCGTCTATATTAAATCTACAGATCAGTATTCTTCGATTACACATGTATGATGTTTTTCTGTATCGTAATTAATTCCAACCAATAAAATCTTTCCTTTATATCCAGACAAAGCACCCTGGTATCTTTTCTCTTTGATTTGAGTGATTGCTGCATCTGCTGTCTTGTTGTGTTTTAATTCCACGATCATCGCAGGGCGATTGCCCGCATTTGCTCTTGGAAGGAAAACAAAATCAGCAAAGCCCTTTCCGGAAGGCATCTCCCGAATGATATTATAATAAGCCGGTGCTGTAAAGTAAGCCATGGTAAGTACACAGCTTAGGGAATTTTCATCGTTATATTTTAATACAGAAGTGTAGGTTTCATGAGCAAGCTCAATGAGTTCAGCTACCTTTTCCGCATTTTTATTTGTCGTGGCTATAAGAAGTTCATCACATCTGGAAATGGATGCGGCGATTTCCTTCCAAGAGCCTGTCTGTAAAGCAGATTCAAATGCAGTTGCTACTTCATAATTAGGAATATATGCACTTTTCATGTCTGCATCGTATCCAAGATATCCAAGATGAATTAAAGCAGTTAAGACATCGCTTTTTGAAGCTATCATAGAAAAATCATTCTGAAAAGTATTTGTATTTACCATCACTTTTTCGCCAGCTAACATAGCAAGCACATCTTCTTTTAATCCAGCATAATTCATTGTAATAAAAGTATTGATCGTACCAAAGGCAGAAGTATTCCTCCAATAAGAATCAAAATCCTGGTAGTTTATAGCCATTGATACAGAATTCGGATTATACATATGCATTCCGTCAATCAAATATCCGTTATACCATGCCTTCATTGTCTCAAAATCCATATCATACTTTTGGCATAGTTCCTTAACTTCATCTTCTGTGAATCCATAGTATTCTGTAATAGGTCTTGATTTTAACATAGTATATTCTTGAAAATTATTTAAAGCAGACTCATCTTTTATCTTCTTAATCGGTAAAATTCCTGTGATATACCCCAGAGCCAAAAATGATTTCGATTCTTCTGATTTAAAAAGTGAATGCAAGAACTGCAAATATTTATGCACTAAAGCCTGGTCGTTACTGTTTCGGATAACACAATCCCATTCATCAATGATAATAACAAAAGGAATTCCCGTCTTTTCATAAATTTTCATTAGTACATAACTTAACTTCTTTTTATAATCCAGAATATTTCCCAGTTCTTCTTGTATATCATCATAAATATATTCCACAATCTTTTCTATCAGATTGACTTTGTAATCATCCCAAAAAGATGAAATATCTAAATGAATAACATTATACTTGTTTCGGTATTTTTCATAATCAGGGTCAGACGCAATCTTGGTATCTGCAAACAGTTTTGAGGAATCACTGCCAAGGCTGTAGTAAGCATCAATCATTCCGGCAGCATGAGATTTACCAAAACGTCGGGCATGACTGACAGCAATACAGTTTTTAGGAGTATCAATTGCTTTATTCAAAAAACTTAACAGACCTGTTTTATCTACATATATTTCATAATTTCTATCTTTAGAAAAACTTCTATTTTTCGGATTAAAATAGATTCCCATGTTGTTCCTCCTTCCTATGAACATTTATATTGATAGTATATCATATTTTTAACTATTTGTTATGTTTTATTATAATTGTTCTTTGACGTCAGATGAAGTCAGGATTTTGCCTCAAAAAACGAAAAATCTAGAAAAATGCGTCAATCCTTTAGACTTTAATTTCCCGGAAATCCATAACTTTCTGGAGAATTTCATTTTCACTAACTGTAGATTTAGATAGTCAGAAAAAAGAAAAAATAATCCATCCCAGATGCGGCTTGGGAGCGTGTTTAAGATGCGGATGAGCATCTTAAATACAGCGACTACAGAGCAGATGGGATGGATTATTTTTTCTTTTTTCGTCTATATGAAATCTACAAATCAGTATTCTTCGATTACACATGTATGATGTTTTTCTGTATCGTAATTAATTCCAACTAGTAAAATCTTTCCTTTATATCCAGACAAAGCACCCTGGTATCTCTTCTCTTTGATTTGCGTGATTGCTGCATCTGCTGTCTTGTTGTGTTTTAGTTCCACGATCATTGCAGGGCGATTGCCAGCATTTGCTCTTGGGAGAAAAACAAAATCAGCAAATCCCTTTCCGGAAGGCATCTCCCGGATGATATTATAATAAGCCGGTGCTGTAAAGTAAGCCATGGTAAGTACACAGCTTAGGGAATTTTCATCGTTATATTTTAATACAGAAGTGTAGGTTTCATGAGCAAGCTCAATGAGTTCAGCTACCTTTTCCGCATTTTTATTTATCGTGGCGATGAGTAGCTCATCACATCTGGAAATAGATGCGGCGATCTCCTTCCAGGAACCTGATTTTAAAGCCGACTGAAATGCCTTAGACACTTCATAATTTGGAATATAGGCACTTAACATGTCTTTATCGTAACCAAGATAACCAAGATGGATCAAGGCAGTCAGAGCATCGTCTTTTGAGTGGATTTCTGTAAAATCGTTCTGGAAACATTCAGTGTCAACCATCACTTTTTCGCCAGCTAACATGGCAAGCACATCTTCCTTTAGTCCGGCATAATTCATTGAAATAAAGGTATTGATCGTACCAAAGGCAGAAGTGTTTCGCCAATAAGAATCTACTTTATGTCTTTCTAATGCCCTCGATACAGAATTCGGATTATACATATGCATACCATCGATCAAATATCCGTTATACCATGCCTTTATTGTCTCAAAATCCATAGCCTGATCTTCGCATAAATCTTTCACTTCTTTTTCGGTAAAGCCATAGTATTCTGTGATTGGATAGGAATCCAGCATAGTATATTCTTGAAAATTATTTAAAGCAGACTCATCTTTTATCTTCTTAATTGGTAAAATGCCTGTGATATACCCCAGAGCCAAAAACGATTTCGATTCTTCTGATTTAAAAAGTGAATGCAAGAACTGCAAATATTTATGCACTAAAGCCTGGTCGTTACTGTTTCGGATAACACAATCCCATTCATCAATAATAATAACAAAAGGAATTTCCGTCTTTTCATAAATTTTCATTAATACATAACTTAACTTCTTTTTATAATCCAGAATGTTTCCCAGTTCGTCTGTGATATCATCATAAATATATTCCACAATCTTTTCTATCAGATTGTCTTTGTAATCATCAAAAAAAGATGAAATATCTAAATGGATAACATTGTACTTGTTTCGGTATTTTTCATAATCAGGGTCAGATGAAATCTTGGTATCTTCAAACAGTTTTGAGGAATCACTGCCAAGACTATAGTAAGCATCAATCATTCCGGCAGCATGGGACTTACCAAAACGTCTGGCATGACTGACAGCGATACATTTACCATTTGTTTTCAGTCTTTTATTTAAAAATTTCAAGAGCTCCGTTTTATCAACATAAATTTGGCTATTCTTATCTTCTGTAAAACTTCCATTTCCTGGATTAAAATAAATCCCCATGTTGTTCCTCCTCCCTATGAACATTTATATTGGTAGTATATCATATTTTTAACTATTTGTTATGTTTTATCTCAGTCGAGAAGACTCCCACCTCTTTCAGGTGGTGAGTGACAGCAAATTTGTCTCAGTGGGAATCCAATCTCCAACTGAGATAAACGCTCCGCGAGGATGCACAGTGATTTTGTAAAGAATATGTCAGCTTACGCTGACCAGAATCACACGCCAAGTCTCGCGGCGGCTCGACTTGAATATAATTGTTCTTTGGCGCCAGATGAAGTCAGGATTTTGTGTGGGAAAAATAAGGGGTTCCCCCGAAAGTGAGTATCTTTCTGCAGAATTGCATTGAGATTTCTAAGGAAAAGAGAATTTAATTTTCCCGGAAAGCCCTAACTTTCTGGAGCTCCCTTCTCACCAAACTGTGGATTTAGAATAGTCAGAAAAAAGAAAAAATAATATATCCCAGATGCGGCTTGGGAGCGTGTTTAAGATGCGGACGAGCATCATAAACACAGCGACTACAGAGCAGATGGGATATATTATTTTTTCTTTTTTCGTCTATACCAAATCTACAAATCAATCACTGGTAGATAAAGATATGCTTCTTCTCCCTGATAGCATTCAAAACACATCCCCTGATGTGATATTTTATACTCTTTTTGCGTACAGAGCCATTCGGTAAAGACGTAACGCCAGCCATCCCGTACAGCATCCGCCATTTTTTCAGGAGTTTCCTGTGATTTAATTGTAAAAACTGCGTATCGTCCGGCAGGAATCTCCACCTTATGGAAACCTTCCGGAATTTCTGTAGAGTCAGTTAAAAAGCCAAAGAAATAGTGTAATTCACCGCTGATATGGTCGGGATGGGTCCATAGTCCAACTTCGCCATAATCATGGATTCCTTCTGGATAGGCAGGGTATTCTTTAAAATTAATGTGATTCCAGTAAGCACCGGATTTGCTGTAATCACTGTCATATTCGCCGGGAATCTCGTACCCAAGTGCTGTCTGTGACTGCAATGTTTTAATTTCAACGTGTAGCATAATAAGAACCTCACTTTCTTTATTTTGTTTTAAATATTCTCGTGCGCTAATACCATATTCTTTGCGAAATGCTTTAGAAAAACCGGAACTGGTTTCAAAGCCATTATCAAATCCGGCCTGTGTGATACTCATTCCAGATAAAATATCCTTTTTTGCTTTTTCCAAACGGAGAAGGCGTATGTATTTTCCCGGTGACATATCACAGCAGATTTTAAAAATGTGGCAGAAATGATAAAGAGAGTAACCATAGCGGGAAGCCAGAGATTCTGCTGTTAATGTGTCTTGAAGGTGATTTTCTATGTATGTGGTACAATCTTTTATTACTTCTAAAGAATTATTTTTATTCACGATCTCTCCTTTCCGCAGTTTCTATGAGTGCAGTCGGTGCGACTGCTCGACTTGAATATAAATATCATACACCAATACACAGGTTATGTTTTATAAATATTGTACCAGAGAAAAGAAAAAAGACTTTTCCAGAGTTGCGAAGTTTATCTGAAGAATAGAGATTGTCCGTAGTGGGAGTTGTAAATTGACAGAATGTTAGTGGTGATTTACAATATAACTAAAAAACATTTGGATATTAAAAAAATAATATTCAAGTCGAGCAACTGCGAGACTTGGCGCGTGATTCTGGTCAGCATAAGCTGACATATTCTTTACAGAATCACTGCGCATCCTCGCGGAGCGTTTATCTCAGTCGGAGATTGGACTCCCACTGAGACAAATTTGCTGTCACTCACCACCTGAAGGAGGTGGGAGTCTTCTCGACTGAGATAAAATAACAGAGAAAATGAAAGAAAAAGAAATAGAAATAATAGAAGGATAGAGAAAATGAACACAGTGAATGAGACAAAAACATTTTCCTCACTTCCGGAGGAAGAATCAGCTTTATGGGAACGTATGAGAGACACTCTTTTGTGCCTTCAGACAGATAACAGCATTTCGGTAAAAGATCTGGCAAGCAGACTGGCATATTCTACGCAGGAATTCCTTTATCTGGCTGACATTTTCTTTGACAATTCTCTTGATACAATCAGGGAACAGGTGCAGGGATTGAATATGGAAGAGGATTATACAAATCAGGTCCTTTCATTTGAACGGATTCCTGATAGTTCTATGATAGAATATAAAGTTGTGAGAAGAATGGCACAGACAGTAGAGGCAGATATGTTGCCTTTAGAAGGTGATGTTTTTCAAAACGGAATGGAATATATCGAGAAGGATGTAAAGGAAAAGTGGAAGGAGAGGGAGCGTGCCGGAGAGTATATGCAGTTTTGGTGGCATGATGATTCATACCATTTCTTTTATATGATCGGGCAGGAAGTTCCAAAAGATGCCGGAAGGGAAAGTGAAAAGAAGAGAATTGATATTGGGGCATCGGATTATGCAGTTTTTACGTTAAAAGAGCAATATTGGGATAAACAGGCACCGGATATGATAAAAATGTTGATAAAATATGCGTTATGTGACTGGATAAAGCAAAGTGAAATGCACTATGACAATCGGAAAATGTATTTTATTTCTTTTGAAAACGGACTGTACTCAGTATATCTTCCTCTTGAAAAAAGAATGCATTCGGATTATGTAATGAAAAATAAAAAAGAGGAGAAAAAGATTTATGGAGTTGACGAGTGGATTAGTTATATTGATGAGCATATTACGGAGAATTTAACAGCAAAAGGCCTTGCAAAGCTGTTTCATTATTCCGAGAAACATTTAAAAAATATTTTCCAGCTTTATTATGAAACGAGAATCACCGATTACATAAAACAGAGAAAGCTGTACTTTGCTGCAGAAGAATTAAAAGAAGGAAAGAATCCGGAAAAAGTATGTGCCAAATATCAATTTGCAAGTTATAGCGTTTTTTCTAATGCATTTCGCAAAGAATACGGTGTTGTTCCGGCAAAGTATTACCGGATGGAATTTCAGAATATTGCATGGATCAATTACATTGATGAGCATATTACAGAAGATATCACACCGGAGATGATGGCGGAACATTTTAACTATTCCAGAGACTATTTTCGCAAAGCCTTTCAGGATGATTTTGGAATGGGACTTAGTGCGTATATCAGTCAGAGGAAAATACAAAAAGCCGCCAGAGAATTACGTCAGGGTGTCAAGGTGGCTAGTTTAGCAAAAAAATATGGTTTTAAGTCGAGAAATGGATTTGATAAAGCCTTCCGCAAAGCCTTTTGTACCAGTCCTTCCAAATATGCTAAAGCAAACACAGAAGTTGTTGACCTAAATCAGTTTTACTCAGAATATAAAGATAAAATGAAGGTATCCTTTATGGACGTTGATGATATCAAAATGGTTGGCTGGACGATCATCCCAAATCGTGGACGGGAAGTAGATATACCGGCACAGGTAGCATTCTGGCTCGATGAGGACTCACCATACTTCAAGAAAATGAACTCTGTAGCCGGAAGTGCGAATGGAAATGATAAGATTGCCATGTGGTATCATGACCCGGAATGTATCAATATTCAATATATCCTTGGACCGGTTGTAAACAACTTTACAAATGTGCCGGAAGATTCTGTGAAAATAGAGATAGCCGCCGGACGATTTGCTGTATTTGAAACAGACCGCGAAAGCGATGTGGATAATCTCGCAGATACCATCCGTATGTTTTCCCGATGTGTTTTTTATGGCTGGATAAAAGAACACCGCGACATGGTCTCTTTACAGAACTTTACTTTTGAAAGATACATCAATAAAAAAGTATACATATATGTTCCGATAAGCGTAAAATAATGAAGATAAAACAAAAGTTGTATTATCTATAATAAGCAAAAAAGAAAAATGCCCCGTCAGATTATTCAGTCTGACGGGATTTTTTTCTGCAAAAAATGTCAAGCCTTTTTTAAAAAAATCTAAAAAAGGTTCCAAAATGACGAAAAGACATCCGTCTGGTTGGAATACTTTTCAGAAAAGCTATGAATAAATGTACAAAAAAATACATTCTATTTTAAGAAAGTTGGTACAAACCACACAGGCTTACCCCTACTGTGAAAGCGGATGCCCTCACAAATACCACTGGATCTTCCGGGAAGGTGTGAAAAGGCAGAAGAAGCTTAAGTCAGGATATTTAAAATAGAATTCTAATGAACAGGACTTTGGGTGGGAGTGCTGAGTACATTCATTCGATATGTTTAGAGAAAACTTTACAGAAGTCAAAAAGCAAGTCTCAGTTTATTTGTTTTTATCCAATTATTTCTATCCGAAAGTTCCACACATAAAATCCTGACACAGCGTTTGGAAATTATAAATATCTGTAATTTTCAAACGGGTAATATCAAAGGAGGTAAAACAACAATATACAGTTATTTCATATGCAGATAATAATGTGAGAGTAGTTGAGACCACAATAAAAAGGTTCAGTAGAGAAAGCATATAAGCAGATAAATCGTATAGAAGTTGTTTTAAATCAATATATTGCTAAAGGAGCTATCCTTTGGCAATGGGAGTCGCGACCCCTTAGTAACATGTAGACAAAACCCAAAGAATGCTATCTAAATAGCGGAGTTTCTAAAGGAGGAAAACTTATGAAGACTTTAAAAAGAATGCTCGCAGTGATGCTCGCAGTAGTTATGATGATGGGACTTGGTGTAACATCAATGGCAAGGGAAACAACGTATACTGTAAAAATTTATTTACAGACAGCAACGAGAAATGCTAGTGGAGTAGTGACCGGAACGGATAAATTGAATTCAGGTAATCCAGTAACTGTGACAGTAAATGCAGGGACAACTTATGCGGATGCAATTGATCAGGCTTGTGCAACTAGTGGAAGTGGTATTTCAAATGCTGTATGGACTGGAACAACAGATAAATACCTTGATTCTCTTAAAGTAGGTGATAAAACTTATACAAATAAGGGAAGCTATCCAAATACAAATACATATATTGGAAATTCATGGATGTACTTTAATGGTGAGCCATCTACAATTCCAGCAGATATAAATAGCTATCCAGATGTAGTACTTTCTAAAGCAACTGTTAATGGAAACGTAACTTTTACATTAAGTTATGAATCAATGATTTATACATGGTAATATTGGAGGAAAATATGAATAAAATTAGAAAAATTCTTTCTGTTATTCCTATTTTATCATGTATATGTGTCCTTTCATTAACGACACATGCAGCTGAGAATCAAAATAAAAACTATTTATCAGATTTAAGGGCGTATGCAGGAGTTGAAAGTAAAGAAAATATAATTAAAGATTTTAAGCCTGATAAACTTGAATATTCAATTGTTGTTCCAAATGAAAAGGTAAGCGTTGGAGCAAAAATGTCCGAAAATGTGCCTGAAAATAGTAAGATTGTTGCATATTATACATGTCATATGTTTGGATATAGTTGGCCTGACAATGTAAAACTTGAAAATTCAGATTCTGCTAGTACAGATATATCTGCAATGTTATCAGACGAAACAGTTGAAGGTTCCACTGTTGAGATAAAAGTTGGTGTAGAAGGCAATGTAGATGAAGATATTCAAGAAGATATTCAGACTTATATGATCTATGTTCACAGAGAGGGTACAAAGTCTGCATTATTAACTACGAAATTAGAGGATTTACCAGGAGTGAGTGCATTAACATTAGCAGATAAAAATGCAGTAGTAGAGGCGAGAGTAACATATAATGAATTAACAGATGCACAAAAAGAATTAATGGCTCCATCTTTAGTTCGGAAATTGACCGACTCAGAAGCTAAAATTGCTGAACTTACAAAGTCAGAAGATGATAAAAAACAGGAAACGCCTACAACAGAAGCTAAACCTACAACAAAGCCATCCAATCCACAAGTTAATACTGTTGCAGTCAAAAAAGGTACAACCTTTACTGTAAAAGGGTATAAGTATAGAGTAACAAGTAATCTTGTGAAGAATCCTACAGTTACAGTTGTTGGCTATAAAAATAAAAAGCTTGCAAAAGTAAATGTTGTTTCTGCTGTAAATTATAAGAAAGTTAATTTTAAAGTAACAGCCATTGGAAATAAAGCTTTCAAAAATCAGAAGAAAACAAAAAGTATTGTCATTGGAAAGAACGTAAAAACAATTGGAACTCAGGCATTTGCTGGTGACAGTAAGGTGAAAAAGATTAAGGTAAAATCTACTGTACTTAGTAAAGTGGGAAGCAAGGCATTTACTGGCATTGACAAAAAGGCTATAATTAAGGTTCCTGCGAAACAGTTAAAATCTTATAAAAAGATGATGAAAAATAAGGGACAGAAAAAAACGGTAAAGATTACAAAGTAAAATATCTGAAAATGATATAGCGTAGGGCAGGAAACATAAAATACAATGTGTTTCCTGCTTTGTGCTATCTAAAAATGAGGTGACAATACACGATAAGAAGTTATCAGCAGGAGGGATTAGATGAAAAATATAAGTAAACTGATAGTAAGTATAGCCTCAGTATTGATTGGAATGTTATTAATGCCGATGATGTTATTTGCGGCAGAAGGAATGCTGACTGGTACAGGAACAGAAAGTGACCCATATATTATTAACACAGTAAATGATTTTGGGATAATACAGGATGGGATTAAAAGTGGAAAGTCCTACAAGAATAAATATTTTCGCCTGGAGTCAGATATAAAACTTCCTACTGACTGGAAACCATTAGGTATGTTAAAAGAAGGAGTAACTGATGCAGGAAACGGACGCAATATATTACCGTTTTCTGGGATATTAGACGGAAATGGTCATACACTAACTTTTTCTAAAGGAAGCAAACCATTATTTGGTTATGTGCGTGATGCTAAAGTAGAGAATCTCAATATTTATGGTGAATATATTGACGGATATGGTCTTGTAGAAAATTATGTTGTTGACTACGGAAAAGATGCGAAAAATTGGACAGATGATGACCCGAAAGTAACGATTACCGCAGAAAATGTTACAATTAAAAGTGGGACAAAGATTTATCAGTCAGGTTTTATCGGAGGCTATGCATCTGGAATTGACCATGCAGATTTTACAAATTGCACGATTGAACAAGGAGTGACTATTGGTTGCAATATTGATGGGACTTCTGCAGGATTATCTAATATTGGATCATTTGGGGGAGCTTTAAACGGAACAATTAAAAATTGTGTCAGTTATGCTACGGTATATGGAGATTCCAATGTTGGTGGAATTGCCGGTATTCGTGGACAGAGTACAGACACATTTAGCATTGAAAATTGTGCATTTCATGGAACAATTAATGCAACAGGAAATAATATTGGCGGTATTTTAGGTTCTGGTTATTATATGTATAATGCACCAAATGCCTTTGGAGCTGTAATTAAAAACTGTACAGTAGATGGTAACATATCAGGACGAGATAATATAGGTGGAATTTTTGGTGCAGAGGCAGGAATTGATCAGGCATGGGATAATGGAATAGGGGAGATTGTATCAAATACTTTTTTAGGAAAAGTATCTGGAAACACTAATGTAGGTGCGATTATTGGCTATATAAGAGCATTAAATGTTAATAATGTGATTAAGGATAATGTATATGCAAGTCAGTGTGGTGCCAATAAAGGTTTAGGAAAAGTAGTACATGTAGATACAAATGCTGTACCATTTGGTATGAACAATGGAGTATTTTATTATAATACTGCTAATTATTCAACTTATACGCAAGAGGATTGGGATCAAATTTATAAAGTAGTAGATGGAGATTGGAAAGATACGGGAAGATATCCAGGTAAGGCAATTGCTATGCCAAACTACAATCGTTCTGATGATCCTCTGGGAAAAGATTTAAAAACGTTAGTGAAATGTTCTGATGATGCGATTGAGCCAGTTTGTCACGAACTAACTATTTCGGGAAATTACAAAAAGACATATTATATCGGAGAAAAATTAGATTTAACAGGATTGACATTCACTGCACATTGGACTCAGGGAAAGGCAGATACAATTGTCAATATAGACGATATTACTGTTGGGCAGTTTGATAATGAGACAAGAGGAACAAAGATTGTTCGTTTATATTATGGAAGTGCAATGACAACTATTTCTGTTAATGTAATTAAAGATTCCTCACAACAAATATCTGTAACATTTTCTCTTTTAGGAGACGAGATTCACAATTCGGAAAAAGATAAGAATACACATGTTTTAAGTATGGGAACTTTGCAGACTTGGATAGCACCGAAAAAATATACAATTAGTGCGAACGCAAATGTAAAAGATTTACTAAATATGGTTCTTAAAAATAATAGTATGACCTGTTCCAATCCGACTGGAAATTATGTGGAAAGTATTACGCGAAGGGGAGTAACGTTAGGAGAATTTGATAACGGAAAAGGCTCTGGCTGGATGTATACGCTAAATGGTATTCATCCTAACTTTGGAGTTAATCAACAATATTTAGAAGATGGGGATGTAGTTGTATTCCACTATACAGATAATTATTACTATGAAGAAAGCAGTCCTGATTATGAAAAAGTAAAAGCAGCACAGGATGCGGTAGCAAAGATTAATAATATAGGAGCAGTTGTATTGAATGATTCCTGTAAAAAGAAAATTGATGCTGCACGAACAGCATACAATGTATTAAATGCAGAACAGAAAACGTTAGTAGTTTATTCGCAGCTTAAAATTCTTACAGACGCAGAAGCCCAATATGACAAATTAAAAACTACGGCAGATAATATTGCGAAACAGAAAGCTCAGCAGGAAGCTCTGAAAAAGAAATACACTCCATCTAAAACATCTATAAAATCCATTAAGAAGCTGAAAAAGAATCAGGCGAAGCTTACATGGAAGAAAGTAAAAAATGCAACTGGCTACGAAGTATACCAGTCCATGAAGAAAAACAGCGGCTATAAGAAAGTGAAGACAATTACCAAAAATAAGACAGTGACTTATAAAGCCGGAAAGCTAAAGAAAAAGAAAACTTATTACTTCAAGATCCGTACTTATCGTAAAGCAGGAGGAACAACTTATTACGGTAATTACTCAAATGTAAAGAAAATGAAGGTGAAATAATTGCAGGACAATTTCACCCGCTTAATTTCCTAAAATGAAGCAAATACACCCGTCTGGTTGGCATATTTTTTTAAAAGTCTATGTTATAATATGTACATGGCTTGCTTCTCAGGCTCACTTAGGGGACTCTCCTTATTTTCATTCTGAATTGCCAGCCATTTGATTTTAGAATGAAAACAAATATCTGGGCTAGAGAATATAACAGTTTTATAAAAGTATTTGGCCTGTGCACATAATGCATGGGCCTTTCTTTTCTACGGAAAACTCTCAATTTCTCTTGGATATTTTGTAAAATGAGTGAAGGAGAGGGTAGAATGAACAAGATGTATCAAAGGTTAAAAAGAAAATGTATATCGCTTGTACTTTTTGCTCTGCTTGTGGCATTTATAGTTCCATACTATGCATATGCGGCAGATAATGGGACAGAACCGGCCGCGGCTGCTTCTGCAGCAGAGAGTACAGGCGATTTTTCTATGTCAGAAAGTGAGACATCAGAAAACGAGACATCGGAAAGGGAAGAGACGGAGTCTTCGGAAGAGGAGGAACAGCAGACCGGGGAAGATGCAGATGCATCAACAAGTACGGAGGCAGATGTACAGGAAAATACACAAGAACAGACATTAACAAAAAAAGAGAGAAAGATGGTCCGTAAGAATTTGCAACTTGGAAGAAGTTTTAGTTTTTATGCTTACGGGGCAGAAGAAAGTGCAGAGCAGTCTTCTGATGCAAAGGAAGAAGTGGCAGAGGCGGAAGTTTTAAGCCCGGATATTGATACGGTTTTATCTAAGGTAAGAAGCTATATCTTAAGTAAAGATACGAAGCCGGATTACAGTAGTATATGGAATGTTATTGGTTTAAAAAGGAGTGGGCTGTATGTGCCGGAATCTTATACAAATCTTTTTTACAGCAATGTGATCGCATACTGTGAGAGCAAGGACTGGCAGATTACAAGAGCAAAGTATTCGGATTATTCAAAGCTTATTCTTGCATTAACAGCGATTGGTGTTGATGCAAGAGATGTGATGGGACATAACCTATTAGCGTATCTGTCAGATTATGAGAATGTAAGCAGACAGGGGAATAACGGCACGATTTGGGCTTTGATCGCGTTAAAGAGTAATCCGGCATATGAGATTCCAGAAGACCCTTCTGCAGTGCAGCAAAACTCAGAGGAGTTACTTGTTAAGAAGGTTGTAGGAATGCAGTGTCAGGATGGTGGCTGGACAATGATGGGGACAACCGGAGATTCTGATATGACGGGGATGGCGATGCAGGCACTGGCTTCTTATTATAATAAAGATGGATATGAGGATGTTACAGCGGCAATTGACAAGGGACTTGCATGGATAGAAAAGAATCAGCTTTCCAGTGGTGGTTTTGGCACGATGAATAATACAGAAACTTCGGAAAGTGTGGCACAGATTATCACAGCTCTTTGTGGCGTGGGAATAGATTGTGGGGAAGATGCCCGTTTTATTAAGAATGGGAAATGGCCGATGACAGGATTATTCCAGTATTATATGCCAGAAGGCGGATTTATGCATGTAGCTGCTGGTGCCGGGAATAATGGTGGCGGTGCCGGTGGCGTTATCGATGGAATGGCAACGGAACAGGGATTGTATGCAACAGTTGCTTACCGTAGATTTTTGGATGGAGAGACATTTCTTTATGATATGAGTGATGTGGCTATTTCGGCAGGAACGAAGCCGGTAGTCAGCCCGACGATTGATACGGGGAGTAATAGTGGAGGAAATTCTTCCCAAACGGTAACGACAGCAAAAAAGACAGAAACAAAACCGGCAGCTTCTAAAGTAAAGGTAATAAAAGTAGGGTTAAATTATAGTACGATTTATCTTACAAAAGGAAAGAGCAAGACGTTAAAAGCGACGGTTTCTCCGTCAAATGCCACGAATAAGTCAGTGAAATGGTCTTCTTCTAATAAAAAGATTGCAACGGTAAATGCAAAGGGAAAGGTGACAGGAAAGAAAGCAGGCACTGTGACGATTACAGTAAAGGCAACGGATGGAAGCGGAAAGAAGGCAGTCTGTAAGGTTGTCGTAACAGCTCCAGAAACAACAGCTAAAAAGAATACTACAGCAGCATCAACAGCGGCAACAAGCCAGACAAGGCAGATTACAACACCGGCAGCTTCAAGTACAGGAAGTTCCCGTACTTCTGTTCCTGCCACATCGGGAACGACGAAGAAGCTTTCTTCAGGAAGCAGTGAAACTACTACCGCAAAGAAAAAGAATACTGCAGCGGAAGCAACAACGGGTGGCTGGAGTTTTAGTGGAGATAATTATGTGCCGGAAACGGACAGTGCAGAAAGCGAGACAGATACAGTGCAGGAAGATACAGGGGTGTCTGATGAGGGTGATCGTTCTAAAGCAGATGGAATCCGTTCGGTGGCATTACCTGTAGCCGGAGGTGCAGCAGGACTTGTGGCAGTGGAAGCGTTGGGATTTGTTTTATATAAAAAGCGTCGTGGTATTGCAGGATTATTAAAGAAAGTGATGAAAGGTGGAAAAGCAGAGTAGAGACTTTTGCAGACTACAGAAAAAGAAAAAGGAAGGTGTTACTATGAAAAGAAAAAGAGGACTGGTACATGTTATTCTGGCATTACTTATGAGTATGTTGCTGGTTGTTTCAACGGGCTGTGGAAAGTCCGGGAGCGGAGACAGTTCTTCTGATAAAAAGACGGATAAGACAGAGACACTTGCAGATGTGAATACCATTCCGGAAGATGGGGTTATTACAAAGGAACAGTTTAAGACGGTTGCCGGAGAGAATAAAAAGGTACAGTTTAAGGGGACAACAGATGATGGAATTACATATATCTGGACATATGACTGTTCAAAGATTCAGAATCCGGCAGATCAGAATTTAAAGATTGATTTTTCAGAGAAAGGTCTTGATGATTTAAAGAAGCAGGCGAACAATGCAAATGATGCATTGAAGATGACAATGTACGGGAAAGGGCTGATCTGTGTACCAGATCTAGAGGTACAGCTTCCGGAAGCGTGGCAGTCCAATTCTGCATATCTTGTAAAAGAGCAGTCTGGAAAGCTTGCAAGGATGAGCGATGTTGCGGTAACAGCACAGGTAAAGGAAGAGGATACAAAGAAACAGGATAAAAAGTCGCAGGATACAAATACAGAAGAGGAAGATTCTTCGAACAAAACCGCAGAAAGTGCAACACAGGCAAAGAAAGATACGAAGCCAAAAGAAGGAACGACATCTTTAAAAATGAGTGTTACTTCGCTGGATGGAGATTGTTATATTATTGGAGGAATTACGGAGCAGCAGAATAAAGGTGCAGCATCGGCGAATAAGGCGGAAAACGGAACAATGAACAGTAAATCGGAAGGAAGTGATGAATCGGGGAATTCAGGAGAGAATTCCTATAATGAAGAAGGAAGTTCAGGAAGTGGAGATGTTTCTGATGGAGGCGCTTCTTCCTCTGGTTCTTCAAGTAAGCAGGATGTTGCAAACGATGAAGAAGTTTCAGGTTCTTCCCATACGTGTACGATTTCGATCAGCTGCGCGACGATTCTTAATAACATGAGTGATTTAAAAAGTGGTAAGGAAGAATTTGTTCCTTCTGATGGATGGATTCTGGCGGCTTCCGAGGTAGAATTTACGGAAGGAGAGTCTGTACATGACGTATTACAGCGTGTATGTAAGGATGCAGGAATTCAGATGGAGTCTTCTTTTACACCGGCTTATAATTCAGCTTATGTGGAAGGAATTAACAATCTATATGAATTCGACTGCGGACAGCTTTCCGGATGGATGTATAACGTAAATGGCTGGTTTCCTAACTACGGATGCAGTAAGTATACGGTACAGGACGGCGATGTGATCAACTGGGTTTATACATGTAATCTTGGTAAGGATGTTGGAGATAATTCGATGTATTAAGGATGTATGAAATAGAGATTTGATCTAATAGAGATTTAATCTAATAAAGACTTGATATAATAGAAATTTGATGTAATGGAGATTTGATTTAGATGAAAGATACATTTTCGACATATCATCCTGTTTTAAATATGCTGTATTTTTGTGGGACGATCGGGGTGACGATGTTTGTTGTTCACCCTGTGATTCTGGCAATTTCATTTATATGCGCTGTTGCGTATTCCGTTGTTTTAAAAGGATGGAAAAAGACAGTAAAGTTTAATCTGCTCTTCTCATTACCGATGATGATCATTGTTGCCCTGATCAATCCGATGTTTAATCATTATGGAGTAACGATTATAGGATATCTTCATAATGGAAATCCGTTTACATTAGAAAGTTGTGTGTACGGTCTTGTGATGGCAGTGATGCTGGTATGTACTCTTGTATGGTTTTCCTGCTACACAGTTGTTATGACATCAGATAAGTTTATTTATCTTTTTGGAAGGATTATCCCGGCACTTTCTTTAGTACTTTCCATGTGCCTTCGCTTTGTACCGAAGTTTATCAAAGAAGCATCTGTTATTTCTGATGGGCAAAAGTGTGTCGGGCGAAGTGTAGAGAATGGGAGCCTTATTAAGAGAGCAAAGCATGGGATTACGATTTTTTCGATTCTGGTTACCTGGTCTTTGGAGAATGCGATTGAAACATCGGATTCAATGAAGTGCCGGGGATATGGAGAGAAGGGCAGAACCGCCTTTTCCTTATATCATTTCGATAAAAGGGATTTTTTGTGCTTTATTTTTATGATCCTTACATTCGGAGCAGCGATGTGGGGCTTTTCAAAGGGGTATGCATTTTGTTCTTATAATCCTCGAATCGTCGTAAAGGGAGTACCCTTTACAGCAGGCAGCTTGCTTGTTTTTGCACCTTTTTTATTGTTTAGTATCATGCCAGTAGCGATGGAGATTTTAGACCGAAGGATGTGGAAGGCGAGAAGAGGACAGGTAGAAAGTGCAGCACAGGCTGGGTACCGTTTGTGGGAAGTTGAATGACCATATATACAGGAGATAAAAAGCAAGTTTGGAGGTGCAGGGTGACAGCGAATGCTTTGTCAGAAAAGAAAAATAGTATATTAGAAATCAATGATTTGTGTTTTGCTTATCCAGAAGAAAAAAAGAGGGCGCTAAATCATGTTTCTTTGCATGTGGAGGATGGGGAATTCCTTGTTCTTTGCGGAAAGAGTGGATGTGGAAAGAGTACACTTCTGACACATTTAAAGACTCCTCTAACACCGCATGGAAAGCGAAAAGGAGAGATTCTTTTTCAGAAAGTACCAATCGGGGAGATGAGTAACCGGGAGCAGAGTCAGAGGATTGGCTATGTATTACAGAATCCGGATAATCAGATCGTGACAGATAAAGTGTGGCATGAGCTGGCATTTGGTTTGGAAAGCCTTGGATACAGTAACGCAGATATTCGTATCCGGGTAGCGGAAATGGCAAGTTATTTTGGAATTCAGGACTGGTTCTATAAAAATGTATCGGAACTTTCCGGAGGACAGAAACAGCTTTTGAATCTGGCATCTATCATGGCCATGCATCCGGATATGCTGATTCTTGATGAGCCGACCTCTCAGCTTGATCCGATTGCAGCTTCTGATTTTTTGGAAACAGTAAAGAAGATTAATCGTGATCTTGGAACGACAATTATTCTTACGGAACATCGTTTAGAGGAAGTATTTCCTTCTGCTGACAGGGTAGTGGTCATGGATGAAGGGCAGATTTTATGTGTTGGCACACCGCCAGAAATAGGAGAAGAATTAAAGAAGCGTAATCATGAGATGTTTTTAGCTATGCCGGTACCGATGCAGGTTTATGCCAAAGTAGAGTCAGAGCAGCCCTGTCCGATTACTGTTCGTGACGGGCGGAAGTGGCTGGACATAGTTTGCAAGAAAAAAGGCATTTCACCAGCAAATGCATTTTCTTCATATAAAAAAGAGAGTGATTCCCCAAAAGGAAAATCTTCTTTTGCTAAGATTACGGAAAAGTTTACAGAAAAGTTTACAGGGAAAAAAGAAGATATCATCTTAGCGTGTGATGATCTGTGGTTCCGCTATGATAAAGAATTGCCGGATGTCGTAAAGGGACTAAGCTTTTCCTTAAAAAGAGGAGAATTCTTTGCATTGCTTGGAGGAAATGGAACCGGGAAGTCAACAACACTTTCCCTTTTGAGCCGTTTGAGAAAGCCGTATCGTGGGAAAGTACTTTTAGAAGGTAAGGATATCCGTCGTTACAGCGATAAAGAACTGTTCCGCAATTTTCTTGGAGTACTGCCGCAAAACCCACAGTCCCTTTTTGTAAAGAAAAGTGTGGAATTAGAACTGTTTGAGATGGTAGGCGGTGTAAAAGAGAAAAAGAATGAAGAATATCAGCTTGACATGGATAAAAAGGATGCGGTGGAAGGAATCATTAAAGTAACACATTTGGAAGAATTACTGCATCGTCATCCGTATGACTTAAGCGGAGGAGAGCAGCAGAGGCTCGCTCTGGCTAAGATTTTGTTATTGCGGCCAAAGCTTTTGTTGATGGATGAACCGACCAAAGGACTTGACAGCTATTTTAAAAAAGAATTTGCCGGCATACTGGCATTACTCAAAGAGCAGGGCGTAACTGTTTTTATGATTTCTCATGATATTGAGTTCTGCGCTTCTTATGCAGACCGATGTGGTTTATTTTTTGATGGAAATATTGTGGCATGTGGAACTCCGGGAGAATTCTTTGCCGGAAATAATTTTTATACAACAGCGGCAAACCGAATGGCTAGAAGGTATTTTCCCATGGCAGTTACCGGGGAGGACGTTGTGGAATGTCTTAAAAAAGGAGTGTGAACAATGGCAGACTGGAAATCAAGTCAGGAGTTCTTGAAAGAATTTTACGCTTCTCCGATTGTGAATGAAGATACGATCCCTGCAAAGATAAAGCGTATCTTTTTACCAAAAAGCAGGAAAGCTTCTGCTTTAAAAGAATTAGCAGGAGATTTGTCAGGAGAAGGCAGGGCGGGAGATGTCATTTTAGATAATGATATGTTTGAGATGGATACCGAAATCTGGAAAAAGCAGGAAAAACGCAGGCTTTCTGTTCGTACCAGAGTAAGTCTGTTTCTCTTGCTTGTAGCGATTCCTCTCACAATTGCTGTCGGATTTTATGTTATGGATGTTGCTGCCATCGGCACAGTATTTGAAAAGATTTTTGGTCCAAGAAAGTATTATTTTATTAGCCTGGTAATCATCATATACTCTTTATTACCGTTTTTTATGGTATTTGAGGGACGAAAACCTCAGGTGAGAGAACTAGTTGTTCTTGCCACTATGGTCGCACTGGCAACCGCCGGCCGGGCAGCATTTTTTATGATACCGAGCTTTAAGCCGATTATAGCAATCGTGATCATCAGTGCAATCGCATTTGGCGGCGAGGCAGGATTCTTAGTTGGTGCCATGACGATGGTAGTCAGCAACTTCTTATTTGGGCAGGGGCCATGGACCCCATGGCAGATGTTTGCGATGGGTTTTATCGGATTTTTATCAGGAATCCTTTACCGGATAGGACTGCTTCCGACCAAACGGCTCAGCCTTTGTATATATGGATTCCTTGTGACGGTGTTCATTTATGGAGGAATCATGAATCCGGCGGCCCTCTTTATGAGCGTGTACGATTTTACATGGGAAGGACTGCTTGCAATCTATATTTCAGGTATTCCGGTAGATCTTGTTCATGCCAGTTCTACATTTATCTTTCTGTGGATTGGAGCAAAGCCATTGTTGGAAAAGCTGCAGCGGATAAAAATAAAATATGATCTGATGAGATGAATAGCCGGGGCGTTCTTGAATTTTAGAAAGATTGCCAGAATACCGGGGATTTTTGAAATAAGTATAGATGATAAGTATAGATAAAATGTATTCTTAGAAAGATTCTGAGAGTATACGAGATTGAAGGGGGAAAATATGCAAAAAATACCAGAATGTCGTTCCATGAATTTTTCAATTTATGAAGGGATGCTAAATCGTTATAAAGACAGTGAAGATATCAGAAAGTCCTATGAGTCACGAGGATTAAATGGATTGGAAGTGATTCGGGCAGGCGAGCCAGATGAAGGAAAGATTCTGCCAGATATGGTGAACGGGGTACATCTGTATTTTCATATTTTCTGGATGGACTGGTGGAAGGGAAATTATGAACGCCTAGATCAGGAATTTGATTCAAGAGAGCAGTGGCTGGAATACTTTGGAGGAATGAGCAGGGAATTCTATCTGAACAGTTTGCGGGATGATCTTGCCTATGCAGAACAAGTCGGAGCAAAGTATGTAGTTTTCCATGTTTCGGAAGTGACACTCCGGGAGAGCTATATTTATAAATACCGCTATACAGATAAAGAAGTGATTGATGCAAGCTTAGAGGTCATCAATACCCTCCTTGACGAAAAAGAATATCCATTCGACTTTCTTGTAGAGAATCTCTGGTGGAGCGGTCTTACCTTAAAAAATGTCCGCCTTACCCGCCGGCTTATAGAAGGAATGCATACACAAAGAAAGGGAATCATGCTCGATACCGGGCATTATATGAATACAACAACACAGTTAAAGACTCCGGAAGATGCCGTAGCATATCTGAATAAAATGATAGACAAATACGAAAAAGCACAGATGCTCCACTGGTTCAAAGGAATGCACCTGCAGCTGTCACTTGGAGGCGATTATGTAAGAAAGCAGCGAAAAGAATGGAGAGAACATCCGATAGACTTTGATAAGATTCCATTTTATGAACTATTTCGCCTTGCATATGACCATGCCTGTCATATTGATCTGCATCAGCCTTTTATCGGAAAAGGTGTCCGGGAATTCGTAGAACGCGTAGCACCAAAGTATATCACACTGGAATATCAGCAAAACAGCCGGGAAGAATATGAACAATTTGTAGAAGCCCAAAGTAAAATTTTGAAATGGATTACGATTCATTAGGGGAAAACAGACGAAAAAAGAAACCATGCCATATCCCATCTGCTCTGTAGTCGCTGTGTTTAAGATGCTCATCCGCATCTTAAACACGCTCCGAAGCCGCATCTGGGATATGGCATGGTTTCTTTTTTCTGTGTGTTGGCTCTAGAAGGGATGAATGTAATCGCCTTTGGGAGGGATAAGGGAGCGAAGTCAGAAGGTCGTGGCTTATTCTGATGCCATTTTCACTATGCTGAACCTTTTTTTCAAGTTTCACAGATAATAAGATGATTCCGCAAGCTATCACTGTGCATGATGGAGTTGTCATTATATCTTTTTTTCTTCTGACGAGATATACCTTTCGAGCAAACAGTAGACTACTGACCTCTCCTCCTTCTCTCCCTCAAAGACTATTACATTCATTCACGTGGAGCCAGCAAACAGAAAATAAAAAGAATAAACCAGAGGAAATGTAATGTGAGAGCAAGTAAAAATGCCGAACAGGCATTTTCTACGCAGTGATATCTTTACATTTCCTCTGGTCTATTCTTTTTATTTTCGTCTGTCTCCTTCTAAATGAATGAAATAGTAAATATATTTTGATTATGTGGAGAGAGGGGAGTATAATGGAAGTAGTTTGATTTTTTGGGAAGGTAACGGCTTTTTATCATGTATGCAATTTCTTATTTGGAACTTAATATCTGCTGTTTGATTATTATGATGCTAATATTACACAAACAGGTGCAGGGATTAGATAAGCGCCTGACTTCACAGACATTTACGGAGTTGATCGTATCTGCGATGGTATATGTATTTTTGGATATGATATATGGGCTGCAGCAGAATGCAGTGATTCATTTGCCGGTTACAGTGAGTAAGTTTGTAAATGTAATGATGTTTGTTTCGTTATATTCGTTAACGCATCTTGTATTTGCGTTTATGGAATGTGAACTTGGAAGAACGTGGGTGGAAGATTCTAAAAAAAGACAGCTTAGTCTCATTCCGGCTGTGATTTTAACGATTATGACAATCTGTTCACTAAAGTGGCATTTTTTCTTTTATGTTGATGCGGAGGGCATTTTTCAAAGAGGATCTTTTTATGGTGTGATTATACCATTTGTTTATATTTATATTTTTTTGGTGACACTTCGCATTTTTACAATGTTTCCTCAAAAGAAGTATTATGCACTTCGTGGAAAGCTGGAGATGATATTTGGAATGGTCGTATTTCCGGTTATTGCAGGTATTTTGCAAATGTTTTTCACAGAGATTTCTATTATTTGTTTTGGACTGACACTCGGAATTATTCAGGTATTTACGGCATTTCTTACAAATAGAATTACAATGGATGAATTAACGCAGATTAATAACCGGACAAAGCTGATGCAGTATTTGGAAGGATATATGGAAAGACATACAGAAGGGGAAGAAACAGATTTACATTTTTTGATGATTGATCTTGATGATTTTAAACAGATTAATGATACATATGGTCATGTTGAAGGAGACAGGGCATTGATAAGAATAGCAGGGGTTTTGAAAAAAACACTGGCAGGACATGCAGGTATTCTTGCAAGATATGGCGGAGATGAATTCTGTATTGCAGGAGAGATGATTCAGGAAGATGCAGAACGACTGATTAAGAACTTATATGAAAATCTGGAGAAAGCGAATAAACAGGCGGCCTGTCCATATGATATAGGAATGTCCGTTGGCTGTGCACAGTTTACAAAAGAAGTCAGAACTATTCCAGACCTTATGAATAGTGCAGACGAGGATATGTATTTACGAAAAGAACAAAAACGTACTAATTTGTAGATTTGATGTAGACGAAAAAAGAAAACATACCATATCCCATCTGCTCTGTAGTCGCTGTGTTTAAGATGCTCATCCGCATCTTAAACCCGCTCCGAAGCCGCATCTGGGATATGGCATGTTTCCTTTTTTCTGACTATCTAAATCCACAGTTGGCTCCAGATGGAAATTAGTATTTTAGTCTGAGGGAAAAAGAGGGGATTGTCCAGAAGTCTATGGTTTTCACTAGAATAAAAATCTCCAGAGGAGAATATTTTCCCACTGGATTTGTAGTCGATCTTCTAAATCAAAAGGAATTGTAAGGATATTATTATAGGGAAAGAAATCGGATTAATCGGAAGGCTTTGACCTCTATTGCTATTTTCTTATGCGGAATAGTTCTTTGATTAAAAATCATAGCCTTTTGGGCAATCCCCTTATTCCCATCCAAGATTTAAATACTAATTTTCATCTGGAGTCAAAGAACAGAAAAGCAAAAATTTGATAGAAAAGAAAATGTGATGTCGGAGCCAGTAAAAATGCCGGTCAGGCATTTTCTATGAAGCGACTATCTTCACATTTTCTTTTCTATCAAATTTCTGCTTTTCGTTTCTTTAGTCCCTCAAATAAATTAGTATTTAATCCCCCATTCTCGCCAACTGTAGATTTAGAATAGCCAGAAAAAAGAAAAAATAATCCATCCCAGATGCGGCTTGGGAGCGTGTTTAAGATGCGGATGAGCATCTTAAATACAGCGACTACAGAGCAGATGGGATGGATTATTTTTTCTTTTTTCGTCTATACGAAATCCACAAATTAGTAGTTATAGTAATTCGGAATACCCATGTCCGTTTACAAGCGCATCGATTTTTTGTCCATTTTTGCAATATGGGCAGTCGTGTTTGCTATATGTATGATAGGAAGGAATATCATTCGTAGTAAACAATGCATTTACAGGAAGGTTACCGTATTCAGAGATGGCACTGAAAATCGCAGAGATTCCCTGCAGCTTACCGCCATAATATTCAATACATTCCCAGCTTCGGTTGATTGTGATACCGGTTGTGATGGATGCCATTAAAATGATAATATTTCTGTCTTTGATCATTGGTTGGATATTTTTGCGGAAGAACATCTGTCCATCCGTATCAATTTCAGGGGTAACGATATAGATAGACTTATGCTGGTTATAGGAGAAGAAGCCACTCTCTGTCAGCTTTTCTGCAAGGAAGGCTCCGATTACTTCTGTTCCGTCAAGACATACGATCGTATCGACGACAGTGTTATGTTTGTAAAGTGGAACTAAAGCTTTTGCTGCTTCTTCTGCGTTAGACTGACGTATTTTTAACGTTGTCATATCTAAGAAGTAGTTAACGTGGGAGTGTTTTGTTGCGAAATGTCCCGGATAGGCAGAAATGTGCAGGTTACAGGTTTTTGAACGAAATTCAATTTTACGGTTTTCCATGGAATATCCCCCTTTACTTGTAATAGAAAAACTTTGTTTTGTATATTATACCTGTTTATGATGAAAAAATAAAGAACCGATTGTGCAAAATCACAGGTTTTTCTTGCAGTTTATAATTTTTTTCTGATTTTTTTAGAAAAATACTTTGTGGTAGCATATACAGTTGCATAAAACGAAAGGAAGCATTATTGGTTTATGAAAAAAGTTTGACAAAAATAGTTCAAAATTGATTTTGGATACTAAATCTTTGATTTAATATGGTGTATAAAATCTTGATGTTCGTTTGTTTGAAAAGATTGAATTGCAAATGGAATTATATAGAAAGACGGAAGTGTGTTTTGATACTGAAACTATTTTGTGCAAAATGACGAAAAAAGTGGACAGGGTAGGATGGTAATGAAATGTCAATTAGTGTTAATAATATAACAATATAAAATTAGATAAAAACAGTAATTATGGATTTTTTTATAGTAAAAGAGAAGAAAACGAAAGGACGCCCGAAAAAAATATAGAATTAAGAAAGGAAATTGAAAGAATTGTTAAAAAATTTGCAACTAGGCATAATCTTTAGTTTGTTTAGTAGATGGTGTGAAATAAAATAAATGTTAAATAACTAACAGAAAATAGTTGCTATTATGATAATAATTTGTTATTATTACATAGAATGAAAGAGTAACAACGTATACAATATAGTATTTTTTATGGAGGAAAGAATATGGGTAATTCAAAAATGAATGCCAGAGAGCGTATTGACTATCTGTTTGATGACCACAGTTTTGTGGAAGTTGGCGGATATGTTTCTGCTCGTAATACCGATTATAATCTCGGTGCGAACAAGGTGGAAGGTGATGGTGTTATCACTGGATATGGAGTAATTAATGACCGTATGGTTTATGTTTACAGTCAGGATGTTTCCGCACTGGGCGGTTCTGTAGGCGAGATGCATGCGAAGAAGATTTCTTCCCTTTATGATTTGGCGATGAAGACAGGGGCACCGATCATTGGAATGCTTGACTGTGCAGGGCTTCGATTACAGGAAGCGACAGATGCACTTCATGCTTTCGGAACTATTTTTAATAAACAGGCACAGGCATCCGGAATGATCCCACAGATTTCTGCAGTATTCGGAATGTGCGGAGGAGGAAGTGCCGTAATGTCCGCTATGTCTGATTTTACATTAATGGAGAAGGAGAACGGCAGTCTCTTTATCAACAGTCCGAATGCATTAGCAGGGAATGAAGAATCCCGTCAGAATACAGCAGGAGCGCAGTTCCAGTCTGAGCAGGCTGGTAATGTAGATTTTGTTTGTGAAACAGAGGAAGATCTTCTTGAACAGCTTCGAATTCTTGTTGATGTACTTCCTTCTGATTATGAAGCAGAAGATGCATACTTTGATAATGATGATGATTTAAACAGAATTATTCCTGAATTGAATGATGCAGCTTATGATGCACCTGCTATTTTAAAGGCTGTTTCTGACAGCAGTATGTATATAGAGACAAAGGCAATGTATGCAAAAGAGATGGTAACTGCATTTATCCGTTTGAACGGCGAGACGGTAGGTGCCGTTGCAAACCAGCCGGTAGACGGAGAGTCTGTTTTGACAAGGAATGGCCTTGAAAAAGCAGAAAGATTTATTAAGTTCTGTGATGCATTTGCGATTCCTCTTCTTACAGTAACGAACGTGACAGGACTTCGTGCCAACGCCCATGAGGAGAGAAAGCAGGCACTCGCATTAGCGAAGTTTACGACAACACTTGCACAGGTTAGTGTACCTCGTATTAATCTCATTGCAGGCGAGGCGTATGGAACTGCTGCGGAAGTAATGAATTCTAAAGCTATTGGGGCTGACTTTGTTCTGGCATGGCCACAGGCATCTGTAGGAATGATGGATGCAGAACAGGCAGTCCGTATCATGTATGCAGAGGAAATTGATGCTGCCGATGATAAGATGGCATTGATTGCAGAGAAAACTACGGAATATGCAGAAGGACAGAGCAGTGCATTAGCAGCTGCAAAGAGAGGATATGTAGATGACATCATCGAGCCGGATGCAACAAGAAAGCGTCTGATTGCTGCTTATGAAATGCTTTACGGAAAGAAAGTAACTCCAGTGACAAAGAAGCATACGGCAGTATAGTGAGGTGAGAGTATGAACGTATTTGAACAAGCCTTATTAAATACTTTGATGGGTATGGGAACTGTATTTGCAGTACTGATTTTCATTTCTTTACTGATTTCTCTTTTTGTATATATCCCATCCATTGAAAGAGCGTTGAAGAACCGTTCTTCCAGAAAAGAGAAAAGGGCTGCGCAGGAGGAAAGACCAGCTCCAAAGCGTCCGATCATTGAAGAAGCAGCAGAAGAAGAAGAGGAACTTGTAGATGACGGTGAACTTGTCGCAGTGATTACCGCAGCCATTATGGCAGCAAGTAGTGGTACGGCGGTAAGTGCAGATAAGCTGGTTGTCCGTTCAATCAAGAGAGTGAAGAGAAGATAGCAAAAATGTATTCTTGGAATCTTTTTATAAAGCCTTAAAAAGTTTTAAAAAGTCAGATATAGAAAGATTTTAAAAGTACATAAAATCATTCAGGAGGATTTACAATGAAAAATTATAGAATTACAGTTAATGGTGTTGCTTATGATGTGGCAGTAGAAGAATTAGGTGCAGGAGAAGCAGGTGCAGCGCCGGTAAGTACACCAGCAGCCGCTCCGGCTCCAGCTAAGAAAGCTGCTCCAAAGACTTCCGGAAGTGCCGGTGCCGTAAAGATTACAGCACCAATGCCAGGTAAGATCGTAGCAGTAAAAGCACAGGCAGGTGCTTCTGTAAAGAAAGGCGATGCGGTTCTTGTATTAGAGGCTATGAAGATGGAGAATGAGATCTGTGCAGCACAGGATGGTGTTATCGCAAGTGTGGAAGTAGCAGTTGGAGATATGGTAGAAGGCGGAGATGTACTGGCTACAATGAACTAGAGCATATTTGCAAAATAAAACGGAGGAAGATTTATGAGTTATGTTGTAGAGACAATGACGAATCTCGCAGCACAGACCGGATTTGCATTCTTAAAGCCAGGTAACTTCATTATGATACTGGTTGCTTTAGTCTTCTTATATCTGGCCATCGCCAAAGGATATGAGCCACTTTTGTTAGTGCCGATTTCTTTTGGTATGCTGCTGGTTAACTTATATCCGTCCATTATGGAAGAAGGCGGATTATTACATTATTTTTACTTATTAGATGAATGGAGTATTCTCCCTTCACTGATTTTCTTAGGAGTTGGTGCCCTGACAGACTTTGGCCCGCTGATTGCCAACCCGGCAAGTTTTCTGCTTGGTGCGGCGGCACAGTTTGGTATTTACAGTGCGTATTTCCTTGCAATGCTTATGGGATTTAACGGAAAGGCAGCAGCAGCGATTTCCATTATCGGTGGAGCGGATGGTCCGACCTCTATTTTCCTTGCCGGAAAGCTTGGACAGACAGATTTAATGGGACCGATCGCGGTAGCGGCATATTCTTATATGTCACTCGTTCCGATTATTCAGCCGCCGATCATGAAGCTTCTTACAACAGAAAAAGAACGTCAGATCAAGATGGAACAGTTAAGAACGGTCACAAAGACAGAGAAGATTATGTTCCCGATCGTCGTAACAGTTGTTGTATGTCTGATTCTTCCTACAACAGCACCATTAGTTGGTATGCTGATGCTCGGTAACCTTTTCAGAGAGTCCGGCGTAGTAAAACAGCTTTCAGAGACAGCGTCTAATGCTCTTATGTACATCGTAGTTATTATTCTTGGTACATCCGTTGGTGCGACAACAAGTGCAGAGGCATTCTTAAATGTCAGCACAATCAAGATTGTAGTATTAGGTCTTGTAGCTTTTGCTGTTGGTACAGCAGCCGGTGTTCTTTTCGGAAAGCTTATGTGTAAGGTTACCGGAGGAAAGGTAAACCCATTGATCGGTTCTGCCGGAGTATCTGCCGTTCCTATGGCAGCTCGTGTATCCCAGAAGGTTGGAGCAGAAGCAGATCCATCGAACTTCCTGCTGATGCATGCGATGGGACCAAACGTTGCCGGAGTTATCGGTACGGCTGTAGCAGCCGGAACCTTTATGGCGATTTTTGGTGTATAAAGAATCGTTAGATTTGATGATGATTTTATAAGAGTAATTCATTACGTGATTTGAAATAAAAGAGGAGAAATTATGGCTGAAATTAAGAAAAAACCAGTTAAAATCGTTGAAACTGTTCTCCGGGACGCACATCAGTCTCTGATTGCTACAAGAATGACAACAGAGGAGATGCTGCCAATCGTAGATAAGATGGATCAGGTTGGTTATCATGCAGTAGAATGCTGGGGAGGCGCAACATTTGATGCCTGCCTGCGTTTCTTAAAGGAAGATCCATGGGAGAGACTTCGTAAATTAAAAGATGGCTTTAAAAATACAAAGTTACAGATGTTATTCCGCGGACAGAACATCTTAGGATATAAACCATATCCGGATGATGTTGTAGAATATTTCGTACAGAAGTCTATCGCAAACGGAATTGATGTTATCCGTATCTTTGACTGTTTAAATGACCTTAGAAACTTACAGACAGCGGTAAATGCAACAAAGAAAGAGGGAGGACACGCACAGATTGCCCTTTCTTATACAATTGGTGATGCCTATACATTAGACTACTGGAAAAAGACGGCTAAGAATATCGAGGAGATGGGTGCAGATTCTATCTGTATCAAAGATATGGCAGGACTTTTAGTGCCGAATGAAGCAACTCGCCTTGTAACTGCATTAAAGCAGGCAACAGACATCCCTATTGAGCTTCACACACACTATACCAGTGGTGTCGGCGGAATGACCTACTTAAAAGCAGTAGAAGCAGGCGTAGATATCATTGATACAGCCATGTCACCATTTGCAATGGGAACAAGCCAGCCAGCAACAGAGGTTATGGCTGAAACATTCCGCGGTACAGAATTTGATACAGGATTTGACCAGAAGCTTTTAGGCGAGATTGCAGACTATTTCCGCCCAATACGTGAGAAATATCTGGCAAATGGTTTAATGAGTCCAAAGGTACTTGGCGTAAATATCAAGACGTTAATGTATCAGGTACCGGGTGGAATGCTTTCTAACCTTGTATCTCAGTTAGAGCAGCAGGGAGCATCCGATAAGTTCTATGAGGTATTAGAGGAAGTGCCAAAGGTACGTAAAGACTTCGGTGAACCACCGTTAGTTACACCATCCAGCCAGATTGTCGGAACACAGGCTGTATTAAATGTACTTACCGGAGAGCGTTATAAAATGATTACAAACGAGTCAAAAGCCCTTCTTCGTGGAGAATACGGCCAGACCGTAAAACCAATGAATAAAGAAGTACAGAAAAAGGCAATCGGCGATGAAAAGCCAATTACCTGCCGTCCAGCCGACCTTCTTGAACCGGAATTATCTAAGATTGAGGCAGAGATGAGCCAGTGGAAAGAACAGGACGAAGATATTCTTACTTATGCATTGTTCCCACAGGTAGCAACCGAATTCTTTAAATACAGAGCGGCACAGGAGAATAAGATTGATCCTGCAAAAGCCGATGTAAAGAATGGAGCATATCCAGTGTAGGATTGGATTGATTTAGATTTAGATTAAAAACAGACGAACCCCCGCAACTTTATAGATAGCACATGTGAAGATTTCGCTGCGTAGAAAATGCTCAGCCGCATTTTTACTTGCTCCGACATCACATTTGCTATCTATAAAGTTGCGGGGGTTCTGTTCTTTATAAGTCAAAAAATACCACATCTGTTTTTTTACTAATATTATTTCGCCGGGTGGGTAAGAGACTTTACCTTCTGACCTTCCTGTTAATTATAGCCATTAACGAGATTGAATTTTGTTTAAAAGAGCATCCTGCAAAATCTGTGAAAAGTTTAAATTCAATCGCAATGCTTCGTTATTCAACCATTCAGGGATTGTTAAAGTTTTTTTGATAGATTTATTATGATACTTTCGATTATATTCCAAATAATCATATGGGATGATTACGACAACTCCATCATCAACATGTGTGATGTTAGACGGTTCTGGAAGTTCTTTACGGTCGTTAATGTCATCAGTTAAGATAAGTCCTAAAGCATCTATAGCCATATCATAGGCTTCTTGCATATTTTCTCCCTGAGTTAGACATTCGGGAAAGTCAGGAAAAGTCACCCAATAACCGCCTTCTTCTGCAATATGAAATACAGCAGGATAAAATAATTTTTTCATAATGGATACCTCCAATGTATGTGAGTTATTATAGATGAAATAAGGCTATTTTAAGCCCGCTTGTTTTAGGATAGCATCTTCTAGTCCTTTTTTTAAATCTTTGCTATGAAGAGGAACTGTTGTTTGCTTGCCAGTTTTAAAATTCTTCATTTTCACATGGGAACCATTTTGACTTATTTTTATGAAACCATTCTTTTTTAATAATCTTATCATTTCTTGTGGTTTCATTGGCATAGTATGCCACCCCTTTCTATAATTATATTATAATACGTATAGTATACGTGTGTCAAGAGCTCGGTGATACAACTGGTGAGGGATAGTATATCATATTTAAGAAGAAAAACAACTAATAAATGTAAAATAATATAAAAAATGTAATTTTTAAAATGAAAAATTTTTGATAAAAATACAGAGATATGGTAAAATGAAGTATCAAAAGATAGTCAGGGGGAGATACAATGAATAACGCAGTTTCATATGCTATGGATAGTCAAGTGATTTTTCAGATGTTTTTTTCAATTGTATGTATAGCGGTAGCTATAGGTGTATCCATTTTGGTTCTTCGTTTTATGAGGAAGTTTATAGATTTTTTACTGGAACAAGCAGGAATAAAATAGTCTATAGAGGAAAGTAGATTTGGAAGATAATATCCACAGACAGATGTCATTGGGGTACGGGAAAATGAAATGAGGTCATTTGTTTTTCATGTAGTCAAATACCACATCTGCCTGTGGATATTTTTGTTTTCGTCCCGGCGAACTTATGATAGAATAAACTTATCAAATGAGGGAGAAAGAAAAATATGAAGAAAAGAAAGATTTGGCATCGAGTACTGCCGTTTGTATTAACGGTAGCGATGCTCGCAGGTTTTTGCCCGCAGGGGATAAGTTTTAAGGATACGCAGTTGACTGTGCCGGAAGTGAAAGCAGCGACAACGCTTAAGAATCCGATAACAATTCCAGATGATAGTCTAGAAGCAGGGCAGAGAACGACATGGAACTGTATCTGGTTTGGAAGTTATCCGCAAAGTGAGGTAACAAAGGCAGATGGAACGATTTATAATACTCTGAAGAATAAGTTTAACTGGGATGATAACGGGGATGGCTATGTTGGAAAGAATAAGTACAGAAGAGTAGCCAGGAAAGATGTTGAATATCCTGCAAACTGGGAGAATAACCAGGATTACCGTTATTTTAAGTATGAGCCTGTTAAATGGCGTGTGCTGAATGTAGAAGGGGAAAAGGCTCTTCTGGTAGCCGATAAGGCGCTGGATCTAAAGCCATATCATAATACATATACGGATGTTACCTGGGAGAAATGCAGTCTGCGAAGCTGGCTTAACGATGAGTTTATAAACAGTGCATTTTTAGCAAACGAACGAAGTGCAATACCAAGCACAACGGTGAAAGCAGAAAGTAGTATAAGACCAACGACAGATGGTAATAAAGTAGACGGTGGAAAGGATACAACGGATAAGGTTTTTATATTATCTTTTTCGGAAGTAAGCGGAAAATACGGATTCCGTTCGGTTGACGATTTGGATTCTTATGGAGACCATGATGAGGCAAAAAAATGTAGTATGACGAATTATGCTTATGTGTTTAATGGTTCATCATACGAAGAAAAAAATTGCTACTGGTGGATTCGAAATCCGGGAGATTATTCTAATATGGCAGTAATATCTGGTGAGAATGGAAGAGTTTTAGGATATGGAAATGGCGTAAATGCAAGTCAGCCGGCTGTTCGTCCTGCTCTATATCTCAATCTTTCCAACAAGAAAGTGTATTCGGATGCCGGTACCGTATGTTCTAATGGTAAAGTAAAAGAATCGAAAAAAGAAGAGGGCTATGTAGAGGACAATGATTTTGTCAATCAGCTTGACGTGGCAAATATGCTGGAAGATATTGAGATAAGTGGCGGTAAATTTTCTTCTCCTGAAATGGAAATTCTAGGTAAAAAAGTATCTTTGATAAATGCAGATGCAGATGGGCATGTAGCGCAAAGTTTGCATAGAAAATTCATCTTAATGATATAAAGGTCCAAGACCCTTATAATTACGGTATAATCAAGTGATTATGGGGGTTTTGGGCCTTTTTTTCATTCTATTTGAAAGCAATGGGAAAGAACGCTGAAAACCGTCAAAAACCGTTTAAATTTTCTAAAAATTGAGTACAGGTTGAGTACGCAGTTGAGTAAAACGCGTGGCAGAAATCTTCAGCGAAGTTTACACAATTTCTGTTGAGTATAAAATCTTTACATAATCTTCAGCGAAGTTTTTACCTATTTTAGGTATGGGATTTCGCTTCTAAAATGGACAATAAATAACAATTTGTTTCGAACTCTAAAAGATCCAATCATAATAAAATCAAATTTCCAATTCTATTAATTTATTATCATTTTTTCATTTCAAAATACTATGAAATGGATATTATTAGTCGTTTATCTATTTTAGGTAATTGCGAAACTCGCGATGCTCGTTCACAATCTTGAACTTAAACAGGGAAGGATTCGTGCTTAGCACGAATCCTGGAATAAAAAGTGGATAACCGGACATTTTAGGCGCACTTTAATAAGCCCTCGGCTTTATGGAGTTGGTAAGTCCTAGGCTATGAAAGATTTTAAACTTCTGATGTATTGTCGTTGATGGATTTTGTCGGCAACAACTACAGTTAATAACTGTGATATACCAGCAAGAAGTAAATCTGCATGAAGTGTTTTTTCGTTTGTTGTTTTTCGGTTAGCGACACAAAAACTGTCTTTAAAGTGGTTGATTGATTTTTCAACATTTACTCGGATTTTGTAAGTGTCATCCCATTCCTGTGAGCCACGCTCCACGCCGGGGTATGCTCTAAGGTTTTTTTCGGGATAAACGTAAATCATTCTGCCACAGGAAGAAGTTGTACATGGATTATCGCAGTGGCACACCCGTCGTTTTGATTTGTCTTCACGATTGTATTCCCATTTCATTTTGGGACACACAAATTTCATGGTCGGAAGATTACTTCTTAAGTGAGACTTGCTACCTTCCCGTTTCATAGGGAGTGAAGGATCATGAGGACAGCAGGGAATACCATTTTCATTGAATGTATAATCCACGTTATCCAGTGAAAGTTTTACCTTTAAAGGAATAAATGCTTTTTGAAATTTAAAATCTTCAAATAAGGATTTGTAGATTTCAATCGTATCAAAGGCAGCATCACCAAGAAATATCTTGGGATTGATAAGAGGGTGCCGTTCTTTGAAATCTTTAAGGGTTGGAATCAAGGCTTTCGAATCGGCAAGTGATTTATCTTCATCAGGAGATTTTGATTTCTTTTCAACAATGATGTCAGGGTGAGAATCCAGATAATCCTTGTTATAAAAATCAATGGAGCGAACAATGCCAAGTCCATTGGTCGTAATGCCAAATTTATAAGCATAGCAGAAATGACCATTCACATACTGTTGCTTTACTTCATGGTTAGCAGCGGCGGATGCAGGCATAGAGGCATAGGCTGCCTTGTAAGGATCATAAGAATCATCGAAGTTATGAGCTTTAGCATAGGACTTAAGCTGTTTAATAATGCGGTTAGCGTATTTGGGATTGTTTTCAGTCACATATGCTTTAATCCCTGAAGTATCAAACAAAAGCATAGAGGCGAGATTACCGTTAATGTCCTGGCAGATTGGTTCTGTGATATCTACGAGATTATCAAAAACTGATTGTAAGTCCATTAAAAAATCCTGTTTGAAACGAGTGATTTTTGAAGCGTCAGGAACTTTAGTAAAGCCACAGAATTCCCTCAGATGTCTGGAATAATGAAGGAAGATTAACAGGAGGGAATCTGTTGGAATAGAAAAGAGGCGTTGAATAATCAAAGCCCAAAGCATTGCATGCAAAGGATATTTACGATTTCTTCCAGTGGATGCGTAGTAATGCTTGTAAAAAGAAGTCGGAATAATTTTATCAAGGTCAATGTGATTTTCGAGCAGAGTAAGGAAATGAGGTTTGTCAGATTCATAAATATCTTTACAATCTTCAAAAATATCTGCCAAAGAGAGTTGTTTTTGTGGTATCATAGACATATCTCCTTTCGGGGCGTGATTTATGGTTTCTAGTCAACTCCATTATATCACAAACCGTGAGGAGATTTTTATTTTTAACAACAAAAAAATGACGTATTTATGCGGCTTGTGGCGTTTCGCAAACGCCTAGTTTATCTATTTTATGGAAAGGAGACTTAACATGGAAGCTACGGCGTTAGGTGCAGGATGGAAAATTTCTCGCACAATAACTTTTAAAATTGATGCACACAAAAAGACTTATTTAATGTATCTGTCAAAATTCAGATACCTGGGAAACTACTATAATCAGGAGGGTGGATATGCTGAAAATCAGATTACAGGGTACGACCAATGATATCAAATGGTTCCGAAAAATATTAGAAAGAAATAATAAGATCAAGCTCCTTCATTTTTCAGAGCCATTTGCAAATAAAGGAACAAAGAAATACTTTCGTGTGTATGTCGAAGTAGAAAAAAACAGAGAGTAGATCAGGAGGAAAAGTTATGTGTAGAGTCATTGTTATTTGTAATCAAAAAGGCGGAGTTGCCAAGACCACTTCAACGGTCAATCTTGGCATTGGACTTGTAAAAGAAGGGAGAAAAGTTTTATTGATCGATGCCGATCCGCAGGGGAGTCTCACAGCCAGCCTGGGATATGTGGAACCGGATGAGTTAAAAACGACTCTGGCGACGATCATGATGGCGGTCATCAATGAGGAGGAAATCCAGCCAACCGATGGCATCTTACATCATAAGGAAGGCGTGGATCTTCTTCCGGGAAATATTGAATTATCCGCATTGGAAGTCATCATGGGAAATGTGATGAGCAGGGAACTCATCATGAAGGAATATGTGGAACAGCTTAGAGAAAGATACGATTACATACTGATCGATTGTATGCCAAGTCTGGGGATGATCACGATCAATGCTTTAGTATCGGCAGATCTTGTATTGATTCCGGTTCAGGCTGCTTATCTCCCGGTCAAGGGTCTTCAACAGTTGATAAAAACGATTTCCATGGTAAAGAGACGGTTAAACCGGAAACTTCAGATTCAGGGGATCCTTTTAACTATGGTAGATTTTCGGACAAATTATGCAAAGGACATTGCAAGTAGGGTTCATGAAACCTATGGGGCAGAGATAGAGATATTTCATACGGTGATCCCATTCTCAGTAAAAGCGGCGGAAGCCAGTGCAGAGGGAATCAGCATTTTAACTTATTGTCCGGGCAATAAAGTTGGCATTGCATACAAAAATCTTACCCAGGAGGTTTTGTCCTATGAAAACTAGAAGTGGAGAAAAAATCAAATTAGCAAGTATTGAAGAATTACTTGGTGTTGTAAATGAAGAATCCGCTATGGATATCGAGATCGCAAAGATTCACAGCTTTAAATCACATCCATTTAAAGTGCTGGATGATGAAAGGATGCAGGAACTGGTGGAAAGTGTAAAAGAACATGGGATTCTCACACCGGTTCTGTTACGTCCCTGTGGTGTTGATGAGTATGAGATGATCTCCGGTCACCGAAGAATGCACGCTGCCCAGCTGGCAGGGCTTACAACTGTTCCTTCTATTATAAGAGAGATGGATGACGATGCTGCTGTCGTGTTTATGGTGGATTCCAATATTCAGAGAGAGGAACTTTTGCCGAGTGAAAAAGCCTTTGCCTTTAAAATGAAGATGGATGCAATGCGACATCAAGGAACTTGTCGCCACGATGGCGACAAGCTGGAATCTGTGAGTGAAAGAAAAACAGCATTTGTTGTAGGTGAAAGTAGTGGAACTTCAGCACGAAGTGTTCAGCGTTATATCCGTTTAACGGAACTGATTCCGGAATTACTGGACTTTGTAGACCAGAAGCGTCTGCAGTTTACTGTTGCGGTTGACATTTCCTATATAGATAAAGAGATCCAGAAGTGGCTGTATGAGTACATCAGGGACAATGGAAGTGTCCGGGCTAATCAGATCGCGGCCCTCCGGAGTGAACTCGGACAGGGGGTCATGACGCAGCCAAAGATGATCTTGATCTTAAACGAGAATCTGCCCGGGAAGAAACCGGGGAGCAAGATCACATTATCAGAAAAGAAGTTACGGGAATATTTCCCTTCAGGATATACAACAACGGAGATGAGAAGTGTCATTTTGGAACTTCTGGACAACTGGAAAGAATGCCAGAATGGAGGGATAGAATGAAGTTCGATTACTTTTATGGTGCACAGGCCAACCAGTTTAACTTTATCAAAATTCCGAAAGACCTGCTGACGGAATCTGTTTTTGCTAAACTCTCCCTTTCTGCGAAGATATTATATGGGATTTTACTGGACCGCATGAGCCTGTCGATGAAAAACGGATGGTTTGATAAAGAAAATAAACCTTATATCATCTATCCGATATCAGAGATCCAGGAGGATCTGAACCTTTCTAAAAGAAAGGCGATGGATCACCTGTTGGAACTGGAGCAGATCGGGCTGGTGGAAAAGAAAAAAAGAGGGTTTGGCCTGCCGAGTATTCTCTATATTAAAAACTTTGTCGTACCAAGGGATTGTACCAGAGGTATCGAAAATGGCACCTCTGGGAACCCAAATGGCGATTCCAGAGGTGCCGGAATCCGCACCCCAGAGGTACCAAAATCGACACCTCAAGAGGTGCCAAAATCGATACCTCTTAAGAATAAGACTAATATAAACCATACATACGGGAGTAAGAATAGACCCTATCATATCGTATCCGGAGAAGAGGAACGATACGATACGATCGGATTGGATGAGGAGAAGAAAGTCCTTGCCTGCCAAAAGGTGGTCAAAGAGAATATCGAGTATGATTCCCTTCTTCGGAGTTTCCCGATGGACAGGGAGCTGATCGAGGGGATATATGAGCTGATCGTGGAAACGGTCCTCTGCCAGGGGGACTCTGTCCTGATCGCCCAGAACCAGTATCCGGCCCAGCTGGTAAAGTCAAAATTCATGAAACTTAAGTTTTCACATATCGAGTATGTCATGGACTGCTTTAAGAAAAACACGACGGAGATCCGAAATATCAAAAAATATCTTCTGGCGGCGTTATTTAATGCCCCGTCAACCATTGACAGTTATTATAAAGCGGCGGCAAACCATGACATGTACGGCAGCCATCAGTAAGATCATTGCGAGGAGGGGGATTTATGAGAAAGATTCCAAAATTGATGAACGAATACCAGTTTGAACAGTTTATGCAGCCTGTTTTAAAAGAGATCTACCTGATGCAGTCGGCAGGAGTATCCCCGATGGAGCAGACGGCCTATCTCGCCAGATGCGTGTTCGGGGCACAGACCGGAAGAGAGGATGAGGAAGTGGTCTTTACCACTTCCCAGCTAAAGCGGATCTTCTTTCTGGCGGGCGAAGATACTGTAAAAAAGCGGGCAGGCTGAAAGGAGGAAGAAGGAGCAAAAAATGAGACAGAAAAAGAAAAGAGCATGGCTTTCCGACCTGTGCCTGTTGATGGCGGTCATCTGCCTGGTCCTTGCTGCCAGGGAATATTATCCCTATATGAAAAATGATATCGAGCTTAGGAAACTGAGGGAAAAGGTGGCAGAAAATACGGAGGAAGAGGAGGACGGGGAAGCGATCGACTGGGACAGGTTAAAAAAGATCAATCCGGATATCATCGCATGGATCAGGGTACCCGGCACAAAGATAGACTACCCGGTCCTTCAATGCAGTGAGTGGAACGAATACCTCCACAAAAACTATAAAGGGGAAGAGAGCTATCCCGGCTCCATATTCATACAGCCGGGATGCCCTGCCGACTTTTCGGGCAGCCACAGCATCCTCTATGGACACAACATGAGAAACCAGTCCATGTTCGGTTCCCTCCACCGGTTTGAGAAGGAAGCGTTTTACCGGAAACATAAAAAGGTATATCTCTATCAGCCGGATCAGACCATCATCGGGACCGTGTACAGTACCTATGACTGCAGGGATACGGGCAGGACCTATGAAACGGCGTTTGACTCCGGAGAGGAATGGGAGGACTGGCTCCTTATGAGCCGGGAAAACAGTTATTATGATACGGAAAAGGTACCGGAAAAAGAGGACAGGGTAGTCACGCTGTCAACCTGTTCCAATGGCAGGAGCAGGGATTCCCGGTACGTGGTACACTGCATCGCAGTAAAGGAGGGATGAGATGATCAATGAGGCATTCTTTTTGGGACGGTTTGTAAGGGAACCGAAGCTCAGTTCCAAAGAAAAGGAAGACGGGATACTGTACTGGGCCCGGTTCCGGATCGCGGTGAACCGGAATTATGCAAAGGACGGGGAGGCGGATTACTTTAACTGCGTCGCCTATCACGCAAAGGCAAAGCACCTTGTAAAGTATGGGAAACAGGGAGGCAGGGTGTTCGTCAAAGGCCGCCTCCGGTCGGGGGCGTATGAAAAGGACGGGAAGAAATCTTACTATGATGAACTTGTGGTCACGGACTGCCAGGTGATCGACTTTAAGGAAAGGCCAGATGGCAAGTACCCAAAAGAAGAAGCAGTCCGTCATCAGGAAGAGGACTTTTACCCGGCAAGGGAAGAACGGATCCCGTTTCCGGAAGAAGAACGGTACCCGGATTATGATCTTGGGGATGGGTTTTCATACTCCTGAAAGAGAAAAAAGAAAAAGAATGGGGGAGATCAGTTTGAAAAAAATGATACATCTGGCTATGCTGGCCGTCTGCTTTATCCTGATGGGAATATTCCATGCGGATGCGGCAGCCAGCGGGAAGGTGACAGTCACGGTCCCGGGGAAACGGTTTTACACGATTGCCGATGCGGCAGTAAAAGAGATCAATAGGAAAAGGACCGCCAATGGGCTGGATGCTTTCTGTGTCGATGGGGAACTGATGGAGACCGCCATGAAGGCTGCGGCAGAGTACCAGACGGGAAAGGGATACTGTCCGGAGGATGGCATCGCCTGTCCTTACTGCGCGGTGCGTCTGGTCTCCTATATGGAACCGAATCTATACCAGGAAAGCGGGACTGTGGTCATGGATGAGGTCAGCCGGATCGTGGCAGGCTGCGAAAGCCTGACGGAGGGCTGGGAAGGCTATGATACCATCGGCATCGGCTGCTTTGCCGCAAAGCCCGGAGAATTCTTAAACAACAATACAGGCATCGTGGTCCTGCTCGGAACGGGCAGGGCAAAACGGCAGTATACCAGTCCCGGAAGGACCGTGGCCTGCCAGGAAAAGGTCACAGTGGATCCCGCGGATTTTGGCCTTACGGTCTCCGGAAAGATCAGCCAGACAAAAGACGGGGCCTATGATGTGATGAAAAAAGGAGAGAGCAAAGCCTTGTCTCCAGCCTTGGAGAGCAGGCGCAGGTTTAAGCAGGTCAACCTGGAAAAGGTGCCTTATCGGACCATCCTCTCCAGTGCGGGAGCGTCCTGGAGCAGCACGGCGTCCCCGGTCGTCTCTGTACGGGCGGATGGAACGGTGAGGGCGGAGACCTGCGGGGTTGCTCTGGTGACGGTAAGCCTTGGACCATGGACGGCCAGCCGCAAGATCGTGGTGGCAGACCGGATCGGGAGCACCAGCCTTGGCAGTGCATATCCGATCTTTGACAGCAGGAGCCGCATCCCGGCAGGGTACTCGGGCGTATGCAGCGTGGACGGGACCATCTATACCATAAAAAACGGAAAGATCGTGGCCGGCGGGAAGACCTCCGGTCTCAAAGTGATAAAAAAAGACGGCCTTTCCTATAAAGTAGTGTCGGAGAAGGAGAGGACAGTCCAAGTGAAAAAGCCGGTCACAAAGACCATACCGGTGGCGGAAATTCCGGCAACGGTCACGGCCGGAGGGAAAAAATACAGGGTCATCTCCATTGCGGCAAAGGCATTCCAGGGATGCCGGAACCTTAAGAGGGTGACCATTGGAAAGAATATAAAGAAGATCGGGAAAAAGGCTTTCTATGGATGTACGGGACTAAGGAATATCGTGGTCCGGACGCAAAAACTGTCAGGCCGGACGGTCGGGAAACAGGCTTTTGGGAACACCGGCCCGAAGGTGAAGGTCAAAGTCCCGGCAAAGAAGCTCTCCCTCTACCGGAAGCTGTTTTATGCCAGAGGGATAGGAAAGAAAGGAAAGATAAAAAAATAGGATACAGGGCATTGGAAAGAGTTCTTTCTTCATGATATATGCCAGACAGGAAGACGCATTCTGGAAGTTCCAGGGTGCGTTTTTTCCGTCTTTTCACAGCCGGGACATACCTACCGGCTTATTTTATGGGAAAGGAGGGGTCAGGGATGGGACGTTCCCCTTAAATGGACAAAAAGCATCTTTAAAAAGCACAAAGAGAGGAGTGAAAGATTCATGCGTTTTAAGAAATGGAAGAGAAAGTTAAAAAAAGGGACCCTTTTTGCCCTAAGTGCCCTGCTCGCAGTCGGCGCTTCCTGGGCGGGATGCATTGGAGGGATCGAGACCCGGGCCGCAGGCGGATTTTCCGACTCCGGTGTCTACAAAAAACCGGCACAGACGGTCTCCATGGAGTATGCACATTCGTTTAACCGGGCAGTCACGAAGAGCCGGACTACCGTGCCGTCCTTTATGAATGACAGCAATGCGGAGGAGCCGAACAAGAGCTTCAAAGCCCAGCAGGATGCGGCGGGCAACAGCGATGCCGATGCGACCTGGCACGGCTATGGTGCCTATGCCAAAAACCATGACCCGGAAGATTTCTGGGTACGCTACAGCGGCGTGACGACCGTTGGCGGGAAAGCAGTCGATCTGACCATCCAGGTGACAGACTGGAAGACACAAAACGATGAGGCAAAGCCCCTCCCGTCAGCCGGGGACATCTTTGGCCATGACAATGACCCGTCCCATCTGGGCTATGCCATCGGTTTTTCCTATAAACAGACGGGCGTGGTCATGTTCAGCGGGTTCAAATGGGTGAAGTTTAAGTACAGCTTTTCCTATGCAGACGGAAGCGGGTCCGCCCCGTTTACCGGTTACATGACATTCCAGGATATCGACCAGAACCAGTACGTGACAGTTACTGACGGGATGGATAAGATCCAGTATGCTTCCTACATCGGGGGAGCCGACGGGAACAGCCGGTGCGAAGCCGATGGGTGGACCTACCGGTCCATTCTGGATACCAATGCCAGTGAAGATCAGGATACTTTTTTAAAGACCTGTCTGACAGCCTATGTAAAGGATATGACATCCATGTCCATCAAATACGGATGGACCGGCCATACGGCGATCGCCTACTTTGACCTGGCACCCTTTGCCATGAACAGCTTTGCCCAGGAGTATGAGCCAAAGAGTCCGGAAAAGCTCATCTATAACGGTTCCGCCTGGGTAAAGAACAGCAAAGAGACCGCCGTATCACACAAGCTGGGGGATACGTATTCCTACCGGTATGTGGAGGAGACCCCGGGATACGGGACGGACATCGTGGAGACACTGGGGACACCGGTCTCAAAGATGGTGTACACCGACCGGCTGGATGACGGGCTTTCCTATGTGATCGGATCGATGAAGGTATCCGTGGGAGGCATTTCCCACAATGACTGGTTTACGGACAGCTCCAGCGGACAGGACATCCGGTTCACGGCAAATGCAGGTGCACTGTCCAGCGAAGGCTTCTATGGCAGGCAGCTGGTCATCGAATTCCAGGTGAAGATCAAGGATGCGGCTTATGACTGGCTTGGCCATGAAAGGACAAGTGATAATAAGTACCGTCTGATCCCGAATACAGCACACCGGGATATGGAATATGTGAGCCGGTATGACAGCCAGTCAGGAGAAAAGCAGACAAAGGCATCCGGCCAGGATACGGAGACCGTCTGGGCGAAAGTCCCGGTCGGGGACCCGGATCATCCGGGGGAGATCCCGCCGCCGGAAAAGACGGTCACGGATGACGATGAGAAGGAGGTAAAGAAAGATACCCTGACCAATGCAGACGAAGCCTTCCTTTACACAGTATCTCAGGCGATTCCAATCAATATGCCGTCCACGGACCGGTTCGCCCGGTTTACCTTTGAGGACCAGATCGATACCTGTTTGACCATCGATGAGATCCATTTTTACACCGGGGAGAAAGAGGTCACAGAGCAGTTTTCCATCGATGGGACAGAGTATCAAAAGAACCATATCGTGGCATCCGCTTCCGAAACATTATTAAAGGATGCCTCCTTTTACGGGGGCCAGAAAGGGACCGTCGTAAAGATGACGGCAAAAGTTCACATCGATCCGGACAAGTCCCCGCTCTCCGTGCTCCGGGAACACGGTCATATGAATGCCGGTGACACGGAGACGGCCCTTACCTTTACCAACCAGGCATCGGTCATCACAACAAGGATCGACAAAGGAGGCACATGGAATGCCGATAAGAAGCAGGATACCGGAAAGACGACGACGACCGTGGGGATTCCGGAGATCCCGTTGCCGGAAAAACAGGTCTCGGATACGGATGACCTTAACTGGGATGGAAGCATCAAAGAACAGGGGGAAACAGAACCCGGAGCCCATGACCGGGTGACCGATGTCACAGGGGAATGGACCTATACCATCACACAGAAGATCCCGGAACACACGGTGAAACTGTTTTATTATGCATCTTTTAGCATCACGGATGCGGTAGACGGCTGCTTGTCTTATGAGCCGGAAGATGTCCGGGTCCATATCGGAAAGAGCGACGTAACGGATCAGTTTACCATTGAAAAAGGGGAGGACAATACCCTTACCGTATCAGCAAAAGAGGAACTGCTCGCTTCGGAAGAATTTTATGGAAATAAGGATGGAAATGAAGCCGTGGTCATATTCCCGGTAAAGATCTCCGCAGATGCAGAGACCTTAAAAGCAGTGGAAACCGGACATCTGAAGCTGGGAGAAGAGACGTTTGCCCATCTGATGAAACTTTCCGAACTCAAGAAAAAGGAAGGATTTGACGACCTTGGAAAAGCAGGAGACGGGGAGTATGTTTATGCTTTCTTAAACCAGGCGGCAAGCCACATCGATTCCAATCTGAAATATGATGGAAAACTCGGTGTAAAAGACCGTGAAACAGAAACGGTGGAGACCGTTGCTGAAACAGCAGAACCTGTGGTTTCCAAAGAATCCAGCCAGTTTGAATGGCAGATTGGAGATAAAGTGGATTATACGATCCGGATCGGGAATAAGAACACAAATTCCATTGCGGACAATGTCATCGTTACCGATGCGGACCTTCCAAAAGCGATGCTCCCGGATGCGGATTCCATCCAGATCACCAGTGTTTATGAGAGTGAAGAGGCGGAGGCAGCTTCCGGAGCGCCGGATGACAGGGACATCATGAAAGACAGTGATATCCAATACACCGAAAACGGTTTTGTCCTGACGATCCCGAAATTATACCGGGAAGAGACGGCTGTGATCACGTTGACCTGTACGGCCCAGGAAAAAGCGGCCTATGACACGGTCACAGACCGGTGGGAAGACTGTCTGGAAAAAGCGGATCCAAAGAAGAAACTTACCTGTGTGAATGGAGAGGTCGTGGATAATATTGTATCTGTGACCGCAACCTTAATGCTTCAGGATATTCCGGAGGAAGATGAAGAACGGGTCTGGATAAATACCCCGCACCTCACGATCAAAAAATCCGCAGAAAAGAAAGAGTATGAGGTCGGGGAAGTGGTGAAATACACCCTGGAGATCACTAACGACCATGAGGGAACTCTGGCAAGGGATATCGTCATCACAGACCAGATCCAGACGGAAGGGACCCGCATCATTGAGGGAAGCATCCACTTAAAGGATGAGACCGGGGCGTCCTATGACCTTGGAAAGAAAGCCGGGAAAGAGGCAGATTCCCCTTATGTCACCTTAAAGGATGACCGTTCCTTTACCATCACAACGGGGATGCACCTTCGGTATGACGGGGAGAGCCCGTTTAAGATGATGGACCAGATCGATGAAAGAGTCCATAACCTGCGGCTGGAAGGGCTCTCGCAGGAGGAATGGGATTCCCCGCTCACCCACACAAAATTTGTCGTGACGTATGAGGCAAAGATCGAGAAGGAGCCGGAAAATACGAACCAGATCATCAACGTGGCAACGGCAGAAGGTTCTAATGCAGAGAAAGTCAGTGATGATGAAGTGGTTTATCTGAAATCCCCGGTCATCGATATCGAAAAAGAATCCGATAAAGATGTATATCGGAAGGATGAAATTGGAAAATATACGCTCACTGTCACCCAGACCAGGGAGGACCGGACCGCAGTCAATATGGTGATCACCGACGGGCTTAGGGAAGAAGACAAAGGAAAAGCGGAGATCCAGACGGATACCATAAAAACATTTTTTAATGATAAGGAATTTGAACCGGTCTCCATCCAGGCGGATAAGGATTCTTTTACCATTGAGACCGGAAAGGACCTGACGGTCAAAGATACCCTTTGCGTAAAATATGATGTCCTGTTCTTATCCGATACCAAAGAAGATACGGTGACGAACATCGCAAAGGCAAAAGCAGACAACGCCTATGCCGAGATCGAGCTGGATGTGCCGCTTGCGAAAGTCACTACGGATCTTTCTGCCAGAAAGACTTCGGACCCGGCAAGCGGGACTGTGGTGAAAGCGGGCCAGCAGATCATTTATTACATCGATGTCCATAATGATTCCGATCAGACCCTGACGGATGTCCTGGTAAAAGATGCGGTCCCGGAATCTACAGCCTATGTGGAGGACTCTGCTTCGGATGACGGAAAGGTCATGGTCCTGGATGGAAAAGAATACATTACCTTTGTGATCGGCACCTTACGGGCCGGAAGCACCCAGACGTTATCTTTTGCAGTCACTGTAAATGAGGGAACGGATGCAGAGAAAGTCATCGTGAATACCGCAGAAGTCCGTGAGACCTCCGAAGAGGACAGAGGCGAAGACGGCTCTGTCCCGGATCCTGTCTGGGAGGAACCGTTCTCCCCGACCAACACCACGACCCATCCGCTTTCCACCTGGGCAGTCGATACGAACACAGTCAGACTGGAAGTGCCGGATATCATTATCACGAAAAAGGCGGAAGAAAAGACTGCCATGGTGGGAGACCGCATTTCCTGGGTGATCGGGGTGGAGCAGACCACGCCGGAGTGTAAAGTGACGAACCTGGTCGTGGAAGACCTGGGACTCCCGGAAGGAGTGGAGATCGATCACAGTTCTATCCTGGTGGATGGAAAGAAAGTTACGGAGAAAGAAACGGTGGAAAGGGATGCAGCAGAGATCTCTTTCGTAAAGACCCAGAACGGTTTCCAGATCGTTTATCCGGTACTTGCCGGAAAGTCTGAGATCACCTTTCAAAGCAAAGTCACCGATGAAAACCTGAAAGGAAAAGAGGTAAAGAATACAGCAGCAGCCATTTCGGACCAGACACCGTTAAAAGAAGATTCGGCAACGGTGAAGATCCCGAAGAATGCCGTTGACAAGGCGGTAAAGGAAGTGACCGGCGGATTAAAGGGAGTCCAGACGGGGCTTAAGGACCATGTGGGAGTCCTTTTAGCCGGCGCTTTCTGCCTGCTTGGCGGGGCATACTTTTTCCGGAGACGCAGGAGACATAACAGCAAAACAGGAAAGTTCTGATAGTGATCTCAGAGTGTGACCTGTTGTAAAACCCGCGGGGGATCCCATTGGGGTCTCCCCGAAAAAGTTGGGAGAAGAAGAGATGAAGATGAGAAAGCTGCTGCCAGGGCTTCTTTTGTTTTTCATGTTTTTATCATGCAGTGTCCTGGCTGTCTGCTTCCTGTGGAAAGGAACAGAGGTGCCGAAAGAGCCGGTCCTCTTTGGGATGGTGGATATCACGGTGGATAAAGGGGATAAGCTGCCGGACCTGAAAGAAAACCTGACCATGAATGAAGCAGTGGAGACTGTGGTGATCGATACCAGTGAGGTCGATCTTAACGAACCGGGAGAGTATCCCATCCGGTACCGTTACACGGATCTATCCGGGCAGGTCTATGAAAAGACCGTCTGGTGTACCGTAGAAGAAAAGGACCCCGGAGAAGAAGAAAGACAGGAGGCTCCAGAACCCGGCGGGACAGGCATCGTCGTTTTCCGGGCAAACGTCCCAAAGACAAGGGATACTTCACACCTCCTGTTTTATACCCTGCTGTTACAGCTGTCACTGGCAGGGTGCGGGGCCAGTGTCTACCGGATCATCCGGTCAAAAAAGGAGGGACGATAACAAGGTATGAATGGACATTTTGAAAGGGAGACGGAGACGATGGAACGGATCCGGAAGCTCTTTGCGGAACGGGATGAGGAATACGCAAAGAAGGAATCCCTGTATAAAGAAAGAAAAGATGCTCTGTGCCGTCAGGAAACCGCCTGTGAAGCGAAGCAGGAACAGCTTAAAAAGAGAGAAGAGGCCCTGGCGGAAAAAGAAAAGGAGTATGCCGGGAGGGAAGCAGTGCTCCTTGCCGGTGAAGAAAAAATAGAGAAAGAAAAAGAAAACCTGAAAGAGGAAAAAGAAAGGCAGGAAAGGGAGAAGGACCATGCCATGCTCCAGATCTCCATCTTAAAGGAGGAGGCACGGAATGAGAAACTGAAAGCCCAGAGATTATCGGAAGAGTATGAAAACCGCCTTTTGCTTCTAAATGAAGGGAAGGTTGTGTTGGAACAGGAGAGAGAGCCTTCACCAGATGAAATCCTTTCTCTGAAAGAGCAGTGCCAGACCCTTCAGGAAAAGAATGAGGCTCTGGAGAGAGAAAATGAAGCCCTGAAGGAAGAGAAGGAACGGCTGCAGAAGGAAAAAGGGGAGCTGTTTCGGAAACTCATGATGGCTGGAAATAACTACTTCCCTGAAAAGAGTGATCCTGTAACGGAAGAGAGAACCGAGAGCAGGGGACAGGAAGTATTGACAGAGACAGCAGAGATGGAAATGGTCGTTGTTGAAAATAAGGAGCCGGACAGAGGATCCGCCGAAGACTTGACTGCCGGGCATCTCCTTGATCACCTGCAGCAAAAAGGCGCGGAGTGTGAACTGCTCCATGCGAAAGCAGGGGAGATGGTCCGGATGGCCTTACATGGCCTCATCGTCATGGTCACATTTGAGGATCCGCCTTCTTTCCATATCCATAAAAAAGTGAAGCAGAACCGAAGGGTAAAACAGATGCTTGAAAAGATCAATATCCAGGGCATGGAAGTGAAGGCTTCCTATCACATGGAGGAGCAGGAAGTCGTACTGACGGGGCAGTTTGACCGGCAGGACAGCCCTGCTTATCTGATGGAAAAGATCGAAGAGACCATGAAGGCCTACTTTGCATGGTAAAGGAGGGGAAGGATGCCAGAGATCGATCTGATGAAAGCCGGGATCTGCCTTTCCTTTCTGGGAGGGCTGTTCCTTCTGTTTTTTGTGGTATGGCTCTTATACCGGCAGGACAGCAGGCCCGCATATAAAAAAAGGCTCCCGAAGGTCATATACGGGGATGAGGTCCGGGAGACCCTTGCCCTCTGCTATACAACGGCGAAAGACATCGAGGGGATGCTCTTTCTTGCCGGGAAGCACTGCCGGGTGAAGAAAGCAAGGATGCGGTTCAGAGCCGCCCGGAGTTACCTTGTTTCAAGCCGTTATAAAGATTATGAGACGGCGCTTTTTGTCTATGCGTCGGACGGGACGAAGACCCAGAAGGAGTTTTTTAAAAAGATCATACAGGCGGAAGCCTCCAGGTACCGGCGGCTTCCAAAGAAGGAGGATGGAATGTAAATGAGAAAGAAAAACGGGATATCAAAGATCATCATCGCCCTTGCCTTCGCAGCAGGGATTGCTTCCAATTTCGCAGCACGGTTCCTGCTGCCGAAGGTACTGCCGGAGCCATGGGTGCCCATGACGGACCTGCTCGCTTTCCTGGTGCAGGTCGTGGTATCTGTCCTGCTGATCGTGGGCATCGTCTTTGTATTTAAAATTGGAGAGGATTAAAAGAAATGACAAAAAAGAAAACATTCGATATGAAAACGGCGGGGAAGGCAGGGATGGCCTTATTCCTCCTTGCCCTTTCCGCCGGGACACCCGTCAACGCGGCGGCAGCCACAAACAGCATCACTTCGGCCTTTGATTCGATCTATGACATCATTGCCGCCATCGTGTCGAGCATCGGCCAGCTGTACCTTCTATGGGGCGTCTTTGAGTGGGCCACTGCCTTGAACTCAACCGACGGCTCCATGCAGTCCATGGCATTTAAGCGGATCGCTGCCGGTCTGGTCGCCTGCCTGGCACCCCAGATCATCAAGCTGATCAAGATCAGTTAGGAGGGATCATATGCCGGACTGGCTGACCGATTTTCTCGGAGGATTTTCCATCAACCTGGCAAACGCGGTCTGGAATAAGGCGATGGGGCTTATCAGCGGGATGCTGGCCACCTCGCCCCAGGCCTTTTCGACCGGCGCATGGGGATTTGTGGAGAATACCCTTTATCCCTGGGCCCTGTCCATCGGGGTGGGGATGTTAAACCTCTTTTTTATCATCGCCATGCTCCAGGCTGTCAGCGACTTCAGCCATAACATCACCCTGGAGATGACCATAGAGGCCCTCATCAAGATCGTTGCGGCAAATGTCATCTTCCTGAACCTGCTAAGGATCATCAAGCTGTTATTCCTTGCCGCTTCGCTGATGGCCGGGGATGTGTTCACCTTAAATGCCCCGGACCTGATCGTGGAGGACATGGACCTTGGTTCCGTCCTGTTTTACCATCTCTTCGGGATCTTTTTTGTCCTGGCGGCGGTCGTGTGCAGCTTTCTGATGCTCCTTACCGTGTATGGGCGCTACATCAGGCTGTACCTTCTGGTGGTGATGGCGCCCTTTGCGGTGCCTGCGCTGATCGGAGGCCGCGGGGTGGAGAGGAGCTTTTATGCATGGGTAAAGACGTTCCTGTTAAATGCCTTTGAGATCGTGGTGATCGCCCTCGTCATGGCCATCTCCTTTCAGATCTCCAGCTCCGGGATCACGATATTTGACGGGCATTCCATGGCGGCATCGGCAGTGGACGGGTTCTGGGACGCCTTAAACGCCCTGTTTACCATGATACTGATGACGGCATCGGTAAAAGGCGCAAACAGTCTTTTGCAGCGTGCCTTTGGATTATAGGAGGATGAGATGAAGATCAATATCAATGAAGACTTTAATGAAGCGTTCCCCGATGAGGCCTTTGCGGGGTTTACCTTAAAGCAGTGCCTGGTGGGAGGCGGGGCCTTTGCCCTTGCGGTAGCAGCCGCCCTTCTCTTATGGCGGTTTGCCGGGATCGGGATCGTGGAATGCACCTACATCGCGGTGCCTGCCATGTTCCCGGTCTGTGCACTGGGGCTTGGGAGATACCAGGGGCAGGGCATCCTGCAGATCATAAAAGAATGGGATTACTGCCGCAAGACAAGGCGGCTTTTGTATGAGGCGGGGGAAAAGCCGGAGGGAAAGGAACGGACATTCCATATGGAAAAAGGAGCAGAAGACAAGACAGGAAGGAGGGGAGAGCATGGTCGTAAACGCAAACGCAAGGTTTAATGCCGCCAGGAGAAAGAGCATTCCCTGTGTGAAGATCCCGAAAAACGTAAAACAGGCCTTAAACATCGATACGATGTATCAAAACGGGATGGCAAAGGTGGAGCCGCTAAAGAAGAACTGCCTGTATGACCGGTGCTATCTCTTTGAGGAGATCAATTACATCAATAAGGACGAGGAAGAAAAAGACCGGTTTTTAAACCAGTTCATGGACTGGCTCAAGGCCATGAACGTGGATTTCAAGATCAGCATCGTCGATGAATACCAGAGCATGGATGCGTTTTTAGAAAGGATACGGACAGTGCCGAATGAAGGAGCCTATCCGGAAGTGGAGGAAGGGATAAAGGGATGGATCGGGGAAAAGCTTTCCGAGACGAACCCGAACGTTGCCACCCTCCGGTACCTGACCGTCTCCTGCCGGGCGGATTCCCCGGCGGAGGCAGGGATCCTCTTTAATGCCCTGGATACGACGATTTGTACCATGTTCCACTGCTGGCAGGGCAGGATCCACCGGATGGACGGGGAGGAGAGGCTTAGGTGCCTCCATTCCCTCCTCCGCGTCGGAAAGAAAGAGGAAGAGAAATATCAGTATCTGGATGAAAAGGGCCGGCATGACTGGAAAAATGACGTGCTGCCAAAGACCATCCGGCAGAAAGAAAATTTCCTCATCCTGGATGATGTCTGTCTGTCCGTCCTGTTCGGATGGAAGTTCCAGAGCGCCATCGATCCGGATACCTGTATCCGGAAGCTGGCAAATGTGGAGTTCCCCTCCCTGGTCACCATGGACTTTGCCCCGGTCCCGCAGGAGAGGATCCTCGAAAAGCTGGCGGCGGCCTGCATGAACAACGAAAAGGCGATCAGCGAGGAGGAGGAGAGGAAGCGGAAGAACCAGGTGATCTCCATCGGGCCTTCCTATCCAAAGCAGAGGAAAAAGGACGGGATCGAAGGCTACCTTGACCAGGTGGTGGAAAACGATGAGACCGGGTTTTTCATGAACTTCCTCGTGGCCGTGACGGCGGGGGATGAAGATACCCTTGCCGAGCGGGTAAAAAAGATGCAGGCCATCGGTTCCAAAGAGGGGATCGTGCTGGAAACGGCAGACTACCAGCAGTTAAAGGCGTTAAATACGGCCCTGCCTTACGGCGGAAGGCAGGTGGACTATATGCGGTTCTTCCTTTCCTCTTCCGTAGCCGCTTTCCAGCCGTTTCATGCCCAGGACATCATTGAGCCCGGGGGATATATGTACGGCCTGAACAGGACCACGAAGCAGCTGATCTTCGGCAACCGGAAGATGCTGATGAACCCCCATGGGATCATCATCGGGCATACCGGTTCCGGGAAGTCCGTCCTCGTCAAGATGACGGAGATCCTCCAGACCCTGGTCAGTACCGACGATGACATCCTCATCATAGACCCCCAGAACGAATTTGAGGATATCGTAAAAGATAACGGCGGTTCCTATTTCGACCTGACCCCGAAGAGCCGGATATACCTCAATGGGTTCGAGGTCCCGGAGGGCGTGTTTTATGGCAGCCGGGATATCAGGGAACGGTTCACCGCCACGCAGGCAAAGTATGCAAAGAGCCTGACGGCGGCCATCATGAACAACATCACCTTTACCCAGGAACACGCCTCGGTCGTGGGACGCTGCACAAGGAAGATGTTTGAAGAGTGTTTTGCCCAGAAAAACCTGAAAAAACAGCCAACACTCCGTCTGTTAAGGGAGGAGATACGGAAAGAACTGGACCGGGCGGAAAACGAGTATGACAAAAATGTGATCCGCCCGATTTATAACAGTATGGAGGAGTACACCGCAGGCTCCTGTGATATGCTGGCCCGCCCGTCTACGGTCAGGCTGGAAAACCGGCTGGTAGGCTTTGGGATGAAAAATGTGCCGGAGGATAACTGGGAGGCGGTGATGCTCACCATTATGCACTATACTTCCTCCAGGATGGAATATAACCAGTCCCTGCAGAGGGCCACCCATTTCATCGTGGATGAGACCCAGGTGGTCAGCAAAAAGGGGACGTCGGCGGACCAGCTGAACACGGCTGTCGCCACCTTCCGTAAATTTGGCGGGATCTGTACCATGGTCCTGCAGAACCTGACGGCAGCCCTTCACAATGAGCAGTTAAAAGAACTGTTTTCGAACTGTTCTTATAAATGTTTTTTAGATCAGGGAGGCGTGGATGCCAACGCCTTAGCAGAGATCCAGGAATTATCCAGGGCGGAATTTGATGCACTGAACTCCGGTGAGACCGGGCAGGGCGTGATGGTCTGGGGGAAAAAGGTGGTCCTGTTCGATGCCAAGATATCGAAGGAGAATGTCCTTTACCCGCTCATCAGCACCAACTTCCATGAAAAAGCGGAGGAAAAGAACATGGCACCGGCGGATATGGCTAAACTGCCAGAGCAGAAACCGGAAACAGACAGGGAAGAAGACCACATGGAGCAGATCATCATCCGGATGGCAGGGATCACACCGGTCACAGCTGGGGATATCCTGTCGGTGTTAGACATCACGGAAGAGGAAGCGGAGGAAAAGCTGCTTGCCTTATGCCGGGATGGAAAACTGATATCCACCTGGGAAGGCGGCATCCTCCGCTATAAGAAAGAGGGATGATATGGGCATAAAGAAAAGCAGGGGCACCGCGCTCCGGAAAGTAAGCGCCTCCTATCAGGTCTCTAAGAGCGGGGTAAAAAAAGCAAAGCAGCAGGTCCGTCCCATGGGAGAGGATGAGGAAAGGGAAGGCAGGGAAACCGTTCCCTCCTCTGTTCCTTTGTCCCACTTTTTAAACCGGAAGGAGAAGAAAGCATGGGACCGGCTTCCGGAACGCAGGAAACAGCAGTACATAAAAGAGGCATCCCGTGATGTGGAAAAGAAAAAGGGAGCCAGAGGCGTCTTCATTTCTGATGCAGAAAAAAGAGCGGCAGGGCAGTCTTCAAAAAGAAAAGAGGAGCAGAGAAAAAGCCTGCAAAACAGCCGTATTCAGACGGAAAAGACGACCGGAGATAAACGGGAGCAAAGAAAGGAAACAGAAAGTAAAGAGGTTTCAAATGCCGTGCCGTTATCCGGCCACCGTCCAGCGGGGACAGCAGCTCCCGGCGTGAAAAGCGGTACTGCTCCCACATCCCCTGCCGGGCTCACGGTCCTTATCGCAAAGCGGACGGCAGAACGGTTTAAGGAAGCGAACCGGCGGAAAAATGCTGCCATTGAGAGCAGACGTGTCCAGATCCAGTCAGAACTGTCCAGACAGATGCAGGACAACCGGGAGATGGGGAACGTAAAGCAGGCGGCTGCTTTTGTGACCGCGGCCATGGCTTCTGCCATCCTGGCAGTCACTACGGCAGCCATCCAGCTTGCCGCAACGGTCGTGGTCACGATGCTTGCCATCCTGATCCCGGTGATCGTGGTGGCGGTGGTGATCGGCGTGGTGGCCAGCCTCATTGCCGGGGTCATCGCAGCCCTCAGTACGACCTATGCATCCGGTTCCGGGGAGGATATCGTTGCCGTTGCCATCCAGGAGATCGGCTACCGGGAAGGACCCGGAAACGAAACGAAGTACGGGGAATTTACCGGGGCCAACGGCCTTGCCTGGTGCCATTCCTTTGTGAGCTGGTGCGCCAACGAATGCGGGTTCATCAAGATGGGCATCCTACCGAAGACTGCATCCTGTGAGGAGGGCAGGCAGTGGTTCATCCGCCATCAAAAATACCAGAAAAAAGAGGCCGGTTACATCCCGCAGCCGGGGGATATCCTTTATTTTGATTACGAAGGGGAAGGGGAATCCCATCATGTAGGGATCGTCGAATACACGGAAAATGATGTGGTCCATACCATCGAGGGGAACAAAAGGGACCAGGTCATGCGGGCCCATTACCCGCTTGCCTATGGCGGCATCATGGGCTACGGGCAGCCGGATTATCCGGAAAACGGCATCAATGCCTGTGGGAATGTACAGGATTTCCTGGGGTACTGTGACAGAATCTCGGCGGCCATCTTAAATGACGGGAACTGGGTCTATTCCAACTCCAATCTGGAAGGTTCTTTTGAAAAAGCGAGAAATGCCAGCGTGCGAAAGACCAACTGTGCCCATTATGTGAGCATGGCCATGCAGGAGTTTGGCACTTTAAAACCGGGCCAGTTCATTTACAGCAACGCCGAAAACAGGCTGGTGGCCAGCAGCCAGGTGAGAAAACAGCTTGAAAAATACTATGAGATCATTTCCGTCGGCGGGAAGATGCCAACGGAAGCCGGGCTCAGGGCAGGGGATATCTGCCTCTACCACCTGCACACCAATGTCTATGCCGGTAAAAATACAAATGGAAAAATGATCTGGTATGATTACAGCCGTTCCCAGACCTCAGACGGCAGAGAAAACAGCGGATATTTCGTAAAAGGGATGAAGACCGGGGACAGTGTCGGAGGAAAGATCTATACCATCCTCCGGTTAAAAGACCAGGATGCCTATGGGACAGGAAAGACCATCACCCTGCCATCAGGACTGGGCGATGTGTATTCCTACATGGGATGGAGCATGGTCACCAACCGGTTAAGCCGTCAGTACCGCCTACGGGTAAACTCCGGGGAGCATTATGATGCCAACGGCTTTGGAAAGATCGGGGACCGGTACGTGATCGCCTGCACTTCCACCTTCGGGGAAGTCGGGGATGAAGTGGACTTTGTCCTGGCAAACGGCAGGGTCATCCACGGGGTGATCGGGGACCAGAAAAGCCAGGCGGACTCCGACTGCAATAAATGGGGGCACCAGTACGGCCACTGTGTGGTGGAGTTCTGCGTGGACAAAGCATCATGGTACGGTTCCGGGAAAACGGTCACAAGGTATCATCCGGAATGGGCGGGGACCACCGTCGTGAAGGCAGTCAACTTAGGAAAGAATCATTTAAAATAAGAAACGTTCATGGAGGGATCCGATGAAAAAAAGAAGGATAGTGATATTTATGGGACTGTTTTTATCAGCCATCCTTGTTGTGGCACTGGCAGGGATCTTTTTTATGAGGGGAGGTGAAAAAACAAAAAAACCGGAAACCGATACCGAAGCAGAGATCAGGGAAACGGAGGTACAGGAACAGACCACAGAAGGAACAGATGGTTCCTGTACATTCCTTTCCCTAGGAAATATTTATTATCTCCTTCCGGAAGAGGAAGCCGGATTTAAAGAGCAGGTCAGGGATTTCCTGAAAGAAAATGGAATGGCGGCAGATACAGTCACGGCCCTTGGAAAAGTGGAGGATGACAAGGCATCCCCAAAAGGAACGGCGCAGTTTTATCTGCAGCTTGATGATGCTGGCCGGTCTGTTTTACAGGTCCGTTATGAAAAAGAAACCGGGAAATTTTCCATTGCTCCATACGAAGAGACGATAGAAGACATCGAAGACTACGGTGGAATGAAACAGCCAGATGGGGAAGCCACGGAAGCTGCACCGGAATACTCCGCCCAGGGAACGGAACCGATCGACTTCGGCCTTCCCCAGATCACCGATCCGGATGGGGAACTTTCCAGTATGGGAGATATGGAGACCCTGCAAAACAACCTCCTTATCTTTCTCAATGAAAACCTGGAAGAGCGGAGATTATTTTACGTCTCTTCTTTTGAAAAAACAGAGACGGGATATGAAGTGGTCCTGGAATTTGAAACCTCCCGAATCGATGGACAGAGCATTGAAGTGAAATATTCTGACGGGAGATATGAATTTAGGTGGAGATAATACTATATGTTGTGGTTGCTTGTCTGGTAATTCTTTTGATTATATGTTATATTCATAATATTAATTAAAGTATTATAAGATCGAAATTTATTGAAAAAGGGAAAAGGTTGAAAATATGGATAATACTAAGAGAGAAAAGACAGAATTAGAAAAAAATATCTATAAAGATATTCAATCTGAAATTCGTAAGTACTATGATAGTGAGGGTGTAGAATACAAAGATAAAGAAGAACCAGAGGACACTATAATAGACTTTTTTTCATATCTATTTAGGCTGATACCTGTGACTCAAAGAAAAGTACATTATTCTAAGGAACTATTGAGCAAATTAAATTTAAATGAAATATCAAAAGAATATGTAGAAATCCTAAAAATGTTTGAAGATTCATTTTCAGCAGGAAAGGATATGAACATCTTTCTTTCAAACAACATAAAAAAATCACGAGCAACAGATTTTTTACGATATACATGGCAGCTGTTTCACTTGCATATGAGTGGAAAATATGTTGAAGATAAAAAGCAAATGAAGAATAACAGAAGTGATATGCAATTACTTTCCATAATTGATTTGAATGATGTATATTTCATAGATGTAATACCACATCCAACAAAGCCAGAAGAATATTTCAATATACAAAGTTTGGAAATAATTATAAAAAATGGATGAATGAATAAAATAGGTTTTATTGAAATAACGAATATGATTCCGGGAACATTGGAACCGAAAATAACAGAGGATAAAGACATTTTTAAAATATACAGCAAAGGTAGTGGAAATATAGCATTTGAATTTCAGAAAAAGGGTTATTGTTCTATTCGACCATTAAATTGTACGAGAAGACCATATGTAGCCATAAAAAAAATGGAAAAAATTAATAGAGAAATATACAAATTTAATAGTATTAAAGGAACATATATAGGATTTGAATTAAGATGTAATGATCAAGGAATTTTGGTAGGACGTGTTGAGTTTAAGACATCAACAGGCAAAATTAACTTTTACAATATTTTTTAGCAAATATGATTTTAATAGAATGCTTATATGAAAAACGAGATGTACACTCAGCTTCCTTTAGTAAATTGGAATTGCTACATTTGATAGAACTGAGAGTGTTTGGTAAAGAAATTTGAAATACGATAAGATAATTGGAGGTGTAACATGGCAGATACAAAAAAAGAGCATTATGTGCCTAGGTGTTACCTTGAAAATTTTGCAACTGCTGGGAAGCGAATTGATGTATTTGATAAATGGAAACTAATGGTTCGAACTAACCAAGATATTCTGAATGTAGCAATGGAAAATGGCTTTTATGATTTGGATCTTCTTCGGCTTATGAAAGGTCTTAAAACAGATGTGTACGAACAAATGAAAGTAGATTTAATGAAAATTGTGGGGACAGACTGTTGGAATGATGTGGAAGCTATTATTGGAAACAGCAAATATATTGAAAAAAAACATTTTGCAGGATTTGAAGGAGTATATAGCCAACTATTGAAATCTATAATTGGTAAGAGCTACAATGGTAATAAATGGGTTATTAAAAACTGCCTAGCGATGTCAGAACATGAGAAAGAGATGCTTTCTTTTTTTATATCCATTCAAGTAATTAGGACAAAAAAATTCAGAGAAACTTTGGGAGATATGGTTGCCGGTACAGCTCAAACTCTTGCGTATAAGACGCAGATGAATAACATAGACGCACAACCAAAAGAAGCGTTTGAAGTGAAAGCAAATCCAGATTTTATTAAACTACAACATAGTATGATGATTCTTGATCCAGCGATTACAGTTCGCTTGACAGAAATCTTGGTTGACCATGTATGGGTAATGTGTGTAAATAAAACAGATATACCTTTCTACACATCGGATGATCCAGTAGTAAAAATCCCACATAAAAAGGACAAGTTTATTAATTATGGTGGATTCGCATCTCCAGGAATTGAAATAGTGTTTCCAGTATCGTCTTCATTATTGCTTTGTATGTTTGACTCAAAAACATATGGACCTATTTTCAAAGACAGACAGTTTTATGTAATGTCTGATGTGGAGGAAGTTACATACTATAATTTACATCAGGTAGCACATAGTTATAGGTGTGTATTTTCTAATGGAGACGATTTTAAGGTTGCAAAAAAATATTGTAAGAAATATCCCGAATTGCAGGAGTATCAATCCGAGATAGAAGTTCTGTAATATGGAATAATAGATATTTACGTAGACGAAAGAGTTTATTCCAGAGCTATTCCGGATATTTCCATGTCAAAACGTAGGTGATACAGTTTAATCAACGAAGAACTGAACGCATCCCTATAAAAGAGTGCGACAGATTCCAGTTTTAGAACTGGAGAAATCGGAATTTAGAGGGATAATAGGGTGAAAAAAAGATCTAATTCATGGAACAAGGAGAAAGAATATGATTGATGTAAATGTATCTGTTTCAGGTATTATAATGTGTTGTGATGAAAGCCTTTGTGGCTTAGCTTTGGGCAGGGGATATACTATTGAAAAATGTAAGTTTGATACGTTATTTTTCAAAGATAAAATAACTAATGGACGGGGGCAGTTAGATACTGACTATTTTGGCTCTCGTATAATTGAAGACGGAAATGTATTCTTCATCTGTATAAACAAGAATGAGGTTATACAGATAGAAGGTTCAAACTTCAGCACATTTAAACACGTGGCAACAGGTAATGATTTTATGTGCGAAGATAAACTTGGACAGTACATGGAAAAGGAAAAGAAATTTTTATACGAACAAATCAATCTTCTCAGACTTTTTAAGTCGGGTAATATTGGATTCAGAGATGTTTTCTTCCATTGCTCGTTCCATGAAATGGGCATAATTAGTAACACGATAGATCATTGTATCCATAATCAAACACGAAATACTATTGAAAGTGGACGATTTACGTTAAGTGAGGCAGAAATTGTTTCATGCAACCAGTGGCTGAATGATTATTGTAATGCACCGTATGCACTGTTGAAAGATTGTATTGATGAGTTTTCTTGGGGATTAGAACAGATTGACATTCCGACTGGATTCGAACAGTATACAACGGCATTGGAAATGACTCTCCTGCCACAAAATCAGCCCGGTAAAAAACAAATGCTGGCTAATAGAATCAGTGCGATGTTAGGAAATACATCGGCAGAAATCCAACAGCTTCATCAAAAAGTACTGAATTTTTATAGATTTCGTTCTGAATCGTTGCATGAGGGTGATGGTTCTAATATTACAGATTCCGAGTTGCATAATCTTGAAAATATAACAAGAGAAATATTAAAAAAATGTCTTATTCGTTGTAAAATTGAGCATAATTTAAATTCTAATATTACATGGAATGAAATAAAAGATATGATTATGAATGACCTGATTGCGCAAGTCACATCATTAAAAAATGCAGGCGTTTTGCCCACATAAAATTATTTTAAAGGTTGTTATAATAATATAGATGATAATGGAAAGATAACTTTGAGTTTTTTAGAAATGAAAAATCAGTAATTGTGAATTAAAAATTCTTCGCAATCAGAGAGGTGACTAAATCAACATAGAAACAATTAATTTAGCCATCAATATAGTTTTTTTGCTGATAAAAGCATTGAAAAAGTATATTAAAATTGAACCAGTAAGAAAGTAAAAGCAGAAAATGCAAAATCGCATGGAGAAGTTTGAAAAGACATCGAACGGAATGCAAGATGATTCAAGAGTTTCTAACGGAGACATTAGGTGTGAGTAGACAGGCAGTTTCTAAATGGAAAAACGAGATGTCTGGTCCAAGTACGAGGAATCTTATGTATTGGAAAAATTTTTTAATATGACACCAGAAGATTTGCTGAAAGAAGCACAGTGAAATTACAGTTTAGAAACCAGTATTTGTATGGAGAAATTTGATATGAGATTATTTAAGACATTGGGAAATACTTTGAGTTACGAAGATGTTGTACAGCTTGATGGCGCATTCTCGGTTGCCCACCTGAATTATGATAAATCACCGATGTTTAATGGATCTGATTGTAGAAGTCTGGCAAAAGATTCAAGAAGCAATAGTTTATCATCTCAAGATAAAATTGAAAATGTTATTGAATGTATAGATTCCTTTGATGGAACAGAAAAAAATTTCAAAAAGAATGACCGAATATTATTATGGAAAAATTATTGGATGGAATATATAAATGCTTTTGATAAACTTATGGATTCTTTGCCGCATTCGGTAGTTACAATTTTTGTTGGCAGACAGGCAATTGAAATTGGTTTTAAGTATTTATTGCTTAAAAAAACTGGGCAAATAAATAGAAAACATGATTTAGGAGAATTAGCTGATTTATTCTTTAAAGAGTATGAAATTAATGAGAGTTACATGGAATGGGTGGATGTGTTTTGTAAAAAATATTGTATGTATATTGAAGGTGGAAATGATGAGTATTTTAGATATCCGGAGTATAAAAAAAACACATATTTTGCAGGCAACCGGTTAGACATAAAATGGTTGTCTAATAATTTCGCTTTGATATTATTAAAGTTAATTCACTTTGCTGAGTTAGACACTGAAATGTAAAAAAGCCGATTATGCTTAATACTTGTAGTTTGGAGAAATACAGAATCTATATTACAAATTTCCATTTGCATTAAAATAAGAAAATTTAATATTATGAAATGAAATCCTCAAACTGAGCACATGCAATCCGTTTGAGGATTTTTTATGCCTTTTCCAATGGAAAATGGCATTTGCTGCCGTAGGGTTTTAGGGGGCATCCCCTAACAAGATCATGGCATTTTGTATATACAAAATGCGTATCTTGCAAAAGCCTTGCGGCTTTTTTGTCCCATAAATGGAACAAGGTTCGAGAAATGGAACGAGGAAATGTCCCAAAAATGGAACAAGGTTCGAGAGTGGAACGAGGAGATGTCCCCAAAATGGAACAACGTTCGGGAGTGGAACGAGGAGATGTTCGAGAAATGGAACAACGTTCGAGAATGGAACGGGGAGATGTTCCGGAAATGGAACACGGGAACGTATAAGAACAGGGACTTTTGAAAGGAGGTGGACAGATGATCGATAAACATTTCCGGCTGACAGAAGAAGCCGTTGAGCAGATCGGGAGGAGGGATAAGATACGATACCCGACAGAAAGCAGGTTTATTGCCGATGCAGTCAGTGCATTTTCCGAAAAGGCAGATAACGAAAAGGAGGAAAAGGAACTAAAAAGGTTATGCAGGAAGCTGGAAGGATTTATCCGGTGGCTGCAGGAAAATTCCCCGTGGGATGGGCAGGGTGAACCTGCAGACAGGCAGGCGGATCCCTACGATTACCTGGACGGGATATGATCCTGTAAAAAGAAAAATGAAAAGGAGGTTTTGATGCCATGGGATGGAAAGAGACCATCGAAAAGCTGGAAAAGGAGCTGGAAAAAATAGAGGAGAAGGAGAAAAAAATCTCTGAAAATAAAAAAGAGGTCCGGGCAAAACTTGCGGCAGCAAAAAAGGGCCAGGAAGCAGAAAAGAATAAAAAGATCGCATCCCTCATCGAAGGCCAGCTTGGAGACCTGAGTGATGAAAAACTGGATATGTTAAAGCTCATCCTGGAAGACAACGCATCCGTATTTCATATCGGGAGGGAGCAGGCAGGGAGTGATCCGCAGTGGAAAGGAGGTGACGGGGAAACATAATGGGGAGGGACAAGACATTTCTCATCCGTTTTACGGAAGAAGAATTCGCCCTGCTGGAGGAGTATGCCGAAAAAGATGCCGCGACCCACACGAAAAAGACAAAGGAAAAAAATATCTCTGCTTACATCAGGAAATGTATCTTTTCTTCCGCCAGGCAGCCATGGGAGCTGAAAAAAGAATTAAAGGAACTCAGCTATCAGGTCCGGAAGATCGGCGTGAACATCAACCAGGCCGTCACAAAAATAAACAGCGGGTACGGCAGCCCCTCTGACATCCGGATGTTACAGCAGTGCCTGGCTGATGTGGAAAATAGGGTGAAGGGGGTGGAGATGCAGATCGAAAAAAACTATGGCGATAACGAAACTCATGCACATCAATCCGGATAAGAGAGGGGGAACTGGACATCTGAAAAACAGCCTCCGGTATATCTTAAATCCGGAGAAAACGGAGAACGGATACCTGGTGGGAGGCAATGCCGGAAATGACCCGGAAGAGATCTTCCGGGTGATGATGGAGACAAAAAAAGAATGGGGAAAAACAGATAAGAGACAGGGATATCATTTCGTGATCTCGTTTAAGCCTGGGGAAGTCACTTCTGACCAGGCTTTTCTGGTCCTTAAGGAATTCTGCGAGGAATATCTGGGGGAAGATTACGACTATGTCTTTGCCATCCACACGGACCAGGACCACCAGCACGGGCATATCATCTTTAATTCCGTGAACCGGGTGAGCGGATATAAATACCGTTATGAAAAAGGTGACTGGGAAAAATTTATCCAGCCTGTCACGGACAGGATCTGTGAAAGATATGGGATCTCCAGGCTGGAGTTTGACCAGGATAGAAAGGCCGGGAGATCGTATGCAGAACATGATGCCGAAAAAAAGGGACGGCCCACCTGGACGAAGATCATACAGGCCGACATTGATTTTGCGGTCTCCCGTTCCCAGTCCTGGGAAGAGTTCCTCGTGCAGATGAAACAGCTCGGATACCGGATCAGAGAAGGAAAACATACCACCTTTATCCCGCCGGGTGCGAAAAAGGGAAGGAGGGACATCACATTAGGGGAGGGATACCGGAAGGAAGACATCCTAAAAAAGATATCACAGGAAACACTCCGGGCAGAGACGGTTAAGATCCTGTCCTCCAGGCTGGAACAGTCTTATGAAAAAGGCCTGGAAAAATATCTGACAGTCACACTGACACGGTATCAGATCCAGAGGGTGAAGCTGTTTTACCGGGCGGGCCATTATCTCGAAGAAAAAAATCCCTATGCGGTCTCTGACCGGGATATCAGAAAACATGCCATCCATATCCAGAGGCTGTATGAGGAATGCCGGTACATCCTGGAACATGATATCAAAGACCTGGATGGATTAAAAAGCCGGATGGAAGGATTGAAGGAAAGGGAGGCGGGACTGAAAAAACGAAAGGGGGACAGGAAACAGGATCCGAAGAAGGAGCAGGAGAGGAAAGCCCTCCTCCGGGAGATACGGAAAGAGAGGAGGATGGCAGAGCGGATGATAGAAGAGGATGAAAAGCGGAGGATGCCGGAAAAAGAAAAGACCAGAGAGCCAAAAAGGAGATGAGCAGATGGATGAAACGATCACAGCTGTCAAACAGCACCAGGGCATCCTGAACCAGAGCAGATGCCCCGAAGAAGTAAAGCAGTATGTCCAGGCCATCCCGGACGGCCTGGTCTGTGAGTGGCTCTATATCTGTGCCCTGGACGGGATGGGACTGGAACAGCTGAAAAAACTCAATGAAGCGCCGGTAAAGGAGAGCCTGAAAAAAGCAGCATTCATCCAGAAAGAGAGGCAGAAGTTCCTGGCCAGGAAATACTGGAAGGATCCGGAGACCCTGCGGCAGGTAGAGGAGCTGCGCCAGAGGGTCTCAGAGCTCCATGAGGAAAGCCGGGAACTGCGCCATGCGGTGGATACCAGCCTGCAGGAAGCCATGAAATACCAAGAGGAGGCAGCCCGGAAACAGGAAACATCCCTGTACCATCTGATAGGTGGAAAGAATGAGCAGATAAAGGAGCGTGATAAAAAGATAGAGGAACTGGAGGGGCAGCTTCGGGAACTGAAAAAGGAACAGGAGCAGATTTATAAGAAGACGGCCCCGGAGGAAAAAGACCGGGAGGAAACAGGGCACCGGGATGCCCAGCCGAAAAAGGGAAGGCTGCCCTGTCTCTTCCGAAGAGACCCCGCCCGGATCTTTATCAGAAGGTATCTGGAAAATGAAGCATACACACAGGAACAAAAGGAATATCTCATCCGGTGTCTGGAAGAGGGGGATACGGCAAAAGAAATGGAACAGTACGCCATACCTGCCCTTTCCGCTGACATGATGGAGAGACTCAGGAAGATGATCAAAAAACAGCGATAAGGAGGAAGAAAGATGATACCGCAGACAGAATATCTGGAGAGAAAAGACCATATGGAAGGATGCCAGACGAGGATGAAGGCATACCGGGGGATCTTAGAACAGAGAAAAGACAAAAAACAGGAAAGCCGGAAGGAGAAGGGGGAATAAAGGGATGGAAAGAAAGACCGGATTTGAGGAATTTGAGGAAAACGTAAAGGACAGGATCAAAGACTATCTCCCGGAAAAGTATGAAGATGCTGTCATAGAGATCCGCCGCCATGAGAAAATAAATGAAAGCTATCTGGGAATGTGTGTGTGGACCGGAGGCAATGCGGCCTCCCCGGTCCTGAACCTGGAAAAGTACTATGCCCTGTTCCAGAACGGCCTGACCGGAATGGAAGATGTAATAAGACGCATGGCAGATATCGTACAGGAAAACACGATCCTGGTGGATCTCAGCCTCGTGACGGATTATAGCAGGATAAAAGAGAATCTTTTTATCCGGGTCTGTGATGCGGCACGCAACGGGGAGCTGCTCAAAAACATCCCGCATACCCGCATCGATGACCTGGCGGTCACCTATCATATCTTAGGGAGCATCGATGCAGGCGGCATGTCATCGATGACAGTGACCAGCCAGATGATGGCTGATCTTGGCATCACGAAAGAGCAGCTCCACCAGGATGCCATGGAAAACAGCCCGCACCTGTTCCCTCCTATGATAGAAAACATAGGTATCATGATGCGTCTCATCGATATGAAAACGGCAGGACTGGGGGAAGAGGTCATCAATGAAGTAAGGAAGACAATGGATCAGGAAATGCAGATCCCAATGCTCGTTGTCACGAACAGAGAACAAATAAACGGCGCTTCCGCCCTCTTTTATCCCGGCATCCTGGATCAGGTCGCAGAGATGATGGGGGAAGGTTATTTCATCCTTCCATCCTCAGTCCATGAATGGATCGCCGTCCCTGACCGGGAAGGGCTTGATGCCAGCCAGATGCAGGCAATGATAAAGGATGCCAATCAGAATGCAGTCACACCGGATATCCAGCTGGGGGATGCAGCATACCACTATGACCCGAAAGAGCATGTCTTTGAGAAAGCGTCTGCCTATGAGGAACGTCTTAAGAGCAGAGAACAGGATATGAAAAAAGAGGAGAAGCAGAAACAGAAGGATAACGTGATCCGCCTGTCACTGTAAAACGAAAAAGTCCTGCCGTCCTTTTAAGGGCGGCGGGACACAGAAAGGGGATTTGCAATGGGAGAAGAAAAACTGGAATGGATCCCTGTCTTCTGGGAAGAGGCAGGAGAGATCCTTACGTTAGAAGAACTAAAGCAGCAGGTCCTCACCATGGAAGGGGAGTTTGTGATGACCATACCTTTGGGAGGAGAAGACTATGTCAGACAGACTTAAGCAGGTTGCGATACGCCTGGTCGAACAGCCGCCATTATACAGCGAGACCCCGATGGACGGTCCGGAAGCCGCGGTCCGGGTGATGCATGACCTCCTTGCGGATATGGACCGGGAGGTCTTCTGCATCGTGAACCTGCAGAGTGACTTAAGGCCGATCAACATGAACATCGTATCCGTCGGGGCACTGGACCACACGATCGCCCATCCGCGGGAGATCTTTAAATCGGCCATCCTGTCAAATGCCAGCAGGATTCTCCTGGCCCATAATCATCCCTCCGGTGTCCTTACCCCTTCCAATGAGGACATCCAGACCACCGCAAGGATACAGGAGGCAGGAGAACTGATGGGGATCCCGCTCGTTGACCATATCATCGTGGCAAAGGGACAGGAATATTATTCGTTTAAAGAAAAAGACGTACCGCCCCTTCCCGGGGCAAGTCTGGTCCGGAAGCTGGATGAGCTGTATTTTGCAGGTGACAAAACGGAGGAGGAAAAAGAGTATCCTCTTCTCAGGGAAGGGGAGGGGAAGGGAGCGGAAAAGGCCGGGACCGCCACGATCCCCCTCCCGGTATCCGGGAAAGACATGAAGAGCATCCTGGCATCGCTCGAAGAAGGGGTGAAGGGGATCTTTACCGGTGAGCGGTATGCTGAATTTCTTAAGACCATGTCCCGGTTCCACCGCTATTCCTTCCAGAACACACTGCTGATCGCCATGCAGCGCCCGGATGCGACTCTCGTGGCAGGATACCGGAAGTGGCAGTCCATGGGAAGGCAGGTCCGCAGAGGGGAGAAAGGGATCACGATCGTTGCCCCGGCCCCGGTAAAGAGAAAACGGGAACAGGACGTCTCCGTCCAGAACGAGAGTCCTGTCCCTGACGGGGAGGGAAAGGAGGAGGAAGCAGAGACCGTCATCCCACGGTTTAAAGCTGCCACAGTGTTTGACATCGGCCAGACAGAGGGGAGACCGGTCGAGACACTGGAACCGGAAGAACTGACGGATGCGGTAAAAGACCATGACCTGTTCTTAAAAGCTATACGGGAACTTTCCCCGGTGCCTATCCGGATGGATGAGATCGAAGGGCAGGCAAAGGGATTTTATGACACGGGAGCCAGAGAGATCGTGGTCCAAAAAGGGATGAGCGAAAGCCAGACTATCAAGACGGCCGTCCATGAGACCTGCCACGCCATGCTCCATGACAGGGAAACGATGGAAAAAGAAGGGGTACAGAAGGACCAGATGACCCGGGAGATCGAGGCGGAATCGGTGGCGTACTGTGTATGCTCTGCCTTCCGGATCGATACCTCCGGATACAGTTTCCCCTACATTGCAGGATGGAGCAGTGGACGTGATATGAAGGAACTGAAAGCCTCCATGGACACGATCCGGGAGACGGCAGGGAAGCTGATCGACGGGCTGTCTGAAAAGCTGCGGCTGTTCCTTGCAGAAGAAAAACAGCAGGCCATGGAAGAAGACCGGGACCAGGGCCTTTTCCTTCTTGAAGACATCGGAAGGACTCTGGAAGCAGCAAAAGAGAATAACCGGTATGTAAAGGATTCCCTGAAACAGCTGGGGATCCGGCAGGAGGGAAAGCCAAAGGAGGTGCCGGGCGTCAGGCCGGAACAAAAAAGAAAAGAGCACAAAACAGAGAAGGCCATTGGGAGATGATCAAAGGGAAAGGAGACCGGAAGAGATGAGGAAGATAGAAAAGACCGACCCAAAAGAACTTATGGAAAAGAGCCTTTCCAGAATGGAGGGGTACCGGAAACAGTGGGAACAGTTATGGAAGGAACGTGAGGAAAACACAGAGAAGGAGGAGAAGGGGAATGCTTGACCGATACGATTTTTTTGAATATGTGAAAAACAATATCAGGGATTATCTTCCGCCATCCTATGAGGATGCAGAGATCACCATCACACAGATCCCGAAACACAATGATGCGATACAAACATCCCTTACCATTAAAATGCCCGGGGAAAGGTTCACACCGAACATCAGCATGGAACCACTGTATGGGATGTACCGGGATGGATATTCCATGGACAGATGCACCGGCTTTCTTGCAGATGCTTTTATTGAACACGGCATACTCTCCAGAGAACAGCGAAGGAGCATGGAATCGATCTTTGATTATGAAAGTGTAAAAGGAAACCTGCAGGTACTTCTGTGTGACCCGGAAGACAACCGGAGGGTGCTGCAGGGCACGGTATACAACCGGTTTGGCGATTATGCCGCCACTTACTGTATCACGATCCCGGGACAGGATGGCGAGATCTCAAGTATCCGGGTAACAGAAGATCTCCTGTACTACTGGCAGATCGATAAAGAGACCCTTCACAGGGATGCCCTGGAAGCGGACAGGAAAAGAGGCCCGTTCCTGCTCGAAGTAAATGAATCAAACCTGTTCCTTGCATCGAACGGATTTGAAATGGAAAATCTCCTGAAAGGAGACCGGAAGCTGGATATGAATGACGGGATGCCCCATACATTTGCCCTGACTACGGAAGACAAGATAAATGGAGCCGGGATGATCCTGCAGGAAGATGTCATGAAAAAGACGGCGGAAGTCCTCGGCAGGGATTATTTCGTTCTCCCTTCTTCGATACACGAAACGATCATCGTGCCGGTGACTGGGAATATATCCGTCAGAGACCTTACTGGGATGGTGCAGCAGATGAATGAGACAGAGATCGATCCGTCCATCCGTCTGTCCGACAAAGTCCTCCATTATGATCCGGAAGGAGCTTATCTGGAAAATGCCGCCACCTGGGAGATGAGAGCAGGGAGAGCCCCGAAAAAAGAATTATCCGATGTAAGCCGGAACATGCAGGATATCGTAAGAATGTGTGCCGGTTCAAAAGGAGCCTACATTGCCCTGGAGAAATATTCCATGCCCCTTGGAAGACTGAAAGCCTTCCAGATCGAATCCAGCCTCCATGGACTTATGCAGTACATGGACTTTGAAAAGGAAGGATATGATGTGGTCTGTGATACCCGTCTTGCGGAGTGTTTCGACCTGTCCCCGGAAAAATTAAAGGGAACGGAACAGGAACAGAGAAAACAGCAACTTAAGCAGGAAGAAAAACGGATCGTTCTCTGAGAAAGAAAGGGGGAGCCAGATGGAGACGAAGCAGACGGATATCCGCCCGAAACCGGCGGAGGATACAGAGAACGTGGAAGAGAAAAAAGACCGGGAGTTCCTTAATAAAAGGGAAGACTGCTATGCCATCTACCAGATCGACGGGAGCGGAGACCGGGTCTTCTATCATTTCATGGGAATGGATTACGTGACAGAATCCGGGAGCATGATCCGGAGACAGGATTACAGGATGGTGTACAGCGATGTCCTCTTACAGGAGGACACGCTGGACTCCTTATATGAGAAATTTAACCTGCATCATCCAGAAGACTATACAGGATATTCCCTTTCGGTCAGTGATATCATCGTCATAAAAAAAGGGGATACAGCAGAAGCCTATTATGTGGACAGCATCGGATTTGAACGATTGAACGGCCATCCCCAGACGGAAGGTTGGTATTTTTCTGATCCAGCACGGACACTGAGCAATGCCATGGAACTGGAGGCAGTCGGACAGGAAGACCTTCAGAAAGGGAAGGAGCATTTCCGGAAAGAGCAGCTTGGACAACTGATCGATGAGATCGAAACCTATCTGGAGATGACTGATGCCATCAACCAGTATATCCGGGGATTCTTAAGTGAACTGGGGATCGATATGGACGACTTAAAAGAAAAAAAGACAGGGCCAAAACCGGAGATGAAAGAAAAAGAGCAGAAACCGGACAAGGGCTTTAAGATGTGAGAGAGGTGGAATCAATGAGCACAGAACATGAGGTAAAAGATGTTTTCCTTAGTATCGTCAATACGATGAAATACATGGATCCCGTACTGAAACTGACCACCCTTGGAGGCGTGATGCTGTTTCAATACTTTGCCCGGATGGTAAAAGAGAAGAAGCTGAACGCCGATGAATTTGTGGATTTCCAGTCCTTTATCAAAGCAACAGACGGCCAGTACGACATCATGAACATCCCCGCCGTGGAGGAGGAGCAGTTAGAAGAAGAGCTGAGATCCCTGGGAGTCCATTCCATGGTCCTTCCGGACCTCAACAAAGAAGACGGGATGATACAGGTGGCAGTCTACCAGCCGGACCGGGACAAGTTTGGGGCCTGGTATGAGAGATATTTAAGGAACCAGATGCAGGGCGGTGAAAAAGCCCTGCAGGAGTTAAAAAATCTCACGGCAGACCACACCAGTATTGTTTCTTTCCCGTTAGAAGGACAGGAGATGTCACTGGGAGAAGACTTTGACTCCATGGGCATCAATTATGCAAGGCTGCCAGATCTCAATGTGGGAGATGGGAGCATCCAGATGGTCATTGCCAACAGCGATATGCCAAAGGTAGAGCAGTGGTACCGGCTAAAACGAGGAGACCTGTTAAAGGACGGCGTCGTTTTACCGGATTATGATACGGTAACGATGCAGCAGTACCAGGAAACAGGCCATCAGAGCGAAGAGACCTACATAGAAAATGCATCCCCGGAGTACCAGGAAGCCAACGCAAAGTATGAGGGAAAGGAAAAAGGGGAACTGGAACAGACCGTGGAAGAACAGCAACACAAGATCCGGAGTGAAACAGCAGCATCCTTTGAAAGCTATGCCAACGATCCGGATTATATCCCCTTAAGCATCAACCACAAGACCCTGGTGGAGAATACCAGCCTTGCCAACCCGGAAGGGCTCCGGAAATGGAACCAGTTTTCCTGCCGGATCCCTGGCACCTGGGGCGAGAAAGAAAAACAGGTCATCATCCCTGTGGACCAGGTCTTCCAGATGGACGGTTGGACAGACTATATCGCTTTTCTAAAAAAAGACAAAGCCCCTCTTGTGGTTGATGCCACGTCCGGAAAAATCGATGCCATGATCCGGAAGATGACAGGGACAGAATTTGCAAAACAGTACTTTGATAAAGTCGAGAAGCAGGATCTTACACTGAAGAAAGGGGAGGTTCTGAAGAAAGACAAAGTGGTCACAGTGAAAGGAAAAGAGATTGAAAAGCTGAGGCAGCCAGCACCGCCGATGAAGGTAAAGCTGTAGAAATGGTAAAGATTGTGCCCATTCTTATAAAATGCTATAATATTTTACGTATTTTTGTTGAAGAAAATGGTCATACAAGCAATACGTGAATAAATATATTGAATGAAACAACTCGGAACGAACGAAGGAGATTGAAAATGAAAACAATTGGTTTAATAGGTGGAATGAGTTGGGAAAGTACAGTCACATATTATCAGATTGTAAATAAAACCATTAAACAGGAACTTGGTGGATTACATTCTGCAAAAACTCTTCTTTATAGTGTGGATTTTGCTGAAATAGAAGAATATCAGGCAAATGGAGAATGGGAAAAAAGTGCCGAAGTTTTGTCGGAAGCGGCGGTTAACCTTCAAAAAGCAGGTGCGGATTACATTATTATCTGTACGAATACAATGCACAAAGTTGCACCAGAAATTCAGAAACATATTTCAATTCCGATTATCCACATTGCTGAAGCGACAGCAGAGGAATTAAAGAAAAATGATATTTCCAAAGTGGGGTTGCTTGGTACAAAATATACTATGACTCAGGAATTCTATAAAAACAAGTTGATTGACGCAGGTATTGATGTGGTAATCCCAAATCGGGAGGGAGTCGAAATTGTTAATAATATCATATACAATGAGTTATGTCTTGGAATTATTTCTGAGGAATCAAAGATGAAATATCTTGCTATTATTGATGAACTTGAAAAAAATGGTGCTCAAGGGGTGATTTTGGGTTGCACTGAAATTGGTTTGCTGATTCAGCAGAAGGAAGTAAAATTGCCAGTGTTTGATACGACTCAGATTCATGCGACCAAAGCAGCTTTACTTGCTATTGAATAACAACTCGGAATTTGATGGGATGGTGATATTATGAAAAAGATAATGGCAGTTATGCTATCGTTGCTTGCTTGTACGGTTCTGCTTGCAGGGTGCAACACTTCCTCCGAAAGCAATGAAGAACAGTCCTTAAAGGTATATTCATTTAGCGGAGAAAATGAATATATTTCTGTGTCGAATGGTGTAATTATTTTAGATGGCAAAGATGAAATTTGCTATGGTGGCGATTTGAAAGTGATGTCAGACGATTTTGCTGATATTACCACATACTCAACTACCATTTATATCAATGGAAGTGAAAAAGAAACTTTGCTTTCTAATGGTGTTGATGATCAGACAGGTGGGACAATAGATGTTTCTGGAAATATTGGAAAAATTTCTGGTGACATTCTCAGAGATAGTGACGCTGATAAGTTGACTGATAATTTGTGGTTTGAATTGAAAACAACCAATTTGAGCGGAGAAGAAAACACTTATCAGGTACAATTAGAGACAACTGAAATCACAAAGGAAGTCAAAAAGTAACTTCTAAATTCCAGTTTTTAGCTCTGGATCAATCGGTATTTGAGGAGAGGATTGTGTTATGACATTAAAAGATATAAGTAGCGGTCCTGATTGGATTATATTGGGCGTTGGCATTATCTTGGCTATATTTAGTATTATTCTTCTTACAGGACATGGTGCAAATCTGATAGCTGGATATAATACAGCAAGTAAGGAAGAAAAGGATAAGTACGATGCTAAGAAACTTAGTAGAGTCATTGGAAGTGGAATGGTCGTTATAACCGGTTTGGTGTTTGTTATGGGGATTTTTGAGAATGTATTGCCAGTATCGTTTGCTACGGTCTCTTTGATTATTGTTATAATAGATATTGTAATAATGCTTGTGATAGCAAATACTGTCTGTAAGAAGTAGACAGATTCCAATTGATGATATGCTGGAGAAAAGATAAAAATAGGAGCCGATATATGCATAAAATAAAGGGATGTTTTATTTTGACGCTGCTTTTTATGATATTGTTAATAATCCTGTTTGCTGGTTACAGGTATCGAACAACTTATGCCAAAACAGAGATCATGACAGAGACATCAGAAGATAATCAATATACATTAAAAATATATATGATTGGGGAACCGGAATGGCCTTTCGGTGCTACCCACTGCCGATTGGAATTATTCAAGGATTCAAAGAGAATCATAAAGTATCCAATAGATATCTATGATGATGGGGCCATAGTGCATGAGGACAATTTTGACATAAGATGGCATGAAGATAATGTTAATGTTACTGTATCCGGCTCTGAGCAGGATGATAATAGGTACATTCTGTCTATTGACGGAACAGTAGAATAGAAGATCATCCTATTTTATGCGATTCCCTATCCTGGGATCATCCATGCATTTTCAGATCGGTAATAGGTCAGTGTTAAAGGTTTCAAACAATCATTGTCTATAACACGGCATTTGAATTCAAAAGTATTGGGAAGCTTATGATTACAGTGACAGGACTGTATTTTAAAAACCTCTCCATTGATCCTGACATATATCGGTTTGATCTGCCCGGCAGCGTCAAAAGATGCGATGACGGGAACCTGTTTCAGTTTAGCAAATGAGAAAAAATCATGTGGATTGTCCTGATGCATGAGATAACTTCCTTTCATTAATTTATACTTCTATTATACGAACTGGTGTTTGGAAAGTAAAGAGGGAAAATCAGAGAAAAAGGGAATTGTAAACTGCAAATCACCAGTGTATAATCAAAGCATGAAAGGTACTCAGATACAAAATCTGATGCCCTCAGTTAAGTGAATAATAAGTATGACAAGTCTTAGCATCCATTCAAACTTTCTCAGGGTTTACTTGTGGATGCTATTTCTTGTATTTTAAGGAGGCAAAATGACTGAAAAACGGAAAACTCCCTGGAAATTATTTTTACTGCTTCTCCTGCTGATAGAGATCCTTGCCTATTACATGGGAGGACTTTTTTTATTTGGAGACCTTACTCTGTCCAATTATAAAGAAAAATTAGCCTATATTTTCATGCACCCGATCCATAACTGGTTCAATGAAAAGACACCGTTTGCCATGGGGCTTGCCCTGATCCTCTGGCTGATGGCCGTGTCTTATTTTATTACCTATTACCGGGATTATCATTTTGACAAGGAACATGGAGTAGCAGAGTGGGAAAATATCAAAAGGGCAAATAAGAAACTGCGTGATCCTGATGAGGACAGAAATACTTATCTCAGTGAGAACATTGCCATCGGATTTGATGCACTTTCCAATATGAATCTGTTGGTCATCGGTGGATCCGGGTCTTATAAAACAACGTCTGTCCTGACACCGAATCTGCTCCGGGCCAACTGTACCAATATCATTCTGGATATCAAAGGGGATCTTCTGAAAAAACATGGAAGGTATCTGAAGGAAAAGGGAGTGACAGTCAAGGCATTAAATTTTAAATCCCCACTGGAATCGGACCGGTACAATCCATTTTTATATATCAGGAATGATTCCGATCTGATCGGATTGATCACCAATATCCAGCAGTCGGTAAAACCTCCGGATGCCATGCAGGGAGAGCCTTTCTGGGAAGACGGGGTTGGCCTTTATCTCCAGTCCATGTTTGAACATGAATGGCTGACATCAAAGGAGCAGGGAAGAAGACCGACTATGAACAACATCCTGAAACTGGTTAATATGGAAGCCAGAAAAGTGGATGACGAAGGAACGACAGAACTGCAGCAGGAGATGGATAACCTGGCATCTGTTTATGGTGACGACTATCCTCCGGTGAGGGATTACCGCAAATTAAAAGAGGGGGCAACAGAAACGGTCCGTTCCATCATCATCATGGTAAATGCGGAGCTTCGGCTGTTTGAACTTCCTGATGTAAAGAGGATCTTTGAAGATGATGATATTGATATTCCATCCCTGGGATTGGGGGTAAATGGTGATCCGGAGAAAAAAACTGCCCTGTTTCTTGTCATGCGTTCCGGTGACACATCTTATAATCTGTTCATCAATCTGTTTTATACCCAGCTGTTCCGGGTACTCAGGGATGTGGCTGACAATGAATGCAAAGGTGGAAAACTGCCGATCCATGTGCGTCTCTGGGCAGATGAATTTTATAGCGGTCCAAAGCCTGCAGATGCAGAAATGCTGTTGGGTGAAATACGAAGCAGGAACATCTCTATGGTGCCGATCTTACAGGATGTAGCACAGATCAAAACATTATATCCCCAGGAAAAATGGGAGATATTCACCTCAAACTGTGCTGCCACGATCTATCTGGGTTCTGGGCCTACTGCCCATTCCACCCACCAGTGGATCTCGGATATGTTAGAAGATATGACCATTGATACCCGTTCGGAAAGCCTGGGACAGGGGATGCACAGCAATTCCAATCTGCAGATGTCAAAGGCTGGGATAAAGCTGATGACACCAGGTCAGGTCCGAGAGATGCCAAAAACAGACTGTATCCTTTTTATCGAAGGATTAAAACCGATTTATGACAGAAAAGCCCTGCCTTTTTACACGCAGCCATGGCTGGAATCGGAGAAACTGGCAGGAGAACATGGATATACCAATCCGGTCCGGGTAATCTATAATCCAAAGAACCGTATCTATAAAACTATCCGGTCCGAAGAAAAGATCAAAGCACTGACCAAAAGAGAGTTTGAATTTTTTAAAGAAGCGGAAAAAACAGATACTTCTATCAAAACTTTTGAAGTAGATGCTGAAGAATTTCTTTATCTGAACTGGCACGAGCGGCCACATCCTTCGGATGAGGAGCTGGCAGCAATGGTACGGGAAATGTCAAAAAGGGATGTAAGTGCCATGGAGGCTCCTCCGGACGTGGTAAAGGAACGAGAGCGGAAGTCCATAAATAATGCAAATCGGAGTGAACAGAAGAAAAGCAGAAATACTGTACTGAAATTCAGTACAAAAGAGAAATGGGATTTATCCGGAAGCATTTTGGACTGCTTGCTGCGGTATGCCGATCGATTATCAGAGGAAGAGTTGGAAGAAATTATAGGTGGTATTGAAGATGGATTATCCGATCAGCAGATAAAAGAATATTTTTCACTACAGGATGTAGAAAAAATGAGCCAGTTCCGAAGAATGTTCCGAAGTGTAAATCGAAGAAATATATAGAAGGAAAAGAAAATAGCCGCCAACTACTGGAATAGTTGACGGCCGGATCAAATAAGTTTGACTTTAGATATTCGAGGGTAGCCACTTCTGTGATTTTCCTATGGTGTTAAACGGTAGCGGGTAATATTTTTCCAGTTAGGCGGAAATCCCATTTTGTTCAGGAGTTCATCACTGTCTATATGGATTAGTTTTTTCGAAGTATGATCAATCAAAGCAGCTAATTTTCTTTTGAAAACAAGAAAATCTTTACTTGGTATTAAATAACGAAAGGCGATGACAACAGCAAATAAATCATTTTTTCCGTATTGATACTGGATTCCGTTCATAGGTATTGACATTTTTCTATGCAAGGGAAGATCAGAAATATTATCTATTGTCCGGTATGTAAATAGCCGCTCGCCGTGGGCACATACATTTCTGAATTTTGTCAGGACAGATAAGAACTGTTCCATTTGTCGTTGGTTAATAATACCGAAATTTTTACATACTTTGGATTGCAGGGATTGTGGGAAAACCTTATACATTTTTGAAAGATTTCCGAAAGTAAGGACGTTAATCAGCACCCAAAGTGGTATGTTCCCATAGGTATTCCGGTAATAATTAATATAAACATAATCGGTTGTTGATGCAGCTCTCTGTAAAGTCGCAATTAATCGGCTAACAGTATTACGGTTTCGGCGGCTGTTGTTAAAATTGTTTGCATCCAGATAAGCGGATTGTGATTCTCCATATTGCTCCGAAAAATAGTAGGACATCAGTGAACGAAGATGCCGCTCTATCTGCAGCAGATATTTGAAAAACAATTCTCGAAGTTCCGCATCAAATTCATAAAGAGAAACGATTTCATCAAAAGAAGTTCCAGCTTTATATTTTTTGGTTAAGGGAATTCGGAATAAGTGTTTGTAGCCGCCCATTAAAGGGAAATAACCGATATGTTTCAGAACATTTTCAGCATACTGCTTGTTAGAAATAATGAGTTTTTTCTCATCCTGGAGCCATTCAACCTGCTCTGAAAAACTGGAAAATTTCTTTTGTGGTAACATACATTTCTCCTTAAAATAAAAGAGGGAGAGACCCGCAGGTTCTCCCCCGGTCACGGGCTTCGCAAGTATCCGTAACACGATCACTGAGCTTAATATAGCAGAAACAGCGGTAGAAGTCAATATACTGAAAATTTTTCAGTCAGTTCTAGCACTGGAATCTGTGTTCGGCTCAAGTATAGCGTATGCTGTAAGAGTATTTATTATACATAAAAGTTGACTTAATACATTTGTGGTCTACTCTTCATCGTCAACAAATTCTATGATCTCGGAAACGGTACAGTTCAGTATTTTACATAATTGATTGACTGTGTTTGTGCTGATACTGTTCCCCTTTTTAATAGAATGGTAGGTCGATTTGGAAAACCCCATCTTAAATAGAGCATAGGAAGTAATATTCTTTTGAGCCATGGTTTCAAACAAAGGTCTGTAACTGATCATTTTCTCTTCCCTTTTCTGATAATATGTTAAGAATATTGTAAAGTTATACTTAGATATTGAATATGTACGAAAATACGAGTATAACTATTTGTATATATTTGAGTTAAAAATCAGGAGTCGAAGAGAATTGTTATGATTATATAAATAGATTAAATGCATTATTTTGGAATAATATTTTAGATTATCCGATAAAAGAAAGGAAGGAATTTATGATAAAATTGACAAACAGCGAAAAAGAAGTAATGGATGTGTTGTGGAAATCGGATCAGCCATTAACTGCCAGAGAAATCGTTGTTAATTGTGTTAAAAAGACATGGAAGTCCAGTTACATACATATTATGATTAACTCTTTATTAGAAAAAGAAATGATTCAAGTGGAGGGTCAAAAACGCTCTGGAAAAAATTATGCCAGAACATATAAACCGACTATGACGGAAGACGAGTGGTATGCCACACAATTGATCAATCAGGCAAAAGATAGAAAGAACTTTATTTCGATTGTTTTTAAAGAATTGTTGGAACAGATTGAGGATCCTGAAAAAATAGTTGAACTGGAAGAGGAGATAAATAAAAAAAAAGAAAGAAATAATATAATATATAAAAATGTAATAAAAAATATATATTTATATGATATAATTTAATATAGAGTTAGTTCTTAAAGACATGAAAAATTCACCTCATCGCTTCTTAAGGATTGAGATGAATTTTTTTATCAGTCATTGCATTTTCTTGGAATAAACTATTCCTAGAAAATTTTTTCAGAAAAAGGCTTATTTCCTTATTTTTTCATGAATGAGATAATAATCTGACAAGATTTTTGACGGTTAAAAAATATTATTCTGGATTTGAAGTATGGAAAGCTGCTGTTGTTTATATTGCATGGAAAGATGGACATAAAGGTCCATCGTTATCTTCACAGAAGAATGTCCAAGAATTTCTGAAAGTACTTTGATATCTATGCCTGCTTCGACACAATTAGAAGCAAAAGTATGCCGGAGGGCGTGGAAATTTATATCCGGAAGATTGCAGGCTTTTAACAAGCGTTTGAAATGATTCGAACAACTCCGGGGTTCCATTGGCTGCCTGTTTCCAGATAAAATATAATCATCCGGCGAATAAGACTGTGACATCTCCCATAAATATTCTGCCAATTGTGGCTGCATTGGAATCAGCCGTGTTCTCCTGTTTTTTGGAAGATCAAATCGTAATACTGTTTTAGGCTTCCCAGCAACAGTTTCAGGCTGGGAAATCCGATGATAAGTTCTAAGAATATAAATGGTCTTTCTTACAAAATCAAGATCTTTCCATCGTAACGCACACAGTTCGCCAATCCTCATCCCTTCATAAAGGGCAATTAATATGCCGATATGAGAAGGAGAAGAATGACATACCAGATATTCTGTGATCTGAACCATCTCTTCCTTACTGAATATCCGGATAGCATCATCATATTGATCAGAAAGCATTTCTTCATAAGTTAAATCGACTTCGGTAAACAATATTTTCTTACGTGTACTTTTGGGAAAAACAAATGAAATAGAACATAAAAAATGCTTTGAAACTGCATATTTACAGATGCCTCTGACTACAGTTGTTATAGTATCTAAAGTACTTTGTGACAAGAACTCTTCTAAATATTCTCTAAGCATATCATAATCTGATTGTTGCAAAGATGAGATTAACTTATTTCTCCATGCTGGGAGAATATAACTATCTAAAACATTTTGATATTTTGCATAAGTAGATGGTTTCCAGTATGGCTGATTGTCTGTAAGCCAAAGGTCTGAAACTTCCAAAAAAGTCAAAGATATAATCTCTTGTTTCTTTAAAAATGTGGGCTCATCATCTATTTTATAATTCATTTTTTATTATGGGCTTCTTTATATGAGTGCCCATAAAACGATTTATAATGTGGTATTCCATTTGAGGAATATCCAACCAGCAGATGTGCTTCCCATCGACCATCCGAACGGTGATAAACATTTGCACCTTTTCTCATATATCATTTCTCTTATTCGCATATTATTTTGACGGCTTAAAAAAATAAAAAACAATAAAAGTACATTTGATTTTCTGATTATTACAGATAATATCAACATTTTGCCGATATTCTTTTGTAAGATTTGACAATATTCCGTGAAAATGTTAAAATTCCGATAAAAAAATTACTCATTTTTTCTTTCTAGGAATAGTTTATTCCACGAAAACTATGGGTATCTGTAATTAAAGTATACCCTCAAAATCGGAAAAATATTAATCCATATTAATCTACGAGGTAATAACAATGTCAGATCAGTCTTTTCAGGAAAAACTCCTGCAGGGAGCAGGAAAACAGTTGGCACAATTGAAACCATGGAAATATTTTCAGGCAGACGATATTTTAGTGCTGCAATCAAATGGAAGTCTTCAAAAAGCCCATGTTTCTTTTTTTTCACAAACTTACTATCAGTCATTAAATGAGGAAAAATTTAAATATTCTCTCCGGATTTATCCGGGATACAGTGGGAAAAACAATCTTTTTCGGGATCGCTGTCTACAACTATCAGATAGATACAAAGAATATACAGAAGAATACATGGAGTGTTTCTGGTTCGTGAAAGAAGATGAACTATCAGGAGATGGTGTTTATTATCAGGTTTCCAGATTGAATCAGTTTCCGGATGAGATGAAGATATATGAAATGCAGGATCTTTTTGATTATCTTATCCTGATTCGGGAGGCCCTGGAACAGATCATAGACCACAACTTTTATGGAGGTCCAGAAAATAAAATGTACAGCTATTCTGCAGGAAATTTCCCGTGGAATGTTCTGGCAGGGTTCAGGGATGTGGAAAAATGTTTACAGATTTACCACACTCCGGAAAGCAGTCGTTCCATCCGTAGAGAACCATTCCCTTTGGAAAAATTTTGTATGGAAGGAAGACTTTACATTACACCGAAAGAGAAAAAAATGCTTCTTTCTGCAGAAAAGAGAGAGAGCACTTTGGAAACAGACATTACTTTCGACGAAGCTTGGTCTGCTTTCGACTTTAATAAAAAAGGAAAAAAGGATGGGCCGATCATCATCAGCCTGAAAGAAAATGAAAAAGTCATTGATCTGAAAAGAAAGTGGGATGAAAGAGACGCGCAACAGATTCTGATAGAAATGCTGGAGAAATACATTTTAGAGAAGGGAGTTCCTGCCTGCGTTATTGTAAAAAATCCTGTTACAAAAGGAGCCTTGATAGAGCTAAGTAAAATACTAAAAATCGAATTAATAAATATAGAAATATGATTTTTTATAAATATTAAAAATGATAAGACAGATATCGAGGCGAAGAATATGATAGAAGAAGAAAAAATGGAGAAGATTACAATCTTTATCCTGAATAATATTAAAAAAAAGATTACTCAAGAAGATGCAGCAAGAGTAATGGGGTACGGAACCAATGCTTTTAAAAAACATTTTTCTGATTATTTTGAAACCTCCTTCGGGAAATTTGTGAAAATGCTGCGGATGCGTTGCGCTGCACAGGATGTATACGACTCATTCAAATCCCTTTCCAGTATCAGTGAAGAATATGGTTATCAGTCAAAACAGTTTTTTTCTGTTTTTCGAAATGAAATAGGAATGAATCCAAAACAGTTTCAAAAGAGAGGAACCATGATCCCTGATATGCCCTGCAAGAAAAAAATAAACGGACATCCCATGCGGATGGAATATAAAAAAATGGAACCTGTGACAATACAGAGCTATCCTCAGCCTGTTACAGATATTGACTCTAAGTGGCTCTTTTGTGCATATCCATTTTCTAACCGAACAGGTATATTTGATCTTTCGAAACCGGAGAAACAGTACGGAATTTTGTGGCATGATATACAATCGACGAATCAGATGGCCTACTTTCTGGGAACAGAGGTCGATAATGAAGAAGAATGTCCGGAAGGAATGGAGAGAATATCCACAATGGGGGGAAATTATGCAGTGTTTACGGTCGAGCGAGGTGCTGATTATTATGATATTGTTCAGACGATGAAAGCATTATCCTGGTATGTCTTCCGGATTTGGAGAGTGCTCAATAAAAAGAAAATGGTCAAAATGGGTTTTACTTATGAAGCCTTTGATGCAGAACATATTTATCTTTATATACCTTTATCGAGTGGAGTCGGAGGTATTGAACTGGAAAAGGATAGAGGTAAAACGGTAGAACAAATCGCTCTTTATGTGGATGAAAATATTCAAAATGAGTTGACGGTAGAAAAAGTTGCAAAACATTTCGGCTACTCTGTTTATTATTGTCAGGACCGTTTTCAGGCTTGCTATAATGTTTCTTTGGAGAAATATATCCGTCAAAAACAGCTTTATTTGCAGGCGGCCATGTTGAAAAACAATGATATAACAGAGCAGGAATTATGCACCCAATATCATTATTCTGACATATCACAATTTCAGAAGGCATTTCGAAGGGAATTCAAGGTCAGACCAGAGGACTACCATATGGTCAACCTCGAATTGATTGATATTAAAGATTATTATTCGGAAAATTTCAGTCAGTTAAAGATGTCGGTCCAGAAAATGAATGAACAGTATTTTGCCGGGAAAACGATCCAGTCATGGGAAGATCAAAAATACTTAAACAGTGATGTAACTGATCTTGCCGGATTCTGGATGATTCATGATTATCCGGAAATGGGAGACAGAGACTGGAGATGCAATTTAAAAGAAGGAGAAAAGATTGCTCTTTATGCAAAAAAACAAATGGAAGGACAATCAAAAAATATTTATGATTATGTCCTCGGCCCGGTTATGAAAGAAAAGGACTGCAAAATACCGGAAAAAATGTGTATATATCCGATCCAGGGAGGAAAGTATGCAGTCTTTGAAAGCCTCCAGGAGAAAGATGATCCGGAAAAAATTCCGGAACTCATCCGTTTGATAGTGCGGTGTATCGATCAGGTATGGATCTATGATAACTGGAGACGGACAGATTTCCAAAAAAGAATTGCTTTTTTATATTACAAAAATGAGAAAATATTTTATTATATTCCAATCAAATAAATGGTAATGATTTCCAGATTAATCGCCCGGATTCGAACATAATATTTGTTGATTTGTATGAAATGGTGCGATAATATTAGTATATAAATAATAAGTATATATCTTGCGTCAAAGGAAGGAATCCGGTGAAAATCCGGAGCAGGCTTACCCCTACTGTGAAGCAGACGAAAATCAGCAAATGGTGTCAAAAACCATAACCACTGGAGATAGATCCGGGAAGGGGCTGATTCATGAATGAAGCGAAGCCAGGATACTTTTTATGACAGACAGTCCGTTGCTTTGGGAAGAGGCAGGAAGGCATTTCTTTACTTTCTTTTATGTTTATCTTCCTTCTTCCAGATTAAAGCAGATATGTAAAAAAATAATAGTAAGCGTTTACTTTTTAGGCTCAATATCATCCTGAATTGTCAATGAGTCCTGTATTGTTTCCGCATGACGATGTGGGAACAATACAGAAGACAATAGAAATATTGGGTGTATATTGGTAATCGAATAGAGAAAGCAGATAGTAATGCTTTTTATTTTGTAACATTTTTATGTGAAAAAAATGCAGAAAAGCATAAAAAGTACATTAATGTAAAATTCAAAAGATCATTAATAAAGTATACAAAAGAGAGCAATTCTCTTGTTATAAAGCAACTGGTAACAGTATTTTTTCGGGTAGATAATGCCCACATGTAAAGGAAGAATTAACATGAAAAGATTATCGAAGAAACTTATTGCATTATTGATGGCTATGACGATGGGACTGGCAATGGGAGTGACATCATTTATATATAATGTACCGGAAAGAGTTGGATCTATACACAGGTCCAACTCTTTTTCAAAAGAAAGGATATTTTTACGAAAAAAATAAAAAGATATCTTTACATTACAATAATGATTATCAATGTATTTTTTGTATGGGAAACTGGTATAGTTCATGCGGTGCAAGATGATTCATTATTTAATGAAATATATTTAACATGCTCAGAAGGAGTAATAACTGGAATTTATTATTAGTGATTATCAGATTTTGCCAGGGAATACTAAAGGAATTCAATTTGCATCAGAAGATATTTATTCTTTTGCAAATGTTAGTACCAGTGTGTGGAGCATTCAGGGAGTATTGAAATCAGAGACATCACAGATAAGTTCGTTTCGTTCTTTGCGCAACCCACACGCTGATATATCATATAGGTCTGATGAAATTTCTTGTCTTCCTGAAGAGGTTGATATACAGAATTATTATACCCATGCCAATGGAATTACAGATAAAACTATAATTAAAACGCATAATTCTGGAGAAAATATCTTTTCTGTTGATTTTGAGAGTAAGAATAAAATCCTAAATGGCGGTATGGTATATCAACTAGAAGTTGAAGACCAAGGAGAGAAAAATAGAAAATATGTTGTATTAAAAGAAAGAGATAAGGAGCGATATCGTCATAAAAGTACACGAAAGATAATGATTAATACAATATATGGTGAGGTAACCTATAGCAGAGCTTTTGATGAAAATGGTCACGGAACTGTCCTACAGAAAATATGCCTCGAAAGTCAGTGAAATGACAGGCCGGACAATCAGTGTAATGGGAGTAGGAATGTTATTCAGGCATTGAGAGAGAAAGTCTGTGATGAAGAAAAGAAACTTAATAATACAAAAAAGGGCATATGCACGGCGAAAAAGAGATTCCGGTGCTGTTTGAAAAGGCAGATGGAGTTTATGTAAAAGTAAAAGACAAAAGCACCGAAAAAGATGGAGGAGAAAATTCGGTAAAATGAATTATAAGGAAATTATGGTGGATTGTGCCAGCTATATAAAAAAACATAAAAATGAACAATTAATGGTAGAGGATCTTGGAAAATTGTATTCTTTCAAACCGGAATATCTGGGGTATCTTTTTAGTTGCTTTTATCAAGAACCCCTTGATCTTTATATGGAAAGAATGAAAGAAGCAGAAATGAATCCTGATGAGTTCTGCCAGAAGCCAATACAAAAGCGTTCCACCTCTACTGTAAAGGTTGATGTAAAATATACAGAAACAGTTCCATTTTATCTAAATGTATCTCCAGTGATAAACGAGGAAAAAGAAGTATATCGTCCTTTGGATACTGCGGTTGAGATTTACGAAAGATATGTAGATACAAATAGCACTCAACTTGCTTTATGGTTGAATGATGAGAACTACAGCAACTATTATATGTATGGTAATATCAGTGAATCATCAAAAGATTTGCCGGCAGACCTTACCCAAATTAGAATCCCATCTGGTCGATATGCGATTTTTTCTTTTGGGGAAGAACAAAAAGGTGGATTAGCAGAACAAATGAAAGATTTGATCAATTATGCCCAAACTGAGTGGATGGAAAAGAATGCCCAAAAAGTAGACCTTCAAGGCTATACTTTCGAGTGTATCAGGGATGGAAAAGTTTATTATTGCCTTGCACTTTTGGAAAAAGAAAAGGAGGAACCTCCGGAAAAAGTATACGGTGTAGATACATGGACAACGTATATCGATGAAAATATTACTGGAAATCTGACAACGACTTCCCTGGCCCAAAAATTTCATTATTCTCCAACTCATTTTAAACGGATTTTTCGATGTTACTATAAAATGTCAGTTTCAGACTATATCAGGAAAAGACGTATGACCATGATTGCGGAAAAAATCAGAGAGGGTATGAATCCGAAAGAGGCAGCAGCTTTGTATCATTTTAAAACCTATGCCGGTTTTGCTAGAGCTTTTCAAAAAGAATTCCATGTGCTTCCGACTATGTATAGTAAAGGGATGTTTGAAGTTATTGACCTTGCGAAATACTATTTTCAGAATAAAGATAAGATTCGGATGAGTATTATTAAGCTTCAAAGTATCAAAATGATAGGTCATACAATTATTCCTTGTAAAAAAGAAGAGGTGGATATTCCTGCTCAGATGAATTACTGGCGTGGGAGAGCTTTTCCGTGTCTTGAGAATACCCGATTTTCCAGTAATGTGGAGAGAAGAGAAGATAAGATTGCTCTGTGGTATCATGAACCGGAGAGTAAAAATATAGATTATATCCTCGGGCCTGTAGTGCAGGAATTTCCGGATAAAATTCCGGAGAAAATGATAAAAGTTACTTTGGAGGAAGGCAAATATGCAATTTTTGAGACAGATAAAATATCAGACGAACGAGATATAACTGAGACTCTTCGTATGTATATCCGTTGTATATTTTATGGTTGGGTAAAAGAGTACCGGGACAGAGTAGATTTAAAACGGATTACATTTGAACGATATGTGGATTGTAAGATATATTTTTATGTTCCGGTTAACCATTAAAAAATAATTTACGATCAAACCGACTATCTTGATAAAAAGATAGTCAGTTTGATTGTTTTATAAATTAAAAAATTCGGTCTTTTTTGTTTATCGAAAAGAACAGGAGCTAGCATCTCTTTACTATATCCTCTGTCTTGTGATGAAAGAATATATCAGCGGAAAGTTTGTGCAGGTTGGCTTGTAGTTTGTAAATGAATCATGAAAGATACAAAGAGACCATGTTGCCCGTTCAAGTGGGGAACTCATTGACATTCATAAATGATAAGTGATAAATTAAAATTGTTAAATAACAGTTCAATTACCTTTTGCTGAAATGGACAGATAAAATGTTAATTGTTCACTGATATTACTTCAAGACCGTCAGAGTGTTCTTGAAGTAATATTACGATTGCAACAACATATTTTGCTTTTGCAATTTGGGGCATGGATCCATTTTCCATTTTCTGTGGCTTGTCATCTGATTTTTTCAGAGTATATCAGTAAAAGGGCATATGACTGCGAATGCTGTTACAATACTTGAAGAAAAAGGGAGGAGAAATTATGAAGAAAGTATTGGCAATCATTTTAACGTTGACAACGATACTGAGTTCCATCAGTTTCGGAGTTTCTGCAGAGACTGTTCCAAGTAACAGTTTGACAGACGGTACCTTCCAGACCGTGGGCACGAAGATAGAAGACACAATTTTTGGCAATGCCAATTGCAAAGGCACGGATAATTGCTTTGGTTCTGTCTATTATCGAGTGTTAAAGGATGACCATGGATATTATAACGGTGCTGCACCGATTGAGAATTATCTAAAAAATGTTTTTGTGAAGGATTCAGAAACAGGGCCAATTACAGTTAATTCTTCGTCAAGTTTAGGACAAATATCTTATACAAATGCGATGACTATAATCAACTTTGCTTCTGCTTTTTCCTCTTATGAGGAATATATCATACGTAAGGGAAAAACTTTGTCCGATGAACTGAAGGAGCAGAAATCTTTTGCTATTGAATATTTTAATACTGTAGATACAAAAGTTGAAGGGTATCATACACATACGACGGGTAGAGGTTATACATTCCCTTCCATGGCGGTAGCTGTGGTAGCGATGGGTTCTTTGATGGAACAGTATCACACAGAACGTTACGATGCTTTGATTAAAGAAGCATATGAAAAAGTAGATAGTGCTTTCTGGGATTCTATGAAATATCTTAAACCATTTTATCAGCTCTGCTCGAAATATGACTGGTTTGATGCTGCAAAGAATGATCTTAAAGTGAAACCGGCCGATGGTGATACGTTGACTGCTCTTGATGTAAAAGATTATTATGCATATGGCACTAATCTGGAAAAAGATTATCCGGATCAGTGGGAGGCTTATAAAAATCGTGTTTTGGAAGCAGAAACTTTAAAACCAGAAGATGCACAGGCTTTTGCTTATCACTATGCATATCAGATTACCGATGGAGATGTTTATCTTGGTATCTATGGAAGCAGCCGAGATATTGTTGATTTTGATGATGAAATGACACAGACTGTGGCTGCAGTGAAAGCTGCCATTAATGCATTACCTGATGTTTCAGATATAACACTGGATAATAAAGCTGAAGTTGAGGCTGCAAGAACAGTATATGAAGCTCTTACAGAAAAGCAGAAGAATTATGTTCCTACAACAACATTAACAATTCTCGCAGCAGCAGAAGCTAAGATTAAAGAGCTTTCTGCAACACCAGATCATAAACATAGCTATGGTTCATGGGAAACTGTGTCAAATGCAACTGTATTCCAGGCAGAACAGCAAAAACGTACTTGTACCTGCGGCGATGTTGAAACACGAACCGTTGGATCAAAATTAGCACCGGTATTAGAAGTGCAGGGAAAATTGAAATCTATTCCTGTAAAAGCAGGAAAGACAATTACAATCAAGCTTTCTTTAGCAAACGGAGATTCTCTTGATTCTGTAAAGGTAAGTAATTCAAAATATGCAAAATTAATTTCTTTAAATAAAAAGAATGGAACAATCAAGCTGAAATCACTGAAAAAAGGAAGTACTACTTTGAAAATCCGTCTTGCCAGCAAGAAGACAAGAAGTTACAAAGTGAAAGTGACAAATGGCACTGTTAAAACAACAAAGCTCACTGCAAAACAGAACAAGATTACACTGAAAAAAGGAAATACCGTAACATTGAAGTCTGTACGAGTTCCATTTACCAGCACAGAGAAAGTGATATACAAATCTTCCAATAAGAAAGTGGCTGTTGTTACTTCTAGTGGAAAAGTGAAGGCAGTAGGAGCCGGAACAGTAAAAATTACTATGAAATCAGGAACTAAGAAAGCGACAGTTAATGTAATCGTTCCTAAAAGAAAATAAATAATTTGATATGTACTCTCTTGGGGTAATATTATCAGATTAAAAAAGCTAGAGTTGGCAGATTACAAGTACGTCTGCCAGCTCTAAATTTTATATCAACTTATGATTCTTTTGTTATGTCTTGGATTTGCTGCTATAAGTCTGAGCATGACGTAATTCGGTACATTAGAGAGTGGTGCCGATTATTACGATATTGCTATAACAATAAAGATTCGTAAATAAAAATTGCTTAAGGCGGCTAATCGTAGAAGTAGCGCAAAATTATACACGAGGCAATATAGGACACAAATCAATAGCATTGAAACAATGTCAACAAGGATGTTCTGCAGAAGTAATAGTATATGCAGATAAGGCTAATAAAAGGCTGCGAAGACGATTCTACAAGATGACATTAAATAAGGGATAAAAAGAAATGCAGTTGCCACTGCAATAGCAATAGAACTTGCCTGTTTTATGTGGAGAATGGCTACAGGAAATATCTCGTAAATATGATATTCAGCTGCTTCAATTAAGCTTGCTATTGCACCGCTTTGCCGCCAAGCTTATGATAGAAATATCTGAATATCATGAATGGTTATTAAGCAGATGAAACTGATGTTATCAGATTCCATCTGTATAGTAACACTAGCACTGGATGCAGAGGCAGAGTATTGGAGTATTATTAGGTTCGAATTATTTGCGATTTATCTCTATTGATTTTATTAATATATTTTGATTCACGTTTAGAGATGGCAAGATTCACGTCGGATCATTAACTTGTTGGTAACCAATCTACGTATAACAGAGTGACAAAGGCCGACGACTGTTAGATATGAGGCTCTGTCTCTGTACCCGGTGTTAAAATTTGGGAAAGGAAAAGTTTGTGGTGATTTTTGTGATTTTCAATTGATAAAGGTCACCTCATAATAGGTGTAAGATGCATGAGAAAAGAAAATAAATGGAAGAAATGGTTTCTGGTATTTGCATTTACAATGATGCTGGGATTCATTTGGAAAACAGATAGTTTTGCTGCTGAAAAAGCTGGGAATATTATAGTAAGTGTGGAAAAATTTACAATAGGACAAGGCTATTTGATTGATCCGACAATAACCCCATTTTATAAAGGCGAACATTTTTCAGATGTACTGTTGAGGGTTCTGAGAGAAAATGGATATGAAGCAAATGTAAAAAATTCAGAAATGGGATTTTATCTTGCATTAATTTATAATGCAGATAATGGAAAATATGAGGTGCCGGATTGCATCAAATCAATGCCTAATATGACTACAGCAAATGGAGAAGGCCTGAAATGTCCGACGGGAAACGAGAAGAACAAAGATGCTCCCAAACTTGGAGAATTTTCATATATGCCATCCTCAGGATGGTTGTATAGTAAAAATGGAGAATTTCCAAATTATGTAATGTCTGATTGCGAGATGAGCGATGGAGATGTGATACGGGTACAATTTACTTTATATGGATATGGTGCTGATCTGGGCGATTCGAATGAAAGTATGAAAGATGCTTTGAATCTGCCGAAAAGAGAGGAAATTACTAAGAGACTAGCATTGATCAGTCAAAACCGCGCAGCATGTTTTCTAAATGATGATTGTAGAAAAGCATATGGAGATGCATATGATGCAGTGATTGATCTGGATACACTTCAAGAAAAAATGGACATGGTATATAATGCACTTCCTTCAGAAGAAGCAATTAATGATTATGTAGTTTCATATAATGAAAAACTTGTTCAGGATTTAATGACACGTATTAAGAAAATCGGCGAGGTGACATTAGAGAAGGAACGAGATATTATAGGAATAAGAAATACTTACAATTCATTTAATGATGAACAAAAGTCAAAAGTATCACCTGAGTCTTTAGAAATATTAACTAATGCAGAAAAGGAGATAGTCCAGTTAAAAAATGAACAAAAAGCAGATTCGGTGATATCCCAGATTAATGCACTTGGAACCGTATCTTTATCTAATGAGAGCCAGGTTGTTGCAGCAAGAAAAGCATATAATGCATTAACAACTGAACAAAAAGCACTGGTTTCTGCTGAAATTCTTTCTAAACTGACCCAGGCAGAGCAGAATATTTCCCAGTTGAAAGCCCAGGTAGCAGCAGAGAAGGCTGCGACTGAACAAAAAGCAGAGCAGGAGGCACAGCAGAAAGCATTGCAGCAGGCTCTCATAAATCAAAATACACCTGCAAAGACGACCTTGAAATCTGTGAAAAAAATAGGCACAAAAAAAGCAAAGCTTACCTGGAAAAAGGTGAATGTTGCTTCTGGCTATGAGATCTATATGTCTATGAAAAAATCATCTGGATATAAAAAGATCAAGACAATCAAAAAGGCAAAAACGGTTACATTCACAAAGAGCGGACTGAAAAAGAAACAGACCTATTATTTCAAGGTACGGACATATCGGATAGTAAACGGTGTCACTTATTATGGAAACGATTCTAATGTAAAAAAGGTCAATATCAAATAGTGTAGTTACTATCAAAATAGGCAGGACAGCATATGCTGTCCTGCCTGAAAGAGCGTATAGGAAAAGTAACAGGATGTAAAGGAAAACTTTTCCGATAGGCTTGGGAAGGAGACCTGTTATATATTTACGAACATATTATTTCGGTTGACGGAAAACAGCAGTTTTTAAAAATAAATGCCTATCAGGCAAAGACAGGATAAAAAGGAGAAGTGTTGTATGAAGATGAGAAGAACGGCTTGCTGGGGGCGCAAGGGTGTGTGCGTTTTGCTGGCTGTTTTTGTGTTTATAGGCCTATGCCCGCTGGGTAATATGCCGGTTTGTGCACAGGAAAAACAGCCCGAAACCGTAGAAGGTGTTCAAGCAGTGGCGGATGCTTTTTCTGCTGATAAAAAAGAACAGGAGAGAGATACTCCTGCTCCAGCTGGAAAAACAGTAGCAGATTTGGCTGAAGGAGAGGATGCAGAGGGGAATGATGCAGCAGAAGAAACAACCACAGAGGAAGAAAAGAAAGATAAAGTCACCAAGGAAGATCCTGAGACGGATAATAAGACAGAAGTTCCGGAGGAGCCGGTAACAAAGGAAGAAGCCAAAGAATGCACAACAGAAAAAACAGAGGAGGCTTCCACAGCAGAAGAAAAAGGATCATCGAAAGAAGAGGTCCGAAAATATCTGCAGCTCGGCAGGGCTTACGGCATTGGGATCCCTCTGGAGACTGTGGAAACCACGGAACAAAAGGAAGAGACTGTTTCCGATAAAGCGGAGAAAAAAACCGTTTCCGCTGAAATAAAATCGGAGAAAACAGCGGAATCATTAAACCCGTCTGTGGACACCGTACTTGCTAATGTCCGTTCCTATATGCTGAGTGTCGATACGGATCCGGATTACAACAGCATTTGGAACGTGATCGGCATGACCAGGAGCGGTCTGGGGGTTCCTGCCAGTTATACGGAAACCTTCTATAAAAATGTTTATGCATACCTGGAAGAAAATAACTGGATTTTGACAAAGACAAAATATACGGAGTATTCCAAACTGATCCTTGCCCTGACTGCAATAGGGAAAGATGCCCAGAACATAGGCGGCCATAACCTGCTTGCTAATCTATCTGATTTTACAGATATAAAGTATCAAGGATTTAACGGACCGATCTGGGCACTGATCGCGCTGAACAGCCATCCGTCCTATACTATTCCGATAAACCCTGATGCAGAGGAACAAACAACAGAAGAGGGCCTGATCAAATATCTGTTAGGAAGAGAAACATCAAAAGGCGGCTGGACCCTTGCCGGAAATGAGCCGGATGTGGATATCACCGGCATGACGATCCAGGCTCTTGCCCCGTATTATGAAACAAGTGTAAATGTGAAAGGTGCCATCAACCGTGCGGTAGAATGGCTGGCATCTGTCCAGCTTACGAGCGGCGGATATGCGACCATGGGGACAGAGACCTCGGAGAGCACAGCCCAGGTCATCACCGCCCTGTCAGCCATCGGCATTGATCCGGCAACGGATGACCGTTTTATCAATGAGAACGGCAAGTGGCCCCTGACAGGACTGTTCCAGTATTATCTGCCGGAAGGCGGCTTCATGCACGTGGCTGCCGGTGCAGGAAATAACGGAGGTGGAGAAGGCGGGACCTTAAACGGCATGGCGACGGAACAGGGCATGTATGCCACTGTGGCATATAAACGGATGCTGCAGGGTAAGACTGCCCTGTATGATATGAGTGATGTGACCATTACGGCAGGGGAAAAGGTGGAGGCTTCTTCCACAGGAAACAGTACCGGAAACACCGAATCAATAAAGGAAGCAGGCGGGACAACGACCTCGCTGACTGTCCCGGTATCCCAGATCGTGCTGGATTACAGCTCCATCACTATAGTAAAAGGAAAGACAAAGAAACTGACGGCAGTGGCGTCCCCGTCCAATGCTACTAATAAAGAAGTCAAATGGTCTTCTTCGAATAAGAAGGTGGCAACGGTCACCCAGAAGGGAAAAGTGAAAGGCGTCAAGGCAGGCTCTGCCGTGATCACTGTCACGGCAAAAGACGGAAGTGGTATCTCGGCGTCCTGCATCGTGAAAGTGAACGCGACCCCTACGGCAGCAGCTTCTTCTTCCGGAAGCAGCACAGGGACAAGCGGCACTGCGACAACGAAAAAGCTCGGAACTGCAACGACGAAATCCCTCGGGACATCATCAGCTGGTGCATCCGGGACAGCTACAGAAAACGGGAAAACGGAAGCAGGGGGCTGGTCCTTTACAGGGGCAGACTATGTTCCGGAAAGTTACGACAGTGGTGACACTATACCGTTGATAACAGAAGCAGAAGCGGAAGTCCCGGCTGCAGCGGCAGAAAAAAGCTGGCAGGACAAGACCATCAAGCTGGAGATTCCTATGGGTTCAGTCTTCTATGCAGGAGTCGGAGGGACCGGCCTACTGGCCTTTGAGGCGCTGATCTGGTTTATATGGAAGAAAAGAAAAGGGAAGGTGACGTTGGAATGATTAGACCGGAAACAACAAATCAGAAATACAGTAAGAAAAATACGATCAGGGGCAGGCTTCTTGCTTTTCTCTTGGCTTTTGTACTTGTCCTAGCTGTTGGCTGTGGAAGTGCAAAAGACGGAAGTGAGGGCAGCACCGGTGCAGACGGTACTGCAGGGGGGGCTGGAAACGTGGAGACCCTGCAGGATATCAATGAGGTCCCAGAAGACGGCGTGATCACAAAAGAACAGTTTGCCACCGTTGCCGGGCAGGACAGACAGGTGCAGTTCACCGGGCAGACGGAGGATGGGATCTCCTATGTCTGGACTTATGATGCATCCAAGATCCAGAACCCGGAAGACCAGAACCTGAAGATCAATTTTACAACAGAGGGACTGGATGAGATCAAAAAACAGGCTAACAATGCCAATGATGCTTTAATGATGACCATGAATGGGAAAGGCGTGATCAGTGTCCCAACCCTGCAGGTGACCCTACCGTCAGCCTGGGAGTCCGATACAGGGCTCCTCTTAAAGGAACAGGGAGGAAATCTGGCTAAGATGAGTGATGTTACCATTGCAGCAGACATGGAGAATGGTTCTACGGTGCTGACCATGAATGTCTCCACACTGGACGGCGACTGCTATGTGGTAGGCGGGATCACCGGTACCCAGAATAAGGGGGCAGACGGTGCCAACGATGCTGTAGGCTCCTCCGGCGGAAGTTCCGTCAGCGGTTCCGGAAACAGCAGTTCATCGGGAAACAGTTCTGACACTGGCTCTGGTGATTCCTCCGATGGTGACGTGAAGAACAGTGAGAGCTCTGCCACCGTCCATACCTGTACCATCTCCATCAGCTGTTCCACCATCTTAAACAACATGGGCAATCTGACCGCAGGAAAGGAAGAGTTCGTGCCTTCCAATGGGCAGATCCTCGCTCCGTCCACGATAGAGTTCACCGAAGGGGAGAGCGTCCATGATGTTTTAAAACGGGTATGCAAAGAAGCGGGGATCCATATGGAATCCACCTATACCCCGATGTACGATACCGCATATGTGGAAGGAATCAACCAGCTTTACGAATTTGACTGCGGCGAGCTGTCCGGCTGGATGTACAATGTCAACGGGTGGTTCCCGAACTACGGCTGCAGTAAATACAAGGTGGAAGACGGCGATGTGATCAACTGGGTCTATACCTGTAATCTTGGAAAAGACGTTGGGGACAACTCAATGTATTAAGGAGTGGCCATGAAAGATACATTTTCGACTTACCATCCGTTATTAAATATGCTGTATTTTGTGGGGAATATCGGGATCACAGTCTTTGTGACCCATCCGGTCCTCCTGGGGATCTCCTTTGTATCGGGAATCGCCTATTCTTTCCTGCTGAAAGGAGTAAAGCATACTTTAAAGTTCAACTTGTGCTTTTCCATCCCGGCGATGGCCATCGTGGCGCTGATCAATCCCATGTTCAACCACTACGGTGTTACCATCATCGGCTACCTGTATAACGGGAATCCGTTTACCCTCGAGAGCTGTGTGTATGGCGTCATCATGGCACTGATGCTCGCCTGCACCCTGATCTGGTTTTCCTGCTATACGGAAGTGATGACTTCTGATAAGTTCATCTATCTCTTTGGAAAGATCATCCCGGCCCTCTCTCTGGTGCTGTCCATGTGTCTCCGATTTGTGCCACGGTTTGTCCGCCAGATGGGCGTGATCTCAGACGGACAGAAATGCATCGGGCGAAGTACGAAGAACGGCAGCCTGGTCAAACGGGCGAAACATGGGATCACGATCTTCTCCATCCTTGTGACGTGGGCGCTGGAAAATGCCATTGAGACTGCGGATTCCATGAAATGCCGGGGGTATGGTGAGAAGGGCAGGACTGCCTTTTCCATCTACCGTTTTGATAAAAGGGACAGCCTGTGTCTTTTGTTCATGGCCGTCTCCTTCGGGCTGACCCTCTTTGGGGCTTCCCGGGGATATGCCTTTTCCAGGTTCAATCCGAGGATCATCATAGAGGGAGTTCCCCTCACCCCGGGCAGTGCCTTGGTATTCGGCTCTTACCTCATTTTCTGCCTGATGCCGGTCGTTATGGAACTGTCTGACCGGCAGATGTGGAAGCTGCGGAGAAAAGACATACAGAAACAGGCGATAGGAGGATACCGTTTATGGGAAGCATAAAGAAGAAAGGAACATTTTTAGAGATCCAGGATCTTTCTTTCGCATATCCTGAGGAAGAAAAACGCGCACTGGATCATGTGAACCTAACAATAGAAGAAGGGGAGTTTCTGGTGCTTTGCGGAAGGAGCGGGTGCGGCAAGAGTACCCTTCTCACCCACCTGAAGACGCCGCTGACTCCCCATGGGAAACGGAAAGGGGAGATCCTCTTTCAGGGGATGCCCCTTTCCGATATGAGCAACCGGGACCAGAGCCGGAAGATCGGATATGTCCTGCAGAACCCGGATAACCAGATCGTCACAGACAAAGTCTGGCATGAACTGGCCTTCGGTCTGGAGAGCCTCGGGTACTCCACGCCGGACATCCGTATACGTGTGGCGGAGATGGCAAGCTATTTCGGAATCCAGGACTGGTTCTACAAAAACGTGGCGGAACTTTCCGGAGGGCAGAAGCAGCTCTTAAACCTGGCATCCATCATGGCCATGCATCCAGACCTGCTTGTCCTGGATGAACCCACTTCCCAGCTGGATCCCATCGCAGCCTCCGATTTCCTGGAGACTGTAAAGAAGATCAACCGGGACCTGGGGACTACCATCATCCTGACAGAGCACCGGTTAGAGGAAGTCTTCCCGTCTGCAGACCGGGTGGCCGTTATGGAGGAAGGGACCATCCTCGCAGAAGGAAGCCCGTCCCATATCGGGCAGGTCTTAAAGGAAAAAGACCATGAGATGTTCCTGGCCATGCCGGTACCGATGCAGATCTATTCCATGGTGGATGCAGATGTACCAGTGGAATGCCCGGTCACCGTCCGGGATGGAAGGAAATGGCTGGATGCCGTCTGCGAAAAAAAAGGCATTCTGCCGGAAGAAAAAAGGGAATCTGCCCATGGACCGGAAGGAAAGCATTCTATTCATTCCGGGAAAGGGCAGGACAAAGGAGAAGAGAGGGAAGTCCTCCTGGAATGCAGGGATGTTTGGTTCCGGTATGAAAAGGACACGCCGGACGTGGTGAAGGGCCTGAACCTTTCCCTATATAAAGGGGAATTTTACTGCCTTTTGGGAGGAAACGGGACCGGAAAAACCACCACCCTTTCCCTGATTAGCCGCCTCCGGAAACCTTACCGGGGGAAGATCCTCCTGGGCGGAAAGGATATACGCCGCTATACAGACAGGGAACTGTTCCACGGCTTTTTAGGCGTGCTCCCACAAAACCCGCAGTCCCTTTTTGTGAAAAAGACAGTCGAACTGGAACTCTTTGAGATGGTGGGAGGAAAGAAAGAACGGAAAAATGACGAATATAACCTGTCACTGGAAAAGAAGGATGTAGTGGACGGCATCATGCAGGTGACCCATCTGGAAGGACTCCTCCACCGACATCCCTATGACCTTTCCGGAGGGGAACAGCAGAGGCTGGCCCTGGCAAAGATCCTGCTGCTCCGGCCGAAGCTCCTCCTGATGGACGAGCCGACCAAAGGTCTGGACAGTTATTTTAAAAAGGAATTTGCAGATATCCTGGCCCTCTTAAAGGAGCAGGGGGTGACCATCTTCATGATCTCCCATGATATCGAATTCTGCGCCAGCCATGCGGACCGGTGCGGACTGTTCTTTGATGGCAGCGTGGCGGCATCCGGGACTCCGGAAGCCTTCTTTGCCGGAAATAATTTTTATACGACAGCAGCCAACCGGATGGCGAGAAAATATTTTCCAATGGCAGTGACCGGAAAGGATGTGGCAGAATGTCTCAGACAGCAAACGAAGAATTCCTGAAGCAGTTTTATCAGGCGGAAGAGACCCAAACAGACAGCCTGGGGAAAAGGGTGGCATCTGCAGTCCTCCCGGAAAGCGCAGCCAGACATAAAAAGAAAAAACGGCTGGAAGAGATGAGACAGGCGGTGGAGGACCTCAGGGAAGAAGGCGGAGCCGGAGACCAGGTCCTGTATGATGATATATTTGAAGTGGATTCCGAAGCATTTATCACTACGGAAAAAAGAAAACTGTCCAAAAGGACAAAAGTAAGCCTATTCCTCCTTCTTGTGATGATCCCGGTCACCATCGCCATCGGGGTCATCCGTTTCCGGGGTACCGCTTACGATGCGGGGACCCTCCTGCAGACCATTTTTGGGAGCCGGGTCTACTACTTCATCAGCCTGGTAATCATGGTGTATGCGCTGATCCCGTTCTTTATGGTATTTGAGGGGAGAAAACCTCAGGCAAGGGAGATGATCGTCCTGGCGACCATGGCCGCTCTGGCCTGTGCCGGAAGGGCAGCTTTCTTCATGTTACCCAGCTTTAAACCGATCGTTGCCATCGTCATCATCAGCGGCATCGCCTTTGGGGGTGAAGCCGGATTCCTGGTGGGGGCAGTCACGATGCTGGTCAGCAATTTCCTCTTTGGACAGGGACCGTGGACCCCGTGGCAGATGTTCGCCATGGGATTTATCGGGTTCCTCACTGGGATCCTCCACCAGAAAGGCCTGCTCCCTGCAAAACGCCTGACCCTCTGCTTTTACGGATTTCTGGTGACCTTTTTCATCTATGGCGGCATCATGAACCCGGCGGCCCTCTTCATGAGCGTTTATGAATTTACCTGGAGCGGCCTGCTGGCAATCTACATATCCGGCGTGCCGGTGGACCTGGTCCATGCCACCTCAACCTTTCTCTTTTTGTGGATCGGTGCAAGGCCGTTATTGGAAAAACTTCAGAGAATCAAGATAAAATACGGATTACTATAGTAGGTAATTGCGAAACTCGCTAAGCTCGTTCTCAATCTTGAACTTAAACAGGGAAGGATTCGTGCAGAGCACGAATCCTAGAATAAAAAGTGGATAACCGGACATTTTAGGCGCACTTTAATAAGCCCTCGGCTTTATGGAGTTGGTAAGTCCTAGGCTATGAAAGATTTTAAACTTCTGATGTATTGTCGTTGATGGATTTTGTCGGCAACAACTACAGTTAGTAACTGTGATATACCAGCAAGAAGTAAATCTGCATGAAGTGTTTTTTTGTTTGTTGTTTTTCGATTGGCGACACAAAAACTGTCTTTAAAGTGGTTGATTGATTTTTCAACATTTACTCGGATTTTGTAAGTGTCATCCCATTCCTGTGAGCCGCGTTCCACACCGGGGTATGCTCTAAGGTTTTTTTCGAGATAAACGTAAATCATTCTACCACAGGAAGAAGTTGTACATGGATTATCGCAGTGGCACACCCGTCGTTTTGATTTGTCTTCACGATTGTATTCCCATTTCATTTTGGGACATACAAATTTCATGGTCGGAAGATTATTTCTTAAGTGAGACTTGCTACCTTCCCGTTTCATAGGGAGTGAAGGATCATGAGGACAGCAGGGAATACCATTTTCATTGAATGTATAATCCACGTTATCCAGTGACAGTTTTACCTTTAAAGGGATAAATGCTTTTTGAAATTTAAAATCTTCAAATAAGGATTTGTAGATTTCAATCGTATCAAAGGCAGCATCACCAAGAAATATCTTAGGATTGATAAGAGGGTGCCGTTCTTTGAAATCTTTAAGGGTTGGAATCAAGGCTTTCGAATCGGCAAGTGATTTATCTTCATCAGGAGATTTTGATTTCTTTTCAACAATGATGTCAGGATGAGAAGCAAGATAATCCTTGTTATAAAAATCAATGGAGCGAACAATGCCAAGTCCATTGGTCGTAATGCCAAATTTATAAGCATAGCAGAAATGACCATTCACATACTGCTGCTTTACTTCTGGGTTAGCAGCGGCGGATGCAGGCATAGAGGCATAGGCTGCCTTGTAAGGATCATACGAATCATCGAAGTTATGAGCTTTAGCATAGGACTTAAGCTGTTTCATAATGCGGTTAGCGTATTTTGGATTGTTTTCAGTCACATATGCTTCAATTCCTGAAGTATCAAACAAAAGCATAGAGGCGAGATTACCGTCAATGTCCTGGCAGATTGGCTCCGTGATATCTACGAGATTGTCAAAAACTGATTGTAAGTCCATTAAAAAATCCTGTTTAAAGCGAGTGATTTTTGAAGCGTCAGGAACTTTAGTAAAGCCACAGAATTCCCTCAGGTGTCTGGAATAATGAAGGAAGATTAACAGGAGAGAATCTGTTGGAATAGAAAAGAGGCGTTGTATAATCAAAGCCCAAAGCATTGCATTCAAAGGATATTTACGATTTCTGCCAGTGGATGCGTAGTAATGCTTGTAAAAAGAAGTCGGAATAATTTTATCAAGGTCAATGTGATTTTCGAGCAGAGTAAGGAAATGAGGTTTGTCAGATTCATAAATATCTTTACAATCTTCAAAAATATCTGCCAAAGAGAGTTGTTTTTGTGGTATCATAGATATATCTCCTTTCGGGGCGTGGTTTATGGTTTCTAGTCAACTCCATTATATCACAAACCGTGAGGAGATTTTTATTTTCAGCAACAAAAAATGTCGTATTTATGCGGCTTGTGGCGTTTCGCAAATGCCTAATTACTATAGTAGGTAATTGCGAAACTCGCGATGCTCGTTCGCAATCTTGAACTTAAACAGGGAAGGATTCGTGCTTAGCACGAATCCTGGAATAAAAAGTGGATAACCGGACATTTTAGGCGCACTTTAATAAGCCCTCGGCTTTATGGAGTTGGTAAGTCCTAGGCTATGAAAGATTTTAAACTTCTGATGTATTGTCGTTGATGGATTTTGTCGGCAACAACTACAGTTAATAACTGTGATATACCAGCAAGAAGTAAATCTGCATGAAGTGTTTTTTCGTTTGTTGTTTTTCGGTTAGCGACACAAAAACTGTCTTTAAAGTGGTTGATTGATTTTTCAACATTTACTCGGATTTTGTAAGTGTCATCCCATTCCTGTGAGCCACGCTCCACGCCGGGGTATGCTCTAAGGTTTTTTTCGGGATAAACGTAAATCATTCTGCCACAGGAAGAAGTTGTACATGGATTATCGCAGTGGCACACCCGTCGTTTTGATTTGTCTTCACGATTGTATTCCCGTTTCATTTTGGGACACACAAATTTCATGGTCGGAAGATTACTTCTTAAGTGAGACTTGCTACCTTCCCGTTTCATAGGGAGTGAAGGATCATGAGGACAGCAGGGAATACCATTTTCATTGAATGTATAATCCACGTTATCCAGTGAAAGTTTTACCTTTAAAGGAATAAATGCTTTTTGAAATTTAAAATCTTCAAATAAGGATTTGTAGATTTCAATCGTATCAAAGGCAGCATCACCAAGAAATATCTTGGGATTGATAAGAGGGTGCCGTTCTTTGAAATCTTTAAGGGTTGGAATCAAGGCTTTCGAATCGGCAAGTGATTTATCTTCATCGGGAGATTTTGATTTCTTTTCAACAATGATGTCAGGGTGAGAATCCAGATAATCCTTGTTATAAAAATCAATGGAGCGAACAATGCCAAGTCCATTGGTCGTAATGCCAAATTTATAAGCATAGCAGAAATGACCATTCACATACTGTTGCTTTACTTCATGGTTAGCAGCGGCGGATGCAGGCATAGAGGCATAGGCTGCCTTGTAAGGATCATAAGAATCATCGAAGTTATGAGCTTTAGCATAGGACTTAAGCTGTTTAATAATGCGGTTGGCGTATTTGGGATTGTTTTCAGTCACATATGCTTTAATCCCTGAAGTATCAAACAAAAGCATAGAGGCGAGATTACCGTTAATGTCCTGGCAGATTGGTTCTGTGATATCTACGAGATTATCAAAAACTGATTGTAAGTCCATTAAAAAATCCTGTTTGAAACGAGTGATTTTTGAAGCGTCAGGAACTTTAGTAAAGCCACAGAATTCCCTCAGATGTCTGGAATAATGAAGGAAGATTAACAGGAGGGAATCTGTTGGAATAGAAAAGAGGCGTTGAATAATCAAAGCCCAAAGCATTGCATGCAAAGGATATTTACGATTTCTTCCAGTGGATGCGTAGTAATGCTTGTAAAAAGAAGTCGGAATAATTTTATCAAGGTCAATGTGATTTTCGAGCAGAGTAAGGAAATGAGGTTTGTCAGATTCATAAATATCTTTACAATCTTCAAAAATATCTGCCAAAGAGAGTTGTTTTTGTGGTATCATAGACATATCTCCTTTCGGGGCGTGATTTATGGTTTCTAGTCAACTCCATTATATCACAAACCGTGAGGAGATTTTTATTTTTAACAACAAAAAAATGACGTATTTATGCGACTTGTGGCGTTTCGCAAACGCCTAAATTACTATAGATAGGAAAGGAGATGATTACAGTGGGATATTTACCGGAATGCAGATCCATGAATTTTTCTGTATATTCAGGGATGCTGGACCGATATAAAGACAGTGATGATATCAAAAATGCCTGCAGAAAAGCAGGACTGAACGGGCTGGAAGTGATCCTGGCGGGGGAATCCGACCAGGGAAAGATCCTGCCGGAGATGGTCAACGGGGTCCACTTGTATTTCCATATATTCTGGATGGATTACTGGCTGGGCAACTATGAACGCCTCGACCGGGAATTTGATTCCAGGGAGCAGTGGATCGACTATTATGGAGGGCAGGACAGGGAAGCCTATCTGAACTTCCTGCGGAATGATTTGAGATATGCGGAAGAGAATGGTGCCAGATATGTGGTCTTCCACGTCTCGGAAGTGACACTTCGGGAAAGCTATCAGTACAAGTACCGGTATACGGATGAAGAGGTGATCGATGCATCCCTGGAGATCATCAATACCCTGCTGGATGAACATGAATACCCTTTCGATTTCCTTGTGGAAAATCTCTGGTGGAGTGGCCTTGACATGAAGACCCCGGCATTGACAAAAAAGCTGGTGGAAGGGATCCATAGCGAACGAAAGGGGATCATGCTTGACCTGGGCCACTACATGAACACAAACAGTGACTTAAGGACACCGGAAGATGCGGTGGCCTACGTCAATGCCATGCTGGATGCCCACGAAGAGGCAGGATGCCCGGTCACAGACTGGATCAAGGGGATCCATCTCCAAATGTCCCTTGGTGGGGAATACGTCAAAAAGCAGAAAGCAGAATGGGAGCAGGCTCCCATGAACTTTGACGACTATCCGTTCTATGAGCTTTTTCAGCTCGCCTACGAACACGCCTGTAATATTGACCTCCATCAGCCGTTCCTCGGCGAAGGCGTGAAAGAACTCATTGAGCGGATACATCCGGACTATGTGACAGAGGAGTTCCAGCAGAACAGCCGGGAAGAATACGAGCAGTTTGCAGAAGCACAGGGAAAACTGTTGGGATATATTGAATAAAGATGAATATTATTTTCATGAGAGAAGGATATTGAGTTTATGATTCGATATCCTTTTCGTTACTGCGAAAGAGATATTTAAGAACGCTTCGGCGTTCTTGCTGCGAGATGTGCATTATGCGTTAGCATGACATAATTCTTATGTACATCTCTGCAATCCGCCGGAGACTTTTATCAAAGTCGGAGTTTTCTCCAGCTTCGATAAAAAACCGTATACGGAGATATAGGAAAATAAAAAGACTTATGTTAAGATAAATCTAAGAAAATTATACATTGGTCTCATATAAATTGGTGCCATTATAATATGATATGCATTGATTTAATGAGAAGCAACATGGCTATAGTGTAGAAAGAAATAGTCTTTAGGGGTGTGCAAAACATGAAAATATACGATTTTTCCAATGGAGATGAATTGCATCATTATAAAAAAGCCCTGGTGCTCACTTTCCGGGGATCTCGGGATGTGCTGAGTACCGGGCCGGATAATGGAGGTTTTCGAAAAGATCTGGAGGCAGTGTTTAATGTAGATATTAATCCGGGAGCCGGAATGGGGTGTGTGATGCGCGGCAAAACCTACGAAGAACATATGAATGTCATTGTTATCGAGGATCTGGGTTTGGATCCTTCCCATTGCAGCGGTTTATGCACGGCGGCAAGCATGGACAATGTGTCCATCCAGACGATGAAATATGAAGAATGCGCACCTTTTTCTGTGACGGCTATTGTTACGGCAGGGATTGAACATAATGGCGGAAGAGTTGGTGAACCGGCCCTCTGGCATGAGACGGGAGAAGAATTTTGCCAGGTAAAGCCGGGAACCATCAATATTTTATTACATATTGATGCCAATCTGGATGCGGGAACTCTTGCACGGACCGTGGTAACCTGCACGGAAGCCAAGGTGGCGGCCATTCAGGAGTTACAGGCACCAAGCTGTTCATCTCGAGGAATCGCTACCGGTTCCGGAACCGATGGGGTCATTGTCATTTCCAATCCGGAATCAGCAACGAAGCTGACCAATGCCGGAAAGAATTCCAAGCTGGGAGAATATATCGGCAAAACAGTGATGCGGGCAGTGAAAGAAGCCCTGTCTCTCCAGTCTGGATTAAACCCCAAAGGACAGCATGATATTATCTGTCGCATGGGTCGTTTTGGAGTGACCGAAGATGCCCTGTGGGAATATTACAAGGAACAGGGGAAAGGAACTCTTTCCAGAGCGGAATTTATGGACAGGCTTGACCGTAAAAGAAAGGATTCCCGTCTGGTAACCAATGCATCTCTCTATGCCCATCTCTTAGATCAGTTAGACTGGGGATTGTTGGATGCAGGAGAAGTCTGGCAGGCAGCAAAAGAACTGCTGGTTTTTCCTGACTTAGAGAAACAGGAAACGGCAGAGAAAGTACCGGAAGAATTACCGGAAAAGATACAGGTGGACAAAGAAGCAACGATTCAGTGGATGATTGAGCAGTATGTAAATGCTCTTTCCTATTTTAAAGAAATATGAAAAGAGAATTAAAAACAGAACTAACAAAACAGAAAATAATAAATGCTGCAATCCGTGAATTTTCCAGGAGCGGATATGAAAAAAGTTCCATTAATGAGATATGCAAAAGTGGAATAAATAAAGGCTTGATTTATCATAATTTTAAAAATAAGGATGAGCTTTATCTCATTTGTGTGAAGATAAGTTGCGATGGTTTTTTGGATTTGATGGATCAGAAGATGGAAAAGGTGGATATGAATCGATATTTCGAACTCCGGGAAGAGTATTCCTGCAGGGAAGAAAGCCGTATTTTTTTTGAGGCATTATTGAATCCTCCGGTTCATCTTGAACAGGAGATACGAACAGTCCTGAAGCCTTTTTATGAACACAGGGAAAAGGTGATAAAAGAAGTACTTTCATCCTTTCCATTGAGAGAAGGCTGGACCATGGAGGAAGCCTGCCGTTATTTTGCTCTCATCATAGATGGGTATAATGAATTTTTCAGCAGAAAGAGAATGAACAATCCTGAGTTGACATCCATCGTGGAAAAGCATGAAAACGATGTGCCGAAATTGATCGACCTGTTACTGTATGGAGTTGTGAAACGGTTGCAATAAGATTGACATTGGAAAAAAACAGGTATATAATTGACCTGTAGGTCAATTTTTTGGTGTGGCTTTGTAAACCATCGAAAATTGTTTAATTACATATTGTTGGATCATAGAACGTGAAGCAATTCATGTTCCATAAGGGGAAACAGGTGAAAGTCCTGTACTGTCCCGCAACTGTAAGTGGTTTTGCGCCATAAGTCAGAGTACCTTACTATGATCCGTTGTCTGATCTGCGAGGTATGGGAATGTAATCCCGATTTTGCAAATCTTTAATAAGAACCTTAAAACCCTTGAAAATCCAGTATTTTCAAGGGCTTTTCTTTTCTGATGACGGAAAGGAATGAAAAGGGGCATCTGGTCAGTTGGCTGGATGTCTCTTTTCGTTCTTAAGAACTAATTATTGGTCATATCTTGATTTTTTGTGGGGAGATGATATAAATGTAATTTGAAACATTATATACAGGAATGAATGAGCATGTTGCAAAGGCATTTGAAGTAGAATGTGAGGAGAAGGAAAATGAAAATTAAAATCAAAATCAAAATGAAAAAATTATTTTGCCTGTTGCTGGCGCTTATCATGACATCAACGGTGATGACCGGATGCGGGACACAGTCTGACGACGAAAAAAAGAATGAAAAAGAAACAGTAAGAGTTGCTTTGTGGGGTTCACAGCTTTTGGAGAATTATACCCAGTATCTGTGCGATACTTTCCCGGAGGTTGAGTTTGAATTCACACTTGCAACTAATTCCACGGATTATTACCGCTATCTGAATGACCATGATGATTTGCCGGATATTATGACTGTGAGACGATTTTCACTGAAGGATGCTGTTTTATTAAAGGATTTTCTGTATGATTTTTGTGATACGGAACTTGCTTCTACATTTTATGGTACATATCTTGAGAATTATACTTATGATGATGGTACTATTAATTTGCTTCCGGCATGTGCGGATGTAGATAGTATCATTATCAATGAGACGCTGTTTAAAGAGCATAATATTGATATCCCTACAGATTATGATTCTTTTATTGCTGCCTGTGAGGCGTTCGAAAAGTTGGGGATTAAGGGATTTTCTTCTGATTTTGGTGACGATTATACATGTATGGAAGTGCTTCAGGGTTTTTCAATTTCACAGCTTTTATCGATGGAAGGCAGGGAATGGCGCCAGAAGTATGAGAGTGGACTGACTAATCAGCTTTCAGAAGAAGTATGGATGCCGGTCTTTGAGAAATTTTTTGATATGAAGGAAAAGACAGGAATTGGAAAAGCAGAAGTAGAAATGATCAATCAGGATCCTAAAAAATTATATTTAGCCGGTAAGCTTGCGATGTACCGTGGTACAGGTGCAGATGCAATCGGTTTTTCGGGGCGCGAGGGAGACCACTCCATTTTGCTTCCATATTTTGAAGAGGATGAGAAAGATAACTGGTATTTGACATATCCTTCCTTCCAGGTTGCTGCCAGTAAAAAAGCAATGGAAGATCCTGAAAAGGAGAAACTGCTTCTCAGAATTATGGAAGCCATGTTGAATCAGGAAGGCCAGAGCTGCATCTCTTACGGAAAGAATATGATTCCTTATAACAGGGACGTAGATTTAGAACTGTTGCCGGAACTTGACAATATAAAACCATATATCGATCAGAACAAGATGTATATCCGCCTGGCTTCCAGTGAGATGTTCAGCATATCTCAGAATGTGGTGCAACGCATTCTGCTCGGCGAATTGAACACACCGAAAGAGGCGTTCGACGCATTCAATGTTCTTATGACCGAGAACGATACGTCTGATGATGTTGTAGCGCATATCAATACCGCATATTCCAATAAATTTACGACAGAGCATGGTAACCTTGCAGCATCTGCAGTTTATAATACTGTTCTTTCAGAAGCTGATGTTGATCTGGTATTTGGACAGTCATGCTATATAAGCAACGATGTCTATGAGGGCGATTATACGGAAAAGGATTTGGGATATCTTATTAATAATGATGTAGGAAAGCCTGTTATTGCTCATCTGACAGGGGAACAGATTTTCAAACTTGTTGAAAACACTCTTTCACTTAAGGGTAACAGAGGAGTTTGCTGTAATGACAGTACCCTGTATGTATCCAGTGGCTTTGAGATGAATATCTCAAGAACTGAAAGCGGCTATTCGCTTAATTCATTGACTGTAGGAGGGGAAAAGATGGATCAAAATGCGGAATTTTCCGTACTCCTTTGCAGTGACTACGACTGGTATGTGGTTGATGCCATGAAGGCAGTAGGGTGTGAAGATTACAAGATTGACGATGTCCATTTTGAGGAATATGTTTTCAAGAGACTCATTGAGAAAGGTGGTCAGTTGGAAGAGCCTTCGGATTACATTACCCTACAATGACACTGAATTCAAGAACGCCTCGGCGTTCTTGAATCAAATCAATCATGTTGAAATAGTAAGCACAGAATATGAATTTCAAAAAGGTGCTGACAAAATGCTAATAATAAAATAGGGGATTCATATTTAAAATTTGATAGTTGGAATTTATGAATTATTTGGAGAATATCATGAAAAAAACTATTTTTGTTTTGGGAATTATTTTCATCCTAATCAGTGTTATCGCATTTTTAATCGGGGGATTGTTTTGTTATGTTAGCAATCATATGTTGGATGGGCCGGCCGGTCTTTATGCACATCAGCGCGCAATAATGATGACAGCAATTATCTGTGGAATTATTTTGCTGGTTGTTGGGGTTGTCTTCTTGATTTTGTCAAAAAAGATGCGTTAGAAAATTATCTCGGAAGTTTTTGATGGGAAATTCATATTTATGAAATTGAAAAATATCCAGTTTTTAGTTCTGGATCAATCGGGATGTGAGGAGAGGAATGTGTTATGACATTAAAAGATATAAGCAGCGGCCCTGATTGGATTATATGGGTAGTCGGCATTATCTTGGCTATATTCAGTATTATTCTTCTTACAGGACATGGTGCAAATTTGATAGCTGGATATAATACAGCAAGTAAGGAAGTAAAGGATAAGTACAATGCTAAGAAACTTAGCAGAGTCGTCGGAGGTGGAATGACCGTTATAACCGGTTTGGTGTTTGCTATGGGGATTTTTGAGAATGTATTGCCAGCATCGTTTGCAGCAATATCCTTAATTATTATTATTATTATTATAATAGATATTGTAATAATGCTTGTGATAGCAAATACGGTCTGTAAGAAGTAGGCCTGTTTGTTGGTTTCAGGTATCGAACAACTTATGCCAAAACAGAGATCATGCCAGAGACATCAGAAGATAGTCAGTATACATTAAAAATATATATGATCGGGGAACCGTAATGGCCTTTCGGTGTTGCCCATTGCAGATTGGAATTATTGGCGGTGTGAAATTTTCTCTGTAAATCGATCTTCTATGATAATTGCTTGGGAGTAAATAGCATTTTTTGCCATTTACTCCCTTGATTTATATATAGCAAGAATCCGATGGCATGTCAAGAGCGGCTCCATAAATGGAGCCGTGCATTTACTTTTGATATGACAGCCGGATTTTTGTTATTCAGGCATCCTTTCCGGATACATGATCACTAATTCTGCCCTTACTTTTCCCCAGTTTCTTATTGGCATCGTCCATTTTTTTGCTACTTCAAACGTAGAAAGATACAAGGCTTTTAAGAGAGCTTGGAAATACGCTTCTTTGTTTATTCAGTCTCCTGTAAGATGAATTCAGGGATTCGATTGCATTGGTCGTATAAAAAGCGGTCCTTGTCTCTTTGGAAAATTTAAAGATCGGTGATATGGCATCCCAGTTTTCTCTCCACCGGTTTAAGACGCCTGGGTAGTGTGTCTCCCATTTTTCAGAAACCATATCTAACTGGCTCAATGCAGCTTTTTCATCCGGAGCGGTATATATTGTTTTCAGTTCTTTCGCAAAAGCTTTCATGTCTTTGTTTGCCACATATTTCAGTGTGTTCCTGACCATATGGACAATACAGCGTTGCTGTTCTGTCATTGGAAATGCCGCAGTGATGGCCTCTTTTATCCCTGTCAGCCCATCTGAGCAGAGAATCAGGATATCACGGACTCCGCGGTTTTTCAGGCTGTTCAGGACACTCAGCCAGTATTTACTGCTTTCGTTTTCACCGATCACGATGGTAAGTACCTCTTTTTTCCCTTCCTCGTTGATGCCGAGGACAACATATGCCGCAAGTTTCCGAATCACACCATCATCCCGGACGGAAAAATGTACGGCATCAATGAATACGATTGGATAGACAGCTGCCAGCGGACGGTTCTGCCATTCCTCAATCCGGGGCAGCTGCTTGTCCGTGATATCGGAAATCATACCTTCACTGACTTCGAATCCATAAATATCCTCAATGGTATCGGAGATCTGGCGGGTCGTCATCCCTTTTGCATACATGGCAATGATCTTATCGTCTATGGAGGAGATATCTTTTTTCCGTTTCGGGACAATCTTTGGCTCAAAAGTGCTTTCCCGGTCCTGAGGGACATCCACTTCGAACTCACCATATTTACTTCGCACCCGTTTGGATTTTGTGCCATTACGGTAATTCGGTTCTTCAGAACGTTCATATTTTTCATATCCAAGATGGTCGTCTATCTCGGCTTCAAGCATTTCCTGGATAGTACCGGAAAGAAGATCTTTCAGGGCATCCTGGATATCTTCTGCGGTTTCGATATCATACTCCTGGAGCAGCCCCTGGATGATGTTTCTTTTTCCTTCTGTCATTGGTTTCGGTTTGTAAACTTTTTTCTTTCTGTTTGCCATAATAAAAGGCCTCCTATGTTTTAATATTTTATCATAGAAGACCTTATAATTACTTATATTTTATTCTTTTACAGACTTTTTTTCACAGGCTCTCATAAACACAGCGACTACAGAGCAGATGGGATGTATTATTTTTTTCTTTTTTCGTCTATTACCAAATCTACAAATCAGTCACTGGCAGATAAAGATATGCTTCTTCTCCCTGATAACATTCAAAACACATCCCCTGATGTGATATTTTATACTCTTTTTGCGTACAGAGCCATTCGGTAAAGACGTAACGCCAGCCATCCCGTACAGCATCCGCTGTTTTTTCAGGAGTTTCCTGTGATTTAATTGTAAAAACTGCATATCGTCCGGCAGGAATCTCCACCTTATGGAAACCATCTGGAATTTCTGTAGAGTCAGTTAAAAAGCCAAAGAAATAGTGTAATTCACCGCTGATATGATCGGGATGAATCCATAGACCAACTTCGCCATAATCATGGATTCCTTCTGGATAGGCAGGGTATTCTTTAAAATTAATGTGATTCCAATAAGCACCAGATTTGCTATAATCACTGTCATATTCGCCGGGAATCTCATACCCAAGCGCTATCTGAGACTGTAATGTTTTAATTTCAACGTGTAGCATAATAAAGACCTCACTTTCTTTATTTTGTTTTAAATATTCTCGTGCACTAATACCATATTCTTTACGAAATGCTTTAGAAAAACCAGAACTGGTTTCAAAGCCATTATCAAATCCGGCCTGTGTGATGCTCATTCCAGATAAAATATCCTTTTTTGCTTTTTCCAAACGGAGAAGGCGTATGTATTTTCCCGGTGACATATCACAGCAGATTTTAAAAATGTGGCAGAAATGATAAAGAGAGTAACCATAGCGGGAAGCCAGAGCTTCTGCTGTTAATGGGTATTGAAGATGAGTTTTAATGTAGGTGGTACAATCTTCTATTATTTCTAAAGAATTATTTTTATTCACAATCTCTCCTTTCTGTAGTTTTTATGGGTGTTGTCAGTACATGTGCAGTCAGTGGCTGTAGATTTTATTATAAATATCATACACCAATACACAGGTTATGTTTTATAAATATTGTATCAGAGAAAAGAAAAAAGACTTTTCCAGAGTTGCGAAGTTTATCTGAAGAATAGAAATCGTCCGTAGTGGGAGTTGTAAATTGACAGAATATTATAGGTGATTTACAATATAACTAAAAAACATTTGGATATTAAAAAAATAATATTCAAGTCGAGCAACCGCGAGACTTGGCGCGTGATTCTGGTCAGCGTAAGCTGACATATTCTTTACAGAATCACTGCGCATCCTCGCGGAGCGTTTATCTCAGTCGGAGATTTGTTCTTAAATCTGATTTTTTTGGACTACACTCTGGCCGAAAAACCGGGGTCTAAAACCATAGATTCAACCTACGATTTGACCGGCCTGAGGGACTACACCCTGGCCGAAAAACCGGAGTCTAAAACATCCATTTCTGAATATAGACGAGCACTCTCGGAACCACACTTTGGAAGAAAAAACAGAATAGGCGTGAATATATAAAAAATCCCCGTATAGATACGTTTAAGTAGTTATCTATACGAGGATTTTTTTATTGTAGAAAAGCACATACTTTTATAAAAAATATATTTACTTTTGGATCAATATTGATATAATTTATAACTGAATCTCTTTTCTCTAAAGTCCAATAGATGAATCATCATCTGTTTGGACTTTTTTTGATTTTTTTAAAAAAATTTCTGGAACACCCGAACATTTGAGGTATTGCAATCGGTATATGTAATGAAAGGGAAATAAATCACTATTACACAATTGCAAACATAGTCGGGAAGGAGGTGAACTCGAATGGGTAAATCATCTTCTTCCGATGATAAAGAGACAATCAGATATCGATTTGATTCTTTTTGTAAAAAAGCATTGAAAGGTGAAGTCGCTGATTATGAAAGGCATATGGCATATCGAAGGGAACATGAAATTTCTTTTTCCGAATTATCTGAGCAGGAATTACGAAAACTGTATGCAACTGATGAGTACAAGTCAGACAGTTATCTATTTCAGGCATTGGGATATGATATCGAAGTGAGAGATGCATTGATTGCGGAAACATTGCAGTTATTAACAGAGAAGAAACGAAATGTTGTCTTGCTGTCTTATTTCATGGACATGAGTGATGCGGAGATTGCCAGAGAGATGAATCTGGTACGCAGTACCATTCATGAGCATCGGAAACGGTCTCTTGAACAAATGAAAAAAATAATGGAGGGAACTTTAGATGGAAAAAAAGAATCAAGTGAAAAAAGCTGATCTGTTGCCTTTCTATATAATAAAGGCAGCATCAGATGGTGATGTGGAAGCAATCAACACGGTCGTGGATCATTATGAGGGATACATAATCAGATTATCAATTCGGAAAATGTATGATGAGTATGGACAGATTCATTTTTGTATCGACGAGATACTTCGCAGACACCTTGAAACAAAACTGATTACAAAGGTTTTGGATTTTAAGATAGCATAGCATGTTTTAGATTTATTCCCTTTTCAAATATCTGAAATATTTTGAACCTTGATAATTTAATATGGAATTCCTGCAAGTACGTGTGAAGTAGTTGAGCCGTGTAATAAATACGCCATGATTATCTGTTCAGGTTAATTTTCCAACAAAATGTTACAAAGCAAGTTGAAAATGGATTCATGCGATGAAATGTTTGTAAGAAACAACATTGAAGTAAAGGTAAGAGCGAGAAATATTTCATTACAGTCAGAGGTTGGGAACTCTGTGGCGAAGATGCTGCTTTTGATAATGATACTTCCGGCAAATGACCGGTCTGAAAAAGATGGTGCAATTCCAATGGGGCTATACCCGATGGCCGCTTGCAGGGGATTATTCTATTGATAGAAAGGAATATTTGTTATAATTATGATTGGAAAAGAGGAGTACAAATGGAGTGTGAAAAAACATTATTGTCTTTTGAAGAATTTTGTAATTATGTTGGAATTGGAAAGACAAAAGCAAGAGAATTGATATCGAATCCATGCTGTAAATATGTTGTCAGGATAGGCCGAAGAGTTTTTATTCATAAAGAATTGTTTGATGAAGAATTGAAGAAAAATGCAAAATATGGATTAACTATGTAAATTAGTATTGATCAATGAAAAATATCTATGACTAATGAAATGATATTGCTTGTTATTGCGTCATGATTGTGCTACAATGATTATGAAAGGAGATGGGAAAATGCCAAAAATAATACCAGTTAGGGAACTTAGAAATACAAGTGAAATATCAGAAATGTGCCATAGTTCAGATGAGCCGGTGTTTATTACAAAAAACGGATATGGAGATATGGTAATCATGAGTTTGGAAACTTTTGAAAAGAATTCTGGTATGAGAGATTTCTATACTAATTTAGAATTTCCAAACGGGAGAACATCAGATTTAAAGAAACATAAATAGCATTTTTGCATCTCTGAAATTTGATTTATTTTATTAGTGATTGGATCTTTTTCGTTGTAAGAAAACAATAGAAAGGATGCAATTATGGGTAAAAGCTTAAATGGTAAGGAATTAGGGAGAGGCATAACTCAGCGACCGGATGGCAGATATATGGGACGTGCACAAGTTGAAGGTAAGTCCATCGTTCTATATGACTGGAAATTAAAAAATCTCAAAAAGAATTTGGCAATTGCTATTGACGAAGTCAAAAGAGACAATTTATCAAAGAATGGTATTGGAAAATATATCACATTAAATGAATGGTTTGAAGAGTGGTATTCTAAATATAAAGCTCCAATATTAAAAAATGGAGGTTCCCCTTCATATAAGAGAAAATTTGTTAATTATTATGGCGTTCGTATTGGAACAAAACCTTTGATTGATATCAGACAGATTCATGTTCAGACTGCAATTGCTGATATGATTGAATGTGGCAGATCTTCAAAATCGATTAGAGAAGCTACGGGTATTTTCCAGAGCTGCGTCGAGGCTGCTATTGCCAATGGTTTAATGACAATTAATCCTGTTCTTGGAGTAGTAATACCGAAATGTGAAACAGTTGAAAGACGAGTGTTGTCTGTTGAAGAACAGGAAATTTTTCTGGAATATCTGAAGAGTCAGAACCATTGGTATCAGGAAATGTGTCAGTTCCTTCTGCTTACAGGTTTGAGAGTTGGGGAAGCAAGTGCTCTACGATGGGATGATATAGATTTTGTACATAAATTTATATATGTTAAAAGAAGTCTAACTTATGAGTATATAAATGGTGCAAAAACGCTGAAAATAACTACTCCCAAAACAGAAAATTCCGTCAGGAAAGTCCCATTTTTTGGGGAAACACAAGCTGTTCTTGAACGACAACATGAAAAAATCAATAGTAGACGGCAAGAAAAGAAAAATGTATGGCGGCAACCAGAAGAATTTGGTGATCTTGTCTTTTTAACATCGCTTGGATCTCCTGTTGGACGACATAATTTAGAAAGCATATTGCGAAGTATCACAAAGCAGATTAATGAAATGTTTCGTGTAGAGGCGCAATATACAGGAGAGGTTCCACGTCATATCGAAGGGATTCATCCTCATGCTTTAAGACATACTTTTGCTACAAGATGTTTTGAAAAGGGTATGTCACCGAGAACTGTCCAGGAGATAATGGGACACGCAAATTATAACACTACAGTTTCTTATACACATGTGTTGGATGACATCAAACAGAAGGAGGCAATGAGAGTAGGAAACTTTCTGGAAAATAAAATTGAACAGAGTCCGGCAATTGATTATGAAAGCTTAATAGGCATTATGTGATGCTGTATTTTACTCACGTATATTGTGTAGACGTCCATTAATAACTTACGAAATCAGATTATATCGTAAGATAAAAATGGGATGAACAGTGATTATGGAAGATTGTTAGAATAAACTAATCACGAAAACTATGCAAAACAGATGTAAAGCTTTCTGTGGGGGATTCTGTGCAGGCAGTTTATAATAAAGAAAATAAAACTGTGGAAGTTCTGATCGGTTTTAAAAAGATGGATGATAGTGCGGTAATCGGTCCTGATGGCAATAAAACAGCGTATTGGAGTGAATCCTACAGGAAAGTAAAGAATCTCTATCAGGATGCAACGGGTAAAAAAGTAACTACAACCAAACTTTGGAACGACTATTCGAAACTGCGAGGAAAGCTGAAAAAACAGAATGCAAGTCTTGGCCTTAAGGCAAGTGCGTCTGTAGCAGGATATTTAGAATTTTCCTGTGGAAGTGGGAAACCAGTATTTTCCAAAGGTGGAATCGTGACAGAGATGAAGACTGGCGCAGATTATACATTCCACTGGAACCCACCGTTTTCAGCGGTATATACAAGAATAGGAGTAGGAGTTGACAGTGCAGGTAATCTCGAACTGAAATACAACAATGCAAAGCAGTTTGTATTTTCTGGAAGTCTTGCAATTAATGGTACATTAGAAGGTGCGATTGGAATTGGAAGTAAGAGAGGCGGAACTTATGCAGAAGGTACATTAACTGGAAAGATGAACTCCAAACTGAAGTTCCCTGTAGCATCTTTGGAAGATTCTCTGGAAGTTACCGGAAATCTGACGGCAAAAATTAATATTGCTGTACTTAACTATGATTTGACAGAAGATAATTTAAAACATGATTTCGGAGATTATCAATTCTATCCGGCACAGAGCAAGGCAAAGATGCGCAGTATACAAAAGCGTGCCAAAAGCGTAATTGATGAGTCGGAGATGACGTTAACAGACCGTTCTTATCTAAAGGATACAGAGAATAGTATCCAGGCATACGCATTGGATGGAACCTTTGAAAAGGAAAATTGTTTTCCAAATAGTGCACCGCAGCTTATTTCTTTCACTAATGGTAAAAAGCTTTTAATTTGGAACGATGATAATCCAGAAAAAGATAAGAAGAATAATGTTGCCATCTATTACTGTGTATATGATGGCCAAAGCTGGGGCGAGCCAAAGCTTCTTGAGGATGGAGGCTGTCTTTGCGGCAGTGTTTCAGCAGTGGAGAATAACGGAAAGGTAAATATTGTATTTTCACGTTCAAATGGACAGGTGTATGCAGAAGATACCTTGGATGATACATTACGTCAGATGGATTTATATACTGCGGAATTTGACGGAGAAAACTTTTCTTTTCCAGATAAATTAAAAACAGAAGAAGATTATATGGGAAGTGGTAATACAAATTCCGTATATGAAATGATGTATAGTGTTGGGGGTAATGAGGATCAGTTATGCTATGCGTGGGTAGAAAACACAGAAAATTCCTATTTCCTGTCAGAAGGAAGTAATTCTATTTACAGAGTAGAAGATGTGGGCGGCGGTGTTGTTGATAAGGAATCTATCCGATATACTACAGATACCGTATCTGATTTCGTAATGAGTAAAGATGGCAGATACATGGCGTGGAAAGAAACAAGTTCTGATGATGATATCGGCAAAATTTATGTATCGACCGGATCAGGAGATGTAAAATCAATTTCTACGGATGAAGAATTTTCTAATTTAAAAATTGCAGATGGTCAATTATTTGCGACAAAAGAAGATGGAATCTGTTACTGGGATCTTGCCACAAGAAAAGAGGAAGGCGAATGTTCACTGAACCTGAGTGATTACGAAGTAGTGAAGAATGGAGATTCTTATATAATTGTCTATCGTCAGGTAGATGAGAGTGGAAAGCAGACACTCTGGATGGTAAAAGGCAGTGAGTCCAATTGGGGAGAATCTGTTCAGATTTCAGACGATAATTCCTACATAAGAAGCATGAGCATTTCTTTAGATGAAGAAGGAAATGTAATGGCTGCCCAGAATCTTTTAGACGTTACAAAAGACGGTGTGCAGTTTGATAAAGGTACATTAAAAGTAGATACTTTAGATAGCTATGCAGACCTTATCTGTGGGGAGTACCTTGCTTATGATTCCGATAAAATTGTTCCAGATGGAAATGCCGACTTTGCTTTCTCTGTTTTAAATAACAGCCAAAAAGAAATGAATTCTTTTGAGGCAGTAATAAAGGATGAGAAGGAAAATGTCCTCTATTCAGGTGAAGTATCTGAAAATATAGCATCTGGAGAAGAAAAAGAATGTACAGTAACTGCTCATTTACCAGCAAGCATACAAAAAACAAAAGTAACTTTGACAGTAACACCTTCTTATCATGAGGCAGATACAACAAACAACAGTTGCTCTACAACTTATGGTTATGCCAATATACAGATTGCAAATGTAGAACAAAAAGAGAATAACCAGGTTGCAGTTACAATGAAGAATACTGGATATGAAGCAATTACAGGTTTGTCCATTGCATTTTATCTTAATTCAGAAGAAGATACACCGATTTATACTGGTGAAGGTTCGGCATTAGCTGTAGGAGAAACAGTTATAAAGACGTATACCATTCCTGAAAATGTGTTAGAAGGAGAAGAGGGAACGGCATCTTTAATTTGTGTTGTCACACCAAAAGAAGAAGAGCAGGAAACTGCAGATAATACAGGATATCTGGAATTCTCATGGAATAAAACTAAGCCGGTTAATCCAGGCAAACCAAACCCGGATGATTCCAAGAAGGATGATAACACAGACAAACCAAACCCGGATGATTCCAAGAAGGATGATACTACAGACAAACCGAAACCAGACGATTCCAAGAAAGATGACAATACAGATAAACCAAACGATATTTCAAATCGCCAGATAAAAGTAAATTCTATTCAAATTGCCGGAATTTCCAAGCAGATTGCGCAGGGAAAGAAAGTTACTTTAAAAGCTGCAGTTTATCCAAATACAGCAACGAACAAAAGGATAATCTGGACTTCCTCAAATCCAAAAGTAGCGACAGTAAATGCAAATGGTGTTGTAACAGTGAAAAAGAAAACCGGAGGGAAAAAGGTAACGATTACGGCAACGGCGACTGATGGCAGCAGAGTTTCCGCATCCTGGAAAGTAACTTCCATGAAAGGAATCGTAAAGAAGGTGAAAATTACAGGAGCGAAAACTGTTAAAGCAGGAAAAAGCTTAAAATTAAAAGCCAACGTAACTGCTACAAAGAAAGCGAATAAAAAGTTACAGTGGACATCCTCCAACACAAAATATGCCACTGTTAATGCCAAAGGTGTAGTCAAAACTAAAAAGACCGCCAAAGGAAAAGCTATAAAGATTACCGCTATGGCAACCGACGGAAGCGGAAAAAAAGCAACCTTTAAAATCAAGGTAAAATAATTATAATATCAAGGTTTTCTTGAATTTTTAACCACTTCTTCTCTAACAGCCAGTAAAATGACTTTGGAGAGCCAACAAACAGAAAATGAAAAAGGATACTGCCCTCAAGATGTAATGTCGGAGTGAGTGAAAATGCGGTGAAGCATTTTGCTCGAACGACTATCTTTACAGCTTGAGGGGAGTATCCTTTTTCATTTTCGTCTGTTTATCCGCAAAATCCATTTTACTTCTCTCTCATTTTATGTTATGTTTATATACGATTATGCCATTTTTTATGGCTGCTTTTTTGAGTATAGAGAATGGAATGAAAAAACAATAAGACATAATATATTTTTTGAAGGAGTTGTAAACGAGAATGTCAGAGATTTATTTTGACAATGGAGCGACCACAAGAGCGCTGCCGCAGGTGCGTGAGATTATGGATGAGGTACTTGAGAAAGAGTATGGGAATCCTTCTTCTATGCATATGAAAGGATTTGATGCAGAGAAGTATGTCAATCATGCGAAAGAGATTATCGCAAAGAGTCTGAAAGTTGATCCAAAGGAGATTTATTTTACTTCTGGTGGTACAGAGGCGAATAATCTTGCATTGATCGGCACTGCATTTGCAAATAAAAGAGAGAGAAAGCACATTATTACAAGCTGTATTGAACATGCTTCTGTATATAATCCATTATCTTTTTTGGAAGATGAGGGATTTGAAGTGACCTATCTTCCTGTCGATGAACATGGAATCGTAGATTTAGAGGCTTTAAAGAAGGCGCTTCGTAAAGATACGTTGATGGTTTCTATTATGTGCGTGAATAATGAGATTGGTGCCATCGAACCGATTGAGGAGATTGGAAAGATTGTAAAGTCTTTTGATCCAAAGATTTTATTCCATACCGATTGTATTCAGGCATATGGTAAGTTGAATTGTTACCCTAAGAAATGGAAAGCAGATATGATTTCTGTAAGTGGACATAAGATTCATGGTCCAAAGGGAATCGGATTTATTTATATTAAGAATGGAACAAAGATAAAGCCGATCATCTGGGGTGGAAATCAACAGAAGGGAATGCGTTCCGGAACAGAAAATGTGCCGGGGATTGCAGGTCTTGGTAAGGCGGCAGAGTTGATTTATGAGAATCATGAGGAAAAGATCGCACATATCAGAGAGATAAAGGAGCATTTTATAAAAAGAGTGATGGAGGAGATTCCAGAAGTGAAGGATAATTCCGGAGATGCTCCGCATGTGGCGAGTATCAGCTTTTTAGGAGTAAGAAGTGAAGTGCTTCTTCACGCATTAGAAGAACGTGAGATTTATGTATCGGCAGGTTCTGCCTGTTCATCTAATAAACCGGAAGTCAGCGGTACTTTGAAGGGCATTGGCCTTACAAAGGAATACTATGAATCGACGCTTCGTTTTTCATTCTCTATTTTTAATACAGTAGAAGAAGCAGATATTTGTGTGGAGGCATTAAAGGAGTTATTACCGATGCTTCGGAGATTTACAAGACGATAAAACAATTAGAACATAATGTACTCTCGGAATCTTTTTGTGCTTCATTTTGTGACAAGAAAGACTACGAGAGTACAACATATAAAGAAGGAGATATTTATGGAATTTAAAGCATTTTTGATTAAATATGCGGAAATAGGAATCAAGGGAAATAACCGCCGCTTTTTTGAAGATGCCCTTGTTCGTCAGATGAAGTATGCATTAAAACCGGTTGGAGAGTTTGCTATCCGAAAAGAATCCGGACGTATTTTTGTACATGCATTAGAAGAATATGATTTTGATGAGGCAGTGGAAAGTTTAAGCCATGTATTTGGTATTGCAGGAATCTGTCCGATCGTAGTGGAAGAAGATAAAGATTTTGAAAAGATTGCAGAAGTAGTAGAAAAATATGTTGATGAGGATTATGCAGACAAGCATTTTTCTTTTAAAGTACATGTAAGAAGAGCAGATAAAAAGTATCCGATTCCTTCTATGGAAGCGGCAGCCCGTCTTGGAGAGAGATTGTTAGAGAAGTTTGAGGACTTAAGTGTTGATGTACACAATCCAGATGTTATGCTTACAGTGGAGATTCGTGATAAGGTATATATTTATTCCAGAGAAATCGCAGGACCAGGGGGAATGCCGGTTGGTACAAACGGAAGAGCAATGCTTCTTCTTTCCGGTGGTATCGACAGCCCTGTGGCAGGCTATATGATTTCTAAGAGAGGGGTAAGTATCGATGCAACTTACTTCCATGCACCTCCTTATACAAGTGAGAGAGCAAAACAGAAGGTTGTAGATTTAGCGAAAGAAATCGCAAAGTATACAGGACCGATCACTCTGCATGTCGTTAACTTTACAGATATTCAGATGGCAATCTATGAGAAGTGTCCACATGATGAGCTTACGATTATTATGCGCCGTTATATGATGAAGATTGCAGAACATTTTGCTAATCAGGATAACTGTCTTTCTCTTGTTACAGGAGAAAGTATCGGACAGGTTGCCAGTCAGACGATGCACAGTCTGTATGTGACGAATGAGGTTTGTCAGATGCCGGTATTCCGTCCATGTATCGGACTTGATAAAAATGAAATTGTAAAAGTGGCAGAAAAGATTGGAACATATGAGACATCTATTCTTCCATATGAAGATTGCTGTACGATCTTTGTGGCAAAACATCCGGTTACCAAGCCGAGATTAGATGTGATCAAACGCTCTGAGAGAAATCTTGATGACTGTATTGATGAATTGATGAAAACAGCGATCGAGACAACAGAAGAGATTAAGATTAATGCACATTAATTGAAAAATGTATTAAAAAAACCGGGGAAAATAAAGTATTTTCCTCGGTTGATTTCATACATTATGTAACTGTGCAATAGAATTATTCAGTTACTAAATATGGCTGTAACTGTTCCATGATCTCATCGAGATTATCAGCGTTATGGATATTCAGATCAATAGGTTTAGAAATATCTAAGCTGAAAATTCCCATGATAGATTTTGCATCAATAACGTAACGACCGGAAACTAAATCAAATTCTGCATCAAAGCGATTGATAACATTAACAAATGTTTTTACCTTGTCGATGGAATTTAAAGAGATTTTAATCGTTTTCATGTATACGTTCCTCCTTAAAATGTCTATATATTTTTAATAATATAGTACCTTTTTAGTGTAAAAAAGTCAATAGATTTAAGGAGAATTTGGAAAATATTATCTAATAATAAAGGGTAATTTATTGTCCTTCTTTTCTGTTGATTTTTTTATATATGTTTATATGATAAAGAAGGTAACGTGTGAGAATAAAATGATAAAAGGTTCCGAGAGTGTATTAGAGCAGAAAAGGAGAAACGGAAAAAGGAGATTTTATATATGAGCAAAAGAAGAGCGGCATTTCTTACACTAGGCTGTAAGGTAAATCAGTATGAGACCGATGCGATGGAAGAAATTCTTGAAAAGAATGGATATGACATTGTCAGTTTTAAAGAGACAGCAGATGTCTATATTATAAATACTTGTTCTGTTACAAATATGGCAGACAGAAAGAGCCGTCAGATGATCCACCGGGCAAAGAAGAATAATCCGGATGCAGTGATCGTAGCGGCAGGATGTTATGTACAGGCTGCAGAAAAAGAAATGGCGGAGAAAAATATGGCAGACATCCTTGTTGGTAATAATAAAAAGAAGGATATTGCACAGATCCTTGAGGAATATTTTGCAGTAAAAGAAGAAGAACAGCAGGTTCCGTTAGTTTCTGAAGTGATTGATATTAACCATACAAAAGAATATGAAGATTTGACAATTCATAAAGTAAATGAGCATACACGAGCATATATTAAAATACAGGATGGATGTAATCAGTTTTGTTCTTATTGCATCATTCCTTATACAAGAGGAAGAATCCGCAGCAAAAACCCGGAAGAAGTTATTGAAGAGGTAAAGAATCTGGCAGCACAGGGATATAAGGAAATCGTGCTTACCGGAATTCATTTAAGTTCTTATGGTAAAGATCTGGGGGATATAACGCTTCTTGATGTGATTCAGAGAATACAGCAGATAGAGGATATTGAAAGGATTCGTCTTGGCTCTTTGGAACCACGAATTATTACAGAACAATTTGTAAAGGAATTAAGAGCGTGTGATAAAGTCTGTCCACACTTCCATCTTTCCTTACAGAGCGGCTGTGATGAAACGTTAAAGCGTATGAATCGTAAATATACAACGGAGGAATATGAGACAGCCTTAAATATTTTAAGGACATATTATGAGCATCCGGCGCTGACTACCGATGTTATTGCCGGTTTTGTCGGGGAGACAGAAGAAGAGTTTGAAAAAACAAGAGCATATCTTGAAAAGATTAATCTTTACGAAATGCATATTTTCAAGTATTCTGTAAGAGAGGGAACAAGAGCGCAGAAGATGTCCGGTCATGTGCCGGAGCAGGTAAAGACAGAGCGTTCCGATGTACTTCTTGCGATGGCAAAGCGCCATAAATCGGAATTTGAAAAATGGTATGTTGGAAGAAAAGAAAAAGTACTTTTAGAAGAAATCGTAGAGAAGAATGGTAAAAAATATTTCCAGGGATATACTGCTCATTATGTGAAAGTTGCGGTGGAATTGTCGGAAAATGATACAAAATTAAGACAAAATGAAGTAATTGTAGTAGATATTCAAGGATTTATTGATGAAAATTTACTGTACGGAAAAGTTTCGATTGAATTTTAATGTCACTCATAGTAAAATATTTATTGATTGTAAATCTGCTAGAAGGAGGTAGACATGGGTAGAAATAATACACAGTTTTTTCATGTGGTTAAAGAACAGGAATACGATGTGGCATCTATTTTGAAAGATGTGTACGAAGCATTAACGGAAAAAGGATATAATCCTGTGAATCAGATCGTAGGTTATATTATGTCTGGAGATCCGACTTATATTACCAGTCATAAGAATGCAAGAAGCCTGATTATGAAGGTGGAGCGTGATGAGATTCTTGAAGTTTTATTCGAAAATTATATTGATACTCAGTTGAAGTAATTATGAAAGAAAGATGGATGGGTCTTGATTACGGGACAAAGACAGTAGGCGTGGCAGTCAGTGATGCTTTGGGTATTACTGCGCAGGGAGTGGAGACGATCACAAGAAAGTCGAACAAGAAGCTGCGCCAGACCCTGGCAAGAATCGAAGCATTAGCAGAAGAATACGAAGTGAGCAGAATTGTGCTTGGATTGCCAAAGAATATGAATAATACGCTAGGAGAAAGAGCAGAAGAAACGAAAGAGTTTCAGGAGATGCTGCAGCGAAGAACCGGATTGGAAGTAGTCTTATGGGATGAAAGACTGACTACGATGGAGTCTGAAAGAATTTTACAGGAGGGCGGAGTGCGTCGTGAGAACAGGAAAGAACGTATTGACTGGATGGCGGCAACTCTGATCCTGCAAAGTTATATGGATGCATATCCAATTCCGGAAAAGTAAGCAAAGAACGGATGTAAGTACGGAAGAAAGAGGTTTTTTATGAATGATTATGCAAGCATTCCATTTGTGACCGAAGACGGAGAAGAAGTGGAATTCTATGTCCTTGAACAGACAACCCTTAATGGGTTTCACTATCTGTTAGTAGAAGACGGAAGTGCAGATCCGGAAGAAGAGGATGTTGTTGTCTATATTATGAAGGGAGCCGCTGGCTCAGAGGACGAAGAAGAAATGGCAGCCTATGAGATGGTTGAAGATGAGGAGGAACTGATATCAGTATCAAAAGTATTTGAACAGCTGATGGAGGATACTGATTTTGAAGTAGAGTAGCAGGCAGACGTTTGTGTGAGGATAAAACGGCGGATACTTTTGCAGAAAGGGATTGTCCGTTTTATTCTATGCAGCCGTACTTTCTGCTATGGACAAGTGAATAGTAGAACGGAGGTTATAATTTGAAAACAACAGGAAATCAATCAGTAAAGATAATACCTCTCGGCGGATTAGAGCAGATCGGTATGAATATTACTGCGTTTGAGTATGAAGACAGTATTATTGTAGTAGACTGTGGTCTGGCTTTTCCGGACGATGAGATGTTGGGAATCGATTTAGTTATACCAGATATTACCTATTTGAAAGAGAATGCATCTAAGGTAAAGGGACTTGTAATTACCCATGGACACGAAGATCATATCGGTGCGATTCCCTATGCTCTTAAAGAACTGAATATGCCTATTTATGCGACAAAGCTTACAATGGGACTTATTGAGAATAAGTTAAAAGAGCATAATCTTTTAAGAACAACCAGAAGAAAGGTCATTAAACATGGCCAGTCTATTAATCTGGGAAGATTTCGTATAGAATTTATCAAAACGAACCACAGTATCAGTGATGCGGCAGCTCTTGCTATCTATACACCGGCAGGAATTATCGTACACACCGGTGACTTTAAGATTGATTACACACCGGTATTCGGAGATGCAATCGATCTGGGACGTTTTGCGGAACTTGGAAAGAAAGGTGTTCTTGCACTGATGTGCGAGAGTACAAACGTTGAGAGAGAAGGATATACTCCTTCAGAAAGAACCGTTGGGCGAACGCTTCGCCATCTTTTTGATGAGAATAAGGATCATCGTATTATCGTGGCAACTTTCGCTTCCAATGTAGATCGTGTACAGCAGATCATAGACTGTGCATATAGTTGTGGAAAGAAAGTAGTAATCGAAGGAAGAAGTATGGTCAGCACAATTTCTACGGCGGCAGAGCTTGGCTATATTAAGATTCCAGATAATACGCTGATTGACATAGAACAGATGAAGAATTACGTGGATGAGCAGCTCGTGCTTATCACAACAGGAAGTCAGGGAGAGACAATGGCAGCATTAAGCCGTATGGCAGCTTCCACACACCGCAAGGTTTCTATTAAGCCGGGTGATGTGATCATTTTCAGTTCTCATCCGATTCCTGGTAATGAAAAGGCAGTATCAAAAGTAATGAATGAGCTTGCCAAGAAGGGAGCGAGTGTTATCTTCCAGGATACACACGTTTCCGGACATGCCTGTCAGGAAGAGATTAAGCTTATCTACACGTTGACAAAGCCACAGTATGCTATCCCGGTACATGGGGAGTATCGTCATTTGAAGAGACATAAAGATCTTGCGGTTGAGATGGGAATTCCAAAAGAGAATGTTATGATTCTGCAGTCCGGTGATGTACTGACCATTTCTAAAGAGCAGGCGAAGGTAACCGGTCATGTACCGGCACAGGGAATCTTAGTAGACGGTCTCGGTGTTGGAGATGTCGGTAATATCGTTCTTCGTGATCGTCAGCATTTGTCACAGAACGGATTATTTATCGTAGTAGTTACACTTGACCGTTATAATGGAGTGCTTTTAGCGGGACCTGATATCGTTTCAAGAGGCTTTGTTTATGTAAGAGAGAGCGAGAAGCTCATGGAAGAGGCAAAGAGTGTTGTTACGAATACGTTAGAGCATTGCAATGCGAAGAAGATTACAGACTGGGGCCGCATTAAGGGCGCTATCCGCGACGATCTCGGAGATTATATATGGAAGAAGATGAAGAGAAGTCCGATGATTCTTCCGATCATTATGGAAGTGTAGAACATGATGAATGAAGGAAAGTTATCAATACCGTTCTTTCCTGATACAGAAGATATTTGTCAGAGTACGAAGCAGCTGACGAATATGATCTGCCATACAGAAGATTACAAGTGTTATCAAAAGGATTTGGCAGTTCTGAAAGCACAGGAAGAGCTGTATCATAAGTTTAAAGAATTTCGTGGAAAAAGCCTGCATTTACAGCTGGAAAGAGAACAGGAACAGTACTTTGAAAGAATGGAGTCGCTTCATTCGGAATATAAGGATGTGCTGACAGAACCAGTGGTGGTAGATTTCCTTTCCGCAGAACAGCGGATGTGCAAGCTGATGCGAATTGTATATGATGGTATCGCAGAGGATATCAAGCTGGATCTGTCCTATATGGATGAAGTTTAATAAAAGACAGATGAATACGGGAAGTCTACTTATGCGCTTTATAAAATCAGGCACATAGGATTCCGGGATATGTTTCTGAGATATATTAAGAATAAAAGGAGCAAGAATAAGGAGAAAGAATCATGTTGGAAAGAGTAATGCACATCATTATAAAGACATTAGCATATATTTTTATTCTGCTTCTTTTTGTTCTGCTCTTTGTGCGAATGAGTGGGTTTGGTCGTGCTATTTTTGAAGACAAGGCAAAGAACAAGCCACAGGAAGCAAGAGAGACTGTACTGGTTGTGGAGGAGAAGGAATCCCTTCTGGATATCTCTAAGGATCTGGCAGAACAGGGAATCGTAGATAATGCATATCTGTTTGCCATATCTCTTCGATGTATGAACGGATATGAGAATATCCGTCCGGGAGAATATCGGGTTTCTTCTTCCACGAAGCCGTCAGATATATTAAAACAGTTAACCCATGAGGAGGAAAAGCTACAGTGATCACAGAAGAGAGAGTTCTGGATTTCATTCGTTCCTTTGGAGTAGACAGAGGGTCTGAGGCTTTGCATATGATTGAGAAAGAGGCAGTCAGGGATGATGTGCCGATTATCCGTAAAGAGACAGGCGAGCTTCTTCGAATACTACTGCAAATTAAAAAACCGGAGAGAATTCTTGAGGTAGGTGCTGCCATAGGATTTTCTTCGGTTTTTATGGGTGAAAATACCGGAAAAAATACACACATAACAACAATAGAGAATTATCCGCCACGTATTGAACGGGCGAAGGCAAACATCGCTCTTGCAGGAATGGAAGATAAGATTACGTTAATTGCAGGAGATGCGGCAGAAGTTTTAAAAGAATTGTCCGGAAGCTGGGACTTTATTTTCATGGATGCGGCAAAGGGACAATACATTCATTTTATGCCGGAAGTGATGAGGCTTTTAGCTCCGGGAGGAATCCTAGTGTCAGATAACGTGCTTCAGGACGGAGACATTTTTGAGTCCCGTTATGGTATTAAACGACGGAATCACACGATTCATAATCGAATGAGAGAGTATTTATATGCACTGACCCATGATGAAGCAATCGATACCGTTATTCTTGAAACCGGAGATGGCATGGCAATCAGTGTTAAAAAAGAAGATTAAAATTAAAAAAGAAAATTAAAATAAAGATAATCAATAAAAATGATAATACAGGCGATACCATAATGATCGTCTATAAGCAGAACAGAAAGAAAGGGATATAATGAGAAATACAGAATTACTTATACCGGCAAGTAGTTTAGAAGTATTAAAGACAGCAGTACTTTACGGCGCGGATGCAGTATATATTGGTGGAGAAATGTACGGTCTTCGTGCAAAAGCCCGTAACTTTTCAAGAGAAGATATGGAAGCAGGTATAAAGTTTGCTCATGAAAATGGAGTAAAAGTATACGTTACAGCTAATATTGTGGCACATAATGAAGACTTAGAAGGAATACGGGAGTATTTTAGAGAATTAAAGGAAGTCGGACCGGATGCATTGATCATTTCTGACCCGGGCGTGTTTATGATAGCAAAAGAAGAATGTCCGGATATTGAAAGACATATCAGTACACAGGCAAATAGTACAAACTATGCAACATATAATTTCTGGTATGCACAGGGAGCAAGTCGTGTTGTGGCAGCCCGCGAATTATCGTTAAAAGAGCTTTCAGAGATTCGTGCTAATATTCCGGAAAATATGGAAATCGAAGCCTTTGTTCATGGAGCAATGTGTATTTCTCATTCTGGAAGATGTCTGCTTAGTAACTATTTTACCGGAAGAAATGCAAACATGGGAGCATGCACACATCCATGCCGCTGGAAATATTATGTTATGGAAGAAAGCCGTCCGGGTGAATATCTTCCGGTGGAAGAGAATGAAAGAGGTACTTATATTTTTAATTCAAAAGATCTTTGTATGATCGAACACATTCCGGATCTGCTTGAGGCTGGAGTGGATAGTCTGAAGATTGAAGGACGTATGAAGACAGCACTTTATGTGGCGGCTGTTACAAGAACGTATCGAAGAGCAATCGACGATTATAAGACTTCTCCGGAATTATTTGAAAAGAATTTGGATTATTACCGTAAAGAAATCGCAAAATGCACGTATCGTCAGTTTACTACAGGATTTTATTATGGAAAAACAGACGAGAATTCCCAGATTTATGATGCAAATACGTATATTAAGGAGTATACGTATATCGGAATCGTGCAGGATGTTGATGAGAATGGCTGGTGCAAGATTTACCAGAGAAATAAATTCTCTGTAGGAGAAACAATTGAAGTGATGATTCCAGACGGAAGTAACAGAGATCTCAAAGTACTTGGTATGGAAGATGAAGATCGTCATGCAGTAGAATCTGCACCACATCCAAAACAGGAAATCTGGATCAACTTTGGGGAAGCATTAGAGAAGGGGTATCTGCTTCGAAGAAAAGAGTAGGAACAGTGTCCATCCTGTCGTGCATATAATGTAAGGAAAACGGGTTTCGGAGCGTTGTATGCGGTCATTTAAGAAGCCATTAAAGGTGGAAGAAGAAAGATATTATCTTAAAATGTACCGTAACGGAGATGAGAAGGCGAAAGAGAAATTGATTGAGCATAATCTCAGGCTGGTTGCCCATATTGTAAAGAAATATAACTCACCAGACCGAGACCTGGATGATCTGATTTCCATCGGCACGATCGGATTGATCAAAGCAGTAAATACATTTGATCTGGATAAGGGTGGAAGGTTGGTAACCTATGCTGCCAGATGTATAGAGAATGAGCTTTTGATGATGCTTCGCCAGGAAAAGAAGATTCTAAGAGAAGTATCTTTATATGAACCAATTGGTACCGATCAGGAAGGAAACCACATCAGTCTTCTTGATATTATTTCTACGGATGAGGCGGCGTTGGTGGATCAGTATCTTCACAAATATTATCTCAGTCATCTTGAGCAGGAAGTCTTTTTGTTAGAAGACAGCAGGGAACGGACGATTATTTTGAAACGATATGGATTATGTGGAAATAAACCACACACGCAAAAAGAAGTAGCGGCAATGATGGGAATTTCCAGATCGTATGTAAGCCGTATTGAGAAAAAAGCGTTAGAAAAGCTTAGAAACAGTTATGAAGAATATATGTAACTTACGAAAATGCGAAGAATGAGAAAGGAAAATATATGCGGCACATGTTATACCCGGATGAGTATATGGATTCTACTTATGCAATTGATTTTAAAAAGTTATATAAGGACGGATACAGAGGAATATTGTTCGATATTGATAACACTTTAGTTCCTCATGGAGCTCCTGCGGATGAGCGGGCGATTGCTTTGTTTAAAGAATTAAAACAGATAGGTTTTACAACCTGTCTTATATCGAATAATAAAGAACCGAGAGTAAAAAGTTTTTGCGATAAAGTAGATTCTGACTATATTTTTAAAGCAGGAAAACCTCTGCCGGGAGGATATGAAGAAGGAATCCGTAAAATAAAAACAACAAAAGAAAATACCCTGTTTATAGGAGATCAGATTTTTACAGACGTATTAGGGGCAAAGAGAGCCGGTCTTTACACGATCATGGTTAAGCCGATCCACCCAAAAGAAGAGATTCAGATCGTTCTCAAACGATATCTGGAAAGAATCGTTCTGTTTTTCTATTTCCGAAGCATAAGGAAAAAAAGTGTTGAAAAATAGAGGTATTTATTATAGAATAGATTAATGAATGATTTACTAGTGATTAAGGAGGATTTTCAGATATGATTTCTGCAGGCGATTTTAAAAATGGCTTAACTATCGAACTTGAGGGAAATGTATTTCAGATCGTAGATTTCCAGCATGTAAAACCAGGAAAGGGTGCAGCTTTCGTAAGAACAAAGATGAAGAATATTAAGAACGGTGGTGTTGTTGAGAAGACATTCCGTCCAACAGAGAAGTTCCCACCGGCACATATCGAGCGTACAGATATGCAGTATTTATACACAGATGGTGACTTATATTACTTCATGGATGTAGAGACATTCGATCAGATCGCATTGAACGAAGATATGATTGGTGACTCTCTTAAGTTTGTTCGTGAGAATGATATGGTTAAGATGATTTCTCATAACGGAGATATCTTTGCTGTTGAACCACCAATGTTTGCAGAGTTAGAAGTAACAGAATGTGAACCAGGTGAGAAAGGTAATACAGCAACAGGAGCAACAAAGCCTTGTACAGTTGAGACAGGAGCAGTTGTATACGTACCTTTATTTGTAAATCTTGGCGATAAGTTAAAGATTGATACCAGAACAGGAGAATACTTATCCAGAGTATAATTTTTGTTCATTTCAGAATATCTTTATGACATTTTGAAACTATGCAATAAGTTAAAAGCAGGCGGAAATCATACTTTGGTTTTCGCCTTTTATATTTTATATCAGATGAGAGATGACGTTCACTCTGCAGGTAGCGCGTATCTCGCAGCAAGAATGTCGAGACATTCTTGAATAGATGTAACAGATTTTTAAGAGTACATGAAAGTAGAGACTTTACAGGAGGCAGTCATGAAAAGAAAAAAGAAATCAGGTGCCGTTAAGATGATCGCAGCAATCGTAGTTGTTGTGATATTATTATGTGGTATTTTTGCTATTATAAGGAATCTTTTTTCTCCTGGTTCAGCAGATAACAAAGCAGGGAATAAAGGAATGGATTCAGGAAAAGCAACAGAAGCATCAACTGAAAAAGCGGATAACAGTGTACCGATGACAGATTTAAAGGTCAGTGCACCGGCAACAACGATTCGTGTTGGCGAGACAATGCAGTTAAAGATTACGCATGAGCCATCGAATGCGACAAATACGAAGCTGAAGTGGACTTGTGATAAAGATGGAATGGTAACAGTTACAAAAGATGGAGTGTTAAAACCAGGCAAGAATGCAGGTAAGAATACAGTGAAGGTAACTGCTACAGCAACAGATGGTTCGAAGTTAAGCGCATCTTTTGATCTTAGAATTTATCCGGCAATCGACCCAAGTAAACCAATGGTAGCGATTACTTTTGATGATGGTCCTAACCCGGATACAACAACCCCAATGCTTGATACTTTAGAAGAAAACTATGCAAAGGCAACTTTCTTCTGTTTAGGACAGAATGCGGGATATTATCCGGAAACTGTACAGAGAGAACATAATCTTGGTATGGAAGTTGGAACACATACGTACAGCCATAAAGTTCTCACAAGTCTTGACGCATCTACACTTGACAGTGAAATCAGCAAGTCTGTTAATGCGATTGAAGATGCCATTGGTGTGAAGCCAAGCTTAATGCGTCCTCCTTATGGAGCAGTAAACAAAACAGTATTATCTGCCGTAGGTGGATATAACCTTTGCTGTATGAACTGGTCCCTTGATACAGAGGACTGGAAAACAAAGAATGCAGATGCGACCTATAATGAAGTGATGAAAGCACAGGATGGAGATGTTGTACTTCTTCACGACATCCACGAATATAATGTAGATGCAGTAAAACGATTTGTTCCGGATTTGATCGCACAGGGATTCCAGTTAGTAACCGTACCTGAACTCTATAAAGCAAGAGGAGAATCTCTTGATGCGGGAACTGTTCATTATCGTACAGATCCTACAACACAGGCAGTGACAGAGACAACACCTGCAGATTCTACCGATGCAGCAACAGGAACTACCGCTGTTTCAGAGTAAGATGCCTGCAGCCAAAAGGTAAGGACGAAACTGCTGTAGATACTATTTAAAAGAAGCATGATTTATTAAAGTTATAAAATCAATACTTTAATGAATTATGCTTCTTCTTTCAAGTTCGGCATTAAAAAGTTTTAACTAGAATTTTTAACTATAATTAATTATAGAAAGAGGAATTTGTATGAGTCAGAAAAATAAAGGGATTATCTTGATTATTACGTCAGCTTTTTTCTTTGCACTTATGAATATGATGGTTCGGCTTGCCGGAGATCTGCCGTCTATTGAGAAAAGCTTTTTCCGTAATTTTGTTGCAGTATTTTTTGCGCTTATTGCTTTGAAAAAATCGCATACACCAGTGCATATACCAAAAGGACAGCTTAAAAATCTGTTGATGCGTTCAATCTGTGGTACGCTTGGTATTTTATGTAATTACTATGCGATCGATCATCTGATGCTTGCAGATGCATCTATTTTAAATAAACTATCTCCGTTCTTTGCCATTTTGTTTTCATTTCTGCTTTTAAAAGAAAAAATACATCCATTTGCGGCAAGTTGTGTATGTATCGCTTTTATCGGAAGTTTATTTGTTATTAAACCAGGTTTTGCCTCAGTAACTGCACTCCCGGCTTTTATTGGACTTCTTGGTGGAATGGGAGCAGGAATCGCATATACGTATGTTCGAATCCTTGGAACAAACGGTGTGAAAGGTCCGTTTATCGTCCTCTTTTTCTCCGCATTCTCCTGTATAGTGACATTGCCATATCTTATATTTGACTTTCATCCAATGACACTTGCTCAGTTTGGCTGTCTGCTCCTTGCCGGATTATTTGCAAGTGGAGGACAGTTTACTATTACTGCAGCATATACCTGCGCACCGGCAGGCGAGATTTCAATCTATGATTATTCACAGATTATTTTCTCCACAATCCTTGGTTTTCTGTTCCTTAGACAGATTCCTGATTTGTGGAGCTTTGTCGGATACGGAATTATCATCGCAGCTTCTGTTGCCATGTTCTTGTTCAATAATCGAAAGAGAGCGTAATCTTTCTTTCTTTTTTTGAGCTTTTACATGATTTTTTGCTTTCTCGTAAATATCAAATGCTTCTGTATATCTTGGACTGTAATCATTATGGTAACGACCTATTTTTTTCATAAAAAATCCTTTCGTTTATTATAAATAAAAATCAAAAAAATCTGAGAGTACAGTATAATATATTAAAAAAAATGTCAAGATACCTTTTAACCCTAACTAATGTCAATGAAAGAAATATAGAAAGTGCTTGCAAAAATAATTAAGCCATAGTATAGTCTATATATTATAAAATGCAAAGCAAGTACACAGGAGGATGAAGTATATGAGTAGTCACTTGAGTAAAACAGAATACGAGATAATGGAGTATTTCTGGGGAATGGGGGATAAGTATACTTTTGGGGAATTGATGAAGTATTTTAATGAGAATCTGGATAAAAACTGGAAGAAACAGACATTGAATACTTTTTTAAGCCGTCTCATTGAAAAGGGACTGTTAAAGAAAGAAAAAGAAGGAACAAAGACCTGTTATCAGATGAAGATAACAAAGGCGCAGTTTAAGCAGAATAAAGCAAGGGCGATTCTTAAAGAGTCATACGATGGAAAGATCAGCCATTTTATTGCGGCGCTGACGGGTGATGATGCGATTACGGATGTGGATGAGCAGGAACTGCTCTCACAGATTAAAGCGATAAAGAGTGATTCCTGAAGTTATAATAGAAAAAACGAAGAAAGATAACAGTTTGTAATTAAATAAAAGAAATGATAAAGTGTGCTATATAGATAGTGCACTTTTTCTTTTTTACAAAAAGATGAAACATTTTATATAAAAACTGCGTCTATATATAAAGTAAAATAAGGTACAGATGATTGAGATCATTGAGATAATTGCGATGATGGAATGACTTGATTGCGCTGGGGAGGAGAACGATGAAGATAAGAATACTGGGGTTTGGAGTACTTATAGGAATTCTATTGTGTTCCATGGTAGTGAATGCAGAGGAATATGATAGAAAAGGAGAGGAGCCTCCTTTGGCTATGGAAAGAATGTATAGTGTTCCGCATAAGATATATGGGAGAAAAAAGAACCGAAACAGAATTCGAAGAGTGTACGGAAAGTTTCAATTACCTCCAGATGCTAAGGTGGGAGACATTATAAAAACAAAAAGAGGATATAAGCAGATTACCGGTATTTATGAAAATGGGCGGTTTCGAATGAAGAATCTTGAGAAGAAACATACTGAAAAGAGAAAAACTAAAGAAAAAAGAGATATAATCAGAAAATAAGAGGAAAAAAGAGATAAATATAGATATAAAACAAATTACCAAGAAATAAAGAATTTTTAAACTTGCAATTATAAAAGAAAAAACATATTATAGGTATTAGCGATTAGCACTCAAACGTAATGAGTGCTAACAATATAAAAATAAGAAAGATAACAGATTTACAATTAATTTTAATTAGGAGGCATTATATTATGAAGTTAGTACCATTAGCAGACAGAGTTGTATTAAAACAGCTGGAGGCAGAAACAAAAACAAAGACTGGTATTATTCTTACTAGCTCCGCACAGGAAAAACCACAGGAAGCAGAAGTAGTAGCTGTAGGTCCTGGAACAGATGATGTTAAGATGGAAGTAACCGTTGGACAGAAAGTAATTTATTCTAAATATGCAGGAACGAATGTTAAAATGGAAGAGGAAGAATATATCATCGTAAAACAGAGTGATATTCTTGCAATCGTAGAATAATAGGTAACATATATTTATTTTGATTTATATCAGATAATCATCCATAATTTTTGGTTAATATATTTTATATAACAGGAGGAATCTTTATTATGGCTAAAGAGATTAAATATGGCGTAGAAGCCAGAAAAGCATTAGAAGCAGGCGTAAACCAGTTAGCAGATACTGTAAGAGTAACACTTGGACCAAAAGGACGTAACGTAGTTCTTGATAAGAGCTTTGGCGCTCCTTTAATTACAAATGATGGTGTTACGATCGCAAAAGATATTGAATTAGAAGATGCATTTGAAAATATGGGTGCTCAGATTGTAAAAGAAGTTGCAACAAAGACAAACGATGTTGCAGGTGACGGTACTACAACAGCTACTGTTTTAGCACAGGCAATGATCAATGCAGGTATGAAGAACTTAGCAGCAGGTGCAAATCCTATTATCTTAAGAAAAGGTATGAAGAAAGCAACAAATGCAGCAGTAGAAGCTATCGAAAAGATGAGCGAGCAGGTTGGAGGCAAAGAACAGATTGCCAAAGTTGCATCAATCTCTGCCGCTGATGAAGAAGTTGGCCAGTTAGTAGCAGACGCTATGGAGAAAGTTTCTCAGGATGGCGTTATTACGATCGAAGAGTCTAAGACAATGAAAACAGAACTTGACCTTGTAGAAGGTATGCAGTTCGATCGTGGATATATTTCAGCTTATATGGCAACAGACATGGAAAAAATGGTTGCAGAATTAGATGATCCATATATTCTGATTACAGATAAGAAGATTGCTAATATTCAGGAAATCCTTCCATTATTAGAGCAGATTGTACAGAGCGGTTCTAAATTATTAATTATCGCTGAGGATATTGAAGGAGAAGCATTAACAACATTAATCGTTAACAAATTAAGAGGAACATTCTCTGTTGTTGGTGTGAAAGCTCCTGGATATGGTGACAGAAGAAAAGCAATGCTTGAAGATATCGCTATCTTAACAGGTGGTACAGTTGTTTCTGAAGAAGTTGGTATCGAACTGAAAGATGCAACAATTGATATGCTTGGTCGTGCAAAATCTGTTAAAGTTGAAAAAGAGAATACAGTAATCGTTGATGGTGCTGGAGATAAAGATGCGATCAAAGCAAGAGTAGGTCAGATTAAGTCCCAGATTGAAGAGACAACATCTGAGTTTGATAAAGAAAAATTACAGGAAAGATTAGCTAAATTATCTGGTGGTGTTGCAGTTATTCGTGTTGGTGCCGCAACAGAAACAGAAATGAAAGAAGCAAAACTTCGTCTGGAAGATGCTTTAGCAGCAACAAGAGCAGCAGTGGAAGAAGGTATCATCGCAGGTGGTGGATCTGCTTACATCCATGCAGCAAAAGCAGTGAAAGAAATGGCTAAAGAACTTTCTGGTGATGAAAAGACAGGTGCCGAAATCGTGCTGAAAGCGTTAGAAGCTCCTTTATATCACATTGCAGCGAATGCAGGGCTTGAAGGATCTGTTATCATTAACAAAGTAGCAGAAAGCGAAGTAGGAATGGGATTTGATGCATTAACAGAAACATATGTAAATATGGTTGAATCTGGAATCATTGATCCTGCAAAGGTAACAAGAAGTGCATTACAGAACGCAACAAGCGTAGCTTCTACTTTACTGACAACAGAATCTGTAGTAGCAGACATTAAAGAAGATGCACCAGCTCCAGCAATGCCAGCAGGCGGAATGGGAATGATGTAATCAATATCTTTTGATTCAAATATCTTGATAATTGATTAATATTTGATTAATATAAGAAATTAAAAAGTACAGTATCGTATATGTAAAGATTGTCATGTGTGAGAATGTTTAAACACATTTTATTTACTATGACATTACAGCTGCGATGCTGTACTTTTTTTGATTCCCACGTTTATTTAAATCAAAATGTTATTTTTAGGGGTTTTGTGCTATAATAGGTTTTACTAATGTGCCCTTGGAATCTTCTTATAAATCTTTTTAATATAAGTAAGTGAAGGGAAGACTCTGAGAGTATATACTACATACATGGAGGATTTTTTTAGAAAAAATGGTTGGCATAATAATATTACAGATTGTATTGATCATATTGAATGCGATTTTTTCAAGTGCAGAGATTTCGGTTATTTCTATGAATGAAACAAAGATAAAACAGATGGCAGAAGAAGGTGACCGACGGGCTGAGAAGGCTGTTCTGCTCCTTGAGAAGCCGGCAAAGTTTCTTGAGGCGATACAGGCGGCTGTGACATTCGCAGGATTGCTAAGTGGCGCTTTTGTGGCAGTGTATTTTGCAGAATTTGTAAAAAGTGTAGTGCTGGAAGGTTTTGCAGGAAAGATGATTGTTTCAGAACAGGTCATTTATGGAGTGTCGGTTATCGTAGTTACACTTATTCTTACGTATGTGAATCTGCTGTTTGGTGAGATATTGCCAAAAAGGGCAGCGATGAGTAAATCCGAGGATGATGCCTTTAAAAGGGTAGGAATATTATTTCTTGCTGCGAAGCTATTTGCACCGCTTGCGGGATTGCTTCATATTTCTTCTAATATCTTTTTGCGGATAGTCGGTATTAATCCGGAGGAAGAACAGGAAGTAGTTACAGAAGAGGAAATCCGTATGATGCTTGCAGAGGGAAAAGAGCAGGGTACGATTCAGAATGAAGAGAGTAAACTGATCCAGAATGTATTTGAGTTTAATGATACGACAGCGGAACAGGTCAGTACAAGACGGCGGGATCTGGTTTGTTTAAATCTTGAGGACGATGCGCAGGAATGGGAGAAGACGATCAGAGAATGTCGTTTTTCACATTTTCCGATTATTGATTCAAATCAGGAAGACGTTGTAGGGATTCTTGATACGAAAGATTATTTTCGTTCGGAAGATAAGTCAAAGGAATACGTAATGAAGAATGCGGTGGATGATCCGTATTTTGTACCAGAGAATATGAAGGCCAACATATTGTTTGCACATATGAAGAAGGTTAGGATTTATTTTGCAGTTGTACTTGATGAGTACGGAGGAATGAGTGGAATCGTAACGCTTCATGACCTGGTAGAAGCTTTAGTTGGTGAGTTAGAAGAAGAAGAAATGCCGGCAAAACCGGAAGATATTAAAAAAATCAAAGAAGATGTCTGGCGGATTCAGGGCTGTGCACAGCTTGACGAGGTATCGGAGGCTCTTGGTGTAGAGTTCCCGGAAGTGTTTGATACTTTCAGTGGTTTTGTGTGGGATGCAATCGGAAGAGTTCCGGCAGAAGGAGAAAAGTTTTCGCTGGAAGTGAATGATTTAAAGATAGATGTAAAAAATATTGAGAATCATATGGTGGACTATGCAATCGTGCGAAAAGTTAAGAAAAGAGGAAGCAATGAAGCGGATATTTGATTTATTAAAAAAGCAAAGTCCAAGCAGGATTATTGCGCTGGGGTTTAGTGTAGTAATCCTGACGGGAGCAATACTATTGATGATGCCTTTTTCTCTGAAAAAAGGAGTACATCTTTCTTTTCTTAATGCATTATTTACATCAACGAGTGCTGTTTGCGTTACCGGTCTTGTAGTAGTAGATACTGCAGACAGCTTTACTGCGATAGGGCAGATAATCATTGCCATGTTGATACAGATCGGTGGTCTGGGAATTGCTTCTGTCGGTGTCGGACTGATTATCGCAGCCGGTAAAAGAGTAAGCATTAAAAGCCGTCTGATGGTAAAAGAGGCATTAAATGTTGACACCTATGGCGGAATGGTGCGTCTGGTGCGGGTCGTTCTTGCGATTACTCTTGGATTTGAGGCAGTAGGAGCGCTTATCAGTTTTATTGTATTTAGGAAAGATTATTCGCCATTACATGCAATAGGAATAAGCATTTTTCATTCTATTGCCGCGTTTAATAATGCTGGCTTTGATAATCTTGGAGGAATGCATAATCTGATTCCCTACAAAGATAATATTTTACTAAATATAACAACAGATATTTTGGTAATTGCCGGCGGTCTTGGTTTTCTTGTTCTTGTAGATATTGTGAAGCAAAAACGTTTTAAAAAACTTTGTCTGCATTCAAAGGTTGTTGTTTCTATGACAGCAGTACTTCTGCTTGGAGGTATGTTTATTTTAAAGGCAACAGAAAAAAATATCACATGGATGGGTGCATTTTTTCAGAGTATGACAACGAGAACAGCAGGATTTTCTACGTATGATATTGGAAGCTTTTCAAAAGCAGGCTTATTTGCGATGTGTATTCTTATGTTCATCGGTGCCTCTCCGGGTTCAACGGGAGGTGGTGCAAAGACAACGACCATTTTTGTGATGATACAGGCTTTAAAATGTATGGGAAGGAAAAAGTCTGCACATGCTTTCCGGCGCAGCATATCTGATGAGAATATTTCAAAGGCATTTATGATTACAGTATTATATGTCGGCATTTTATGCACCGCTACATTTTTGATATGTGTATTTGAGCCGGAATATGATTTTATACAGCTTATATTTGAAGTGATATCTGCATTCAGTACCGCAGGACTTTCTACAGGAATTACTCCGGAACTTGGCATAGCTGCAAGAATACTTCTTATTCTGTTAATGTTTACGGGACGTGTTGGTGCATTTACACTTCTTTCTGTATGGAGTAAAGATACTACACCGAATGCAAGATATTCTGAAGAAATGATTTCGATTGGATAGAAGAAAGGATATAGAGATGAAAAAGAAGCGTGGAACAGCTTATGGAGTGATTGGACTTGGACGTTTTGGAACAGCACTTGCCATTGCCCTTGCACAGGCAGGAAAAGAAGTAATCGCAGTTGACAGAAGTGAAGAAAAGATTAAAAATATCCGTCGTTATACGGATTATGCGTTTGTAGCAGAAAGTCTGGGAATCGATACGTTAAGAGAAACAGGAATCCAGAACTGCGATGTTGCAATTATCTGTATTGGAGAAAAAGTCGATGTCAGTATTTTAACAACAATGTCTGCATTAGAACTTGGCGTGCCGCATGTTATTGCCAAAGCGACAAGTGAAGAGCAGGGAGCAGTATTAAAGAAGCTTGGCGCAGAGGTAGTCTATCCGGAACGTGATATGGCACTTCGCCTTGGGAAAAAATTAATATCGGATAATTTCCTTGATTTTGTTTCTTTAAGTAACAATATAGAAATCCGTCAGATTCCGGTTGGGAAAAATCTGATCGGCAAAAGTGTGCAGGAATCAGAAATCCGTCGGAAGTATCAATTAAATATTATCGCTTTAGAAAATAATTCGGAAACGAATATTGAAATTATGCCGGATTATCGCTTTAAACATAATGATATTATTGTAGTAATTGGAAAAACCGAAAATATGGATAAATTTGAAAAAGATAATTAGTCTGGATATTTGAAGAAGGATGTTTTAAAGTTATAGAAGAATAGGTCATGCCTTACATGACACACACCTCGCAGTAAGAATGCCTTGGTATTCTTGAACAAAGTATTTATGAAAAAGAATAAAAGTATCGAAAGCAAAAGAAAGGTAGAAAAGAATGACAAAAGAACAGTTTATGATGGAATTAGAACAGTCTCTGCAAGGAGAGGTATCTGCGTATGAATTGTCCGATTCTTTAACATATTACAGGCAGTATTTTGAGGACGAGATCCGTAATGGAAAAAGTGAGGAAGATGTGATCCGGGAGTTAGGAAGTCCACGTCTTATCGCACGTTCAATTATTGATGCTCATGGGAATGAGGGGGCCGCTTCTGGTAATTCAGGTTATGAAGACAGCGATTACAGGGAAGGCTCATACAGTAATTATGGAAGTTCGTATGATTCTGAAAGAGGCGATATTGAAAGCAGCAGACAGCGGGGAAGCGGAACGCTGCAGAATGCTGGAAGAATGATCATGACAATCATTATATCAGCACTTATATTTTTTGTTGTATTATTTTTACTTCGGGCATTGTTACCGGTCGCAGTTGTAATTATTGCAATCGTGTTCATTGTTCGTTTGATTCGTGGATAGAGTAAGAGCATATAAAAAGGAGGCAAGTATGATACGGGAAGAATTATTAGAGAAAGTATCCGGGAAGAGAGAAGAGTTCATTTCCTGGTATCATGAATTCCATCAGATACCGGAATTGGGTTTTGAGGAAGAAAAAACAACAGAATTAATCTGTGAGAAGCTTACTGCGATGGGAATTCATCCACTTCGTTTGGATCCAACAGGAGTAACCGCATATATTGGACCACATGATGCCTATACAGTAGCACTTAGAGCGGATATTGATGGTCTGAGAGTTTCAGAAGATACGGATCTGCCATTTCAGTCAAAACATCCGGGAAAGATGCATGCCTGTGGACACGATGGACATATTGCAGGGCTTTTAGGGGCAGCCTCCATATTAAAAGAGATGGAATCAGAACTTACAGTACGTGTCAAGCTGATTTTTCAGCCATCTGAAGAGAATACAAAAGGTGCAAAACATATTATTTCACAGGGAATCTTAGAAGATGTGGATGAGATATTTGGCCTGCATCTGTTTTCCGATATAAAGGCCGGGGAGATTTCGGTAGAACCGGGAGCAAGAATGGCACAGACAGACCGTTTTTCTATTACTTTTATCGGTAAAGGCGGCCATGCGGCAAAACCGCATCAATGTGTGGATGCTACGGTTATGGCAGCGGATTTTGTGATGAATATACAGACAATTGTAGCAAGAGAATTAGACCCGATCGAAGGAGCAGTTGTCACAGTCGGTTCCTTAAAATCAGGAACACAGTATAATATCATTTCAGGAAAAGCCGTATTAGAAGGAACTTGTCGAAGTTATTCTGAAATAGTAGCACAGCATCTGCAGGATGCCATCCGAAGAAGAGCGGAAGCAGTCGCTGACAGCTACGGTGGGAATGTAAAGATTGCTTATGAGCAGGGTTCCCATCCACCGGTACTTAACGACGAAGCACTTTCCCGTCGGATCGCAGACGAAGCGGAACAGCTATTAGAGAATAGAAAGCTGGTCCATATCGCACCATTGATGCTTGGAGAAGACTTCTCCTGGTACCAGAAGGAAGTTCCGGGCGTATTTGCCTTCGCAGGCTGTGGCACACCGGGAAGAAAGTGTTATCCGAATCATCATCCGAAGTTTGAGATCGAAGAATCTGCACTTGCTGATGGAGTGCTGCTTCATTTGGCGGCGGTAGTTTCGGCGATGCATCGGGAGAAGGAAGAGTAGAGTATATAATTTTGGGATTGGATTTTCCAGTTTGTTAGTATAGAATAAAGGATGTAATTTATAAAAAGTGTATTTATAAATGGAAGTCATGCCTTATAAGTATGTGAGTAGAAATTATTTGGTTGAATATTGTTCTAGAGAAAGTTTCTTGCAGAAAAATGCAAGGAACTTTTTTATTGGAATTATAATTAATATTCAACTAAATAAAGAAAAAATTGAAATAAAAAAATAAGTGTGCTATCATGAATGTACAAAAATAAATACAATATTGCTTTTGAAAGGGTATTATATGGAGAAAAAGTATATTGCGCATATTAATGAAGAATTAAAAACAGAACAAACAGTAAAGGAACATAGTGAAAATGTTGCGATGTTAGCGGAAGAATATGCTGTTGAAATATTTAAGAAGATAGCATATGTAACAGGGTTATTACACGACTGTGGGAAGTATCAGGAATCTTTTCAAAAAAGAATATCAGGAAGTGATATAAGGGTAGAACATTCAACTTGTGGAGTAATTATTGTAAAAGATATGTCGGAGAATAAATCCAGATATCCATTAGGGATTTTGTCAAGAATGATGGAATATTGTATAGCCGGGCATCATTCAGGAATACCAGATGGTGGAACTAGAAATGATTATGGGACAGATTCGACATTAGCTGGAAGATTAAAAAGAAAATTTGAAGATTTTTCTACATATAAAGAAGAATTGGAAATACCGGAACTAGATGAGAAGGATTTTCTACAATTTCTGTTATCAGATTGTGACAATAGTGAAGAGAAAGTACTAGATAAGATTGCATTTTTGACAAGATATTTATTTTCATGTCTTGTAGATGCAGACTCAGAAGATACAGCGAATTTTTGTAGAGTTGATGAAAGACCAAGAGAATTAAAAGGGGATTTTGGGGCAGCGTTAGATAATGTAAATCAAAAATTAGAAAGTTTTCAGGTTGAAACAGAGCTTCAAACAGCCAGAGCATTGTTACAAAGCCAGGCATTTGAGAATGCAAAAAAAACTGCGGAAATTTATCTGTTGAATATGCCAACGGGAAGTGGAAAAACCTTGGCGAGTGTTAAGATTGCGTTAGAACGAGTGATTTCACAAAAGAAAAAAAGAATCATTTATGTAATACCTTATAATAGTATCATTGATCAGACTGCAGAAGTTTTTAATGAGCTGTTTCAAAATAATTTAGAGATATTAAGGCATCAATCTACATTTGATTATGAAAATATAGATGAAATGGATGAAGATTATAAAAAAGCGGCTAAGGTAGCAGTAGAAAACTGGGGAAATACGAAGTTTATTATTACTACAACGGTACAATTTTTTGAGTCAATTTATTCAAACAAGCGTGGAAAGTTACGTAAGATACATAATATGGCTGATAGTATTTTAATATTTGATGAAGCACATATGATGCCAGAAGAATATTTACAGCCATGTCTACAGGCAGTTGCATATATTACCAAATATTTACAAAGCGAATCGATTTTTCTAACAGCAACAATGCCGGATTATTTAAGCTTGATAAGAAAATATGCAGTGACAGACAGTAAAATTGTAAACTTAATAGAAGATAAGTCATTATTTAAAAAGTTTCAAAAATGTAATTATAATTATTTAGGAGAGATAGGAGAAGATGAACTGCTTGCAAAGAGTTCATTAAGCCCATCCTCATTAATCATCGTGAATACAAGAAAAGCAGCAAGGAAACTATATAAGAAGATTTCGGGGAAAAAGTATCATTTATCTACATATATGACAGCGTTAGACAGGGCAATCGTATTAAAGAATATCAGAAAAGAGTTAAAGTGCTTGGAAAAAGAATTCACAGATTTTAAAAATGTACCGGAAGAGAGAAGGATTACTATTGTTTCTACATCGTTAATAGAAGCTGGTGTAGATTTGGATGTGTACACAGTTTTTAGGGAATTAAAAGGACTGGATAATATTTTACAGGCAGGAGGACGATGCAACAGAGAGGGAAAAAGGAAAAGGGCAGATGTGTTTGTGTTTGAATTGCTTGATTCAAAAAAGAAAGCGATATCAGTAGAAATGGATATAACAAGAGATTTATTAAAAAAATATGAAGATATTTCTGATTCTGCTTGTATAAAAGAGTATTATGAAAGAATTTTTTCGCTTAAGGAAGATAGTATATCTCAAAATACGATGCATTGTATGTGTGATGATTTTAGGTATATTCCATTTAAAGAATATGCAAAGAATTTTGAATTGATTGATAGTAGAACAGTTTCTCTAGTAATTCCAAGAGATGAGAAAAGTAGACAAATGGTAGCAGATTTAGAGTGTAAGCAAACAGTGAATGAGAGGAACTTACAGAATTATACCTGCTCTTTATATAAAAATGAGTTGGACGATTTAATAAAACAAAATGTGGTAGATGACTTTGGGACAGGCATTTATTGTCTTACTAATTTGGATTATTATGACGAAGAAATAGGTCTTTTATTTGAAGCAAGAGATTATCTTTTATAATGAAAGTGAGGGGAGAATAATGAGTTATGGATTTAAAGTATTAGTAGAGGGGGATTATGCCTGTTTTACCAGGCCGGAGCTTAAGGTTGAAAGGGTAAGCTATGATGTACCTACTCCGGGAGCGTTGGAAGGAATGCTAAAAAGCGTGTATTGGAAGCCTGCTGTTCGATATGTAATTGATAAGATTATTGTATTCCATCCAATTGATTTTATTAATATACGAAGAAATGAAGTAAAAGAAAAAGTGAAATTTAAAGCAGTTAAAAATCAAATGAAAGGGAAAGCGGAAAGTCCATGTATCTATACCTCGAAAATCAGGAGTCAGAGAGCCTCTATGGTATTAAAAAATGTGAAATATGGGATAGAGTTTCATTTTGAATTGACAGGTCTGAAAAATGAAGAGGAGCAGGATGCGGAAAAAAAGCACTATAATATTATTAAACGACGTTTAGAAAAGGGACAATGTTTTAGAACACCGTGTTTAGGATGCAGTGAATTTCCGATAAAGAGTATTTCATTACTGGAGAAATTTAATGAGAATATGATCAGTGAAGAAATTATTGCAATGGGAGATGTTGATTTGGGGTTTATGAGTTATAAAGTACAATTTGAAGATGGTGGAAAGCCGATTAATGGAGACTGGGATAATCCCAAATTTTCAGATAAAGCATCGACACTCTACTATCGCCCGCATATGGTAAATGGAGTTATTGATGTAGAAAAATACAGGGAGGGACTTAAATGCTAATTCAGGCACTATGTAATTATTATGATATTTTATCGGCAGAAGGAAAAGTTCTTCCAGAAGGATATTCTAAAGTAAAGATTCATTACCTGATTTCTTTGACGGAGGAAGGAACGATAGATAATATAATAAATGTGCAGAGAGAAATTGCGGAATCTAAAAAAGAAAAAGTGGTCAAGAAATTAGTTCCGAAAGAAGTAAAAATGCCAGAAAGGACAGAAAAATCTGGAATTGAAGCAAATATTTTAGAACATAGACCTTTGTACATTTTTGGATTAAATAGAGATAAAAAAACAGGTGAATTATCTACGGAAGATAGGACAGGAAAGGCAAAAAAATCTCATAAGGCATTTGTAGAGAAAAATTTAGAATTTATCGAAGATTTAAAGTCTCCTATAACAGATGCTTATCGACAATTCCTATTAAATTGGAATCCAGAAGATGAATTGGAAAATAAATTTCTTTTAGGGTTGGGAAAAGATTATGAGACCTCTGGATTTTCTTTTACTTTATCAGGAAAATCAGATACGACATTATTATACGAGGATATTGAGTTAAAGAAAAAATGGGATGCTGTATATAAAACTGATAGAGAAATGGAAAACGAAAAAATATTTGCACAGTGTGCCATTACAGGAGAAGAAGAACCGATAGCAAGAATACATGGAAAAATAAAGGGAGTATATGGTGGCCTGGCAACAGGAAGTGTGTTGATTGGATTTAATAATAATTCAGAAAGCTCTTATGGGAATGAACAATCCTATAATAGCAATATTTCAGAAAAAGTTATGAAAAAATATACAGAGGCTTTGAATGTTTTATTAAGTAGTAGCAAGCACAAAATATTGTTAGATGGCATGACAATTGTTTTCTGGGCTATGGATAAAGGGGAAGAATACGAAGATTTATTCCTAAAGATGCTTTCTCAAACAACAGATAAAATAAAAGCAAAAGAACTTTCCAATATACTTCAAAAACTTATGAGAGATGGACAAAAAGGAAAAGTGTTAAAAGAACATTTTTTAGAATTGGATAAAATAGATGAAAATGTAGATTTTTACATATTGGGATTGAAACCAAATTCTTCAAGGCTGTCTGTGAAATTTATTTTCAGAAAAAAATATGCAGATATATTATGGAACATTTCAAAATTTCAGCAGGAATTAAAAATAGTAGGTGGACTTGATATTGTATCGATTCATCGTATTTATTTTGAATTGACTTCTCCGGAGTATAGAATGAAAGATGATAAAAATAATAAAATAAATCCAGCATTGTCGGCAAAAATATTTGAGTCTATTATTTATGACACACCTTATCCAAATGCTTTATTAGAGACAGTAGTTCGAAGAGTTAGAGTGGATAGTGGAAGTGAAAAGTTAAATGGTGTAAGAGCAGGAATGATAAAAGCATATATTAACAGAAATTATAAAAAGGAGGAATTAAAAATGGCATTGGATAAAGAAAATAAGGGGCAGGCATATTTGTCTGGAAGACTTTTTGCCGTCTTAGAAAAGTTGCAGCAGGAGGCATATCAGAATGCCCTTAATCGAACAATTAAGGATTCTTATTTTTCATCAGCATCTATGAATCCTCAAATGGTTTTTCCTAAATTGCTTCGTTTAGGACAGGCACACTTGAAGAAAGTTTCATATCCTGTTTTTTATAATAAATTAATAGGTGAGATTATAGATTCATTGAATGGAGGTTTTCCTAAACTGCTTTCATTAAAAGAACAGGGAGAATTTATAGTGGGATATTATCAGCAATATCAGAGCTTTTTTGAAAAAAATGAAAAGAATGCAAGTAAAGAAGAGGAGGAAAAATAATATGGCACTGAATAATAGATATGATTTTGTTATGATTTTTGATGTGGAGAATGGAAATCCTAATGGGGATCCAGATGCTGGAAATGCTCCTAGAATGGATGTAGAGTCGGGGTTGGGATATGTGACAGATGTATGCCTGAAGCGTAAGATAAGAAATTATGTGGAACTTGTAAAGGAGGGAGTTCCGGGATATAACATACTGATAAAACCAGACAAGCCATTAAACGAAAAATTTGCGGAAGCATATAGAACTGAAAATTTAGAAACTGGGAAAAAAGGAAAAAATGTAGATGATGTAAAAAAAGCAAGAGAATATATTTGCAAAAATTATTTTGATGTAAGAGCTTTTGGAGCGGTAATGTCAACGGGAGATGACCCTTGCGGAATAGTAAGAGGACCAGTGCAGATTAATTTTGCCAGAAGTATTTCTCCAATAAATGCATTAGATATTACTATTACCCGTCAGGCAAAAACATCTGAAGTGCGTAATCAAAAAAGTGGTGATACGGAGATGGGAAGAAAAAGTATTATTCCATATGCATTATACAGGGCAGAGGGTTATGTGTCAGCCGCTCTTGCTAATAAATCAACAGGATTGACAGAAGAGGATGTAGAGCTTTTATGGACATCAATTATAAATATGTTTGAAAATGATCATAGTGCTGCAAGAGGAAAAATGTGCATGAGAAAGTTGTATGTTTTTAAACATGATAATGTTCTGGGAAGTTGTCCATCTCATATTTTATTTGATAAGATAACAATTCAGGAAAAAGAGGGAAGGATTCCTCGGTCATTAGAAGATTATGTTATTCAGGTTGATAACAATATGCCGCAGGGAGTGGAGATGATAGAAAAATTATGAGTAGTGTAGAAATTGCAATTCGCTCTATCCAACATTATTTATACTGCCCACATCGATGGGGACTTTTGGAAATTGATAAAGCATGGGAAGAAAATATCTTTGTCACAAAAGCAAATTTGATGCATAAAAGAGTGCATGATCCAAAGAAAAATTATATTTCTAGAGGGAAAAAAGTTTTTACATCAGTTCCGATATATAATGATTTGGAACCCTATAATTTATATGGAATGACCGATTGTATGGAGTTGCACGAAAATAAAAACGGGATATCTATTAATGGAAGTAAGGAGAAGTATCAGATAGTTATTGTCGAATATAAACCGACAAAACCAAAAAATCAAGAATATCGGGAAGATGACTTAATGCAGGTATTTGCACAAAAGTTATGTATAGATTTTGTATTTGGAAGTGATTGTAAAGGGGTTATTTATTATGGAGACGTGAAGAAAAGGGTTGCCTTACCTTTACAAGAACATTTTCAACAGTACGATGATTTTTTGAGAAAAACTTTAGAAGAAATGAGAGATTATTTAAAAAGAGGCGAAATTCCTCCTATTAGAAAAAATCAAAAGTGTAGTGGATGTTCAATGAAGGATTTATGTATGCCATCAATGAAAAAGATTAATGACGTTCGAAACGAGATAGAAAAAATTGAAAGGGCATCAATATGAGAAAACTTTTAAATACAGTTTATATATTGCAAGAACAGGCATATTTGACATTAGACGGAGAAAATCTGGTATGTAAAATAGATGGAGAAACAAAACTTCGTATTCCATTCGAAAATGTAGAAAATATAGTTTGTTTCAATTATCTGGGTTGCTCTCCAGCATTAATGGGAAAGTGTGTTAGTAAAACAATACCTATTAACTTTATTTCACCGCAGGGGAAATTTTTGGCAAAAGTATGTGGTGAAACAAAAGGAAATGTTTTTCTGAGAGTACAGCAGATAGACAAGTTTAGAGCTGAAGGTTTATTATTAACACAAAATACTATGGCAGCAAAATTTAGTAATTGCAGACAGTTAATACGTAGAACATTACATGATAATGCGGAGTTAAGAGAAGATGAAGATATACAGAAAGTATTAGAAGTTTTGAAGGAGGGGGTTGATAAAGTTTACGAGGCAGAGTCCATCGAAGAAATAGTGGGAATTGAAGGATTTTGTGCAAAGAATTATTTTTCCATATTTAACAAACTTATTACAAATAAAAAGGTTGATTTTGAATTTCAATTAAGAATAAAACATCCGCCACTAGATCCAGTGAATGCATTATTATCATTTGTTTATACGTTAGCGACAAATGAGGTGGCCGCAGCATTAGAGACAGTTGGATTAGATAGCTATATAGGATATTGTCATACATTAAGAAGTGGGCGAAGTTCATTAGCTTGTGATTTAGTAGAGGAAATAAGATGTATTGTGGAGAGATTTGTAATTACTCTCTTGAATTTGAAAATAGTGGGAGAGAAAGATTTTGAACAAAAAATTTCTGGAGCTGTTTGGTTGAATGAAGAAGGGAGAAAAAAGGTTCTTTCTAAATGGCAGGAGAAAAAACGTTCTACAATGACACATCCATATTTGAAACAGAAAATTCCTCGTGGTTTGTTGCCATATGTACAAAGTAATTTGTTGGCGAAGTATGTACGGGGAGAAATAAGTACATATCCTTCATTTTTGCTTAAGTAATATATTAAAAATGAGGAAGTGAATAATAATGATGGTTTTGATAAGCTATGATGTAAGTACGACATCGCCGGCGGGGAAAAAACGGTTACGAAAAGTTGCAAAAGAATGTCAGAATCATGCCCAGAGAGTTCAAAATTCTGTTTTTGAGGCAGATTTAGATTATTCTTCATTTTTAAAATTAAAAGAAAAACTCATGGATTTAATAGATAAGGAAGAGGATAGTCTTCGATTTTATTATTTGGGGAATAATTGGGAGAGAAGAGTAGAACATGTAGGTGCAAAGAAGACATATAATCCAGAAGGTGTTATAATCATTTAATTTTTAAATGAAACAGGCGAACTACCGGTGATTAAAAAAATCTGGGAGGTTCGCTTGAAAAAAATCCGTTTTAACGGTAAAATTAATATAATTCTAAATGAATTATAAGTCCATCTCGTGATATATGGGGATGTTGAGACTGTAGTATACTATATATAGCGGTCACATCCCACACGGGATGTGTGAGTAGAAATAACGCCATGCGGTTATAGCCTTTGTAATAACGTGGTCACATCCCACACGGGATGTGTGAGTAGAAATCGCTTGTGCTTACAGTGGCCGTTGGTACTTCCGGTCACATCCCACACGGGATGTGTGAGTAGAAATCGCTATTGTTGTAGGTTTCTGGTAGCCACCTGTCTTTGTCACATCCCACACGGGATGTGTGAGTAGAAATTTACTCCAGAATACAGCGAGCCGTCCGTAATGTTGTCACATCCCACACGGGATGTGTGAGTAGAAATTAAATGCCCCTTTAAATCCGTTTACAGCATTTTGTCACATCCCACACGGGATGTGTGAGTAGAAATTGATATATTTCTCGCCTTCCCGCGGCACAAGTTCGTCACATCCCACACGGGATGTGTGAGTAGAAATTAAGGGAATTTACCCCAAACTTGCCATCAATTTGTCACATCCCACACGGGATGTGTGAGTAGAAATTTTCTCTGCCACTCTGGCAGACATAGAGGTATCGTCACATCCCACACGGGATGTGTGAGTAGAAATTAGAATTTGTTGCTCTGCTGTACGAATAGCCGCCAGTCACATCCCACACGGGATGTGTGAGTAGAAATTACTTAGCCTTGCCTGCACTTTATCCTCGATGTCGTCACATCCCACACGGGATGTGTGAGTAGAAATCTGCCTGTTCTAATGCCCTTGCAAGTGCCATGGGTCACATCCCACACGGGATGTGTGAGTAGAAATTTATTAACTCGTCTACTACCGCCGGAGGTAGGCAGCCGTCACATCCCACACGGGATGTGTGAGTAGAAATTTCCCTGAATCTTTGTAGTCCCAGTCCCGAGGAAGTCACATCCCACACGGGATGTGTGAGTAGAAATAATGATCGCACCATCGCAACCGTACTTCTTTACTGTCACATCCCACACGGGATGTGTGAGTAGAAATATCTACATGGCTTACAACATCAATATCCGCCATGTCACATCCCACACGGGATGTGTGAGTAGAAATCTTTTAATTCATCTGCAATAATTGCTGTGTATTCGTCACATCCCACACGGGATGTGTGAGTAGAAATAAAATATACCAGCTGTACAGCTTTCATTCTGTCGTCACATCCCACACGGGATGTGTGAGTAGAAATGTGTGCTCTCTTTTACGCGGGTGAGAGCACTTTTGTCACATCCCACACGGGATGTGTGAGTAGAAATTCACATGACAGAGACATTGAGATTCCGATTGACCCGTCACATCCCACACGGGATGTGTGAGTAGAAATCTGTGAAATGTTTACATTTTCAATGTTGAAATCGTCACATCCCACACGGGATGTGTGAGTAGAAATAAATAGTATTTATAAAAATATTAATCCTAACGAAGTCACATCCCACACGGGATGTGTGAGTAGAAATTGTTACTGTTATATTGTGTCTCAGCCGTTCTTGGTCACATCCCACACGGGATGTGTGAGTAGAAATAACTGAAACATTGAACGCAATTAAAGAAATGATAACGTCACATCCCACACGGGATGTGTGAGTAGAAATCTCATTGCTCTAAGTATGTTGAATCGGGGGATACAGTCACATCCCACACGGGATGTGTGAGTAGAAATTTATTTCCAGTTGTGTTTGTTCGTTCGGGTCTATGTCACATCCCACACGGGATGTGTGAGTAGAAATAAAAATGAACACGAATCTTTAGAAAAAGCTAAAGAGTCACATCCCACACGGGATGTGTGAGTAGAAATATGTAATGTTATCAGAAAAATTCCCAATGAGTAGAGTCACATCCCACACGGGATGTGTGAGTAGAAATGTAGTGTCAACGGTTGGCGAAAAGTTAAAATGAGTCACATCCCACACGGGATGTGTGAGTAGAAATTCTTATAATCCATGTAACCCCTCCTTAATATTTGTCACATCCCACACGGGATGTGTGAGTAGAAATCTTGTCAAGAGACTGGTCTATAATCTGTTTCATGTCACATCCCACACGGGATGTGTGAGTAGAAATTACGAAATTACCGCCATTTAATGTTGATAATCCCGTCACATCCCACACGGGATGTGTGAGTAGAAATGAAGATGGACAGATCACTTACACCTGCAGCAGATGTGTCACATCCCACACGGGATGTGTGAGTAGAAATGACCTTAGTAATTTTGATACTTCAAATGTAACTAAGTCACATCCCACATGGGATGTGTGAATAGAAATGAAATAAAGGTATTGAAAAGGTAAACATTATTTGTTCGGTGGAGGGCTGATTCTCCATTTGACAATTATCTGGAAGAATTGTCAAGGTGTGCAGTAGAAGTATATCGTGTGTTACATTTTTTGAAAAAATAAAAAAAGTCTTGACATATTTCAAAGCTTATAGTATAATAAATTTCGTTGATGACGTGGGATCTTAGCTCAGCTGGGAGAGCATCTGCCTTACAAGCAGAGGGTCACAGGTTCAAGTCCTGTAGGTCCCACTTATTTTTATCAATATTTATGGCGGGATAGCTCAGTTGGCTAGAGCACGCGGTTCATACCCGCGGTGTCGCTGGTTCAAATCCAGTTCCCGCTATTTTTTATTGCATTTAAGCCGGACATATGTGGTTTGATGCATGGTTTTGGTCAGTGGAAGCTGATAGATACTTATAATTTAATAGACGAACGGACAAGGTCATTATGCAAAGCTGCCTCGTATTTTACACAGTTAATGTGTTGATACATTGATTCTTTACTCAAAGGGCGCAGTTACTGTATAATGGCTTTTTTATGCTGTTCATGTAAATTTTTGTGAAGAAAAACTTTTCTCCCGCTATCGGATGTGGTAAACTGAAAAAGGAAAAATAAAAAGTAGAATAAGAATTCGCATAGTGCGGAGTTTGGAGGACCTATGAGAATTGGAAATGGTTATGACGTACATCGTCTTGTAGAAAATAGAAAGTTGATTCTTGGTGGTGTGGAGATTCCTTATGAAAAAGGACTGCTTGGACATTCGGATGCGGATGTATTGTTGCATGCCGTAATGGATGCACTTCTTGGAGCAGCGGCTCTTGGAGATATTGGAAAGCATTTTCCAGATAATGATCCGGCATACGAGGGAGCAGACAGTATGAAACTTCTTGAAGAGGTTGGAAAGCTGTTACAGGAGAAAGCATATTTTATTGAAAATATTGATGCGACAGTGATTGCGCAAAGACCAAAGCTTGCATCGTATATTCCACAGATGAAGAAAAATATTGCGAATGTACTTGGAATTCAGGAAGGCCAGGTTAATGTGAAGGCTACAACGGAAGAAGGTCTTGGATTTACTGGAGAAGGTCTTGGTATTGCGGCATCTTCTGTGTGTCTTCTTTCGGAAATTCAGAATTATGTTGGGGCAGATGTTCTCATGGAAGACAGAAACTGTGCCGGCTGTGGAGGCTGCGCCAGATTTGGGGGAACGAGAGAATGATTGTCTGGGATGACGGAACAAAAAAGCAGAGAATTTATGAAATGTGGCAGGACAATTTTCATGATCCGGTCTCATACGCAGATTTTTATTTTAAGGAAGTATATGGAAAGAATGAAGTCTTAATAAATCAGGAAGAAGATGTTGCAAAGGGTATGTTACATTTGAATCCTTATCTGCTTCATGTAAATGAACAGCCGGTTAGGGCAAAGTATATTGTTGGGGTAGCGACCGATAAGGAATACAGAAGGCAAGGCGTGATGAAGGAGCTTTTAATAGAAAGCTTTCAGACACTTCGCAGCAGGGGAGAATGCTTTACGTATCTGATGCCGGCAGATGAGAATTATTACCTGCCGTTTGATTTCCGATTTGGAATGACACAGATAGAACAGGAAGTAGAGTATCTGCCGGATCTGTATATACTAGAAGAAAGAGAAGCGGAGAAGTATACATTTAAAGCAGAGATTTCTGGAGGAGAACTTGAGAAGATTACAGCACAGGAAAATGCGGTTAAAGATACGGTATTTGATATTTATACAGACATTTCTCCAGACTATATCCGAAGAATGGAAAAGGAAGTGGAAAGTGATTTTGGGCAGGTTCTTTATGTTTTTGAAGGAGAAAAGTATATTGGAAGAACTGCGGTAGGCGCAGAAGACAGCTATTTTGTCTTGTCCCAGGTCTTTTGTGCAGACGATGCGAAAAGAGAAAGCTTTTTAGAACAGACCATGCTGTATTGTGAAAAGAAGTATCACTATAATCGTTATCAGCTTATTCTTGATGCATCATGGAAGGATGCCACAGATAAAATCGGATTACAGGGATGTTTCCGGTATATGCCTGCTAAACAGGTAAAGAAGATTATGTTCCGTTTGTTAGATTTAGAGAAGCTCAGTGCATTTTTAAAGTGTAAAGTGTCAGGGACACAGGGATACAGTACATTGGAAGAGAAGACAGCCGGTGATGAAGAAGCTATTTGTGAAGCAGATATTTATATAGAAGACAACTATCTGGAAGAACAGAGTGGGGTATATCATTTTCTGCTGAAAAATGGAAAAGTTTTAATTCAAAAGACAGGGGATACAAAAGAAGACTGTAAAGAAAGTATTTCTGTTGCAGCATTTACAGAATATCTTTTTGGTGCGGAAGAAGAATGCGTAGATGATTGTACTACGTTATCAAGAGAGACAAAGAATTTGTTAAAAGATATTTGTCCACTTTCAAAAAACTGTATCATGGAGATTGTTTAAAAGTTTTTTGGCATATGATTAGAGTTTTGTTTCTGTTATCAGGTATTTTCTTTGATTTCTTTATTGACAAAAGTGAGGAAATTGAATAGACTAAAAAGTACGTAAATAAAGACGGCGGAAGGCTTCGTCTCAGGGAGGCGGAGCTTTTTCATTGATAAAGGAGGATGACTATGAAACTGTATAATACACTTACCAAACAAAAGGAAGAATTTGTTCCGGTACACGAAGGAAAGGTTGGTATGTATGTTTGTGGACCTACCGTATATAATTATATCCACATCGGTAATGCAAGACCAATGATCGTGTTTGATACAGTAAGAAGATATTTTGAATATAAAGGATATGATGTAAATTACGTTTCTAACTTTACAGATGTAGATGATAAGATTATCAAGAAGGCGAATGAAGAGGGCGTACCGGCTTCAGAGATTTCAGAGCGTTTTATCGCAGAATGTAAGAAGGACATGGAAGGGCTTAATATTGAGCCTGCAACACACAATCCAAAGGCAACTGAGGAAATTGACGGAATGATTGCCATGATCTCTACATTGATTGAAAAAGGCTATGCTTATGAGAAGAATGGTACAGTATATTTCCGTACCCGTAAGTTTAAGAATTATGGTCAGCTTTCTAAGAAGAATCTTGATGATATGAGAGCAGGAATCCGTATCGCGGTAAGTGATGAAAAAGAAGATGCGATGGATTTCGTATTATGGAAGCCAAAGAAGGAAGGCGAACCAGCATGGGTATCTCCTTGGGGAGAAGGCCGTCCGGGCTGGCATATCGAATGTTCCGAGATGTCTAAGAAGTATATCGGGGACACGATTGATATTCACGCAGGTGGAGAGGATCTGGTATTCCCTCATCATGAGAATGAGATTGCACAGAGTGAGGCCTGCAATGATGAAAAGTTTGCAAATTACTGGATGCATAACGCATTTTTAAATATTGACAATAAAAAGATGTCTAAATCAGCAGGGAACTTCTTTACGGTAAGAGAAATCAGCGAGAAGTATCCTTTACAGGTAATTCGTTTCTTTATGCTCAGTGCCCACTACAGAAGTCCGTTAAACTTCAGCGATACTTTAGTGGAAGCTTCTAAGAACGGTCTTGAGCGAATTCTTACTGCTGTTGATCATTTAAGAGAGGTTCTTTTAGCAGCTCCGGAAGGTGAGCTTACAGCAGAGGATCAGAAGCATATGGAAGAAGTAACTTCATTAAAAGAGAAATATGAAGCGGCTATGGAAGATGACTTCAATACAGCGGATGCTATTGCTGCAATCTTTGAGCTTGTAAAACTTGCTAATATTACAGCGGAGAGCGGAAGTAAGGTATATGTACAGCATCTTTTTGATACGATTGTACAGTTGTGCGATATCCTTGGTATTATCACAGAGAAAAAAGAAGAACTTCTTGATGATGATATCGAAGCATTGATCGAAGAAAGACAGGCGGCAAGAAAGGCAAAGAACTTTGCACGTGCAGATGAAATTCGTGATATGTTAGCAGATAAGGGAATCATTCTTGAAGATACAAGAGCAGGTGTCAAATGGAAACGTGCTTAAAAGGAATCGCAGAACATTTTCCTTTGACGGAAAAAGAGCTTCGGGGATACTCTTCCCTGGGGCTTGCCTATATTGGAGATTGTATCTTTGAGTTGTTTGTCCGTACAATGGTTGTGACAAAGGGGAATGATAAGGCGAATCACTATCATCAAAAGACGATTGGTTACGTTAATGCAGCAGCACAGACAGAGATGATGGAAATAATAAAACCTCTGCTTACCGATGAAGAAAAAGCAGTTTTTCGTCGTGGAAAGAATGCAAAGTCTTTATCTCCGGCTAAAAATCAGTCCAGTCACGATTATCATATCGCAACAGGTTTTGAAGCATTAATGGGGTATTTATATCTTTCCGGCCAGATGGAGCGGTTAGAAGAATTAATCCGTATCTGTCTGTCCGAAAAAGCAAATAGAAATGAGGAATAACATGGCATACGAAGAATGTACTGTCGTTGGGCGTAATGCAGTTTTAGAAGCATATCGTTCCGGTAAAACGATTGATAAATTATTTATTTTAGATGGCTGTCAGGACGGACCGGTCAGGTCAATCCTTCGTGAGGCCAGAAAAAGGGACACATTAATTAAGTTTGTCTCTAAAGAGAAGTTAGACTCTTTATCTTCTCACGAAAAGCATCAGGGTGTTGTTGCGATTGCAGCCGCTTATGAATATGCAACGGTAGAAGATTTATTCAAAAAAGCAGAGGAAAAGGGTGAAGCGCCATTCTTTATTCTTTGCGATGAGATTGAAGATCCACATAACTTAGGAGCAATCATTCGTACCGCAAATCTTGCGGGCGCACATGGTGTTATTATTCCAAAAAGACGTGCGGTAGGACTTACCGGTACAGTAGCTAAAGTATCTGCCGGCGCACTGAATTATACGCCAGTAGCTCGTGTGACAAATCTTTCAAGAACAATTGATGAACTGAAAGACAAAGGTATGTGGTTTGTCTGTGGTGACATGGGAGGAGAACTCATGTATGATCTGAACCTTACCGGTTCAATCGGTCTTATCATTGGAAATGAAGGCAATGGTGTAAGCCGCCTTGTAAAAGAGAAGTGCGATTATGTTGCTTCTATCCCAATGAAGGGAGATATAGATTCTCTGAATGCTTCCGTAGCAACAGGAGTACTCGCATTTGAAATCGTAAGACAGAGAATGGGGAAATAGTTCTGAGTAGTTCTGGTTTAATTCGGTGACAGACAGACGCCCTCGAAGAAAAAAGATACCCTATATTTGTGGCTTTAGTTGCAGCGGTTTGAACGCTCGCTTTATGTGCTTGCATCCAAACCTTGCTCCAAGGCTACAAATATAGGGTATCTTTTTTTTTGAGGGCTGGCTGTGGATGGGAGGATAAATGAAATATGTTACGAATGGTAACCTCGCTGTAGGAAATCCTATGGTGAGGTTTTCTATATATCAATTTTTTTTTGAATATGGTATACTTTTACCATAAATCATCGTAAGTATTTAGAATTATTGCGTAAAATATGGCGGAAACCGCAAGGGTCTAAATAATTACAAATCATCAAACAGATGATTGGAAAAATGATTAGAGAAATGAAAAAAGAGCGGAGGATAAAAAATGGCTGAGTTAGAAAACAGCAAAGATTTGATTAGTGTATTATGGAGTGGAGCGGATATTCTTCGTTCAAAGATGGATGCAAATGAATATAAAAATTATTTGTTGGGAATTGTTTTTTATAAATATTTATCGGATTCTTTTCTGATTAAAGTATACGATATGATCTGTGATGGCAAACCGGGAACTTTAAAAGAAGCTTTGGAAGCTTATGAAGAAGTATTACAGAGTGAAGATGGGGAAGAATTAAAGGAAGAAATGAAACAGGAATGCCATTATGTGATGGAGCCAGAACTTACTTATACTTATCTGGCAGAAGCAGCCAGAAATAATGCTTTTCATCGGGAACAGTTACAAAAAGGATTCAACAATATTGAACAGAGTGATTCCATATTTGTAGATTTATTTGCTGATATTGATTTATACTCGAATCGCCTTGGTATGGGCGATCAGAAACAGAGTGATACAGTTGCCAATCTGATTAAAGAAATTGATAAGGCAGATTTGTTAGATTCTGATGCAGAAATATTGGGAAATGCATATGAGACATTAATTGGATGGTTCGCATCCGAAACAGGTAAAAAAGCTGGAGAATTCTATACACCACAGGCAGTATCTAAAATTTTAACAAAAATTGCAATTGATGGACAGGAAGAAAAGAAGGGATTGTCTGTATATGATCCATGTATGGGGTCTGGTTCCCTTCTTTTAAATGCGAAAACATATTCTAAAGAACCAGAATATATCAGATATTATGGGCAGGAATTAAATACTTCAACTTACAATCTGGCGAGAATGAATATGTTTCTACATGAAGTAGATGTGGAAAGTCAGAAGCTTCGAAATGGTGATACCTTAGATGGAGACTGGCCTACAGGAGAAGAAACAGACTTTAATATGGTACTTATGAATCCACCATACTCCGCAAAATGGAGCGCAGCAGCCGGATTTTTACAGGATGAAAGATTCAGCGATTATGGTGTGCTGGCACCAAAATCAAAAGCAGACTATGCATTTTTACTTCATGGACTCTACCATTTAAAAAATAATGGAACAATGGCAATCGTTCTCCCTCATGGAGTGCTGTTCAGAGGAGCGGCAGAAGGAAAAATCAGAGAAAAATTATTGCGTTCCGGTAATATCTATGCAGTAATTGGTCTTCCGGCAAACCTTTTTTACAATACCTCTATTCCAACTTGTATTATCGTATTGAAAAAACACAGAGATGGCAGAGACGTGCTGTTTATTGACGCATCTAAAAAGTTCAATAAAGGCAAAAAACAGAACGAAATGACAGACGAGCATATTGAAGCTGTGATGGATTTATATAGTAAGAGAGAAACAGTAGAAAAAGAATCCTTCCTTGCAAGCTTTGAAGATATCGAAAAGAACGACTTTAACCTTAACATTCCTCGCTATGTAGATACTTTTGAAAAAGAACCAGAAATTGATTTGAATGAAGTATTAAAAGAAATGGAACAGACGAACAAAGAAATCGAACAGGCAGAAGGAGAGTTTTTATCTCTTTTAAAAGAGCTGACATCATCAGATGAGAAGATAATGGCATCGTTAAATGACTTGATTAAGAAGATGGAGAGGTGAGAAAATGGGAAAGCCGAAGATAAGATTTAAGGGGTATACGGAAGATTGGGAACAGCGTAAGTTCGGAGAAATAGTAAAAAAATATGAAGATTCGATAGAAACTCCAACGGAAGGCTATACAAGACTTGGAATTAGAAGTCATGCTAAAGGAACATTTCATAGTTTTGTTGAAAAAGGTAAAGAACTTGAGACAGCTAAGATGTTCCGAGTAGCAGCCGATAAATTCATTGTGAACATCACATTTGGATGGGAACATGCAGTAGCAATTACTGATGAAAATGATGCTGGAAAGCTTGTTTCTCATAGGTTTCCACAATATAGCTTCAATGCAGGGATGGTTCCGAAATTTTTTAGATATCTGATTCTTGATGAAAACTTTAAACATCATTTGGAATTATCCTCACCAGGAGGAGCCGGAAGAAACAGGGTTTTGAAATTAAGCGATATGCTTGAATACAAAATGAATTTTCCATCTGAAGCAGAGCAGAAAAAAATTGCTACGTATTTTGATAACATAGACAACCTCATCACTCTTCACCAGCGCAAGTGTGATGAGACCAAAAAGTTAAAAAAATGTATGCTTCAGAAGATGTTTCCGAAGGAGGGAGAAAAAGTTCCGGAAATTAGATTTTCTGGTTTTACTGGCGATTGGAAACAGCGTAAGTTAGGAGAAATAGTCAATCGAATTACTAGAAAAAATTCAAAGTTAATATCAGAATTACCATTAACAATTTCTGCGCAACAGGGACTTATAGATCAGAATGAATTTTTTGATAAAAGAGTTGCTAGTAAAGATGTCAGCGGATATTACTTGATAAAGAATGGGGAATTTGCCTATAACAAAAGTACATCGAATGATGCACCTTGGGGAGCAATTAAAAGGCTGGATCGTTATGAAAATGGTGTATTATCAACATTGTATATAGTATTTGAAATAAAAGATGAAACTCTTGTTAATTCAGATTTTTTGGTTGCTTATTATAGTACAAATCTTTGGCATAAGGGGATTCATGAGATAGCAGCAGAGGGAGCAAGAAATCATGGACTTTTGAATATTGCACCAACGGATTTCTTTAAAACAAAGTTGAAGTTACCTGCTGATATAGAAGAACAGAAAGAAATCGGAGAATATTTTAAAAAAATTGATTTGCTCATCACTTTTCATCAACAAAAGTGTGATGAATTAAAAAATATAAAGAAATTTATGCTACAAAATATGTTTGTGTCAGAAAAATAAGCAAAATATATAAAAAGAAATCAAAACATAAAAAAACTGTTAAAAGAAATCTTTATTGGAAAATAAAGGACACTTACGCTGAGTTGAACGATAGTTTTTTGAATTATAGTGCAATTTTGAGGGATATTGCTTGCAGATGTCAGGAGGGAAAATGGACAGTAGGAAGATAGAATTATATCATGGAAGCGGACAAATAGTTGAATTCCCTGAAATTAGAAAAACAAGATATACAAAAGATTTTTCATGGGGATTTTATTGTACGAATAGTTATGAACAGGCATATCGCTGGGCGGACCGTAAACATGCTCAGGGAGTAGTTAATATATACTCCTATATAGAAGATCCACGATTAAATATTAAAAAATTTGATAAGATGAGTGATGAATGGTTAAATTTTATTGCAGAATGTCGTGCTGGAAAGATACATGAATATGATATTGTAGAAGGTCCGATGGCAGACGATACTATCTGGAATTTTGTAAATGATTATTTGGCTAATAATATTAGCAAATCAGTTTTTTGGGAATATGCAAAATTTAAACATCCAACCCATCAAATCAGCTTTCACAGTATCCGAGCATTGGGATGTTTACGGTATGAAAGGAGTGAAATAGTCAATGATGAGGAAGTGGAATAACGATGATTTGTTTTATGTATGTTCAATGATTGAGTTTGTAGCACGAGAGACCCATAATAAAACGAAAGACATCGTAGCTAAATTATCAGATAAAGAGTTATCTCATCAGTTAAAGGCGGCAGGAGTAAACCATTGTCTCTCATTTGAGCAGGTGTGTGATGAATGGATTGAGGAATATGGAATAGAAGAAGGCACATTTGATAATGTTTCAACCTGTAAATATAATGTTCCAACCGTACTTTCTATAGGACGGGTGTATCAAACATTGATATTAAATGTTATGGAATTATATGAGGATGTGATTGAGGCAATAAAAAAAGTATATAGTTCATTTATTAGTGAAGAAATTTCAAATTTTAATTCAAATGTCTACTATAGTAATCCAGATTATATAAAATGCTCTTATGAGGCAGGAATGTTGTTGGATTAGAGACATTTTTTATCGTAGTTTTGAGGCATCACTTTTTCTTATCGTAAGTCTTGAGATTTGGATAAAATATGGATATACGTTTGGAAACAGCGTAAGTTAGAAAGTTTATTGGATAATTTACAAAATAATACATTGTCAAGAGCTGACTTATCTTATGAAAAGGGGAAAATAAAAAATATTCATTATGGTGATATCCTCATTAAATTTGGAGAGATATTAAATATTAAAAAAGAACAGTTACCAAATATAGTGAATGAAGATGTTGTAAAAAAATATAAAACTTCTATTTTACAAAATGGAGACATTGTTTTTGTTGACACAGCAGAAGATGAAACAGTAGGGAAATGTAGCGAAATAGCTGGATTGACAGATGAAATAGTATTATCTGGATTGCATACAATTCCTTGTAGACCGAAACTGAAATTTGCTGATGGATATTTAGGGTATTATTTAAACTCTGAAATTTTTCATCAACAATTATTACCCTTTATGCAAGGAATTAAAGTGACATCCATTTCTAAAGCAGCAATGAAAAAAATGAATATTATTTATCCTAAATCTGTTGAAGAACAGGCTAAGATTGGAGGCTATTTTTATAATTTAGATAATCTCATCACTTTTCATCATCGTAAGTTAAATATTCTTAATAAAATATATAGATACGCTTGGGAACAGCGTAAGTTGGGGGAACTTGGGACAGTCCAGACATGCAAACGAATTTTTAAAGAACAAACATCTGAACAGGGGGACATTCCTTTTTTTAAGAATGGAACTATTGGATTAGAACCTGATTCATATATCTCGAGAGAAGTGTATGAAGAATTTCGTAGATTATATCCTTATCCAGAAGTAGGAGATACCCTGATTTCAGTAGTTGGAAGCATTGGAAGAACTGCTGAATATACAGGGAAAGATGAGTATTTTCAGGATTCAAATGTTGTATGGCTTAAGACAGATGGAAGCATTAATAAAAAGTTTCTCAAGATATCTTATCAAGTAATAAAGTGGTTGATAGAAGGGTCTACAGTCAAGCATTTATATAATGATAATATATTGCGAAGTGAGATTGTTATGCCGGTTTCGCAGATTGAACAAGCAAAAATAGCAGAGTTTTTTGAAGAGCTTGCTCAACTCATCACTCTTCACCAGCAGAAGTGTAAACAATTACAAATTATAAGAAAATTCATGCTAAAAAATATGTTTTTATGACAGATGGATAAAATATAGGCTAAAAAAAGAAAGGAGAAGGATGCGTATGGAAATAATCATTTATCATGGCAGCAACGTGGAAGTATACAGACCACGTATCCTCCAAAATGGATTCTATAAAGATTTTGGATACGGATTTTATTGCGCAAATTTTGAAAAGCAAGCGAAACGCTGGGCAATGTCTAGAAAAGGGAAGACGGTCGTAAATTACTATAAATATAAACCAAGTAAAAATTAGAAAATTTTGAGCTTTCCAGAAATGTCTGATAAATGGTTGTATTCTGTACGGAAGATGCATTAAAGACACTTATTTTTGAAGGAAGTGATACATTATGAAAAACAAATATTTTCCAGACGAAGAGATAACTATGAATGACTTATATTTTATTTGTTATATGATTGAACGTGTGGCCAGACATATTAAGCAGAAGAATAAATATGTAGTGAATGCTATAGGGAAAGATGAATTATATCACTTACTTAGCTGTGCCAGCACGTTGCATTGTGAGAATCCAGAAAAGGTGGAAGCGGATTGGATTAGAGATTATGGACTTGTAGAAGGAAGTTTTGACATTACAAATGTCGATTCAGAATTAGCAACGATTATTCCGACTTCGTTGGATATGGGAGAAGTATATCAAAGATTGATTGCAGATACACTTTCTACAAAAGAGGATTTTACAGAGGGAATCCTTCGGGTTTATAATGATGAAATTTGCGATGTGATTGATAATTATAATTGCAGTGCTTTTTACGAACCATCTTATGTGATTGCAAGAGCATATCAAAATGGTGGTTTCTAAGAAAGAGGATAGAAATAGAATATTATTACGGGGGATTACCAAATGCCAGAATTAGAATCAACAATAGAAAGAAAACTGATAGAGCAATTAGTTTACGGAGAATCTCAGTGGACCTATAGAGAAGATTTAAAAACGGAAGCGGATTTATGGGCAAATTTTAAATATATTCTTGAGCAGAATAATAAAGACAGATTGAACGGAGAACTGCTCTCGGATTCAGAATTTGAACAGGTTAAGAACCAATTACAGTTTTCTTCTTTTTATAAGGCTGGAGAATGGTTGGTTGGTGAAAACGGAAAAGTACAGGTTCATGTGCAAAGGGATACGGAAAGATTGCATCTTGTAGTCATGAATCATGAACATATAGCTGGTGGAAGTAGTGTTTATGAGGTGATAAATCAGTACAGCGCATTAAAAACAGAGGAAGATAGTACGGCATCAACCAGAGACAGGCGTTTTGATGTGACATTGATGATTAACGGTCTTCCATTGATACATATAGAATTGAAGAATAAGCAGCATTCTTATAAGGATGGATTTTGGCAGATTAGAAAGTACATCGGAGAAGGTAAGTTTACTGGTATTTTTTCAGCAGTGCAGATGTTTGTTGTCAGCAATGGCGTAGATACCAGATATTTTGCGGCAGCAGGGGATACGGAATTGAATCCGAAGTTTATGAGCGGATGGGTGGACAAGGAGAATAATTCTGTATCTGATTATCTTGATTTTGCAAAAAGTGTACTCAGAATTCCGGAAGCACATGAAATGATTGCAAGATATACGGTTTTAGATGAAGATGCAAAGCGGTTAATTTTACTTCGACCATATCAGATTCATGCAATTGAATCTATAAGAGAGGCTTCAAAAACGGGAAAATCTGGTTATGTATGGCATACGACTGGATCAGGGAAGACATTAACTTCTTATAAAGCAACCAGAAATTTATTGATGGATATTCCGGCAATTGATAAAGCAATTTTTCTGATTGACCGAAAAGATTTAGATACACAGACAACAATGGCTTTTCAGGCATATGCCAATAATGATTTGGTGGATGTTGATGAGACCGATAATGTAAATGATTTAAAGAAAAAGCTAAAATCTGAAGATAGGCAGGTTATTGTTACAACGATTCAGAAAATGCAGATTTTAATTAGTAAAAGGCTAAAGGAGGATACACCAGAATATCAGAAAATTAAAAATTTAAAAATTGCATTTGTTGTAGATGAATGTCATAGAGCTGTTACACCAAAGACGAAAAGAGAATTAGAAAGATTTTTTGGACGTTCTTTGTGGTATGGTTTTACCGGAACGCCTCGGTTTGCAGAAAATCCATATCCACAGTTGGGAGATTTGCCAAGAACGACAGAAAAATTGTATGGAAAATGTCTTCATAAATATACGATACAAAATGCTATTAAAGACAGGGCGGTATTAGGTTTTCAGGTGGAACATAATGGCCCGAAAAATGTAACAGATGAAACAGATGGCAGAGTATATGATAATGAAACGCATATGTTACGGGTGCTTGATATTATTCTTAATAAATCCTATCATAAATTGGGATTTCAAAATGGAAAAGGCAAGACTTATGAGGGACTTCTTACAACAAGTTCCATTCAATTAGCACAGAAATATTATGATTTACTGACAAAAATAAAAAATGGGGAATCTTCATTAAAAATTGATGAAAAGATAAAGCAGGTATTGCCGGATTTTCCTAAGTTTGCAATCACATATTCTGTAACAGAAAATGAAGAAGGTTCCTGCGTGAACCAACAGAAAATGCAAAAGTCTTTAGATGATTATAATGGAATGTTTGGTACCAAATATGAATTATCACAGATACAGGGCTATAATGGAAACCTTAACAAAAGACTGGCGAGAAAGGATGCAAAGTTTAAGAGTAGAAATGAACAGCTAGATTTGGTTATCGTTGTAGATCGCTTATTAACAGGTTTTGATGCACCTTGTCTGTCCACCATTTTTATTGACAGACAGCCGATGGGACCACATGATTTGATACAGGCATTTTCAAGAACGAATCGTATTTTTGACAAAAATAAACGCAATGGGCAGATTGTAACCTTTCAAGCTCCGAAGTTATTTAAAGAAAGTGTTGATAATGCAATAAAATTATACTCAGCAGGTAGTACAGGAATTGCAATTTTAGCACAATGGGAAGAGGTAGAACCGGCATTTCGCAAAGCCCTTTCCGCGCTCAGAGTTTGTGCCGAGAGTCCTTCGGAAATCCCTGAAATGTCTATGAAAGAAAAGAAGATTTTTGCGAAGATGTTCCAATCTTTTGACAGTCTGTTTGCCCAGTTAAAATCCTTTACAAACTATGACGACAGTATGCTTGAACAATATGGAATTACCGAGCAGGAATATGATGATTATGTAGGACATTATAAAAATGTAATAGAGGAAATTCGAGAAGAAAAAGCGAATGATTCAGAAACTGCCGTAGAGGAGACGGAGGTAGATCAGGATTATGAATTGATGGCATATAGTAATACAAAAATTGATTATGAGTACATCATCAATCTTATTCAAAATATTGTTACATCAACAGAAGAGGAAGAAGATATAACACAAGAAGAAAGACAGAAGAAGATAGATGAAGCAAAACAGTATGTAGAGGAATTACGTAAGGATAATGAAAAAGTAGCAGATATTATGTCTGATTTGATAGAAGAAATCGAAAAAGATGAAACAAAATATAAGGGACAGTCTATTCTTAATATTGTAGAAAATATGAAGCAGGATTGCATAGAAAAAGTTGTTTCTGAATTTTGTGAAAGCTGGTATGCAATGAAAGGTGATGTAATGTATGCGGCAATGCATTACAGGAACGGTGAAATTCCTAATGAAAGTGTAATTAAAAAGAATGTTGATTATACTAGTTATAAGGCAGAGCAAGAGAAAGCTTTACCTAAGTTCAAATATTATTCCCGGATGATAGCGGAACTGAAGGAGACACTGGAGAAAGAAATTAAGCCGTTAATAGCACATATGTAAGAAGGTCCATTATATAAATGTTTGTATCAGCGTAAGTAATTTCAGGGGATGGAGGGAACTTATGCTTAATAACACAAATAATTCACCTCTCTTTTATGAATACTACGCACAGTGGGTTGATGTGTATAAGAAAGGTGCGATAAGAGAAGCTACAATGGCGAAGTATTTAATGACTCAGAAGTGGATACAGAAACTAGCACCAGAATTAAAAGTTTCTGAGTTGACAAGAACAGCATATCAGCAGATTTTAAATGATTATGCGAAAGAGCATGAGAGACAGACTACATTAGATTTTCATCATCAGCTCAAAGGAGCAATTTTAGATGCATTAGATGAAGGTATGATTGAAAGAGACCCTACCAGAAAGGCAATTATTAAAGGAAAAACACCGAGAGCAAAAAAGATAAAATATTTAAACCAGTTTGAATTACATACATTAATTGCTAACTTAGATCTTTCAGAAGAACCAAACTGGGATTGGTTTATACTTTTAGTTGCAAAAACAGGAATGCGCTTTTCAGAGGCTCTTGCGATTACACCATCTGACTTTGATTTTGCCAGACAGGCTTTGTCAATAAGTAAGACTTGGGACTACAAAGGAGAAGGAGGGTTTTTGCCGACTAAGAACAGGTCATCGGTAAGAAAGATTCAGATTGACTGGCAAATAGTAGTTAAGTTTTCAGAGTTGATAAAAGGGTTGCCAGAAGATGAACCTATTTTTGTAGGTGAATCGAAAATTTATAATTCTACAGTTAATGATGTCCTTACAAGACATTGTAAACAATGTGGCATTTCCGAAATTTCTATTCATGGTCTTCGGCATACGCATGCGTCGTTATTGTTATTTGCCGGAGTATCTATTGCCAGTGTTGCACGAAGATTAGGGCATGCAAGTATGACGACCACACAGAAGACATATCTGCATATTATTCAAGAACTTGAAAATAAAGACGTAGATTTAATAATGAGAACTTTATCTGGATTATAAACTTAAAATGATAAAAGAAATACTTACGCTGAATAACTACTATTTAAGTCTTTAATAAATAGACACCCGATAAGAAAAAAAGATACCCTATATTTGTGGCTTTAGTTGCAGCGGTTTGAACGCTCGCTTTATGTGCTTGCATCCAAACCTTGCTCCGAGGCCACAAATATAGGGTATTTTTTGTCTTTGAGAATGTCCATTTTGCCTATGGCAAATTACTATTGTCTATCGAAAATTAGTCTTTTTAAAGTCATTGACATCTCTTTCTTTACGGAATTCCTGCTTTTTCACCATTGCAACCAACTCTGGTTCCTTTTTAAGGGAATAGGCAAGAGCATGATAATGCTTTAATATATTTCTTTGAAACATAGGTGTGATCTCGGCATAATTTGCAAATTGTGCGAGAGTTTGTTTGTTAAGAGTCTCGTGCTCCTGAAAATGACATTCGGCCTCTTTGGCAAAGGCATGATACAGTTCTTTTTCTTCTGGTGTTTCTAAAGCAGCGATAATCATCTCATTTTTCATGTCACAGGAAAATGCCTGTAACTTCTTTAATGAGATGCGGTGGCGCATCAGGGTGAGCTTCAAATAGCGGTACCACGTATTACGGAACTTGATATAGTATTCGCTTACGCCTCCATCGTAAACGTCAAGACCTTTACAGAAGTTAAAGTTTCTCTTCATGTAAGTGTAATCAAAGAGAATATTCTGTATAAGGTAACTGATAAAGTAACCTGCCCGATAAAGTGGAGAAGTGTACTTATCATAATAAAGATAATCATCAAGATCAACATGCAGTTTTTTTATTTTCTGAAACTTGATATAATGATGAATACGGTAAGTAACATATATGATAATGATAATACCGATAAATGCGGCGCGGTAAAGGTTACGATGTACGCCGGTCATAAAAACAGATCGTGAAAGACCATAGATAGCGGCAACGCATGCGGCTACAATGGTAGCAAACATTTCAAACATAACACACATTCCTTTCTTAATTGTTTATCATCATATCGTATTTTTGTGAAAAAAACAATTGATTTATATGATGTGTTCCTGTAAAAAATTAATAAAAATATACAGTAAATAAAAACAAAATATGGCAAGTGATGATAAGAAAAGGGTAAAAGGCTATTGACCTTTCTGTAAAAATACGATATGATAATGAACAAACATACGTTTGCTAGATGGGAGGACGCATATGAGAAAGATAAAAGTGATTTTAATGTCAGCACTTCTGGCTCTTTTTATAGCAGGATGCAGTTCGGGCAATTCGGCTGAACTTTTTGAGAGTGGCAGCCAGATTTCCGGGAAGACGGAGCAGTCAGATTCCGGTATGGAAGTACATTTTATTGATGTAGGACAGGGAGATGCTACTTTGATAAAAGCTGGGGATCATGCGATGCTGATTGATGCGGGCGATAACAGTGAGGGAACAGCGGTGCAGTCCTATTTGAACAGTCAGGGTATAGAGAAGCTTGATTATGTTATCGGTACCCATCCGGATGCGGATCACATCGGAGGTCTTGATGTTGTAGTTTATAAGTTTGATTGTAAGAAGATTTTTATGCCGGGAGTGACTTCGGATACGAAAACATATGATGATGTTATGCAGGCATTGAAGTCTAAGAATCAGAGGGCACAGGCGCCAAAGCCTGGAGAAACATATACATTAGGAGATGCGTCTTTTACAGTGATTGCTCCGGTGAAGGGCTATGGAGATGAGACGAATAACTGGTCGATTGGAATGGTACTTCAATACGGAGAGAATCGTTTTTTGTTTACAGGTGATGCAGAGAAAGAAGCAGAGGAAGATATGTTAGCGAAGGGGGAAGATATTTCCGCAGATGTATATAAGGCATCTCATCATGGAAGTAAGACGGGTTCCTGTGATGATTTTCTTGATAAGGTACATCCTTCTTATGCGGTAATCAGTTGTGGTGAGGGGAATAAGTACGGGCATCCTTCTGCCCAGACATTAACTAATTTCCGAAGCAGAGGGATTAAGACATTCCGTACCGATAATCAGGGAACGATTGTGGCATATAGCGATGGAAAGAATATTACATGGAATGCTTCTCCGGATACAACCTGGACACCGGGAGAGCCAAAGGGTTCTTCGTCTAACTGGAATTCCTCATCGAAGAATATTTCTAAGGGAAAGTTAGGGGATAGTTCAAAAAATACTTCCAAAACACAGGTGTCTTATGTTATAAATGAAGACACAGGTAAGTTCCATCTGCCATCCTGTCGTTTTGTAAAGCAGATGAATGAGGAGAATCGTATTACATCTTCAAAAAGCAGGAATACTTTGATAAAGGAAGGGTATGAAGCCTGTAAAGTATGCGAACCGTAGATGAGGATTTGCAGATTTACAGATATGGAATGAAAGAGAATAAAGATATGATAAAGGAGAACGATAGAGTATTATGATGAAAGACGGAAAAAGTATTGTTTTGATCGGTATGCCCGGTGTAGGGAAGAGTACGATCGGTGTTATTTTGGCAAAGGAGATCGGTTATCAGTTTCTAGATGCGGATCTTTTGATTCAGGAACAGGAAGGAATGTTGTTGAAGGATATTATCGCAACAAAGGGGCATGATGGTTTTCTTGCGGTAGAGAATCAGGTGAATCGTGATGTGGATGCGAAGCATTCTGTTATAGCAACAGGTGGAAGTGCGGTATATTGTGAAGAAGCGATGTTACATTATAAAGAGACATGCCAGATTGTGTATCTTCGCTGTCCGTATGAGATTTTGTCAAAGCGTCTTGGCGATTTAAAAGGAAGAGGTGTGGCATTAAAAGAAGGGCAGACATTGCTTGATCTATACGAAGAGAGAAGTGTTCTCTATGAGAAATATGCGGATGTTATCATTGATGAAGATAACAAAGGAATTGAAGAAACACTGGAATTGCTGAAAGAAAAGTTTTGTTAGCATATTCATAGGCTGATACTAATCGGCATGTCAGTGTGTGAAACGAGATTAGAAAGTCGTTATGAAAAGCTGCTTTATATTACCATCTAATAAATATGAGAATATATATTATCAGATGGTTGGGAGGTAGTTGTTGCATAATGGCTTTTTTCGATTTGTGACTTTTGGTGACGTTGCTTCGTTTGCCAGATTTCACAGCTAGGGAAATCTGACATACTAATCCTTTTCACAGTCAGGGAAACCAGGTGTATTAATTCTTTTCACAAGCAGGGAAATCAGACAGATAATTGATTTTCAGAAAGCTCGAAAAAGGACGTATTAAAAAAACAGGTAATTCTTACTATAATGGCGTTGTAAACAAAAAGTGCTTGAAACACTTACAAAAAACACTTACAAAGCCACAGGCAAAAATTAAAAGCAGATTTAAAAAAGGAGGATTACATGATGAATGGAAATTGGCTGGGATTAGACGGACAGGTTGTTATCGTAACAGGTGGTGCTTCCGGAATCGGAAAACACGTAGTAGACACACTTGTAAAGGTTGGAGCAAAGGCAGTTGCAGTCGATCTTAATGTAAAGACAGGAGATGAGCTTGACGGAGCATATTGTGTACAGTGTAATGTTACTGATCCGGAAAGTGTAAACCAGATGGTACAGGCTGTTCTTGCAAAGTATGGTAAGATCGATGCATTAGTAAATAATGCAGGAATTAATCTTCCAAGACTGCTTGTTGATGTAAAGGGAGAAAAACCAGAGTACGAATTAAACGAAGATTCTTTCGGAAAAATGTTTGCAGTTAATGTAAAGGGCGTATTCCTCTGTGCACAGGCAGTTGCAAGAGAACTCGTAAAACAGGGACATGGAGTTATTCTTAATATGTCCAGCGAGTCCGGAAAAGAAGGTTCTCAGGGTCAGTCAGCATACTCTGCTACAAAGGGAGCAGTAGACAGCTTTACTCGTTCCTGGGCAAAGGAACTTGGAAAGTACAATGTACGAGTTGTTGCATGTGCTCCTGGTATCATGGAAGCAACAGGACTTCGTACCGCTGCTTACAATGAAGCTTTAGCTTATACAAGAGGGGTAAAACCAGAAGATTTATCTACAGACTACAGTAAAGTAATTCCAATTGGAAGAGATGGAAAGCTTGATGAAGTAGGAAGCCTTGTAGCATACCTTGTATCCGATCAGGCAAGCTACATCACAGGAACAACAGTTAACATTTCCGGAGGAAAGTCCAGAGGATAATTACTTCAGGATAATTACTTCATAGGAATGGAAAATGGAGAGAAGAAGGAGGTCCGCTATGATAAAGATGGCGTTGGTGATTGGACTTGCATTTGTGATCCAATTTGTGTTAAGCAGTTTTCAGATGAAGAATTTCAATAATGAATTTGTCAGAATGAGACGGAAGGGCAAGGTGGCAATCGGCAGAAAGTCCGGAGGATTCCATGCAGGAGCAATTGTAATGTTCCGCATAGATGATGAGGGGATTATTCAGGAATCCAAAAAGATAGAAGGGACAACATTTCTGGCGAGAGTGAAAAATTTTCCGGGATTTGAAGGACGATACATTGGAGAATTATCTGTAGATGATGTAGAAAAAGGTCATCGAAATCTGAGAAAAGCAGTAGAGGACGCAGCGCTGACTTATAAGAAATATATAGCAGGAGAAGAAATAGCACAGCCTCCTTCCAATTTCCAGAAAGCAGGCAATATCGTAACAAATCTATTTAATCGACGCGCAGGAGCGTAAAGAGGGAGGTAACTATGAATATTTTAGTTAAATTAGCGTCAGGATTTATGAATCTTTTTACATTGGGTGGAGAGCAGTTTGTAAGCTGGGTTACAGGAATTATTCCAACTGTCTTGATGCTGTTATTATTAATGAATGCGATCATCGCATTAGCAGGAAATGAATCTGTAAATAAACTTGCAAAAGTATGTACAAAGAATCCGATTCTTCGTTATCTGGTACTTCCATTTGTATCTGCATTTATGTTAGGTAACCCAATGGCTCTTTCCATGGGTAAGTTCATGCCAGAATTTTATAAGCCAGCATACTATGCATCTGCAACATATCACTGTCATACAAACAACGGTATTTTTCCACACATCAATGCTTCAGAGCTTTTTGTATGGCTTGGAATCGCAAATGGTATCTCTGCATTAAATCTTGATACAACACCATTAGCAGTACGTTATCTTTTAGTTGGTCTTGTAGCAAACTTTATTTCAGGATGGGTGACAGAATTTACTACAAGATATGTAGAGAAGCAGCAGGGTGTAAAACTTAGCCGCACATTAAAGGCATAGGAAGATTAGAAGGAACGATAAGGGAGGAACGAAAATGTCAGAATTAAGAGCAATCAGAATAGAAAGAGGCCCACAGGGATTTGGCGGACCGTTGATCATCCGTCCAACAGAACAGAAAAATAAAGTTATGTATATTACCGGTGGTGGAACTGCACCGGAATGTCTGAAGAAAATCGTAGAACTTAGTGGAATGACACCAGTAGATGGTTTCCATGGTTCAGCACCAGAAGAAGAACTTGCTATGGTTATCGTAGACTGTGGAGGAACATTACGCTGTGGTATTTATCCACAGAAAAGAATTCCAACAGTAAACGTTATGCCGGTAGGTAAATCAGGACCACTTGCAAACTTTATCACAGAAGATATCTATGTATCTGCTGTTACATCCAAACAGATTTCTCTTGCAGATGAAGCAGATGTAGAAGAAGCTGCAAAGTCTGTAGAGACTTCTGAGAAGAAGGAAGAAAAAACAGTGAAGTTTAATGCAGATCAGAAAGTATCAGAAACACTTGCTGCACAGGAAAACAAATCTATCATCACAAAAGTAGGTTTAGGTGTTGGTAAGTTTGTAAATACATTTTATCAGGCAGGTCGTGATGCGATTCAGACATGTATCACAACACTTCTTCCGTTCATGGCATTTGTATCTTTGTTAGTAGGTATCATTAACGGTTCTGGTTTTGGTAATGCATTTGCAAAATTACTGACTCCATTAGCAGGAAATGTTTTTGGACTGGTTGCTCTTGGTGTCATTTGTTCTATTCCTGGATTATCTGCATTACTTGGACCTGGAGCGGTTATTGCACAGATTGTTGGTACATTGATCGGAACAGAAATTGGAAAAGGAAACATTGCTCCTCAGCTTGCACTTCCAGCACTTTTTGCAATCAACTGCCAGGGTGCATGTGACTTTATTCCAGTAGGTCTTGGACTTGCTGAAGCAGAGCCTGAAACAATTGAAGTTGGTGTACTTTCCGTTATGTATTCCAGATTTTTAACAGGCTGGATTCGTGTATTAATTGCATATGCAGCAAGTTTTGGATTATACGCTTAAGTAAATAAAACAAAAAGTAAATAGAGGATGTCAGAGAAGAGGAATGCTCCGGCATCCTGCTCGACTTGAATAAAATATTAAAATTAGCTCTTACATGTATTGGAGAATGTGTTACAATTAAAAGGAGCAAACTGTAGAAAGGATAGAAGAATCATGGCTATAATTTATGAGAACAAAGTAAAAGAACTTGGAAAAGATATTATGATGATGAATGGAGGAGACTTCATTATTATTTTTGGAGACAGTGCTCCGGCAGAATTAAGAGATTATTGTTACTCTGTTGATGTGAATCCGATTAATGGAGAAATCAAGGCAGGACAGACATTAAAAATTGATGAAAATGAATATAAGATTACCTGTGTCGGAGAAGAGGCACCGGTAACACTCGCAGGTCTGGGTCATTGTACGATCCGCTTTAATGGCATGACAGAAGCAGAACTTCCGGGAACTCTTTATGTAGAGGAAAAACCAGTTCCGGAAATCAAGATCGGTACAACAATCCAGATTATAGAATAAGTAGTAATTCAGAATTATTGATGATTCGTTTTGGTGAATGGATTCTGAATAATTACAGAAAATATTAATACGAAACCAAAACATAACCAGAAAATCTGAAAAGGATAACGGACAAGGTATGAAAAATTTATTTGGTGACAACAGACAGGCTAACATCCTGTCTGTTTTGCGAAAAAGTTCTACATTAAATATTGAGACACTGGCAGAACGATTTGGCGTGAGTGAGCGTACAGTTCGGAATGATATAAAAGACATTAACAAAGAATTAAAAAACAGTGGCCTGATAGAAATTAATCAGGGAAAGTGCGGTCTTAGAGTGTTTGATACGAGAGACTTTCAAAATGCGTATGCCCGTATTATAGAAACAGATGATTTGATGAATTCTTCCCACAAGAGACAGGAGTATGTTTTTGCGAAGCTTATGAGAGCGATGGAGCCGGTACTTACAGATGACCTTGCTTATGAGATGAACATAGGGCGAAGTACATTAATCAGCGATTTAAAAAAGCTTCGCCAGACAATGGAAGACTACGAGCTTGAGATTGTTGGAAAGACCAGTAAGGGATTAGCTCTTGCCGGTTCGGAACTTAATATTCGAAAGTTTGTTATGGAGAATCTTTTTGACTCTATTTATCAGAATTATCCCCAGGATGAATTGATGCTAAAGGGGATCAGAGAAGCGCTGGCTGAACAGAATTTTGAAGAATCAACACAGAAAATGTTTGAGAACTATATGACATTAATGTTTGATCGTTTTCTTACGGGACATATCATTACCCGTATGCCGGAAAAGTATTATAATTTAGTATCAAGAAACAGTTTTTCATTTGTGAATCAGTTAATTGATAATCTTTCAAAAGAATTTTACATTGAAATTCCAATAGAAGAAAAAATATTTGTTTTTCTGCCGATCATTGGTATGCGTACACCTGCAGACAGTAAAAATATGTATAGCATAGAACTCGATGAGAAGATTCAGCCATTACTGAAAAAGATTGTAGAGGGGATTCGTCTGGAATTAAATATTTCAATCGATCCTCATGAATTTGCAGAGAAGTTTATGTATCATATTATGTTTATGATAAACAGGCTTCGTTATAATGTACACATTGATAATCCGATGTTTGAAGACATTCATTACAAATATCCGCTTGCATTTAAAATGTCAGAAATAGCGGCGAGAGTAATCGGTGAGGAAGCGGAAGTTGCAGTGACACAGGCAGAACTTGGGTATCTGGCAGCTTATTTTGGGGTGTTCCTTGAAGTAAATACTTTGAATCAAAAGCAGCAAAAGATTGCAGTGATCAGCGATAAGGGAAGAGTTACAGCACAGTTATTTGCTGTGCAGATTCGTAAAGTAGTTGACAGCAGCAGTCAGCTTGATATACTGGCACCGTCTGAAGCAGTCAGTGATATTCTTGATCAGTATGATATTGTAATCTGTACAACGGAGCACATGATAGAATGTGAATGTCCGGTTATTTATATTCATGAGATTTTTGATGAGAATGAACTGAAAAACAAGCTTCGCCAGGCGAAGTTTTGTAAAGGAACAGATGCGGTGATTCTTGATGATAATTGGTATGTAATGGCTAATATTTTAAAAGAAGATACCTTTTTTAATCTTTCAGAACAAAAAGATTATATTTCCGCTTTAGACCAGATGATGGATACTCTTTGTCAAAATGGATATGTTGATGAAGACTTCAAAGAACGGGTATGGGAAAAAGAATCGAAATCCAGTATGATCATTGACAATATTGCGATTCCTCATGCTGTACAAAAGGCAGGAGATGCCATTGTGTTATCTGTGGGAGTATTTCGTGAGCCGATGCCATATAAAAATGACAATATTCAAGTTGTGTTTTTGCTGGCGCTCCCGGAAGAAATTCGAGATGAAAATCTTTTGATCTGTGTCTATGATGAGATTATGTCACTTGTAAAAAATGATGAGCTCATTGAAAAAATTACGCATTCAGGGAATTATATTGATTTTATGAAGGTATTATATAAAAGAAATTAATTGTCTGCTTAAGAGAATGTTGCAAAAACAGCCATGTACTATAACAAGGATTCCCTAATAGTACATGGTATATCTCATTTCACATTTGGTATATATAATGAAAAAGAGAATTATCCAATAATATTCATTGGATAACTCTCTTTTTCTTTTTCAGCATAGATATAAGCTGATGACGAGACTTGAACTCGAGACCTCCGCCTTACCAAGGCGACGCTCTACCGACTGAGCTACATCAGCAATTCAGATATACAAACCTGACAAAAAGGATTCTATCATGCCCTATTCGGTTTGTCAACGGAATTTTATTAAATTTTTAAAAAATATGTACTATTGGCACAATATGATGATACCAGGGTCAAAAGGTTAAAATACGGAGTAATTCGTGACATCAAATCAGGGAAAAAATACCTTTTATGATACCAAGGTCAAAAAATCAAAAATGCATATTTTTTGTCTTCTTGTCATATATTATTAGAAATCGCGATAGCGAAATAATAAGACAGGAGAAAAATATGAATAGAAAAAAACATGGGAATTACAGGCATATTTTACTGGTGTTAGTGTTGTGGCTTTTTTGGTTTCAGAATGTCAGTGCATCACAGATGCTTTTTCCATTTGTAGCGGACGACTGGATTTCTTTTGAAGGGCGTACTTTTTTACAGCTTCAGCAAGAGAAAAAACAGACAGAAATAAAAAAGCAGAGGAATCATAAAAAAAGTAATGAGAAAAGTAATAAAATAAGTAATAAGAAAAAAGTAAAAGAGACGATGGCGGTTCCGGTAAAATATGATAATGAAATCAGTGCCGGTGACCGCCAGATTCTTTATAAAGTGGTTTCTATGGAATGTGATACAGGGTACGAAGGTTCGTTAGCGGTGATTAGCTGTATGTTAAATCGTTTAGAATCTGACAAATATCCGGATGATTTAATGGATGTAGTGAGGGAAAAGGCACAATTTAGTGCATATTATGACAAAAAAACTGAGACATATCCATATATAGACAGAAAGCCATCTCAGGAATGTATACAGGCGGTAGACGATGCGCTTGCCGGCAAAAAAAGAAATCTGCCTTCTTATATCATGTATTTTCGTGCTTCTTCGTATAAAAAGCTGAAAGGTTATAAGAAATATGGGCAGATTGGAGACAATACTTACTTCTATAAAGAAGAAGACCGTTGATTTTCACTTGTACAGGAAAAATAAGTATGATATGATAGAACGCAGTTAAAGGGAATCGAAGCCTTTATAGAATTACAGGAGGATGAGAATGGAAGAAAAAGAAAAAGTATCGAAAAATTTTATAGAGATGGCGATTGATAAAGATTTAGAAGAGGGTGTGTATGATCATGTCATGACCAGATTCCCTCCGGAACCAAACGGATATCTTCATATCGGACATGCAAAGTCTATTTTATTAAACTATGGGCTGGCACAGAAGTATCATGGCAAGTTTAATCTGCGTTTTGATGATACGAATCCTACAAAAGAAAGAATGGAATTCGTAGAATCTATTAAGAAAGATGTGCAGTGGTTAGGGGCAGATTATGAAGACAGACTGTTTTTTGCATCCAACTACTTTGATCAGATGTATGAGGCAGCCGTTTCTTTGATTAAGAAAGGAAAAGCATATGTCTGTGATCTGTCCGCAGAAGAAATTCGTGAATACAGAGGAACATTAAAAGAACCTGGGAAAGAAAGCCCATATCGTAACCGTTCTGTAGAAGAGAATCTTGAACTTTTTGAAAAGATGAAGAATGGTGAATTTGCAGATGGAGAGAAAGTACTTCGAGCAAAGATTGATATGGCTGCCGGTAATATTAACATGAGAGATCCGATTCTCTACCGCGTTGCACATATGACACATCATAATACAGGAGATAAATGGTGTATTTATCCAATGTATGATTTTGCACATCCAATTGAAGATGCAATCGAGGGTGTAACACATTCTATCTGTACGCTGGAATTTGAAGACCACAGACCTCTTTACGACTGGGTTGTAAAAGAAGTTGGTTTCGAACAGCCTCCAAGACAGATTGAATTTGCAAAAATGTATTTGACCAATGTAATTACCGGAAAGCGCTACATTAAAAAGTTAGTAGAAGATGGTGTCGTAGATGGATGGGATGATCCACGTCTCGTATCCATCGCAGCTCTTAGAAGAAGAGGTTTTACCCCGGATGCTATCCGTACTTTTATTGAGCTTGCAGGTGTTTCTAAAGCACAGAGTTCTGTAGATTATGCGATGTTAGAATTTTGTATTCGTGATGATTTAAAACTTAAGAAGTCTCGTGTGATGGCAGTTCTTGATCCTGTAAAGGTTGTTATTACAAACTATCCGGAAGGACAGATTGAGTACCTGGATGTAGAGAATAATAAAGAGAATGAGGAGTTGGGAAGTCGTAAAGTTGCCTTTGGTCGTGAACTTTATATCGAAAGAGATGATTTTATGATTGACCCTCCAAAGAAATATTTCCGTATGTATCCGGGCAATGAAGTTCGTCTTATGAATGCTTATTTTGTAAAATGTACAGATTACATTACAGATGAGAACGGCAAAGTGACAGAAATCCACTGTACGTATGATCCGGAAACAAAGAGCGGAAGCGGATTTACCGGACGTAAAGTAAAAGGAACGATTCACTGGGTATGTGCAGATGAATGTGTAGATGCAGAAGTTCGTTTATATGAGAACATTGTGGATGAAGAGAAGGGTGTTTACAATGAGGATGGAAGTCTTAATTTAAATCCAAATTCTCTGACGATTCTTCCGGAATGTAAGTTAGAAGCTGGTCTGAAAGATAGCAAGGCTTATGATAGTTTCCAGTTTGTAAGACAGGGATATTTCTGCTGTGATGCAAAAGACAGTACAGAGGATCATTTGGTATTTAACCGAGTTGTTTCTCTGAAGAGCTCTTATAAACCCAAAAAATAAGGTGTAAGCTCTCGGGATTTGTTATGAACTTATCGTTATATTTATGACAGGATAAAAGCAGAAAACCGCAGAAAGACTCATTTTCTGCGGTTTTTACTTGAGTTTTTTTCTTGTTCATGTAATAATAAAGGCACGCTAAAATTTAGTTACTTAGATTGGCGAGATTATGAGTGAGGTGTAACCGTATGTACAAAATCGTAAAAAAAGAAACGCTCAACAGCGTTGTAGAACTGATGGAAATCCATGCTCCTTTCGTAGCACGTAAATGTGAGCCTGGACAGTTCATCATTCTTCGTGTGGATGAAGATGGTGAGAGAGTACCACTTACTATCGCAGATTATGACAGAGAAAAAGAGACTGTTACTATTATCTATCAGATTTTAGGATATTCAACAACTCTATTAAGCCAGAAGAAAGAAGGCGAGTATCTGGCAGACTTTGTAGGTCCTCTCGGAGTACCTGCATCTCTTGAAAAGAGAGAGAACAAAGTCATCGGTGTTGCCGGTGGTGTTGGAGCTGCCCCTCTGTATCCACAGCTTCGTAAGTTGGCTGAGAACGGAACAAAAGTAGATGTTATCATTGGTGGTAAGAGCAAAGAGTACGTTTTATGGGCTGATAAGTTCCGCGAATTTTGTGAGAATGTTTATATAGCAACAGATGACGGAAGTGAAGGAACAAAGGGATTTGTTACAACGGTTCTTCAGGATCTTTTAGATAAAGGAGAAGTTTATGATGAGTGTATCGCTATCGGACCACTGATCATGATGAAGAATGTTGTGAATGTTACAAAACCTGCTGATCTTCATACAATGGTATCTTTGAACCCGATCATGATTGACGGAACAGGAATGTGCGGTGGATGTCGTGTTACGATCGGCGGAGAGACAAAGTTTGCCTGTGTAGACGGACCGGACTTTGACGGATTCCTTGTAGACTTTGATGAATGTATGAAGCGTCAGGGAATGTTTAAAGAAGAAGAACACGAATGTAAGATGATGGCACTGGGAGGAGAAGCATAAGATGGCAAAGAAGAATATGAGTCTGACAAAGGTTCCAATGCCGGAACAGGCACCAGACGTAAGAAATAAAAACTTTGATGAGGTTGCTCTTGGTTATACTGCTGAGATGGCGATGGAAGAAGCAACAAGATGTTTAAACTGTAAGAATAAACCTTGTGTAGGCGGATGTCCGGTAAATGTACCAATTCCAGGATTTATCGAGAAAGTAGCAGAAGGAGACTTTGAAGCTGCTTATGAGATCATCACAAGTGAAAATGCACTTCCTGCAATCTGTGGACGTGTATGCCCACAGGAGAACCAGTGTGAAGGTAAATGTGTGCGTGGTATCAAGGGACAGCCGGTAGCCATCGGACGTATGGAGCGTTTCGTTGCAGATTATCATATGGAACATGCTGCACCAGTAAAGGCAGAGATTAAAAAGAACGGTAAGAAGGTTGCTGTAGTAGGTTCTGGTCCATCCGGAATCACCTGTGCAGGCGAGCTGATTAAGAAAGGTTACGATGTAACAGTATTTGAAGCTTTACATAAAGCCGGTGGTGTTTTAAGCTACGGTATTCCTGAATTCCGTCTGCCTAAAGCCTTAGTTGCAAGAGAGATCAAGAGCGTAGAAGATCTTGGTGTAGATATCGAGACAAACGTAATCGTTGGACGTTCTGTGACAATCGATGAACTGATGGAAGACGGTTACGAGGCAGTATTCGTAGGAAGCGGTGCAGGTCTGCCAAGATTCTTAAATATTCCGGGAGAGAACTTACTTGGAGTATACTCCGCTAATGAGTTCCTTACTCGTGTAAACCTTATGAAAGGTTACAAGTTCCCAGAAGTTCCAACACCAGTAAAGGTTGGAAAGAGAGTTGCCGTAGTAGGTGCTGGTAACGTAGCTATGGATGCAGCAAGAACAGCAAAACGTCTTGGTGCAGAAGAAGTTTATATCGTATACCGTCGTAGCGAAGAAGAAGCTCCTGCCCGTTTAGAAGAGCTTCATCACGCAAAAGAAGAAGGAATCATCTTTAAGTTCTTAAATAACCCTGCTGCGATCGTTGGTGATGATAACGGCTGGGTAAAAGGAATGGAGATCATCAAACAGGAACTCGGCGAGCCAGATGCATCTGGAAGAAGACGTCCTGTACCGGTTGAAGGCTCTAACTACATCCTTGATGTTGAGACAGTAATCGTTGCGATCGGCCAGAGCCCTAACCCATTAATCCGTCACACAACACCAGGTCTTGAGTGCCAGAAGTGGGGTGGAATCATCGTAAACGAAGAAACAATGGAATCTTCCAAAGAGAACGTTTACGCTGGTGGAGACACTGTAACAGGAGCTGCTACAGTAATCCTTGCTATGGGAGCTGGAAAGAAAGCTGCCGCTGCAATTGATGAGAAATTGTCAAGTAAATAATTCTGATTTACCAGTTTGAATAAGACGGACGAACCTCCGAAATTTATAGTATGTAAAATGCTTCGTATCACTGCACTCTTAATGCTCACCCGCATTAAGAGCTTGCTCTAAGGCGCATTTTTACATACTATAAATTCCGGAGGTTCTGTTCATTTTAAAAACTACAAATTAGCGGAAAAACCTTAAACTTCTCAATAAAAAATTTTATGTATTGTTTATCTGATGGATTGGGGGATTTTTCAGAAGAAAATGATGTGAGCTTGCTTTTGCAAACAAGATGGAATATTATGTCTATAAAAATATATTGAACGGGAGATATTTAAAAAATGGAAGTACAGATTGAAGTGGGTAAGGGTATTCAATGTGATGGTATAGAGATTATGTTTGGAAATAGTATTTCGTCTGTTGTGAAAGCTGTGGGTGAAGTTGATAAGTACGAAGATAATTACTATTTTTACGAGTCATCACTTTTAGTACATGTAGATTCGAATAATTGTATCGATGAAATAGAAATTAGAAACGATGAAGAACATAGTCATGTTGTGATGTTAAATGGTACTAATATTTTTTCTGAGATGAAAGATGTTGTTATAGAATTGATTGTAAGATTGAATCAAAGCCCTGCCGAAGATGAATTGGGAACATATGAGGCAAAAAGAATTGGCCTGGCATATTCGTTTAGCATGACGGACGAAGAAATTAAAGAAATGATTTCTGAAGCAAAAGAAGAAGGAACATACGAAGAAATGAAGGAAGAAATAGAAGCGGATATTAAGAGGGCAAAATATCTGCAAACGATTTCTATTCGTAAAACCAAATAATAAAAAAGAACGAGAAGTCTTATTTTGAAGGTTTGAGAATAAACAGAACCACCGAATCCTGTCATATATAAAAATGTGCCTTTGAGCAAGGCCAAGCTGCGATTGAGCGGTTTGGATGCAGTGAAACGAAGCATTTTTATATATTACAGGATTTGGTGGTTCATCTATTTTTTAAAATTTAAAAAGTCAGATTTTTCGTCTATTTTTTGCAATACGTGAAATTGTATAACATTTAAGCCGGAATTTTATAAAAAACTGTTTTATTTGCCACGTTGACAAAAGTGGATTTATTTGCTAACATAATTTACTAATATTAGCTATATTTTTTAATCAATTATTCAAGGATGGAAAGGAAGAAAACAATGGGAAAAATCATTAAAGAAGCGATTACATTTGATGATGTATTATTAGTTCCAGGATATTCAGAAGTTATTCCGAATGAAGTTAATCTGGAGACAAAGCTTACAAACAAGATTAAGTTAAACATTCCATTTATGAGTGCCAGCATGGATACAGTTACAGAGCATCAGATGGCAATTGCTATGGCACGTCAGGGAGGAATTGGTATTATTCATAAGAATATGTCCATTGAAGCCCAGGCAGAAGAAGTAGATAAGGTAAAGCGTTCAGAGAACGGTGTTATTACAGATCCTTTCTATCTATCCCCGGAACATACTTTACAGCAGGCAGAAGACCTGATGGCGAAGTTCCGTATCTCAGGTGTTCCGATTACAGAGAACGGCAAGTTAGTTGGAATTATTACAAATCGTGACTTAAAGTTTGAGACAAACTTTAATAAGAAGATTAAAGAGTCTATGACTTCTGAAGGTTTAGTTACCGCAAAAGAAGGAATTACATTAGAAGAAGCAAAACAGATTCTCGGTAAAGCAAGAAAAGAGAAGTTACCTATTGTAGATGATAACTTTAACTTAAAAGGCTTGATCACAATTAAGGATATTGAGAAACAGATTCGTTATCCATATTCCGCTAAAGACAGCAACGGACGTCTTCTTTGTGGTGCGGCAGTAGGATGTACACCAGATATCTTAAATCGTGTAGATGAGCTTGTGAAGTCTCATGTAGATGTTATCGTTATTGATACAGCACATGGACATTCAGCTAACGTATTAAAGACATTTGCTTTAGTAAAAGAGAAGTATCCTGACTTACAGGTTATTGCAGGTAACATCGCAACAGCAGAGGGAACAAAGGCTATGATCGAATGTGGTGTTGATGCTGTTAAGGTAGGAATCGGACCTGGTTCTATCTGTACAACACGTGTTGTTGCTGGTATCGGTGTTCCTCAGGTTACTGCTGTTATGGATTGCTATGAGATGGCAGATAAGTATAATATTCCAATTATTGCAGATGGTGGAATTAAGTTCTCTGGTGATGTTACAAAGGCGATTGCAGCAGGAGCGAACGTTGTTATGCTTGGTGGACTTCTTGCAGGATGTGATGAGAGTCCGGGAGAGTTTGAATTATATCAGGGAAGAAAATATAAAGTATATCGTGGAATGGGCTCACTGGCAGCTATGGAGAACGGAAGTAAAGACCGTTACTTCCAGGCTAATGCGAAGAAGTTAGTACCGGAAGGTGTAGAAGGCCGTGTAGCTTATAAAGGTAAAGTGGAAGATACCATCTTCCAGCTTGTTGGAGGATTACGTTCCGGTATGGGATATTGCGGAGCAAAGACGATTCAGGAATTAAAAGAAAAGGGACAGTTTGTAAAGATTACAGCAGCTTCCTTAAAAGAAAGTCATCCTCATGATATTCATATCACAAAAGAGGCACCAAACTATAGTGTAGAATAATAAGAACGCAAAGGGCTGCGCAGATGGGGGAATCTTCATCTGCGCAGTTTTTTTACTTTATAGGAAAGTTTGATTTTTACTTTAGAAAGAGGTGATCAGATGTTTTTTTCCAGAGACCGGAAACAGGTCTGGAAGAATAATAAAGTGAGGAAAAGGAAAAAGTCTGGGAAAAAACGCAGAGGAAAGAAAAAGACATCAAATAGAAAGATATCAACTAGAAAGACGTCAAATAAAAAGCAGCTGATTATTACGGTTTTTCTTTTGGCATTATTTATTTCTGTTTTACATAATAGCCTACTTTGGATGCCGGCGAAAGTAGCAGGAACATCACAGGAGCAGGAAAAGGGAGAAGCATCCGGTAATCGAGTACTTCCCGCAGAGGATGGACCTTGTGGGAGACCGGAAATCACAGAAGACTTTTTAGATAAGAACCCATATAGCAGAAGCGGAATCGCCCTTAAAAAAGTAAAAGGTGTAGTGATTCATTATGTTGCGAATCCAGGTAGTACGGCAAAGGAGAATCGGGATTATTTTAATAATCTCCAAAATACACATACTACGAAGGCAAGCAGCCATTATATTGTCGGCTTAGATGGAGAGATTATTCAGTGTATTCCACAAAATGAGATTTCTTATGCATCGAATAACAGAAATAAAGATACGATTTCTATTGAGTGCTGTCACCCGGGAAAGGATGGAAAGTTTAATGAGAAAACTTATGATTCTGTCGTGCGTCTGACAGCATGGATTTGCAAGATGTATGGATTATCTTCCCAAAATGTGATTCGCCATTATGACGTTACAGGAAAAATGTGTCCTAAATATTATGTAAAACATGAGCAGGCATGGAGAGAATTTTGCAATAAAGTACAGGAATGTCTGGAAAAAAGATTGATTATAATAGAAAAATGAGATATGATAAAGAAACGTGAGTATCTATACCCATAAGTATTTGAATTATTAATTTGCAGGAAATGATGCGTCTTAATTCATAAAGGGTATGAAGATAGAAGAAAAAGGAAAGGGATGAAACGATGAGTTATAAAGTAGGTGTAATCCGAGGAGACGGAATTGGTCCGGAAATCGTGGCAGAAGCACTTAAGGTGCTCGATAAAGTAGCAGAGAAATATAATGAGAAATTCGATTATACAGATATTCTTCTTGGTGGTGCATCTATTGATGCAACGGGAAAGCCTCTTACAGAAGAAGCTTTAGAAACAGCAAAAAGCTGTGATGCTGTGCTGATGGGGTCCATCGGTGGCAACACAACAACTTCTCCATGGTATAAGCTTCCAGCGAATTTAAGACCCGAAGCAGGACTCCTTGCGATCCGTAAAGGACTTGGATTATTTGCCAATATGAGACCGGCCTATCTTTATGAGGAATTAAAAGATGCCTGTCCGTTAAGAGAAGATATTATCGGAGATGGATTTGATCTCGTTGTTATGAGAGAACTTACAGGTGGTCTTTACTTTGGAGAAAGAAAGACATTTGAAGAAGATGGTGTGACAAAGGCTGTAGATACACTTACATACAGTGAAGAAGAGATTCGCCGTATTGCTGTCCGCGGTTTTGATATCGCTATGAAGAGAAGAAAGAAAGTAACAAGCGTAGATAAAGCGAACGTATTGGATTCTTCCCGTTTATGGAGAAAAGTTGTTAATGAGGTAGCTCAGGACTATCCGGAAGTAGAGTTAGAGCATATGTTAGTTGATAACTGTGCTATGCAGTTAGTAAGAGATCCAAAGCAGTTTGATGTTATTCTTACAGAGAATATGTTTGGAGATATTTTATCGGATGAGGCGAGCATGGTAACTGGTTCTATCGGAATGTTATCTTCTGCTAGTTTAAAAGAAGGAAGCTTTGGATTATATGAACCAAGTCATGGCTCCGCACCGGATATCGCAGGGCAGAACATTGCTAATCCAATCGCAACCATTCTTTCTGCTTCCATGCTTCTTCGTTATTCCTTCAATATGGATGAGGCAGCAGATGCTGTAGATCATGCGGTAAAACAGGTATTAAAGGATGGATACCGTACCGTTGATATCATGTCTGAGGGAATGACAAAGGTTGGATGTAAAGAAATGGGAACTCTTATCGCAGAACGCATTTAAAAAACTTGGAGGTTAATTATGAATAGTGATCATGTAAAAAAAGGAATGCAGCAGGCACCACATCGTTCCCTGTTTAATGCATTAGGATATACAAAAGAAGAAATGGAAAGACCTTTGGTAGGTATCGTTAGTTCTTATAACGAGATTGTTCCAGGGCATATGAATCTTGACAAGATTACGCAGGCAGTAAAGATGGGCGTTGCTATGGCTGGTGGTACACCGGTCGTATTTCCGGCAATTGCTGTCTGTGATGGTATTGCAATGGGTCATACAGGAATGAAGTATTCCTTAGTAACAAGAGAATTAATCGCAGATTCTACAGAATGTATGGCAAAGGCACATCAGTTTGATGCATTAGTTATGATTCCTAACTGTGATAAAAACGTACCGGGACTGTTAATGGCAGCCGCACGTATTAATGTGCCAACTGTTTTTGTAAGCGGTGGTCCGATGTTAGCCGGACATGTTGATGGAAGAAAGAGAAGTCTTTCCTCTATGTTTGAGGCGGTAGGCGCATATGAAGCTGGAAAAATGACAGCAGAAAAAGTAGAAGAGTATGTTAATAAAGTATGTCCTACCTGCGGTTCCTGCTCCGGTATGTATACTGCGAACTCCATGAACTGTATGACAGAGGTTCTTGGTATGGGACTTCAGGGTAACGGTACGATTCCGGCAGTATATTCTGAGAGAATCCGCCTTGCAAAACATGCAGGTATGAAGGTTATGGAATTATTAAAGAATAATGTACGTCCAAGTGATATCATGACAAAGAAAGCATTCTTAAATTGCTTGACTGTAGATATGGCTCTTGGATGTTCTACCAATACAATGCTTCACCTTCCGGCAATCGCACATGAGGCAGGTGTAGAACTGAACATGGATATTGCTAATGAGATCAGTGCAAAGACACCAAACCTTTGTCATCTTGCACCGGCAGGTCCTACTTATATGGAAGACTTAAATGAAGCCGGTGGTGTATATGCTGTCATGAATGAACTTAGTAAAAAAGGCCTTCTTTACGAAGATCAGATTACAGTAACAGGAAAGACAGTAGGGGAGAATATCAAAGATGTGCGTAACTTAAATCCAGAAGTTATCCGTCCGATTGACAACCCATATATGGCACAGGGTGGAATCGCTGTTCTGAAAGGAAATATCGCACCGGATACCGGTATAGTAAAACAGTCTGCTGTTGTTCCTGAAATGATGGTACATGAAGGACCGGCAAGAGTATTTGACTGCGAGGAAGATGCGATTAAAGCAATTAAAGGTGGAGATATTGTTCCTGGAGATGTTGTTGTTATTCGCTATGAAGGACCAAAGGGCGGTCCTGGAATGAGAGAGATGTTAAATCCTACCTCTGCAATCGCAGGAATGGGACTTGGTGATTCTGTTGCTTTAATTACAGACGGACGTTTCTCCGGTGCATCCAGAGGAGCTTCCATCGGACATGTATCTCCGGAAGCAGCCGTTGGTGGACCAATTGCATTAATTGAAGAAGGAGATATCATTAAGATCGATATTCCGAATAATAGCTTGAATGTAGATGTTACAGATGAGGAATTAGCAAAGAGAAAAGAAAAATGGCAGCCAAGAGAACCAAAGATTACCGATGGTTATCTTCGTCGTTATGCCGCACTTGTTACTTCCGGAAACAGAGGAGCAGTTTTGGATGTTGACCAGTTAAAATAATTGGAAAGGGTAATTTATAATGAAGCAGGTTCTTAATGGTTCAGAAATCGTATTAGAATGTTTAAAGGAGCAGGGGGTGGACACCGTTTTCGGTTATCCGGGTGGTGCTATTTTAAATATTTACGATGAATTATATAAACAAAGTGATAAAATCCATCACGTTCTTACTTCTCATGAGCAGGGAGCTTCTCATGCAGCAGACGGTTATGCCAGAGCAACAGGAAAAGTAGGAGTATGTATGGCTACATCCGGTCCGGGGGCAACAAATCTTGTGACCGGACTGGCAACTGCTTACATGGATTCTATTCCGGTTGTGGCGATTACAGCGAATGTTGGTGTCAGTCTTCTTGGAAAGGACTCTTTCCAGGAGATTGATATCAAAGGAGTGACAATGCCTGTTACAAAGCATAATTATATTGTAAAGGATGTTGAAAAGCTTGCGGATACGATTCGTGAGGCTTTCCAGATCGCACAATCCGGAAGAAAAGGTCCGGTTTTAGTCGATATCACAAAAGATGTCACAGCAGCAAAAACTTACTTTGAATCAATGACTCCACCAGTGATTCATCCAGTTTGTGAGACAATCAAAGAAAAGAGTGTAAAAGAAGCAATCGAGATGATTGAGGCAGCAAAACAGCCATATGTTCTTCTTGGTGGTGGATGTATTTTATCCGATGCCAGCGAGCAGGTTCGGGAGTTTGTTAGAAAGATTGATGCACCGGTTTGTGATACGCTTATGGGAAAGGGTACTTTTCCGGGAGAAGATCCAGCGTATACAGGAATGCTTGGTATGCATGGAACAAAGACATCAAATATTGGAGTATCAAAAGCAGACGTATTGATTGCGATTGGTACACGTTTCAGTGACCGTGTCTATGGTAATGCCAAAACATTTGCCAGTCATGCAAAGATTATCCAGATTGATATTGATCCGGCAGAAGTGAATAAAAATATTTTAATTGATACCGCGATCATCGGTGATGTAAAAGCAGTACTTTCTATTTTAAATAGAAGAATTAATCAGCAGCATCATGAAGAATGGATGAAAGAGATTCAGGATATGAAAGCAAAATATCCGATGACTTATCATCAGGAACGTCTTTCTGGTCCGGGACTTATTGAGAAGATTTATGAGCTTACCAAAGGAGATGCGATCATTACAACAGAAGTTGGACAGCATCAGATGTGGGCGGCACAGTATTATAAATATAAATCTCCTCGTCAGTTCCTTACTTCCGGTGGTCTTGGAACAATGGGATATGGACTCGGCGCTGCAATCGGTGCAAAGTGCGGATGCCCGGATAAAGTAGTAGTAAATATTGCTGGAGATGGCTGCTTCCGAATGAATATGAATGAGATTGCAACAGCAACCCGTTCTGAGATTCCGGTAATAGAAGTAGTCGTTAATAACCATGTACTCGGTATGGTTCGCCAGTGGCAGAATCTTTTTTATGAACAGCGCTATTCTTCTACAACTCTTTATGATAAAGTAGATTTTGTAAAGGTTGCAGAAGCAATGGGAGCAAAGGCAAAGCGTGTAGAGACGATTGAAGAATTTGAGACTGCTTTTAAAGAAGCAGTTGATTCTAATGAACCGTATTTACTTGACTGTATCATTGACAGTGATGATAAAGTATGGCCAATGGTAGCACCGGGCGGTTCGATCAGCGATGCTTTCAATGAAGAAGATTTAGAAAAGAAAAAGAGTGAATTAAAATAAATTAAAAATAAGAAAGGAAGATATATAATGTTTCAGTATAAATGCTTAAATCCGATTTCTGCATGCGGAACTTCTCTTTTTACAGAAGAATATAAACAGGTAGAAGAATTACAGGAGGCCGATGCCGTATTAGTAAGAAGTGCTGCTATGCATGATATGCAGGACGTGCCGAATCTTTTAGCTGTTGCAAGAGCAGGTGCAGGAGTAAATAATATTCCTATCGCAGATTATTCTGATAAAGGAATTGTTGTATTTAACACACCAGGAGCGAATGCAAACGGAGTAAAAGAAATGGTTATCGCAGGGATGTTATTGGCATCACGTGATTTGATCGGTGGTAACAAATGGGTGGAAGAGAATAAAGAAGACCCAAATATCACAAAGGCAATGGAAAAAGCAAAAAAAGCATTTGCCGGAAGAGAAATTCAGAATAAAAAGATTGGTGTTATCGGTCTTGGAGCAATTGGTGTTCTCGTAGCGAATGCAGCACACAACTTAAATATGGAAGTTTATGGATATGATCCATTTTTATCTGTAAAGTCTGCATGGAATTTATCAAGAGCGGTACATCATGTATCTTCTATCGATGAGATTTTTGAAAACTGTGATTTTATCACAATCCATGTTCCACTGTTAGACAGTACAAAGAACATGATTAGTGCAGAAGGCATTGCAAAGATGAAAAAAGATGCAGTGATCCTAAACTTTGCACGTAATGGTCTTGTAGATGAAGATGCTTTAGTAGCTGCATTAGAGAATGGCAAGCTGGCGCATTATGTAACAGACTTCCCTACACCAAAGGTAGCTGGAGTAGATGGAGTGATTGCCTTCCCTCATCTTGGAGCTTCAACAGAAGAATCTGAAGATAACTGTGCAGAGATGGCAGTAGAACAGCTTATGGATTATCTGGAAAATGGTAATATCACAAACTCTGTAAACTATCCAAATACACAGCTTGGTGTATGCCAGACACAGGGACGTATTTCTATTTTGCATAGAAATATTCCAAACATGCTGACTCGTTTTACAGGGGCATTTGCAAAAGATAACATTAATATTACAGAAATGAGTAATAAGACAAAAGGTGATTATGCATACGCAATTTTTGATGTGGATTCTCAGATTACAGAAGGATCTGTACAGCATATCACAGATATCGAAGGCGTACTCAAAGTAAGAGTTATTAAATAAATAGCAGGTAAATAAACATAGATAATTATAGATAATTATAGAAAGGTGACATAGGAAAATGGATCAGAAATTAAAAGTAGGTATCCTTGGCGGTACAGGAATGGTAGGACAGAGATTTATCTCTCTTTTAGAGAATCACCCATGGTTTGAAGTAGTAGCAATTGCAGCAAGTCCACGTTCTGCAGGTAAAACATACGAAGAAGCAGTAGGCGGAAGATGGAAAATGCACAAAGCAATGCCGGAAGCAGTAAAGAACATTGTAGTAATGAACGTAAACGAAGTAGAAAAAGTGGCTTCTGAAGTAGATTTCGTATTCAGTGCTGTAGATATGAGCAAAGAAGAGATTCGTGCGATCGAAGATGCATATGCAAAGACAGAAACACCAGTTGTTTCTAACAACAGTGCACACAGATGGACACCGGATGTACCGATGGTTGTACCAGAAATCAATCCAGAACATTTTGAAGTAATCGAAGCGCAGAAAAAGCGTCTTGGAACAAAGAGAGGATTTGTAGCAGTAAAACCGAACTGCTCTATTCAGAGCTATGCGCCTGCACTTTTTGCCTTAAAAGAGTTTGGTCCTAAAGAAGTAGTTGCAACAACATATCAGGCAATTTCCGGAGCAGGAAAGACATTTAAAGACTGGCCGGAAATGGTAGAGAATATCATCCCATTTATCGGAGGAGAAGAAGAAAAATCCGAACAGGAACCATTAAGATTATTTGGTAAAGTTGTAGATGGTAAGATTGAAAAGGCAGCCGCTCCATTAATTACAACACAGTGCATTCGTGTACCTGTACTTGATGGACATACTGCTGCTGTATTCGTGAACTTTGAAAAGAAACCAACAAAAGAAGAAATCATCGATCGTTGGGAAAACTTTAAGGGACTTCCACAGGAGCTGGAACTTCCAAGTGCACCAAAACAGTTTATTCGTTACATGGAAGAAGATAATCGCCCACAGGTTAAATTAGACATTGATTTTGAAAATGGAATGGGAATTTCCATGGGACGTTTAAGAGAAGATACAATGTTTGATTATAAATTTGTAGGATTATCTCATAATACAGTACGTGGCGCAGCCGGCGGAGCTGTACTTTGTGCAGAATTATTAACAGCACAGGGATATATCACAGCAAAATAAATTCGGATTTGTAGATTTGATATAGACGAAAATTCAAGTCGAGCCGTCACTCACCACCTGAAAGAGGTGGGAGTCTTCTCGACTGAGATAAAAAAATGATATATCCCATCTGCTTTACAGCCGCTATGTTTAAGATGCTTTCCCGTATTTTAAACACACGCTCCAAAGCGATGTCAGGGATATATCATTTTTCTTTTTTTAGGAGGTTTTTATGTTGTTAGAAGCAACTTCATTGAAGTCTTTTGCTCACTCACTTATCTATGAATACCTTGGTAAAACAGGAGTGAAACTGGCAGATTTTTGTGGTGACATTATCGGGGCACTGCTGATTTTATTTATCGGTTTTAAAATCGTATCCTATGTGGTAAAAATGGCACATAAGATTTTTGAGCGTTCGATTATGGATACAACGCTGCAGACCTTCCTGCTTTCTTTTATTAAGATTGGCGGTAAGGTACTTGTTATTTTTATGGCGGTAACAAAGATTGGCGTAGCAGCCTCATCTATTGTGGCATTACTTGGTTCTGCCGGTCTTGCTCTTGGTCTTTCTTTACAGGGTTCACTGTCGAATATTGCCGGTGGTGTTATTTTGTTATTATTAAAACCATTTCAGGTTGGGGATTATATTATTGAAGGAAACTCTGGGAAAGAAGGAACTGTACAGGCAATTGGAATTATGTATACAAAGCTTTTAAGTGTAGACAATAAAGCGATCATGATACCAAATGGAAATTTATCAAATGCTAGTATTACGAATGTAACTTATCAGGAAAAACGACGTGTTGATCTGAATGTCGGTATTGAATATAGTGAAGATATCAAAAAAGTCAGAAAAGTATTAAATGCTTTAATAGAAAAAGAACCGGCAAGAATTACAGATGAGCCGGTTAAAATTTACGTAAATGAATTTCAGGCAAGTTCTATAGATATAGGGATTCGTTACTGGGTAAAAACAGAGGATTATTGGGAATCACGTTGGAGAGTATTGGAAGAAATTAAAGAAGAATTTGACAATAACAATATTGCTATTCCATTTGAACAGCTTGATGTAAATTTGATTCCGCAGGAAAAAGAATAAGGGAGAAAATTTACAATGGAGAAGAATTTAACAACGGGCAGTATTTTGAAGAGTATTTTATATTTTTCTCTGCCCTATTTATTATCTTATTTTTTACAGACGCTTTACGGTATGGCCGACTTGTTTATTATCGGACAGTTTGAAGATATTTCGAGTATAACGGCAGTATCTATTGGCAGTCAGGTAATGCATATGATTACGGTAATGATCGTTGGCCTTGCTATGGGAGCAACGGTTAATATCGGACAGGCGATTGGGGCGGGCAATAAGAAAAAAGCAGCCAAAGATATCGGGAATACAGTCACTCTTTTTATGATGCTGGCAATTGCAGGAGCAGCAGGTCTTTTATTTTTTATCAAACCCATTGTCGGCATAATGTCAACACCACAGGAAGCAGTTTCTGAAACAGTTATTTATCTTACCATCTGTTTTCTGGGAATTCCTTTTATTACTGCCTATAATATTATCAGTTCTATTTTTAGAGGAATAGGAGATTCTAAAAGCCCGATGTACTTTATTGCAGCAGCCTGTGCTATAAATATTATTTTAGATTATCTGTTTATTGGCGAACTGCATATGGGAGCAGCGGGAGCAGCATTAGGAACGACTTGCTCACAGACAATCAGTGTACTGATTGCTCTTGTCGTTATTATGAAAAAAAAGACAGGAATCTCTCTTTCCAAAAATGATTTTAAGACAGACAGGAAAACAATAAAACGATTATTAAAAATTGGTATCCCTGTCGCGCTGCAGGATGGATTTATCCAGATTGCTTTTATAATTATTACTATTATTGCAAACAGGCGGGGACTCGATACTGCTGCGGCAGTAGGAATTGTAGAAAAAATTATCAGTTTCCTCTTTCTGGTACCATCCTCTATGCTTTCTACCGTATCTGCACTTGGAGCACAGAATATCGGTGCAGGCAAGAGAGAAAGAGCGCAGAGGATACTTTATTATGCAGTGATAATTACTGTAGGGTTTGGTATAATGATATCAATTATCATACAGTTTATTGCAGGACCGGTTGTTGGATTGTTCACAGAAAATGCAAGAGTAGTAGTACTTGGTTCCCAGTATATCAGGGGCTATATATTTGATTGTATATTTGCAGGTGTCCATTTCAGTTTCAGTGGTTACTTTTGTGCCTGTGGACATTCAGAACTTTCCTTTATCCATAACATTATAGCGATTCTTCTTGTAAGAATACCGGGAGTGTATATTACAGCTAAAGTATTTTCCAGCCTTTTTCCGATGGGATTGGCTACAGTAGGAGGTTCTCTCCTTTCTGTAATAATCTGTGTAATTGCCTATGTATGGATGAAGAAAAAACAAGGATATATTAACTGATTTTGTTGTTTCTGTTCGTTAACCTGTGTTATCATGATATAAGAATAAAAAGATGTCTCATAAGATGAAATACAAGAGATTATGAGAATATATAAAAATTATACAGGGGGTTCCTATGGAAGAAAATAAAGAATTAGAAAAACCACATAAAAGACGAGTGCGTTATAAAGGAACGCATCCAAGAAAGTTTGAAGAGAAATATAAAGAACTGCAGCCGGAAAAGTATAAAGATACGATTGAGAAAGTAATCCGTAAAGGAAGTACTCCGGCAGGAATGCATATATCTATTTGTGTGCAGGAGATTTTGGATTTTTTACAGATTCAGCCGGGACAAAAAGGATTAGACTGTACACTTGGATACGGAGGACATACAAGAAGGATGTTAGAATGTCTCCAAGGCGAAGGACATATCTATGGATTAGATGTGGATCCGATTGAAATCGTAAAAACAACGGATCGTTTAAGGAAAGCAGGATATGGGGAAGACATTTTAACGATCATACAGCAGAATTTCCGTAACATTGATCTTGTAGCGGAAGAACATGGATTATTTGATTTTGTATTAGCCGATCTTGGGGTATCCTCCATGCAGATTGATAATCCGGAACGAGGCTTTTCTTATAAAGTAGAAGGACCTTTGGATCTTCGTTTGAATCCGGATAAGGGAATTTCTGCAGCAGAACGGTTAAGAGAATTAACCAGAGATGAAATAGAAGGTATGCTGCGTGAGAATGCAGATGAGCCTTATGCAGAACAGATTGCAAAAGAGATTATGAGGACATTTCGTCAAGGAGAACAAATCGATACGACAGGACAGCTAAAAGAAGTTATTGAAAGAGCGCTTGTATTTCTGCCAGATGATAAAGAAAAAAAGGATATCATCAAGAAGACTTGCCAGAGAACCTTTCAGGCACTTCGCATTGATGTAAACAGCGAATTTGAAGTACTAGAAGAATTCTTAGAAAAGTTACCACATATACTTGCACCGGGCGGACGTGTAGCGATTCTCACGTTCCATTCCGGAGAGGACAGATTAGTAAAGAAAATCTGGAAAAGACAGCAGAAGGAAGGGTTATGGAGTGAAGTGGCAAAGAATGTCATCCGCCCTTCAAAAGAAGAATGCCATCGAAACGGCAGAGCAAGATCTACAAAAATGAGATGGGCAATAAAATAATTTCATTCAGACAGATTTGTTGGCTTTTTTTTAAAAAGGACAGATGTCCTTGTTGGTAAAAAGAAAACATGATAAAATTTCTCCATCAAATAAAAATGTTAAAAGAACATGATGGAGGGGGACAAAATGAAGAAAATGAGTTTTTTATGTGCACTGAGTATTACGACAGGATTGTTCTGTGGCGTGTGGTCTTTTATTTCGGTGCCGTTGGGGCTGCTGACTTGGGCTGGTTTTGCGGGATGCACTACCTATTTTGCCACAGGTAAGCATGGTGCAGCCGGATTGAAAAATGCAATTATTCCTAACCTTATGGGAATTGTGTGTGGAATGAGTATTATTTTATTAGGACAGCTTTCTCCTGAGCTGGGGAATCTGGGTATCTGGAGTGGAATTATCTCTTTTGTAATCTGCATTATTACGAAGTTTGAATGGTTCAGTTTTACACCAGGAACGTTTCTTGGATGTTTTGCAACCTTTGCAGCAGGAGGCGACTGGAAAGTTTTGGTACCGTCTATCATTGTAGGTGCATTTTTAGGATGGACTTGTGATACTAGTGGTGCATGGCTCTACAAAAAAGCAACTGGTGGAGAACAGCAGGAAGAAAGTGCAGCACAATAAGAAATAGAATAAAGATTTTCAGAAGAAACCAAAAATGGACTGTAAGATTTGGATGGGAAGAATCAGGAAATGCAGTCCATTTTTTATGTAAAAATCTTTTTAATAAAAGTAAGGACAAAAAGATTTTTAAAGTACGTTAAAGTTTAAATGGAGGATATCTATGCTTATACAATCTATTTTTCAATCGCTGGCTATGTTGTTTTTATTAGTTCTCCCAGGAATATTTTTTCGAAAAAAAGAGTGGATGACTGAGAACCAGAGTCAGGGAGTCAACAGCATCATTATAAATCTAACCTGGCCTTGTCTTGTGATTGATGCTATGCAGATGAAGTTTTCTATGCGGATATTAAAAGATAGTGGATATATCCTTCTGGTCTGTATGGCAGTATTTATCATTCTTTTTGTGTTTAGCTATCCTCTGGCAAAAGGATTAAAAATGATGAAACAAAGACGGTATCTTATGACGTTTATGTTACTATTTGGAAATACTGGTTTTATCGGAATCCCAGTTATGAAAGCGCTTTATGGAGGTGAAGCGGTATTTTATGTGGCTATTGTAGAGCTGATTAATGATATTTTGATTTTTACAGTGGGAATTTTGCTGATTCAGATGTCTGTGGAAGCAGACCTGCATATGCAGTGGAAGAAACTGTTTAGTCCGGGAATGCTCGGGGTACTTTTAGGATTATTTTTCTTTCTGGTAAGAATCACGTTGCCTCCGATTATTGGAGATGCCATAAAAATGTTGGGGAATGCCACCACCCCGCTGACTATGTTTATGATTGGATTTCAACTGGGGGGAATCTGTTGGACAGATTTTTGGAAAGATCGGCATATCTATGCAGTTGCGGTCATCAAACTGGTAGCTGTACCGATGATTACACTTTTTCTGATTCGCCTGTGGACAGAAGAAATTTCTTTGCTGGAAAAAGTTGTTATTATGAGTTTTGCTATGCCAGTAGGTTCGGTTAGTGCTATTTTTAGTAAAGAATATAAAAGTGATGAAGAATTTGTGGTCAAAGAGGTGATGTTATCTACTGTGTTTTGTTTCTTGACAATCCCATTATTTGCGCTTTTGTTAGGAAAATAAAAGAGGAAACTCTCCACTAAAGAGAGGGTAAAAAAACGCAAAAAAAGCGAAAAAAATCTCTTTTTTTTGTTTTTTCTCTTGCATTCTTTTTCTCTTCGTGATAGAATCCACCCCACCAAAAAGCACATGAATTTTTTGACAAGATTTTTCAGAGCCAGAAATGAAAAAGAAGACGGAAAAGTATCGTGTTGGGGTAAAGTTAAGAAACGGGTTATGATGGCAGGAGGGGTATAAAGTAAAAACAGTCTGCCATCAAAGAAAGGAGAAGGAACCATGATGGATTTCGCATTAACAAAACAGCAGGAAGAGATTAGACAGGCAGCAAGAGAGTTCGCACAAAGAGAATTACTCCCAGGAGTACAGGAAAGAGACATGACAGAAGAGTTTCCGATGGATATTTTAAAAAAGCTGGGAGAAGAAGGTCTCATCGGGGTACAGTTTCCAAAAGAATATGGAGGACAGGGGAAAGATTATCTTTCTTTTGCTCTAATTGTAGAAGAATTATGTAAGATAGATTCTTCCTTTGGTATTGCCTATGCTATTTCTTCAACCTTTACTACAGGAATTTTCAAATTCGGAACAGAGGAACAGAAAATGCATGCTCTTCCAAGATTATTTGCCGGAGATGCTTTGGGATGTTTTGCGCTGACAGAGCCTGATGCCGGTTCAGATCCAGGTAATGCAAAAGCAACAGCAGAAAAACGTGGAGACACATATGTGATCAACGGAAAGAAACGATACATTACTAACTCTGCGGTGGCAGATTACTGTATGCTGATTGCCAGCACAGATTTATCCAAAGGCTCCAAAGGATTAAGCGCTTTCTTGATCGACTTGAAAACTACACCGGGGGTACGCATTGGTCATGTGGAAAACAAATGTGGAATCCGTTCAGCAAAAGTTGCAGAAATTATTTTTGAAGATTGTGTAATTCCAGCAGATCGGCTGCTTGGTGAAGAAGGTAGTGGTCTCCGTTATGCATTGACAGCATTGAATGCAGGACGAATCAGTGTGGCAGCACAGGGCTTAGGATTGGCAGAAGGTGCTTATGAAATTGCGAAAAAACACATGATGGAACGAGTACAGTTTGGTAAGCCAATTTATAAGAATCAGTATCTTGCTTTTAAAATGGCAGATTTAGAAACAGAAATCGATATGGCAAGATTGCTGCTGTATCACACTGTATGGAAACAGCAAAATGGAGAAAACTTTGCAGTAGAGGCATGTAAAGCAAAACTTGCCTGCACGAATTTAGCAATGCATGTGACAACGGAATGTGTACAGAATATGGGTGGTGCTGGTTATATGAGGGAACAAAATGTGGAAAGAATGTTCCGCGATGCTAAGATTACACAAATTTATGAAGGAACGAATGAAATACAGAGGATGATCATCAGCAAAAATATCTTTAAATAAAAAGAAGAAAATGAAATAAAAATAGGAAAAGAACAGCTATCAAAGAGATGAAGACAATATATTTTGTTAGCTGTTCTTTTTTTACACAAAAAAACTATCAGAAAGGGGAGAGTTTTGGAAAAAATTCATAAAAAAAATGAAAAAAAGTTTATAAGGGTCATTGACTGTGCGTTTGTGGGATGAATTAGAATGATTGTAACGCATAGGAATATGCAAAAAGATTAAAAGTGGAATATTTAACAGGAGGGTTTTAACGTGAGTGCAAGAAAAACAGCCGTATTAAGTTACAAAATGACTACAGCAGATGCCAATGATCCAGAAGGAAGAATTCCTTTCGGTCGTCAGTTCGATTTTATTGGAGATGTAGAAACAGAATTAATGATTTTAAATGATGGAGATGAATCTTTATGTCTTGGTTATACGGATGTAGAGCTTTTAGAAGATGCATATGTAGGAGATCAGCTTGATTTTACCGCTGAGATGATCAAAATCGGAGGAACATCAAGAACTTGTAAGATTCGTACATATAAAGTAGCAACATTGGCTTCCAGAATGGGAATCAAAGATGCAAGACCAGGTGATATGTACTATTTTGATGAACCAAAATTGATTACAGAAGGAACGGTAGTTCTTGTTGTAAAAAAAGAATTACAGCGTGGAGAACAGCCGGATGGTGCTGTTATTGATCCATGGAGAGAACTGGAACTCTAAATCAAATCAGTTCAGATCAATAAGTTAAGATCAGTATATGAAAAGAAGCAGAACAGATATGAAGACAAAATGTACTCTGTAATCTTTTTGTATTTGGTTGGCGGAAAGATTACAGAAGTACATCAAAAGGAAAAAGGAGAAGAATCATGTCCAAAGAAGTAACGATGAGATATAGAATGTCAGACAGAGATGTATTTTACGGTGGCGGAGTAGTCAATGGTGCCCGTTCCATTACTTATATGGGAGATGTAGCAGATCGTCTGATGGCAAAATTATATGGAAATATCAGCAGATGCAGCAAGGTAAGAAAAATTCGTCTTTTTGTACCATGCCATGCTGGAGATTACATGGAATTTAAAGCAAGATTAAATGAAGAAGCAGATGGAAAAGCAGTGATTGAAGTTCGTTCTTTTAAAGTATGTGAACTGCCAGTAGATCCTCCATTCCCAAGCTCTATTGATATGATGGTTGATCCACCATTATCTACTGTAGCCATTTTTGAATATGATATTCCGAAAAATGAAAAGAAAGATACGGAAAATGAAAAAAATGAAAAAAAAGTATCTGAAAAAAGCAAAAAAAGTAGAAAAAGAGTAAGAGCAAAAAGAGAGGGAAAATGATGAAAGCCTTAGAAGGATTAAAGGTGTTGGATTTAACCAGCGCATTGAACGGACCATTTTGTACAACAATGCTGGCAGATCATGGTGCAGATGTTATCAAATTTGAACCTCCGGCAGGAGAACAGTGCAGAACCTGGGGACCACTGGATGAAAAGAGTGGCGAAAGTGGATTCTATGCTTTTTTAAATAGAAATAAAAAAGGTTGTACTTTGAATTTAAAAAATGAAAAAGCAAGGGAAATGTTCTATGAACTGGTAAAGGATGCCGATGCTGTTGTGGAGAATTATCGTCCGGGTGTAACAAAAAAACTGGGAGTAGACTACGAAACACTGAAAAAAATTAATCCGAAGATTATTTATGCATCAGGCTCCGGATTTGGTCAGTATGGTCCGATTTCCCACCGTCCTTGTTATGATATTGTTGCACAGTCTATGGGAGGCATGGTTAATCTTACTGGATATAAGGATGCTCCACCGGTCAAAGTAGGACCGTCTGTAGCAGATCATGTAGCAGGAATTTATTTATGTGTTGGTTTTCTTTTAGCTCTCTATCATAGAGAAAAAACTGGAGAAGGACAGCATGTGGATGTTTCCATGATGGATACGATTTTTACTTTATTGGAAAATTCCATTGTAAAAACAACTATGCAGGGTATTATTCCAGAAAGACAGGGAAATATCGATCCGTCGATTTCTCCATTTGACATTTACCCTACTTCTGACGGTTATGTGGCACTGGGGGTTGGAAATGATAAGTTGTTCCGTACATTCTGTGATGTTATCGAACGTCCTGAACTAGTGGATGATCCTTTATATCTTACGAACGACCTGCGTTGTCAGAATTACGAAAATGGATTACAACAATTAATTACTGAATGGACAAAACAGCATACAAAAGCAGAACTGGAAGAGATTTTTGATGAAGCAGGTATTCCTTGCGGCCCCGTTCTTAATATGAAGGAAGCCATTGAACATCCACAGATTCAGGCAAGAGAGATGATGGTGCATATGGATCATCCGACAATTGGAGAAATGTATTTCCAGGGATGCCCGGTTAAACTTAGCAAAACTCCACCAAGTATTGATACACCAGCACCGCTTTTGGGCCAGCATAATCAGGAAGTCTTCCATTTAGATGACGAAACCTACGCGCAGTTAAAGGATGAGGGCGTATTATAGAACCGGGAGGAAACTATGGATTTTAAATTTACTGATGGACAGCTGATGTTACAGAAAACAGCAGCAGAATTTGCAGAAAAATATATTGAACCAAGAGCAGAAGAAATTGACCGTACAGGAGAATTCCCAAGGGACATTTTTAATGAAATGTGTAAAGTAGGATTTGCCGGTATTGGTACACCGACAAATTATGGCGGAAGTGGAGGAACAGACATTGATAAGGTGTTAGTAGTAACAGAAATTGCTAAAAAAGACGCCTCTTGTGCAGCAATTCTTTCTATTCATACAATTTTCGCTTCTGTATTAAGTAAGTTTGGTACGGAAGAACAGAAAAAGAAATACCTACCAGAAACTACTAATGGAGGTGAACTGGGGGCTTTTGCTCTGACAGAACCTAATGCAGGATCTGATGCCGGAAGTGCAAAAACTACAGCAATTTTTGATGAAGAAACCGGTGAATACGTATTAAATGGAACAAAGTGTTTTATTTCTGGTGGAAGTCAGGCAAAAAACCTTCTGATTTTTGCTCTGACTGATCCAGCTAAGGGAACAAAGGGATTATCCTGTATTCTTGTAGAAAAAGGAACACCAGGATTTTCTGTAGGAAAAATTGAAGAAAAAATGGGTATTCATGGTTCAGAAACAGCAGAATTAATTTTTGACAATTGTCGTGTGCCTAAAGAAAATCTGATTGGTCGTGAAGGACAGGGATTTAAGATTGCCATGACTGCTTTGGATGGTGCCAGAATTGGTGTCGCAGCACAGGCGTTAGGTATTGCTGAAAGAGCTTTGGATGAAAGTGTAAAATACATGAAAGAGAGAGTGCAGTTTGGGAAACCAATTTCTGCTTTACAGGGATTGCAGTGGTATATTTCCGACATGGCGACAAAAATTGAATGTGCAAAATGGATGATTTTCCGCGCTGCATGGCTGAAAGTTAGTGGACAGCCATACTCTAAAGAGGCAGCCATTGCTAAATTAAATGCATCAGAAACAGCTACCTTTGTGACGAATCTCGCTTTGCAGATTCATGGTGGATATGGATATATGAAAGATTATCCATTGGAAAGAATGTATCGTGATGCCAAAATTACCGAAATCTATGAAGGTACCTCAGAAATACATAAGGTTGTCATTTCCAGAGCGGTGCTGAAATAATCGGGAGGGAAAAAGATGAATAGTATTGTATGTATTAAGCAGGTGCCAAATACCAATGAGGTAAAAATTAATAAAGAAACAGGCACATTGATTCGTGAGGGTGTGGAAAGTATCATCAATCCAGATGATAAAAATGCTCTGGAAGCCGCACTGGTTTTAAAAGAGCAGACAGGAGGTACGGTAACAATCTTGAGTATGGGACCTCCCCAGGCAAAAGCAGCATTAAAAGAAGGTCTGGCTATGGGTGCTGACGAGGCTTGGCTTCTTTCTGACCGGGCTTTCGGTGGGTCAGATACCTGGGCCACAGCAACCATTCTTGCGGCAGCTATTGAAAAAATAGGAAATTATGACATCGTATTTTGCGGGCGTCAGGCTATTGATGGAGATACCGCACAGGTAGGACCGGAAATTGCAGAATTTTTAGGAATCCCACAGGTGACTTATGCCAAAGAAATCAAACCGGAAGAGAATGCTCTTCGTGTAACCAGATTTACTGAAAATGCGGACCTCGTTTACCATGTACAGACTCCATGTCTTATCACTGCCATTAAAGAACTCAATGATCCGAGATTCCCGACAGTGGCAGATATTTTCAGAGCTTATGATGAAGAAACGGACAATATCCATGTGCTGACTTTTGCAGATCTTTCGATCGATCCGACACAGATTGGATTAAAAGGTTCACCGACAAACGTATATCGTTCCTTTGTTCCAGTAAAAGACAAACAAAGTGAAATTATCGAAGGAATGAACGAAAAAGAAAAAGCAAAAGCTTTGATGGATAAGCTCGCGGCGCTGAAATTATTTTAGGAGGTGAACAGACATGAGAGCAAAAGTAAATCAGAATATTTGTCTGAATGATTATAAAAATGTCTGGATCATTGCAGAGCAAAGAAATGGGAAAATCGAACCAGTAACTATCGAATTAATCGGTGAAGGAAGAAAGCTGGCTGATATTTTAAGTAGAGAACTTATAGTAGCTGTATGTGGTTATGAAATGAAAGAAGAAACAGAAAAACTTCTTCATTATGGCGTAGACAAAGTTTGTTATGTAGAAAGTCCATTGTTAAAAGATTTTTCCACAGATGGTTATGTGAAGGCATTTGCAGATTTAATTAATGAAAGAAAACCAGAGATTGTTCTTGTAGGAGCAACTTCTCTTGGGAGAGATATCGGACCACGCCTTGCCGCAAGACTGGGAACAGGTTTGACTGCGGATTGTACCAAATTGGAAATTGATGAGACAGATAATAAATTATTGATGACAAGACCGGCTTTTGGCGGTAATCTTATGGCAACGATCGTTTGTCCGAAAAACCGTCCACAGATGTCTACTGTACGTCCTGGAGTAATGGAGAAAGCACATTTCCATGAAGAAAAAACAGGTGAGGTAGAAGTGATTGTTCCGGCATTAACGAAAGAAGATATCCGGACTAATCTGGAACAGGTAATCGTAGCTGATCAGAAGAAGGTGAATCTGGTAGATGCAAAGATTGTGGTTTCCGGCGGTCGTGGATTAAAGACGGCAGAAGGCTTTGCTTTAGTCCAGGAACTGGCAGATACGATAGGTGGCGTTGTTGGTTCTTCTCGTGCCTGTGTAGAAGCAGGATGGATTGATGCCAGCCATCAGGTGGGACAAACAGGAACTACAGTAAGACCGGATCTTTATATTGCCTGTGGTATTTCTGGAGCAATCCAGCATTTGGCAGGTATGAGCGAATCGAAATATATTGTAGCTATTAATAAAGATCCAAAAGCACCTATTTTTGAAGTTTGCGATTATGGTATTGTAGGTGATCTTCATAAGGTTATTCCGGCAATGATAGAGCAGATTAAAGAGAATCCTGATCTGTAAAGAGAGACAGACGAAAAGCAGAAATTTATATAGAATAGAATATGAAGATAGTCGCGGCATAGAAAATGCCTGACCGGCATTTTTATTTGCTCCGACATCATATTCTATTCTATATAAAATTTCCGCTTTTCTGTTTGTTGGCTCCATATGAAATGTCAATCCTTTAGAATTTAATTTCCCGGAAAGCCATAACATTCTGGAGAATTCCCGTGTTGCCAAACTGTGGATTTAGATTAGTCAGAAAAAAGAAAAACTATCCTATCCCAGATGCGGCTTGGGAGCGTGATTAAGATGCGGATGAGCATCTTAATCACAGCGACTACAGAGCAGATGGGATAGGATAGTTTTTCTTTTTTCGTCTACCTTAAATCTACAAATCAAGAGTTTACGCTTGTCATTGCCAGTAGAGTTTGTTATAATTAAATCAAATCTATTATAAAGAAGAGTTGCTTGATGTTCAGGCAGCTCTTCTTTATACATATACACCTGTCAGCCATCAGATTTTGTGAAAAATTAATGAAGTATGGGAGTTTACAGGTAGAATAGAACCACAACAGTTTAATAAGATAAAATTGGCAATGGAGTGATATCCTATGGAAGAAAAGAAATACTATTCAATCGGGCAGGTATCAGGTATTTGCAAAATTCCGGTTAAAACCCTGCGTTATTATGATGAAATTAAATTACTCGTACCACAAATAAGAAAGGAAACAAGCAATTACCGATATTATAGCAAAGAACAGTTAATTACTGCTTTTATGATTCGCCAATTCCGTTCTCTTGGATTTAATTTAAAAGATATTAAAGAAATTATCAGTAATAATACTATGGATTATTATCTGGACAGCATTTATATACATCTTAATGAAATTGATGCTGAGATTGCTGAATTGGAAAAGAGACGACGGGAAAATGAATGTTTGCTGGAACGTTTTATTAAAGGTCAGAATTATCTGCATGACCGGGTGGATGAAGAAGAATATAAAATAGAAGAGATTCCGCCAATTCATGTTTTAGGATCTCGTTCCATCATTAAATCATACCGTAATGAGGAAGTCAGTCTGGAACGCTGGATTACCATTAATGAAGAGGCGGTTAATCTTGGGCTTGAAATCGCCGGTCCTATTTATGTAACCTTCCACACTGAGATGTTCGGACAGTTTTTTTCTAAGGACTGTGATATCGAATTTTCCATTCAGGTAAAAGAAGACCCTTCTGTCAATGAAAATATCCATAGTTTTGGAGGGTTTACAGCAGCGACAGCAATTTATAGGGGAGATTATGAAAATATTTTTAAAACCTATATCGCATTAAAACGTTGGATTGATGAAAATAATTATGAAATATGCGGAGATGTTATGGAAGAATTCCTTGTTTCTCCTATAGATACAGCTAATGTGGAAGAACATATTACAAGAATCATCGTGCCGATTAAAGAACCTAAGGGAAAAAAGAAACCTAGGTAAATTTAGAAGCTGGTTTTGTGAAAGAGAATAAAAGCTCCTTTTACAAAACCGGCTTTTTCTTTATATGAAAAATCTTGAATGATTGTTTCAGAATTACGGGAGTAGCGTTAGCTACAGCAAAATGCCTTTTGAACCTAACATCATTAGTTATAGAAGAAACATATTTATCTCAGTTGAGAAGACTCCCACCTCTTTCAGGTGGTGAGTGACAGCAAATTTGTCTCAGTGGAAGTCCAATCTCCGACTAAGAAAACGCTCCGCGAGAATCACGCGCCAAGTCTCGCGGCGGCTCGACTTGAAAAAGAGAAAGTTTGACAAAAAAACGATAAATGACCAAATGTATTTATAATGGAAATATGGAGAGAAAACCGTCCATAGGTGGAGAGTTTTATGCGATATGCACAATAAAAAAACGAAAAAAAGAAAAAAACCTCTTTACTTGCCCAAAACTGTATGTATTAAAATGAGTACATAAGGAACTACCGAATAAGTTTTCATTAAATTATTAACAATGTATTCCCCTATGGAAACAGGCAATGTGGAAACAAATAATAAGGAAAACATAAAAGGAAAAATGGAGAAAGGCGGTTTTTACATTATGAGTAAAACAATCATCAAACCATACGACCAGGAATTAGAAAAAGGGTATGACTTAAGAAGAGCCATGGAGGAAGCTTCTCGTTGTCTTCTTTGTCACGATGCCCCATGTAGCAAAGGATGTCCGGCAGGAACAGATCCAGCAAAATTTATTCGCTCACTGAGGTTTAGAAACGTTTGGGGCGCAGCAGAAACAATTCGTGAAAACAATCCATTAGCAGGATGTTGTGCAGATGTGTGTCCTTACGATCAGATGTGTGAACAGGCATGCAGCCGTTGTGGAATTGACAAGCCAATCAATATTGGTAAATTACAGAGATTTTTAGTTGAACAGGAAAAAGAAGAGCAGATGAATTTTATAAAACCAGGCGAAGCAAATGGCAAAAAAGTTGCCTGTATCGGTGGTGGACCTTCTTCTTTAGCTTGTGCTCGTGAACTGGCTCGTGAGGGATTTGATGTAACTGTATTTGAAGCAAATGAAAAAGTTGGTGGAATGCTTACTTACGGTATTACCCCATCAAGACTTCCACAGGATGTTGTAGATTTTGATTTAGAGACAATCCGTCAAGCTGGAGTGAAATTTGAATGTGATCATAAAGTAGATTTAGCTGAACTGGAAACGTTAAAAGCGGAATACGATGCAGTATTTGTAGGTGTTGGTCTTTGGAAATCTAAAATGGTTGACGTTCCAGGAGCAGATCTTGAAGGTGTAGAAAATGCGATTGACTTCCTGAAAGCAGCAAGAAGCAGAAGTAAAGAATTTAAACTGGGTGAAAATGTTATTGTGATTGGTGGTGGAGACGTTGCAATGGACTGCGTATCTACAGCAAAACAGTTAGGCGCAAATGCAACAATTGTTTATCGTCGTACGATTGAAGAAGCACCGGCAAATATGGAAGAAGTAACTACAGTACAGAACATGGGTGTTCCAATTTTTACTCAGTTTGCGCCAACAGAAATCGTGGGAGAAAACGGAAAAGTTACTGCATTAAAAGCAGCTGGACGTGATGGATATTCTTCATTAGTACTTAAAGCAGATCAGATTATTTTTGCTATCGGACAGGAACAGACAGAAGAATATGCAGAATTGAAAGCAGCAGACGGTGTATATCTTGGCGGAGATATGCTTTACGGCAGAGGACGTACTGTAGTAGAGGCAGTAGCAGATGGAAAAGAAGCAGCAGCAAAAATTGCAGCTGATTTAAAATAGGGGGAATACGACTATGGCATTAAAAAAAGATTTATCCATTGATTTTTTAGGTGTGAAATGTGAAAATCCATTTTTCCTTTCTTCTTCACCGGTAGGAAGTAATTATGAAATGTGTGCAAAAGCTCTGGAAGCAGGCTGGGGTGGAATTTATTATAAATCGATTGGTGTTTATATCCCGGATGAAATTTCTCCGCGTTTTGATATCACTACAAAAGAAGGAACACCTTGGTTAGGGTTTAAAAACATGGAACAGATATCGGATAAGCCACTGGAAGTAAACCTTGAATATATGCGCAGATTAAAACAGGATTATCCAAACAAAGTTATTGTTGCCAGTATCATGGGAAGTAATGATGATGAATGGGCTTATCTGGCAAAGGCAGTAACAGAAGTGGGTGTTGACCTGATTGAATGTAACTTCTCCTGTCCACAGATGACTTCCTCTACTATGGGATCTGACGTAGGGACAAGACCAGAACTAGTAAAACATTACTGTGAAGTAGTAACTGCAAATACCCATCTTCCTGTAATTGCAAAAATGACACCAAATATTACCAATATGGAACTTCCGGCTATCGCAGCAGTGGAAGGTGGAGCAAAAGGTCTTGCTGCCATCAATACTGTAAAATCTATCAGTAACATAGATTTAGATCTCAACTCTGGTATGCCGGTAGTTAACGGTAAATCTGCAGTATCCGGCTATTCAGGAGCAGCAGTAAAACCAATCGCTCTTCGTTTTGTTTCTGATCTTAAACATGATCCTAAGCTGGTAGACATTCCATTATCCGGTATGGGCGGTGTAGAAACATGGAAAGATGCTTTAGAATTTATCTTGTTAGGTTGTGAAAATGTACAGTGTACTACAGCCATCATGCAGTATGGTTACCGTATTGTTGAAGATATGATCAGTGGTCTGTCTCACTATATGGAAAGAAATGGTATTGATAAATTGCAGGATTTAGTAGGAAGAGCTCTGCCAAGTATTAAGGGAGCAGACGAACTTGATCGTTCCTTCCGTATCCTGCCACAGTTTGATACAGAAAAGTGTGTGGGTTGTGGAAGATGTTATGTATCCTGCTTTGATGGTGGTCATCAGGCAATCGAGTTTGATCAGGAGACAAGAAAACCAAAACTTTTAGAAGACAAGTGCGTAGGATGTCACTTATGCTTAAATGTCTGTCCGGTAATGCATTGTATCACACCGGGAGAAGTTGTTTTCAAACCGGGTAGAGAAGAACATGATGTTATTCTGAAAACAAAATATGAATAATCGTCTCCTTAAAAGAGACAGATTTATGATTGTTCGCAGCCCAATATTGGGCTGCAACAAAAATAAACAGGGGGTAAAGTGGTCATGAAAAAATATGATTTACTGATTAAAAATGGTGTTGTCGTTACTACAACAGATATGTATGCCTGTGATGTTGCCGTAAAAGATGGAAAGATTGCAGCTATGGAATTGAATATGGATGAAGCAGAGGCGGAAAAAGTCTGCGACGTCAATGGAAAACTGGTGCTTCCGGGTGCTTTGGATGTACATACACATTTACAGATGCCTTTTGGTGGAACAGTTTCTGCTGACAGTTATCTGTCAGGTACAAGAGCAGCAGCCTGTGGTGGTGTGACAACGATCTTCGATTATCCTGTGCAGCATGCAGGAGAAACAATCCTTGGTCTGGTAAATTCCAAAAAAGAAATTCTGGAACAGGATGCCTGTGTTGATTATGCGATGCATTGCTGTATTACCAATTTAAATGATGGAGAGATTCTAGAAGAGATGGAACAGGCAGTGGCAGAAGGTATCACAAGTTTTAAATGTTTCCTCGTTTACAAAAAAGAAGGAATGATGGTCGATGATGCGACTCTTGCCAGATTACTTATTCGTGCCAAAGAACTGGGTGCGATGATTAACGTGCATGCAGAAAACCCGGATCTTATTGATCTGAATATAGAAAAATTCCTGAAAGAAGGAAAGACAAGTGCCTGGTATCATTATTTGAGTCGTCCGGAGTTTGTAGAAGCGGAAGCAGATAAACGTGCCGTTCACTGGGCTAAACATCTTGATGCGCCGTTATATATCGTTCATATGGCAGATAAAGAAGGTTTGGAAGCCTGTATTGAAGCAAAACGTCAGGGTGCAGAAGTTTACGTGGAAACTTGTCCACAGTATCTAGAATTTACCTGTGATGTTTATAAGAGAGAAGATGGAAGAAACTTTGTATGTTCTCCTCCGATAAAGGGACAGGAAAGTCAGGATGCATTATGGCAGGCAATAAAAGCAGGTCTTATTGATACGGTTGCTACCGATCATTGTCCATTCCAGAGTTATGAAAAAGACTGGGGAAAAGACGACTTTACCAAAATTCCAAATGGCTGTGCCGGCGTGGAAAATCTGTATCCATACATGCTTGATGCAGCAAATACAGGAAAGATTTCTTTCCAGCGAGTAGTAGCACTTTGCGCTACTACACCAGCTAAAATTTTCGGCTGTGACAACAAAGGTTCTTTAGTTGTTGGAAAAGATGCAGATATCGTTATTTATGATAAAGACAAAGACTTTACCATCACGCTTGATTCTATGCATTCCGATTATGATCATACAATCTGGGAAGGTAAACAGCTGCATGGTTATCCGGTACAGACTTACTTAAGAGGACAGCTCGTTTATGATAATGGAGAATTCGTTGGTAAGCCTGGTATGGGTCAGTATATAAAACGTAGTCCGAAAAAATAAGCAGGACAGCTTTAGATAAAAAGGAGACAAAGTGGATACACGGGCGGCAACAGCGAGAGAAAATTTACAGATTATACTGGATATAGGTGAACAAATGTTATCTTCGGGAGCGGAAATTGGTCGTGTAGAAGACAGCATTGAACGCATGTGTCGTGTATTGGGTGCAGAAGCGATTGAATGTTTTGCAATTACTTATGTTATTGTAGTGACAATCTCGGGAGAAAATCTTCCGGGATTGACGGAAATCAGACGTGTGGATCAATTTGATAGAAATATGCATAAACTGACCTTGTTAAATACATTGTCCAGAGATATTTGTGCAGAAAAAATCGAGTTAAAAGAAGCGAGAATCCGTTTGGAAACTATTGATCAGGCAAGTGCCAGTTCTCTTTATAGTAAAATGTTTATTTTTGCATTAATTTCTTTATCTTTTACGATTTTTTTCGGTGGAAGTATCGTGGATGCTCTTGTTTCTGCTCTGATTGGTGTACTGATCGCACCGATTGATCAATTTCTGCTTAATAAAGAATTGAATCGTTTCGTACAGGTATTTCTGTGTGCGGCATCAGCGGGATTTCTTTCAAATTTAGCAGCGAGGATAGGAGTAGGAATTTCCTCCGAATTGGTAAGTATTGGTAATATTATGATTTTTATTCCTGGTGTAATATTTACCTGTGCCATACAGGAGTTTTTTTCTAACAATATGCTGTCTGGACTTACAAGATTTACGGAGGCAATCATGTTGAGTCTTGTAGTTGCCACAGGTTTTGTCTTTGTAAACGTACTGCTGGGGTAAAGGAGAGAGAAAATGAACTGGATACAGATTATCAGCGGATTTTTTGGTTCCGTAGGATTTGCTCTGTTGTTTCATTTGAGAGGCAAACAGGTTTTAGTTACGGCATTAGGAGGAGGATTAGCCTGGGCAGTTTATATATTTTCCGGCTTGTTCATTTCTTCCTATAGTGTCCAGTTTTTGATTTCCGGAGCAGTTCTTGGAATTTATATAGAAATTATGGCAATCTATACTAAAATGCCAAGAACTGCTTATATCGCAGTAGGAATTATTCCCCTGATTCCGGGGGCGGCTTTATATCATACGATGTACTATTTTTGCCAGAGTAACAGGAGTCTTGGAAAAGAATATGCATTAGAAGCATTGGTTACTTCAGTATCCATTGCGGCGGGACTGATTTTAGCCATGGATTTTTGGAAAGCTTTGAGAAGGTATTTTTTTAAACATAAAAAACAAATAGTATAATTAATTTTAATTATAAAAATAGAGGAGGAATTTAAAATGTATACATGTAGTGAAGAACGTATGGGTGATAAAATAAAAACATTTAGCACATTTGGTGATGCTGGACATGGTGGAATTACAAGATATTCTCTGTCTCCGGAAGCATTGCAGGCAAGAGCAGAGTTCGTAAAAAGAATGGAAGCAATTGGAGCTGAAATTAAAACAGACGATATGGCATGTGTATATGCGACATTAAAAGGTTCAGAACCTGATCTTCCAGGTATCGTTATGGGATCCCATTGTGATTCTGTAAAAAATGGTGGTAACTATGACGGTATTCTCGGTGTTATGGGTGCTATGGAAGTTCTTGAAACCATCGCAGCAGAGAAAATTCCACATAAACATAATATTACAGCTATGATCTGGACTAACGAAGAAGGTTCTTTATACCCACCATCAATGATGGCATCTGGTGTTTTGTGCTATGATTATCTGCCAGAGGATATCCGTTATAAATTCGTGCACGAGGATATGCTCAATTCCAAGTCTATTCTGGATCCGACACAAACATTTGGAGCAGCTCTTGAAGCATCCGGGTACAAAGGACCAGAGGCAAACCGCTTAAATCCAAAAGATTATAAAGCAATGTTTGAATTACATATTGAACAGGGGCCTATCCTTGAGGCAGAGAATAATGATGTTGGTGTAGTTACTTGTGTACTGGGTATGATCTGCTACAGAATTAAAACTTATGGACAGGCTGATCATGCGGGAACAACACCGATGAAATATCGTCATGACGCATTATATGCATCAGCAAAAATCTTACAGTATCTTCATGATGAATTAGATAAACTTGATCCGGAACTGGTATATACAACAGGCGAAATTGCTCTTCATCCAAATGTGCATACAGTTATTCCTGATTACGTGGATTTCTCTATTGATGCAAGACATGAAGATCCAAAGGTAATTGAACAGGTAGTGAAAATTATTGAAAACATGCCAAAAGAAATCGTAGGATGTAAAGTAGAATACGAACCGGCATGGACACGTGATACGGTGTATTTCAACGAAGAACTGGTTGGTTATGTAAAAGAATCCGTAGAAGAACTGGGATATTCTCATCAGAGAATCAACTCTGGTGCGGGTCATGATGCACAGTTCTGCGCATATATGATGCCAACAACAATGATTTTTGTTCCTTCAAAAGACGGACATTCCCATTGTGAACCAGAATTTACTTCCGTACAGCAGTGTACACAGGGGGCATCCGTACTCTTAAACGCTGTACTGAAATGCGATGCAAAATAGTTAAAAAGATGGAGCATCAACAGGAAAATCAAATGGGAACGAAAGCCATTGTTCCTCTTATCATGCAAATGTCGCTGCCACCGCTATTTTCTATGTTTTTGCAATATACCTACAATTTTGTGGACTGTCTCTTTGTGGCACAAATCAGTGAAAAAGCATTGACTGCAGTATCATTTTCTTTTCCACTGACTACACTGATGCTGGCATTTTCCATTGGTACAGGTGTGGGCATAAACGTTTTGGTGGCCAGGTATCTTGGACGAAAAGAGCAGGATGAGGCCAATAATATTGTTAGTCATGGACTGCTGCTTTCTTTCCTTTTTGGTATTCTGCTGAATGTTATTTTTTATCTGATCCTTGAACCATATTTTCATATTTTTATTAAAGATGAAGAGATATATGCGTTAAGTATGCAATATATGAAGATATGCGTATTTTTGCAAATACCGAATATGGTGCATATTGCCATTCAGAAAATTCTTCAAGGTACCGGCAATATGCTGACACCAATGGCATTTCAGACGGCAGGTGTTGTATTTAATTTTATTTTTGATCCAATTCTCATTTTTGGTCTGGGACCTTTCCCAGCTATGGGAATAAAAGGAGCGGCAGTGTCCACAGTACTTGGATATACCGTTTCCATGCTGATTGCTTTTTATGTATTATTGTTTACCAAACAAAAGGTAAAAATCAAGACAAAAGGATGGAAATTGAATCCGGCTGTCTGGATAAATATTTTTCGATGCGGGATGCCTTCATTTATTATGAACGCATTAGGCGCCTTTATGGTGACTTTTACCAACAGTTTTCTAGCTGCATATTCCATGACTGCGGTTGCCTTCTTTGGTGCATATTTTAAAGCGCAGCAGTTGGTCGTTATGACAGTAAACGGTCTGATCCAGGGTTGTATTCCTATTATGAGTTTTAACTTTGGTGCAGGAAATAAAGAGCGGCTGAAAAAAACTATGATATGGGGAACTGTCATTGCTATGCTGTTTATGGGAACAGGGGAGTTGATTCTTTCTCTTTTTCCAAAAGAGATTTTAAAAGTCTTCATGGCATCAGAAGAAATGATGTCTTTTGGTGTGCCAGCTTTACGCATTATGACGACAGGTTATCTTTTTAACGGTATTGCAACGATGGTTGCTTCCTATATTCAATCAGTAAATCAGATTCGTTATAGTATAGTGATTAATTTATTAAGACAGCTGGTAATGTTATATATTTTCATGTGGCTATTCAGTCGATGCTGGGGAATGACAGGTGTCTGGATTTCATTCCCTGCTGCAGAAATAGTGACTTGTATTTGTTGCTTTTTCATTATGAAAAAAGTAGAACGGCAGGAAAAATAAACCACCTGTCGGGAGTAAGGGTGTGGTAAAATGGGTAAAACGTGTTCAAAGGAAACCGTTCCTTTTTTGACAAAGGTTGATTCTGACAAAAAGGAGGAATTTTCCTTGTACTTTAAAACGGCTCCGGATTGGCTGCTTAATGCCATTACCGTAGAAGAGGTGAAAAAAGGAACGCCGGTTTTTCATGAAGGAGAAAAAATTAATACCATTTATTTTATTGGAAAAGGACTAGTAAAAGTAACAGATAATAATATTCATGGTATGTCATATAACCATAGGCTTTTTACAAAAATGTATGCTTATGGAGCTATGGAAGTCCTGATGGAAGTAGAAGAACACTGTCATACTCTTCAGACTCTCACCGATTGCCTTCTGGTTAAAGTACCGAAAAATAAGTTTGAGCGATGGATTCATACAGATATTATAGCATTGAAGCAGGTATCAAAACTGATGGGAGAATATCTTTTTTCCCAGGCATGTAGCAGTAGAGACTTTTTATTTTTACAAGGAGCAAATCGCCTGGCCTGGTTATTCGTAGACTGGCATGAAAAATATGCACAAAATGGTGTTTTACGAATTAGCTTTGTTCGACAAGACCTTTCGGATTATACAGGGATCTGCGTCAGAACAGTGAACCGGTGTTTGCGAAAATTTATCAATGAGGGATATATTTCCCGAAAAGGCAACGATATCGAAATTAATCAGAAGCAGTATCTTCTTTTAAAAGAAAGTACAGAAGATGGATTTCGAGAAGCCATATAATCCAATCATTCCACATTTAAATTAAAAAATATATGTAAAAAGGGGCTGTACAAAACGGCCCCTAATCCTATAGCAGGGAGTCCATATACTTTATTGGAACCCCTGCTATATTTTTTGTATTTATTTATAGTAGTCTACATTAGCTTACATAGAAATAAGCCTACATAGAAATAATTCCCAATACATTCGCGATAGAACTGCACAAAATAATAATCAGGCAGATTGGTGCGAAATATTTAAGGAAGACAGTGTATAACTTCTTTCTGCGGAAAGAAGAAGACTGTTCGATTTCTTCTGAGATTTTCTTAAATCCAACAACCCTGAGGATTAAGAAGCAGGTTGCTAAAGCAGCAAGCGGCATCATTACAGAGTTTGTAAGGAAATCAAAGAAATCAAGGAATGCCATTCCGAAGATCTGAATGAAATCAAGGGCACCGTATCCCATAGAAGATGCGGAACCAAGAACAATCATAACAACAGCCATGAATACACAACATTTTTTACGGCTCCAGTGAAATTCATCTGCAAAAGTAGATACACAGGTTTCCATTAAAGATACTGCACTTGTAAGAGCTGCCAGCAGCACGAGTACAAAGAACAGGATACCAGCTGCGGTACCGATTCCCATACTGGCAAATACTTTTGGTAAAGTAATAAACATGAGGGATGGTCCGGCCTGTAAGTTTTCAGGATTTCCACCAGAGAAAGAGAAAACAGCAGGAATGATCATTAATCCGGCAAGTATTGCAATCCCTGTATCAAAGATTTCAATCTGTGTTGTGGATTGTTCAAGATCCATATCTTTATCTGTATAAGAACCGTAGGTGTAAAGGATTCCCATAGCAATGGAAAGAGAATAAAACATCTGACCCATTGCAGCAACAATTGTCATAAAAGAAAAATTCTTCATGTTAGGAATTAAGAAATACTTTACTCCGGCTAATGCGCCCGGACGTGTAACGGAATAAATTGTTACAACGATTGCTAAAAGTACAAGAATCGGCATCATGATTTTAGACATTCGTTCTACTCCATTTCTTACGCCGCCAAGGATGATAATAAAGATCAGGACTGCAAAAACAAGGAACCACAGTTCTGTTTGAAAAGAATCTGTGATGAATCCGGTAAAGTAGCCATCCTGTGCAACTTCTTGCACATTTCCTTTTAGATATTCAGCAAGATATTTGATAACCCATCCGCCGATCGTACTATAATAAGGAACGATCAGGATAGGAATAACCGCATTGAGCCAGCCTCCAAGTTTAAAAGGAAAGCTATTACCAAAAGAAGCAAATGCACCTACCGGACTTTTTTTAGTCATACGCCCAAGAGCTGTTTCGGACATAATAAGAACATATCCAAAAGATACAGTTAAAAGGAGATAAACTAAAAGAAAGATTCCTCCTCCATATTTTGCAGCGAGGTATGGAAAACGCCAGATGTTTCCAAGACCTACAGCAGAACCGGCAACGGCCAGCACATAGCCGATACGGCCGGAAAAACTTCCTCGTCCCTCTTTATGTGACTTTTTTGAATGTTTCATAGTTATTCTCCCTGTTTACTCTTCGTGTTCTTCAATCCATTTTTTATTGATCGCGATGACCTGTTCCATTGCTTTTGGACCTGGGGCACCGATAGTATTTCTCTTGTCAACACAAGTATGAACATCAATTGCCTCATAAATGTCATTTTCAAATACAGGACTGATTGCTTTATATTCTTCAAGACTCATATCATCAAGAGCAATTCCTTTGTCAATACAATACAGTACAAGACGTCCCACGATTCCATGAGCATCGCGGAATGGAACCCCATGATTTACAAGGTAATCTGCTGCATCGGTAGCGTTTGTAAAGCCATGTTTGGCACTCTGCTCCATGATGTCTTTATGGAAAGTAATTGTCTTTAACATACCGTTAAAGAGAGCAAGGCAGCCCTTTACAGTGTCATATGCATCAAAAGTGAGTTCTTTATCCTCCTGCATATCTTTGTTATATGCCAGAGGGATTCCTTTCATAGTAGTTAAAATAGATGTTAAAGCTGCATAAACACGACCAGTTTTTCCGCGGATTAATTCTGCAATATCCGGGTTCTTTTTCTGTGGCATAATACTGCTTCCGGTACTGTAAGCATCATCAATCTCAATGAAACGGTACTCATTAGAATTCCAGAGAATGATTTCTTCACAAAAACGGCTTAAATGCATCATAATTGTAGAAAGTGCACTTAACAGTTCGATAACATAGTCTCTGTCAGATACAGAATCCATGCTGTTTAAAGTAGGGCCATAAAAGTCAAGAAGTTCTGCCGTCATTTCTCTGTCTAATGGATAGGTAGTTCCTGCTAATGCACCGGAACCCAACGGACAGTAATTCATGCGGTCATAAATGTCACTTAAGCGGGAATAATCTCTTTTAAACATTTCCATGTATGCACCGACATGGTGAGAGAGTGTTAACGGCTGTGCCTTCTGTAAATGAGTAAATCCAGGCATAACGGTGTGAATATTTTCTTCCATTAAAGTCTGGCATGTCTTGATCAGTTCAAGAACAAGCTCTCTGATAGAAAGAAGCTCCTGTCTTGTATATAACTTCATATCAAGAGCAACCTGATCGTTTCGGCTTCTTCCTGTATGAAGCTTCTTTCCGACATCGCCAATACGCTCTGTAAGTACAGCCTCTACAAAACTGTGGATATCTTCATATTCTTCCGTAATAATAAGAGAACCATTCTCTACATCACGAAGAATACCTTCGATACCGGTAATGATCTGATCTCTTTCTTCTTCTGTGAGGATACCAACACTAGCAAGCATCTTTACGTGAGCAATACTTCCTTCCATATCCTGTTTATAAAACTTCTTATCAAAATTGATGGACGCATTAAAATTGTAAACCAGTTTATCGGTTTCTTTTGTAAATCGTCCGCCCCATAATTGAGCCATAAAACTTCCTCCTGATTATATAATTTCTAAAAGTGTTCTAAATGAATATTCTACATGAAAATATGATAACTGGCAAGGAAAAAGGAAGAAAAATCTTGTCTCTGATATGAGATTGGAGTATAATCTGTCCTATCTTTGCTATTTGCAGAAGAATTTGAGAGGAAAAGAGGTTGATGGAAGATGAAAGCACAAATGAAAGCGCAAGTGAAGACACATAAATTGCGAAATACATTTTTTCTGTTTCTGACAGCCATGATCTGGGGTGCGGCTTTTGTGGCACAAAGTGTAAGTATGGATTATATCGGGCCATTTACATTTATTTGCCTGCGCTCTGTAATCGGTGGTTTGTTTTTGATCCCGGTTATTATAGTACTTGACGGTATCCGGAAAAAAAGTCAGAATGAAAGTGCAGATGTAGTGAATTCTGAGAATATTCTTCATATAGAGACGGAGGAGAAACAAAGACTAAGTTGGAAAAACAAACAGCTTATAGAAGGCGGCATTGTCTGTGGTATTTTTCTGTTTTTTGCCAACTGTTTTCAGCAGACAGGAATTCAGTATACGACAGTAGGAAAAGCTGGATTTATCACAACATTTTATATCATTATCGTACCGCTTATCGGTTTGTTCTTTAAGAAATATTGCGGAATTCTTACATGGATCAGTGTAGTCATTGCATTAGCAGGATTATATTTTTTATGTATTACACAGAAATTGACGATACAAAGAGGAGATGCACTTATTTTATGCTGTTCGGTCTTGTATGCAGGCCAGATTCTTGCAATCGATCATTATAATCCATTTGTAGATGGTGTAAAAATGTCCTGTATCCAGTTCCTTACCGGTGGGATACTTGGTGCTGTGTTCATGCTTCTATTTGAAAATCCGAGCATAGCAATGATTTTAAGTGCGGCAGGACCGATTCTTTATACAGGTATTATGTCAACCGGAGTAGGTTATACTTTGCAGATTGTAGGACAGAAGGGGTTGAATCCAACAGTAGCAGCACTTATTTTAAGTTTGGAATCTGTATTTTCTGCACTTTCAGGATATGTATTCCTGCATCAGGTTCTTACAACAAGAGAATTGATCGGCTGTGTACTTATGTTTATTGCGATTGTATTAGCGCAGCTTCCGGATATCCGAAGAAAAGTATAAAAATGCATAGTACATGTTCATTTTATTAATTCAAAGTAAGTTTGATGAATATTTATTCAAAGAATATGCAGGAAGCACTTGTGTTTTTATTCGGTTTGTGGTATTTTTTATATTTAGAAGAAAGCTTTGCGTAGCTTTCTTGCAATACGCAAATTTTTTTAGAAAAACTTGTAATGAAATGAAACAAAGGAGAGAGAAAAATGAAGATGAAAAAATTAGCAGCCGTTGCGCTTGCAGTTGTTATGTCTGTATCCATGTTAGCTGGATGCGGTAGCAGCAACGACAAAAAGTCAGCAGAATCCAGTACTTCTGCTAATGGAACAGCTACAGTAAAGACAGCAAAAGATGGTGTTTTAACAATGGCAACCAATGCGACATTCCCACCATATGAATCTTATGAGGGTAATGATATTGTTGGTATTGATGCTGACATCGCAAAAGCGATTGCAGATAAATTAGGACTGAAGTTGGAGATTCAGGATATGGAATTTAACTCTATCATCACAGCAGTACAGTCCGGTAAAGCAGACTTAGGTCTTGCAGGTATGACTGTAACAGATGAGAGAAAGCAGTCTGTTGACTTCACTGACAGTTATGCAACAGGTATTCAGTCCGTTATCGTAAAAGAAGGTTCTTCCATTAAGTCTATTGATGACTTAAAAGGTAAAAAGATTGGTGTGCAGTTAGCAACAACTGGTGACATCTACGCAAAGGATGACTTTGGCGAAGAAAACGTAGAAGAGTACAACAAAGGTGCTGACGCAGTTATGGCTCTTACAAGCGGTAAGATTGATGCAGTAATCATTGATAACCAGCCAGCTAAAGCTTTTGTAAAGACAACAGATGGTTTACAGATTCTTGACACAGATTATGTTCAGGAAGATTATGCAGCAGCAATTCAGAAAGGCAATACGGATTTACTTAACGCAGTAAACGGAGCATTAAAAGAGCTGAAAGAAGATGGAACTATCCAGAAGATTCTTGACAAATACATCAAATAATTATACGTAGTTACGGAGATTGTAGCTATGATATGAAAAAGCAGGAAGCAGTGTATACCGCTTTCTATACCCGGGGCAGTTGTCCCGGGTACTCTTTTGTTTTATAAAGTAACAGGTAAATACGAATGAATATTTAAGAAAGAGAAGGTTGAGATTTTGAGTGAGTGGTTTTCAGGCATAAAAGCAAAGTTTATATTGGACTTTATTGCAGATCAGCGTTGGAAGTACATTACAGATGGTCTTAAAGTAACATTGGAAGTAACGTTCCTTGCATTGATTCTGGGATTAGTTCTTGGAGCAGTCATTGCGGTGATACGTACAACACACGATCAGCTGAAAGAAGATCAGAGCAAAGGTTTTGGAAGTTTTCTGATCAAGCTGGCAGACCTGATCTGTCGAGTATATCTGACAGTTATTCGTGGTACGCCAACGATGGTACAGTTATTGATCATGTTCTTTATTGTTTTAGCATCTTCTAACAATAAAGTTATGGTAGCGGTTATCACATTTGGTGTGAACTCCGGGGCGTATGTTGCAGAAATTTTCCGTTCAGGTATCATGTCTGTTGATAAAGGACAGATGGAAGCAGGACGTTCCTTAGGACTTGGCTATACAGATACCATGTTACAGATTATCATGCCACAGGCAATCAAAAACTGTCTTCCGGCATTGGTAAATGAAATGATCACATTATTAAAAGAAACATCCATCTGTGGTTATATCGGTCTTAACGAGTTAACCAGAGGCGGGGATATTATACGTGGTATAACTTATGATGCAATGCTGCCGTTATTAATTGTAGCGGTTATTTATCTTGTAATTGTTATGTTCTTTACATGGCTTATGGGCAAACTGGAAAGGAGACTGAGAGAAAGTGATATCCGTTAAAAATTTATATAAATCTTTTGGAAGTCATCAGGTATTAAATGATATTAATGAACATATCGCCCCTGGTGAAAAAATAGTTATCATTGGACCATCCGGTTCCGGTAAGTCTACATTTTTACGCTGTATGAACCTCTTAGAGCGTCCGACATCCGGACAGGTTATCTTTGATGGTATTGATATTACAGATCCTAAAACAGACATTAATAAAGTTCGTCAGCATATGGGAATGGTATTTCAGCATTTCAACCTTTTCCCACATAAGACAATCATGGAAAATATTACACTTGCACCGGTACGTCTGAAGTTAATGAAGCCAGAAGAAGCAAAAGAAGAAGCTCTTAGACTTCTTAAATTAGTTAACTTAGAAGAAAAAGCAGACGCTTATCCGGGACAGTTATCCGGTGGACAGAAACAGAGAATTGCCATCGTTCGTTCTCTTGCGATGAAGCCGAAAATGATGCTCTTTGATGAACCAACATCCGCCCTTGACCCTGAAATGGTAGGAGAAGTTTTAGAAGTAATGAAAAACCTTGCCGATCAGGGAATGACAATGGCAGTAGTAACCCACGAGATGGGATTTGCAAAAGAAGTTGGAACCCGCGTTATGTTTATGGATGAGGGAAGAATTCTTGAACAGGGAACACCGGAGGATATCTTTGATAATCCGAAAGAAGCAAGAACACAGGAATTTCTTTCCAAAGTACTATAATCCTGATTTGTAGGGGTTGAAACAGACGCCGCTGAAGGGAGATTACTTAACTGAATTGGATTGAGGTTTCTAAAGAAAAGAGAATTTTTATAAGTTTGATTTTGTTCCGTTGCGCTAAACGTTTCATTTTGCCTCGAAAAACGAAAACTTCGGAAAAACAAGTCCGAAGTTTTCAGAGTCAAAATTCCACAGCGCAAAGTCACAAAATGCAATACTTATAAAAATTCTCTTTTCTTTACCATAATTTCCTTACAATTCAGTAGAAAGTTCTATTACAGCGGCTGTCTAATCAATTCTACAAATGAATTAAAAAATAAGGAGCACAGTCCATGTTGCTAACTGTGGATTTAAATTAGACAGAAAAAAGAACAAATACTATATCCCAGATGCGGCTTGGGAGCGTGTTTAAGATGCGGATGAGCATCTTAAATACAGCGACTACAGAGCAGATGGGATATAGTATTTGTTCTTTTTTCGTATAGAAAATTCCACTCTGCCAATACTATTCACAATAAAAATTGTGTTTTAGGAGCGGCAGAGAATGAGACATTTTGTGATAACAAAAATAGTGCAGCCATTATTTCTTATTAGTTTTGGAGGAATGGTATATTTTAATTTTGAGATTCTATATCGGGGTTATTCTCATATATCTATGATTATTTGTGGGGGATTATCTTTTTATACGATTGGATTATTAAATGAAGGTAAAAAATGGCATCCCTCTTTTCTTTTGCAAATGATACTGGGGAGTCTTATTATTATTTCTTATGAATATTTAACGGGTGTCATTGTGAATATTTATTTGAAGCTTCATGTATGGGATTACTCAAAAGTGCCTTTTAATTACCGGGGGCAGATTTGTATTCCATTTCTTATTATATGGTTTTTTGTCACTCCGTTATGTATTTGGATGGATGATGTTATAAGAGAGGTAGTTTTTAAATCCTGATTTGTAGATTTGGTAATAGACGAAAAAAGAAACAAATAATACATCCCATCTGCTCTGTAGTCGCTGTATTTAAGATGCTCACCTGCATCTTAAATACGCTCCCAAGCCGCATCTGGGATGTATTATTTGTTTCTTTTTTCTGACTATTCTAAATCTACAGTTTAATAACATGGACTACACCAGAAGCTTATGACATTCCGGGAAATTAATTTCTAAAGGACTGACATTTAAATTGTTCTATGTTGCTGAATTGCATTAAGGTATCTAAAGAAAAGAAAATTTTTATAAGTTTGATTTTGTTCCGTTGCGCCAAACGCTCCATTTTTTCCTTAAAAAACGAGGAGATTCTCCAAAAGTCTACGATTTCTATTCAGATGGAAACTTTCAGAAGAAATGTGTCAATCTTTTAGACTTTAATTTCCCGAGAATTCATAATCTTTTGGAGAATCCCCATTTTCATCAACTGTGGATTTAAAGTAGTCAGAAAAAAGAAATAATACCATATCCCAGATGCGGCTTGGGAGCGTGTTTAAGATGCGGATGAGCATTTTAAACACAGCGACTACAGAGCAGATGGGATATGGTATTATTTCTTTTTTCGTCTACATTAAGTCTACAAATCAGGATTTTAGGTTGAGAGAGGTAGAATGTTTTCTTTTCTATTTTATGGAAAGTATTAAAAATTATAGATATTCAATCTAAGGGAATCGTGATATAATCAAAATATATTTGAATGGAAAATATAGAGGTGGGTTTATGGGTGTAAGTTATATTGAGGGAATCCAATCAATGTAGTATCAAATCTATAGTATCTGGAAAGATAAGTTATAAAAAGTTTGTAAATCAGTATGTAGGAAAGGAAAACGAATGAAAAATGTATTGATTATTTCAAGTTCGCCAAGAAAAAAAGGAAATTCACAAATCTTGTGTGAGCAGTTTAAAAAAGGTGCAGAAGCAAAAGGACATCAGGTGGAACTCGTACGCATCATGGAGCAGAATATAGGTTTTTGCAGAGCCTGTGACGGCTGTATGAGAAATGGTGGCACCTGTGTATTAAAAGATGATATGGCTGAGATACTAAAAATGTTTCAGAAAGCAGATGTACTTGTACTGGCTACACCGGTTTATTTTTATGGAATCAGTGCCCAGATGAAGACCTTTATTGACCGTACTTATCCTATCTGGCAGCATCTTGGTAAAAAAGAGATTTACTACATTATATCGGCTGGTTTGGGTGAGGACATTATTGAAAGATCGCTTGGTGATCTGAATGGTTTTGTAGAGCATCTGGAAGAATATAAGATTGCAGGAAAGATATATGCAGCAAACGTGATGGATGCTGGATTGGTCGAGAATCAAAGTGTTTTTAAAAAAGCCTATGATATGGGATATTCTATTAGACTTTAATTTCCCGGAAAGTCATATCCTTCTGGTACATTCCACGTTGTCCAACTGTGGATTTAGCATAGTCAGAAAAAAGAAAAAATACCATATCCCAGATGTGGCTTCGGAGCATGTTTAAGATGCGAGCAAGTATCTTAAACACAGCGACTACAGAGCAGATGGGATATGGTATTTTTTCTTTTTTCGTCTACACCAAATCTACAGGTCAGGATTGTCATGTTAAATTATTGAAATACATTTATATTTATAATATAATAAATATAAAAAATAAAGGATATCTTTGATATATCCAGGGAGGAAAGAAATGAGACTAAAACTAAAACAGATGATGGCAGTGAGTTTATCAGCAGCAATGCTTTTGGCTGTAGCGCCAGGAGAAGCAGTATTTGCGAATGTAAAGCAGGGTAACATAGTAAATACGAAGCTTATGTCAGGTGACACAGAAAAGAGCGGGGGCAGTGAAGCTTCAGAGTATGGAAATCTTATGTATAGGGATCAGCTTGATGATTCTGATATCACATGGAGTGTCTATGACAGTGGAAAACTTGTAATTGAGGGAACGGGAGCTACTCCGGATTGGTCACCATGGTTTTATTATAAAGAACAGATTACAGATGTAATCATAGGTGATGGAATTACTACTCTTGGAGAAAGAAATTTTATGAATTACCCAAATCTTAAGACTGTTACGATAAAGGGAGTGCTTTCTAAGATTAGCAATTCTGCTTTTGAAGGATGTAAGCAAATTAAAAGTATCACAGCAACAGGTGCAGTAAATGCTGCTGGTAAAAAAGTGCTTCAGCTTGGTGAATGTGTATTTAAAGATTGTACTGGTCTTGAAAGTGTAGAATTTACAGGAAGTCTTGCAGTAAGTAAGAATGCATTTGAGGGATGTACAAGTCTTGGAAGTGTAAAAGTAAAAGAATCAGATATGGCATTACTTGGAAATTATGCTTTTTTGAATTGTACTAAGCTTACCGAAGCAGATATACCTGGAAAATTATTAATACAGGAAGGGGCTTTTTTTGAGTGTACAAGTTTGAAAAAGTTTGATTTTTCAAAAGTTTCCAGTATTGGTAAAATAGCATTTTATCATTGTAGTAGTTTGGAAAACATTGTATTGCCTGAGAATGTTACTACTATTGGTAACAGTGCATTCCAGGGTTGTAACGGAGTGACATCATTAAATATTCCGGGCACAGTAAAAACAATTGGCGAGTATGCATTTTATGGCTGCGAGAATCTAAAAGAACTTGTGATAGATGAGGGTGTTTCCAGCATTGGAAAGCATGCATTTGCTGAATGTAAAAGTCTTGAGACGATAACACTTCCTAAAAGTGCAGCGCTCGGTGAAAATATTTTTACAGATTATAGACCAATAAAAACAATCAGATATACTGGAACAAGAGAAGAATGGATAGCTGCCGGATTGAATCAGAACAACTTTTACAATGCAACGGTTTATTACGAATACACAGCAGATCATAAACATACCTTTGTAACTTATACATATACTTATACAAATTCATGTACGGAGCCTGGAGAAAGAGTAACGAAGTGTAAGGATTGTGGTTATATACAATTAAAAGAAACACTGCCGGCACAGGGACATGACTGGGAAGTTGTCAGTGAGAAAAAAGCAACGTGTAAGGAAGAAGGGTTACAGAATCTGAAATGCAGGAGATGCGGCGAAACAAAAAAAGTAGTACGAATCGGAGCGCATCAATTTTCTTCCTGGCAAACAATAAAGGATGCTACTGTTTTTTCACCGGAAGTACAGATTCGTACTTGTAATGTGTGCGGATATAAAGAGACGAGAAACAATGGAAAGAAGCTTGCAGCAACAATGAAAGTAAATGCAGCAAAGCTTCCGTTAAAAATAAAACAGAAAACAACTGTCCTGAAAGTTAGCGGTCTTGCAAATGGAGATTCTGTAGCATCCTGGAAGTCTGGTAATACAAAAGTTGTAAAAGTTTCTGGAAAGCCTAATGGAACCTGTACTCTTGTAGCAGGACGAAAAAAGGGTAAAACAACAATTACCATAATTTTAAAGAGTGGATTAAAGAAAAAAATTACAATTACTGTTCAGAAAGCCGCAGTAAAAACTGCAAAAATCACAGGAATGTCTAAGAATCTGAAACTGAAAAAGAATCAGACAGTAACATTAAAAGCAGCGGTAGCACCATTGACAAGTCTTCAGAAATTGAAATATAAATCCAGCAATAAAAAGATTGTGACGGTTACTTCAAAGGGTGTTGTAAAAGCAAAGAAAAAGGGTAACGCTGTGATTACTGTGCAGTCTGGAAGTAAGACAGTTAAATGTAAAGTGACAGTAAAATAATAATTATTTAAGAGTTTAAGAAAGTTCTCCGGAGGATACGGATATAATCCCCCTAAAGTAGACAAGGCAAATAACCAAATCTACTTTAGGAGGATTTTTTTATGTCCAAGAGAAGGAAATATTTACCCGAAGAAAAAATCAAAATAGTTAAATCATTTGCTGTGCAAATTAGGATTCAACTGATAGTAGAGTGCGATTTTCCTATAAATGTGTTAGGATATTTATATCGAAAACAGGTTTCTAAATATAAATTTGGAAATAAATACTATCATTTTATGGGAGCGTGAAAATATGGTTGAGCCAATAAAAGTAGGAAGGTTCATAGCACAAAATCGAAAGAATCTAAATTTGACACAAAAAGAACTGGCAGAAAAATTAGGAGTAACAGACCGGGCGGTTTCAAAGTGGGAAAATGGACGCTCTATACCAGATGTAGGAATTATAGAATCTCTTTGCAAAGAATTGAATATAAGTATTGGCGAATTCTTTGCGGGAGAAAAAATACAGGAAAAAGAATATAAAAAAGAGACAGAAAAAATGTTACTTGCCTCCCTTGATGAAAAACAGCTTTATGGAGTACAGGCAGTAATCTATATTCTCGAATTTGTGAGCTTGGAATTGCTCATGCTGCCATTTCAATTATCTGAAAAATGGCCTTCTATTAATAGAATAAATATAATTTACTGGATCTTGGCAGCAGTAGTTTTTTTCTGTATGTGTTATCTTGATAAAAAAATGCCAGAAAGAAGGTTGCGTAATTCAAATAAATGGATACAGGGAATAGAAGCGGCTGTAGGATTCTTGTGGGTGGTATTTCCAATAGCATCAAAGGAAAGAATGAATATATTTCAAGGTATGAGTATTGGGGAAAGTATTGCAATAGGTCTTGAAATAATCATTGGATTTATTATAGTAGTTGGCGTGGCAGTTATACAATCAAAAACGAGAAAGGAAGAATGGGAAGAAGAAAACAATAGCAAAAAATCTGATTGAGCAACATCGTTGTGCCATAGCTTTCCTAAGCCATCACGTCGCGATGTTGTTCAATCAGGATTTAGATTTGAGTTGTTGCAATGTATTATTACTTATATTACAATAAATATAACAGATAGAAGGGAGGGATATTTATGATGTATCCTTTTATGACGCTGAATGATGATACGGAAATCACTCATTCTGAGATGAAGGCAGATGGTAGTGTAAAAGTGTATATTGAAACTCCAGATGAAGTAGGTGGATTCCATAATGCAACATGTTGGTTGCCAGCCTATAAATGGGAAAATATTGAAGGATATAGTGATACAGAAATATCCTATTTTAAACAGTTGATTCGTAAAAATGCTCATCTTATTATAGAGTTTTCGCAAGAAGGGGGCGTTTTAAATGCCGCAACTTCTTAGAATTGGACCATACAGTATTTATTTTTGGTCTAATGAAGGTGACCCGTTAGAACCTATTCATGTCCATATATCTGAAGGGCGAGCTAAATCCACCGCAACAAAAATTTGGATTACCAGCACTGGGAATGTAATTCTTTCTAATAATAATTCACAGATTCCTGAAAGAATATTAAAAAAATTAATGCGGATGATAGCTGCAAACAGTGATGATATCATAAACGAATGGATTAACCGTTTTGGTGAAATAAAATATTTTTGTTAACATAATTCTTGGGCTTTGTCTGTTCCTTTATCTCACTCCACATATTTCCCAGATTTTGTGTGAATCTGTATCTATATTAGATTACCTGCTGTTTTATAATAAATAATAATTATTTTTTTTATTATAAATGGACGGGGTGGAATGAAAATGAAAAAGAGAATAGGTATTTATCATTATCAATACTATAGAGGGGCCTGCAAACTATGTTACAGACATTTTATTCAAGAGATGGTAGAATCCTATGAAAAATGCCATGAAGTAGCGGAAGAAATCTATGGAAAAGAGAATTGTGAGTTCCTTCATTATACAGATTTTGGACAATATGATTCAGAAAATACAGACAGACCAGGCTTTCGCCGTATCATGGAAGCGATAGAGAAAAAAGAGTTAGATGTAGTGATGTGTTATGGGCTGAATAACATTACGATCAATGAAGAGCTTTTAATTAAGTTCTATAAATATGTTCGCTCACAGGGAATGGAATTTTTAACAGCTGATCATGGAAGAGATGCGATGAAATATATAGATATCTACATCGAGAAAAATAACTTGTGAAGCTGCAAGACAGACGAACTCAGGAAAAAAATTGCTCCGAGGCCACAAATATGCTTTATTTATTTTCCTGAGTTCTGCTTGTTGGCAGCTCAAAAATCAGTTGGAAGGATTTGGAGGGGAGAAGACTGGAGATATAGAATGTCAGGGGAAGTGAATCCTCAAATTCTTCAACATGAATGTTTGATTTTGCTTCAGCCAAAACACAGCTCCCAAAGAAAGAAGCCACCCTATATTTGTGACCTTAGAACGAGGATTGGATGTGAGCCGTTTAGCGCACATCCAACCCGCAGTGATAGAGTCACAAATATAGGGTGGCTTCTTTCTTTGGGAGCGTCTCCCCTGCCTGCAGCAAACCAGAATTATTTACTGTGGTTTTTCTCTAATTCCTGCATTCTCATTGCACGAACTTTTAATGGAAGACCGAATAATGTGATGAATCCTTCAGCATCGTGGTGATCGTACTGATCGCCTGTTGTAAAGGATGCGAGTGTTTCGCTGTAAAGGCTGTATGGAGAAGTTGTTCCAGCTTTGATGATGTTACCTTTGTAAAGCTTGAATTTAACTTCACCAGTTACATATTTCTGTGTGGATTCTACAAATGCCTGGATTGCCTCACGAAGTGGTGTGAACCATTTTCCTTCGTATACAACCTGAGCAAGCTTATTACCCATGTCTTTCTTTACTGCCATAGTATCTCGGTCAAGTACGAGTTCTTCTAACTGTCGGTGTGCTTCCATAAGGATTGTTCCGCCTGGAGTTTCATAAACACCACGTGACTTCATACCAACAACGCGGTTCTCTACGATATCAACGATACCGATACCATGCTTTCCACCTAATTCGTTTAATTTACGAATGATATCAGCAACTTTCATTTCTTCGCCGTTGATTGTTTTAGGAACGCCGGCTTCAAAAGTCATTGTAAGATATTCTGGTTCATCAGGAGCTTTTTCTGGAGAAACGCCTAATACTAATAAGTGATCATAGTTTGGTTCACAGGCAGGATCTTCAAGTTCAAGACCTTCGTGGCTGATATGCCATAAGTTACGGTCGCGGCTGTAGCTGTTATCTACAGAGAATGGAAGGTGAATATCATGTGCTTTACAGTATTCAATCTCTGCATCACGAGAATCCATCTGCCACTTGTCATCACGCCATGGAGCGATGATCTTTAAGTCAGGAGCTAAAGCTTTGATACCAAGTTCAAAACGAATCTGGTCATTACCTTTACCGGTAGCACCATGACAGATTGCAACGGCATTCTCTTTACGTGCGATCTCAACTAATTTCGCTGCGATTCCAGGACGTGCCATAGAAGTACCGAGAAGGTATTTGTTCTCATATACGGCATCTGCCTGTACGCATGGCATAATGTAGTTTTCACAGAAATCGTCTGTAATATCTTCTATATATAACTTAGAAGCACCGGAGTAGAGAGCACGTTCTTCTAATCCGTCAAGTTCTTCGCCCTGTCCACAGTCAACGCAGCAGCAAATTACATCATAATTATATGTTTCTTTTAACCAAGGGATAATTGCGGTAGTATCAAGACCACCGGAATAGGCTAAAACTACTTTTTCTTTACTCATTCTATATATCCTCCTAAATTTTTCATCAGATGATTAAATTGTCTTATATACTATACGTCATTATAAAGGAAAATGCAAGAGCTTTTTTTGCATATTATTAATAAAAATTAATTAATACTTGCATAAATTGCTTTTTAGCTGTATAATTATGAAAAATTCCGAATAAATATGCAAACAAATATGCAAAATGATGCCTCTTGTTTTTTGGAAAACTTTGTGGGATAATAGAAAACTGAAATTGATTTGCAGTTTTCATATATAGATTATGTATATTCAAGAATGTCTTGGCATTCTTGCTGCGAGATGCGCATCATCTCACATCTGATATAAAAGATGACTACAAAGAGTAAAAAGAATGATAAGGATGCTAAGAATAAAATGTACTCACAAAATCAAGTGAAAGAAAGACTCTGAGAGTACATTAAAGAGAAAGGATGATAAAGAATGATAAGAGCTGGTATTATTGGTTCGACAGGATATGCAGGACAGGAGCTTGTCCGCATTTTACTTGGACATAAAGATGTAGAGATTAAGTGGTATGGTTCTAGAAGTTATATAGATCAGGCATATGCGAGTGTATTTCAGAATATGTTCCAGCTGGTGCCGGATATTTGTAAAGGAGAAGATTTAGAGCAGCTTTGTGAGGAGGTTGATGTTGTATTTACGGCTACTCCGCAGGGGCTTTGTTCTTCTTTAGTAAGTGAGAATGTATTATCTAAGGTAAAGATTATTGATCTGAGCGCTGATTTCCGTATTAAAGATGTAGACACATATGAGAAGTGGTATGGAATCAAACATCAGAGTCCACAGTTTATTGAAGAAGCTGTTTATGGGCTTTGTGAAGTGAACAGAGATAAGATTAAGAATGCCAGATTGATCGCAAATCCAGGATGTTATCCGACCTGTTCTTTCCTTTCTATTTATCCGTTAGCTAAGGCAGGGCTTATTGATATGAAGTCAGTGATCGTAGATGCAAAGTCTGGAACATCTGGAGCTGGAAGAGGAGCTAAGGTTGCGAATCTTTACTGTGAGGTTAATGAGAGTATTAAGGCGTATGGTGTAGCAACACATCGTCATACACCGGAGATTGAGGAGCAGTTATCTTATGCATCCGGACAGGAAGCGGTTATTAACTTTACGCCACATCTTGTTCCGATGAACAGAGGTATTTTAGTAACAGCTTATGCAAATCTGGTTAAGGATGTTACGGAAGAAGAGCTTCGTAAGATTTATGAAGATGCATATAAAGATGAACAGTTTGTACGTTTCTTAAATGCAGGTGTATGTCCGGAAACCCGCTGGGTAGAGGGAAGTAATTATGTAGATGTCAATGTGAAGTTAGATGAGAGAACACATCGTGTCATTATGATGGGTGCGATGGATAATCTTGTAAAAGGTGCAGCCGGACAGGCTGTGCAGAATATGAATTTATTATTTGGTCTGCCGGAAACAGAAGGACTTTTAATGCCTCCTGTATTCCCATAAACAATTATTTTGATTTTTACAAGGTAAACATATAAGGTAAATATATTCTGAAGCTGGAGGTTATTATGAGAGTGATAGAAGGTGGCGTTACTGCCGCAAAGGGATATAAAGCAGCAGGTCTTCGTGCCGGGATTAAGGCAGGAAAGACAAATAAAGATATGGCAATGATTTATTCTGAAAAAGAAGCAGTTTGTGCAGGAACATTTACAAAGAATGTTGTGAAAGCAGCTCCGGTTTTTTGGGATAGAGATGTTGTATATAAGGAAGGAAAGGCACAGGCCGTTGTCGTAAACAGTGGAATTGCGAATGCGTGTACAGGAGAAGAAGGGCTTGCGAATTGTAAGAAAGAAGCACAGAAGGCAGGAGAACTTCTTAACGTAGCACCAGAGCATGTGCTGGTAGCTTCTACCGGAGTAATTGGAGCACAGCTGGTGATGGATGTTGTCGAAAAAGGAATTGAGATGCTGGTTCCACAGCTTGCTTATGGAAAGGAAGCTGGAGAGGATGCCGCAACAGCTATTTTAACAACAGATACCTGCAAGAAAGAAATCGCAGTAGAATGTACGCTCGGCGGAAAGACAGTAACACTTGGCGGTATGTGTAAAGGTGCTGGTATGATTCATCCAAATATGGGAACCATGCTTTCCTTTATTACAAGTGATGCGGCAATTGATCAGAAGCTTTTACAGCAGTTTTTAAGTGAGATTGTAGAGGATACCTTCAATATGATTTCCGTAGATGGAGATACTTCAACGAATGATACCTGCCTTGTACTTTGTAATGGTATGGCAGAGAATTCGGTAATTACAGAAGAGAATGAGGACGCTGAAGAATTTAAGGCAGCACTCGCTTACGTTATGGAATATCTTGCAAAACAGATTGCAGGAGATGGCGAAGGATGTAACCGTCTTTTTGAAGTAACCTGTAATGGGGCTGCAACAAAGGAGGATGCGAAGATTATCAGTAAGGCTGTTGTATGTTCGACTTTAACAAAGGCAGCTGTATTTGGAAAGGATGCTAACTGGGGAAGAATTCTCTGTGCGATGGGATACAGTGGAGTAACATTTGATCCAGGGAAAGTAGATATTGTTTTAGAGAGTGAAGAAGGAAGCCTTGCTATTGTAAAAGATGGTATTGCAACGGATTACAGTGAAGAAAAGGCAACACAGATTCTTTCAGCAGATCCGGTGAAGGCGATTCTCGATATTCATGCCGGAGAGGAAAAAGCAACCGCATGGGGATGCGACCTTACTTACGAATATGTAAAAATTAATGCAGACTACCGTTCATAAAGAGGAGATAGAGATATGACAGAAATGGAAATCAACAACAATGTAGATGAAATTATGACAAAAGCGAATACGCTGATTGAAGCGTTACCTTATATCCGTCGTTTTAATGGAGCAACAATTATTGTAAAGTATGGTGGAAGTGCCATGCTTGATGATCAGTTAAAAATGAACGTAATTAAAGATGTTGCTTTGCTTAAGTTAGTTGGTATGCGTCCGATCATTGTTCATGGTGGTGGAAAAGAAATCAGTAAGTGGGTAAAACTCAGTGGAAAAGAACCAGAATTTTATAATGGTCTTCGTGTGACAGATAAAGATACCATGAATGTTGCGGAGATGGTTCTTAATAAAGTAAATAAAGAACTTGTTGGTCTGATGCAGAAGATGGGTGTCAATGCGGTAGGTCTTTGTGGTAAAGACGGAAATATGATTCGTGTTAACAAGAAGATGCCAGATGGAAAGGATATCGGATTTGTAGGTGAAGTTTCTACAGTAAATACAGATCTTTTAAATACATTAATGGATAATGATTTTATTCCTGTAATTGCACCAATTGGTCTTGATGATGAATTTAATGCGTACAATATCAACGCAGATGATGCTGCCTGTGGTGTAGCAAAAGCGATGAATGCAGAAAAGTTAGTATTTCTTACAGATATTGAAGGGGTCTTTATTGATCCAACGAATAAAAAGACATTAATTTCTGAGATGGATATTAAATCTGCAAAAGAATTTATTGAGAATGGTGTAGTTGGGGGAGGGATGCTTCCAAAACTCAATAACTGTATTGATGCGATTGAACAGGGCGTTTCAAGAGTACATATCTTAGATGGCCGCGTGGCACATTGCCTTCTTTTGGAGTTCTTTACAGAAAAGGGTATTGGTACTGCTATTTTAAAAGAGCCTCTTTTTTAATATAAGATGTACTCTCGGAGTCTAAATCAAGCACAAAACGATTCCGAGAGTACATTATAGAATAAAAAACAGAACTTCAAACAATTATATAAATACTTTACAGTGGTTAAATTAAGTGAGGAGTGAACAGTATGACAAAGATGCAGGAATATATGCAAAAGGGAGAAGATTATATTTTAAAAACATATAATCGATATCCGGTTGTATTTGAAAAAGGAGACGGTGTTTGTCTTTATGATATGGATGGAAAGAGATATCTTGATTTTGCAGCAGGTATTGCAGTATTTGCATTAGGATATAATAATAAAACATACAATGATGCATTAAAAGAACAAATTGACAAGATCTTACATACTTCTAATCTTTATTATAATCAACCGGCGATCGATGCCGCAGAGAAAATCGTTAAGACTTCAAAAATGTCTAAAGTATTCTTTACAAACAGCGGTACAGAAGCGATTGAGGGTGCTTTAAAAGTGGCAAGAAAGTATGCTTATTTAAAAGATCCTTCCAAAGACTATGAATTTATTGCTATGAATCATTCTTTTCATGGAAGAAGTCAGGGAGCATTATCTGTAACAGGCAATGCACATTATCAGGATGGTTTTGTACCGGTAGAAATGCGTGCAGTATTTGCAGATTTTAACGATCTTGATGATGTAAAGTCTAAGATTACTGATAAGACATGCGGTATTATCTGTGAGGTTGTTCAGGGTGAAGGCGGAATTTATCCAGCAAAGAAAGAGTTTTTAGAAGGACTTAGAAAACTTTGCGATGAGAAAGATATCCTGCTTATATTTGATGAAGTACAGTGTGGTATGGGAAGATGCGGTTCTTTGTATGCTCATGATCTTTATGGAGTGAAACCGGATGTTATGGCACTTGCCAAAGCACTTGGCTGTGGTGTTCCGGTAGGAGCTTTTGTAACAAATGAGAAAGCTTCTCATGCCTTAGTGCCAGGAGATCATGGAACAACTTACGGTGGAAATCCATTTGCAACAGCAGCGGTGTGTGAAGTATTCCGTCAGTTTGAAGAAAGGGATATCGTATCTCACGTGAATGAAGTGGGAGCCTATTTATATGAAAAGCTTGAAGAAGTGAATAATCAGTTTGCACAGATTAAAGCACATCGTGGTGTTGGTCTGATGCAGGGACTTGAATTTGAAAAACCTGTTGGGGATATTATTGTTACTGCTTTGAAAAAGGGTCTGGTTATTATTTCAGCAGGAGCCAATATTATTCGTTTTGTTCCGCCGCTGGTTATTGAGAAGAAAGATGTGGATGAAATGATTGCCATTCTTACGGAAACATTGAAAGAGAATGGAATTCAGTAAAAATTAAATATCGTATAAAAAAGTAAAAAATCTCCATACTAAAAGAAAGGTACTCAGGGAATCTTTCTGTGCTTGATTTTGTGAGTACATAAAAATAAAGGAAAAAGTATGGAGGTTTTTTATGTTTGGAATTATTGCAGCGCTGCTATCCGGAGCGCTTATGAGTATTCAGGGAGTTTTTAACACAGAAGTAACGAAGCAGACAGGGACATGGCTTACCAATTCTTTTGTGCAGTGTACGGGTTTTCTTGTCTGTCTTATTATATGGTTTTTTAAAGAAAGAAAAAAGAATCCGCCAATAGAAATTTTGACAGTAGAACCGAAATATTATCTTTTAGGAGGGGTTATAGGGGCATTTATTACATTTACTGTAATTGCAGGGATGTCAGCGTTAGGACCGGCAAAAGCAGTGATGCTTATTGTGGCGGCACAGCTTATTGTGGCATATCTTATTGAAGTATTCGGAATCTTTGGAGTGGAAAAAAGTGGATTTGATTGGATGAAATTATTAGGAACGGGACTGTTTCTTGCAGGAATCATTCTATTTAAAGCAAGAGAGTAAAAGAAAATTGTCATATCCTCTTGTGTTTTTTTTAGATATTCGGTATTATTAATAAGACTATGGACAATATGCAAAGGCAACATTTTCTGCGGAATATGAAGAAATATTCCGGAACTGTTTCAGTAAGGAGGAGAATTCCTGATTTGAGACGGAGTATAGTGAGAAGGTTGATTAGCACAGCACTTGGAATCGTAATGATTATTTTGTCAGGCTGTTCTTTTTCTGTTCCTGTAAGAGAGGAAGAAAGTATAGATTCTACAGCTATTGTAAGGGCAGAAAGAAAGACAGAATGGAATACAGAGCAGACGAAAGAGACAGAGATTTATGTTCACGTCTGTGGATGTGTGAAGAAGCCGGGAGTATATTCGTTACATTTTGGTGCGAGAACGCAGGAGGCGATCAATGCCGCCGGAGGTTTTTCGGAGAAAGCGAATCAGACAGCATGGAATTTGGCGGAAGTTCTTCAGGATGGAATGCAGATTTATGTTCCGTCAAAAGATGAGGCGAAGGAAGCGCTTAATGAAGAGCAATCTTCACAAAAAGATTTGTCAGCTTCCCAAAGAAAAGATACGGTGAACATTAATAGAGCATCGAAAGAGGATCTGGTAACCCTGCCGGGGATTGGAGAATCAAGAGCAGATGCGATTATTGCCCGCCGGGAAGAAAAGGGAACCTTTACTTCCATAGAGGAAATTAAAGATGTCGCTGGAATAGGAGATGGCATTTTTAATCGAATAAAAGATTTAATTACAGTTAACTGAGGTGTGTTATGGGAAAAAAAGTGCTGGTTGTCGATGATGAGCGTCTGATTGTAAAGGGAATTAAATTTTCTCTTGTACAGGATGATATGGAAGTTGACTGCGCCTATGATGGGGAAGAAGCCCTTGAGATGGCTAAGAAGACAGAGTACGATATTGTTCTTCTTGATGTGATGCTTCCGAAGATGGATGGGTTTGAAGTCTGCCAGAGGATTCGGGAATTTTCTAATATGCCAATTATCATGCTGACAGCAAAAGGTGATGACATGGACAAGATTCTCGGTCTGGAGTATGGAGCAGATGATTATATTACAAAACCATTTAATATTCTTGAAGTAAAGGCCAGAATTAAGGCCATCATGCGCAGAAGCTCCAAGAGAGTAACAGAAGATGAGAAGAAGAAAGTATTTGAGAAGAATGGATTGAAGATAGATTGCGACAGCAGAAGAGTATTTGTTGAGGGAAGTGAAGTGAAACTTACCGCCAAAGAATATGATTTGTTAGAACTTCTTTCTTTCCATCCTAACAAAGTTTACAGCAGAGAGAATCTGCTCAATATTGTATGGGGGTATGATTATCCGGGGGATGTTCGTACAGTGGACGTACATATCCGAAGGCTTCGTGAAAAGATCGAAAAGAATCCGGGTGAGCCGCTTTATATTCATACAAAATGGGGGGTAGGATACTATTTCCAAGATTAGTATAAGGAGAGTTTTCCGCTATATTTCATTATATCAGGTAGTCGGAATCTTAACATTTTTCCTGATTAATATTTTTTTGATAGTGGGAATTTCAAGTCAGATCAATTATTATGAGAAAAAGGCGATTGATCAGAGAGTACGGTACACACAAAAGCAGTGTGCCGTACTTTCTAATCAGATTGTAAATAACGGATTCCGAAATTATAATATGAGCAGTCTTTCGGGAGAGTCTGGGGCGAGTATATTTGAAGTGGAGCAGCTTGCCAATAATCTTGAGGGGAGGATTCTGTTAATAGACAGCCACTTTAAGATTCTTGCTGACACATATAATCGTAACTGTGGAAAGTACCTTGTTACAAAAGAGACGATTCATGCTATGAACGGTGAAAAAGTTTCCTACCGATATATAGGGGATCAATATCTTCAGATTATTCTTCCCATAGAGGATAAGAGCAGTGAAAAGCCAGATATAAGAGGATTGATCATTGCAGTTGTTTCGCTGCATAATTGTAATGAGATGTCGGAATATCTATATGATCAGAGAGATAATCTTCTTGGTATTTTTATAATCATTACAATAATTTTTAGTGTTCTCGTTGCACTTCTCATTCGTAATAGTTTTCGAAGAATGCAAAATGAACTTGATATTATTGCAGCAGGACATCAGGAAGAAGGATTGGTTGAAGAGAATTTTAGAGAATTTTATAATCTTTCCTCTACTTTTAATAAGATTATTAATCGATATAAGGAACTGGAGAATACAAGACAGGAATTTGTATCGAACGTTTCTCATGAATTAAAGACACCGATCACTTCTATGAAGATTCTGGCAGATTCCCTGTTGATGCAGCCAGATGTTCCAGTGGAGCTTTATGAAGAATTTATGAATGATATTGTTCATGAGATTGACAGGGAGAATCAGATCATTACAGATTTGCTTACATTAGTGAAGATGGATAAAACGCAGGCAAATTTAAATATTTCCTCTGTAAAGATTAATGATCTGTTAGAGGTGTTGTTAAAGAGGATTTCTCCTATTGCGGAAAAGAGAGGCATTAAGATTCGTTTGGAGACGATGCGTGAAGTAATAGCAGAAGTAGATGAGGTAAAGCTTTCTCTGGCATGCAATAATCTTATTGAGAATGCTGTAAAGTATAATGATGATAACGGAAGTGTAGATGTTTCACTGAATGCGGATCATAAGTTCTTTTATATTCGTGTAAAAGATACGGGATGTGGTATTCCGGAAGATTGTCAGGAACAGATTTTTGAACGTTTTTATCGGGTAGATAAGGCACGTTCAAGAGAAACAGGCGGTACCGGTCTTGGTCTTGCTATAACAAGAAATGTTATTTTAATGCATAAAGGTTCCATTCGTGTTCACAGCAAGGAAGGAGAGGGTTCAACATTTATTATCCGTATCCCTCTCAATTATATTGGATAGGAGACAGACACATGAGAAGATTAAAGAGAAAAGGATATCTGTTATTTTTCCTGAGTCTGCTTTTATTAAGTACTTTGTGTGGATACGGTGGCAATACGGCATCTTCCGCAGCATCAAAGGAAAAGACGGACAGCGGGGAAGGGATAACAACAGAAGCGGCAGAAGATAAGAATACAATTAACTTATATTATCTGAATGCAGAAGAAGATGGATTTAAAAAGGTTCCGTATACTTTACAGAATCCGAATGATTCGGTAAAGGCATCTTATGAAGTGCTTTATAAACTTTCCGATACAGAGGGGAATAATACAAGTGAGTATAAGGCATCCATTTTTGATGGGATTGCAGTAAATGATGTTTCGCCTTTGGAAAACGGAAAGGAGAATATAGACTTTGGTGCAGCCTATGGTCAGCTTAGTCATGTAAAGGAAGTATTACTTCGTACATCTGTTGTGAAGTCGCTGCTTCAGATTAAAGGAGTTGAAGGGATTACTTTTTCTGTCAATGGTTCTAGTTTATTAGATACAGACAAAGTTCCGGTAGGGCTGATGAATGAAGATACTCTTTTGACAGATGATGGAGAGAAGAGTATTTATTCAGAAAAGAAAAAAGTAAAACTATATTATACGAATAAGACAGGAGATAAGCTTATTTCCTGTTTTAGAGAAGTGGAAGTAAAGAATAATGTTCCACTTGAAACGCAGGTTCTTCTTATGCTGAAGAATCCTCCGGCTTCAAAGAAGAATTTGAAGAGTCCACTCTCACAGGATTTTCATGTGAATCAGACGCAGATTATGAATAATACCTGTTATGTGGATTTGAGCAGTGATATAGAGAATGCTGTAGCAGATGTAAAGGAAAAGATTACGGTGTATGCGATGGTGAATACTCTTACTGATCTAGATACTGCTTATCAGGTTCAGTTTACGATTGATGGGAAAAGAGTCAGTAAGTTAAATGAATTTGAAAAGTTCGATACGTTTCTGACAAGTAATTTTTCTTTATGTAAATAATATGATGTCAGGGTCAAAAGGTCAAAACGCCGTTCGTGCTTGTACGATAAGGTGTTTGACTTTGGGACCCTAACATCATAATATTGACCGCAGATCAGGTATACATATAGGTGATTTGCGATGAACCAATAAAGGGAGAATAAGTGAAAAGACCATTTTTTCTGTTTTTTATGGGGCTTGTGCTTGGAGAGGCTGTAGCCATTTCTTTAAACAGGACAGGTTTTTTTGTGATGGCTTTGTTTCTTTTTATTCTTATTTTAATCTGTTTTGGATTGTATCAGAGAATAAAAAGAAAACGGAGCCCTCTTTTTATATATGCAATTATATTTTATGGTTTATTTTTTGCCGGAGGTCTTTTGCTTCTTAGAGCAGAATACCCGGATACGGCAGATCAGATGCTTGCGAAAAGAGAGATTGATGGTACATTAAGCGGAAATGTAGAGTTTGTAAAGAAAACAGCGGAAGGGGAGTACCAGCTTACATTAAGTGAAGTTTCATTTTGGGAAGAAGGGAAGGGTTCTTTAAAGTATAAAAAAGGAAGTTATTTTTTTGAAAATTATAAATTAAGGGCGAAATGTCGTATTTTAAAGATTAAAGTATCTGAAAAGAAGATTTATCCGGGAGATCAGATCAGTTGTACAGGCAGACTGAGTGCAATCAAAGAAACTTCTAATCCAGGAGAATTTGATGCAAGAACATATTATTATTCCTTGGGAATCCGCTATCAGTTCTTTGGAAAGGCGATTAGCAGAAAGAAGGAACGGCCTTTGTCGGTATATCGGATGGCAGGCAGGGTAAGAGAAAGAATGGATGCAGTTTATTGCTATATACTTTCTGAAAATGAATATGGTTTATTAAAAGCAATGTTTCTGGGAGATAAGACAGAACTGTCTAGTGAAGAGAAACGTTTATATGAAGAAAATGGAGTGGCGCATCTGCTGGCCGTTTCCGGGCTTCACGTTTCTATCGTTGGAGGAATGTTGTTTCGTTTTTTAAGAAAAAGAAAGTTTAGTTATGCTGTTTCATGTATCTGTTCAAGCTTTGTTCTGTTATTCTATGCGATTATGACCGGTTTTGGAAATTCTGTTTTCCGGGCAGCCATTATGTTTTTGGTTTTTTTGCTGGCACAGTATTTCGGAGCAGAATATGATATGGTTACTTCTATGAGTCTGGCGGGAATATTAATGTTATATGACAGTCCACTGAGAATTCTGGAAAGTGGATGTATTATTTCATTTACTTCTATTTTTGCCATTGGAATGATTGTTCCTTTTGCGAAAGAACTGGAGGAAAAACGAAGAAAAAGTAAATTGATACCGGGTGAATTCTTAATAGAAAGCAAGTGGAAAAAAAGAATAAGGCAGGCTTTTTTTACAAGTGTTATTATTTCTATGGTAATTGGTCCGTTATTGCTACGGTTTTATTATCAGTGGAGTCCATATAGTGTTTTGCTGAATCTTTTTGTAATTCCGGCAATGAGCCCGCTTTTGCTTAGTGCGATTACAGGTGGAGTCGTGGGATTGTTTCAGCTATGGGCAGGCATGGCAGGATGTATCCCCGCAGTCCTATTGTTAAGAGGCTTTCATGTGATATTCCAGTTTATTCATAAGATGCCGGGTGCCGTTATTGTAACAGGGTGTCCATCATGGGGGAAGATTCTCCTTTTTTATCTGGCAGAGTTGTGTCTGTTTATTTGCTGGTATTATCGTTTATGGAGTGTGGGATGTGTTTTTATACTTATCTTGATTGCAGGAAGATTCTGCAGACCGGTGCCTCCTTTACAGATCAGTATGCTTGATGTAGGTCAGGGAGAATGTATTTTTTTAAAAACCCCTGCAAACGAAACCGTATTGATTGATGGGGGCAGTACATCAACGAAACATATTGCAGACTATACGATTCTTCCTGCCTTGAAATATTATGGAACAGATCATCTAGATTATGTTATAATAACCCATACGGATGAGGATCATATTTCGGGGATAAGAGAATTGTTAGAAGAAGAGTATCCTGTGAAAAATATTATTCTTCCGGATACGTTAGCGATGCGTTTCCCTGAACAAAAGACAGAAAAAAGGGAAGTACAGGAAAAAGACAGAGAAAGCAAGAAAAATATATTGGAAGTTATAAAAAAGAGTAACGCCAATGTTTTAAAAATAAGTAAGGGAGATATTATAAAGCTTGACAGAATAAGCCTATCTTGTCTTCATCCAGTAAAAGGATGGGATGATGAAGATGTTAACAGTGGTTCTATAGTATTTGCTCTCTCATATGAAAAGTTTACGATGCTGTTTACAGGTGATCTGCCAGGAGAACAGGAAGCATTGTTCATGAAAGAGGTACCGTCACCTGTTTCTATTTTAAAAACAGCGCATCATGGCTCAAAGAATTCTACGACAGATTTATTCTTAAAAATGGTGCATCCTCAAAAAGCAATATTGTCAGCCGGAAAAAATAATTTATATGGGCATCCACATAAGGAAACCATAAAAAGACTGCAAAAAAATGGAGCAGATATTTACGGAACTTTATGGGGAGGTGCGATTCATATCGAGAGTAACGGGCAAAAGTATCAGATAAATTATTTTAAAAATCAATGAACACGAGGAATTTATTTTTATGAAAGAAATAAAAAAACAGATAAAAGAAAAATCTTTTTATAAAGTCTATCTTCTGACTGGAGATGAACCATATCTTATCCTTCAGGCAAAGCATATGCTGAAGAATGGAATGATCAGAGAAGGTGATACGATGAACTACGCAGAATTTACCGATGCGAAAGTAGATATCAATACCTTGCAGGAACTGGCATTTACCTATCCGTTCTTTAGCGAAAAACGTCTTTTGCTTTTAGATGGAACAGGAATCTTAAAAACAGGAAAAGATGAATTTGTGAATATTATGGATAATATGCCGGAAACGACCTGTATTCTTATATGCGAATCAGAAGTGGATAAACGTTCTAAAGTATACAAGTGGATAAAAAAGAATGGTTATATTGGAGAATTTTTGAAAAAGAATCAAACAGAAAAAGTTCTTCTGCGCTGGATTGCAGCTTTGCTTGGAAAGGAAAAGAAGCAGATTCGAGAAAATGATGCAATATATTTTCTACAAAAAGTTGGAGATGATATGTTTCAGATAAAGAATGAAACAGATAAGTTAATCGCCTATGTCGGAGAAAAAGAAGAAATTACAAAAGAAGATATTGATGCGATTACATCCGGGGAAGTACAGGATAAAATATTTGACCTTGTAGATGCCATTGCCAGAGGAAATAAGCCGGCGGCACTTGGGTATTATAATGATCTTATTCTTTTAAAAGAACCGCCAATGCATATTTTATTTCTGATCGTGCGTCAATATCGGATTCTTCATATTATTTCCAATATGCGCACACTTCGCAAACCAGATGATGCCATCGCCAAAACCGCTGGAATCCCACGATTTGCCATTCGAAAAAATGAACAGCAGCTAAGAGGTTATGGAGAAAAAACATTAGAAAGATGTATCGAGGAATGTATTCAGATAGAAGAAGACATTAAAACCGGAAAAATAGGAGATCAGATTGGAGTAGAAGCTCTGATTTGCAAATTACTTTTGCCCTAATATCATACAATTTGGCAAAATAACAAGATAAATTCAAGTCGAGCAGCCGTCACTCACCACCTGAAAGAGGTGGGAGTCTTCTCGACTGAGATAAAAAAATCTCCGAAAAGCAGCCGCTCTTTTCGGAGATAAATGTTTTATTTTAATTAAGCAATTCCGTTAACCGCTTTTGTAAGACGGGAAACTTTTCTTGCTGCTGTATTCTTGTGGAAAATTCCTTTAGAAGTAGCTTTGTTGATTTCAGAAATAGCAACTGTTAAAGCAGCCTGTGCAGCTTCTTTGTCACCTTTTGCTACAGCAACTTCTACGTTCTTAATACAAGTTTTTACTTTAGATTTAATAGATTTGTTCCTTAATGTCTTTGTTTCGATAACTAAAATTCTTTTTTTTGCAGATTTGATGTTAGCCAATCTGTACACCTCCAAATATTATTACTTATAATTATTATTATGTTTATATTGTTTTGCATTATTTCGGACACGGACAATCTAATGTAAACATACTTCTATATTCTATTGATTTTCGAGCAGTTTGTCAAGCGTAAAATGAATTTTTTTTTGAAATATGTTATACTGAGATAACGTTTTTAAATTTAAAAGGAAAGGATCATTTATGGGTGCAATGTGTGAGATATGTGAGAATCGAAAAGACTTGGAATTATATATCCATATTCCATTTTGTATAAAGAAGTGTAACTACTGTGATTTTCTTTCTTTTCCTTCAAGTGCAGAAGACAGGGAAGAGTATGTTCGATGTTTGGTAAAAGAGATAGAGAAGACAGGTATAGTTTTAAATGATATTTTAAATAATAAAGATACTTATCAGGTAAGAAGTATTTTTATAGGAGGAGGTACCCCATCTCTTCTTTCTGGCAATCAGATAAAGAATATTATGCAGGTGGTTCAGAAATATTTTCTTATAAAAGAGGAAGCAGAGATTACAATGGAGGCGAATCCGGGAACTCTTACAAAGAAAAATCTTTCTGCATATAAAGATGCTGGTATAAACCGTCTGAGTATGGGATTGCAAAGTGCAGATAATTCCTGCCTGTATTTATTAGGAAGAATTCATACATGGGAAGAGTTTTTGAAAAATTATGAGCTGGCTAGAAAGGCTGGATTTGAAAATATTAATATTGATCTGATGAGTGGTCTTCCGGGCCAGACGATGAGTATCTATAAGAAAACGCTTGAAAAAGTAATGGCATTGCGACCGGAGCATATTTCTGCATACAGTCTTATTTTAGAAGAAGGAACCCCTTTTTACGAATCAGAAGAGATTCATAAAAAGATTCCGAATGAAGAAGCAGACCGCGAAATGTATCAGTTTACAAAGGAGATTCTTGCAGAAAACGGATATGACAGATATGAAATTTCTAATTATGCATTAAAAGGAAAGGAATGTATTCATAATCTTGGATATTGGAGCGGGGTTCCATATATTGGCTTTGGGCTTGGCGCATCTTCTTATTTTGAAGGAACTCGTTTTTCAAATGAGAGAAACTTGGAACATTATAAAAAAGAGCCGTATGTTCCTTTTATGATGAGGGAAGATTATACTGTATTAAGCCAAAAAGATAAAATAGAAGAATTTATGTTTTTAGGGCTGCGCAAACGAGCTGGCATTTCTAAAAAAGAGTTCAGGGAGTGTTTTCATAAAAATATCATGGACGTGTACGGAGAAGTGATATCTAAATATGAAAAGATTGATCTGCTTGAATGGATAAAAAATGGGGAAATGCTTCGTCTTACAGATGCAGGAATCGATGTGAGCGATTATATTTTCTGTGATTTTATGTTGTAAAAAGATTTTAAGAAAAAAATCGAAAATATACTTGACAAGGATTGCAGATAGTGATAACTTAATGAATGTAGATATTAGCACTCGATAATGATGAGTGCTAATAACTAAGAAGGAAGGGAGTAAGAGATGGAACTGGATGAACGTAAGATGAAAATTTTAAAAGCAATTATTTCTACTTACTTAGAGACCGGAGATCCGGTAGGAAGCAGAACGATTGCCAAAGATTCTGATTTACATTTGAGTTCAGCAACGATTCGTAATGAGATGGCGGATCTCGAAGAACTTGGATATATCCTCCAGCCACATACTTCTGCCGGAAGGATTCCTTCAGATTTAGGATATCGTTATTATGTGAACTGTCTGATGGAAGAGAATGATGAGATTCGAATCAGGGAAACCGAGAGGGAGAAGGAACATCAGGATCTGATTAATAAGATGGATCGCATGGAAGAGGTTCTGAAGAACGTTGCAGATTTACTTGCAGCGAACACGAACTACGCTACATTGATTTCCACACCACAGATTAAGGAATCGAAGCTTAAGTTTATTCAGCTTTCTATGGTGGATACACAGAGGCTTTTGGTAGTAATCGTAGTTGGGAATGATACGGTAAAGAACGTACTCATGAATATGGATGAACCACTTGGAAATGACGAGATTTTAAAACTTAATATTTTGTTGAACTCTTTTCTTCAAGGACTGACACTGAATGATATTAATATCGAGTTAGTTCATATGATGAAGGTGCAGGCAGGGATGCATGCAGATATTTTAGAAGGAGTTTTCAGTGGAATTGTAGAGGCAATTCACGAAGCAGACAACATGGAGATTTATACCAGCGGAGCAACGAATATGCTTAAGTATCCTGAGCTTGTTAATCCTGAGCATACAACAGCACTTCTTGATACATTAGTGGAGAAGAAGCAGCTTGTAAAGCTTGTGGATGATACAGTGAATCAGGAAGAAAAACATGGCATACAGGTTTATATCGGTAACGAGACGCAGGTACAGTCTTTAAGGGATTGCAGTATCGTAACTGCCACTTATGAATTGAAGGAAGGCGGAACAGGAACGGTCGGAATTATCGGACCGAAACGAATGGATTACCGAAAGGTTGTAAATACTCTCAGAAATCTAACCGATGATTTAGATGAGATTTTTAATAATAAATCATAGAAAGGTGGTACTTAAGTGGAAGAAGAAAAAAAAGTATCCGACGAAAGTATCGTAGAAGAGGCGAAGGGAGAGACTCCGGAAGAAACAACGACGGAGGACGGAACGGAAGCCAAAGAGACAAAAGAAACCAAGACGAAAAAGAAAAAGAAGTCTGCAGCCGCTCTTGAAATTGAATTAAAAAAGAGTGAAGAAAAGGCAGCAGAGATGACAGATAAATATCAGCGTCTGATGGCAGAATTTGAGAATGCCAGAAAGAGAAATGCAAAAGAGCAGAGCCATATGTATGATGTAGGAGCGAAAGAGGTTCTTGCAAAGTTACTTCCGGTTGTTGATAATTTTGAAAGAGGTTTGGATGCTCTTTCAGAAGAAGAGAAGGAAGGGGCATTTGCTCAGGGATTTATCAAGATTTATCAGCAGATGATTACCGTACTTGAAGAAATCGGTGTAAAACCGATGGATGCTGTAGGAAAGGAATTTAATCCAGATTTTCATAATGCAGTTATGCATGAAGAGAATGAAGAGATGGGTGAGAACCTTGTATCTGAAGAGTTCCAGAAAGGATATATGTACAAAGATGGAGTTCTTCGTCACAGCATGGTAAAAGTAGTTAATTAGTCATATTTTAGATATATGAATTTGACAGAATACAGGAGGAAATAATTATGGGTAAAATAATCGGTATTGATTTAGGTACAACAAACTCATGTGTAGCAGTAATGGAAGGTGGAAAACCTGTTGTTATCACAAATGCAGAAGGAATGAGAACAACTCCTTCCGTAGTAGCTTTCACAAAAACTGGTGAAAGAGTTGTCGGTGAGCCGGCAAAGCGTCAGGCAGTAACAAATGCTGACAAGACTATTTCATCAATCAAACGTGAAATGGGTACAGATTATAAAGTAACAATTGATGATAAAAAGTATTCTCCACAGGAGATTTCCGCAATGATTTTACAGAAGTTAAAATCTGATGCAGAGAATTACTTAGGAGAAAAGGTAACAGAAGCAGTTATCACTGTTCCTGCATACTTCAACGATGCTCAGAGACAGGCAACAAAAGATGCAGGTAAGATTGCAGGCCTTGATGTAAAGCGTATCATTAACGAGCCTACAGCAGCAGCTCTTTCTTATGGCCTTGATAACGAGAATGAGCAGAAGATCATGGTATATGACTTAGGTGGTGGTACATTTGATGTATCTATCATTGAGATCGGTGATGGTGTTATCGAAGTATTATCTACAGCCGGAGATAACCGTTTAGGTGGAGATGATTTTGATAATGTAATCACACAGTATATGTTAGAGGATTTCAAGACAAAAGAAGGTGTAGATTTATCTACAGATAAGATGGCAATGCAGAGATTAAAAGAAGCTGCTGAAAAAGCGAAAAAAGAGCTTTCTTCTTCTACAACAACAAACATCAACCTTCCTTTCATTACAGCAACTGCTGAGGGTCCAAAGCATTTTGAGATGAACTTAACAAGAGCAAAATTCAATGAATTAACAGCTCACTTAGTAGAAAGAACAGCAACACCTGTTTCTAAAGCATTAAACGATGCAGGCCTTAACGCTTCTGAATTAAGTAAAGTATTATTAGTTGGTGGTTCTACAAGAATTCCAGCTGTACAGGATAAAGTAAAACAGTTAACAGGTAAAGAGCCATTCAAGGGAATCAACCCAGATGAATGTGTAGCAATCGGTGCTTCTATTCAGGGTGGTAAGTTAGCAGGTGATACAGGTGCCGGCGATATCCTTCTTCTGGATGTAACTCCATTATCCTTATCTATCGAGACAATGGGTGGTGTTGCTACAAAGTTAATCGAGCGTAACACAACAATCCCTACAAAGAAGAGCCAGATTTTCTCTACAGCAGAGGATAATCAGACAGCAGTAGACATCCATGTTGTACAGGGTGAGAGACAGTTCGCAAGAGATAACAAGACTCTTGGACAGTTCCGTTTGGATGGTATTCCACCAGCAAGAAGAGGTGTACCTCAGATTGAAGTAACATTTGATATCGATGCAAATGGTATTGTAAATGTATCTGCAAAAGATTTAGGAACAGGAAAAGAACAGCATATCACAATTACTGCTGGATCTAATATGTCTGATGAAGATATCGATAAGGCTGTAAAAGAAGCTGCAGAATACGAAGCACAGGATAAGAAGAGAAAAGAAGGTATTGATGCAAGAAACGATGCAGACAATATGGTATTCCAGACAGAGAAAGCATTAGAAGAAGCAGGAGATAAGATTGATGCTTCTGAGAAAGCTACTGTTGAAGCAGACATTGCGAAATTAAAAGAAGTTCTTGACCGCACGACTCCAGATAACATTTCAGAAGCAGATGTAGCAGCTCTTAACGAAGGTAAAGAGCAGTTAATGAAAGATGCACAGTCTTTATTTGCTAAGATGTATGAGCAGGCTGGCGGAGCAGCAGGTCAGGCTGGTCCTGGACCACAGGCTGATGCTGATGCAAATGCAACTTATAATGCAGATGATGTTGTTGATGCAGACTATAAAGAAGTATAAACAGATAGAAATGTGTTTTATAACACTTGTTTAAAATGTAAATATTCCTCTTTCTTACTCCTGCCTGTTTTTACAGGTGGGAGAGAAAGGGGAAATTTGTTTATCTCAGTCGAGAAGACTCCCACCTCTTTCAGGTGGTGAGTGACAGGGCTGCTCGACTTGAACAAAAAGTTCCCAGTGTATTGTATCATTCATAATTATTTTGATTTTTCAAAACACCTATGGTATCTTAACTATTCAGGAACATAAAACTTTATGAATGATAGAGTACACCAGGTTGGAGGATAAAATGGCAGAAAAAAGAGATTATTATGAAGTCTTAGGCGTAGATAAGAATGCGTCAGAGACGGAAATTAAGCGTGCATATCGAAAGGTTGCAAAGAAGTATCATCCGGATATGAATCCGGGAGATAAAGAGGCAGAGGAGAAGTTCAAAGAAGCTGCAGAAGCTTATGAAGTACTTAGTGATCCGGAAAAGAAGAGTAAATACGACCAGTTCGGTCATGCTGCATTTGAGCAGGGTGGCGGTGGAGCCGGTGGTTTTGGCGGTTTTGATTTCGGAGGAGACATGGGAGATATCTTTGGAGATATTTTCGGAGATTTCTTTGGCGGAGGCAGACGAGGCGGCGATGCCAGAAGAAACGGACCAAGACAGGGAGCGAATCTTCGTGCCGGTGTTCGTATCACTTTTGATGATGCCATTCGCGGCGTAGATAAAGAACTGGAGATTACATTAAAAGAAGAATGTAAGACTTGTAACGGAAGTGGAGCGAAACCAGGCACAAGTCCGGAAACCTGTCCGAAATGTAAAGGAACCGGTCAGGTTGTATTTACACAGCAGTCTATGTTTGGAACAGTTCGTAATGTTCAGACTTGTCCGGATTGTAACGGAAGCGGACAGATTATCCGTAACAAGTGTAGTGACTGTTCCGGTACGGGATACATTAAGGTTCGTAAAAGAATTAAAGTGCCGATTCCAGCAGGTATCGACAATGGTCAGAGTGTAAGAATTCGTGAAAAGGGAGAACCAGGTATTAATGGCGGACCAAGAGGAGATTTACTTGTTAATGTAACCGTATCCCGTCATCCTAAGTTCCAGAGACAGGAATATGATATCTACTCTACAGAGCCAATCACATTTGCACAGGCAGCGCTTGGTGGAACGATTAAGATTGATACCGTAGATGGCCCTTATGAGTATACTTTAAAACCGGGAACACAGACAGATACAACAATTCGTCTGAAAGGAAAAGGTGTTCCTACCCTTAGAAACCGAAATATTCGTGGAACCCATATCGTCAAATTTGTTGTGCAGGTTCCTGAAAAAATGAATGCAGCACAGAAAGAGGCGCTTCGTAACTTCCAGGAAGCAATGGGAGAAGTAGCCCCTTCCGAAAAGAAAGAAGAAGCTCCGCACGAAAAACACGAAAAACATAAGAAAAAAGGTTTCTTTAAGAAGTAGGAGGAAAGCTTATGAAGTGGAATAAACTCACTATTGAAACAACAACTGCAGCAGAGGATATGTTGAGCTATGAGCTTTCTGAGATGGGAATGGAAGGTGTCGAAATCGAAGATCATGTGCCATTATCTGAAGAGGACAGAAAGATTATGTATGTAGATCTTCTTCCAGATGAGATTGCACCGGATGATGGTAAGGCTCGTATTTCCTGCTATGTAGATGAGAAAGAAGATTTACAGGCTGTTATTGCTAAAATAAAAGCAAAAATCGAAGAATTATCTGCATTTTTACCAATGGGAAGCGGGGAGATCACTTTAGGCGTAACAGAAGAAGAAGACTGGATCAATAACTGGAAAGTATTCTTTAAACCATTTCGTTTAGACGATAATATTGTGATCAAGCCAACCTGGGAGACCCTTTCTGATAAGAAAGATGATGATATTGTAATAGAGATTGATCCTGGAACTGCATTCGGAAGCGGATCTCATGAGACAACAAAGCTCTGCATTTCTCAGCTTAAAAAATATATTAAAAAAGATACAGAACTTCTTGATGTTGGAACGGGAAGCGGTATCCTTTCTATTATCGGATTAAAATTAGGTGCGCATCACGCGATGGCAACGGATATTGATCCGAATGCAATTCGAGCAACGAATGAGAACTTTGCCATTAATGAGGTATCTGAACAGGCAGAGGTCCAGCAGGTAAATATTCTTGATAAAGAAGAAGCAGATAGTTTTTATGAGAAAAACAATGGAAAGAAATATGATGTTATTGTAGCAAATATTCTTGCAGATGTTATCATTCCACTTTCTGGAATTGTCGCTCCACTATTGAAGGATGACGGTGTTTTTATCACTTCCGGAATCATCAATACGATGGAAGAGGCAGTAAAGGAAGCAATGCTTGCCAATCATTTTGAAATCCTTGAGATTAATCATATGAAAGACTGGGTAAGCATCACAGCTAAAAAAGCTTGATTTATCAATTTATTAAAAATATAAGTAAAAGTACACTATCTTTACAGATGCGATAGTGTGCTTTTTTTGTTTCCTCTTATTTTGGTAAAATAGATTTTTTGAATACTTTTTTTGTTTTTTTACATAATATTTAAAAGGGTTTGGTCAGAATAATATAGTTAGTGTAAAAAACGTATATTACAGATTTTGGGAGGTATTCATGAATATTTTACATTCTTTTTCTCATACAGATTTGGCATTGGAATTGAAGGATGAGCTGGAGGAATCTTGTGAAAGAGAGCAGTTTTTTGAAGGAATTACCGTCAGCCACAAGGAGATTGGAAAAAAGGGGCTTAAGGAAACGGTGATTAAGATTGAAAACGAAGCCGGAGAGAAACAGCTTGGGAAGCCACAGGGAATTTATATAACGCTTGAGGGAGAAAATATGGCAGGAAATGATGGAGGATTTCATGAGGAAATGAGCAATCATCTTGCAAAACGTCTTGCAAAATTACTTTTGGGAAGAAAAAAATTATTATTTATAGGACTTGGAAATGGGGAAGTGACACCGGATGCACTGGGACCACTCGTGATAAAAAATCTTTTTGTGACGAGACATTTGAAAGGCTGGAAGGAAGTGGAAGGATGTCCGGTAGTAGCGGCGCTGGCACCGGGAGTGATGGCACAGACAGGAATGGAAACGGGAGAAATCGTGGAGGGAATCGTGAAAAAGATTCATCCGGATGCGCTAATTGTAATTGATGCGTTAGCGGCTAAAAGTTCAGAACGTTTAAACCGGACAATTCAGATCAGCAATACGGGGATTGCACCGGGATCAGGGGTAGGAAATCAAAGAAATGAGATTACGGAAAAAACAATGGGCGTTCCGGTAATCGCGCTTGGTGTCCCTACTGTGATTTCTATTCCGTCACTGGCATGTGATATTATGGATTCTTTTTGTGCTTCACAGGGCGAAAAAATGGAAGATACATTTTCTTCTTGGCCGGAAAGTGAAAAGTATCGATTTTTAGGGAAGATTTTGGATGCTAAATTATGGGAGCTTTTTGTGACACCGAAAGAAATTGATGAGGCAGTGAAGAGAATCAGCTATACGCTTTCAGAAGGAATCAATCAATTTGTTTCAAGTAGAACTTCATAATCAAAAAGGACAAGCATAAGTTTATATTATGAGAATTATTTTGATTTTTGATACAAGCTGATGCTGCGTTTGCAAAAACTGCTAGAAGTTGTATGTTGATTGGGAGGTACTATGCGGGAGAAGAATTTAAAAACAATAGAGGGGTTATTGTTTGTTCTTTTTGTTTTATTATGGGGGTTATTTTTATCCGGTGGAAGCGGAAAGGTAAAAAGAAGGACACTTTCTTTATGGGAAAGTGTTCCCATACATACAGAAGTATTCCGAGAATTTTTTGAAAACGGAATACAAAAGGGGAAATATGGGATAGCACCGATTCTTGGATATGATACATACGGAGGGGAAAAACGGCTGCTGCTTCCTTTTTTTCGAAATGGAATGCAGACAGAGCTTTTTCCGATTCAACGGTTTGCTCTTGATTACTGGAAGGGGAAAGGGTACTACAAGGCAAAATATAGTGATAACGTACCAGGCTATTTTACAGAATCAGACGATCAGTCTGTAGAAGAAAAAAAGAAAGATCCAGGTAAAATGAAGCAGACTGGCACAGGAAGAACTTATACGATAAAAGAACTGGCAAGCTATTCTTTTTTATTAGAACATTTTTATATTGTTGATGAAACGACATCTATGACAAAACAAGAACTAAACGGGATAAAACTTGTAAAAACAGATTTGTCTGCAAAGCCTGGGAAAGGAGAACCACTGGTACTTATTTATCATACACATGGGAGTGAGACATATAAAAAGGTAAATGGAGAGGAAGGTTCTGTCATTGAAGTGGGAACAGCATTACAAAAGGAATTGGAAACCGTTTATGGAATCAAAACAATACATGACACATCAGTGTATGATATGGTTGACGGACAGCTTGATCGAAATGCTGCCTACAATTTTGCAGGTGACAGTGTGGAAGCAGCACTGAAAAAGAATCCTTCTGTAAAAGTAGTCATTGATCTTCACAGAGATTCGGTAGAAAGTAGTATTCATCTTCGGACCAAAATTAATGGAAAGTCCACAGCGCAGATTATGTTTTTTAATGGGGTCAGCCGTCTTGCAAAAAAAGGAGATATCGGATATCTCTATAATCCAAATAAAGAAGGCAATCTGGCATTTAGTTTACAAATGCAGCTTTTATGTGGGAAATATTATCCAGACCTGACAAGAAAAATATATATAAAAGGCTATCGCTATAATCTCCACCTGGTAAAACGGGCGATGCTTGTAGAAGTAGGAGCGCAGAATAATACTGTAAAAGAGGCAGAAAATGCAATGAAGCCATTGGCGGAGATGTTATATCGGCTTTTGTCAGGAGAAAAATCCTATAAAAAATAAATTGACAAATGATAAGGAGTATGCTTTAATAATATCAGAAAATTTAATTTTTCAAGTCAAACTGTTGAAGCGGAGATAAAAATAGTTGTGCACGCACAGAGAGTCCGGAAAGGTGAGAGCCGGGTGGAACGCAGATTATTAAATGGACCGCGGAGGGCACAGTCAAAGGTATCTTTTACTTAGTACACTGTGACGTGAGGGCATACGTCAGTTGCCGGGGATATGATGGTATCCTTCAGAGCGCACATTTTGTGAATCAAGGTGGCACCGCGGATGTGAAAGAATAAGTTTTTGAGATGAATTTATTTTGATAATACACCCGTCCTTGACAAAGTAGTAATACGTTGTCATGGGCGGATTTTTTTGTTTTATTTTAGTCGGGAAGGCTTCCATCCAGAAATCCGTATGGCAACATTGACAGCAGAAGAAGGAGGTAGCATTATGATTAAAGAAGCAATTATCAAATTAAGTAAAAAAGAAGATTTAAGTTATGAAATGGCACAGACTGTCATGGATGAGATTATGACGGGAGAAGCAGACGATATTCAAAAGAGTGCTTATCTTACAGCCCTTGCCATGAAGGGAGAAACGATTGATGAGATTACTGCTTCTGCAGCAGGAATGCGGACGCATTGTACAAGACTTCTTAATGATATGGATGTATTAGAAATCGTAGGAACAGGAGGAGACCGCTCTAATTCTTTTAATATTTCTACAACTGCCGCGCTTGTCATTTCTGCCGGCGGGGTTCCGGTTGCAAAACATGGAAACAGAGCAGCTTCAAGTAAAAGTGGAGCGGCGGATGTGCTAGAGGCTCTTGGTGTAAATATTACCGTTTCTCCGGCACAGAGTGCACAGATGTTAAAAGATATAGATATCTGTTTCCTCTTTGCACAAAAGTATCATACAGCGATGCGTTATGTGGCAAATGTTCGAAAAGAACTTGGAATCCGTACGGTATTTAATATTTTAGGACCTCTTTCTAATCCTGCAGGCGCAAACATGCAGGTTATGGGTGTTTATGATGAGAATCTGGTAGAACCTCTTGCAAGAGTCCTTTTTAATTTAGGTGTAAAAAATGCTATGGTAGTCTACGGTCAGGATTGTCTCGATGAAATTTCTATGAGTGCCAGGACAACTGTTTGTGAGATTAAAGATGGAATATTCCGCTCGTATGAAATTGAGCCGGAGCAGTTTGGATTTAAAAAATGTAGTAAGGAAGAACTTGTCGGTGGAAGCCCAGAAGAAAATGCAAAGATTACTTTGGCAATTTTAAATGGGGAAAAAGGCCCTAAAAGGGAAGCTGTTTTAATGAATGCCGGCGCAGGCTTTTATGTTGCCGGAAAGGTTTCGACTTTAGAAGATGGAGTGAAACTTGCCGCCGAACTGATTGATAGCGGGAAGGCAAAAGAAAGACTGGATGAGTTTGTCAAATTGTCCAATCAGTAATAAAAAGCAGTGAAATAATACATAAATAAATTGATAATACGTCCATTGCGTTGAAATTGTATCAGGATTAGGAATAAAAAATTGCAAAGGCAGGAAACTCATGATAGAATAGGACGGATAAGATAAAATGAATGTACTCTTGGAATCTTCTCACAAAAGTAAGTGAGGTGAAGACTTCGGGAGCACATATTATAAAACAGGAGGAAACTACCTTGGCTGGAATTGACCAGAGTAAAATAAGAAATTTTTGTATTATAGCACATATTGATCATGGCAAATCAACTTTAGCAGATCGTATTATTGAAAAAACCGGACTGCTGACAGATCGAGAGATGCAGAACCAGGTTCTTGATAACATGGATTTAGAAAGAGAACGTGGAATCACGATCAAGTCTCAGGCAGTACGTATTGTATACCATGCAGAAGACGGAGAAGAATATATATTTAATTTAATCGATACACCGGGTCATGTCGATTTTAATTATGAGGTGAGTCGAAGTCTTGCAGCTTGTGAAGGAGCGGTTCTTGTCGTTGATGCGGCGCAGGGAATTGAAGCACAAACTCTTGCTAATGTTTATCTGGCATTAGATCACGACCTTGAAATTATGCCGGTTATCAATAAGATTGATCTTCCGAGCGCGGATCCAGAGCGTGTAGTGGAAGAGATTGAAGATGTAATTGGAATTGAAGCGGAGGATGCTCCGAAGATTTCTGCGAAAAATGGAATCAATATCGAGCAGGTACTCGAACAGATTGTAGAGAAGATTCCGGCACCGGGAGGAAGCCCTGAGAATCCATTACAGGCACTTATTTTTGACAGTGTATATGACTCTTATAAAGGAGTTATCATTTTTGCCCGTATTATGGAAGGAACCATTAAAAAAGGTACGAATATGCTGATGATGGCAACTGGTGCGAAAGCAGAAGTTGTGGAGGTCGGTACTTTTGGTGCAGGTCAGTTCTTCCCATGTGATGAGCTTTCTGCCGGAATGGTTGGTTATGTTACCGCCAGTCTTAAAAATGTAAAGGATACTCGTGTGGGTGATACGGTCACAGATGCAGACAATCCATGTAAGGAGCCTTTGCCTGGTTATAAAAAAGTAAACCCTATGGTATTTTGCGGAATTTATCCGGCAGATGGAGCGAAATATCCAGATTTAAGAGATGCTTTAGAAAAGTTACAGCTTAATGATGCATCACTCCAGTATGAGCCGGAAACATCAGTAGCACTTGGATTTGGTTTCCGTTGCGGATTTTTAGGTCTTTTACATTTAGAGATTATTCAGGAACGATTAGAGAGAGAATATAATCTTGACTTAGTAACAACTGCACCGAGTGTTATTTACAAAGTGCATCAGACAGATGGAACCGTATTTGATCTGACTAATCCGACAAATCTTCCAGACCCATCTACGATTGAATACATGGAAGAGCCGATTGTATCTGCAGAAATTATGGTAACGAAAGAATATGTAGGAGCGATCATGACGCTTTGTCAGGAACGCCGAGGCACATATATTTCCATGGAATATATGGAAGAAACCAGAGCGCTTTTGAAATATGAACTGCCACTTAATGAAATTATTTATGATTTCTTTGATGCATTAAAATCCCGTTCCAGAGGATATGCTTCGTTTGATTATGAGATGAAAGGATACCAGCGTTCAGAACTTGTGAAGTTAGATATCCTCATTAATCGTGAGACAGTCGATGCACTTTCTTTTATCGTCCACTCTTCTACAGCGTATGAGCGAGCAAGAAAGATTTGTGAAAAGTTAAAAGAAGAAATCCCAAGACATTTATTTGAAGTTCCAATACAGGCAGCAATTGGAAGCAAGATTATTGCCCGCGAAACAGTAAAAGCTGTCCGTAAAGATGTACTTGCCAAATGTTATGGCGGTGATATTTCCCGTAAGAAGAAGCTTCTTGAAAAGCAGAAAGAAGGTAAGAAGAGAATGCGTCAGGTTGGTAATGTAGAGATACCACAGCAGGCATTTATGAGTGTATTGAAACTTGATGAAGACTAATTTTCTCTTGAAGTCTTTCTCCGCTAAATGAAGCACAGAAAAATTTCAAGAGCAGATAAATATATGAAGGAGAAACTATATAATGAAAAAAGTAATTTTAACTGGAGACCGTCCAACGGGTCGTCTTCATGTAGGACACTATGTAGGCTCATTATCAGAGAGAGTCAGATTACAGAATTCCGGAGACTATGATGAAATTTATATCATGATTGCAGATGCGCAGGCACTTACAGATAATGCAGAACATCCGGAAAAAGTACGTCAGAATATTATTCAGGTAGCATTAGATTATCTAGCATGTGGTATTGATCCGGAAAAGTCAACGATTTTCATTCAGTCCATGGTTCCTGAGCTTACAGAGCTTACTTTCTATTATATGAACCTTGTTACAGTTGCCCGCGTACAGAGAAATCCAACTGTTAAGTCTGAGATTAAGATGAGAAACTTTGAAGCGAGTATTCCTGTAGGATTCTTCTGTTATCCGATCAGTCAGGCAGCAGATATTACTGCTTTTCGTGCGACTACAGTTCCTGTAGGAGAAGATCAGATGCCGATGATCGAACAGTGTAAAGAAATCGTTCATAAGTTTAATAGTGTGTATGGAGAGACGCTAACAGATCCACAGATCGTTCTCCCATCTAATAAAGCCTGTCTTCGTCTTCCTGGCATTGATGGAAAGGCAAAGATGAGTAAGTCACTTGGAAACTGTATTTATCTTTCTGATGAAGCAGACGTAGTAAAGAAAAAGGTTATGTCTATGTTTACAGATCCAAATCACCTTCGTGTAGAAGATCCTGGTCAGGTAGAAGGCAATCCGGTATTTATTTATTTAGATGCATTTTGCAAAGATGAATATTTCGCAGAATTCCTTCCTGGTTACCAGAACCTTGATGAGTTGAAAGAACATTATCAAAGAGGTGGACTTGGTGATGTTAAGGTGAAGAAGTTCTTAAATAAAGTATTAGAAGCGGAACTTGGACCGATTCGTGAGAGAAGAAAGATGTGGGAACAGCGTATTCCAGATGTATATGATATCTTACATGAAGGCTCCAAAGTTGCTGAAAAGAAAGCAGCCGAGACATTGAATGATGTACGTGAAGCAATGAAGATTAATTATTTTGATGGAGATTTTGCATTGAATTAAATTTTGATCAGATTGATTAGAAAAAACGCTACGAGATAGCTTGCGAAAGCGATCTGTATCCAGAATCCTAGGTACAGATCAAAGCTATGACGTAGCGTTTTTTAATCAGAATCTATAACAATTAAAATCTTTTTAATGCTGCTTCATCGGCTACGATGATTACATCGTTATGAAGCTGCAGGATTGAGGCTGGCACTTCAGGAGTAATTTCGCCATAAACGGCATTGTATAAAGCATCTGCCTTGTCTTCCCCACTTGCAACAACAAGAATCTTTCTTGCCTGCATGATATTTTTAATTCCTAAAGAATATGCCTGGCGTGGAACATCAGCTTCGGAAGCAAAGAAACGTTTGTTTGCCTCGATTGTACTTTCTGTAAGATCTACACAGTGCGTTTCTTTCTTAAATACCGTACCTGGCTCATTAAAACCGATGTGTCCGTTTCTTCCGATTCCGAGAAGCTGCAGATCAATACCACCCTGTTTGAGGATATTCGCATTGTACTCAGCGCAGGACTTTTCTGAATCTGTGGCGAGTCCGTCTGGAACAAAAGTACGATTTTTATCGATATTGACATGGTCAAATAAATAGGTGTTCATGAAATAGCGGTAACTTTGCGGGTCTTCTGGACTTAATCCTTTGTATTCATCAAGGTTGATACTAGTTACTTCAGAAAAATCAAGCTCGTCTTTATTGTACCATTCGATTAACTGCTCGTAAGTTCCTATTGGAGAAGAACCGGTAGCTAAACCAAGGACACAATTAGGTTTCATAATAATCTGTGCCAAAATAATCTGAGCTGCCTTTCTGCTCATATCGTTATAATCTGTTGCTCTACAAATTCTCATAATAGCATACTCTCCTTAAAATTTGTTCTCATTTGTGTCTTTAGTATACCCAGAAAAAAGTAAAAAGCAATAGAATAAAAATATATGGAAGCTACTTTCAGTTTTTGATAAGAAGAATTACAAAAAAGAATTGCGATTGAAAGTACTTTCAGAAATAATAAAAATATTTGAAAATAATTTTGAAAAGGATTATACTAAGCGGGAAATAATATTTTTTACTCAATAAATAACGAAGTCAGGAGAGAAATTACCAATATAAATTACTAATATAAATTACCAATGGAAAATACGTTTAGAAAATACATTGGAAGTTTCTAAATAAAAGAAATTATGAATAACGAGACTAGAGCGTGTTTGAAAAACCATTCCTACAATCTGCACGCCCCAATTTGCGGTATATTTTGCCTTCATTCAGTTGACGTAGCCCGCTACGCCGCCCTCATTCAGGTAAAATCTCCCACAAATTGTAACGCACATCTTGCAGAAAGCATTTTTCAAACACGCTCTAGAATGAAGCAGGAAAGGAATAGATTAAAGATTATGAATATAAATATAAAAGAAAAGATTGAAAATTTAAAAGGGAAATTAATTGTATCCTGTCAGGCTCTTCCTGAGGAACCTCTACATTCCTCTTTTATTATGGGAAGGATGGCATTAGCAGCAAAAGTTGGCGGAGCCAGTGGTATTCGTGCAAATACAAAGGAAGATATTAAAGAAATTCAGACGCAGGTAGAACTTCCGATTATCGGCATTGTAAAGAGGGATTATGAGGATAGCGAAATTTATATTACCCCTACGATGAAAGAAGTTGATGAGCTGATGGAAGTAAAGCCGGAGATTATAGCGATGGATGCAACGAGTTCTGCAAGACCGGAAGGGAAGACGTTAGATGAGTTTTTTCACGAAGTAAAGAAAAAATATCCTAACCAGCTTTTTATGGCAGATTGTTCCACTGTAGAAGAAGCGGTTCATGCAGATACACTTGGTTTTGATTTTATCGGAACAACTATGGTCGGTTATACAAAGCAGAGTGAGGGAGATAAGATTGAAGAAAATGATTTTGAGATTTTGAGAACAATTGTTTCTAAAGTAAAACATAAGGTCATTGCAGAAGGGAATATCAATACACCAGAAAAAGCAAAAAGAGTTTTGGAGCTGGGGGCATATAGTGTTGTTGTTGGATCAATCATCACAAGACCACAGCTTATTACGAAGTCTTTTGTGGAAGTGATTGGAAAGTAAACAATGAATCATTATTTTAAATCAGTTATTCCGGTTATAGAGTCTAATTATAATAAGTTTACAACAGTTGAGAAATCGATTGCTGATTTCTTTATAAATAATCAGAAAAAGGCAGATTTTTCAGCAAAGACAGTAGCATCGAAACTTTTTGTTTCAGAAGCCTCTCTTTCCCGATTTGCACAGAAATGTGGATATCGTGGATATCGGGAATTTATTTATCAGTATGAGGAGAATTTTGTAGAGAAAAAGGAAACGATGGCAGGCAATACATTGATGATATTGAATGCATATCAGGAACTTTTAAATTCTTCATATAGCCTCGTGGATGAAAAACAGATTGAAAGAATTGGAAATTATCTGAATAAGGCAAAGAAAGTTCTGGTATGTGGGAAAGGAAGTTCAGGTCTTGCTGCAAAAGAAATGGAAATTCGTTTTATGCGTATTGGTGTAGATGTGGACTCGATTACAGATACTGATTTGATGCGTATGCGGGCTGTGTTTCAGGATGAAGATAGCCTTGTTTTTGGATTTAGTATCGGTGGGCAAAAAGAAGAAATTATTTTTCTTTTAAAAGAAGCGGAAAAGCGAGGAGCTAAAACAATCTTATTTACTGCGAACAACAGAGATGATTATAAAGAGTTTTGTACAGAAGTTGTATTAGTTCCGTCTTTACTTCATTTAAATCATGGAAATGTAATTTCGCCACAATTTCCGATTCTGATCATGACAGATATTATTTATTCTTATTATGTAGAACGAGATGAAACAAAGAAAAAAATATTGCATGAACGGACATTGCAGGCTTTGGAAAAATCTTATACAGAAAAAATCGAAAGAAAGTGAGAAGATTATAACTATGATAATTGATAATGTAAAAGTATATACAGAATCCGGGAAATTCGTTTTAGGTGGTATTATCACACAAGGAGATACCATTACAGCTGTGTATACCGAAAAGGAAAAAGAAATCACATTTAAAAAAATGAATATGACAGCAGATTCCTCCGCACAGAAAGAAAAACTGACAGAGAATGTAATAACAGAGTATGTAATAGACGGAAAGGGAACTTATGCCATTCCGGGATTAATCGATCTGCATTTCCATGGATGTATGGGGGATGACTTTTGTGATGGAGACAAAGAAGCGATTCGCCGCATTGCAGAGTACGAAGCAAGCGTTGGTGTTACTGCAATTGCCCCGGCTACAATGACTCTTCCGGTAGAAGAACTGGAGAGCATTTTAAAAACAGCGGCAGACTATAAAAAAGAATGTGAAGATATCGATCAGATAGAAACAAAGAACGATAAAAAGAGAGCAGACTTTGTTGGTATTAATATGGAAGGACCATTTATCAGTCCGATTAAAAAAGGTGCACAGGATGAACGGAATATTATCCCATGTAATGAAGAAATCGCTCAGCGATTTTTGGATGCATCAGATTATCTCGTTAAATTTCTGGGGATTGCACCAGAAGAAAGTGCAAACGCAGTTTCTTTTATCAAGAACATGAAAGACAAAGTAAATATTTCATTAGCACATACCAATGCATCTTATGAAATAGCAAAGGAAGCGTTGGAAGCGGGAGCAAATCATGTAGTACATTTATTTAATGCAATGACTGGTTTTACACACAGAGAACCAGGAGTTGTCGGTGCAGCATCTGACAATGAACATGCCATGTCCGAAATTATTTGCGACGGAGTGCATATTCATCCATCTATGATAAGAGCAGCATTTAAAATGATGGGTGCGGAACGTATGATATTTATCAGTGATAGTATGAGAGCAACGGGAATGCCAGATGGACAGTATACATTAGGAGGACTAGATGTAAAAGTAACAGGGAACAGAGCAACTCTCGTTTCCGATGGGGCATTAGCAGGTTCTGTAACAAATCTTGCAGACTGCATGCGAACAGCAGTTACACAGATGGGAATCCCGCTGGAAACAGCCGTAGCCTGTGCTACAAAAAATCCTGCCATCAGTCTTGGAATCTACGAAGAAAGAGGCTCAATCAGCATTGGGAAAAAAGCAGATATCCTTCTCCTTGATCAGAACCTCACATTAAAAAAAGTAATAAAAAGTGGAAGATAACTATTTGATTCATTAGAGGAAAACAGACGAAAAAAGAAATAATACCATATCCCATCTGCTCTGTAGTCGCTGTATTTAAGATGCTTGTCCGCATCTTAAACACGCTCCGAAGCCGCATCTGGGATATGGTATTATTTCTTTTTTCTGTGTTTTGGCTCCAGAAGGAATGAATGCAATAGTTTTTGAGGAGAGAAGGGGACAGAAGGTTGTGGCTTATTCTGATGTCATTTTCACTTTGCTGAACCTTTTTCAAGTTTCACTGATGATAAGATGATACCGCAAGCTATTACTTTACATAATAATTTTATTATTATATTGTCGCAATATATCATTTTTCTCTTCTGGCGAGATATCTTCCGAACAAGTAGTAGACTTCTGATCTCTCCCCTTTATCTTCCCAAAGACTATTGAATTCATTCACGTAGAGCCAAAACACAGAAAATAAAAAGAATAGACCATAATAAATGTAATGTGAGAGCAAGTAAAAATGCCGAACAGGCATTTTCTACGCAGTGATATCTTTACATTTGTTATGGTCTATTCTTTTTATTTTCGTCTGTTTTCTTCTAAATGAATTAAATAGTAAATTGACATATTTTTTGAAAGAAGTTATGATATATGCATGTCTTAAAAAGGCAGAGAATGGAACGGAGGAATTTATGTATCAGTTTTTTATACAACCTGCTAGTGTTAAAGAAAAGGAAGTCTGGATTACAGATTTACAGGATGTGAATCATATTCGTAATGTGCTTCGGATGAAAAAGGGAGAGAAGATTTCTCTTTGCTGTGAGGAAAAGGGAAAGGAATATATTTGCAGCATAGAGGATATGCAGTCAGATATTGTAAAGGCAGTTATTGTTGATATTAATGGAGAATCTCGGGAACTTCCTGTAAAGATTACGCTTTTTCAGGGACTTCCTAAAAACGATAAAATGGAGCTGATCATTCAAAAAGCAGTAGAGCTTGGTGTTGCAGAGATTGTGCCAATGGCTACGAAAAGAGCAGTTGTGAAGCTTGATGCAAAGAAGGCAGCAAAAAAAGTACAGCGTTGGAATGAGATTGCAAAAAGTGCAGCGAAACAGTCGAAAAGAGGAATGATTCCAGAAGTAAAGTCAGTAATGTCGTTTAAGGAAGCGGTAGAGTATGGAAAAAGTATGGATATGTTACTGATTCCTTATGAGGATGCAGAAGGAATCGTACATTCAAGACAAGTAGTAGAATCCGTAAAGGGTAAAAAGAGTTTGGGAATATATATTGGACCGGAAGGTGGATTTCCAGAGGAGGAGGTTTCTCTTGCTATGGAAGCCGGTGCAGAACCGATTACACTTGGCCATCGGATTTTGCGTACTGAAACTGCCGGAATGGCATTACTTTCTGTACTAATGTTTATGTTAGAAGAAGAATAAACAGACAAAGTATGAAGGCTTACGAAAAGTGGAATCATGAATAGTATGGCGGTATAAAATAATAAAAAAGAGTGAGTAATATTAAGGACAATTAATGATGTGATTTTAGCAGGAGGAATATATGGCAGGTTCAACATTTGGGACATTGTTCCGTATGACAACATGGGGAGAGACACATGGAAAGGGAGTTGGTGTTGTGGTGGATGGCTGTCCGGCAGGTCTTTCTCTTTGCGAAGAAGATGTACAGAAATATCTAAATAGAAGAAAGCCTGGGCAGTCAAAGTATACAACAAAGCGAAAAGAAGATGATCAGGTAGAGATTTTATCAGGTGTTTTTGAAGGAAAGACAACAGGAACACCAATTTCGATGGCAGTGTTCAATAAAGATCAGCATTCAAAAGATTATTCGGAAATTAAAGATGTATATCGTCCGGGACATGCAGATTATACATTTGATAAGAAATATGGTTTTCGTGATTATCGCGGTGGTGGACGTTCTTCAGGAAGAGAGACAACGGCTAGAGTAGCAGCTGGTGCAGTGGCAGCAAAAGTGTTAGAAGAGTTAGGAATCGAAATATTTGCTTATACAAAGGCAGTAGGACCAGTTCAGATTGACAGCAGCAGATTTTCAAAAGAAGAAAGAGATAAAAATGCTTTATATATGCCTGATGTACAGGCAGCAGCACAGGCAGAAGCCTATCTTCAGGAGAAGATGAGGGAACTGGATTCTAGTGGCGGTATTGTAGAGTGCGTGATTACAGGAATGCCGGTAGGAATTGGAGAACCAGTATTTGATAAATTAAGTGCAAATCTTGGCAAAGCAATTTTATCTATTGGAGCAGTAAAAGGTTTTGAAATTGGAGATGGATTTGCAGCGGCGCAAAGTGTTGGTTCTGAAAATAATGATGATTTTTATAATCATAATGGAAAGATTGAAAAGAAAACGAATCATGCAGGCGGGATACTTGGTGGAATGAGTGATGGCTCTGTGATTATATTTCGTGCAGCATTTAAACCAACTCCATCGATTGCACAGCCACAGCAGACCGTAAACCGAGAGGGAGAAGATACCGAGATTGTAATTCATGGACGACATGACCCGATTATTGTTCCAAGAGCGGTAGTAGTGGTGGAAACTATGGCTGCAGTAACTGTACTTGATCTGCTGCTTCAAAATATGGGAAGCAGTCTTGAAGGTGTGAAAAACTTTTATAGAAGTGATAAAAAGTAAGGATAAAGGTTGTACATTTGCTTTGTTTATGATAAAATCAAATTTATGTGTAAAGTTAAGGAGAGTATATGTATAAGTTATTAACGAAAGATGGTATGGCTAAACGGGGAGAGTTTGAGACAGTCCATGGTACGATACAGACTCCTGTTTTTATGAATGTAGGAACAGTAGGAGCAATCAAGGGGGCTGTCAGCACAGATGATCTTCGCACAATTGGAACACAGGTAGAATTATCAAATACGTATCATTTGCATGTAAGAACAGGGGACAAGTTGATTAAAGAATTTGGCGGTCTTCATAAATTTATGGGCTGGGATAAACCGATTCTTACCGATTCCGGTGGATTTCAGGTGTTTTCATTGTCCGGTCTTCGTAAGATAAAAGAAGAAGGGGTATATTTTCAGTCACATATTGATGGTCATCACATTTTTATGGGTCCAGAAGAAAGTATGCAGATTCAATCAAACCTTGGTTCGACGATTGCCATGGCCTTTGATGAATGTCCATCAAGTCGTGCAGACAGAACTTATATCCAGAATTCTGTAGACAGAACGACGAGATGGTTAGAGCGATGTAAGATAAAGATGAAGGAGTTAAATAGTCTTCCAGACACGGTGAATCCTCATCAGATGCTTTTTGGAATTAATCAGGGTGGTATATTTGCAGATATACGTGTAGAACATGCTAAGAGAATCAGAGAATTAGACTTAGATGGATATGCGATAGGTGGTCTTGCAGTAGGTGAGACACATGAAGAAATGTACCACATTTTAGATGAAGTTGTACCATATCTGCCAGAAGAAAAGCCTACGTATCTTATGGGAGTAGGAACTCCGGCAAATATCATAGAGGCAGTTGACAGAGGGGTTGACTTTTTTGATTGTGTATATCCTTCTCGAAATGGAAGGCATGGTCATGTATACACACATCATGGAAAATTAAACCTTTTTAATAAGAAGTTTGAATTAGATCCTCGGCCAATTGAAGAAGGATGCCAGTGTCCAGCTTGCCGGACATATAGCAGAGCGTATATTCGGCATTTGCTAAAAGCAAAGGAAATGCTTGGAATGCGCCTTTGTGTTCTGCATAATTTATATTTCTATAATCATTTAATGGAAGAAATACGCGGAGCGATTGAGGCACATCGATATAAGGAGTTCAAAAAAACCACATTAGAAGGTTTTTTGACACCGGAAGAAGAATACCGGTAATATATTTATGATATCAGGGTCAAAAGGTCAGAAAGCCGATGCAATCTGGTATCAAGGGGTCAAAATACCTTTTGACCCCAACATCATATTTATAGAAGAATAATGGAGGTAAAGACATGTTATTAGCACAGAGTGCGAGCGCAGGCTCATCTATCACTATGATTGTTGCATATGTAATTCTGTTTGGAGCAATCATTTACTTTATGACAATTCGTCCACAGAAAAAACAACAGAAGGCAGCAGACGAGATGCATGCAGGAATGCAGGCTGGAGATAGCGTATTAACAACAAGTGGATTCTATGGTGTGATTATTGATATTATGGATGACACCGTTATCGTTGAGTTTGGTAATAACCGTAACTGCAGAATTCCAATGCAGAAAGATGCAATTGCAGCTGTAGAAAAACCAAATCTTACAAA